>NZ_RXMA01000130.1 GCF_003966125.1 Azospirillum griseum
GGAAGAGATGGCCGCTGTGCGGGTCCTGGGCGAAGCGTTCCTGCACCAGCAACGCCAAGCTCGCCCAGCCCTTGCGCATGTCGGTGTGTCCGGTGGCCAGCCACACCCGCACCCCGCTCGGCACCGGGATCATGTCAGGGCTCCGACGACGGCCGCCGCCAGGGCCGGATCGACCGCCCCTTCCAGACGCAGGCGTGCCCCGCTGGGCAGGATGACCTCGACGACCGCCGGGCGCGTGGCCGGCGTCGCCGAAAGCGGCAATGGCTCAGAGGGGGCCACGACCGGCGGTTCCGTGACGCTCGGCTCCGGCGTGATGGTCACCGCGACGAAGCTGGGCGGTTCGGCCACGGACGTCCCGCCGACCTTCATCAGGTCCCGCCAGCGATATAGCAGGCTTTCGTGCACGCCCAACCGACGGGCCGCCTCCGTCACCACCACGCCGGGCCGAAACGCCTCCTCCACCATCCGCACCTTCTCCGCCGGCGTGTAGCTCCGCCGCCGTTCCCGGCCCGTCAAAACCTCGACCCGCTGATAAGCCATGACGTTTGCAACTCGTTTGCGT
>NZ_RXMA01000131.1 GCF_003966125.1 Azospirillum griseum
TCGAACACCTCGTCGTAGGGGACGTTGGCTTCGGCCAGCAGCACGTTCATGTGGCCGGGCATGCGGCCCGCCACCGGATGGATGGCGTATTTCACCGTCACACCCTCATGCTTCAGCGCGTCGGCCATTTCGCGCAGCGCGTGCTGCGCCTGCGCCACCGCCATGCCGTAACCGGGGACGATGATGACCGACTGGGCGTTCTTCATGATGTAGGCGGCGTCTTCCGGCGACCCGGCCTTGACCGAACCCTTCGGCCCGCCGCCGCCCGCCACCGCACCGCCCGCCGCCTCGCCGCCGAAACCGCCGAGGATGACGTTGAAGATCGAGCGGTTCATGCCCTTGCACATGATGTAGGACAGGATCGCGCCCGACGACCCGACCAGCGCGCCGGTGATGATGAGCAGGTTGTTTTGCAGGGTGAAGCCGATGCCGCAGGCCGCCCAACCCGAATAGCTGTTCAGCATCGAGATGACGACCGGCATGTCGGCCCCGCCGATCGGCAGGATCAGCAGGAAGCCCAGCGCCAGCGCCACGATGATGATCAGCCACATGGC
>NZ_RXMA01000132.1 GCF_003966125.1 Azospirillum griseum
CGGGTTGGCGATGCTCGCCCAGGAGGTTCTCAAACAGGACCCGTTCGCCGGTCATCTCTTCGTTTTCCGAGGTCGCCAAGGTCATTTGAGCACCTCGATAAACCGGTTTTCTGGTAAGCGTCGTCTGAGGGCTGCCTTGCGGGAGGAGTGGGCCGCATGCTGAAAGCTGGGTGTCGGCGCACCGGTGGGTGTTGCTGGCTTGGCATCGTGGCAAGCAGCGTGGTTTGCACTGTGGCAGTCCAACGTATCGAGGTCATCACCGGCGCCGGCGGGCGGCGCACCTACTCGGCCGAGGAGAAGATCCGCTTGGTCGGCGAGGCCCACGGCGGGCGCGGCGCCGTCGTCGCGGTGGCCCGCCGCCACGGCGTGTGCGCCAGCCTGATCTACCGCTGGCGCCGACAGTTTACGAGCGGAGAACTGTCTGCCGCGGCGCCCTCCTTCGTGCCGGTTCATGTGTTGGAGGGGCGTACGCCTCCGGTGAACACCGCCTTGGCAAAGTAGGGTCTGACGTCCGAGTTTTGCGTTGCGCGTCATCGCGCGAACGCAAACGAGT
>NZ_RXMA01000133.1 GCF_003966125.1 Azospirillum griseum
TACAACCAAGCCTCGGGGAGCAGCTACTGGGATATCTACGGCCAACGTTTCGACGCCAGCGGCAACAAGGTCGGCAGTGAGTTCCTGGCCAACAGCACCACCGCCACCCATCAGGCGCTGCCCACCGTCACCGCCCTGACCGGCGGCGGGTTCGTGGTGGCCTGGGGCTCGGTCAACCAGGACAGCGGCGGCACCTGGGGCTCCTATTTCCAGCGCTATGACGCCAGTGGTGCCAAGGTCGGCAGTGAGACGCGAGCCAATGTCACTGTTGCCAGTGACCAATACCAGGTCGTGCCGGCGGCGCTCGCCGATGGCGGCTTCGCCTTCGTCTGGCAATCGCTGGGTCAGGATGGCAGCGACTATGGGGTCTACGCCCGCTTCTTCAATGCGGACGGCACGGCCCGAACCGGTGAGGTGCAGATCAACCAGACCACTGCGGGGCGGCAGGACCTGCCGACGCTGGAGAGGCTGGCGGACGGCAGCCTGATCGCAGCTTGGCGGTCCTATGACGCGACGGGCCAGAG
>NZ_RXMA01000134.1 GCF_003966125.1 Azospirillum griseum
CGCCGGAACGACGCGCCAAGTGAACTTCAGCTACCCGAACGTCGACTTTCAAGGTTTCCCATCGACGGTGGAGTTGGCGGACGGCACTTATGTCGTGGCTTGGTCTCGACGCTCCGATGGTTCGGGCACCGGCATCGCCGGGCAGCGATTTGCTGCCGATGGTTCCCCGATCGGCGGACACTTCGCCATTGCTACCGTATCCTCGGCCAACCAGCTGCGTCCGAACGTGGCGGCCCTGCCCGGCGGCGGCTTCCTGGTCAGCTGGGAGTCCGACCAGGACGGTTCCACCTGGAACATCTACCAGCAGCGTTTCGATGCCGCCTTCAACAAGGTCGGCGGGCCGGTCACCGTCAATACGACCATTCCCTACAATCAGAACTATTCCCAGACCACCGTCCTGGCGGATGGCGGCTGGGTGGTGGACTGGTGGTCGAATGGTCAGGACGGCAGCGGCTGGGGCGTCTACCAGCAGCGCTTCAACGCCAGCGGGACGAAGGTCGGCGGCGAGGAGCGGGTG
>NZ_RXMA01000135.1 GCF_003966125.1 Azospirillum griseum
CGGCGGATGGCGCGGTGTCGATCTCGGTCGGGCAGATGGGCTATCTGCTCGAGGGCATCGACTGGCGCAACCCGCAGAAGACCTGGCGGCCCGAGGCCGCGGGGTGACTGCGACACGGTGAATCGACGCACCAGTTCAGGGATGATTGCGGCGGCTCAACGGCACGTTTCCAGGTAAACTGGCGCCATGACCACCACCCCGCTCCCCTCCACTTCGGCCGACGACGTCGCCAACTTGCGCGCTGCCTTGGCGCAGGCCGAGGCACGGGCGGACGCGGCGGAAGCCGAAGCGGCGCGGGCCAAGGCGATGGCGTCGAATACCGAGGCGCTGATCGCCAGCCTGAAGCTGGAAATCGAGAAGCTCCGGCGCGAGCTCTACGGCACGCGTTCCGAGCGCAAGGCGCGCCTGCTGGACCAGTTGGAGTTCCAGCTCGAAGAACTGGAAGCGAACGCCAGCGAGGACGAGTTGGCGGCCGAGCAGGCCGCTGCCAAAACCACCGCGG
>NZ_RXMA01000136.1 GCF_003966125.1 Azospirillum griseum
CGGCGGATGGCGCGGTGTCGATCTCGGTCGGGCAGATGGGCTATCTGCTCGAGGGCATCGACTGGCGCAACCCGCAGAAGACCTGGCGCCCCGAGGCCGCAGGGTGACTGCGACACGGTGAATCGACGCGCCGGTTCAGGAGCGATTGCGGCGGCTCAATGGCGCGTTTCCAGGTAAACTGGTGCCATGACCGCCGCCCCGCTCCCCTCCACCTCGACCGACGACGTCGCCACCTTGCGCGCTGCCTTGGCGCAGGCCGAGGCGCGGGCGGACGCGGCGGAAGCCGAAGCGGCGCGGGCCAAGGCGATGGCGTCGAACACCGAGGCACTGATCGCGAGCCTGAAGCTGGAAATCGAGAAGCTACGGCGCGAACTCTACGGCACGCGCTCCGAGCGGAAGGCGCGCCTGCTGGATCAGTTGGAGTTCCAGCTCGAAGAACTGGAAGCGAACGCCAGCGAGGACGAGTTGGCGGCCGAGCAGGCCGCTGCCAAAACCACCGCGG
>NZ_RXMA01000137.1 GCF_003966125.1 Azospirillum griseum
CCGCCGGTTCCCAGCGTCACCGCGTCGGTGCCGGACCCGCCGATCAGGGTTTCGATGGCGGAGAGCAGCAGCGTGGTTCCGGCCGAGCCGAGCGTCACCACATCGGTGCCGGACCCGCCGATCAGGGTTTCCAGCCCGCCGGTGGCCAGCGTGTTGCCCGCCCCGCCCAGCGTCACCGCGTCGCTGCCGGTCCCGCCCAGGATCGTTTCGAACAGGGAGACGGTGGCGGTGGCCCCGGTGTCGCCCAGCGTCAGCGCGTCGGACCCGGCCCCGCCGGTCAGCGTTTCGATGCCGCGCAGCGTCACCGTGTTGCCGTCGCCCCCGAAGGTCACGGCGTCGCTGCCAGCCCCGCCGACCAGGATCTCCAGCCCGGACACCGCCAGCGTGTTGCCCGACGACCCCAGGAACACCGTGTCAAAGCCGCTGGACCCCACCAGCGTCTCCAGCCCGGACGCCAGCAGCGTGTTCCCGGACGACCCGCC
>NZ_RXMA01000138.1 GCF_003966125.1 Azospirillum griseum
CCTGCTGGCGGAGCATGACGAGGTCCGGGACCGCCGCGACCAGCTCCGTCATCCGGCCTACCGGAAACCCGAATTGCTGGCCAAGGCCCCGAACGAGGTCTGGTCCTGGGACATCACCAAGCTGATGGGGCCGATGAAGTGGTCCTACTACTACCTCTACGTGATCCTCGACATCTTCAGCCGCCGCGTTGTCGGCTGGTGCGTCGCCGATGCCGAGAGCGCCACCCTGTTCAAGGCGCTGTTCGAGGAGACGCTGGCCAAACACGCCGTCCCGCCCGGCCAATTGACCCTGCACGCCGATCGAGGCGGCCCGATGAAGGCCAAGGCCACCGCTCTCCTGCTCGCCGACCTCGGCGTCACCAAATCGCACAGCCGGCCCCACACCTCCAATGACAACCCGTTCTCGGAGGCCCACTTCAAGACCCTGAAATATCAGCCGCAATTCCCCAAGCGCTTCGGCT
>NZ_RXMA01000139.1 GCF_003966125.1 Azospirillum griseum
TGGCGAGGAAACGCTGGACTTGGCCGGGGTCTTTGAAGCGCTTTCTTTGCCGTTCGCGTCGGCGGGTGGGTTGGTGGGAGTTCTCGGCCCGGTTGTTCAGACCCTTGTGCTGGCGATGCTCCCCGCCCATTCCTAGTTCCCGCTTGGCAGCGGCATAGGACTTCAGCTTGTCGGTGACCAGCACGCGGGGCGCCCGGCCCTGCTTCTTCAGCAGCTTGCGCAGCAAACGCTTGGCCGCCTTGGTATCCCGGCGGCTCTGAACCAGCACGTCGAGCACGAAGCCGTCCTGGTCGACGGCCCGCCACAGATAGTGTTTGCGACCGCCGATGGTCAGGACGACCTCGTCGAGATGCCATTTGTCGCCTCGCCGCGGCGCCCGCCGACGCAACCGGGTGGCGATCTCGGGACCGAACTTCCGGGCCCACTGGCGCACCGTCTCGTAACTCACCGTGATGCCGCG
>NZ_RXMA01000014.1 GCF_003966125.1 Azospirillum griseum
GGTCGGGCAAGAGCGGCTACGTCAAGCAATCCAGCCTGGCCACGGCCCGCAGCCGCGAAGCCCAGAATGTCTGGACGCTGGGCGCGCAATACACCACCGGCCCGTTCACCGTCGGCCTGGGCTATCTGAACGCGCAGGACGCGGGCAGCCTGACCACCACCGGCAAGCTCAAGACCGAGCTGTACACCATCGGTGCCCGTTACGTCGTCGCCCCCGGCCTGTCGGTCGGTCCGGAATTCGACCACTTCAAGATCCGCTCCGACGTCGCTGGCAGCAACGACAAGGGCAACGTCTTCCTCGCCCGCACCGACCTCGCTTTCTAAGCGAACGGCGGTTTGAATCCCGGTCGGCCTCTTCGAGACGGGGGCCGACCGTGGCTGCGGTGCGCCGTACCCGCACCGCCGTTCACGCGTTTGACGGTCATTCTGGACTCGCGTGAACGCTTCATGGGGTTGGGCCGGTTCGCCGGGCCAGCCGTCTCATTCTGGTGTTGTCCTCCGACCTCTCGCGATTCTCCTGGGGAGAGGTTAGCCTTGCGGGCCGGGCGTTTCACGCCCGGCCTTTTTTTGCGCCGATCCACCCATACCGATCAACCAAGTGTGTGTTCGATCAGGATCTTGGTCCCCAGGCCGATCAGGGTGATGCCGCCCGCCAGTTCGGCCCAACGACCCATGCGGTTGCCCGCCGCCCGGCCGATCAGCACACCGCCAAAGGCCACGGCGAAGGTGACGACGCCGATCAGCAGCGAGGTCGTGACCATGTCCACGTCCACCAACGCCAACCCGGCCCCGACCGCCGCCGCGTCGATGCTGGTGGCGACCGCCGTGGTCAACAGGGCCAGCCATTCGGCGCGCCCGCTGCGGCCCGACGGGCCGCAATCGGCCTCGCCCTCCTCCTCCTCGCCGCCAAAGGCGTTGCGGATCATCGCCCCACCCACCAGCAGCAGCAAACCAAAGGCGATCCAGTGATCGACCGCCTCGACCAGCGAGGCAAAGGCGATGCCGACCGACCAGCCGATCAGCGGCATGGCGAATTGGCACAGGCCAAAGGCCACCCCGACCTTGACCGCTTCGGGCAGGCCGGGACGGCGCAGACAGGCCCCGCGCCCCAGCGCGGCGGCGAAGGAATCCATGGACAGGCTGAAGGCAAGCGCCAGAGAGGTACCGATCACAACGCAATCCCCGGCCAGTCGAATCGCAGTGGATTCAGACGGACTCCGGCTGGCCTTGCGGAGCGGTCTGAACCACTGGTCTCGCCGGGCCGATCCGGGTCGGATCGCTGCGCGCGCCATGGCGGATGCGGCCAAAGCCGACCCGTCCAAGTCTGTTGACGCGAACCCCTCCTGAAACCGGAGGGTGGCTACTCCCCAATGACGGGCAAACTCCTACAGGTTGCGGGGGCATTGGTCAACCGCTTTGACCAATCGGCACCGTCTCACCCCTCCGCATCCCGGCGGTGGGCGGGTTCGCCGCGCAGATAGGTGTGGGTGACGGCGCGGTCGTCGCCCAGGGTCATCAGGACGAACAGCTCCTCCTCCAGATCCCCGTCGATGGTCATCATGCGATGTCGCATAGCCGGGGTGGCCCGCGACTCGAGCACAACCAGATCGGCCCAGCGCCCCGGCTCCAACACGCCGATCTCGTCGGCCATGCCCAGCGCCTCCGCGTTGCCGCGCGTCATCAGATCGAAGGCGGCGAGCGCGGGCAGATTCTGGCCGCGCAGTTGCAACACCTTGTAAGCCTCCCCCGCCGTGCGCAGCATCGAATAGCTGGTTCCCCCGCCGACGTCGGTGGCGAGCGCGTGGCGCACCGGGCGGGCGGGGTTGGACAGGGCCGCGCGGTCGAACAGGCCGCTGCCGATGAACAGGTTGGAGGTCGGGCAGAAGACCGCCACCGATCCGCTTTCGGACAAGCGGGTCATTTCGGCTTCGGACAGGTGGATGCAGTGGCCGAACAGCGAGGTCGGCCCCAGCAGCCCGAAACGGTCGTAGACGTCGGTGTAATCGCGCGCGGTCGGGAACAGGCGGCGGACCGTGGCGATCTCGTCGTGGTTTTCCGACAGATGCGTCTGCATGTGGACGCCGGGATGCTCGCGCAGCAGCGTTCCCGCCGCCGCCAACTGCGCCTCGGTGGAGGTGATGGCAAAGCGCGGCGTCACCGCGTAGCGCTGCCGTCCGTGCCGGTGCCAACGGTCAATCAACGCCTTGCTGTCGGCATAGCCCCGCTCCGCCGTGTCGGTCAGGGCGGCGGGGGCGTGGCGGTCCATCATCACCTTTCCGGCGATCAACCCCGCGCCGCGCCGTTCGGCCTCGGTGAACAGCGCCTCGACCGATTGCGGGTGGACGGAGCCATAGGCCACCGCCGTCGTCGTGCCGTTGCGCAGCAGCTCATCCAGGAAGAACGCGGCCCCGGCGGCGGCGTGGTCGGGATCGGCGTATTTCTGCTCCTCGATGAAGGTGTAGGTTTCCAGCCAATCGAGCAGTTGCGCGCCGTAGGAGGCGATGACCTGCGTTTGCGGAAAATGAATGTGGGTGTCGATGAAGCCCGGCAGGATCAGGCCATCGGGATGATGGGCGACCGTCACCCCCGCCGGGACGCGGTCCTTGAGGTCGGCGTAGGCCCCCACCGCCGCGATCCGGCCATCAGCGATCAGCAGCAGACCATCGGGAATGTGGTCATAGCTGCTGGTGTCGCCCGGCTCGACCGGCGCGCGCCGGAAGCTGAGCAGACGCCCGCGCACGGCGGTGATGCGGGGCGGGGTGGCGGGCGAAGCGGCGTTGGTCACGGCAGCGGTCACAGCGGGGATTCCCAAGGCGCAAGGTCGGTCAGCGGGCGGTGTCGCCCGACCACGCCGCCAGCACGGCGCGTTCGTCGGGGGTCATACCGGTGATGTTGGCGGGGGGCATGGCGCGGCTCAACCCGGCCTGAACCCGGATCTGCTCGGCGTGGCGACGGATGGCGGCCGGGCTGTCCAGCGCCACGCCGCGCGGGGCGCTGGCGATGCCGTCCCACACCGGGGTTTCGGCGTGGCACATGCTGCACCGGGTTTGCACGATCTCCTCGACCTGCGCGACGGTGACGGGGGTGGGAAGCGCGCCCAGCCGGGTCCGGTCCGCCGGGCCGAAGCCGCTCAACCACACGGCGGCCAGCATCCCGGCGACGGCGACACCCCAGGTCCACCAGGGCGATGGCTTGCCCGCGTGCTGGCTGTTGAAGAAATGGCGGATCGCCGCCCCAACCACCAGCACCAACGCCACGATCACCCAATTGTAGCGGGTGGAGGTGACGAGCGGGTAATGGTTGGAGATCATCAGGAAGATGACCGGCAGCGTCAGGTAATTGTTGTGCAGAGAGCGCTGCTTGGCCTGTTTGCCCAGCGCCGGGTCCGCCGCCTCGCCGCGCATCAGGGCGGCGACCGTCTTGCGCTGGTTGGGGATGATGAGCATGAAGACGTTGGCCGCCATCATCGTCCCCATCAGCGCGCCCATTTGCAGCATCGCCCCGCGCCCGCTGTAGATCCGGGTCATCGCCCAGGCGGTCGCCACCAGCAGGACGAAGCCGGTCAGTGCCAGCGCCACGTCGTTGCGGCCCAGCGGCGATTTGCACAGGCTGTCATACGCCTTCCACCCCAGCAGCAGCAGCCCGGCGCTGAGGCCCACCGCCTGCCAGGGGGCGAGCGCCATCACATCCTGATCGATCAGGAACAGATCGGCCCCCCGGTAATACAGCACCACCATCAGGAAAAAGCCGCTCATCCAGGTGGCGTAGGATTCCCATTTGAACCATGTGAGGTCATCGGGCATGTGGGGCGGGACCACCATGTATTTGGTCATGTGGTAAAAACCGCCGCCGTGGATTTGCCAGGCGTCGCCCGCCGTGCCCGGCGGTGCCCCCTCACGCCGCTTCAGCGAGGCATCGAGGTGGATGAAGTAAAAGGACGATCCGATCCAGGCCACGGCGGTGATGACGTGCAGCCACCGCGCCACCGTGTTGATCCACTCCCACAGAATGGGTTCCATCGCGCACGCCCCCTTGTCAGCCCGGAGTGTCACCAGACTACGGGCATTTGCGGCGCGGGGGAAACCGGGAGTGGGTTTCCAACAGCTTCAAAGAATGCCGAAGAATGCGCTGGCGCGGTCACACCTGCGACCGGCTCGCAAAATTCCGCTGGACAGCGGGCGCGTGTCGGCGTAACGGTGTCATCGGTAAGTGAGTGAGTGCTCACTATTGATGGATTTCCCCCGTGACACCTCCTCTGACACCCCGCGTGACGCCCATGGCTCCCCGCCTCAACGCCGCCGCCCGGCGCAAAGCCATCCTCGACAGCGCGCTGCCGCTGTTCGCGGGCAAGGGTTTCGCCGCAACCACCACCAAGGAGATCGCGCAGGCCGCCGGCGTGTCGGAGGCGCTGATCTTCAAGCATTTCCCCTCCAAAGCCTCGCTGTACGAAGCGATCTTCCTGTCTTGCATCGACGACGATCCCGAATACGCCCGGCTCGTCGCCCTGCCCGCCTCCACCGCCACTCTGGCGCAGATGATCCAGGCGCTGGTTCGTCATTTCGTCATCGATCTGCCCGATGATGGCGAGGAACGGGCGCGTCATCGCCTGACGTTGCTGAGTCTTCTGGAAGATGGGGAGTTCATGCGGCTGGTGTATGACGGGTTGCGGGAGCGCTTTTTGCCCACTTTTGCCGCCGCCATCCGGGCCGCCGCCGCTGCGGGCGATCTGGTTCCGGGGCCGATCCTGGCCGACAACGCCCTGTGGCTGGCCGATCACCTGTGCATGGGCTTTGGCGCCACCTGTCTGAGCGGGCGCTCGCTGGTTCCCTACAACGGCGACCGCGCGGACTTGGCGCGGCAAGCCATCTGGTTCATCCTGCGTGGGCTTGGGATGCGCGACGAGGCGATCGCCGCGCAGGAAGCACACGCACGCTTTCCTTTTGCGCCTTTTGATCCCTTGCGCTCGCCCGACGCCGCGCAGGTCCACACCGATCCGATTCGGAGCAACTGACCGTGACCCTGGACAATTCCCCCAAAACCGAGACGTCGTTCGGCCATCCGGCGGCCTCTGTCGGCCATGCGGCGGGCGGCCCCGGCGAACGCCCGCCCGTGCGGCGCGGCGCGCTGGCGGTGCGGCTGATCATCACCCTCATCATTCTGGGCCTGCTCGGGGCCGGGCTGTATGGCTTCAACGCCTTCCGCGCCAAGGCCATCGCCGATTTCTTCGCCAACAACAAACCGCCGCCCACCCCGGTGGCGCTGGCCGAAGCGACCATGCAGACGGTGCCGAAATACCTGACCGCCATCGGCACGCTGGTCGCGTCCCGCCAAGTGACCGTCGCCCCGGAGGTTGCCGGGCGCGTCCTGCAGATCCCGTTCGAATCCGGGGCCACCGTCAAGGCGGGCGACCCGCTGGTGCAGTTGAACGACGCCACCGAACAGGCCGACCAGTTGGCCCAGCGCGCCCAGGCCCGTTTGGCCGAACTCAATCTGGACCGTTACCGCGACCTGCGGCGCAGCCAGGCCACGCCGCAAAGCAACGTCGACCAGTATCAGGCGCAGTTGGACGAGATCAACGCGAACATGAAGCGCACCCAGGCGCTGATCGCGCAAAAGCTGATCCGCGCGCCGTTCGACGGCCAGCTTGGCATTCGTCAGATCAACGTCGGCGACTACGTCACGGCGGGGGCGACCATCGTCACCCTGACCGATCTGGCCCAGCTCTACGTCAACTTCACCCTGCCGGAACAGGCGTTCCCCCGGCTGTCCATCGGCCAGAAGCTGCTGGTCAACGCCGATCCGTTCCCCGGCCGTGATTTCGACGCGACCATCACCACCATCGAACCGCAGGTCAGCGCCGACACCCGCGCGGTGAAGGTTCAGGCCACGCTCGACAACCGCGACCGGGCGCTGCGTCCCGGCATGTTCGCCAACGTGCGCGTCGTGCTGCCGCCGCAGCCCAACACCCTGACCGTGCCGGAAACCGCCATCGACTACACCGTCTACGGCGATTCCGTGTTCGTCGCGGTGAACCAGAAGACGCCCGACGGCAAGGATCAACTGGTGGTTCAGCGCAGCCCGGTGAAGGTCGGCGACCGCACGCAGAACCGGGTGGAAATCCGCGAAGGGTTGAAGCCGGGCGACCGCGTGGTCGTGTCGGGTCAGCTCAAGCTGGCGAACGGGGCGGCGGTGTCGGTGTCGGACAGCCCGACGCTGGTCCCCCCCGCCACCCTGCCGCAGAATTGAGGGCGGCGTCATGAGTTTCACTGATCTGTTCATCCGTCGCCCGATCCTGTCGGTGGTGGTCAGCCTGCTGATCCTGCTGATCGGGTTGCGCGCCCTGCTGGAAATGCCGATCCGGCAATACCCCCAGCTTCAGAACACCGTCATCACCATCACCACCAGCTACCCCGGCGCGTCGCCCGATCTGATGCAGGGCTTCATCGCCACGCCGATCGAACAGGCGGTGTCCTCGGCGGAGGGCATCAATTACCTGACCTCCTCCTCCACCCAGGGGCAGAGCGTCGTCACCGCCAACATCCGGTTGAACTTCGACCCCAACGTCGCGATGACCGACGTCATGGCCAAGGTCAATCAGGTCAAGTATCAGCTTCCCAAAGAGGCGAACGACCCGGTCATCCTGAAATCGACCGGCGAGACCACCTCGATCCTTTACATGGGCTTCTCCAGCACCGAACTGTCGGGCGCGGCGATTTCCGATTACCTGACCCGCGTCGTCCAACCCAATCTGGCGACGGTGGACGGGGTGGCCCGCGCCCAGATTCTCGGCGGCCAGACCTTTGCCATGCGGCTGTGGCTCGACCCGGTGCGGATGGCGGCGCGCGGCATCGCGGCGGCGGACGTGTCGGCGGCCATCGCCGCCAACAATTACCAGTCCGCCCCCGGCCAGACCAAGGGCATGTTCGTCATCACCAACGTCACCGCCAACACCGGCCTGACCGACGTGGAGCAGTTCCGCGACATGGTGGTGAAGGCCAAGGACGGCGCGCTGGTCCGCCTGCGCGACATCGGCACGGTGGAGTTGGGGGCGCAGAGCTTCAACGCCAGCGTCGCCATGAACGGCCAGGAGGCCATCTTCATCGGTGTCGACGCCACGCCGACCGGCAACCCGCTGAACATCGTCGCCGACATCCGCAAGATGGTCCCGGAGCTGCGGCGCAACCTGCCGCCCAACATGTCGATGGACATCGTGTATGACAGCACGCGCTTCATCCAATCCTCGATCGACGAGGTGGTGAAGACGCTGATCGAAGCGGTCGTCATCGTCATCGCCGTCATCTATCTGTTCCTCGGCTCCTTCCGCTCCGTGCTGATCCCGGTGGTGACGATCCCGCTGTCGATCATCGGGGCCTGCACCTTCATGCTGGCGCTGGGCTTCTCGATCAATCTGCTGACCCTGCTGGCGATGGTGCTGGCCATCGGGCTGGTGGTGGACGACGCCATCGTCGTGGTGGAAAACGTCCATCGCCATGTGGAAGAGGGCAAATCGCCGGTCGCCGCCGCCATCATCGGCGCGCGGGAGATCATCGGCCCGGTCATTTCGATGACCATCACGCTGGCCGCCGTCTACGCCCCCATCGGCTTCCTGGGCGGGTTGACCGGCGCGCTGTTCCGCGAATTCGCCTTCACACTCGCCGCGTCGGTCGTCGTGTCGGGCGTGGTCGCGCTCACCCTGTCGCCGATGATGTGCTCCATCATCCTGCGCGACCACAGCCACCAGGGCCGCTTCGCCGCCTTCCTCGACCGCTGCTTCAACCGGCTGTCGGACTGGTACATCCGTCGGCTGGACGGCATGTTGAACTACCGCGCGGCCACCCTGCTGTTCGCCGTCGGCGTTCTGATGAGCGTGGGCTATCTGTTCGCCAACACCATGAGCGAGTTGGCCCCGGAAGAGGATCAGGGCATCCTGTTCGGCATCTCCAAGGCCCCGCAATATTCGAACCTCGATTACATCACCAGCTTTGGCAAGGGGCTGGACGACACCTTCAAATCCTTCCCCGAGACCGACACCCGCTTCATCCTGACCGGCATGCCAACGCTCAACCAGGGCTTCGCCGGCATGATCCTGAAGCCGTGGGACGAGCGCACCCGCAGCGCCAAGGAGCTGCAACCGCTGGCCCAGGCGGAGTTGAACAAGATCACCGGCCTGAACGTCTTCCTGGTGTCGCCCCCGGCCCTACCCGGCTCCACCGGCGGCCTGCCGGTGCAGATGGTGATTTCCAGCTCCGGCGATTACCGCACCATCTATGACGCGATGGAGCGCATCAAGGACGCCGCCAACAAAAGCGGCATGTTCATCGTCACCGACAGCGATCTGCAATATGACAGCCCGGTGATCCGGCTGAAGATCGACCGCGCCAAGGCGGCGGATCTCGGCCTGTCGATGAAGTCGGTGGCCGACACGCTGGCGGTGATGGTCGGCGGCAACTACGTCAACCGCTTCAACCTGAACGGCCGGTCTTACGAGGTGATCCCCCAGGTGCCGCGCGCCCAGCGCCTGACGCCGGAGGATCTGACCAAATTCTACGTCACCACCGGATCGGGGGCGCAGATCCCGCTGTCCACCGTGGTGCGGATCGAAACGGCGACCGAACCGAACGCGCTGAACAAGTACAACCAGTTGCCCTCGGCCACCTTCTCCGCCGTGCCGATGCCGGGCGTCACCATGGGCCAGGCGGTGGATTTCCTGGAGGAGCAGGCGCGCACCCATCTGCCCGCCGGGTTCAACCACGCCTATCTGTCGGAATCGCGCCAGTATGTGACCGAAGGCAATCAGCTGGTCGTGACCTTCGCCTTTGCCTTGATCGTCATCTTCCTGGTGCTGGCCGCGCAGTTTGAATCGCTGCGCGACCCGCTGGTGATCCTGATTTCGGTGCCGATGTCGATCTGCGGCGCGCTGTTGCCGCTGTTCTTCGGCGTGGCGACGATGAACATCTACACCCAGGTGGGCTTGGTCACGCTGATCGGTCTCATCAGCAAGCACGGCATCTTGCTGGTGGAGTTCGCCCGCGAGATGCAGATCAACGAGGGGGTGGACCGCCGCACCGCGATCGAACACGCGGCCCGCGTCCGTCTGCGCCCGATCCTGATGACCACGGCGGCGATGGTGGTGGGTCTGGTCCCGCTGCTGACCGCCGCCGGGGCGGGTGCCGCCAGCCGCTTTTCCATCGGTCTGGTGATCGTGGCGGGCATGCTGATCGGGACGCTGTTCACCCTGTTCGTCCTGCCCGCCGTCTACACCGTGTTGGCCAAGGACCACCACGCGGCCACCCGCACGGCGCGGGCGGTGGAACTGTCCACCCTGTAACACCCCGCGCTGCAACATCATGACGGGAAAACCCCTGCCTCCCCCCGGAGGCAGGGGTTTTCCCTATCTTGCCTTCGACGTTGCGATCAGAGTGCGCCCCATCCAAACAAGCGCCAACAGCGTTGGAACGCACGCAGACAAACGCGCGCTTCAACGCCAAGACAAAAGTATGATGGCGCAACAGAGAATCCTTATACTTCACATTTCGAACAAAGATGAGGAAATTTACGGACCGAACACTTGACCGCATTTGTCGGGATTGGCCCACAGTTTTTCACACGGGCATGGCTCTACCGTTTCAGGGAATTCCGTGATACAAAATTGCCGCTTTGCGCTGCGGGGTTGCCAATCCTTCGCGCGGGGCGGTCGCCACCCTGCCGGAAAGCGTCTTGCCGATGTCCAAGCGTCCCCGTCTTCCCGTTGCCACGTTTCTGGCCGGTGCGCTGGCCATCCTGTGCAGCCTGTGGGCGATCCCGGGCCGCGCCCAGGACGCCGCCCCCTTCCGCATCGGCATCGCCCCGCACACCAGCGCACGCGTCATCATCGAACAGTACCAGCCGGTGCGCCGCGCGTTGGAGGCCGCCGTCGGCCAACCGGTGGAAATCATCACCGCGCCGGATTTCACCGTCTTCGCCCAACGGGCGCTGGAACAGGATTACGATCTGGCGATCACCACCGGCCATCAGGCCCAATTGCTGAAAAGCGATGCGGGCTACCGCCCGGTTCTGACCTACAAGGCCGATTTCCGCGCCGTGGTGGTGACGGCGGCGGGCAGCCCCTACACCAACGCCGAGTCGCTGCGCGGGACCACGGTGCTGGGCCTCAACCCGTCCTCGCTGGTCACGCTGTGGGGGCAGCAGTGGTTGAAGGACACCAACAAGATCACCGATGTGCAGATCCGCTACGTCAGCGCCGCCGACAGCGTGGCGCAGATTGTCCTGTCGGGCGACGCGTCCGCCGGATTCATGTCGCTCGCCAACCGGCACAAGCTGGCCCCGGAGGTTCAGGCCAAGCTGACCACCCTCGTCGAAAGCCCGGCGATGGCCGGGCGCGTCTATCTGCTGAACGCGCGCAAAGCCGCGCTGTTGCCGCGCATCCATGACGCGCTGCTCGCCTTCGGTGCGACCGCTGAGGGAAAAACCTACTTCGACACCAACGCGCTGGGCGGCTATCGTGAGATTTCCGACGCCGAACTGGCCACGATGGAGCCGTTGGCCGAGGAAGTGCGTCGCGTCCTTAAGGCCAAACCATGATCCTGTCGCGCCTGGCCCCCTGGAAGACTCTGCGGGGGCGCATGCTGGCCGCCGCCATGGCGGTGGAAACGGTGATGCTGACGCTGCTCGTCACCAACAGCGTCCGCCTGCTCTATGGCAGCCTCAGCGAACAGGCGCAGCTGCACGCCAATCAGGTCACGCCGATTCTGAACGCCGCATTGGTCGCCCCGCTGGCCCAGCGCGACTACGCCACGCTCCAGGCCGTGTTGGACGAAAGCCGTTCGGTCGGCGGGGTCGAGTATCTGGCGGTGAAGGACAGCACCGGGCGGCTGGTCGCCATCAGCGGCTGGAATCGCGACCGGCTGTTGCCGTCGCCGGAAACCAGCCTGACGCTGGAACCGAAGGCGGGAATCGTCCGTTTCGACGTGGCGGCCCCGGTGTCGTTGGCCGGGCAGAAATTGGGCAGCATCCAATTCGGCCTGGATCTTCAGCACATCGTCGCCGCGCGCAAGGATCTGCTGACCCAGGGCATCGCCATCGCCCTGTCGGAAATCCTGCTGTCGGCGGGGCTGCTGGCCTTGCTGGGCCTGTGGATGACCCGCCACCTGACCGCCCTGACGCGCGCCAGCGAACGGGTGGCGGCGGGCGATTACGCCCCGCCCGCCCTGCCGGAGGGCGACGACGACATCGGACGGCTGGGGGCGGCCTTCAACACCATGTCCCGCGCCATCGGCGAACGCGTCGATCAACTGACCGTCGCGCTGGACGAGCAGGAGGCGCTCGCCCGCGACGTGGAACAGGAGCGCGCCCGCCTGTCCGCCCTGCTGTCGGCGATGGATTTCGGCGTGCTGTTCGTCGGGCGCGACGGGCGGATCGCCTACGCCAACCCGGCCTTTGCCGTGCTGTTCGCGGTGGGTGGGACCCCGGTCGGCACCGCGCTGGCCGATGTGCTGGCCAACGCCGGGAACGGCCCGCGCGACACCGACGCGGCGGATCTGACCGCCATCGACTCCGACGAGCGGCGCGAGATGACGCTGACTGACGGGCGCATCGTCAGCTGGCACAATGTGCCGGTGCGCAGCGGGGCCGGGATGACCATCGGCAAGCTGTGGCTGTGCATCGACGTCACCGACAACCGTCTGGCCGCCCAGCAGCTCGTCCAGGCCAAGGAAAAGGCCGAGGCCGCCAGCCGGTCAAAGACGGAATTCCTGGCCACCGTCAGCCACGAGCTGCGCACGCCGATGAACGGGGTGCTGGGCAACCTCACCCTGCTGGGCGACGGCGATCTGAACGCCGAGGACAAGCGGCTGGCCGACGTCGCCCGCCGGTCGGCGGAAAGCCTGCTGCGCCTGCTGGACGACATTCTGGACCTGTCCAAGCTGGAGGCCCGCCGGATCGAGTTGGAGGAGGCCGATTGCGCCCCGGTCCAGCTGGTGGACAGCGTGCTGGACGTGCTGCGCCCGCGCGCCAACGAAAAGGGTCTGACCCTGACCGCGCGGATGATGCCGTCGGTCCCCGATGTCATCGTCACCGATCCGGCCCGGCTGCGGCAAATCCTGTTCAACCTGATCGGCAACGCGGTCAAATTCACCGAGGAGGGCTATGTCGCCGTGCGCGCCCGCCGGGGCGAGGAGCGCGACGGCGGGCGCTTCCTGCTGGAGTTCGAGGTGGAGGACAGCGGCATCGGCATCGCCCCCGATTCGGTGCCCGCCCTGTTCGACCGCTTCACCCAGGCCGACAGCTCGATCACCCGGCGCTATGGCGGGACCGGGCTGGGTCTGGCGATCTGCCGGGATCTGTGCGTGATGATGGGTGGAACCATCGGGGTGGAAACCGCGCCGGGCCGGGGCAGCGTCTTCCGCTTTTCCATCGTCGCGCGGATGGGCGACCCGTCGGCCCTGCGGGCGGTGGAGGTCGGCGTGGCCGCAGCGGCCCGCACCGCCGCCCTGCCGCCGCTGCGCGTGCTGGCGGTGGACGACATCGACGTCAACCGCGACATCGTGCGCGGGATCCTCGAACGGTCCCGCCACAGCGTGGCGTTGGCCGCCAACGGCCTGGACGCCGTGCGGATGGCGCGCGAGGAGGATTACGACATCATTCTGATGGACGTGCAGATGCCGGGGATGGATGGCCTGACCGCCACCCGCCGCATCCGCGACCTGCCCGGCCCGCGCGGCCGGGTGCCGATCATCGCGCTGACCGCCCACGCGTCGGGCAGTTCCCGCCCGGAATGCCTGTCGGCGGGCATGAACGGATTCGTCACCAAGCCCTTGCGCCCCGCCGCCCTGTTTGCTGAGATGGGCATGGTGCTGAACGGGGACAACAAGGCCGCTGAAGCGGACGCCGAAACCACCACGCCCGACGGCGTGACGGCGGATGCAACCGACATCGTCCCCCTCGGAGCACCCCTTATCGACACCGCCCCGACCGCCGCAGAAGAGCCGACCATGCCCCCCACCGCCACCACCCCCGACGCCGACCTGCTGGACCATGAGCAGATCGGCATCCTGATGGAGGTGCTGGAGGCGGAGGATTGGGACAGCTCCCTGTCCGGTTTTGCCGAAAACGGTCGCATCACCATCGACGCGCTGATCGCCCAGGCCAGCGCCGGGGAACCGCACAACCGCAGCGCCCACACCCTGAAAGGCATGTCGCTGAATCTCGGGGCCTTGGCGCTGGGCACGCTGGCCAAGGATCTGGAGCACGCGCCCGCCGCCGCCGTGCTGGACAACAGCGACCGGCTGACGGATCTGTTCGACCGCTCGCTGGTGGCGATGAAAGCGGCGGTGCGCCCGGCCGGATGACAGCCGGGTGACGCCCCGCGCCGGTCAAGCCGACGCGCGGGGCGACAGCAGGATCGGGGTGTACACCCACAGATACAAAGCGAAGGCGGCGACCCAGACCAGCCCGGCCCCTTGCAGGCTGGGCCACACCCCATCGACCGGCAGCAACGGCGCGGCCACGCGCAACGCCGCCGCCAGCGTCAGCAGGGCATAGGCCGCAACCGTCAGCGGGGCCGCCACAATCGGCCGCCCGCTGTGCCCCAGCGACGCCCGGCTCATCACCGCCAGGATCAGGGTGGCGCAGGCCCCGGCGGTCAGGGCGTGGGTTCCCGCCGCCGCCGGGATACCGGCCAACGCGTGCAGCGCCTTCAGCAGAAAGGCCAGCGGCAGCCACGCGTAGCCGAGATGCAGCACCCACAGGATCGGCGACCGCCATGCCCGCCAGCCGCGCCAGCCGACCAACCGCAGGGCGTGCAGCGCCGCCGCCGCCAGGGCCACCCCCCCGAACAGCGCGCCGCCGGCCTCGATCATCCCCAACGGCACCGACAGCGCCGTGACCGCCAGCGTCGCCCGCTCCACCCACGGGCGGGACCGGATGTCGCCGCCCGCCCGCCCCAACGCGTTGCGGGTGAAGGCGGGCAGGATGCGCCCGCCGATCACCGTGACCATCATCGTCACCACGCCCAACCCCAGCGCCAGACCACGGTCCGCGCCGTCCTCGACCAGCCCCAGCCATTCCAGGTGAATCAGCAGGTTGGCGGCGGCGAGCAGGCCCAAAAGCAGCAAAAAGGCGCTGTTGCGCGCCTTGCCCGCCCGCAGCAGCGGCCCGGCCAGCATCCAGCCCAGGGCCGGAAAGAACGCCACATCCAACGCCGTCGCCAGCATCAGCGGCGCGCCGGTCCACGGGAATAGGGCAACCCGCGCCGCCAGCCACAACCCGCCCAACCCAACCAACGGCCAACCGGACACCGCGCGCACCCCGGTCCAGTTGGGAACGGCGGTCAGCAGAAACCCGGCGATGGCGGCGGCGATCATGCCGAACAGCATCTCGTGCGCGTGCCAGGAACTGGCCCCGACCGGCCCATCCGGCCAGTCACCCGTCCACAGCACGCCCAGCCACGCCGCGAGAAAACCGCAGGCGGCCAAACCGGCGAACAGGAAAAACACACGGAAACCGTCGCGGAACAGGGTGGGCAAGCGGGTCATCGCGGTCGCCTTCGAATCGCAGAGAGCGACAGGGTGACGCGGCGCAACCGGCACCGCCTTGACGGTGGTCAAGCCCCCGGAGTCTGAGAGATGGCGTGATGGCCGCACGTCATAGAAGCGCTCAATCCATTGGTCATACGAAATGAAAATCGTTGTTTTTCAATGATATAATCATGCATCAATTTTTGAGTTGCGCACATCAAATTTCTGAGGAATGATCCGCGCCATGAACAGTCTCGATCCCCAATCGAATGTCACCTTGAAGGACGTCGCGGCGGCGGCGGGGGTCAGCCTCGCCACCGTGGATCGCGTCATCAACGGGCGGCCGGGGGTCAGCGACAAGACCGCGCGCAAGGTCAACAGCGCCATCGAACGGCTGAACTTCCAGCCCCTGGCGGCGGCGGCGGAGCTGGCGCGCAGCCGCCCCAGCCGGTTCGCCGTGCTGCTGCCCGGCGGCGACAACCGCTTCATGAAGGACATCGCCGACCACATCCGCGCGCAGGCCCCCTGGTTCCGCGCCCGCCGCATCACAGCGGACATCCTGGAAACCAACGTGTTCGACGCCGACACGCTCGCCACCGAACTGGCGTCGCTGGCCGGGCGGTACGAGGGGGTCGCGGTGGTGGCGCTCGACCACCCGCGCGTCCGCGCGGCCATCGACGATCTGGTCGCTGGCGGCACGGCGGTGGTGACGCTGGTGTCGGACGTGCCGTCGTCGCGCCGCGCCCATTACGTCGGCATCGACAACATCGCCGCCGGGCGCACGGCGGGGTCGCTGATCGGGCGCTTCCTGGGCGGACGGACGGGCCGCGTCGGCATCGTCACCGGGTCCGCCGCGCTGCGCGACCACGCCGAACGCCTGTTCGGCTTCGGTCAGGTGATGGCGGAGGAATACCCGGCCGTGACCCTGCTGCCGCCGGTGGAGGGGCGCGACGATCCCCAGCAAAACCGCGCGCTCGTCACCCGCCTGCTGACCGACACCCCCGATCTGGTCGCGCTCTACAACACCGGCGAAGGGGCGGCGGGCATCGGCGTGGCGCTGGCCGACGCCGGAGCCGCCCGCCGCATCCTGTGCGTTGGGCACGAGCTGACGCCCGACAGCCGCCGCCTGCTGCTCGACGGCACCTTCGCCGCCCTGGTCGCCCAGGATCCGGGGCACGAGGCCCGGTCGATGGCGCGGGTGCTGCGCGCGCTGGTGTCGGGCCGCCCCATCGTCCCCGGACAGGAGCACATCCGCGTCGAGGTCATCCTGCGCGACAACCTGCCCTAACCCCTCACGGTTCACCTGGCCCATCCGTCACGAAAGGCGTTCTCCGTTATGTTTCTCGGCATCGACATCGGCACATCCAGCGTCAAGGCGGTTCTGGTGAACGCCGACGGGGCCGTCGTCGCCACCGCGTCGCGCCCCTGCACGGTGTCGCGCCCGCACCCGCTGTGGTCCGAACAGGATCCCGAACAATGGGTGACGGGGGCGATCGCGGCGGTGGACGAGTTGGCCGCCGGTTGGCCCGACGCGGTCGCCGATGTGGTCGGCGTCGGCTTGTCCGGCCAGATGCATGGGGCCACCCTGCTCGACCGCAACGGCGCGGTGCTGCGCCCGGCGATCCTGTGGAACGACGGGCGGTCCTTCGCCCAATGCACCACGCTGGAACGCGCGCTGCCCGATTTCCGCGCCGTCAGCGGCAACATCGCCATGCCCGGCTTCACCGCGCCGAAACTGCTGTGGGTGGCCGAGCATGAGCCGGAGATCTTCGCGACGGTGGCCAAGGTGCTGCTGCCCAAGGCCTATGTCCGCTGGCGTCTGTCCGGCGCGATGGTGGAGGACATGTCCGACGCGTCCGGCACCCTGTGGCTGGACATCGCCAACCGCCGCTGGTCGGACGATCTGCTGGCCGCTGGCCGCCTGACCCGCGACCACATGCCCGATCTGGCCGAGGGGTCCGACGCGGTCGCGCGGCTGTCCGCCGATCTGGCCAAGCGCTGGGGCATGAAGACCGCCCCGGTGATCGCCGGTGGTGCGGGGGATTGCGCGGCGAGTGCGGTCGGTCTGGCCGCCACCGATCCGGGCGACGCCTTCCTCAGCCTGGGAACCTCCGGTGTGGTCTGGGCCACCACCGACCGCTATCTGCCCAATCCAGCCTCAGCGGTCCATGCCTTTTGCCACGCCCTGCCCGGCGTGTGGCACCAGATGGGCGTCATGCTGTCGGCGGCGGCCTCGCTAGCCTGGGCCTCCTCGGTTCTGGGCGCGTCGGAGGCGGCGTTGCTGGCCCCGCTGGGCGACAGCGTGTCCGGCCCCTCGCCGGTCGCCTTCCTGCCCTATCTGTCGGGGGAGCGCACGCCGCACAACGACCCGACCGTGCGCGGCCTGTTCGCCGGGCTGGGGGCGGAAACCGACCGCAACGCCATGACCCAAGCCGTGCTGGAGGGCGTGGCCTTTGCCGCGCGCGACAATCTGGCCGCGTTGAACGCCACCGGGACCGTCCCGGCCTCCATCGATCTGGCCGGGGGCGGCTCGCGCTCCCGCCTGTGGGCGCGGATCGGTGCCGATATTCTGGGAATCACCGTCCACCGCATCGAAGACGGCGAGGTCGGGGCCGCCCTGGGGGCCGCCCATCTCGGGCGGCTGGCCGCCACCGGCGAAGCCCCGTCCACCGTCTGCCGCAAACCCCGCCGTCTGGAATCCTTCACCCCCGATCCGGCCCGCGCCGCCGCCTACGCCACGGCCTGGGCGCGCTGGCGTCGGCTCTACCCGCTTGCCAAGGAGTACGCTTCGTAATGTCCGCCCCGTTCTTCGGCGATGCGTCGCCCATCACCTACCAGGGTCCCGACAGCCGGGATCCGCTGGCCTACCGCTGGTACGACAAGAACCGCGTCGTGCTGGGCAAACGGATGGAAGACCATCTGCGCTTTGCCGCCTGCTATTGGCACAGCTTCTGTTGGCCGGGCGGCGACCCGTTCGGCGGGGAAACCTTCCTGCGGCCCTGGATGCACATGCCCGACGCCATGGCCGCCGCCCACGCCAAGGCCGACGCCGCGTTCGAGATGTTCCGGCTGCTCGACATCCCCTTCTTCACCTTCCACGATCTGGACGCTGCGCCCGAAGGGGCGACCCTGGCCGAAAGCGTGGACAATCTGAAGGTCATCACCGACCTGTTCCAACAGAAGATGGCGGACACCGGAACCCGTCTGCTGTGGGGCACGGCCAACCTGTTTTCCCACCGCCGCTACATGGCCGGTGCGGCGACCAACCCGGACCCGGAGGTGTTCGTCTACGCCGCCGGTCAGGTCCGCGCCGCGCTGGAGGCCACCCACGCGCTGGGTGGAGCCAATTATGTGCTGTGGGGTGGCCGCGAGGGGTATGAAACCCTGCTGAACACCGATCTGAAGCGCGAGTTGGACCAGCTTGGCCGCTTCCTGTCGCTGGTGGCCGAGCACAAGCACAAGATCGGCTTCAAAGGCCCGCTGCTGATCGAACCGAAGCCGCGCGAACCCACCAAGCACCAGTATGATTTCGACGTCGCCACCGTCTATGGCTTCCTGGAGCGTTACGACCTGCTGGCCGACGTGAAGGTGAACATCGAGCAGAACCACGCCATCCTCGCCGGGCACAGCTTCCAGCACGAGGTCGCGCTCGCCTACGCGCTGGGGGTGTTCGGCTCGCTCGACATGAATCGCGGCGATGGGCTGCTGGGTTGGGACACCGACCAGTTCCCCAACGACATCGGCGAAATGACCCTGGTCTTCCACGAAATTCTGAAGAACGGCGGTCTGGGAACCGGCGGCCTGAATTTCGACGCCAAGATCCGCCGCCAGTCCATTGATCCGGTCGATCTGCTGCACGGCCATGCCGGTGGAATGGACGCCTGCGCCCGCGCCCTGCTGAACGCCGCCGCCATGCTGGAGGACCGCGCCATCGAAGCCCCGCTGGCCAGCCGCTACGCCGGTTGGGACAGCGCCGAGGCCCGCGCCATCCTGGCGGGCGACGTCAGCCTCGCCACCCTGGCCGACCGCGCGCTGGAACGCGGGGCCGGGCCGCAACCCACGTCGGGCGGTCAGGAGCGGTTGGAGAACATCGTCAGCCGTTACGCCTGATCCCCGTCTGTCACCCGAGCGGTCGGCACCCCGCCGACCGCCGCAACACCACGGCCACCGCGCCCAAGCGGATCGCCGATCTGGGAGGAAAAACAACGATGAAACAGCGCATCGCGTCCACGCTCGCCGGTCTGTTCCTGACGATGTCCGCCACCATGACCGCCGGTGTGGCGCTGGCCGCCGGGCCGACCATCGGCGTGTCCTGGTCCAACTTCCAGGAAGAGCGGTGGAAGACCGACGAGGCCGCCATCAAGGCGGTGATCGAAAAGGCCGGTGGCACCTATGTCTCGGCGGACGCCCAATCCTCCCCCGCCAAGCAGCTTTCGGACATCGAGGCGCTGATCGCGCGCGGGGCCAAGGCGCTGATCATTCTGGCGCAGGATTCCGACGCCATCCGCCCGGCGGTGGAAAAGGCGGCGGCGGAAGGCATTCCGGTCGTCGGCTATGACCGCCTGATCGAAATCCCGTCGGCCTTCTACATCACCTTCGACAACAAGGAAGTGGGCCGGATGCAGGCCCGCGCCGTTCTGGCGGCCAAGCCCAAGGGCAACTACGCCTTCATCAAGGGATCCTCGACCGATCCGAACGCCGATTTCCTCTTCGCCGGTCAGATGGAGGTGCTGAAGGACGCCATGTCGCGCGGCGACGTGAAGAGCGTGGGCGAGGCCTACACCGACAAGTGGCTGCCCGCCAACGCCCAGAAGAACATGGAACAGATCCTGACCAAGGCGAACAACAAGGTGGACGCCGTGGTCGCCTCCAACGACGGCACGGCGGGCGGTGCCGTGGCGGCGTTGAGCGCCCAGGGTCTGGCCGGAACCGTGCCCGTCTCGGGCCAGGACGGCGACAAGGCCGCGCTGAACCGCATCGCGCAGGGCACGCAAACCGTGTCGGTGTGGAAGGACGCCCGTGAGCTGGGCCGCCGCGCGGCGGAAATCGCCATCGATCTGGCGGGCGGCAAGGCCATGAAGGCGGTCGCCGGGGCCACCACCTTCGACGGCGGTCCGAAGAAGCAGAAGATGACCTCGCTGTTCCTGACGCCGATTCCGATCACCAAGGACAACCTGAACCTCGTCATCGACGCCGGTTGGGTGACGAAGGACGTGGTTTGCCAGGGTGTGAAGAAGGGGTCC
Organism: Azospirillum griseum; assembly: GCF_003966125.1. Taxonomy (GTDB): domain Bacteria; phylum Pseudomonadota; class Alphaproteobacteria; order Azospirillales; family Azospirillaceae; genus Azospirillum; species Azospirillum griseum. The sequence goes on from NZ_RXMA01000014.1 coordinate 19,756, forward strand.
GTCAAGGTCTGCGACTGATCCACAGCCTCTCCCGACCCCGCCGCGCGCCGCTGACGCGCGCGGCGGGGTTTCCCGTCTGTGATTTGACACGAACAATGGACCAAGCATGCGCAACGCCCTGCGAGCCTTGGAGCTGGATCTCCGCCTGATCGGCATGATCGGGGCGCTGGCCGTGATCTGGATCGGCTTCGACATCCTGACCGGCGGCGCTTTCCTCACCCCCCGCAATCTGTGGAACCTGTCGGTGCAGGCGGCGTCCATCGCCGTCATGGCGACCGGCATGGTGCTGGTGATCGTCACCCGCAACATCGACCTGTCGGTCGGCTCCATCCTGGGCTTCACCGGCATGATCATCGGCGTGGTCCAGACCCAGTTTCTGCCCGACCTCTGGGGTTTCGACCACCCGCTGACCTGGGTGGTCGCGGTGCTGGTCGGCATCGCCGTCGGCGGGGCCATCGGGGCGTTCCAGGGCGTCCTCATCGCCTTTCTCGGCGTGTCGTCCTTCATCGTGTCGCTGGGCGGCCTGCTGGTCTGGCGTGGCGGGGCCTGGTGGGTCACGACCGGCCAGACCGTCGCGCCGATGGACAGCCTGTTCAAACGGCTGGGCGGTGGCTTCGAAGGGGCCATCGGGGCAGGCCCAAGCTGGATGGTGGGCATCGCCGCCGCCCTGCTGGCCATCGCCGTGCTGTTGGCCAGCCGTCGGCGGCGCGCGCACTACGGCTTTCCGGTCCGCCCGCTGTGGGCGGAGGGCGTGGTCATCGCCCTGCTGACCGCCGTCATTCTGGGCGCGGTGCTGGTCGTCAACGCCTATCCCCTGCCCGCTCCCATCGTGCGGCGGATGATGGAGGCGCAAGGGCTGGCGACCGACGGCGACCTGCCGCTGATCGCCCACGGCTTCGCCATCCCGGTCCTGATCGCGCTGGCGGTCGGTGCGCTGGTGACGTTCCTGTCCAGCCGCACCCGCTTTGGCCGCTACGTCTTCGCCATCGGCGGCAATCCGGAAGCGGCGGAGCTGTCGGGCATCAACACCCGCTGGGTGATGGTGTCGGTGTTCGGCCTGATGGGGGCGCTGTGCGGCCTGTCGGCCTGCATCGCCACCGCCCGCCTGAACGCCGCCACCAACGCCAACGGCACCTTGGACGAGCTGTACGTCATCGCCGCCGCCATCATCGGCGGCACCTCGCTGGCGGGCGGCGTCGGGACCATCCACGGTGCGATGCTGGGGGCGCTGGTGATGCAGTCGCTGCAATCGGGCATGGTCTTGCTGGGGGTGGACACGCCGATGCAGAACATCGTCGTCGGCATCGTGCTGGTCGCCGCCGTCTACATCGACACGATCTATCGTCGCGGCGTGAAGTGAGGGGGCCTGACATGAACAGCACCGCAAGCCAACACACCGGTGGCCGTGGCATCCCGCTGGTCGAGATGCGCGACGTGTCCATCGCCTTTGGCGGCATCAAGGCGGTCGACGGCGTGTCGGTCGATCTGCACCCCGGCGAGGTGGTCGGGCTGCTCGGCCACAACGGGGCCGGCAAATCGACGCTCATCAAAATCCTGTCGGGGGCCTACCCCGCCGATCAGGGCGAGATCCGCATCAACGGCGAGTTGGCCCACATCGCCAGCCCGCGCGACGCCAAGCGCTATGGCATCGAAACCATCTATCAGACGCTGGCGCTGGCCGACAATGTGGACGCCGCCGCGAACATCTTCCTGGGCCGCGAGCGGCTGACCCGCTGGGGCACGCTGGACGACCACGCGATGGAGGCGGAGGCCCGCGCCGTCATGGGCCGTCTGAATCCGCATTTCCGCCGCTTCAAGGAACCGGTGAAGGCGCTGTCGGGTGGCCAACGCCAATCGGTGGCGATCGCGCGCGCCATCCACTTCAACGCCCGCGTCCTCATCATGGACGAACCCACCGCCGCGCTGGGACCGGCGGAAACCAAGCAGGTGGGCGATCTGGTGTTGCAGTTGAAAAAGGAAGGCATCGGCATCTTCCTGATTTCCCACGACATCCACGACGTGTTCGATCTGGCCGACCGTGTCCATGTGATGAAGAACGGCAAGCTCGTCGGCAGCGCCCGCGTGTCCGACGTGACCAAGGACGAGGTGCTGGGCATGATCATCCTGGGCAAATGCCCGCCCGGCGCCACGCCGGGACCGGGCGCGTCGCCCTGACAGGCCGGACACCCGCTGCCGCGTGATGCCCGCCAGTCACACGGTTGCCACCCACAGGGCCGCGTTTGTGCCAACCGACGGGGGCGTCGTCCATCGACACCCCCATCGGTCGGCGCAAGATCAGCGTTCGATTTCCTTGTTCCAGCGCTGGTTCCAATCCGGGCGCTTCTCGTTGATGACGTCCCAATCCACCGTGTTGGCGGTCTTCATGTAGCCCTGGAACTTGGCCATGGCGTCGGCGACCTCCGCCGGGGCGGAAACCTTGGTGTTGGACGGGATCTGCGCGCCGAACTTCAGGGCGGCGAGCTGCGCCTCCTGGCCCAGCAGATAGGCGGCGAGCTTTTGCGCGGCGGCGTTGTCCGGGTTCTTGTTGACCACGCATTGCCCGACCATCAGCACGACCGAGCCTTCCTTGGGCTGGGCGTATTCGACCGGGATGCCCTTTTCCTTCAGGCTGCCGACGCCGGTCGGGGTCAGCGGGAAGATGGCCGCTTCGCCGGTCTGCACCATTTCGGCGATCTTGGCGGAGCTGGGGATGTATTCCAGCACGTTCGGGCCGATGGTCTTGCGCCAGGTGGTGAAGCCCGGTTCGACGTTGGATTCCGTCCCGCCCTGGATGCGGTTGTACATCAGGAAGGCGTGCAGGCCGAAGGTGCTGCTGGCCGCCGACTGAACGACGATCTTTCCCTTGTATTTGGGATCGGCCAAATCCATCCAGGAGGTCGGGGCGGCCCAACCCTTTTCGTCGAACATCTTCTTGTTGTAGGCCAGCCCGGTCATGCCCATGTTGACGCCGACCGCCATGTCGCCCTTCATGCGGGAGGACGGATAAACCTCGTCCAGCACCGGCGACGGCTCGGTCTTCTGGCACAGCCCCATGCCGATGGCCCGGTACATCAACCCGTCGTCGAGGAAGACGACGTGCATTTGCGGGTTGTCCTTTTGCGCCTGAAGCTTGGCCAGGATGTCCGACGAGGTCCCCGGAACCACCACGACCTTGATGCCTGTGGCCTTTTCAAAGGCCGGGAAGACGTTCTCGGTGTAGGTCTTCTCCATCGTGCCGCCGTTCATGCCGATGTAGACCGTCTTGGTCTGCGCGGCGGCGGGCGACGTGACGGCCAGACCGGCGGCCAGAGCGATGGCGGCGACGGCAAGGCCGGTGCGGGGCAGCGAACGCGGGGTGGGCATGACGGTCCTCCTGGTTGGATGGCGAAACGTTACGGGGTGGGCGGGAAACGATCGATGCGGAAGGCGTCCAGCGGGGCCGTGCTGCGGCCGTCGCGGACCAGTTCGGCCAGCGCCTCCCCCACCGCCGGGCCGATCTGGAACCCGGCACCGGAAAAGCCGAAGGCGTGGAACAGGTTGGGGGTGGTGCGGCTGGGGCCGATGATCGGGTTGCGGTCGGGTGTGTAGCCCTCCACCCCGGTCCAGCAGCGGATGACGTGGGCCTTGGCGATCTGGGGAAACAGCTCCGCCGCGTCGCGCATCAGCGTCAGCACGGCGTCGCGCTGCGGCCGGGCGCGGTCGGGGTCGAGCGCGAAACCGCGCCCACCACCCACCACCATGTTGCCGCGCGGCACCTGCCGCCCATAGACCCCGCCGCCCTCGACCCCGATGTTGACGTCCAGAAAACGCGGCAGCGGTTCGGTGACGGCCATGTTGGGGTGCAGGGATTCCAGCGGGACCGGTTCGTCGAACGCGGTGGCGATGCGGTGCGACCACGCGCCCGCCGTGTTCAGCAGCACACGCGCCCGCACCTCCAGCGCGTCGCCGCTGACCAGCACGAAGCGGTCGCCGTCGCGTGACACCCGGTCCACCGGAGTCTGCTCGCGCACGATGGCCCCGCGCGCGGCGGCGGCACGGGCGAAGGCGGGGGAGACCAGACGCGGGTTCGCGTGCCCATCCTCGGGACACAGGGAGCCGCCGACGGCGCGGTCGCCCAGGGCCGGAAAGCGGCGGCGGAAGGCGTCCCCGGCGATGATCTCCAAATCCAGACCGAACCCGGCGCTGCGCTCCTTGTAGGCGATCAGCGAGTCCAGATCGGCCTCGCTGCGCGCCAGCTTGAGATGGCCGGAGCGGATGTATTCGGCGTCGGTTCCCAGCAATTCCGGCAACCGGCCCCAGATCGCGTGCGCGCGCTGCGACAGCGGCAGTTGCTCCAGCGGGCGGCCCTGACGCCGCACCCCACCGAAATTGACGCCGCTGGCCTTCGCCCCGCACCAATCGCGCTCCAGCAGCGTGACGGAAAAGCCCATCTCGCGCAGAAACAGGGCGGCGGACCCGCCGACGATGCCGCCGCCAACGATGGCGACGTCGCAATGGATGTGCTCCGTCACGGCGTGGCCTCCTGGACCGGGGTGGCGGTGATGGGCAAGGGCTTGATCGGCGGTTGCGCCCGCAGACGCCCGACCGCGTCGGGACCAACGCCCAACGCACCCGCCAGCAATTCGGCGGCGGCGGCCCCGCAAACGCGGCCCTGGCAGCGTCCCATGCCGACGCGGGTCAGGGCCTTGGCGCGGTTGATCTCGCGCGCCTCGCCGCGTTGGCCGACCCCGCGCAGGGTTCCGGCGCTGACGCCCTCGCACCGGCACAGCATCAGATCGTCGGGGATGGTCGCGGCCCAATCCTGCGGAAAGGGGAAGGCGGCGTTGAGCGCCCGGCGGAAGGCGGCGACGCGCGCCAGACGGCGATCCAGCCACGCCACCCGTGCGGCATCGACCGGCAGACCGGCGTCCTCCAACGCGGCGCGTGCGGCGCGCTCCCCCGCCAGCTCCGCCGCGTCGGCCCCAGCGATGCCGCCGCCGTCGCCCGCGATATAAAGGCCGGGAACGGAGGTCCGCCCCGCCGTATCCCGCACCGGCAACCACGCCCGATCCATCGGATCAAAGCGGAAGGCGCAACCCGCCAGATCGGCCAGTTGGGTTTCAGAGCGCAAGCCAAGGCCGAAGGCCACGGCGTCACACTCCACCGCAATCTCACCCGCGCCGTGGCGGACGCGCAGGGCGCGCACCCTGCCCTCCCCCTCCACCGCGATGGGACGGATTCCGTGATGGACCGGCACACCGTGCAGCCGCAGCCAACCGACCAGCGCCAGCCCCTTGGCCAACGTCGCCGGATCGCGCAGCATCCCCGGCAGGGCGCGGGCCTGGACCGTCTGCGGCGTGGTGTCGAACACGCCCGCCACCTCGACCCCGGCCTTGAGATACTGGCAGGCGACCAGATAGAGCAGCGGCCCGGTGCCGAGAAAGGCAACCCGCCGCCCGATGGCGCAGCCCTGGAACTTCAAGGCCACCTGCGACCCGCCCAGGGTGAAGACGCCGGGCAGCGTCCAACCGGGAAAGGGCAGAACCCGGTCGGTGGCACCGGTCGCCAGAATGAGCGGGCCATAAGGAATCGTGTCCGTCACCCCGTCGCACAGCAGGTCGAGCGCGCCGCGCTCGCAGTTCCACACCAGCGTGCGCGGGCGGTAATCGACGCGGTCGCGGATCCGGTCCAGGGCGCGATGAACGGCGTCGGCCTTGGCCGCCTCCGTCCCGTAGAGCGCGGTTTTCGGGCGGGTGAAGCCACCATCGGGCGGTTGGCGGTAGATCTGGCCGCCGCCGCGCGCGGCCTCGTCGATCAGCACCGGGCGCAGACCGGCGGCGACCAGCGCCTCCGCCGCGCGGATGCCCGCCGGGCCGGCCCCGACGATGACGGGCGACAGGGCGCGGGTCACGGCTGCCCCTCCCCGCCCGCAGCGGTCCATTCGCTGGCGCTGACCAGCCGCATGCCCTCGGCGATGAAGGTGCCGCAGGCGCGCAGCCGATCGCCCTCCTCCGTCCGCACCCAGCAATCCTGACAGGCCCCCATCAGGCAGAAACCGGCGCGCGGGCTGTCGGCGAACTCCGACCGGCGCAGGTGATCGCCGTTGGTCAGCATGGCGGTCAGGATGGTGTCGCCCTCCAACGCCTCGACCGGGCGGCCGTCGAGCGTGAAGCGGACCACACGGCGGCCCTGCTCGGCCACGCGCTGCAACAAAGCCATGATGGTGCCCTTCTTGCGACTGGGGGTGTCAGTGCTGGCCGACCAGGATCCGGTCCAGGCCATACACGCGGTCGAGCAGCAGAACCGCGACCGCCGTGATGCCGACGATGATCGCCGACACCGCCGCCATCATCGGGTCGATGGATTCGGTGGCGTACATGTACATCCGCACCGGCAGCGTCACCGTGGACGGCGAGGTGATGAAGATGGACATGGTCAGCTCGTCGAAGCTGTTGATGAAGGCGATGAGCCAGCCGCCGGTCACGCCGGGCAGGATCATCGGCAATGTGACGCGGCGGAACACCGTCGCCTCGCTCGCCCCCAGCGAATAGGCCGCCTGCTCGACGCTGCGGTCGAAGCCGGTGATGGCGGCGATCAGCAGGCGCATGACATAGGGGGTGACGATGACGATGTGCGCGGCCACCAGCCACCCAAAGCTGCCCGTCGCCCCGACCAGCGCGAACAGCCGCAGCATCGCCACGCCCAACACCAGATGCGGGATGATGAGCGGCGACAGGAACAGCGCGTTGAGGAAACCGCGCCCGCGAAACTCCCAGCGGGTGATCGCCAAGGCCGCCGGAACCGCCAGCACCACCGCCAGCGTCGCCGACAGCAAGGCCAGCCACAGGCTGTTCCAAAAGGATTGGACGAAATCGGGGTGGCGGAACACCGCCTCGAACCAGCGCAGCGACAGGCCGCGCGTGGGCAGCGACAGGGTGTTTTCCGGGGTGAAGGCGACCAGACAGACGATCGCCAACGGGGCCAGCATGAACAGCACGACCAGGCTGTGGAAGATCAGGGCGATGGGTCCGTTGCGGGTCATGATGGCCTCACCCCAGTCGGCGGCGGTAATGACCTTCCACCACGCGGTGATAGGTCAGCATGACGATGAGATTGGCCGCCAGCAGCAGCACGGCGACCGCCGCCCCCATCGGCCAATTGAGATCGCTGAGATACTGGTCGTAGACGATGGTCGCGACCATCTTCAGCCGCCGCCCGCCCAACAGGCCGGGGATGGCGAAGGCGCTGGCGCTGAGACCGAAGACGATCAGGCTGCCCGACAGGATGCCCGGCAGGATCTGCGGGGCGACCACCCGGACGATCGCCGTGGCGCGCGAGGCACCAAAGGACAACGCCGCCTGCTCCACCGCCGGATCGAGCTTTTGCAAGGAGGTCCAGACCGGGATGACCATGAAGGGCAGCATGACGTGGACCAGGGCGACGATGACCGTGCCCTCGCTGTAGAGCAGGCGCATCCGGCCAAAGCCCAGCGCCATCAGCGCCGCGTTCACCGGGCCTTCCGGCCCCAGCAGCATGCTCCAGCCAAAGGCGCGGACCACCACCGACACCAGCAGCGGGGCCAGCACCACCAGCAGGAACACCGACCGCCACGGGTTGCGCATCCGGCTGAGGATGTAGGCCTCCGGCACGCCGATCACCACGCAGATGGCGGTGGCCAGCGCCGCCACGCGGAAGGTTCGCAGGAAAATTTCCAAATAGTAGCTGTCGCTCAACACCGACGCGTAATGCGCGACGGTAAAGCCATGGGTGCGCCCGGTCGCGTGCTCGAACTCGTTGAAGGACAGCAGCGCCGTCAGCACCAGCGGCGTCAGGATCAGCGCGCCGAACAGCAGCGCGGCGGGGGCCGACAGGATCAGCGGCGTCGGCAGCCGGGCGGGGGCGGCGCTCATCAATGCGCCTCCAGCGTCGGATCGGGGGCCTCGGCCAGACGGCCGCGATGGACACGGACAACCGACGGAGTCCAATCCAGCCCCACCGGCTCACCGGTGTCCAGCGGCGCGGAGCCGTCGTTCGGCGTCACCGCCATCAACGTGCCCAGCGGCCCGTCGATGTGGTAGAGCCATTGGCTGCCCAGGAAGTAGCGTTCCGCCACCCGTCCGGGCAAACGGCCAAGACCGCTTCCGGTCAGGCGCAGCTTTTCCGGGCGGATGCACAGCGTCACCGTGTCGCCGCGCACCAGCGCCCCGGCGTCGATCTCCACCGGAACCCCGCCCAGCGACACCGTGGCGGCGCGGTCGTTGACCGCCTGCACCGTGCCGGGCAACAGGTTGGTCTTGCCGACGAAGCGGGAGATGAACTCCGTCTCCGGGTGTTCGTAGATGCGGTAGGGCTGATCGATCTGGGTGATGCGGCCGCTTTCCATCACCACCACGCGGTCGCTGATGGAAAAGGCTTCGGCCTGATCGTGCGTCACCATCACCGTGGTGGTCCCGACCTTGCGCTGGATGTCGCGCAGCTCGAACTGCATGGCCTCGCGCAGCTTGGCGTCCAGATTGGACAGCGGCTCGTCGAGCAGCAGCACCGGCGGGCGGATGACGATGGCGCGGGCGAGCGCCACGCGCTGGCGCTGGCCGCCCGACAATTCGCGCGGATACCGCCCGGCGTAGGCCGCCAGATGCACCAGTTCCAGCGCCTCCTCCACACGGGGTCGGCGCTCGCCCTTGGGCACGCGCTGCATCTCCAACCCGAAACAGACGTTGTCGAACACCGTCATGTGCGGGAACAGCGCGTAGCTCTGGAACACGATGCCCAGGCCGCGCGAGTTGGCCTTTGCGTGCGTGATGTCGCGCCCATCCAGCCGGATGGTCCCGGAGGTTGGTTCCACGAATCCGGCGATCATCTGAAGCGTCGTCGTCTTGCCGCAGCCCGACGGCCCCAGCAGAGAGACAAACTCGCCCTTCTCGACCGACAAGGTAACGTCGCTGACGGCGTTCAGCGTGCCGTAGCTTTTGGTGATGTCTTGCAATTCGAGGAACGACACCGGGGCTTCTCCCTCTTGGTCCGTTGGGCCTCACCTGTTGAGGCTGATGGTTCCGTGTGTGACCGTTCGGCGTCAACGGACTTTTCCGCATAGAGAAAACTATTTGAGAAAGTTTCCGATATACGGAATAAATGGGGCGCTTTGGCCATGAACGCTTTTGATGGGAACCAGCGATGACCACCGACGACGCGGGCGCGAAATCCAGTTTGCAGCGCGGCATCGCCATCCTGCGGATGCTGGCCGACAGCAACGAGTCCGGGGCGCGGCTGACCGACATCGCCCGCGATCTGAACCTGACCCCGCCCACCGTCCACCGCATCCTGAAAACGCTGGTGGAGGAAGGGATGGTCGAGGCCGACAAATCCACCAAGCGCTACCGGCTGGGCATCGACCTGTTCACCATGGCCGCGCGGGCGGGCAACCCCAACAATCTGCGCGACATCTGCCGCCCGATCATGCTCCGCCTGTCGGCGACGCTGCGCGACACGATTTTCCTGCTGGTGCGCAGCGGCTTTGACGCCGTGTGCCTGGACCGCAGCGAGGGGCCGTTTCCGATCCGCTCCTTCACCGGCGACATCGGCGGCCGGGTGACGTTGGGCGTGGGCCAGGGCAGCCTTGCCATCCTGGCCTTTCTCCCCGACGAGGAGCGGGAGGAGGTGATCCGTTTCAACCTGCCCCGGATGCAGGGGGTGGGGATTCTGGACGAGGTGTATTTGCGCACGGAAATCGCGCGGGTCCGCGATCTGGGTTACGCCAGCCGCTCCACCGGCCTTTTGCCCGGCATGTCGGGCGTGGCGGTTCCGGTGCTGGACCGCGAAGGCCACGCGGTGGCCGCGCTCAGCGTCGGGACCATCACCGAACGGCTGAACGAGGAACGGTTGCCGGTGGTGGTGGACATTCTCAAGCGCGAAGCCGCCGGGGTGTGCCGCCAATTGAACCCGTTCGACCCGGTGCTGCGCCGCCCGGCGGCGGTGCTGGGCAGCGGGGCGAGTTGACGCCGACCATCAGGCCTTCAGAGAAAACCCCTACCCACAGACCAAGGAAAACGGTCCGGATTCTTAACAATTCTGCCATAATCAGGAAGGCCAGACCGTCCAAACCCGCGCAGAGTCCGCCATGGCGACCGAAGATTACCTGATCCGCGACCATCGCGGGTTGTCTGTGCTCATCACCGAAGACAACGACTTCACCCGCGATCTTCTGAACAAGATCCTGGTGTCGTTCGGCATCGCGCACGTCACCCACGCCGCCAGCGGCGAGGACGCCTTGCGCAAGCTGCACGCCGACCTCTTCGATCTGGTGATCTGCGACATCGTGATGGAGGGGATGAACGGCATCCAGTTCGTCAAATCGGTGCGCGCCAACGCCACGCCTCGGGTGAACCGTGTGCCGATCATCATGCTGACCGCGCACGCCGACGAGAAGCTCGTCATGGCCGCGCTGAAGGCTGGTGCCAACGGCTATCTGGTCAAGCCGCTGATTCCCAAACGGCTGGTGGCTCTGGTTGCGAAGCTGTGCAACAGCACGGTTCCGACGCTGCGAAGGCTGGACGCCACGGCACAACCGGCGGAATCCCCCGCCTCCCCACCCTCCATCGAAGCCACCCCCGCCTGATGTTCGAACCGACGCCATCGGGCGCGGCGCTTGATGCGAACGGGGCGGCTCCCAACGAGCCGGGCCGCTATCCGTTGCTTTCAGCGTTTCGCTGGGACCGGGCAACGCTCGCCAGCATGATCAGGAAAAGCAGCGTCGCCACGAACCAGCCGATGGATGCGGCAATCGCCAAACGGGGATCGCCCCAAAGAATGGAAACGGCGATCCCGCCGGGGAAAAGCGCCCCGAAAATCGCGGCCATCCAGAATTGCGGCCCCGCCAGCCGGTGACGTTCCATCGCCGGAAACAGCCGGTGCACAATGCCAAACAGCGCGCAGGACACCCATCCGAGAAGGTTGAGGTGGGCGTGCGCCGGTGCCAGCGTGAAATCCCCGCTGGACCCCATCACCATCCCCATCACCTCGCCACACAGCAGATAGATCAGCGCCAGGAACAGAAAGGGCAAATCGCGTCTCATGGTCTCTCCAATCGTTGGCGTTCAACACGGTCCTGTTTGCGCAGGTCGATTTCCCAACTACGGTTCTGAACTCACGTCTGGATGCATCCGCGCGTCATGATCTTGCCAGTTCTCCCGAAGAAAGAGGCGGATGTCCAGGAAGATTCCAGATTTGGACCTGCTGGCAAGGGTTGATATCCAGACTTTGACAGCGGCCAGGGACAGGGACGCGATGCGGGAACACGCTGGCTTGTCGTCCGCGTTGCTTTGCAACTGCGCGTCCAGCCTCTTGTTCAGCCCACCGCCGCGCACCGATTCGGCGGTGGCAAGGTGTGGACGGAGGTTGCATTTTTTGTTATGTTGTATATCAGTTATAAAAATGGAATGTATTGCGGGCGTTCAAGTGGCGCTTGGCGTGTGGGGCTGCGCGCGGTGAATGACCACAGTGGGGGGATCATGATTGCTCCAGGACAGGGTCCGGAAAGCCTCTATACCCAGAAGAACGCGCCGACCTTCCTCCTGACCAGCAAAGGCAGCGGATGGCGGGAGAGCTTTTTCGCCGAGGTTCAGGGCACCCCCCACAATGTGACCGACCATGGTCACACACGCTTCTGCCTGCAGCTCTATCGCCAGCCCGGGCAGCACAGGCCGCTCAAGAAGAACGCCGCATGGACCACGCGGGAGGCCGGGTGCCGGGTCAACCTGCCCGGTGACGAACAGCGATGCGAAACACGCACCGGAACCCGCAATCAGTTTTTGTTCGTGGAAACCCAGCGCGTCGAAACCATCATCGACCAACCCTTGCGGTCCGGGTGCTTTGACCGGTTTCGTGGAACAATCACCCTCCTGCCGATGATCAACAGCCTGATGGCCGCCCTCGCGCATGATCTTGCGCAGGGATCACCGGCGGGGGATGTGACGGGAGAGTCGTTGATCGCCACCCTGCTGACCTGGCTGGATGCGGTGGCGACACACGGGCAATCCGACATCCGGGCCTCGGGGCCATTGGCCCCGCGCGATCTGACCCGGTTGATCGCCTATGTTGACGAGACGCTTGACGGATCGTTGTCGCTGGACGACATGGCCCGCCTGGTCGGTCTCAGCCTGCGCCATTTCCGCCGCGCGCTGAACGCCACCACCGGGCAAAGCCCGCATCAGTTCGTGCTGTCCCGCCGCATCGAACGGGCTTGCGGGATGATCGCCTCCAACCGGCTGTGTCTGGCTGAAATCGCGGTCGCCGCCGGTTTCGCCGATCAAAGCCACATGACGCGCGTGTTCCGGCAGACCATGGGGGTGACGCCCTCCGCCTATCGGATTCAACAGGTTGGGCAAACCCGCATGATGGAGGTGGGCGCGCTGTGAGCGAGCCGCAATGATTTTGGAAGATTCCGGCCACGGGGCACGATTGGTTTGGCCGAAATCGTCTATAGGGCAAACAATCAGCGGGATACTGCTTCTCCTGCACCGCTTCGGACACTCACCGGGGTGGTGCGGCAACAACCAGAACCCAGGGGAGGCCCGAGACCCACAAACCCGCCAGGGTGTCCGTGTTTTCAGTGGTCAACGTCCCGCACCGGCAGCCGGGGGGCTGCGACGTGGGAATCGCCCTGTGCGGCGATGAGGGATCACGCCACATGGGGTGTCCCCTGTCTGGACCACACGGAATCGGGCATCCGGTGCGTGCCGCCTTGCGGTCGTTGGGGTGTGAGTCCGGCGTCATCCTGATCACCGGGAGAGACCGTATGAGACGATCCATGCACGCCCTGTCCGCGTTGACGGCAAGCTGCCTGCTTGCGTTCACCAGCGCCGCACACGCACAAAAGAAATTTGACGTCATCCTCTCCGGCAACATCTGGTACGAGCACGGCTTTGTGTCACAAAAGAACGACACTGATCTTCGTTCAACCGAAGCGCGCAATCGGTACCGCTTGAACGTCATGCCCCGTGGGGTGGCTGACAATGGCCTGGAATACGGTGCCCGTCTGCGCATCCGCACGGTTGCGGGCGGCGTGGTGGACAATGATCGTTCCTATCTGTTCCTCAACGGCTCCATGGGGGAGTTGCGGCTGGGAGCGCAGCCGGGCTTTGACGACGAAGTCAACGGCCTGGGGGCCAACGCCAGCCGCCCGCCCGAGTATCTTCCCGACACGTCCTTTTCCCAATGGACCGGTTTTGTCCCGGCCATTCGAACGGCGGCGAACGGGCGCTACTCCGGTGCCGATGTGGTGGGGGGCATCGGCTCCACCATGACAATCGCTCTTTTCTGGCCCGCGCTGGAAGGCATGGGGCTGACCGACAAGCTTCTGTACAAGTCCCCGCGCGTGGCTGGATTTCAGGTCGGCGGCAGCTACACCCCGCGCACCGACAGTTACAACACCGACGTGAACCGGGTCAAACGGGCTTCCACCCCGGCCGCGCAATTCACCGGATCGTTCCAGGACGTGGCGGAGGTCGGGGCCAACTATGTCGAAACCTTCAACGATGTCACGGTGCGGTTGGGCGCTGCCTACGCCTATGGCAAGGCCAGCCAGACCACCGACAGCACCGATCGTTTTTCCGACCTGCGCGAATGGCACATCGGGGCGCAGATCAATTACGGCGGCCTGAAGGTCGGCGCTGACTACATCGACCATGGCAAGTCGGGGCAAAACCTCCGCTACGCCTACACCGCCCGCTTCAGCGCCTGGGATGTCGGTGCCACATACGACCTTGGACCCTACCGTTTCGCCTTGAGCTACATGGAAGGAACCGATCCGGGCAGTTCGACCCTGCCGGGCAACCGCAAGGTCAGCGCCTATGAAGCCGGAACGCTCTACCGTGTGGCTCCCGGTTTGGCCGTGGGTCTGCGGTACACCCACTACATCGCCCGGTCGGATCGGACGGTGACGGCGGCGTCGGGATCGCCCAACGATCGCGGGAATGTGGTGCTCTCGCACGTCGCGGTGAATTTCTGACGCTTTTGGCTTGAGGAAACCGCCATGAAACACCCGCTTGCAGGACCCGCGCTCGCCACCGTTCTGTCGGTGTCCGGCGCGGTGGCGTCACACGCCGCAGCGCCCCCGGCCTGCGACGCCGTAACCACCGCGATGATCGGCTTGCCGAACGTCGTCATCGACTCCTCCTCGGCGGCGACGGAGGACAAATCCCTGCCGCCGCTGCCGCCCCATTGCGTGGTGCGCGGCAAGGCCAACCAGCGGGTCGGGGCCGATGGGAAGCCCTACGCCATCCGATTTGAAATGAGGTTGCCGACGGACTGGAACGGGCGGTTCCTGCATCAGGTCAACGGCGGCAACGAAGGGGTGGTGGTCCCGGCGCTGGGCGACGCCCGCAATCTGCAAGCCACCGGCTACAACCCGGCGGTGGCCCGTGGTTTTGCGGTGCTGAGCAGCGACGGCGGACACACCGACAAGGACCCGACCAACGCCGACAAGGGGCTGACCGCCGGGTCGGCGTTCGGCCTGGACCCACAGGCGCGCCGTGACTATGGCTACGCCAGCGACACGACGATGGCGGCGGTGGGCAAGGCGGTGATCGCCAAATTCTACGGCGCTGGCCCGCAACGCTCCTACATGTTCGGCTGTTCGAACGGCGGTCGCCACGCCATGGTGACGGCCTCGCGCACGCCCGAACAGTATGACGGCTATGTCGCCATCGCCCCCGGCTTCAACCTGCCCAAGGCGGCGGTGCAACACGCCTGGGATGTGCAAAGCTTCCGCACCATCAACCCGGACATCCGCAAATCCTTTTCCGCTGCCGACATGACTCTGGTGGCCAACGGGGTGCTGAAGGCGTGCGACCGGCTCGACGGTCTGGCCGATGGCTTGGTCTCGGATGTGCGGGCCTGCCAGAAGACGTTTGATCTGTCGTCGCTGCAATGCGCCGGTGACAAGACCGACCAGTGCCTGTCCCCCACCCAGGTGACGGCGCTGAAACGGGCCTTCGCCGGTCCCGTGAACCGCAAGGGCGAGGCGCTCTATTCCGACTGGTCGTTCGACGGTGGCATGGGGGCGAAGAACTGGCGGGGCTGGAAGGTGGAAGGCATTCCGGCGTGGGACGGCTATCCGGTGATCGCGGTGATGGGGGCGGCGTCGCTGTCCCACATCTTCACCACACCGCCAACCCCGGTGGCCGGAACACCAACCGCCTTGGTGGATTTCCTGGCCAATTTCGATTTTGACCGGGACGCCCCCAAAATCCACGCCAAGGGCAGCGCCACCATCGATGGCCGCCGCATCGACTACACCGAATCGGCGATGGAGTTCATGACTCCCCCCGATGCGGCCAACCCCACACTTGCCGGCTTGAAAGCCGCAGGCGGCAAGATGATCGTCGTGCATGGTCAAAGCGACGCGGTGTTTTCGATCAACGACACCGCCCGCTGGTACGAAGCCTTGAACGCCAACACCAACGGCGACGCAGCGGCCTTCGCCCGCTTCTTCGCGGTCCCCGGCATGAGCCATTGCCGGGGCGGCCCGGCAACGGACACTTTCGACGCCCTGGCCGCCATCGTTGACTGGGCCGAGCGGGGCAAGGCCCCGGATCGGATCATCGCCACGGTGAGCGAGAAGAACGACGAGCTTCCGGCGGACTGGAGCAAAACCCGCACCCGCCCGCTCTGCGTGTGGCCCAAGGTTCCCCGTTACGTCGGCGGCGACCCGGAGACGGCTGAAAGCTTCGATTGCCAGTGAGGCCGAGGCGCGCCAGGCCCGGGATGGGTCTGGTGCGCGTCCCTGCGCGCGTCAACATCAGCCTGGCAACGGACAATCCGGAAAGAAGCGGTTGACTCTCTATAACTGTTATGAATAATAACATATTAGCGGGATGCCATTTTGGCACCCCTTCACACGCCGACCCTCTGCTGTCCATTCCATGCCTGTCAGCAAGCGGCGCAAAAAGCTGAACAATATTCGTGAGTTGGGCGGCTCGCCCATCGGATGGCGATCAAAAACCCACAACGCAACGCGGCCCAGCACCCGCACGGAGAGGAAGCCCATGACCGTGGAACGCAGCGTCGATGTTCAAGCCTTCTTAAACGACAACCCTTTGTCCTCCCGCCAGATCGCCGTCATCCTTCTGTGCTTCTGCGTTGTTCTGCTGGACGGCTTTGACACCGCCGCCATCGGCTACATCGCACCGTCCCTGTTGGGCGAATGGGGCATCCAGCGCCCGGCGCTGGCCCCGGTGTTGAGCGCAGCCCTGTTCGGGTTGGTGATCGGGTCGCTGTCGGCGGGACCGGTGAGCGACCGGATCGGGCGGCGGCCGGTCCTGATCGGGTCGGTGCTGGTGATGGGGGCCGCCTGCCTCGCCTCGTCCTTCTCCAGGGATCTGGACACGCTGGTGGCGTGGCGCTTTGTGACCGGTCTGGCGCTGGGTGCGGCCATGCCCACAGCGTTGACGCTGGTCAGCGAATATTCCCCCACCCGCCGCCGTTCCCTCATCACCAATCTGGTGTTCTGCGGCTTTCCGCTGGGGGCCGCACTGGGCGGCTTTCTGGCGGCCTGGATCATTCCGACCTTTGGCTGGCGCAGCGTGCTGGTCGTTGGTGGTGTGGTCCCGATGGTGTTGACCCTGGTTCTGCTGCTGGCGCTGCCGGAATCGGCCCGCTTTGCCGTGGCGCATGGCAAGCCGGTGGACAGCATCCGCAAGCTGCTGCTGCCGATCGGTGCCGCCGCAGCGGACGCCACCCGCTTTGTCGTGCCGGAATCGGCGGTCGCCGGGCAGGGCGCGATCCGGCTGGTGCTGTCGCGGTCGTTGATCGTCGGCACGGTGATGCTGTGGACCGCCTATTTCATGGGCCTGGTCATTTTCTACGCGATGATCAACTGGATGCCGGTCCTGTTCCGCGACGCCGGTCTGAACCCGGCCACGGCGGCGCTGGTGTCGGCGCTGTTTCCGCTGGGCGGGATCGGATCGCTGTTCTCCGGCGTGCTGATGGACCGCTTCAACGGCAACCGGATCGTCGCCGTCTTCTTCGCCCTGTCCGGTGTGGCCTTTGTCGCCATCGGTCAGTTTTCCGGCCATGTGGCGGCGCTGACGGTCACGGTGCTGGTGGTCGGCGTCATGATGAACACGGCGCAATCGTCGCTGGGATCGCTGGCCGCCGCTTACTACCCGACGCAGGCGCGGGCCACCGGCATCGCCTGGATGATGGGGTTGGGGCGCTTTGGCGGCATCGCCGGGTCGTTCCTGGTGGCCGAACTGGCCAGCCGCCAGATGTCCTTCGAATCGATCTTCATCGCGCTGGCCATCCCCGGATTTCTGGCGGCGGCGGCCCTGTGGATCAAACAAGCGGTGGCCCTGCCCCAACCGACCACCACCGCAACCGCCGCGTCCGCCGTTCATTGACGCTGATGCCCGTTTGCCTGTGATCGCCGGACAGCGACCCCGCCCACACCATCGGCGGGGTCGCTCTTTTTTGCGCCCATCCAAGCGGCAACGTCCGGGTCCGTCCGGCCTGCGACGCGGTCTCCACAAAAAAAGACGCTCTCCCCCCAAAAAAACGCGCCAGCTTTTCCGGGCCGTCCCGTGAAGACACACGAGACATCACATGGGGCGGCCCGTCGCAGCGCCGCCCTTCCCGAAACGGCAGCGATCCGCTGACCGCACGTCCGCTCTGCCGGGCGCGCGAACGGGTTGCGATTGGGTGGAGACGGCGATGCTGGTTGATTCCGTCAGCACGACATCCTCGACAACGACAAGCAGCAGTTCGTCCACGAAAAGCTCGTCCGCGTCGCTGGCGGACAATTACCAATCCTTCCTGACCCTGCTGATGAAGCAATTGGAGGTTCAGGACCCGACCAACCCGGTCGATGCCAGCACCTACACCACACAACTCGTGCAGCTCGCCTCGCTGGAACAGCAGATGTCCATCGGCGACAAGCTGGACGAGTTGACCGAGGCGGTGTCGGCCCTGGGATCCGACAGCAGCGCGGTCAGCTATTACGGTCGCACGGTGGAGGCCGAAGGGTCCACCACACCGCTCCAGGATGGCGAAGCGACCTGGGAGTATGATCTGGGGTCCGCCGCATCCAAGGTCACGCTGACCATCACCGACAGCGACGGCGACGTCGTCTACAACGAGGTCAGTTCCTCAACCTCCGCCGGAACCCACGAAGTGACGTGGGACGGGATGGGAACCGACGGCCAGAGCTATGACAGCGGCACCTACAGCCTGACGGTCAGCGCGGTCGATGCCAACGGCAAGACCATCAGCACCAGCACCCGTTTCAAAGGAACCGTGACGTCGGTGGACAACAGCTCCGGCAGCACGGTGTTGAGCGTCGGCGGCGTCAGCCTGTCCGCCGACGACGTGTTGAGCGTGTCCTGATCTCCGCTCCGCGCCATCCGGTCGTCCCCCCTTCCCCGCATTCACAGGTGCGATCATGAGCATCACCAGCGCGATGTACAGCGCCACCTCCGGCCTGATGGCCCAGAGCAAGGCGCTCGCCTCCATCTCCAGCAACATCGCCAATTCCAGCACCACCGGATTCAAAGGGACGGTGACGGAGTTCACCTCCTACATCAACAAGACCACCACGGTGGACGAGCAGGTCGGCGGTGTGATGGCCACCAACACCCGCAACGTCAGCAAACAGGGGGAAATCCAAACCTCCTCCACCACCACCAATCTGGCGGTGAACGGCGATGGGTTCTTCGTGGTGTCGGATGACTCCGCCGACGGTTCCGTGCTGTTCACCCGCAACGGCTCCTTTTCCACCGACCAGTCCGGCTATCTGCAAAACAGCGAGGGCTATTACCTGTATGGCTGGAAACTGAGCGACGACGGGACCATCGCCGCCACCAACAAGACCTCCACCGACAGCCTGGAGGCGATCAACCTGACCAGCATCAAGGGCACGCCCAAGGCGACCTCCACCATGGGGCTGGAAGCCAATCTGCCGTCCGACGCGGACACCGGCGACAGCTTCACCAGCGACGTCGAAATGTTCGACGCGCTGGGCAACAGCCATTCGGTGACGATGACCTGGACGAAAACGGCGGACAACACCTGGAGCCTGGACGCCTCGGACCCGACCAAATCATCCGACAGCACGAGCACCACCGGGACCATCGCCGGCTTCCCCATTTCCATCACCTTCAACAGCGATGGGTCGCTGGCCAGCGCCACCCAGGACGACGGCAGCGGGACCATGACTTCGGTGGACCCGTCCGCCATCACCTTTTCCGTCAGCGGTTGGACCACCGGGGCCAGCGACAGCAGCGTCACACTGGACCTGGGCACCGCCGACGGGACCGATGGGCTGACGCAGTACGCGTCCGGCGATGACGATCCCAGCATCGGCGATTGGACCTCCACCCAGAACGGCTATGAACCCGGCACGCTGACCGGGACGACCATCGACACCAGCGGCATCGTCCGCGCCACCTTCGACAACGGCGAAACCCGCGCCATCTTTCAAATTCCCATCGCCACCTTCGCCAACGCCGACGGGCTGGACAGCGAAAGCGGGTCCACCTTCACCCAGACCTACGAATCCGGGAATTACCAACTGCGCAACGCCGGTGACGGCAAGGCGGGCGAGATCGAGGCCGGGTCCCTGGAAAGCTCCACGGTCGAACTGACCGACGAGTTCAGCCGGATGATCACGGCGCAGCAGGCCTACACCGCCGCTTCTAAGGTGGTGACGACCGCTCAGGACATGCTCGACACGTTGATCGCGATGAAGCGGTGACACCATGCGCCACCGCTCCCCCCGCAAGCCGGGCGCTGGTTCCACCCCCGATCTGCCGCCGTCCGTGGTTTCGACCGTCCGGGCGGCGGACGCGTTGTTGCTGGAGCACCGCCGCCTGATGGCGCAGGCCCACGCCCTGCTGGCCCGCCGCAGCAGCCCGACGGAGCGCCTGGCGTTGACCGACGAGTTGATCGGCCTGATCGAACGGTTGGACGGTGTGCGCCGCACGCTGGCCGACAGCATCCGCCGGGGGCGGGCAGCCAACAGCGCCGTCACCGCCTATGGCCGCGCCGGGATGCACGGCCGGGTGCGCTGAGCCGCGTCCCTGTCCACGCACCCTCTGAAAAGCGCTTTTTCATCGCAGAAAACGCGCCAGCTTTTTCGCCAACCGCCGTGGAACCCCACAGAACACGCTCCCAACGGAGGCCACGCCATGGCGCTCAAGCACACGCTGAAGTCCCCGGTCCCGAAAGCCGCTCCGGCCAAAGCCAAAGCGCCTGCGGCCCCTGCCGCGCCGACGCTGCGCCTGACCCCGCACGCACCAACCCAGACCTCGGCCATCCCCGAAGCCACAACCATGGTGCTGCGGGTGGACGCGGTGGAGGTGCTGGACCGCTTCGCGGCCGAACTGGACGACGCGGCGGGCCGCGCCGAACGCGCCGTTCTGGAAGGCCGCCCGCGCGACGCCGTGCTGGCCGCTGGCGACATGCAATCGCTGTTGCGCGCCTGGAACGGGCGGTTGGCCGACGCCTTGGCGCAAGCCCGCAGCAAGCGTGTCTCCCCGGCGGTCCGTCAGGCCGCGCGCGACACCGCGCAACGCATCCTGCCGGACCTGGCCGCCCACATCCGGGCGA
Organism: Azospirillum griseum; assembly: GCF_003966125.1. Lineage (GTDB taxonomy): Bacteria > Pseudomonadota > Alphaproteobacteria > Azospirillales > Azospirillaceae > Azospirillum > Azospirillum griseum. The sequence continues at coordinate 40,333 of NZ_RXMA01000014.1, forward strand.
TGGAGACGCGCATCCGCGTCCACCGCGCCCGGCAGGAGGCCATCGGGGCCGCCCTGCGCGCCGCCGCCACGACGCCCGCCGGAGTCTATGGGGCCAGCCTGCGCTATGGCGTGCAGCTCAAGACCCGCAACAGCGGCCACACGCTGGGCGTCACCGTCTGACCCGGCCCGCACCAGCCGATCTGTTTGAGGAGGTCCGCCATGTCGCTTCGCGTTGCTGGATCGGTCGCGCTCTCGGCGTTGCGGACGTCGGAGGTGGGCATGGCGGTGGCGTCGTCGAACGTCGCCAACGCCGACACCGACGGCTACACCCGCAAGACCGCGTCGACCGTCACCCGCGACACCGCCGTCGGCGTGTCCAGCGTGGATGTGACGGCGGCAACCAGCACGGTGAACCGCTTTCTGCTGAAAACCATCGTGGCGGCGCAATCCGATCTGGGTGCCGCCGACACCCGCAACAGCTACCTCGACCAGTTGCAATCGGCCTTCGGCACGGTGACGGAGGACGAGGACAGCACCGGCACGGACATCGGGTCGATGATCGACGCCGTGGCCGACGCCGCCGCCACGCTGTCCACCTCACCGGAAAGCGACAGCGCCAAGGCCGCCTTTGTCCAATCGCTGTCCGACGCCGCCGAAACGCTGCGCAGCACCTCCGCGTCGGTGCAGTCGTTGCGCGCCCAGGCCGATGATGAGATCGCCGACACGGTGGACCGCATCAACGACACCCTGACCACGCTGGACGATCTGAACGAACGCATCGTCAAGGGTAAGGCGCTGGGGCAGAACACCGCCGATCTGGAAGACCAGCGCAACAGCGCCCTGAAGGATCTGGCGACCGACATCGGCGTCACCTATCAGGTGGACAGCAACGGGCTGATGCGGATTTCGACCACGTCGGGCAAGTCGCTGCTGGATTCCAGCGTGCACAGCCTGTCCTACACCCCGGCGGCGTCGGTCAGCGCCAACACGGTCTACAGCGCCAGCGGGACCAGCGGCTTCCAGGGCATCACGCTGGACGGGGTGGACATCACCTCCTCCAGCGCCGGGGGCACGCTGGGCGCGCTGGTGCGGTTGCGCGACACCGATCTGCCCGCCCAGCAGGCAAGCCTGGACGAACTGGCCACCGGCCTGATCGACCAGTTGAACGCCATCCAGAACACCGGAACCGCCCTGCCCGCCCCACAGACCCTGACCGGAACCGAAACGGTGGCGGGAACCGACGCGTTGCAGACCACCAGCGGCACGCTGCGCGTCGCCGTCACCGACAGCGACGGCGCGGCGGTCGAAATGCTGGACATCGACCTGTCGACGATGAGCACGCTCCAGGATGTGGTGGACGCCATCAACACGATGAGCAACGCCAGCGCGTCCATCTCCTCCGACGGCAAGCTGGTCATCCAGGCCAACAGCGCGGACAACGGCATCGGCCTGGGCGGCGACGCCAACGACGGCGACACCGGCAGCTTCGCCGACGATTACGGCCTGAACGATCTGCTGACCGGAACCGGCGCGTCGGACATCCGCGTGGCGTCCGCCATCAGCGCCGACAGCAGCCTGCTGGCCACCGGCGTCCTGTCCGCCGACAGCGGGTTGACCACCGGCGACACGCTGGTCAGCAGCGGCGAAGGATCGGTCGCCAGCGCCTTGAAAGCGGCCTTTGCCGCCAGCCAATCCTTTGACGCGGCCGGCGGGCTGGCTGCGCGCAGCACCAGTTTCGCCGGTTACGCCGGTGCCATCATCCAGAACGCGGCGACGCTCGCCGACAGCGCGTCGACCGCCTACGACAGCCAGAACAGTTACACCAGCGGCCTGGAGACGAGCTTCTCGTCGCAGAGCGGTGTCAACGTCGATGAGGAGACAGCGGCGATCTCCTCCCTGCAATCCGCCTATGAGGCCGCTGCGGCGGTGATGAAGGCGTTGCAGGAGATGTTCGACACGGCGCTCAACATGGTCCAGTGAGGGGAGAGAGCGCGATGGAACGGGTCGCGACCAGCAGCCAACAGAACACGCTCGTCCAATACATGATGCGGGCGGAATCGAAGGTGGCCACCGAACAGATCCGGTCGTCCACCGGCCTGAACTCCACCGATTACAAGGGGATCGCGTCCGGCAGCGGGCGGTTGGTCAATCTGGAAAGCCACTACAAGCGGTTGGAATCCTACATCGACCAGGGGGAGGTCGTGAACGGCCGCATCCAGTCGATGTACGACAGCGTCGGCGGCATGGCCGATCTGACCTCGCGCCTCAGCGCGCTCATCACCGGTTTGCAGGGCGACAACGCCGCCGGGGTGGAGGGCGTGGTGGCCGAGGCGGGCGAGTTGATGAAAGAGTTCGCCGGTCTGCTCAACACCCAGCAGGAGGGGCGTTACCTGTTCGCCGGGGGGCGCACCGATCAACCGGCGGTGGACATCGACAGCGCCAGCTACGCCGCCATCACCACCGTCCCGTCCAGCGCCGACACCAGTTACTACCAAGGCGATTCCACCATCGCGCATTACCAGGCGGCGGATGATCTGATCCTGTCCTATGGCGTCACCGCCGACGATCCCGCCTTTGAACAGGCGCTGCGGGCCTTCAACCTGATCGCCAACATGTCCACCAGCCCGGTCGACACCGATGTGCTGGACGAGGCCACGCAACTCGCCTCCGACGCCACCGATGGCTTGTCGATCGTGCAGGCCAAGCTGGGAGCGACCAGCGCGTCGCTGGAACGCACGCTCGACCGCCATGTGGACGAGCAGCTGGTGCTGCAAACCCATGTGGACGACATCCGCAGCGTCGATCTGGCCGAAAGCACGGTGCGGCTGTCGCAGCTTCAGGCGTCGTTGGAGGCAACCATGAGCCTGATGAAGATCCTGGAGGACACCAGCCTGTCGCAATATCTGTGACCCTGCGCCCAAAACATCGGCCCAAAAAATTTTCAGCCTCCCCCCAAAATACCGCGCCAGCTTTCCCGTTGATCCGCGTGAGACCGAATGAGGGTCGCTGAAACGGCCCGGTGAGATCAGGAGATCCAATCATGCCCGTCATCACGACCAACACGGCTTCCAACTCGGCCCTGCGCTATCTGAACATCAATTCCGAAAGCCAGGCCAATTCGGTGTCGAAGATCGCCAGCGGTTCGCGCATCACCAAGGCGTCGGACGACGCGGCGGGCCTGGCCGTCGGCACCTCTCTGCAATCGGACATCACCGTTCTCAATCAGGCGGCGACCAACGCCTCGCACGGGTCCTCGATCCTGCAAACCGCCGACGGTGGCATGTCCAGCATCTCCGACATCGTCCAGCGCATGCGGTCGCTGGCCACGCAAGGGCTGTCCGGGTCGGTGACGGACACCGAACGCGCCTATCTCGACGCCGAATTCCAACAGCTCTCCGACGAAATCGACGGCATCGCCTCGGGCACGCGCTTCAACGACGAATCCCTGTTGGATGGCACCGGCAACTGGGCGGCGGGCGTGGATTTCCGCGTTGGCACAACGTCAACCGACAAAATCTCCGTGTCGATCGCCACCGTGACCACCACCGGTCTGGGCATTGGAACGCTGGATGTGACCACCTCGGCCACCGCCGCCGCCGCCCTGACCGCGCTTGACACCGCCGTCACCACCCTGTCGGACGCCCGCGCGGACGTCGGCGCGCTGATTTCGCGCTTTGAATTCCGCAGCGACATGATCGACACCACCATCGAAAACACCGAAGCCGCGCAATCCGCGATCATGGATGTGGACGTGGCGGAGGAGCAATCGCAGCTTGCCTCCACCAAGGTGCTGACCCAGGCGGCCATCGCCGTCCTGTCACAGGCGAACTCGATGCCCGAACAGCTTCTCTCGCTGCTCCGGTAACAGGGTTCGCCCACCGTCGGCGGGGGGCCGTCATGGCTCTTCCTCACCCCGCCAGGCCGCCCGCCGACGGTCCTTTTGCTCCGCACCGCCCTTCCCCATCACCCGCCGCCCGCGCGCACGCACCGGCGGACAGGGAGGCTCGTCGCCATGACCACCGTGTCCTCCACCAGTTCCACCACCGCCGCCTCCACCGGCTATTCGGCGTTGTCCTCGACCAGTTCGGGGACCGGCATCGATTATTCCGCGTTGATCGAGGCCAAGGTGCAGGCCCGCTTGGTCAAGGCCGACCGCATCGACAGCAAGATCACCACCAACGAGGCCAAGGTCACGGCCTACAGCGATCTTCAGGAGCTGTTGCAGACGGTGAACAGCTCCATCGACGGTCTGCGCAACCGCAGCACTTCGACCGGCGCGTCGTCCAACCTGTTCGGTCAGCGCGCCGCCTACATCGGCGACGACGATGTGTTCAGCGCGACGGTGGAGGATGGCACGGACACCGGGACCTACTCCGTCACCGTCCAGCAGCTTGCCACCAAGCACAAGATCGGGGCCGACGCCGTGTCGAGCAAGACCGACGCGCTGGGCCAAAGCGGCAGCTTCACGCTGCAGGCGGCCGACGGCACGGCGGTCACGATCTCCATGGATTCCGACGACAGCCTGACCGACCTGCGCGACGCCATCAACGAACAGAAATCGACCAGCGGCGTGACCGCCAGCATCGTCCAGGTTGGCGATTCAAGCTATCAGCTCATCCTGACCGCGACCAACACGGGCAACGCGATCACCTTGACCGACGGGGGTGACGGGGTGTTGAGCGGGCTGGGCCTGACCGACGATGACGGTGCCGTGAAAAACGAGCTGGTCGCGGTGCAGAACGCCATCGTCGACATCGACGGCGTCACCATCACCCGCAGTTCCAACACCATCGAGGACGCCATCGAAGGCGTGACGCTGAATCTCTACACCGCCAGCCCTGACACCGCCGTGTCGATGGAGGTGTCGACCGATCTGTCCTCGATCAAATCGGCGATCACCGATTTCGTCGACGCCTACAACGCCTACCGCGAGTTCGTCACCCAACAGCAGGCGACGACCTCCAGCGGCACCAAAAGCGACGACGCCACCCTGTTCGCCGACAGCCTGCTGCGCCAGATCACCCAATCGGTCAGCAGCATGATCAACACCACCATCACCACCGACGACGGCGACGTGCTGTCGCTGGCCACCCTGGGCATCACCTTCGACAGCTCCAACAATCTGGAACTGGACGAGGACACGCTGAACAGCGTGCTGTCCAGCGACATCGACAGCGTCCAGCAATTGCTGGGTCTGAACATGACCTCCTCCTCCAGCCAGATGTCTTTGTTGCGCTATGACGCGTCGCAATCCTCGCTGTCCTTCACCCTGGACATCGATGTGGCATCCGACGGAACGCTCAACTCCGCCTCGGTGGACGGGGACAGCAGCCTGTTCACGGTGAAGGGCAACCGCATCGTCGGCAACGAGGGCACGGCCTATGAGGGCATCGTCCTGGTCTATTCCGGGACCAGCGGCAGCGTGGACATCGATTTTTCCCAAGGACTGGCCGATCGGCTCTATGGCGCGATTTCCGACGCCGCCGACGAGTATGACAGCGACCTGACCACCGCCATCGACGATCTGGAAACGCAGGACACCACCCTGCAAAGCCGGTCGGACACCATCCGCACCAACGCCGAAACCTACCGCACCACCCTGACGGCCTATTACGCCCGGCTGGAGGCGGCGGCGGAGCAAGCCGCCCTCCTCCTCAAACAACTCACCTATTCCGACGACGACAGCGACAGCTGACGCGGTCGGAGCCTCTGCTCATCTCTGGATCACAAGGAAACGGTGCCATGCGCAACCCCTCCCTGTCCAAAGCGGTTTCCGCTTACGCCGTCGCCAACAGCGCGGTCCCGCCGCTGGTCGCCGTGGTCCGCCTGTACGAACGGGCGATGACCCATCTGCACACCGCGCGCGACGCCGCCGCCCAGCGCCGGTTCGACCAGCATCATGCGGCGATCCAGCGCGCGATTTTGATCTTTTCCGGGCTTGATTCCATTCTGGTTTTCGATAAAAATCAGGACGTTGCCAGAACGTTGCGGGCCTATTACCAGCGCCTGATCGTTCAGGCCGGTGCGGCGGCCAGCCGGAAAAATCCGGTGGCTGCGTGCGATTCACTCATCCGCCAGACGTCCTTCATGCTGAAGACCTGGCAGACCATCGCCGCAGAACGCGGCGGGTCATCCAACACCGTCGGTGCATCGGCCAAAGGGTCGCCTGCGTCCGTCGTCGGGAGAACGATGGATCATGTTCATGGCGGACTCACGGCTTGACGAGCGCCCCCGGGCCATGAGCCGCGCGCTCGATCGCGGCCCGGCAACCTCGGGCGTCAGCATTCCCCTGGACGAGGAGCCGGACGAGGCGCTGATGGCGCTGATCCGGGCTGGCAACCAGACGGCCTACCGCCGTCTGGTCCACCGGCACCTCAAACGCGCCTACGCGCTGGCCCGCCGCCTGACCGGAAACGAGGCGGAGGCGGAGGACGTCGTCCAGGATGTGTTCCTTCAGGTCTGGCAACGGCGGTCGCAATGGGCCGACGATGGCGGAGCGAAATTCACCACCTGGCTCTATCGCGTCGTGGTCAACCGCTGCATCGACCACAAGCGCCGCCCGGTCAGCCAGGACATCGACAGCGTCGAGGAACCGGCGGACGCCCGGCCGGATGCGGTCCACGCCATCCACCGCCAGCGAGTCGCCGCCCGCCTGCTCGACGCGCAGACAAAGCTGACTCCGCAGCAGCGCGCGGCGGTGACACTGTTTTATTACGAGAATCTCAGCAACGCGGACATCGCAACCATTATGCAGATCAGCGTGGGTGCGGTAGAGTCGTTGCTGAAACGCGCCCGGCAGCAGCTTCGGCTGTTGCTGCGCGCCAGCGCTCAGGCGGCAAGGGAAGCCTTCGATGACGGATGAGGAGTTCCGCGACCATCTGGATCGCTTCGGCGGCGACCTCGCTGTCTGGCCGCCGGAGACGGCACGGGACGCACGCGCCCTGTTGCGGCGGTCCGTTGCGGCGCAGGCGATGCTGGACGAGATGGTGGCGATGGAGCTGGCGTTGACGCCCGGCCTGCCGGAGGATCGCCCGCCGCCGGGGTTGGCCGACCGAATTTTTGCGGCGGCGTTCCGCCTGCCCGCCAGCGACCGGGGATTCGACGAGGACGGCGATCCGGCGGCCAACCGCCTGATGTGATCACCGCCGGTTCAGATCCGCTATTGCAGCCGGACCGCGTGCGTTGCGTCCGGTGTTTTGGCGTGTCTGCACCCCGCAGAGCCGTGGCCAACACCCGCAAGCTCGACCAACCGCCGCAGATCCGCCGCCATCCGCGCCACCGCGTCGGCCAGATCGGCCCCCGGCATCGGGTGGTACACGCGCATGGACGGGTACCAAGGACGCCCGGCGGTTCCCAAGCGGGTCCAGTCTGATCGGCAGAAGCGCCAGACCGGCACCCCCAGCGCGCCCGCGAGTTCGCCCACCGAATTGGCCGGCGCGATCACCAGATCCAACGATGACAGCAGGGCCGCCGTTTCCTCGAAATCGTTGCGCAGATCCAGGCCGTTCCAGCCCAGGATCGGACGGTTGAACCGGGCGCTGGCGGCGCGCAATTCTTCCCGGCACTCGTCGTATTGCAGATTGACCAGGGTGACACCGGGAACCGCAAACAGCGCGCCCAGCGATTCCAGCGGCAGATAGGCCCCGCACCGGTCAGCGGTCATCACCGCGCTGCGCCAGCTCACCCCCACCCGCAGGGTGTTGGTGGTCCCCTCCAAACGGTCCTGCCAATCGGCCATGCGTTCGACGTCAGCCTCCAGCCAGCGGCTGCGGGGCGGAAAATCACCCAGCGTCTGCCGCAGCAGCCGGGGCACCGACCCGGCGGGCACATGGTAGTCGCAATCGACCGTTTCCAGATCGCCGCGATCCTCCACCGGCTGTTCGGCGCGCACGGTGGCGCGGGGGAAGGAACGGGCGAAGAGAGGGACCAGCCGCCGGTCGCATTCGATCACCACACGACCGGCCAGCCGGATCAGGTCCGGGTAGCAGGAGGCGAACAGAAACTCGTCCCCCACCCCCTGTTCCCGCCAGACAAACAGGCGCTTGCCCGCCAGCGGCTCCCCGTTCCATTCGGGAATGGTGAAGCGACGGTCGGGCCGCGCCCGCCCAGCCTTGAAGCGATAGGCGTAATCGGCCCAGCCGTTGGTCAGCTCCCCCCGCTCCAGCGCCAGAAGGCCACGGTTGAAGCGCGCCAGCGCGTGATCCGGGGTGGCGGTCGCCGCGCGGGTGAACCAGCGGTCGGCGTGCCGGTTTCCCAAAGCGTGTTCCATCAATCCCAGCGTGCAGAGCGGATCCGCCATGGCCGGGACCAGCGCCAGCGCCCGACGGCAGGCGCTGATCGCCGCCGCTGGGCGTTGCGCCGACGCCAACGCGTGGCCCTGCGCCGCGTGCAGTCCGGGATGGGTCGGCGTCAACCGCAGGGCACGGTCAAGGCCGCGCAACGCCTCGTCAAAGCGATCCCGTGTGGACAAGGCGGCGCTGCGGTTGGTCAGCGCATCGACCATCCGGGGATTGAGCGCAAGCGCGGCGCGCCACGCGGCATCGGCATCGGTCCCACGCCCCAGAGCGTTCAGCGCGTTGCCCAGATTGTTCCAGGCTTCGGTCCGTTCCGGGTCGCAGAGCAGCGCGCGCCGCTGCTGGCGCGCGGCCTGACCACAGCGCTTCTGCGCCATGTCGGACAGCCCCATGTTGACCAACGATGGTGCATGGGTGGGATCGAGCGCCAGCGCCACGGCAAAGGCCGATTGCGCGGCGGCGTGCGCGCCCAGGCTGAGATGAAGAACGCCAAGATTGGCGCGCGTGTCCACATCATCCGGGCGCAACACAACGGCGTGGGCGAAGGCCAGCCGTGCGTCGTCACCCCGGCCCAACGCCTGCAAAGCGGCGGCAAGGCTGGCCCAGACCGTTGGATTCCGGTCGTTCAGGCGCAGCGCCTCGCCATAGGCGGCGGCGGCGTCCGCAACGCGATTCCAGCGGCGCAGGGCGTTGGCCAGCGTGATCCAGCCGCCCGCATCCTCTGGACGCAACCGCACCGCCATCCGGTAACAGCGCAGCGCGGCGTCGGCATGCCGCAGGGATTCCAGCGCCCGCCCCAGCCCGAGTTGCGGTGCGGCGTCACGCGGGGCCACGCGCGCCGCCCGTTGGAACCAGCGCACCGCCTCCATCGCGCGGTTCTGCCCCATGCGGACCGCCGCGAGCAGACCAAGGGATTCCACCGCCGCCGGAGCCAGCGTCATGGCCGCGCGGCTGTTGGCCTCTGCCGCCTCCACCCGCCCACGGTCGAGCAACGCCCGTCCGCCCTCCACCACGCTTGACAGCGCGCGTGTCATCGCGGTTCTTTGGTCAACCGGCGTATCCAATTTGGACGATGGTCGAATAAAATCTGCGCTTGGACGGCCTAAAACGGCGGGTTGCCCGATGATGTTCTGATCGGTGGCCAAATGACGCAGGGGTTTTGTTCGATTGATCGCGTGTCCATCCATGGTCCCAACCCGATCCTTCTGTGAAACCCGATGCGGCTTGTCACCCGCCTCTGATCTCTGTTACGGACCGGTAAGAAACATCCTGCGCCGTTCTGGATCATTTTGTTAGGCACGGACCACGCGCCCCCTGAACCGCCACGGCGGTGCGGTCAGAAGAAATCCACCTCTCCACCACCGGCATCCTCCAAAGACGGGCCGCCCGCAACAGAGTCGCTGGTGGCGAAGAGGTCATGGACAATGCGTTCGCTGGCCATGGTGTATTTGCCAGCCAGCAAACGCAAGACATCGTCCTGCACACGGTCCGTTGCGGCGTGGTCGGGAACAAGGGCAACGATCCGTCCCAAGGCGTCCGTGATCTCCGCCGCCGACGCCTCCAACCGCGAGTCGAGCGTCAGGCGGTTCACACCGCTTTGCAGCAAGGCCGCAGCGCGAACGCAGCGGGCGGTCAAACCGGACAGCGCCCGGTCCTGCTCCTGCTCCAACCCCTTCAGGGCGGCCATGGACACCGTCATGCCGGTGGTCAGGGCGGCGGCGGTCTGATGATCGCGCGCGGACTGGCTGTTGAGCGTGGCGGCGCGCGTCGTCGCCTCACCGATCGCGTCGGCGATGGCGCGCGAAGCCTCTTCGGTGCGGCGGCTGCACGCGCGCAACTCCTGCGCCACCACCCCCAACGCCTTGCCCGCGTCACCCAGCCGGGCGCATTTGAAGGTGGTGTTCAACGCCATGATCCGCATGTCGGCGTCAATTGATGAGATGGCGGACACGTTGCGCGCCATGGCGGCGAAGCCATCGGACACCACAACGACCTGCTCACGGATGCGCGCATCCGCCAGGCGATAGTTGGCGAGCAGGGCGATGGCCCGGTCGACATCGGCGGCGACCGCACCAACAAAGGATCGGTCGCTGCCACCCTCGGCGTGAAACAAGCGGCGGGCGTCGTTGGCGATGGCGTCCGTTTCGCGGGCCAGCGCCTGGAGATGGCCTTGCAACCCCTGAATCTGGCTGGAGAAGTCCAAACGGGTGCGGGTGAATTGCCGGGCCTGAAGATCGCAGACGGCGGACAGGAGCGTGGCCTTGCGCTCGTCGTCAAGCGCCGCCAACCAGTCCAGCCCCGGCCCTGCCCCGGCTCCAGGCGACAGCATCGCGCCCAGCAGATCCAGCGCGTGGCGAATGTGCTCCAGGCGTTGGCGGGTCATGTCACCCGTCTGCAGGCTGACGATGCACTGGGCGGTGCGCGCCCGGATGTCGGCGACACGGGCGGCGAAGGCGCGCGTCGCGTCGCGCGCCGCCGTCCGCCGGGTGGACAGGTCCTTCAGGCTGGCGTTCAACTCGGCGCCAATGGCGTCCAGCGCCCGGGCATTGTCCACCTGGAACCGGGTGGCGGTCTGGTGCGCCGTGGTGATGGCGGCGCGCAGCGCGGTCAACCGTTCGCTGGCCTGCTGGGTCGTGCTGTTGGCCAAACCATGCAAGCGGTCAATCTCGGTGCTGAACACGCTGAAATCGACGTTGGCTGCCCGGATCTGGGCGGCCTGAACCTTGGCGTTGATGGCCAGGGCGGTGACTTCGCCGATGACGGTCGACAAGGTGGCAAGCCGCTGCCCCAACACCGCGCTGCCTTGATCCAGGGCGGCCAGAAGATCGAGCATGGCGTGCGCGCTGGTGGCCAGTGCCATGGTGTCCTGGCGCGCTTGCGTCAGCGTCATCACCGCGCTGACCCCATCGGGGTTGTCGAGCGCGGCGGACAGGGTTTGGAAATCCCCACCGACGCCATCAACCACCGCGAGCGCGTCGCCCAGATCACCGCCGACCGCCGCGAACGCCCCTTCAATCGGGGCGGCGACGCGCGCCAGCGTGTCCGACAGCGCGCGCAAGGTCGCGACGGTGTCGGATGGGATTGCGACCACCCCCCTGCCCGTGGGCCATGGCGTTCCGTCCATAATCCTGATCCTCCGCCGGGTTACGCGGTGTGGGCGCGGCTGCCGCGCCAGACGATTTCCCGCGCGATGGCGGACAGGCTGACGATCTTTTCGGCGGCCCCGCGCTGGATCGCTTCCTTGGGCATGCCGAACACGACGCAACTGTCCTCGTCCTGGGCGATGGTGAAGGCCCCGGCGTTGCGCATCTCCAGCAGACCGTTCGCGCCGTCGTCGCCCATGCCGGTCATGATGATGCCGACCGCGTTGGCCCCGGCGCAGTGGGCGGCGGAGCGGAACAGGACATCCACCGATGGCCGGTGACGCGAGACCAGCGGCCCGTCCTTGACGGTCACGAAATAGCGCGCGCCGCTGCGTTGCAGCAGGGTGTGGCGGTTGCCCGGCGCGATCAGCACCTGGCCGCGCAGCACGCTGTCGCCATCCTTGGCCTCCCGCACCGCCACCTCGCACAGGCTGTCCAACCGCCGGGCGAACGCCGCCGTGAAGCTTTCGGGCATGTGTTGGACGATGACGATGCCGGGTCCATCGGCGGGCAGGGATTCGAGGACCGCGCGCAAAGCCTCGGTTCCGCCGGTGGACGCGCCGATGCAGATCACCTTTTCCGTGGTTTTGGCCATCGCCTGCCCGTGCGGGGCCGGCATCATCACGTCGGCGCTGAGCTTGGGTTCGGGATTCAGGGTGCGGGACGGTGCGGTGGCGGTGGCGCGGCGGTTGGGGCGTGCGCGGGCGGCGGCCTTCACCGTGTCGCAGATCAGCGTCTGGGCTTCCAACAGGGCCTGGCGGGTGTCGATGCGCGGCTTGACGATGATGTCCACCGCCCCGGCCTCCAACGCCTGCATCAACGTGTCCGATCCGGCCTCCACCAGGGAGGAGCACATCACCACCGGGATCGGGTGCTGGCTCATCAGCTTGCGCAGGAAGGTGATGCCGTCCATGCGCGGCATTTCCACGTCCAGGGTGATGACGTCCGGGGCCTCGTCGGCGATGCGGCGCACAGCGGCGTAGGGGTCGGCGGCGCTGCCCATCACCTCGATCTCGGGGTCGGAGGACAGGATGGACGACAGGGTTTGCCGCACCGTCGCCGAATCGTCGATGATGAGAACGCGGATTTTTCCCGATGCCTGTGTCCGGTCCATGTGTCAGCTCCGCACGAAGATGGCCGAGGCAACCTGTGTCAGCGGCAGGTCCATGTTCGCGATGGTCTCGCTGTGACCGACGAACAGGTAGCCACCCGGACGCAGATGGTGACAGAGCCGGTGCAGAACCGCCTTCTGCGTCGGCTTGTCAAAATAAATCAGGATGTTGCGGAAGAAGATCACATCCATGTCGGTGGCGACCGGATAGGCGGAATCCATCAGGTTCAGATGACCGAAGCGCACCGACTGGCGGATTTGCGGGATGAGGCGGATGGTCGGGTTTTCCCGGTCGTGCGAGCGGCGGACGTAGCGCATCGCGTAGTCGCGCGGAATCATGCCCGCCATGTCGGCGGGGTAGATGCCCAGCTTCGCGGTGGCCAGCACCTCGGTGCAGATGTCGGTGGCGATGATGTCGAAACGGAAGGGCGGCTGGCGGCGGGCGTGCTCGTGCAGCAGCATCGACAGGGTGTAGGGTTCCGCCCCGGTCGAGCAGGCGGCACTCCAGCATTTCAGCGGGCGGTCGCGACCGGGATGGTGCGGCAGACCGACCAAATGGTCGAGACCGCCTTCGGACAGAAAGCGGAAATGCTCGATTTCCCGGAAGAAGTCGGTTTTGTTGGTGGTGACGGCGTCGATCAGGTTGACCAGCTCGCTGTCCAGCGCCCCGCCGTCCAGCACATAGCGGCAATACTCATGCATGCTGTCCAGCTTCAGCGCGCGCACCCGGCGGCGCAGGCGGCCTTCCACCATGGTGCGCTTGGTCGGCGGCATGCGGATGCCGCAATGCTGCTGGATGATCGCCCCCAGACGAGTGAAATCCTGCGCGCTGAGACTGTCGTTGATGACGCGGTGCGCGGACGGCTCGGTCATGCGGCCTCTCCGGGGTGGGTCAGCAGAACCGCCGCGTCACTGGAAAACAGGCGCACGACGTCGAACACAATCACGAATCCGCCGTTGGCCCGGCCAATCGCCTGGATGCAGTCGGACCGCCAGCGCCCGCCCACACGCGGCGGCGCTTCCAACGCCTGATCGGACAGGGCCGTCACCTCGATCACGCGGTCGGCGATGACGCCGATGGTCAGCGGCGTGCCGTCGATCGGCACATCCAGCACCAGGATGCGCGTGTGCTCCGTCGCCGTCGCCGGTGGCAGCCCCAGCTTCAGCCGCAGGTCGATGGTGGGAACGCCCTGACCGCGCACGTCGATCATGCCGACCAGAAAGGCCGGGGCGTGCGGCAGCCGGGCGATCGGTTGCAGATCCAGAATCTCGCGGACGTTCCCAACCTCGATGGCGAAGATTTCGCGGTCGATCCCGATGGTGACGTATTGGGTCGGTTCCCGCGACAGTTCGCGTTGGGGCGATTCAGGTCGAAACGATTCGGGGCGGGTCATGGGGCATTCCCGGAAACGAGGGCAACGGGACGGCGGTGAACGTCCCCGGCGGTGGTGGCTGGTCCACCGCCGGGGACAGGGGGTCAGAACTCGGTGTAACGACCGTCCAGTTCATCGGCCCCCTTGCCGCCTTCCAGGTTGATTTTCGGCCCATGGCCCTTGCCGTTCAGCTTGGCCGGCCGGGTCGGCAGCACCGCCGCCGGGGCGGCCTTGGCCTTCACGAAGCCGACCGGGCGTTTGACCGGCGGCGGTGGGGTCATGCGGGCCATGGGCTGGGCGCGGCGCACCGGGGCCGCCGCCACCGGTTCCGCCATCACCGACGGACGGTCCACCTGATCGACGGAGAAGTAGGAGATCGTTTCCTGCAAACGCCCCGCCATGGAGGACAGCTCTTCCGACGTCGCGGCCATCTCTTCCGAGGCGCTGGAATTCTGCTGCGTCACCTTGTCGAGCTGCTGGATGGCCTGGTTGATCTGTTCGGCCCCGATGTCCTGCTCGCGACAGGCCGCGCTGATCTCCTCGACCAGTTCAGCGGTCTTGCGGATGTCGGGGACCAGGCGGGCCAGCATCTGCCCGGCTTCCTGCGCGATCTTGGTCGATTCGGTGGACAGCGCGCTGATTTCCGCCGCCGCCCCCTGGCTGCGTTCGGCCAGCTTGCGCACCTCCGACGCGACGACGGCGAAGCCCTTGCCATGCTCCCCGGCGCGGGCGGCCTCGACGGCGGCGTTCAGGGCCAGCAGATCGGTTTGGCGGGCGATTTCCTGCACGATGCTGATCTTTTCGGCGATGGTCTGCATCGCCTGCACGGTGCGGCTCACCGCCTCGCCCGACGCCTGGGCGTCCTTGGCCGATTGGCGGGCGATCTTTTCGGTCTGGGTCGCGTTTTCGGCGTTCTGCTTGATGTTGGCGGCCATTTCCTCCATCGACGCCGACGCCTCTTCGGCGGCAGACGCCTGTTCGGTCGCCCCCTGCGACAGCTCTTCGGAGCTGGCGGACAGTTCCTGGCTGCCCGCCGCGACGTTGTCGGCGGCGCTGGACGCGTCGGTGACGACGGTGCGCAGCTTTTCCAGCATCGTTTCCAGCGCGATGCCCAGCGCGTCACGGTCGGACAGGCGTTGCGCCTCCACCGTCAGGTTGCCACGGGCGATTTCATTGGCGACGACGGCGGTGTTGCGCAGGTTTTCGGTCATGCTGTTCAAGGCGGCGATGAGGTCGCGGATTTCGTCGTCGCTCGACGCATCGACCCGCTGGTCGAGATCGCCAATCGCCACCGCGTTGGCCAGTTCAACCGCCTTGGCCAGCCCCCGCGCCACCGAGATGGCGATGTAGGCCCCCGATCCGACCGCCAACAGCAACGAGATGACAACCGCAGCAATCAGAATGGCGCGCAGGTTGGCGTAGGTCTGATCGGCCTTCAGCTTGTCGTCGGCCATACCCTTTTCGGCCTGCGCCACCATCTCGTCCGACGCGGTGGCCAGCTTGGTGGCGGCGGCGCGCACCTCGCCGATGGACAGCGCCAACGCCTTGACCTCGGTGTTCTTGCGGGTCAGGACGATGACCTCGTCGCGAATCTTCTCAAAGGCGCGGTATTTGTCCAGGAACAGGGCGTAGGCGCGGATGTCGTCGTCGCTGGTCAACAGGCCACGAATGGCTTCCTGCTGGGCGCGGATGCTGTCCACCAGGGCGGGGAGCGGCTTCAGGGCCGCTTCGGTGCTGGCGTCGTCGGACGACAGCAGGCTGTTGCGCAGGATCACCCGCGCCTGCCCCCAGTCGGTCGTCATCTTGCGGATGGCGTGGGCGATGCGCAGTTGCACCGCAGAAACGTCGCTCCCCCGCTCCACCCGGTCCAACAGCGGGCGCAACGCCTCATCGGCGGCGATGAAGGCATCGTTGGCCGCGCCGTTGACCAGTTCCGCCCCCTTGCTGTTGGAGCGCACCCGGCCGATCACCCGGACCTTGTCCTGCGAGGCCGAGAAGTCGGCGAACTGGCTTTCCACCTGCGCCAGCTTCTTTTGGCCTTCGCCGTCCGCAACCTTGCGGAACTGGTCGAAGATCGTTTTCGTTTCATCGCGCCGGGTCAGGATCGCCTTGTCGAAACGGTCAATGTCGGCATCCTCACTGGCCAGCAGAAAATTCTTTTCCTCGCGTTGAATCAGGAACACCTGTTTGGGGATCTGGTGGGCGAGGCTGACCCGCTGGGCCGACTGGCTAACCAGCTCCTCGATCTTGTCGTCCAACTCGCCCAGCCCCCGGATCGCCAGACCGGCGGTGATGGCCGACAGCAGGATCACGGCGCTGAACGCGGTGATGATCTTGGTTTTGATGGTGATGCGCATGGTGGTTCCTCGCTGCGCGAACCGCGTGGGCCGGTCAATGGACCGAAAGGATGCGGACGATGTCGGGGATGACGATGAAGTCGGCACCGCGCTTGCCGATGCCCCGGATGAAGTCGGGACGCCAGCGCATGCCGATGTCGGGCGTTTTTTCGATGGAGGCGCCGCCGATGGTCGTCACCTCATACACCTTGTCGGCGAGCAGACCGACCACGGTCGGCTCGTCGTCCAGCGTGATTTCAACGACGACGATGCGGGTGTCGATGGTGGGCGGGGTGCGCTCCATGTCGAACTTGATCCGCAGATCGGCCAGCGGGACCACCTTGCCCCGCACGTTGATGAGCCGGTCCACGAAGGGATGGGCACCCGGCACGTCGGTTTGCGGGATGAGGTCCAGGATCTCGTGCACGCAATTGGCGTCGATGGCGAACAGCTCACCACCCAGATTGAGGGTGAGGGCTTCGAAGGACTGGGACAGGCTGTCGGTCATGATGCAACGTCTCCCTGCCGTCACGACGCGGCGCGTTGTGGTTCAACCGTTTGCCCAACCGCCTGACCGGCGGCGACCAGTTGCCCAATGTCCAGGATCAGCGCGACCGACCCGTCGCCCAGAATGGTGGCACCGGAAAAATTGGCGACATCGGCGTGCAGCTTCGACATGGATTTGATGACCGTCTGGTGATCGCCCAGCACCTGATCGACGACCAACCCGACCCGGCGCTCCCCGGTGGAGATGATGACCACCTTCTGGTAAATGTCAGGCGGGTGCGTGACCGCAAAGCTCTCGCGCAACCGGATGAAGGGCACCAACGCGCCCCGGATGTTCAGGAAATTGCGACCGGTCTGGCGGCTGTCGGCCATGGGCGGCAGTTCGACGCACTCCTCCACCGCGAACAGCGGGATGACGTAACGCCCCCGCCCGACCCGAACCAGCAACCCATCGATGATCGCCAGCGTCAGGGGCAGGCCAAGGGTGATTTCGGTGCCCCGGTTGGGTGTGCTGGCGATGTCGATGGTCCCGCGCAGCGCGTCGATGGTGCGTTTGACCACGTCCATGCCCACGCCCCGGCCCGACAGGCTGGTCAGGGTGCGCGCGGTGGAGAAGCCGGGATGGAAGATCAGTTGAAACAGCTCGGCGTCCGACAGCTTCGCGCCGGGCTGGATCAACTCCTGCTCCTCGGCCTTGGCGCGGATGCGCTCGCGGTCCAGGCCGCGCCCGTCGTCGCGGATGGTGATGAGCACCTGGGTTCCGGCGTGGCGGGCGGACAGATGGATGTGGCCTTGCGGGGGTTTGCCCCCGGCGCTGCGCTGGTCGGCGGTTTCCAGCCCGTGATCCAGGCTGTTGCGGATGATGTGGATCAGCGGGTCGTTCAGCCGCTCGATCATCGTCTTGTCGAGTTCGGTGTCTTCACCCGACATGGTCAGGGCGACGTCCTTGCCCAATTCCTGCGACAGATCGCGGACCAGACGGCGGAACCGCCCGAACAGCGAGCCGATCGGGACCATGCGGATGCCCATGGTGATGTCGCGCAACCCGTTCGACAGACGTTCGATCTCCTCGGCCACCGATTTGATCTGAAGATCCGTGCTGGCTCCGATCAACTGCTTCAGGCGGGCCTGCGCGATCACAAGTTCACCAACCTGATCCATCAGATCGTCCAGGCGCTCGGCGGGCACACGGATGGAACTGGCGGTGTTTGCGTTGGCGGCGGCGGCGCGCTCCCCGGATGCCGGAACGGGCGCGGATTGGGGTGGCCGTGTCGCAACGGTGTCCGTGCGGGCGGCGCTGGCGAGCGGAATGATCGGTTGCGCCGGGGCGGGCGGTGCCTCGACACCCGCCGGGGCGTCGGGGGCCACCGCGTCGATGGTCAGATCGGTGTCGTCCATCACAAAGATAAAGACATCCTGGATGGTGGACAGCGGTTCGGCGGTGGTCAGCGTCACATCCCAGGCCAGGGCGCAACGGCTGGGGTCCAATTCCTCCAGCGGCGGGACCGCGTCGGTCACAGCGCGGACGGTCGCATCCCCCAGGCCACGCAGCTCGTCCAGCAGCAGCAGGGGATTCGTCCCCCGCTCCATCGCGTCCGGAGCCAGACGGAAACGAATCCGCCACGCGCGCACCGGGCTGTCGGCCCCCTGGACCAGATTGGACGCAACGGAGGGCGATGGGGCGGCCCCCGGCGCATCGGTCTGCGCGGCGACCAGCGCCAACAACCGGTCGCCTTCCGCCGCATCGGCCAGGGCGGGGGTTTCGATCAGGGCGCGGATGTGGTCCTTGGCAGCCAGAGCCACCCCGATCAGAACCGAATTGGGTGCCAGCGCGCCCGTCCGCATGCGGTCAAACGCGCTTTCCAGATGGTGGGTGAAGGCCGCCGCCGCGTCGAACCCGAACATGGCACCCGATCCCTTGATCGTGTGCAGGGCGCGGAACGCGGTGTCGAGCAGGTCGCGGTCGTCCGGCCGGGCTTCCAACAGCAAAAGCGTGCTTTCCAGCTCGGCCAGCAGTTCAGCGGATTCCTCGCGAAAGATCTGGGCGGGATCGGTGCGGTTGGTCATGGCCCGATGACCTTGCGAACCACACCCAGAAGCTGGTCCTGCTGGAAGGGTTTGACGACCCAGGCGGTGGCCCCGGCGGCCTTGGCCTCGTTCTTTTTTCCAGCGTCGGATTCGGTGGTCAGGAAGACAATCGGCACGCCGCGATAGGCCGACAGGGCGCGCAATTCCCGGATCAGCGACAAGCCATCCATGTTCGGCATGTTCAGATCGGTCAGAACCATGTGGAAGCTTCCGGCCTTGGCCTTGGCCAGCGCGTCGCGGCCATCCGTCGCCTCCACCACCTGATAGCCCGCCGACGACAGGGTGAGCTTGACCATCTGGCGCATGCTGGCCGAGTCATCAACGCTGAGAATGGTCTTGGGCATGCTGTTCGTCCCCCCCTGTCCAAAATGCGGCGTGTTGCGGATCGTTGAAAAAGCCGCCGCGTCGCAGCGCATCCGACAGCGGCTCGCACAGTGGGTGTTTGAGATGAAAGGCGGTGCGGCGACGCTGCGCGCTGAGACGCGCGGCGATCAACGCCTGCACCAAGGCAAGATCGGCTTCCTCCAGGGCGTCGCAATCGACAATCACCGAGTGCGATGCCTGCAGAGAGGCCCGCAGCCGGTCGCACAGCCCATCGACCTGCGCGATGGTCTCGCTGCCCGACAGGCGCAATGTGGTGGTCGGAAATCCATCGTCCATCAGAACCATCCCTTTGAGCCGAAACAGACAGGATCGATTTCAGCGATGAAATGGATTGTAGATGATGAATGAACTCGGATCGATACGGGGAGATCCTGAATTAAAACAAATGCACTCAAATATAATTGGTTATTAAAATCAAAGCGTTGCAGATATCATTTCTATAGTTTGGGATTTGTTTTCGCCTGCCCGGATTATTCATTCCCTGTTCGCTTCAAAAACATCCCGGATGTCCGAAAGAACGGAGCCAAAGGCCGTCACGCACACCGGATCAAAATGACAACCAGCCCCGGTGCGCAGATGGTCGTGCGCGTCTTCGAAGCTCCACGGCGTCTTGTAGGGTCTGGTGGTGGTCAGGGCGTCAAACACATCGGCAACCGCGACGATCCGGCCCGACAACGGGATCGCGTCGCCGCTCAAGCCGTTGGGATAGCCGCTGCCGTCGAACCATTCATGGTGGGACAGGGCGATCTCGCAGGCCAGTTGCAGCAACGGCGATTGGCTGCCCGCCAGGATGTTGGCTCCATGCTGGGCGTGCCCCTTCATGATCGCAAACTCGTCGGGGGTCAGTTTTCCCGGTTTGAGCAGGATGTGATCGGGAATCGCCACCTTGCCCACATCGTGCAACGGGCTGGCCACCTTGATGCGGGCGGCCTGATCGGTGGGCAGCCCCAAGGCCAGCGCAATGAGCCATGAATAGTGGGACATGCGGGTCAGGTGACGTCCGGTTTCGGGATCGCGATGTTCGGCGGTGCGCCCCAGAACCAGCAGGGCCTCGCGCTCCCGATCCAGCAGCCGTTCGGTGGCGCGGGCCACTTCGCTGGCCAGCCATGCCGACTGATCGGCCATGGCCTTGTGCGCCCGATGCGCTTCAAGGGTGTTGTTGACGCGCGCGGTGAACTCGACCGGATCGATCGGCTTGGTCAGGAAATCCGTCGCCCCCAATTGCAGGGCCATGTAACGCACGTCCTTTGATTCCGACGACGTCACCATGATGACGGGAATCGACGCCTGCTTCGGGTCGCGACGAAACAGCTCGATGAATCCCAATCCGTTGAGGGATGGCATCAGGTAATCAACGATGACCAGATCGACCGGATTCTGTCCAATCCATATCAGGGCGTCCGTCGCACGGGAAAACGGCACGGCTTCGACGTTGTCCAGGGCGGCGACCAACCCGGACATGAGGGACAGGGAACTGTCACTGTCGTCAACAACGGCAACTTTCATCTCACCCGCCCATCGTCAGCGCAGCCAACAATACGCTTGCGGCATCCGAGGGAGCAATCAGGGCTGGCCCGCAGGGGTGGCGGTCTGTCCGGAGGCCTTTCCCACCTTTGCCGAGCGTTCGCCCGACATGGACCGCGTGGCCGGTTCCGAACACGGGCGCACCAAGGACGTGACAGGTCGCGGCGACCGATGAGCGCTTGCGAAGGGCCAGCGCTCACCGGTCTTCAATCTCCCAACGTCAGCCGCCGTTGCGGCGGCGCTGCAAGGCCCGGGTGGCAAGGCAGAGTTCCACAAACAGGATTTGCGCGGCCACCTGCGCGGTGTTGCTGGTCGGGTCGTATTGCGGGGCCACCTCCACCACGTCGGCACCGATCACATCCAACCCATCCAGCCCGCGCAAAATGGTCAGCGCCTCGCGCGAGGTCAGGCCGCCAACCTCCGGGGTGCCGGTTCCGGGGGCAAAGACCGGATCGAGACAATCGACGTCGAAGGAGACATAGACCGGCCCGGTCCCAACCACCTCCCGCGCCTTGGCGATCACCGCCTTCAGGCCCATCTCCTGGACATCCTCGGCGTGCAGAACGGTCATGCCGGACTCATAGGAGAATTCCCAAAAGAACTCGGCGCTGCCCCGGATGCCGATCTGGATGGTCCGGTCGGGATCCAGAACACCGTCCAGAACCGCCGTGCGGAACGGACCGCTGTGGTGGAAACGGGCACCGTCGCCCACCCCGCTGGTGTCGCAATGGGCGTCGAAATGCACGAGACCGACCGGTTCCGACCGGCCCAGATTCTTGAGGATGGAGGCGGTGACGGAATGATCGCCGCCAACGCTCAACGGAATCACCCCGGCGTCCATGATGCGCCCGTAAAAGGCCTGGATGTCGGCGTGGCAGGAATCATGGCTGAGGTAATTGGCAAAGGGCACATCGCCGATGTCCGCCACCGCGATTTCGGTCGCCGGGGCCATGCGCAGCGCATGATCGTAGGGGCCGATGCGATCCACCCCGCGCACGGCGCGCGGGCCAAAGCGGGCACCGGCCCGGTTGGTCACGCCCAAATCCAGCGGAATGCCGATGAGCGCCATGTCCAGCCCGCCAAAGTCCGGCAAAGACGCAAAATCAGGGCGCAACGGCGCGTCCAGCAACGTTCCGGCGTCACTGTAGGGCGGGCGTGGGGCGTCGGCCCCCTGGAACACCGCCGCCGCGACCTGCTGGAAATGGGGATCGAAGAAATCGGCGGGCGAGGCCGCGCCGTACCGCGCGCGCAGCCGGGCGAGTTTCGCGCTGTCAACCATGGAAGACTCCCACTGTTCGGATGGTGTTGACCCGTTCGGGTGTTATTGAGCGGCGGCGATGGCCAGGATTTCCGCCGCGACGCGTTCGCCCGAGCGGATCGCGCCGTCCATGTACCCCGCCCATTGGCTGGCGGTTTCGGTCCCGGCCCAATGAATGCGGCCGCAAGGCTGGCGCAGCGCCGGTCCCAGCGTGGTCCACGCGCCGGGGACCAGGAAGCCGCCATAACCGCCGCGCGAGAACTCCTCCTCCAACCAGGATTGTTCGATGAACTCCCGGACCGCCGCCGCGTCCGGACCGAACAGATCGACCAGCGCGCCCAGAACCGCCGCTCGACGGTCGGCGGCGCTGCGGTTGGTCCACAGCTTGGCCTCCTCCCCCTCGATGAAGGCGACCAGAACGCCGGGCGTGCCCGACGCCGGAGAGTTGTCGTAAACAAGGCTGATCGGCCCGGCGTCGGTGATCGCCATGCCGGACAGGCCCGCGTCGCGCCAGAACGGGCGTGCGTAGACGCACTGGATCTTGATGCAGGCCCCCATCGGCATCCGTTGGGTCAGGTGATCGCGCGCGCCGGGCAAGGCGGGGGAATAGCGCAGGCGGCCGGCCAGGGTCGGCGGCAGCGTCACCACCACCCGGTCGGCCGGCAAGGAGCCGCCGGCATGCTCGACCACCACGCCGCGCTCGTCCTGATGCAGCGCCGTGACCGGGCAATTGAAGCGCAGGTTCGGGCGCAGATCCTCGGCCAGACGTTCGACCAGATGCTGGGCACCCCGGGTGAAGCGCCGCTCCTGCGCGCCGCCCGACATGCTGATGAGGCTGGCCAGACCGCCGCCGGACTTCACATAGAACAGCACATGCAGCAACGACAGCTCGCGCGCGTCCGCCGCCAGAACCGAATTGGCCAGAAAGCGCATCCAGAACCGCGCCTCCGGCCCCTGGGCGGTGCGCTGGATCCAGGCTTCGAAGGTCTGGTTGTCCAACTCCTGCGCGTTGGGCGAGGTCCAGGGCCGCTCCGCGTCCACCGTCGCGGCCAAGGCATCGAGCGCCTGGAAGGTCGCCTCGGTTTCCGCCACCGCCTCGGGGGCGTGGGGCGGCAGAATGCCGGAGAAGCGCATCCGTTCGCCGTTGAACAGACACAGGTTATCGCCCGTCTCATAGGATGGGAAGGTCTCGACCCCCAATTCTTCGGCCAACGCCAGAACCCGATCCTGGCCGGGGCCGATCCATTGGCCACCGACATCCACCGGGGTTCCATCCGCCGCCGCCTTGGTGTGGATGCGCCCACCCACCCGGTCACGGGCTTCGAGAATGGTCACGCTGTGCCCGGCGGCCTTCAGGGCGCGCGCGGCGGTCAACCCGGCGAAACCGGCACCGATGACGGCGATGTGCAGGGGGGAAGAGGCCATGGTGTCTCCATAGGGAATCAGGAATGGGTCATAGGAACACGCGCTGCGCGGCGGTGATGAGGGTCTGGAGTTGCTGCCGCGCGCGGGGCGTGTTGGCGGTGGCCAGCCATTGCAGAACGAGTCCGATGAAGCCCGTGAAGATGAAGTTGGTCAGGGCATCGACATCGATTTCCAACGAACCGGCGGTGATCTCGCTGGAGGAGGCCAGAGCGTCCCGGTAGAGCACGAGATACTCGTCGTACTTCTTCTTCCCCATCCACTCCGATCCCGGCGTGGTCAGGGCGTACAAAGTCAGGTCGAACAGCGTCAGTTGCTCGTGCGGGTTCTTCTGGACCTCACCCCAGATGTAGGTCAGCAAACGTTCGATCCGATCCCGCAGGGGTTCGGGTCTGGCAAAGGTCTGTTCCAGATTCTGCCGGTATTTCGAGGCCAGATGGCCCAGAACACTGAGCAGGATCGCCTCCTTGTTCTCGAACTGGTAATGCAGCGTGGCGAGGTTGATCCCCGCTTCGGCGGCGATTTTCCGCGTGGTGGCTCCGTGCACACCGTTCTTGGCGATGACGACGACCGCCGCTTGCAAAATCGCCTCGCGCTTTTCTTCACTCTTTGGACTCCGCAGCACGACCCGGTTCCCTTTCCAACGGTGGCAGGCAGACGCCGACCCGGAACGGATCGGCGGGGAACCGAAAATAGGTCAAATGACCAGTTCATACGAGCTTTTTCGCGGCATCCACGGGATCGATGGGATCGACCGGCCCCAACCGCGCCTCCAGCGCGGCGGCGGCGGCCAGACACAGACCGTCGCGGAACCGCGCGCCGACGATCTGAACGCCGATGGGCAGGGGCGCGCGCACGACCGGGACCGAAATCGCCGGGACACCCAGCATCGCCGTGGCGCTGCACGGGCTGTGCGCCCGCAGAACCGCGCGCGCCTCGTCCGGCCCGACCGTGTCGTAACCGACCGGAAAAGGCAGCCGCCAGGAGGTGGGAAGCAGCAGCAGCGGATAACGTTCGAAGAACAGGGTCCAGGCGCGTTGCAGCGTCGTGCGCGTCGCCAGCCCGGCCAGCCTCTCCTCCGCCGACATCACGGGTGCCCAGTGGATCGTCAGCTCCTGCGACCGCCGCAGCCCCTCGTCCGTCAGGGCCAGAGCGGCTTGCATCGCCGGAGTGCGGATTTCGTTGCCCAGCAGGGTCATCCACAGGTCCGCCGCCTCGACGAACCGGGGCGGAGCGGCCTCCTCCACTGTGTAACCGGCGTCGCTCAACCAATCCCCGGCCCGGCGCAGGGCGGCGGACACGGCGGGATCGACGTCGCAATCGGCCGCACCGGTGTAGAGCGCCACCCGCTGGGTCTCGCGGTCGCCCTCCTGGTCGAGTGGGGCCGGAACCCACCAGGGATCGCGCGGATCGCGCGCGCTCATCGCCATCAGACCCAGCCGGATGTCGCGCACCGACCGGGCCAGCACCCCTTGCGTCGCCCCCAGTTGCAGGCACAGCGACCGTTCCGCCGTGCCGGTCGGGTTGAAGGCCGGAATCCGCCCGGTGGTGGGCCGCAGGCCATAGACGCCGCAGGCGCTGGCGGGCAAACGCACCGACCCGGCCAGATCGTTGCCATGAGCAATCGGCCCGATCCCGGTCGCCACCGCCGCCGCCGCGCCGCCGCTCGATCCGCCGACGTTGAGCGCCGGATCCCAGGGGTTGAGCGTCAAGCCATGCGGGTCGTTGTCGGTGAACCAGCGCAGGGAGAAGGGCGGCGCGTTGGTCCGCCCCAGGAACACGGCCCCGGCCCGCCGCAGATTGGCGATGGACGGGCTGTCGCTGTCGGCGATCAAACCGGTGAAGGCGCGAACGCCGTTGGTGGTGGCAACGCCGACCTGATCGACGTTGATCTTGGTCGTCACCGGCACGCCGTGCAGCGGCGGCAGCGCCGCGCCGGAAGCGGCCAGCGCGTCCGCCCGGTCGGCGGCGGCCAGCGCCGCCGCGTGCGGGGCATCGACCACGGCGTTGATGCGCGGATTCACCGCGTCCAACCGATCCAGGCAGCTTTGAACCGCCTCGCGCGCCGACAGCTCGCGCCGGGCCAGGCGACCCGCCAGCGTTGCGGCGTCCCACCGCCAGGGATCGGCGGGGGCGGGGGTGGACGGGGTGGGGTGATGGGCGTCCCTGTTCATGTGCGCGCAATCCCTTGTCTCGAAGACCCTTGTGTCTCGAAGACCCTTGCGAAAGGTCCGATCACACAAGACCGCCAGCCGCCGCGCGCCGGATGGGGCAACGCCGGGTCACAGCCGGGCTGGGCGTTTTTGTTCATGTTTCGCTTGACACCGATATCACCCGATCTGCATCTTGGTCAAACGATTTGGTCATTTGACTATATTTTTGTGATCCGGCCAGAATCGCCCCGTCACGGGCGGTGACGCGCGCGTCCGAACGCGCCGTTTGCCGCCCGCAAGCCCTCTCACACCCACCCGGCAGGAGGCGCAGCCCAACCCCGCCAACACCGTCTTGAGAACGCGGAGATTGGCCGCAACCGGTTCAACACCGGTTGGTCGCCCGCCCGCCACGCCGACCCAACCGATGAAGCAAAAAACGACATGGACATTCCTGCGGCCGCGCCCAACGCTCGGCTGAACACGGAATGCCGCTGAACAGGATTCTTCCGCCCACCGCCATTCTGGGAGACAGAGCATGAGTTCGTCATCGGCACCCCACGACAGCCTCCAATCGGTGGCCGCCATCACGCTGTTTGGCCTTGTCGGCCCCTACACCTTTTTGATTTCGCCGGTGATCGCCGGGCAGATGGCCGTTCAGATGGAATGGTCGCCGGGAACCATCGGCCTGTTGATGGCCGGGGAACTGGCGGGTGCCTCGCTGATTTCGATTCCGGCGGTGCGGATGCTGCGCCGGATCACCCCGCGCCGTCTGGTGGCGCTGGCAACCCTGCTGTTCATCCTCTCCAACCTTCTGTCCACAATGGCCACCGCGATCCCGTGGTTTCTGACCGCCCGCGTCATCGCCGGGGCGGCGGGCGGCGTTCTGTCGGTCGTGTGCCTGCTGACCGCCGCGCGGTCGGAAAACCCGCCGCGCTCCTTCGCCTTCTGGACCGGCGGGCAGACGGTGACATCGGCAGCGGGACTGCTCTACCTGCCCGATCTGTTCCCGCACACCGGGCTGGGCGGCCTGTATGGCGTTCTCGCGATCGCCGCGTTGCTCGCCCTGCCCTTCCTGAGCGGCTTCCCGGCGGACAAGATGCTGCCCCCGCAGGCCGACGGCCACGCGGCACGCCCGGCGGCGCGCCTGAACATGCTGGCGATCTTCTGCTTTTACGTGGCGATCGGCGGCGGCTGGGCCTTTCTGGGCATCCCCGGATCCGAGATCGGCTTTTCCGAAATCGACATCGGCATCCTGACCTCCGGCGCGATGGGGGTGAGCGTCATCGGCTCTTTCCTGGCGTCCTACACCGGGGGCAGCGCGTGGCAAGGCCGCTGGTCGATCGGCAGCTACGTCGGCCTGATCGCCTGCCTGGCGGTCTTGACCCTGACCAAGGATCACACGGCGTTTTCCGCCGCCACGATCCTGCTGCAAATCCTCTGGGCCTTCCTGTTGCCGATGCTGCTGGCCGCGCTGGCCGAATCCGATGACCAGGGGGCCATGGTCATCCTGTCCAACATGATCATCGGCGGCGGGGCCGCGCTGGGGCCGCTGCTGGCGGGCTTCACCATCGACTGGAGCGGTTATGGTGCCGTGGTGGTCGAAGGCTCCGCGCTGTTTCTCATCTCCGCCTTGGCCTATGGGTGGGCGCGCTGGCGCTCGCCCGCCGGATCGGCCCAGGCATCCTCTCCCTCCCTGTCTCACGGATAACCTGATTATGGCGGACACCACCCGGTTCTACATCGACGGTCAATGGACGGCCCCCGACGCGCCGCGCCTGATCGACGTCATCAACCCGGCCACGGAAACGGCCTTCACCCAGGTCGCGCTTGGCAACGCGGCGGACGTTGACCGCGCCGTGTCGGCGGCGCGGCGGGCCTTCGTCGGCTTTTCGCAAAGCACCCCGGCGGAGCGCATCGACCTGCTGGTCGCCATCCTGGCGGCGTATGAGACCCGGATCGCCGATCTGGGCGACGCGATGAGCCAGGAAATGGGCGCGCCGCTGGGTTTCGCCCGGCAGGTCCAGGCCGGAATCGGCGCGGCGCATCTGCACCAGATGATCGCGACCGCGCGCGCCTTTGCGTTCGAGGAAAAGCGGGGCGACCTGCGCATCCTGCGCGAACCGATCGGCGTGGCCGGATTCATCACCCCGTGGAACTGGCCGATGAACCAGATCCTGTGCAAGGTGGCCCCCGCCATCGCCGCCGGTTGCACCATGGTCCTGAAACCGAGCGAACTGGCCCCGGTCAGCGCCGCCCTGTTCGCCGAGGTGATGCACGCGGCGGGCGTTCCCCCCGGTGTGTTCAATCTGGTCCAGGGCGATGGGCCGGGTGTGGGGCAGGCCATCGCCGCCCATCCCGGCATCGACGTGGTGTCCTTCACCGGCTCCACCCGCGCGGGCGTCGCGGTCGCCAAGCTGGCCGCCGACACGGTGAAGCGGGTGACGCAGGAGCTGGGCGGCAAATCCGCCAACATCATCCTGCCCGACGCCGACCTGCCCAAGGCGGTGACGGAGGCGGTGCAGCGCTGCTTCAACAACAGCGGCCAATCCTGCAACGCACCCACCCGGCTTCTGGTGGCGGCGGATCAGTATGAGCGGGTCGCCGCCCTGGCGGTGGCCGCCGCCGCCGCGATCACGGTCGGCGATCCGCTGGACCCGGCGACCACGCTCGGCCCGGTGTCGAACGCAACGCAGTTCCAGAAGATTCAGCGGATGATCGAGCTGGGCATCGCCGAGGGAGCCGATCTGCTGACCGGCGGAACCGGACGCCCCGCCGGGCTGGAGCGCGGCTACTACGTCCGTCCGACCATCTTCGGCCGCGTAACCCCCGGCATGACCATCGCGCGCGAGGAGATCTTCGGCCCCGTCCTGTCCATCCTGACCTATCAGGACGAAGAGGACGCGATCCGCATCGCCAACGACACCGTGTATGGCTTGGCCGGTTACGTCCAGTCCGGCGATCCGAAGCGGGCGGGCGCGGTGGCCCGGCGGCTGCGGGCGGGCACGATCTATCTGAACGGCCCGGCCTGGGATCCGGCGGCCCCCTTTGGGGGTTATGGCCAATCCGGCAACGGTCGTGAATACGCCGAATTCGGGTTGGCCGAATTCCTGGAGATCAAGGGCGTGGTCGGCGTCGATCCGACCTGATCGCCCGCAAAGGCGGAGGTGGATCCGACGGTGAAACGCCGTCGGCCGCCGCCCCATCAATCACACAACGAACCACACCATCGAACAGACGAGGTTTCCATGTGCAACGCGTCCCGCGTCGCGCCGTACCCCGGCGCGCGCCTGCTCAAAGCCCTGTGCCTCATCAGCACCGCCCTGCTCGGCCTGCCGCACACCGCCCAGGCGGACGTCACCCTGCTGGAACAGGACAACGTGACCGTCGAAGGCGGGTTGACCGCCGGGCTTGCGGCGTTGAGCGTCGGCAACGCCAATCTGGGGGCGGGCGTCCGCACCCCCGACGGTCGGGTGCAGCAAAATCGCTCCTGGATGGAGGCGTTCATCGCGCCCAGCGGCAAAGTGACCGTCGCCACGGAGTCGGCCGGTGCCCTCTACACCGGTTTCCGCATCGTCGGCAGCGGAACGCGGGGCGACGGCGACGCCGGTGGCAATGTGCAGGGTCGGCAAGGCCGTTTTGACGTCGACAACCTGTTCCTCGGCTGGAAATCGGGAAGCCTGTTCCCCAGCCTGGGCGACAACGCCATCGACATCACCGTCGGCCGTCAACCCTTCATGATCGGCGACGGCTTCATCATCGGCGACGGCACCTTCGACTCCGGGCGGATGGGGGCCTATTGGCTGGGTCCGCGCCGTGGCTGGGGACTGTCCAGCGCCGTGGCGCGGGTGGACGTCAAACCGGTCCATCTGGATCTGTTCCGCCTGAAAAGCGACAAGAACAGCTTTTCCGACGTCATCCATGGTGGAAATCTGGAATGGCGCGGCGGGGCGGACGGCAAGCTGGTGGTCGGCGGCTCCTACATGACCATCACCGACTCCCGGCTCGCCTCCCGCAACGGCATGCGCATCGCCAGCCTGCGCGCGCAGGGGGCCTTTGTGCCGAATCTTCCCGACCTGAGCCTGTCGGCGGAGTATGTGAAGGAGCGCAACACCCGGTCAAACGCCAACCTCGACGCGAACGCCTGGTACGGCGAGGCCGCCTACACCCTGTCGGATCTGCCCTGGACGCCCCGCTTGAGCTACCGTTTCAGCCGCTTCAGCGGCGACAAGGCCGGGACCACAAAGAACGAGGCGTTCGACCCGCTGCATCTGGGTTTCCCGCGTTGGGGCACTTGGCTGCAGGGTGAAATCGCCGGGCAGTATTTCCCGAACGTGAACTCCAACCTGTCGGTCAACACCGTTCAGCTGGCGGTGCAGCCCTCGGAAACGGTGACGCTGACCGGGCTGTTCTACAATTTCCGCTTCAACGAGAAGCCGGTCGGCGTGCGGTCCAACGATTTCGGCAACGAACTGAACCTCGCCGTCGATTGGCAAGCCACACCGAACCTTCTGGTCAGCGGCGCGGTTGGCAAATTCTTCGCCGGTGAAGGGGGGCGCCAGCAGTTGGGGGGGCGCAAGGACACCACGCTGGCCGAAGTCACCGCGATCATCACCTTCTGACCCAGGTCGGGTGTTCATAAGGACGACTGAAACAGGATGATGGGCGGTGTGAACAATACCGCCCATCGTCCCATTCCCATGCGTCCGGCAACGCTGTGGTGGTGCGGCGTGCAGGCCCCCTGAATTCGGGCGATCCCTGTCAAACCGCAACCGCCGTTGTCCGCTACTCGAAAACCTTGCCGAGATTGTCGTACAGCTCCGGCTTGCGCAGGCGGATGACACGGGCGAGCGCCAAACCGCCCAGACCAACGGCCAGAACCAGAACGGGGAAGGCCTGCACGATGTGGCTGTCGCTGCCGGTCAGCAGTTCAAGATTCGCCGCCACCAGAACAAAGGCCCCCGCCAGACCAACCAGCGACACAAAGGGCAGGATTCGCGTCACCAGCGGGCTGTGCTCATGACCATGGCGGCGGGAGAAATAGCGGATGATCGCCAAGGACACCAGCGCCTGCACCGCCAGAATGCCCAGCACCGCCAACGCCGACATCCAGGAAAAGACCACCGCGAAACCATCCGCCCCCACCAGAAGGAAGGCCAGCAGGATCGACGCCGCCGACAGGGATTGAAGGTTGCCGGCAACCCAGGGCGACCCATGGACCGGATGGATTCTGGCCAGCCCATGCCACGCGACACCTTCACGGCCCAGCGCGAAGAAATAACGGTTGAGCGTGTTGTGAAAGGACAGGACGCAGGCGAAGAAGGACAGGGCCAGCAGGCCGTTCATCAAGGCGACGGACCAACCGCCCAGAACCTTCTCGGCCGCGACGAAATAAAGCGCTTCCTTGTTGTTCATGGCCTCCTGCTGGATGTGGGAGAAGCCATAATGTTGGGCGATCGCCCAGGTCGAAAAAGCGTAGAACAGCGTGATCAGCAGCACCGCCACATAGGTTGCGCGGGGGATGGTGACGGTGGGGTTGCGGGCCTCCTCACCAAAGATCGCCGTCGATTCAAAGCCGATGAAGGAGCCGATCACGAAAACCAGCGCAATCCCCAACCCCGGTCCGAACACCACCGACGGCGCGAAATTGTTCAGGGTCAAACCCTCGGGGCCGCCGCCTTGGAACAGGATCCCCAGGTCGAGCAGCAGCAGGACGACAAATTCCAAAATCATCGCCACACCAAGGATCTTGCCGGAAAAGGCGATGTTGCGCTGCCCGGCCAGATGGACCAGAAGAAGCTGGGCAAAGGACCAGACATACCAGGGTGCCGCAACGCCAAACCCCTCCATGGTCCCCGCCATGAACACGCCGGACAGCGCGTAGACCGCGATCTGGACCGAACTGTAGGTCAGCAACGAAATCAGCGCTCCGGCCACCGCCATCTGTCGGCCAAGACCTTGCGCGATGTACACGTAAAAGGCTCCGGTGCCGCCGACATGGTGGCTCATGGCGGTGAAGCCCGCCGAAAACATGATGTAGAGAAGACCCGCCAGCACAAAGGCCCCGGGCACTCCCGCCCCGTTGCCGAACGCGAAGGCGGCGGGCGACGCCCCGACGACGGCGGTCAAGGGCGCGGCGGCGGCGACGACAAAGAACACAATGTGCAAAAGCCCGATGGAGTTGCGTGACAGGCGCTCACCCTCGGGTGCCCGCGCGGTTGCGTCAAACGACATGAGACCAACCCCCTGTGTAGGATTTTTTTGTCCCTGAACTATGACCGGATTTCCCGCCTCACCCATTGTATTCCGCGCCATTATTCCGATAATATGCGCCAGTTTGCGCGATGGAGCCTGGTCGCATGGCACCCCCCGTTCCTCCCCCGCCACCCCAGAGAGGCGCGGTCATTCGCGCGTCCGCGCTCGCGCCATTGTTTGAGCATCTTGCCCAATCCGGAGGCGATGTCGCTCATTTCTTGACCAAACATGGGTTGACGCGCGCGATCCTTTCGGACCCCTATTCGGTGGTCCCACTGGCGCACTATATCAGATTGTTCGAAAGCGCTGCCCACGGGCTGAACGAACCGAATCTCGGCGTTCGCCTCGGCTTGAAACTCCGCCCGGCGGATATGGGACCGATGGGCGTTCTGTTCTCGCTATCTCCCACCCTCAAGGTGGGGTTTGAACGTCTGTCGAGGAACGTGAAGGCGTTGCAGGGTGGAACCCAATCCTCGCTGTTCGAAATGGGGGAGGATCTGGTCTGGAGCTACCGCATCACCGACCTGACGCTCTGGCCCCGTCGGCAGGATGCGGAATTCACGATGGTCTCCAATTGCCAGTTGGTCCGCTCCTGCTTCGCGTCGGATTGGCGTCCGGTGGAGGTGCATTTCGAGCATGGGGAGGAGGGGGACACCTCGCTGTTGCAGCGCGTCTTCCGCGCGCCCGTGCTGTTCCGCCAATCGGGCAACCGCTTCGTCATGCGCCGCACCGACAGTGAGCGGGTCTTTCGCACCGAAGACCGTGGCCTGACCACGATACTGGAGCATCACATCGCCGACCTGATCGGCGAAGCGAACGAGGATGACACCATCACCGACCGGGTGCGCGCCTTGATCGGTCTGTATCTTGGTCAAAAACCGGTCACGCTGCCGGTGCTCGCCCGCGATTTGCGGATGTCTCCACGCAACCTGCAACGCCGACTGACCGAAGAAGGGACCAGTCTTCGCGAGCTTCTGGCGCACCATCGCCAGCAAATGGCCAAGGTCTATCTCTCGCAAAAGGGCGCGCGGGTCACGGACGTCGCCAACGCCCTTGGCTACGCCGACGAAACCGCGTTCTGGCGCGCGTTCCGCAACTGGACCGGAGAGGAACCGAGCGCGTTCCGGCGGCACGCCGCCCTGATCGGCGACCACAAACCCGACACCCCGGACGACCCGCCGACCGCAGCGGAATAACCCCGCCGCCACCCCATGATCCCCACCAGGACCTCGCGGCCTCACTGTTGCGCACCGGTGGTCAGCGCGCGCATGAAGGCGTCGGTGTGGTGGCCCAGCGCATCGGCCTTGTCCTTCACCTCGGACACGCCGTCCAAAAGCCCCCCCACGGCGTCGCGCGTCGCGTTCACCAACGACGCGCAGGCCCCGATCCGGCCGGCGGCGTCTCCCGTTTGGTCAGCGGCCTGCTGGATGCCACGCGCGATCTCTTCGGTCGCGGCGCGCTGTTGTTCGACGGCGGCGGCGATGGCGCTCATCACCTGCCCCAACGACCCGATGGCCGTGGCCATGGCTCCGGTCGATGCCGAGGCGTCGCGCGCCACCTCCTGGATGCGGGTGACTTCCGCGCTGATCTCCTCCGTGGCGCGCGCCGTTTGACCGGCCAGCGCCTTGACCTCCGTCGCCACCACGGCAAACCCCCGCCCCGACTCGCCCGCGCGGGCGGCTTCGATCGTGGCGTTCAGGGCCAGGAGATTCGTTTGACCGGCGATGCTGCGGATCAGGTGGACGATGCCCTCGATGCGCTGCGCGGTCGCGTCCAAACGCGCCATGATGCGCTCCGCATGGTCGGCCTGTCCGACCGTGCGCTCGGTCACGTTCAGCCCCGCCACCAGTTGACGGCTGATTTCCGAGATCGAGGCGGACAGTTCGCTGGCCGCCGCCGCCACTCCATCCGCCGCGCCGTTGGCCTGGCGCACCGCCTCGGCCCCGTCCTGCGCCAGTTGGCTCACGGTCACGGCCATGTCGCGCACACGGGCCGCTTCGGCCGCCGTGCCCCCCACGGTGTCCTGCAAGGCACCCTCAACGCTGCGGATGTTGGCGCTGAAGGCGCTGGACAGGTCGCGCAACCGATCGGCGAACGCCTGCTGGCTGCGCCGCTCCGCCTCCCGTGCCGCGACCAGCGCGCCAATGTCCTGATAGAACACCAGCCACACCGGATAACCGGCGATTTCAAAGACCATCAAGGTGACGGAAACATTCAGCGCGCTGCCGTCTTTGCGCCTGTGCTGCCATTCAAAACGGTCATGGCCGTTGCGCTGCACGCGTTCGACAATCCTGTCGCTGAGATCGGCGGACCGCTGCCCGTTGGGTTGGAATTCGGGATCAAAAGCGTCGGGCAACAGGCCGATCAGGTCGCGGGGATCGCCATAGCCCAGCATCCGCGCCGCCGCCCGGTTGCAATCCACGATCACGTCCCTGTGCATCAGCATGTACCCGTCGGGTGACGCGTCAAAAATCCGCCGGACCAGATGCCTCCGAAACCGCCACCCTCCCGGTCGTCCCCCGCTCAACCCGTCCAACATGTCCGCCATTCCTGCGATGAAGCGATTGCCTGAAAACCACGAACCCCATCGGATGGCGGAAGCCGGGACGTCCCCCACCCGCCACCGGACCGGACAGGGTTTCCGTTTGATGTCGCCCAACCATGACCGATCCGGGCGCGGAGCGGGCAAGCCCAACGGCTGGCCCGCACCCGATCAACGGAAGGCGACGCAAACGGACTTGGTTTCCAGATAATTGTCCAGCGCCCCGCGCCCGTGCTCCCGGCCAATGCCCGACTGCTTGAAACCGCCGAACGGCATGTTTTGGTCGGGCAGATTGTGGCTGTTCACCCAAACCGTTCCGGCCTGGATCTGCGGCACACAGCGCATCACGGTGTTGAGGTTGCCGGTCCAGATCGACGCACCCAGACCATAGCGGGTGTCGTTGGCCAGACGGATCGCCTCATCCTCGTCGTGGAAGGGGGTGACGGTGATGACCGGGCCGAACACCTCGTCCTGCATCAGCGCCATGTCCTGACGCACGTCGGTGAAGAGTTCGGGGGCGACGTAGTACCCTTCGTCCGGTGCGCTGCCCGCGATGACCGGGCGGGCACCATCCGCCACGCCGCGCGCGATGCACGCCTGGAC
Source organism: Azospirillum griseum (assembly GCF_003966125.1). Lineage (GTDB taxonomy): Bacteria > Pseudomonadota > Alphaproteobacteria > Azospirillales > Azospirillaceae > Azospirillum > Azospirillum griseum. Next base: position 75,304 of record NZ_RXMA01000014.1, read on the forward strand.
ATGGGCCTTGTGGCGGGCCGACACCAACGGGTTGATCTGGTTGCGCGGATCAAGCCCCGAACCGATGGACAACCGACGGGTCACGGCGGACAGGGTGTCCAGCACCCGGTCATGGATGCCCTTTTGCGCGTAGATGCGCACGCCCGCGCAGCAGGTCTGCCCGGTGTTGAAGAAGGAGCCGACGCCCGCCGCAACACCCAGAAGATCCAGGTCCATGTCGTCGAACATCAACATCGGCGCCTTGCCGCCCAACTCCAACGTCACCCGCTTCATGTCGCGCATGGCCTGGATCCCGATCCGCTTTCCGGTCTCGGTCGATCCGGTGAAGCTGATCTTCGACACGCCGGGATGGGCAACAAGCGGCGCACCCGCGTCCTCGCCCAAACCGGTGATGACGTTGACCACCCCTTCGGGTATCCCGGCCTCCAGACAGAGCTGGGCCAGACGGATGGAGGTCAGCGGCGTTTCCTCTGCCGGTTTCAGCACCACCGTGCACCCCGCCGCCAGCGCCGGAGCCACCTTCCAGCACGCCATCGTCAGGGGGAAGTTCCAGGGTGTGATTGCGGCGACGACGCCCACCGGCTCCTTGCGGGTGAAGGCCTGATAGCGCATCCCCGGCGGAATCGGGATCGAAACATCCAGGGTGGAGCCTTCGATCTTCGTCGCCCATCCGGCCATGTAACGGACATACTCGACCGAGGACTGCACCTCGACCAGCCGCGACAGCGTGATCGATTTGCCGTTGTTCAGCGTTTCAAGCTGCGCCAGCTCCTCGCCATGCTCCTCGATCAGATCGGCCAGCCTCAACATGACCGCCTGGCGTTGAACCGGCGGCAGGCGCCCCCACGGACCGGCAAACGCCGCGCGCGCCGCCGCAACCGCGCGCTCCACATCTTCGGAAGCGGCGGCGGGAACCTGGGCCAGAGGTTTGCCGGTCGCCGGGTTGAACACCGTGTAGGTGTTGCCGCTGGCCGCCGGAACGAACTCCCGGCCAATCACCATCAAAGGGGCCGTCAGGAACGCCTCGACCGAAGGCAGAACCCGCTCCACGACGCTGTCGGGCGGTGCGATCTTCATGATGTCTCCCTGTTTTTGTCAGTGCGCCAGCGGGCGCGCCAAGACGAAGTCATGCTCCACCAACCAGCGCTCGTTCGGCCCATCCACCGGTTGGAACGCCACGATCAGGGCTTCCTTGACACCGAACACGGCGTCGGACTGGAGGTAGCGGTCGCCCGCCACGAACAGATGCGTGATCAGGCGGTCAAAACCGGGGGCGGTGATGAGGACATGCAGGTGCGCCGGACGCCAGGGATGACGCCCCAGCGCGGCCAGCATCCACCCGACCGGGCCGTCGGCGGGGATGGGGTAGGACACCGGTTTGACGCCGCGAAAGGCATAACACCCCTCTGCGTCCGTTCGGAAAACACCCCGGTTGTTGAAGGGCGGCTGAAGGCCCGGCTGCTGGACGTCATAGAATCCATCGGCGTTGTCCGACCACACGTCCAACAGAGCGTTTGCGATGGGCGCGCCATCCAGATCCAGAACACGGCCCCGGAACAGGCAGGCCTCGCCCTTGCCATCCAGACTGATGGTCTCACCCGGCGCGCGGTGGGGGGCACCGTCGACGTGGAAGGGGCCGAGCACCGTGCTTTCGGTGGCTCCGCCCGGGGCCTGGTGGTTGATCGCATCGACCAGCATCGACACACCCAGGACGTCCGACAGCAGGATGAACTCCTGCCGGGTGTCGCTGCACATTTGCCCGGTGCGGGTCAGGAAGGCGATGGCCTGTTCCCACTCCGCTTCGGTCAGTTCGACCTCTTTGACGAAGCCATGCAGATGGGTGACAAGCGATGTCATGATTCGCCGCAAACGCGGGTCGGTGTCTGCGCCGATGCGGCCGTTGACCGTCTCGACCGAACGGGTTGCCGAAAAATAGCTCGACATGACTCCTCCTCACAGCGAACGCGGAGGCCCGCCATCGCAGGCGCGGGCGATCAGGTCTCGCAGACCCGCGCGTTCCAAAGGTTGCGGATTCCAATAGGGGTTTGACAGCGCCAGATCGACGGCACGGTCCACGCCATCGGTCGGCATGCCCAGCGCGGCCAGCCCGGCGGGCGCACCAACCTTGCGGCCAAGCGCGAACAGCGCGGCAGCCGGGTCCGGACCGAGGACGCGGACCAACGCCGCCATCGCATCGGGGATGGCGGGCGCGTTGTAGGCCAGGGCGTGCGGCAGCACGACCGTGTGGGTTTCCGCATGGGGCAGATCGAAGCTGCCGCCCAGCGTGTGGCACAGCTTGTGGTGCAGGGCCATGCCGACGGACCCCAGGCAGACGCCGCAGAGCCACGCACCATAAAGCGCCTCGCTGCGGGCGGCCGGGTCGCGGGGAGCGGCGACGATCCGGGGCAGCGCCCGCGCCAGCGCCCCGATCGCCTCGATCGCCAACGCCTCGATCACCGGGTTGCGGTCGCGGGCGTACAGCGCTTCCACCGCGTGGGCGATGGCGTTGATGCCGCTGGTCCCCGACAAGCCGACCGGCAGCCCGAGCGTCAGATCCACGTCATAGATCACCACTTCGGGCAGGACCTTCGGCGACGACTGCGTCCGCTTCTGGCCGTCGCTGGTTTCACCCAGGATCGGAGTCATCTCCGACCCGGCGTAGGTGGTGGGCAGGATGATCTGCGGCAGATCAGTGCGCAGCGCGATCGCCTTGGCCAATCCGGTGGTCGATCCGCCCCCCAGCGCGACGAGCACATCGGCCCCCAGCTCCCGCGCCCGCTCCGTCGCCAAGACGCTGACCTCGACCGGCGTGTGCATGACCGCTCCGGGAAAAATTCCGGCCACGCGCGGCCCCAGCCGATCCGCCAAAGCCTCGGCATCGCCCTGTTGCGCCGCCGTGGACAGGATCAGCGCCCGTTGGGCGTTCAGACGATCCACCTCGTCCGGCAATTGGCCGACCGTTCCCGACCCGAAGATCACCCGGGCGGGATGGCTGACATAGGTGAAGTGGCGCGCTTTCATGTCATTGCTCTGCGTGTAAGGGGGCCGTTTGCTGTTCATCGGACACAGTCCGATGCGCTGCATCACGATGTGGCGAACGCAGACTGGAGCGGGAACGGATGATCCGAGGTTTGCACCAAATCTTTACGGTATAAATCACGTAATTTGAGAAACAGCCTTCCAATTTCTGCAACAATGCCGTTGCGATTCTGGCAAAGCGCCACTTGTCAAACCGGCCAAAAAGATGAAAGTTACCGTATTGACGCGCAGGAGGCCGCAAGAATGGATCGGCTCACCGAACTTGAGGTGTTCACCAGGATCGCGGAGGAGGCCAATCTGACACGGGCGGCGGACAGCCTTGGCATGTCGGTGTCCGGCGTCAGTCGGCATTTGACCAGCCTGGAAAACCGCCTAGGCGTGCGTCTGGTCCAGCGCACGACCCGACAGCTTTACCTGACACCGGAGGGTGAAAGCTTCGCCGCCAGCGCACGGGACATCCTGGCCAATCTGCGCGAGGCCGAGGCCAGCGTCAGCGTGGTGGTGGCGCAGCCGCGCGGCACCCTGCGCATCGGCGCATCCCTGTCCTTTTCGATGCTGCACCTGACGCCCGTCATCCAGGCGTTCAAGGCGCAATATCCGCTGGTCCGCATCGATCTTCAGGTGTCCAACCGCTATTATGATCTGGTGGAAAACGGCCTTGACCTGGCCATCCGGACCCGCCGGTCGGAGGTGGACAGCAGCGTCACCATCCGCAAGCTCGCCGAAACCCGGCGGCTGATCGCCGCGTCACCGGCCTATCTGGACCGCCGGGGAACGCCGGCCGAGCCAAAGGATTTGGCGGCGCATGATCTTCTGCTCTATTCCCTGGCCAACGACCCGGATCACCTGAATCTGGCGCGCAACGGCGAGGTGGTCCGCATCCCCGTCACCGGGGAATTGGTGTGCAACGATGGCCAGATCCTGCGGCAAGCGGCCTTGGAGGGGTTGGGCATCCTCATTCAACCGGCCTACATCCTGCACGCCGACCTGAAGGCGGGCCGACTGGTCCGCGTTCTGCCGGACTGGGAGTTGCCGCGCCTCGTCATGAATCTGGTCTTTCCGTCCCGCACCCACCTGCCCGCCCGAACCCGGCTGTTCATCAACGCCCTGGTCGAGCATTTCGCCCAAAACAACTTCGAGGCCGAGTGGGAGGCCCTGACCTGACCATCACCTGACCGACACCTGACCACCGCACGCCCCCGCCGCACACCGCTTCGGTTGGCGCAGACGTGCGATGGCGGAACCGTTACGGCTGCATCAGAACCGATTTGGACGGGTAATGCGATGCCCAGGTCGGCGGCAGCGGGGCCACGAAGACATTTTCCGTCCGGGTGCGTGTGAGGCGCCATTTGCCATCCGGTTCCTTGCGGAACCCGTTGTTCAGGCGCGAAGACCGCAGCAGCGCCGTCCCGTCCGAGAACAGCCAGGGCTGCATGTGGACCCATTGGGCATCGGCGGTGCGGCCATCCTCATGAACATGAATCTGTTCGGAAGTCAGGTAATGGCAGTTGAGGATGAGCGCCGGATCGCGGCGGCTGCCCCAGAAATTCTGAAAATGCTGGCGCAGCGCCGCCTTGCCTTCCAAGCGGCCAAACTGGTTGGTGTAATACTCCCCAACCCCCTCCCAGACCGCATCTTCCGTGTACAGTTCCAGAATGAGTTCGATGCGCTGCTGATCGTCAACCACACCGAATTCGGGAATGGGCGTGTCGCACAGGAACATGTAGCGGGCCTCAACCCGACGGATGTCGGCTTCGGCTTCCAAAATTTCGATGCGTCGAACCAACGCCGCAATATCAGTCGCGTGTGTCATGGCTGTGATCGTCACCTTTCCGGGAAGGATTCCCGGCGGGGGGCTGCGTGGCGCGCGCAACCGTCGGGATCGCGATCACGGTACCGGGCGGTGGCGGATGGTCAAGCGGTAATATTCACGTAAATTCTCCCCACCCCGGCGGCTTTTGGAAAAATGCGTGCGAATCCGAAGGCTTCGCAGATGCGGGCCAGCTTGGCAGCATTTGAAAAGGACTTTTGCGAGCATCGCAAAAGCATTGCGTGAAAAATCATGTTATTGTCACGTTTGACACACAGCCAAACGCCTCGCGCTCAACGACCGGAATCGCGCCTCATCCGCCTGTGAAAGGCGGCGCACCCTGCTTGCGTCTCAAATTAAGCCATTGATACAAAAGAATTATTTTTCTGATTGCTCCACAAATGATATTGACGATTACCCAAATTACGGTAATTTTCACGCAATAGACCGCAGCGCGGCCCAATCCCCCCGATCTCACCGGAACGGACAGCCATGACACAGGCGCAAGACATTCACGGGTCGATCTTCACGGAAACCCTCGATCTGGGTTCCGCGCAGGGGCTGACGGTCGCGGTCAAGGATTGCATCGACATCGCCGGGCATCCCACACGCTGCGGCTCCGCCGCCTTTGACAACGCGCCACCGGCGCGGCAGCACGCCACCGTCATTGCCCATCTGCTCGCGTCGGGTTGCCGGATCGTTGGCAAAACCACGATGCATGAGTTGGCCTACGGCATGACCGGGATCAACGCCCATGCGGGAACCCCGGTGAATCCGCGATGGCCCTACCTCATTCCCGGCGGCTCCTCCTCCGGATCGGCGGTTGCGGTGGCCGCCGGGCTGGTCGATGCCGCCATCGGCACCGACACCGGCGGGTCCATCCGCCAACCGGCGGTGTGCTGCGGTGTGATCGGCCTGAAACCGACCTTCGGCCGCATCGACCGCTCCGGTGCCTCGCCAAGCCGAAGCTCGCTCGACTGCATCGGGCCGCTGGCCCGCCGCATGGACAGGCTGGAGCAGGCGATGGCGGCCATGGATCCCAGTTTCGTCCCCGCCCCCCGTCTCGACACGCCCCCGCGCGTCGCGCGTCTGCGCCTTGCCAACGGCCATCCACCTGCGGCGTGGAGCGATCCGCTGATCGGGCCGGACATCGCCGTGACTGATGTGGCGTTGCCACTGCTGGACGACGCGTTCCGGGCCGGAATGATCATCATCGCGCGGGAAACCCATTGGGCGTTCGGGCATCTGTTGGCGGAACACGCGCCGCTGGGAGAGGATGTGCTCGCCCGCCTGCGGACCGCCGCGACGGTGACGGACGATGATGTGGCCTGGGCCGAGGGCATCCGCACCCGCTTCACCGCCGAGGTGAACGCCGTCCTTCAAGACCATGACGGTCTGATCACCCCCGCCTTGCCAATCCCCCCGCCCAGACTGGACGAGGCGCAGGACCCGCAACGCGTTCTGCCGCTGACCCGCTATCTGCGCCCCTTCAACCTGTCGGGGCACCCCGCCATCGTTCTGCCGGCGACCGACGACGCCGGTCTTCCGACCGGACTCCACATCGTCGGGCGCGCGTTTGAGGACCCCCAGCTTTGCGCGGTTGCAAGCTGGTTCAGCGCGGCGGCTCCCACATTCCAGGCCAAGGACTAAGCCCATGAGCGCTTCCACAACCCCCGTCGCCGCAACCACGCTCGACAGCCTCAAAGCCGAGATCCGCGCGCGCCGGAACGACTTCCAGGCGCTGCGCCACATCCCCATGGACATCGTGCGCAAGTTTCAGGAGGTTGGGGTCTACCGCGCCTTCGTTCCCACCCGTTTTGGCGGCGATGCACGATCACCGGCGGAGTTCTGCCGCCTGATCGAGGAGATTTCCACGGCGGACGCATCGGCGGGATGGGTGGCCAGCTTCGGCGTCTCCACCACCTACCTCGCCGCCCTGCCAAAGGACACCTACGCGGCGATCTATGGGACGGATCCCGACACCGTGTTCGCCGGGGCGATGTACCCGCCGCAGGCCACCCGCAAGGTGGCAGGGGGGCTGGAACTGTCGGGCCGCTGGCCCTGGTGTTCGGGCGTCATGGGGGCCTCGCTCGTTGGCGCGGGCATCAAGGTGGACGGGGAAAGCAGCCCTCTTCCCCGCACCGCCGTGACCCCACGCGCCAACGTGACGGTTCACGAGACGTGGGACACCATCGGCCTGCGCGCCACCGGCAGCCACGAGGTGACGGCGGATCGGGTTGTGGTTCCCGAAGATTGGGTGTTCATCCGGGGCGGCGCGCCATCAATGGACGACGCCATCTTCCGCTACCCGGCGATGGCGCTCGCGGCCCAGGTTCTCGCCGTGGTCGCGCTGGGCACGGCGCGGGCGGCGCTGGACTGGTTGCGGGACGACGCGGTGGGCCGCGCCTCGATCACCGGCGCGCCCAGCCCCGCCGAGCGCGGCTATGTCCAGACGGGCTTCGCCCGTGCCGAAGGTCTGCTGCTCGGTGCCCGCGCGGCCTTCTATGACGCCATCGAACAGGGGTGGGAGCAGATGCTGACCAAGGGCGAGGTGGATCGGGCCACGTTGATCCGCCTGCGCCAGGTCGCCTCGAAAGCCGCCGAGGATGGGGCCGAAGCCGCCCGCCTCGCCTTCGTGCTGGGCGGGTCGGACTCCATGAACAGCAGCCACCCGCTGGGGCGCTGCATGATCGACGCCGCGTGCGTGGCCCAGCACGCCTTCATCGGGGCCGGAAGCTGGCAGATGGCCGGGGCGGTTCTGTTGAACCAGCCCGCCGCCCCCGGCTTTCCCTGAGCCGCCGCCCGCTCTCCCCCCCCGCACACCACAACCTTCAAGCCAAGTGGATCCAGACGATGACGGACCCGAAGCCGATCCGCACCCTGTTGTGCATCGCCGTGCAACAGACTTTCTTCGACCTGCCCTTTGATCAGATCGGCCCGGTGTGGGCCGCGACCAAGCGGTTTCTCACCACCGTCCACACGATGCCCGGCGTCACGGTGCTCGGCACCTTCGATGACGACGAAACCATGGTCGGCACGTCGCCCACCGGTTTCCCCTGGACCTGCTACGTGATGGCGGATTTTCCCGATCGCGACGCGGTCGTGGCCGCCTGCAACCTGTTCCGCACGATCGAGGTCGGCGATCAGGGCCACCGCCTGTGGCGGTACATGCGGGTCGAAGCCCGCTTGGGCCGTCCGCTGCCCGCCCCTGAACTCTGATCCCACGCGGCAAGCCCGAAAGGACTCCCCCATGTCTGTCGCCAACGCGCCGGTTCGACCGGAAGAGCTTGTTGAGCATGATCGGGTGCAAACCCCCCTGTACGAAGACGCCGCCCTTTTCGAAGAGGAAATGGACAAGATTTTCGGGCGCACCTGGGTGTTCGTCGCCCATGGTTCGGAAGTGCCGGAAAAGGGGTCCTTCATTCTGTCCTGGGTTGGCCGCCAGCCGGTGATCGTGGTGCGCGACCGCAAGGGCGACATCAACGTCCTGGTCAACCGCTGCCGTCACCGCGCCGCCACGGTGTGCGAGGTGAAGAAGGGCAAGACCTCCTCCTTCCAATGCCCGTATCATGGTTGGGGTTACGGTTTGGATGGCTCCCTGCGCGCCGTGCCCTACCCCGAACAATATGGCGAGGATTTCGACAAGGCGTCGCTGGGAATGAAGGCCCTGCGCACCGAATCCTACCAGAACATGATTTTCGCCACGCTTGCCCCCGAGATCGAACCGCTGGTCGATTTCCTCGGCCCAGCGACGAAATGGATTGACCTGTTCATGAAACAGGGCGGCGGCTATCCGGTCAAGGTGCTGGGCGAGCATCAGTTCACCGTGCCGATGAACTGGAAAATCCAGCTCGAAAACACCACGGACGCCTATCACTTCCCGGTCGTGCACAAGTCCTTCATCCAGACGTTGGACGCGGAAGCCACCAACACCTTCTCCTTCTTCGACAAGGAGGGCTTTGTCGAGGATCTCGGCAACGGTCATTCGGTGGCGGTCATGATCCCCGAACTGATCGACCTCGACGCCAATCTCGATGAGCCGATCCCCGAGCGTTATCAGGAGCTGGCGCAAACCCTGCGCGACGAGGGATTCAGCGAGGACAAGGTGCGCCGGATCGTGCGCGCCACCGGCGGGGCCGGTTTCAATCTGAACCTGTTCCCCAACGTCTCGCTGTCGCTGTCCTTCTTCCGCGTCCTGCGGCCGCTGAACGTGCGCGACACCGCGATCCGTCACGTCTGCCTGGGCATGGACGGCGGCCCCGTCGCCGCCAACCGGATGAAGATGCGCTTGCAGGAGCATTTCCAGGGTCCGATGGGCTTCGGCACCCCCGATGACGCCGAAGTCTGGGAACGGGTTCAGCGCGGCACGCTGGGCGGCAAGGAACTGCCGATCCTGGTGAACCGTGGGTTGGTGGACGAGGTGCCGGGCACCGATGGGCCGCGTGGGCATTTCAGCGCGGAAACCGGGATGCGCGCCGCCTACCAGATGTGGAAGAGGATGATGAGCCGATGAGCACGATCACCATGAGCGACACCCGCGTCAGCCTGCACGAGTTGGCTGAGTTCGTCTGGCGCGAGGCCGAGATCCTCGACCGTTGCGAGTATGACGCCTGGCTGGCGCTGTGGACCACAGACGGGCGTTACGTCGTGCCGATGGCCCCCGGCGAGGATTACGAGGACCAGCTCAACATCTGTTTCGACGACGCCAAGATGCGCAAGCTGCGGATCGAACGCTTCCAACAGGGGTTTTCCATTTCCTCGGCCCCCCCGGCCAACACCGTCCGCACCGTTTCCCGCTTTGTCCTGCACAGCGCGACGGAGGAGGAGATCATCCTGCGTTGCGCCGAGCATGTCATTGAAAACAAGTTCGGTCGCCAGCGCGTTTATGCGGCGAATCTCACCTACACGCTGGTGCGCGTCGATGGCGCGCTGCGCATCCGCCACAAGGTGGCGCGGCTGCTCAATTCGGATGGGGAGCTGACGGCGTTCAGCTATCTGTTCTGATGGCCGCCCCGCATCCTGAAACCCTTCAGACGGCCGTGGTGACGGGCGGCGCGAGCGGCCTGGGCGCGCTCACCGTCAAGGCGCTGCACCGCGCGGGCTTCCGCGTCGTCATCACCGACCTGATTTCCGCCCCCGCCGAACGGTTGGCGCAAGAGCTGGATCTGGCCGGGGAAACCGCCATGGCGGCCACGCTGGATGTGTCCAAGCCCGAGGATTTTCAACGGGTCCTGGACCGCTGTGTCGAACGTTGGGGAAGCGTCGAGGTGTTGGTCAACAACGCCGCCCGCACCGTGGTGAAACCGGTGTTGGACATCGGGCTGGACGAGTTCAACGCCGTGATGGCGACCAACGCCGGCGGAACCTTCGCCGGGTGTCAGATCTTTGGCCGCCATTTCAAACAGCGCGGTTATGGCCGCCTCATCAACATGGCGTCCCTGGCCGGGCAGAACGGCGGCACCGCGACGGGCGCGCATTACGCCGCCTCGAAGGGGGCCATCCTGACCTTGACCAAGGTGTTCGCCCGCGATCTGGCCCCGTTCGGCGTCACCTGCAACGCCATCGCGCCGGGGCCGATGGACACCCCGGCGGTTCGCGCGGTGCTCACGCCCGACCGGTTGCCGATGGCGCTGGCTGGGATCCCGGTCGGGACGCTGGGCAACCCGGACTTCGTCGCCGATCTCGTCACGCTTCTGGCCAAGCCGGACTCCGGTTTCGTCACCGGGGCCTGCTGGGACGTCAACGGGGGGATTTACATGCGATGAACGACACGCCCAAGCACACCCTGACCGTCATCGAACGGATCGAGGAACCGGGCAACATCCTGCGGGTGAAGCTCGCCGCAGCGGATGGCGCGCCGTTGCCCCCCTTTACGGCGGGCGCGCACATCGATGTCCGGTTGCAGGACGGCGATCTGGATCTGTGGCGTCAATATTCGCTCTGCTCCGATCCGGCCCAGACCGATCATTACGAAATCGGCGTCCTGCGCGCCCCGAACAGCCGGGGCGGGTCCGAAGCGCTGCACCGGCTGGCCGTGGTGGGCGCGCGCTTCACGATTGACGGTCCCCGCAACCATTTCGCCCTGACCGAAGACGCCGCACAGACGGTTCTGTTTGGCGGCGGAATCGGGATCACCCCGATGCTGGCCATGGCCCAACGGCTGCACCGGCTGGGCCGCGATTTTGTCGTGCATTACTGCACCCGATCCGACAGCGCCACCGCGTTCCGCGACGTGATCGCCGTCGCCCCTTGGGCGGATCGGGTGGTGTTCCACCACGACGATCGGGATCCGGCGCAGCGGCTGGATCCCGCCCGCGACCTGCCGCCGCCAAGCGCCGACACCCATCTCTACGTCTGCGGCCCGGCGGGATTCATGGAGTGGGTGATCGGCGCGGCGACCACGGCAGGCCATGCCCCCGGCAACATCCACCGCGAGTATTTTTCCGCCGAGGTCGATGTTTCGGGCGACCGCTTCGAAGTGACGGCGCGGCGCTCCGGCGTCACCGTCAGCGTTGGGCCGGAGGACACCATCGCCAAGGCGCTGGCCCGGGTCGGCGTGTCGATCACGGTCAAATGCGAAGAGGGCGTCTGCGGCACCTGCGTGACCGACATTCTGGACGGCACACCGGACCACCGCGACCGGTTCCTGACGGACGAGGAGCGCGCGGAGGGCACAATGCTGTGCGTTTGCTGCTCCCGCGCGCGGTCCAAAACCCTGATTCTGGACATCTGAAGAGGAAGCGCCATGACCACCCCCTCCCCCGCCCTGCCGCCCGAAGCGCTGGCCTTTCGCGGCGGCATGAGCCGCCTTGGCGCTGCCGTAAACCTTGTCACCACCGATGGCCCGTCCGGTCGGCACGGGTTGACCGTGTCCGCCGTCTGTTCGGTGACGGACAGCCCGCCCACCCTGCTGGTGTGCATCAACAGCAACGCCTTTTCCCACGACGCGTTCCTGGACAACGGAGTCTTGTGCGTGAACGTGCTGAACAGCGCTCACACGGAGTTGTCCCGCGCCTTTGCCCGCTGGACCGGGGAAGACCGCTTCGCCAAGGCGACCTGGATCACCCGCGACACCGGTGCCCCGGTGCTGTCCGACGCGTCGGCGTCCTTCGATTGCCGGATCGTCGATCACCAACGCAAAGGCACACACAGCGTGCTGTTTTGCGAGGTCCGCTCCACCACCCTCAGCGACGGTCCCGACGAGGGGCTGATCTGGTTCGGCCGGGGGTTCCACACGCTGAAGGCGGCGGAATGAGCCGGTCACATCTCCCCAAGCTGGTTGAACACCTTTTGCAGAAGGGTGTTGAGCGTGGCGATGTCCTCCGGCGGGATGTCGAGAAAGGAGCTGGCCAGAATGCGGTCCGCCTCGACCATGGCGAGTTGGCGCATCCGATCCCCGTGCGGCGTCAGGCTGACCTCCGTCGCCCGCGCGTCCACCGGGCTGGTCCGTGTCACCACCAACCCATCGGCCAGCATCCGCTGCACGATCTTCGTGGCCGTGTTGAGTTTCAACACGCTGAACTCCGCAATTTCGGAGACGCTCAGATGCTCGTCCTCGTGCAGGGACATCAACACGCGCCAACGCGGCATGTCGAGGTTGATCGGCTTCAACCGCGTTTCCAGAACCTGCACGTAGCGCGCGTTCACGCGGGAAATCCAATAGAACGGCCAATTCCGCCGCATGCGCTTTCGGGTGAATTTGCCGCCATCCTCGACGGGGATCTCGGGGAGGATCTCGGCGGGGGCCTCGGGGGTCGCCCCTGGATCAGACTTGGTCATGCAATGCCCTTCATCAGAAACGCCGCTGTTCGCGGCAAGCACCTGGGGCGCGCTCTTCGGTCACGCGCACGGCTTCCACGCACAATCAAAGCCTGAATAAACGAAACGGAACGAGGAGGCAAGTCTGATAATAAGCATTATGCTTAAAGAATGGACACAGATCACAGAATAAATCACCATCACATTTCAACACACAGTCCGAATATTTTATTTAGACACAGGAGTAAAGATATATTATTATGGCGCGGCTTTTATTTATCTTAAATTTTATGTCGTGAGCTGTTGCATCTTTTTATTCTTTTACCGATCAACGACCTCCGAGTCCGTGCGAACAGGGCACTTGGCAAACGGCGGCGATTCGGTGGACGGCTGAAGGTGCATTCAAAACAACAACCGCACCTTTTGATCGCACATCGCGCGAACAGAGACTTCCGGACACCCTCGACAGGGAGACAAGACAGTTATGCGCCTCTTCAACACGATGATGGGAATCGCCTGCGCGCTGGGACTCGGCGCGTTGGCCGCGACGGCGTTGGCGGCGGACCCGGTGAAGGTGGGATCCGTCCTGTCCTTGACCGGCGGGGCGTCGAGCTTGGGGGATCCCGAGCTGAAGACCCTGGAAATGATGGTCGAACAGACCAACAAGGCGGGCGGCCTCCTGGGCCGTCCGGTTGCCTTGGTCCATTACGACGATGGCAGCGAACCCGGCAAGGCCAACGTCCTGGTCAAGCGCCTGATCGAAGACGACAAGGTGGACATGCTGATCGGCGGAACCACGACCGGGGCCAGCATGGCGATGTACCCGCTGATCGAACGGGCGCAGATCCCGTTCATCTCGCTGGCCGGTGCCCTGGTGATCGTTGAGCCGGTCAAACACTGGATGTTCAAGGCCGCCCACCATGACCGGATGGTTGGTCAGCGGGTGATGCTGGACATGAAGGCGAAGGGTTACAAAACCATCGCCATGCTGTCGGACACCAGCGGCTTCGGGCAATCCGCCCGCAAGGAGATGCAGAACGTCGCCCAGAAGGTTGGCATCACCATCGCGGTGGATGAGACGTTCAACCCCAAGGACACGGACGTCACCGCCCAATTGGCCAAGATCAAGAACACCCCCAACGTCCAGGCCCTGTTCGTCGTCACCTTCGGGCAAGGGGCGGTGGTCGTCACCAAGAACGTCGCGCAGCTGGGCATCGATCTGCCGCATTACCAGACCTCCGGCGTGGCGACGCGGGAGTACATCCGCCTGTCGGGTCCGGCCGCCGAAGGGGTGCGGCTGCCCGCCCCCGTGCTGATGGTCGCCGCCGAACTGCCCGACAGCGACCCGCAAAAGCAGCTCTCCATTGATTACGTCGAGGAGTATGAGGCCCGCTACAAAACCGATGTGTCCTCGTTCGGAGCCTACGCGCGCGACGCCTGGTTCATCTGGACGAACGCGGTGAAGCAGGCCAAGAGCTTTGACAAGGTCAAGATTCGCGAGTTCATCGAGAACACGGCGGGCCTTCCCGGCACATCCGGCATCATCAACATGACCCCACAGGACCATCTGGGCCTGGATGTCTCCGGTTTGAAGATCGTCACGATCAAGAACGGCAATTTCGTGATCGCGAACTGACGCGCTGCCGCCGCCCTCCCCCGTGCGCGGGCAAGTGGACGGCGGCACACCGCCGAGAGGAGACAGGCTCCATGCTGTCAGAGCTTCTTCAATTCATTCTGTCCGGCGTGACGCTGGGCGCGATGTACACGCTGTCGGCGCTTGGGTTTTCGATGATCTACAACGCCAGCGGCGTCATCAACTTCGCCCAGGGCGAGTTCATCATGGTGGGTGGGATGGCGGCCTCCTTTCTGTCGGCGACGGGCGTGCCCTTGCCGATGGCCTGCGTCGCCGGGGTGATGATCGCGGGGCTGGTCGGGGGCCTGGTCGAACGGTGGGCGGTTGCCCCGGCGCGCGACGCCGAGGTCGCCAGCGTCATCATCATCACCATCGGCGTGTCGATGATCCTGCGGGGGTTGACGGAAATCCTGCTGGGCAAGCGCCCCCACGCCCTGCCCCATTTTTCCGGCGAAGCGCCGATCACGGTCCTTGGGGCCACCATCCTGCCGCAAAGCCTGTGGGTGCTGGTGGTCGGCGCGTTGATCGTGCTGGGGCTGAATCTGTTCTTCGGCCGCACCCGCATCGGCAAAGGGGTGCTGGCGACCGCCTACGACCGCCTGGCCGCGCAACTGGTGGGGGTGGACGTGCGTCGGGTGTTGACGCTCAGCTTCGTGCTGTCGGCGGGCATCGGGGCTGTGGGCGGGGTGCTCATCACGCCGATTTCAACGGTGGCCTACGACACCGGCATGATGCTGGGGCTGAAAGGATTCGTCGCGGCGACGCTGGGCGGGTTGGGCAGCGGGCCGGGCGCTGTGGCTGGCGGGCTGTTCCTTGGCCTGATCGAGGCGTTGACCGCCGGTTACATCTCCTCCGCCTACAAGGATGCGGTCCCCTTCGTGCTGGTGTTCATCGTTCTGGTGCTGCGCCCGCAAGGGCTGCTGGGCACCAAACCGACGGATCGGATCTGACCCATGACGCAGATTTCCCAATCACCCGCGCCGCGCGCCGCCCGGTCCAACACCGGACGTTTCATCGGTCTGGCGACGCTGACCACGGTTGTGGCGCTGCTGCCGCTGGCGCTGCCCAACGCCTTTTACGTCGATGTGGCGATCCGCATCGCCATCCTGGCGGTGAACGGCATCGCGCTCAATCTGCTGATGGGCTACACCGGGCAAATCAGCCTGGGCCATGCGGGCTTTTTTGGTTTGGGGGCCTATGGGTCCGCCGTGCTGACCGCACATTTCGGCTGGTCGCCCCTGTGGGCGCTGCTGGCCGCCGCCGCGATGACGGCGGTGATCGCCTGGGGCGTGGCGCGCGTCATCCTGCGCCTGCGCGGCCATTATCTGGCCATGGCCACCTTGGGGCTTGGCATCATCATCTCGATCGTCCTGAGCAACGAAACGGCGTGGACCGGTGGTCCCGACGGCATGGCGGTGGACAGCTTCAGCCTGTTCGGCGTCCCCCTGTCCGGGGAGCGGCGCTGGTACTGGGTGTTTGGCGGGCTGCTGATCGGCACCGTGATCCTGGCGCAGAACCTCATCGATTCCCCCGCCGGGCGGGCGTTGCAGGCGCTGCACGGATCGGAAACCGCCGCGTCTGTGGCGGGCATCGATGTGGGACGCCGCAAGGTCGGCGTGTTCGTTCTCTCGGCCACAGTCGCGGCGGTGATGGGCAGCCTGTCGGCGCACTATGCCGGTTACATCAACCCAGGCATCGCGGGCTTTCTGCAATCGGTGGAGCTGGTCATCATCGTGGTGCTGGGCGGGATGGCCTCGATCTACGGGTCGATTTTCGGGGCGGTGGTCATGGGGCTGCTGCCGCAACTCCTGGCCGGGTACGAAGGGTGGGATTCGGTCCTGTTCGGCCTGATCATGGTGGTGACGATGATCGTCCTGCCGCGCGGCGTCGTGCCCAGCCTGACCGCGCGCCTGCGCTCCACCCGCTTTGGAACCAAGGGGAACGCGCCATGCTGACGGTTGCCAATCTGTCCAAACAGTTCGGCGGGGTTCACGCGGTCCAGGATGTGAGCTTCACCATTCCGCAGGGCTGCGTCTATTCGGTGATCGGTCCGAACGGCGCTGGCAAGACGACGCTGTTCAACCTGATTTCCGGTCTGTACACCCCGACCTCCGGCAGCATCCGGTTCGAAGGGCAGGACATCAGCGGGCAGGCCCCGGACCGGCTGGCCAGACGGGGTATGAGCCGCACCTTTCAAAACCTGCAAATCTGCAAGAACCTCAGCGCCATCGACAATGTGATGGTCGGCGCGCATCTGACCCTGAACGCCAGCATGTTCGCGGGCATGTTCCGCTGGCCGGGCCTGGCCCGCGCCGACCGGGCTTGCCGCGAGCGGGCCGCCGCGCTGATGGAACGGGTGGGGTGTGGGGACTTCATCACCGCTGACGCCGCCGCCATGCCCTATGGTGCCCTGAAGCGGTTGGAGATCGCCCGCGCCTTGGCCTCCGACCCGAAGATCCTGTTTTTGGACGAACCGGCGGCGGGGTTGAACCACACCGAAACCCACAGCGTTCAAACGCTGGTGGCGGAGCTGGCCCGGTCCGGCTTGACCGTGGTGGTGGTCGAGCATGACATGAAGCTGGTGATGAGCGTGTCAGACCGCATTCTGGTTCTGAATTATGGCCGTCGTCTGGCCGAGGGAACCCCCGCCGACATTCGCGAAAACCCGGATGTGATCGCCGCCTATCTGGGTGCCGACACCGAGGAGGAATGATCCCCATGCGCGCGCTTGCCATCATCGCGGCGGAACACCGCAACATGCGTCTGGTCGCCGGGGCCTTGTCGGTTCTGGGCGACCGCTTCGCCACCGGTTCGGCCGACGAGGCCAGCCTCCACACCGTCGAACTGGTCGCCGACTATTTCGAGGCTTACGGCGACCACTGCCATCACGCCCGCGAAACCGACGTGCTGTTCGCGCGGATGCGCGCGCGCAGCGATCAGGGAACGGCGATGCTCGACCGCCTCGACCAGGAGCATCAGGGCGCGCACCGCCACCTTGCCCGGTTGCGCCATTTCGCCAGCAACCCCAACCGTTATGACGTCAAAAATCTGACCGATCTGGCCGCCGAGATCCGTCATTTCCGCCAGCATCTGGACGATCATTTGCGGGTTGAGGAGGAGGACTGCTTCCCCCTGGCCAGCGCGGTGCTGACCGCCGAGGATTGGACGGCGATCGACGCCGCCTTCGCCGCCCGCAGCGACCCGCTGGATCACGCCGATCCGGCGGAAACCGTGGCACTCCTGCGCGCCCGGATCACGCAATTGCTGCCGTCGCCGGAAGGATTCGGGGCGCGGACCGACCACGCCCCCATCGCCCTGAAACCGCCCTCCGCCCCCGGCGAGGCGCTGCTGGCGGTGGATGGGCTGACCAGCGCCTACAGCCGCATCCAGGTGCTGCATGGCGTGTCCATCCAGGTGGCGGCGGGGCAATTGGTGGCGTTGGTCGGTGCCAACGGCGCGGGAAAGACCACCCTGCTGCGCTGCATCTCCGGGGTGCAGCCCGTCACCGCCGGGTCGGTCCGGATGCAGGGAAAGCCGATCACGGACGCCCGCCCGGACGCGCGGGTGCGGGCCGGTCTGTGCCAGGTGCCGGAGGGGCGGCATGTGTTCGCCCCGATGACCATCGAGGACAATCTGCGGATGGGGGCCTACACCCGCCCGACCGACGAGATCCGTGAGCGTTTGGAGGAGGTGTTCACCCTCTTTCCGATCCTGCGCGAACGGCGCGACCAACCCGCCGGCGTCCTGTCGGGAGGGCAGCAGCAGATGGTCGCCTTGGGCCGCGCCCTGATGGGAAAACCCACACTCCTGCTGCTCGACGAGCCGAGCATGGGGCTGGCGCCGCTGATCGTCGCCGACATCTTCCGCATCGTCCGCATGCTGCGGGACGCGGGCATGACCATTCTGCTGGTGGAGCAGAACGCGCGGGCGGCGCTGTCCATCGCCGATCACGCCTATGTCATGGAATCCGGGCGGATTGCCTTGCAGGGACCGGGCCGGGATTTGCTGAAGAACGATGAGGTCCGGCGCGCGTATCTTGGCATGTAGCCGCCGGGGGGCTGCTTTCGGGGACGCCGTGGGCGGACGAATTTGATATGGATGGTCAACCAGCCGCAGGTCCCGAACGACGCCCACAACCGATACCCACAACCGATGCCGAAGACCACGCCCCCCGACGAAGAACCCAAGATCTGGGCGATGGTGACGCAAAGCCTGATCGACGCGTTGAAGGCGCGCGGCTGCGCGCCCGATGCGCTGCTCGACCGCTTCGGGCTGTCAGAGACGACGCCGCTGGATCCCTATCGGGACATTCCCCTGCGCCAGTATGTGGCGGCGTTCGAAGCGGCGGCGGCCTATGTCGGCGACAGCCATTTCGGTTTGTCCATCGCACGGAATCTGTCGCCGCTGACGCTTGGCCCGGTCGGGCTGCTCTTCACCAGCGCCCCCACCCTGGGCGCGGCCTTGACAGGATTCATCGATTACAATTGG
Organism: Azospirillum griseum; assembly: GCF_003966125.1. Classification (GTDB taxonomy): domain Bacteria; phylum Pseudomonadota; class Alphaproteobacteria; order Azospirillales; family Azospirillaceae; genus Azospirillum; species Azospirillum griseum. The sequence continues at coordinate 94,032 of NZ_RXMA01000014.1, forward strand.
CTGGTTCAGCAGGGCACAAGTTGCCGCATGACGCGCGACGGCGACACGTGTGTGTTTCGATACCGCATTGAGGACAAAAGAATCTTTCCACGTCGCCACGACGCCGAATTCTCGCTGGCCATTGTGGTGGAGATGATGCGATCGCGGGCCGGGGCCGCGTGGCGGCCGTTGGAGGTTCATTTCGAACACGCAGCCCCGGCCAATCTGCAACCCCACAACGCCTTTTTCAAAGCCCCGCTGTACTTCAACCAACCCGCCAACGAATTGATGTTCCCGGTCAAGGATCTGGCCTTGTCCGGCAACGGCGGGGACCACAGGGTCTATGGCATTGTGGAGCATTATCTCGGGATGCTGCGCGAACGGGCCGTGCCCGCGCGGTCGGTGGAGGACAAGGTCCGCCGCATGGCCTCCGACCATTTTCCGGGTGACGGTTGTTTCAACATGACGTCCACGGCGCAATCCTTGGGCCTGTCGACCAGCACCCTGCAACGCGCCTTGCGCAAATCCGGCGGCAGTTTTTCAACGATCAAGCAGGACAAGCGGCGCGCTCTGACGGAGAATTACCTCGTCGATTCCGATCTTTCGATAACGGAAATCGCCCATGTTCTCGGTTACGCGGACGGAGCCTGCTTCACCCGCGCCTGCCGCCGTTGGTTCGGCATGACGCCGTCCATGTACCGCAAGCAGCAGCAGGCTGCCCGCCGGTCATCGGACGCAACGATCCCAACGCCAACCACCTGACCAGGCAAGCGCCCCCACCCTCCCCATCACGGTGATGCCCCCTCGCGGTTGGCGAAATCGCGGTCGCACGTCCGCTCGCTGGCACGATGAACGGGCAACACAAAATCGACATGTGACCTGAAATATCAAAAGAATGATTTGTTCGATCAAGCGGTTTCGGTCCATTTCCCAAATCTTGATTGGGCGGATGATCTGTCGGCGGCCTCAGCAGTGAAGCGGCTATCCGGTTTGCCGCAGCAGCACCAACCGCAACAATTCATGAAAAAACCAAAGAGGTTTCCGCCATCGGAAACTTCGGATTCGCTGAAACGATCAACACTCGCATCGGATTTCTTGGCTTTCTTCCCAACATCACTCCCACGCCATCAGGAAAGACAATCACCATGAGCGACCTGCCCAAGATCGATTTCCTCTATCTTTCGGAACAGGACATGATCAAAGCGGGCGTGACCGATATGGCCGCGTGCGTGGACACGATGGAGGATATGTTTGTCCTGCTTCACACCGGCGATTACCGGATGGCGGGGGCAAACAACGACTCCCACGGTGCCATGATCGTCTTCCCGGAACAGTCGCCGTTTCCGAACATGCCAAAACCCACAGCGGACCGGCGTTTCATGGCGATGCCCGCCTATCTCGGCGGCCAATACTGCACCGCCGGCATGAAATGGTATGGCTCCAACATTGCCAATCGCGACAAAGGTCTGCCCCGCTCCATTCTGATGTTCACGCTGAACGACGCCGACACCGGGGCACCGCTGGCTCACATGTCGGCCAACCTGCTGTCCGCCTATCGGACGGGCGCGGTTCCCGGTGTCGGCGCGCGTCATTTGGCCCGCAAGGGGTCCAAGGTCGTCGGTGTTTACGGTCCCGGCGTCATGGCCAAGACTTCGCTGGCGGCGTTCATGGCAACCTGTCCGAACATCGACACCGTAAAGGTCCAGGGGCGCGGACAAAGGAGCCTCGACAGCTTCATATCCTGGGTGACGGAGACCTACCCGCAGATCACCACGGTCGAAATCGTTCACGACATCGAGCAGATCGTCCGTGGTTCCGACATCGTGACCTACTGCGCGTCCGGTGAGACCGGCGACGTTTCCAAATACCCGATGGTCAAGCGCGCGTGGGTCAAGCCGGGGGCCTTTCTGTCGATGCCGGCCTCCTGCGACATCGACGCGGGCATGGAACAGGCTGACGTCCGCAAGGTGATGGACAACATCGGCCTCTACGAGGCGTGGTTCGAGGAACTGCCCAAACCCGCTCACGTCCATGTTCCGGTGATCGGCGTGCGCTTCATGGACATGATCCACGAAGGCAAAATGAGCCGCGACGCCCTGGAGGATCTCGGCGCGATCTGCGCCGGTGCCAAGCCCGGCCGCCAGAACGACGAGGAAATCATCATCCTGTCGGTGGGCGGCATGCCTGTCGAAGACGTGGCGTGGGGCACGGTGGTCTACCGGAACGCCGTTGCCAAGGGCATCGGCGTCACGCTGAACCTGTGGGACACCCCGGTCCTGCGCTGACGTCGGCGGATCGCTGCCGCGTCCTGGCCAATGGCGCAGCCCTGCCATCCCCCACACCCACATCCCGGCGGATCGCCCGGTCCGCCCCTGCCTCGGGACGACACCCAATGGTGAAAATCGTAAAGGTCAAATCCGGCAACAAGCTGGAAGAAACCAGCAGCTACTCGCGCATCGTCATGGTCGATGATTGGATCTTTGTGTCCAACACGGCGGGCCGGAATCCCCTCACCAAGGACATCCCGGCGGACGTGAGCGAACAAACCCGTCAGGTGTTCGCAAACATCGAACGCGCGCTTCAGGGGGTCAACGCCAGCCTGGCCGACGTGATTTCGACGCGGGTCTTCATCCAGAATCCGGAGGACACACCGACGGTCATGGGCATCTTCGGCAACGTCTTCCGCAACGTTGATCCCACGACAACGGTGACATGCCCACCCCTCGGCTCCTCCGTCTACAAGGTCGAGATCGAGGTCACGGCCTACCGTGGCAGCGGTCAGGCAGAGGTGGAACGCCTCACCCTCTCGCCCTGATGGGCTGTCGCCCGCCGTCCCATTCAGCCGCCATCCCATCAAGGACACCGCCCATGGCCCCGGTCATTTCTCCCGTCCAGACATCCACGGCGATGCCGAAATCCACAACCGTTGTCGTGATCGGCGGGGGAATCGTCGGTCTGGTCACGGCGCTCACCCTGGCGGAGCGCGGTGTTCCGGTGGTGGTGCTGGAAAAGGGGCGGCTGGCGGGGGAACAATCGTCCCGCAACCTCGGCTGGGTGCGCAAAACCTCGCGTTCAGTCGCCGATTTGCCGATGGCTCTGGAATCGGATCGCCTGTGGAACGCCATGGCCACCCGCGTTGGAGAGGATGTCGGGTATCGGCCGGCGGGAATCATGTTCCTCGCCAAGACCGAGGCCGAGTTCAATGCTCATCGCCGTTGGATGACGGCGACGCAGGGGCTGTCGTTGGATTCCCGACTCGTCACACCGAAGGAGATCGACCATCTTGTTCCGGGCGGCACCGGGCAATGGGTGGGGGGCGTGCACACCCCATCGGATGGTCGTGCCGAACCCACCCTCGCCTCCAGCGCCATCGCCCGGGCGGCCTTGGCGAAGGGGGCGGTCATCCTGGAAAACTGCGCCGTCCGCACGCTGTCCCTGTCGGGCGGATCCGTGTGCGGCGTCGTGACGGAAAAGGGTGAAATCGCCTGCGATCAGGTGGTGCTTGCGGGCGGCCTCTGGTCGCGCCGCTTCCTGGGAAATCTGGGGGTCTTCCTGCCCACCCTGCCGCTGGAATGCTACGCGATCCGCACCGCCCCCATGGAAGGACCAACCGAGATCGCGGTTGGTGGCCCGAACTTCTCCTTCCGCAAGCGGATGGATGGTGGCTTCACCATCTGCCAACGCGGGGCGGTGGGATCGCCGCTCGTGCTCGATCACGCGCGGCTGGGACTGCGCTACCTCCCGATGTTCCGGGAAGGACGGCACCAGCTGCGCATCAGCTTCGGCAAGGCGTTTTTCGACGATCTGCGGTTGGCCCGCCGTTGGCGCGCGTCCGACACCACCCCCTTCGAAACGGTGCGGACCATGGATCCGCGCGTGAATCATGGCATCAACGCCGAAGCGATGGACAACATCCGTGCCGCATGGCCCACCTTTGCCGCCGCCAGGGTTGAACAGGTCTGGGGGGGCACGATGGACATCACACCGGACTCCTTGCCGGTGATCGATCATGTTGAACGGCTTCCCGGCCTGATCGTGGCCAGCGGTTTTTCCGGTCACGGTTTTGGCACCGCCCCCGCCGCCGGACAACTCGCCGCCGACCTTGTGACGGGAGAAAAACCGATCGTGGACCCGACACCCTATCGGCTCGGGCGCCTGCAATAGGACTTCGTGGTTTGAGGTGATGTGGTGGACGCCCCTTCCACTCTCCTGGTTCGGTGGCAAGCCGATGCTGTCGGAGAAACCACGTCAGAAGGGCCGTCGATGGGGACCAGTTCAACCTCGTCGGCATAATGCGAAGCGCGTCACGCTTGCATTCAGCCGTAATCTTGCCATGCCTCGCTCGAACCGTCAGAACCTCCATCAACCCCACATTTGAGGGTGATGCCTCTCCACTTTTCCAGGGCAACTCCATTTTGACCTTGCTCTGATCCACCATAAGCCCGTCGCCCACAGCGGACGACGGGCTTTCCATAGGTCAGTGTCAGGAAGCGGCCCCCGCCAAGGCCGGTTCGCCCAGCGCGGCGAACAGCTCGGAATCCGTGCCCACATCGGCGTTGGGCGTGGTCAGCAGACGGTCGCCGTAGAACAGGGAATTGGCCCCGGCGACCAGACACAGGATCTGCGCCTCGCGGTTGAGGCTGGAGCGGCCAGCGGACAGGCGCACCACCGATGTCGGCAGGACAAGACGGGTCGCCGCCACCATCCGCACCAATTCCAACGGGTCGATGGGGGGACGGTCGGCCAACGGCGTTCCGGCCACCGGAACCAGCGCGTTGATCGGCACGCTTTCGGGATGCGGATCCATCGCGGACAGAACATGCAGCATGGCCGCCCGGTCCCGAACCGTCTCGCCCATGCCGATGATGCCGCCGCAGCACAGATCGATGCCGAAGGACCGGACGATGGCCAGCGTCTCCAGCCGATCCGCGTAGGTCCGGGTGGTGACGATCTGCCCGTAAAACTCCGGGCTGGTGTCGAGATTGTGGTTGTAAGCGGTCAGACCGGCGGCGGCGAGCCGCTCGGCTTGATGCGGTTTGAGCATGCCCAGCGTGACGCACGCCTCCATGCCCAGCGCCCGCACGCCCTTCACCATGGCGAGGACGGCGTCGAACTCCGCGCCGTCGCGCACCTGCCGCCACGCCGCCCCCATGCAGAACCGCTCGGCCCCCGCCGCCTGGGCGGTCGCGGCCAGCGCCACCACCTGATCCGGGTTCATCAACCGGTCGCGGGTCAGATCGACCTCGCTGTGATGGGCCGATTGCGGGCAATAGGCGCAGTTCTCCGGGCAGCCGCCGGTCTTGATCGACAGCAGGCTTGCCCTCTGCACCCGGTTCGGGTCGTGGTGCTGGCGATGCACCGCGTTGGCCCGCCCGACCAGTTCCAGCAACGGCAGGGTGAGCAGGGTGGTGATGCCGTCGATGGTCCAGTCGCGTCGGATCGTTCCATCCACCGCCGTCACGACCGAATACCCTTGACCCAGCCGCGCAGCCCCGGCAGCAGCGCCCCGCCCACCGCGACGACGCCGATCTTCAGCAGGTCGCCCAGCAGGAACGGCGCGACACCAACCGCCAGAAGCCGGTCCACCGGCACGAAGACGGCCAGCCACGCCACGCCGAACAGATACACCAGCGCCAACCCGGCCAGCATCGCGCCGACCCGACCGACAAAACCCGCGCCGCGCGCCAACGCCCCCACCACCCCGGCGGCGGCGAGATAGCCCAGCAGATAGCCGCCCGTCGGCCCGACCATGTAGGCGAGGCCGACGCCGCGTTCCGGCGAACCGGAGAAGACCGGCAGCCCGACGGCCCCGCTCGCCAGATAGGTCAACAGGATCGAAACGGCGACGCGCGGCCCGAAGGCCACGGCCAGAGCCATCACGGCCAGGGTGTGCAGAGTCATCGGCACCGGCCAAAACGGGATCTGCGTCTTGGCGGCGAGCGTCACCAGGGCGGTGCCCGCCAGAACGGTCAGAACCGTCCGGGCAAGCCGGGCCTGCGGGCTTTCAAGCGCCCTTGCGGTGGTGGGGTGTGCGATGGCGTGGGGCATGTGGTGTTTCCTTCGGCGAGAAATTATAGATAATTTTGAATTTCTATCGCTAAAGAAAGACACGGATGTCCAATCTTGGCAACAGCCCGCTGCGCCAACGCCCCCACCACGCCCGCCCGGGCGACCCAATGCTTTGATTTATCGAGGCTTCCGACCGACCCATTGAACATGCCGGGCCAGCACGGACGCGGCGACGTCCAGCTTTCCCGCCCGCAGGGCGTCGAGAATCGCCCGGTGGTCCCGGTCCGTCGGCGCGTCCCATTCGGCCCGCCATCCCGAAAACAGGAAACGGGCGCTGGCCATGTGCAGATCGGCAATCGACGCCAGCAGCCGGGGCATGCCGCAGGGGTTGAGAATCAGACGATGGAAGTTGCGGTTGGCGTCCTCCCACGCCTGGACGTCGCCCGCCTTGTCCCCGGCCCGGGTCGCCTCCTCCGCCGCGTCCAGAATGGCCGGGGTCAGATGCGGCGCGGCGTGGCGCAGCGCCAACACCTCCAAGGCGGCCCGCATCTCGGCCACCTCCTTGACATCCGCCATGCTGAAGCTGGCGACCCGCACCCCCCGGCGCGGTTCGCTGACCACCAGCCCTTGCGCCTCCAGCCGCCGGAACGCCTCGCGCACCGGCACATGGCTGGCCCCGAACTCCTCGGCGATGTGATCCTGGCCAAGCCGGGATCCCGGCTCCAGAGTTCCGGCGATGATGCGGTCGGCAAGCGCCTTGCCGATGCGCGCGGCGATGGTGTCGTCTTTCGATTTCGTCATGTTTTATAGATAATTCCAACGGGCGGCCTCGCCAAGCGTCCAAGCGCCTTGCGCTATAAAAACATTTCTTTAGTGTTATTATATTTTATATATTGACTTACCTACTAGTGTAATCGAGATTTCTGTGGGCGCGCCGTCGCCGACCGCGCAACATGACCGCCCCCTTGGGTGCCACCCTTTCGCGACAGCCCCTGACGATAAGGACGATTGCCATGGCGACTTCCGCCATCCGGTTTGGTGTTTGGGCACCGGTCCATGGTCCCCGCGCCGCATTGCAGGATCCCGCCGAACCGTTCGACGCCTCGTGGGAGCACAACCGCGCCGTGGTGCTGGAGGCCGAGGCCCTGGGGTTCGATTCCACCCTGGTGGCGCAGCACACGGTCAACCCGCATCTGCCCAACCATGACCAGCTCGAAACCTGGACCGCCGCCGCCGCCCTGGCGGCGCTGACCAGCCGGATCGAGATCATCGCCGCCATCAAGCCCTACATCCACCATCCGGTCTTTCTGGCCAAGATGGCGCTGCAAATCGAAAACATCAGCGGCGGGCGCTTCGGCCTCAATCTGGTCAACGCCTGGAACCGGGTGGAGTTTGAAAAGGCGGGCATCCCCTTTGGCGAGCATGACGACCGCTACGCCTATGGCCGGGAATGGATTTCCATCGTGTCACGCCTGATCGCCGGGGAACGCGTCACCCACCAGGGCGCGCAGTTCACCATCACCGATTACGCGCTGACCCCGAAGGATCTGTTCCGCCCGCGCCCGTCGATCTATGTCGGCGGCGAATCCGAGCCGGCCCGCGCGCTGGTCGCCGACCATGGCGACGTGTGGTTCATCAACGGCCAGCCGCTTGCCGACGTCGAGGCGCTGATCGCCGATCTGCGCCGTCGGCCCCGCGCGGGCGTGCCGCTGCGCTTCGGCCTGTCGGCCTTCGTCATCGCCCGCGACACGGAGGCCGAGGCCCAGGACTATTACGAGCATCTGCTGTCCCTGGCCGAGAAGGACGCGGACGTGCGCGCGGTCCAGCGCGGCAACTCCGATCCCAAGGTGGTGATGCACCAGACCATGGCAAAATCGGTGCGGGTCGGCAGCAACGGCGGAACCGCCGCCGGTCTGGTCGGCAGCCACGATCAGGTGGCCGAGCGCATCAAGGCGTTCCACGCCGCCGGGGTCGAGCTGTTCATGCTGCAATTCCAACCGTTGCGATCCGAACTGCGGCGCTTTGCCGCCGAAATCTTTCCGCGCGTCGGCAAAACGGTTCCAACCGACCGTCCCGCGCGCGCAGCCGCCGAATAGCCCGGCGTCCCCCACGCGGCGGAGATCCCCATGAGCGCCATCGAACACACATCCATCACAGTCACCCCGCCCCAGCAGCGCCAGCGGTCGAATGATCGGCGCGGAGCGGGCGGGACCGCCATCGGCCCGCGCGGGTTGATCGCCATCTCCTGGATCGCGCCGGTCCTGCTGGTTCTGGTCTGGGAGGCGCTGGCCCGAAACGGCTGGCTGTCCCCCCAAATCCTGCCCGCGCCAAGCAAGGTTGTGGCGACCGCCGTCAAGCTGACCCTGTCCGGCAGCCTGCCGCATGATCTTGGCGTCAGCCTGCTGCGCGCGGCGGTCGGCTTCGCGCTGGGCGGCGGGATCGGTTTCGCGCTGGGAACGCTGGTGGGATTTTCGCGGTTGGCCGAGGCGGCCATCGACCGCAGCGTCCAGATGATCCGCGCCATTCCCTTTCTGGCGCTGCTGCCCCTGGTCATCGTCTGGTTCGGCGTGGGCGAGGGGCAGAAAATCTTCCTCGTTTCGCTGGGCGTGGCCTTCCCGATCTACATCAACACCACCTTGGGCATCCGTCAGGTCGATCCCAAGCTGCTGGAGCCTGGCCGGGTTCAGGGTTTGAGCACCGCGCTGTTGATCCGCCGCGTCATTCTGCCCGGTGCCCTGCCGTCGATCCTGACCGGCGTGCGTTACGCGCTGGCCACCGCCTGGCTGGCGCTGGTGGTGGCGGAAACCATCGGCGCGCAGGCCGGATTGGGCTTTCTGGCGATGGACGCGCGGGAGTTCCTGCGCACCGACGTGATCGTGCTGACCATCGTCATCTACGCGCTGATCGGCGTCGGGGCCGACAGCCTCGCCCGCGCGCTCGAACGCCGCCTGCTCGCCTGGCACCCGAATTACGGAGCCGCCCGATGACCCGCCCCCACCCCGTCCATCAAGACAGCGGCGACGCCGTCACCGTCACCGATCTGCGCCGCGCCTATGGGAACCGCACCGTCATCGACGCCCTCACCCTGCGCATCGCGCGCGGGGAGTTCGTGGCGCTGCTGGGCGAAAGCGGCTGCGGCAAGACCACGCTGCTCCGCGCGCTGGCCGGTCTGGACCCGATCCAGGGCGGGCGCATCGACGCCCCCGGACGGCCCGCCGTCGTCTTCCAGGAACACCGCCTGCTGCCCTGGGACACGCTGTGGAGCAACGTGGCGCTTGGCCTGCCGCCGCAGGGCGCGCGCGAACGGGCCGCCGCCGCGCTGGCCGAGGTCGGTCTCGGCGACCGGCTGGACGACTGGCCACGCAACCTGTCCGGTGGGCAGGCCCAGCGCGTCGCCCTGGCCCGCGCGCTGGTGCAGGAACCCGAACTGCTGCTGCTCGACGAACCGTTCGCCGCGCTCGACGCCCTCACCCGCATCCGCATGCATGGTCTGGTCAAGGAGCTGGTCGCGCGGCACCGGCCCGGCGTGCTGCTGGTGACGCACGACGTGGACGAGGCCATCGCGCTGGCCGACCGCATCCTGGTGATGCGCAGCGGCGTCATCGCCGCCGAACACCACACCGAGCAGGCGGGCGACGCCCTGGGTCTGCGCCGCCTTTTGCTGGCCGAACTGGGCGTGCGCGCCGGGTTTGCCGCCTGAATTCCCCCACTCTCCTGTTTGGGAACCCCGATCAATGACCGATTTTCCCCCCTCCACCCGCCGCCGCTTCCTGGCCTCCTCCTTGGCCGGGGCCGGTGCGTTGGCCGGTTTGTCCAGCTTTCCGTCGGCCTTCGCCGCCGACGGGCGCAAGACCGACACGCTGCGCCTGACCTGGGGCTTCACCGGCCTGACCTTCATCGCCAAGGAACGGGGCGAGCTGGAAAAGACGCTGGCCAAGGACGGCATCAAGGTCGAATGGATCGGCCCCTTCCCCAACCACGCGCCGACCTTGCAGGCCGTGACCGGCGGGACCGCCGATGTCAGCTTTGGCGGCAGCACCACCCCGGCGCTGGCGGCGATCATCGCCGGGTCGCCGTTGGTGTTCACCCAATTCCTGGTCTACGACCCGCGCACCACCTCCATCATCGCCAAGCCGGACTCGGGCATCCGCACGGTGAAGGACCTTGTCGGCAAATCGGTGGCGGTCAACCGGTCGGGTCTGGGCGAGTTCCTGTTGGTGGCCGCGTTGGAAAAGCACGGAATCGACCGCTCCAAGGTCAACGTCGTCTATCTGAACCCGCCCGACGCCGCGCCTGCGCTGGCGTCCGGCAAGGTGGACGCGTGGTCGATGTGGAGTCCGGGGGTGGACATCGCCCGGGTCGAACACAACGCCACCGACGTGTTTCTGGAAGGCCGCGACCTGGATTTCCAGATCGATTTCACCTCCTACCTCACCCGCCGCCGCTTCGCGGAGGACAACCCGTCGCTGATCCGCGCCTTCAACGCCGCCTTGAAGATCGAGGCGGATTGGGCCACGGCCAACACGAAGGAGGCCGAGCACATCGCCCAGGCCAAGGCCGGATACCGCGACGAGGTGCGCGACCATCTCATCAGCCTGAAACGGCGCTACACCCTGTATCCCGTCACCGACCAGAGCTTCGTCACCGAACTGCAAAAAGCCACCGAGTGGCTGGTCGCCCGCAAGGTTCTGCCCGAAGCGGTGACGGTGGCCGATCATCTGGCGAGGGTGTGATGAGCGTCGAGACGATTGAAAAAACCCCGTTGGCCGACAGCGCCGACGGCTTTGCCGCCCTGTTCGACCGGATCGCGGAGGGCGCGTCCGAGCGGGAGCGCACCCGCAGCCTGCCCTTTGCCGCGCTCGACCTGCTGCGGCAGGCGCGTTTCGGCGCGTTGCGGATCGCCACCGCCGACGGCGGTGGCGGCCTGAGCTTCCACGCCCTGTTCGGGCTGGTCCTGCAATTGGCGGCGGCGGACGCGAATGTGGCGCACATTCTGCGCAACCACTTCACCGCGACCGAGCAATACATCCGCACCCCGCGCAGCGCCCAGGCCCGGCGCTGGCGGGACGCCGTGGCCGATGGGGCGATCATCGGCCTGGCGAACACGGAACTCGGCACCCCCGTCGTCGGCGGGGCCGCCCCCGACACCCGCCTGACACCGGACGGTCACGGCTATCGGCTGAACGGGACGAAGTATTACAGCACCGGCACGCTGTACGCCGACTACACCCTGGTGCGCGCGGTCGGTCCCGGCGACGCGCTGGCCGCCGTCATCATCCCGACCGGTCGCGACGGCGTCGAGATCGTCGATGATTGGGACGGCATCGGCCAGCGCCTGACCGCGTCAGGGACCACCCATTTCCACAGCGTCCGCGTCGAACCGGACGAAGCCGTGTTCGACCGCGAGGGAACGGGCTATGGCCTGGCCTACGCCAACACCCAGGCCCAATTGTTCCTGACCACGGTCAACGCCGGGATCATCCGGGGCATTCTGAACGACGCCACCGCGCTGTTGCGGGACCGGCGGCGCGGTTTCTACCACGCCCCGGCGGCCCGGCCCGCCGACGATCCGATCCTGCAACAGGCCATCGGGCAGATCGCCGCGAACGCCTTCGCCGCCGAAACCGTGGTTCTGGCCGCCGCCGACGCGCTCGACGCCGTGGCCCGCCGCCGGGACGAGGGTATCGACGATCCCGCTCTGGCCCACGCCGCCGCGCTCGCCGCCGCCAAGGCGAAGATCGTCGTCGATGATCTGGCTCTGCGCAGCGGCGGCCTGATTTTCGACGTGGCCGGGGCGTCGGCCACCCTGCGCACCGCCAACCTGGACCGCCATTGGCGCAACGCCCGCACCTTGGCGTCGCACAACCCCGCGTCCTACAAGGCGATGGCCGTGGGTGCCCACGCGATCCACGGCACACCGCTGCCCGCCAAGGGATTTTTCTAAACACATCCGTGCCTTGCCCAGAAACGCGCGGCCTCAGGGACGGCGCGCGGGATCGGCCACACACGACGCAATCGACAGTCACAGAGGCTCAACGCCATGAAACGGCTCATTGGAATGCTGGTCGGCGCGGCCGCCCTGCTGGGTCTTGCCGCACCGGTCGGCGACGCGCTCGCCGCCGACAAGCAGGTCCGCATCGGTTATCAGAAATACGGGACCCTCATCATCCTGAAGGAACAGGGCCTGCTGGAAAAGAAGCTGGCCCCGCTGGGCTACAGCGTCGCCTGGACCGAATTTCCCGGTGGCCCGCAGTTGCTGGAGGCGCTGAACGTCGGCGCGCTCGATTTCGGGACCACGGGGGAAGCGCCGCCGATCTTCGCACAGGCTGCGGGCGCGCCGCTGCTCTATGTCGGCTATGAACCGGCCTCGCCCAAGGGCGAAGCGATCCTGGTGCCGAAGGACAGCGCGATCCAGTCGGTGGCCCAGCTCAAGGGCCGCAAGGTTGCCCTGAACAAGGGCTCCAACGTTCATTATCTGCTGGTCAAGGCGCTGGAAAAGGCCGGGCTGACGATCACCGACGTTGAACCGATCTATCTGCCGCCCGCCGACGCCCGCGCCGCCTTCGAACGCGGTGCGGTGGACGCCTGGGCGATCTGGGACCCGTTCTACGCCGCCGCGTCCGCCGCCACCGGTGCCCGCACCCTGACCGACGGAACCAGCCCCGACGGCACGAACATCGTCAAGAACCACCAGTTCTTCCTGGCCGCCAAGCCCTTCGCCGCCGCCAACCAACCGGCCATCGACGCCATTCTGGCCGGGCTGAAGGAGATCGACGACTGGGCGGGCAAGAACGTCAAGACGGTGGCCGAGCAACTCAGCCCGAAGGTGGGCATTCCGGTCTCGGTCCTGGAGGTTGCCGCCGGTCGCCAGAGCTACGGCCTGCGCCCCATCGATGCCGAGGTGATCGCCGAACAGCAGCGCATCGCCGACACCTTTTTTGAGCTGAAGCTGATTCCCAAAAAGATCGACGTGTCCACCGCCGCTCCCGGAACCAAGTCATGAGCCACCAGCCCCACACCACCACCCCCGGCGAAGCCAACATCCTCTGGTTCATCCCCACCCACGGGGACGGACGCCATCTCGGCACCACCATCGGCGCACGCGAGACCGACCGACATTATCTGCGCCAGATCGCCCAGGCCGCCGACAGCCTGGGTTATTACGGGGTGCTGCTCCCGACCGGCCGTTCCTGCGAAGACAGTTGGGTGGTCGCCTCCTCGCTGGTCCCCGTGACCGAGCGGCTGCGCTATCTGGTCGCCGTCCGGCCCGGTTTGCAATCGCCGACGCTGGCCGCCCGCATGGCGGCGACGCTGGACCGGATCTCCGACGGGCGGTTGCTGGTCAACGTCGTCACCGGCGGCGATCCGGTCGAGAACAAGGGGGACGGCATCTTTCTCTCGCACGATGAACGCTATGAGGTGACGCGCGAATTCCTGGACGTGTGGAAGGGCCTGTTCGGGCCGGAGCCGGTCCACCACCAGGGCAAACACATCCGCATCGAGGATGGCCGCCTGTTCTACCCGCCGGTCCAGGCGGGCGGGCCGCCGTTGTTCTTCGGCGGGTCGTCCGACGCCGCCAACGGGATCGCCGCCACCTATGTCGACAAATATCTGACCTGGGGCGAACCTCCGGCGCAGGTGGCCGCCAAGCTGGCGGAGGTCCGCCGTCTGGCCGAGGCGCAGGGCCGGACCGTCACTTTCGGCATCCGCCTGCACGTGATCGTGCGGGACACCAACGAACAGGCGTGGAAGGCCGCCGACGACCTGATCCGCCACGTTGACGACGCCACCATCGCGGCGGCGCAATCGGTCTACAGCCGGATGGATTCGGTCGGTCAACGCCGGATGTCGGAGTTGCATGGCGGCCGCCGCGACAAGCTGGAGGTCAGCCCCAACCTGTGGGCGGGTGTCGGGCTGGTGCGCGGCGGGGCGGGAACCGCCCTGGTCGGCGATCCGGCGACGGTGGCCGCCCGCATGCGCGAATACATCGACCTCGGCATCGACACCTTCATCCTGTCGGGCTACCCGCATCTGGAGGAGGCGTACCGCTTCGCCGAGCTGGTGTTCCCGCTGCTGCCGCTGGCGGCCACCACCGGGCGGTCGCGCGGTCGCGCGGCAAACAACGGCCCCTTTGGCGAAAGCATCGCCAACCAGCAACCGCCGGCACTGCGCCAATCGGCGCAGTGAAAACCGGTTCATGAGTGGGGAGGCCGCCCTGGTTCCTGTTGCTCGGGTTCCTGCCGCTCGCGCCGCTGACCTTGTGGGAGGCGGTGGCGTGGGTCGGCAGGCGGTCAGCCCCTGCCCTGCCCGCGCACCGCTTTCGCGTCATCCGCCCCCTTGTGTGAGGACATCGCCCGCCATGCCACTGCTGCCCCGCCTCACCCGCCGCGCCGCGCTCGCCATGGCGATTGGCCTGTCGGTCGCCGTTCCGTCCCTTTTGCAGCCGACCATGGCCAGAGCCGAGGCTACAGAGGTGCGCTTTGCCCGCAACCTCGGCCTTGGGTACCTTCAGCTCTATGTCATGCAGGATCTGGGGCTGGTCGAAAAACACGCGGCGGCCGCCGGTCTGGGCGTGATCAAAACCAGCTACACCGCTCTAGGAAACCCGACGACGATCACCGAGGCCACCCTGTCCGGCAACGCCGATTTCGGTGCGGCGGGCGTGCCAGCCTTCATCATCGCCTGGGACAAAACACGCGGAAACGCGAATCTGCGCGGTGTTGGCGCGCTGAACGCCCAACCGGCCTATCTGAACACCAACCGGGCCGAGGTGAAAAGCCTTGCCGATTTCACCGAAAAGGACCGCATCGTGGTCCCCTCGGTGCGCGCGTCCTATCAAGCCATCGTTCTGCAAATCGCGGCGGAACAGGCGTTCGGCAGCGGCCAGCACGCGCGGCTTGATCCCCTGACCGTGTCCCTGGCGCACCCCGACGGAACCGCCGCCCTGCTGTCCGGCAAAACCGAAATCACCGCCCATTTCACCAGCCCGCCGTTCCAGGACCAGCAACTTCAGGATCCGAAAATCCACAAGCTGCTGAGTTCCTACGACGTGCTGGGCGGCCCGGCCTCCTTCAGCGCGATCTGGACCACCGCCAGCTTCCGCGACGCCAACCCCAAACTGTACAAGGCCGTGCTCGCCGCCCTGGAGGAAGCGGTCGCCTTCATCAAGGCCAACCCGCAGGAGGCGGCGCGCATCTACATCAAGATCGACAATTCCAAGCTGGACGCCGACACGGTCGCCAAACTGATCGCCCATCCGGAGGTGAGTTACGACCTGACGCCGCGCGGCATCGGGACCTTCACCGATTTTATGGGACGCATCGGCACCATTCGCAACAAGCCGAACGATTGGCGCGATCTGTTCTTCCCGGAAGCCCATCTGCGGGCCGGGAGCTGACCAACATTCATCACGGCGTGGTGGACCGTGTTGGCCTCCGCACGGTCCACCGCGCTGTGATGCCGGGGGATTGGTCGGTCTGCACGCCCCTTATTTCACTATTAAAATTTGCTGTATTTAAATTTCCACATTCAAGTTGACACCCATAATTGTCTACCAGATAATTAGATTATAAGCCGCACGCCCCGCACCGCCATTGGGTTCGGTCATTCGGCGTTACAAACACGTCGAACACAAGCGCGGCGGCAACACCACAAAACTCTGCGGGAATCCACACCATGCGCAGCCTGTCGCACTCCTCTCCACCGCCTCACCCGACCAGCCCCACCAACGCCAAGGGCCTGGCGCCGCGCCTGCTGATCGCCGGTGCGTTGAGCCTGGCCTTGGGGTTGGCCCTCACCGGCGCCGCCAAGGCGGGACCGACGCTCGACGCCATCAAGGCGCGCGGAACCATCAAGGTCGGCGTCGGCACCCAGCCCGGTTTCTTCTCACCCGACAGCAACGGGCGCTGGCAGGGTTTCTTCGTCGATTTCGGGCGGGCGCTGTCCATCGCCGTGTTCAACGACCCGGACAAGGTGCAGTTCATCGCCTCCTCGCCGCAGCAACGGCTTCCCTCCCTGCAATCGGGGGAGTTCGACATTCTGCTGTCGGGCGTGACCCAGACCTTCACCCGCGCCACCAAGCTGGGCTTCCATTTCGGTCCGGTCGTCTTCTATGACGGCCAAGGGCTGCTGGTCCCCAAAAAGCTGGGCGTGACCAAGGGCAAGGAGCTGAACGGGGCCACCGTCTGCGTGCAGACCGGGACCACGGGCGAGTTGAACATCACCGACTTTTTCCGCCAGAACAAAATCACCTTCAAACCGGTGGTGATCGAGGAAACGGCGGAAAACCAGAAGGCGTTCGCCAGCGGCCGTTGCGACGTGCTGACCCAGGATTCCTCCGATCTGGCGATCACCCGCACCCTGCTGCCCAAGCCCGACGATTACGTCCTGCTGCCCGAACGGATTTCCAAGGAACCGCTGGCCCCGGCGATCCGCTACGGCGACGATCAATGGCTGGAGATCGTCAATTGGGTGGTGAACGCCACCATCCAGGCCGAAGAGTTCGGCATCACCCAGGCCAACGTCGACAGCTTCCTGACCAGCAGCGACCCCGGCATCCGTCGCTTCCTGGGCGTGGATCCCAGCCTGGGCGAAGCGGCCAAGCTCGACCCCAAATTCATTTACACCATTATCAAGACGGTGGGGAATTACGGCGAGATCTTCGACCGCCACGTCGGCCCGAAGACCAAGGTCGCGCTGGAACGCGGGCACAACGCCCTGTGGACGCAGGGCGGCCTGCTCTACGCCCCGCCCTTCCGTTGAGCCTGACACGGCAGCCGTCCGGTGCGGAACCAACCGACGCCCGCGCTTGATCCCGTGCGGTGGGCATCACCGCCCGGACGGCCCGGCCTGACCGGTCGGGTCGTCTCCTGGTGGGGGGAGCGGCCCGTCACGCAGGCGGTGCTGCTGACCGGGGTGGCACTGATCCTCGTCTTTTTCGCCATCAACACGGCGGCGAACATGGAGCGGTTCGGCATCACCCCCGGATTCGGCTTCCTGCTGCGTCCGGCCAATTTTGAAATCGGCGAATCGCTGATCGGCTACCAGCCGCAGGACAGCTACGCCCGGGCCATGCTGGTCGGGCTGCTCAACACGGTCAAGGTCGCGCTGGTCGGCGGCCTGTTGGCCACGGTGATCGGGGTGGCGTTGGGGGTGGCGCGGCTGTCGGGCAATCCGCTGCTGTCGGCGCTGGTCCAGGGCTATGTCGAGGTGATCCGCAGCACGCCGCTGCTGCTGCAGCTCTTCTTCTGGAGCGCGACGCTCCAGGCCCTGCCCGGCCCCCGGCAGGCGCTCAACCCTGTGCCCGGTGTCTATCTGTGCAACCGGGGCATCCTGTTGCCCGCCTTTGCCGAGGATGGGGCGGGCGGCTGGGTTCTGCTGGCGCTGCTCGCCGCCGTGGCGGTGGGCGGTGCCGGGATGTGGTTGCGGTCCAACCATATCATGGGCCGGACCGTGGGTTCGATTGGCCGCGGTCGGTGGCCCGACGCGCTGATCCTGCTGATCGCCCTGGGCACCGGGGCCGGGGTGATCGCCGGGTCGGGCGTGTCCCTGACCGTCGGCTTCCCGGAACTGACCGGCTTCAACTTCGTCGGGGGCGGCGTGGTGTCGCCGGAATTTTCAGCGCTGCTGATCGGGCTGGTGGTCAACGCCGCCGCCATGATCGCGGAGATCGTGCGCAGCGGCATCCAAGCGGTGCCGAACGGCCAATGGGAGGCCGCGCGCGCCCTGGGCCTGCCGCGCGGGCGGATCATGCGGCTGGTGGTTCTGCCCCAGGCCCTGCGCGTGATCGTGCCGCTGATGACCTCCAGCTATTTGAATCTCATCAAGAATTCGAGCCTCGCCGTGGCCATCGGCTTTCCCGATCTGGTCAGCGTGGTCAACACCAGCGCCAACCAGACCGGGCAGGTTCTGGAAAGCATGGCGATCATGATGGGGGCCTATTTGACGGTGAATCTGATCGTGTCGGCGCTGATGAACGCCCAAAACCGGCGGCTCACCGATCGGAGGCGGCGATGACCGATCACGCCTTGACCTCCGCGCCGCATCCGGTCGCGCCCTTTCCGCCCACCCAGCCGACGCCGCGCCAACGGCTGGCGCTGTCCCACGCCCGTGCCCTGTGGGGGGCGCTGTTCGGCACGCCAGTCAACGCGGCGATCACGCTGGCCTGTGTGGCGGTCCTGGCCGTCAGCCTGCCGCCGCTGGTCCGCTGGGCGCTTGTGGATGCGGTGTGGAGCGGACCGGCGGAGCGCTGCGCCGACGGCGGCGGAGCCTGCTGGGCCTTCATCGGCGAAAAGCTGCGCTACATCCTGTTTGGCTTCTACGATCAGGATCGACAATGGCGGCCACTGGCCGCCACGCTCATCCTGCTGGGGCTGGCGGGGATGAGCGCCGCGCCGCTGTTCTGGCGGCGGGCTACGCTGGGCGTCTGGCTGGTGGGTTTGGCCGTGGCCCTGCTGCTGCTTTGCGGCCTGCCCGATGGCCCCCCGGTGCCGACGGAGCGCTGGAGCGGCCTGCCGATCAATCTGCTGCTCACCACCATCGGCATGATCGGGGCCTTTCCCGTGGCGGTGCTGCTGGCCTTGGCGCGGCGCAGCCGGATGGGCGGGCTCCGCAGCCTCGCGGTGCTGTTCATCGAGGTGACGCGCGGGGTCCCGCTGATCGCCGTTCTCTACGTCGCCACGCTGCTGGTCCCGCTGATGCTGCCGTCCGGGCTGACCATCGACAAGCTGTTGCGGGCGCAGGTCGCCATCATCCTGTTCGTCTCGGCCTATCTGGCGGAAATCATCCGCGCCGGATTGCAGGCCATCCCCGACGGCCAGTATGAGGCGGCGCGCGCCCTGGGCTTGACCTATTGGGGGACCATGCGGCTGGTGATCCTGCCGCAAGCCTTGCGGACGGTCATTCCATCCATCGTCAACCTCACCATCGGGCTGTTTCAGGACACCACGCTGATCGTCGCCATCGGCCTGTTCGACGTGCTGAACACCGCCCGCAACGCCGCCAAGGATCCCGCCTGGCTCGGCTTCTACACCGAAGCGTTCGGCTTCGCCGCCCTGATCTATCTGACCGTCTGCGTCCTGGCGTCGCGCTACAGCCTGTGGCTGGAGGCCCGGTTGCGGCGGGTGGAGCGTTGAGTCGAGAGGAACAACCCGGACGTCCAATCCTTTTCATCCGTGTTCAAAACCCATCCCTCGCGTCGGTAACGTTTCGTTAACCTGGCTTCGTTGCCCTGGGCAACGGAGCGCAGGACTCGACCGGACAGGCGTTTTGTTCTATATTTGTTCCGATTGGGAGGGACGGATATGGAATTGCGGGCGTTGCAACCTTGCGTGATCGTCGCGGTCGAGGCGGTGGTGTCCGCCGGGTTCCCGTCGCCCGCTGGCGACTATGCCGAGGGCCGCATCGACCTGACCGACACGCTGGTTCCGCACCCGTCGGCCAGCTTCACCTTGCGGATCAGCGGTCACAGCATGACCGGGGCCGGAATCCACGACGGCGATCTGGCCATCGTGGACCGCAGCTTGACCGCCCGGCACGACGATGTGGTCGTCGCCGCCGTTGATGGAGAGTTGCTGTGCAAACGGCTGGTGATCCAACGGGGGCGCACGCGGCTGGCACCGGATTGCGACGATCGCGCCTACACCGCCATCGACGTGACCGACCATCCGGGTTTTGCGATCTGGGGCGTCGTCACCGCGACCATCCGCTTTCACCGGCGGTGACGTCATGCCCGTTTATGCCCTGGTGGACGCCAACAATTTCTATGTGTCCTGCGAGCGGGTCTTTCGTCCCGATCTGGAAGGCCTACCCGTCGGGGTTCTGAGCAACAACGATGGATGCTTTGTGTCCCGCAGCGCGGAACTCAAGGCGCTGGGCGTGAAAATGGGCCAGCCTTTTTTCGAGACGCGAGATCTGGTTCGCCGTCACAAGGTCCATGTGTTTTCGTCGAATTACGCGCTTTACGGCGACATGTCGTCGCGCGTGGTGGCCTGCCTGCACGGATTCACACCAAGCCTGGAGGTCTACTCCATCGATGAGTCCTTTCTGGATCTGACCGGCATCGGCGGCCCCCTCCCCGCCTACGCCGCCGACATCCGGGCCAGGGTGAAGCGCTGGACCGGGATTCCCACCTGTGTGGGCATCGGCCCCACCAAAACGCTGGCGAAGCTGGCCAACCACGCGGCCAAAAAGGCGCTGCTCGATCCGTCCGGGGTGTGCGATCTGTCCGATCCCGCCGTGCGGGCGCGGGTGTTGCCGCAGGTTCCGGTGGCCGATGTGTGGGGCGTTGGACGGCGCAACGCCGTCCGGTTGAGCCAGCTTGGCGTCACCACCGCCGCCGATCTCCGCGACCTTGACCCGCGATTGGCCCGCCAGGCGCTGACCGTGATCGGCGAACGGCTGGTGCAGGAGTTGCGCGGCCTGTCCTGCCTGTCGCTGGATCGGATGCCCTCCCCCCGCCGGTCGGTGGCCGTCACCCGCTCTTTCGGCCAACCGGTGACGGAGTGGGACACGATGCGGCAGGCGGTGGCCTCCCACGCGGCCCGGGCGGCGGAAAAGCTGCGGGCCGAGGGCATGGTCGCCGAAGCTCTTCATGTGTTCGTCCGCACCAGCCGTTACCGCCCCGGACCCGCCTGCAACGACAGCGTGACCGTTGGCCTGCAACCGGCCAGCGCCGACGGTTTCGTCCTGATCGCCGCCGCCGCCAACGCGGCCCGGCGCATCTGGCGCGACGGCGTCCCGTTCAGCAAGGCGGGCGTCATCCTGACCGGCCTGCGGCCCGCCGACCGGGTGCAGGCCGATCTGCTCGACACCACCGACCGCGCCAAAGCCGCGCGTTTGATGGCGGCGGTGGACGCGGTGAACAGCGCGTTGGGTCGCAACACGCTGGTGTCCGCCGCCACGCTGGGGCATGGCTGGCGGATGCGGCAGAACAACCGCTCCCCGTCCTACACCACCCGCTTGGCCGATCTGCCGGTCGCGCGGGCGTGATGTCGCGGGAGGCTTTTCTCCATTCTCGCGCGCAACCCGGCCTCACAGGATCGTGACGGCCTCCGCCACATCCAGGCGCGGGGCGCGGGGGCGGGTGGGCGGGCCGTCGGCGTGGCCCAGGGCGATCAGGATGTTGGAACGCACCCGGCCATCGGGGAAAAATTCCGCGTCCACGGCGGCGTTGTCGAAGCCCGACATCGGCCCGGCGTCCAACCCCAGCAGCCTTGCGGCCAGAATCAGATAACCGGCCTGGAGCGTGCCGTTGCGGAACGCGGTGGTTTCGGCCAAGGCCGAATTGTCCACGAACAGCCCCGACGGGTCGTAATGCGGGCTGAGGCGCGGGAGATGCTCGAAAAAGCGCAGGTCATGGCCGACGATGGCGATGGCCCCGGCCTTCAGCTTGGGCAGATTGCCCTTGGTCAGCGCCGGGCGCAGCCGCTCCTTGGCCTCCGGCGTCGTCAGGAAGACGAAACGGGCCGGGCTGCCGTTGAAGGCGGTCGGGGCCAGCCGCGTCAGCTCATAGAGCTGATGCAGGATGGCAGCGGACACCGGGCGTTCGGACCAGGATTGCGGCGTCCGCGCGTCGAGGAACAGCGGCCCGGCGGCGACCGGCAGATCGGCCAAATCGCCATCGGGAAACGCCACATCGGCGATCAGGGTTTTGGTCATGGTGCGGGGTTTCCCCTTGCTTGGACGATCAAAGGCTGGCGGGCAAGAGCGCCAGCAAGCCCAGCAGCAGCGAGGCGAAGCTGATCAGCATCGCCAGATCGGTCATGTCGAGGTCGGCATCGTCCGCCCGGTCGCGAAACAGCGCGCCATCCTGGCCGTCCGTTGCGCCCCCCGCGTTGGCGGCCAGCAGCAGGATTCCGTCGGGGGTCGGCATCAACGAGGCCAGGGTCAGCAGATCGAGTTCGGATGTGCGGTGCATGATCAGGCCTCCTTGGTGTGATCCGGCTGTGTGGTGCGCCCGGCGGGTCAAGCCACGGCCCTTACGGGCGGCGGGGCCGCCCACATTCCACACGTTAAAGAACCATCATCACCCCTTATTTCCTATTTATCAACTATGTTTATACGCTCGTATAAACAACATTTTCTCTCGATATTAAAGTCTATTTTTCTACAGTTTTATGCGTTTTTGCGATTGCGCCGGTCCCGTGCGCCGCATTAGTGTTTTCCCAACCCGCCGGGCCGCGTCCGCCGATGCCCTGATCGGCTCTTCCGATCCCGCCCGGCCCCTCCCCCATCGTTGCCCCCCATCGCAATTGGATTCCGCGCCATGACCAAGCCCTTGCACACGCTGCTGTTCTCCGCCCTGACCGCCCTGCTGCCCTTCGTGGCGGAGGCGGCAAACGGCAAGGTGGTGGTCGGCTATCAGACCGACGCCCTGCCCTCCTCCGTGGCCATCGCCAACGGGGATTTCGCCAAAGCCACCGGCGTCACCATCGATTTCCGCAAATTCAACTCGGGGGCCGATGTCTTCGCCGCCATCGCCTCGGGCGACGTGCAGGTCGGTTATGTCGGGTCCAGCCCCTTCGCGGCGGCCACCAGCCGTGGCCTGGACGTGAAGGCCTTCCACCTCGCCACCATCTCCGGCACCGACGAGGCCCTGGTGGTCCGCAACGGATCCGGCATCGAAAAGCCGTCGGACCTGAAGGGCAAGAAGCTGGCGGCCGCCCCGGTCTCCACCGACCATTATCAACTGCTGGCGGTGTTGAAGCAGGAGAAGATCAGCGAGCGCGACGCCCAGGTGTTCGCCATTCCCCAGCCGGACATCGTTGCCGCCTGGAATCGCGGCGATCTCGACGCGGCCTTTGTCTGGGATCCGGCGCTGACCGAACTGAAGAAGAACGGCAAGGTTCTGCTGACCTCCAAGGAGGTCGCCGACCGGGGCGCGCCGACCTTCTCCGCCTGGGTCGCCACCGCGACCTTTGCCAAGGACAACCCGGCTTTTCTCAAGAGCTTCGCGCAGGTGATCGAAAAGTACAGCGCCTCGTTCCAGACCGACAAGGCGGCCTGGAGCGCGGATTCGGACAACGCCAAGGCGTTGGCCAAGCTGCTGGGCGGGACCCCCGCCGATCAGGCCGCCGCGCTGACGAACCTGTCGCTGGTCCCGCCCGCCCAACAGGCGAGCGCGGCGTGGTTGGGCGGCGGGGAGAATGGTGGGGCCGCCAAGATCCTGAAGGCGACCGCCGAATTCCTGAAGGAACAGAAAAAGATCACCACCGTCCTGCCCAGCTATGGCGGGTTCGTCACCCCCGACGCGGTCAAGGACCTGCGCTGACCCCATTCCCATCACGGGCAGCCCCATCGCGGGCTGTCCGGTCATGGGTTGAAGAGAGGACGCCATGCTTCACGTCCACAACGCCAGCGTCTTCTTTTCCGCCCGCGACGGGCGGGTGGTGCACGCGCTGGACCGGGCCACGCTCGACATTGACGCCAACAGCGTCGTCGTCGCGCTGGGGGCCTCGGGTTGCGGCAAATCCACCTTGCTGAACGCCATCGCCGGGTTTCTGCCGCTGTCCGACGGCTCCATCACGCTCGACGGGCAACCGGTGGACCGCCCCGGTGCCGACCGGGGTGTGGTCTTTCAAAAGGACACGCTGCTGCCCTGGAAAAGCGTGCTCGACAACGTCGCCCTCGGCCTGAAATTCGCGGGCGTCCCGGCGCGCGACCGGCGGGAGCGGGCGAACGAACTGCTGCGGATGGTCGGGCTGGACGGCTTCGCCCATTCCGCCCCGCACGAGCTGTCGGGCGGGATGCGCCAGCGCGTCGGCATCGCCCGCGCGCTGGCGACCGACCCGAAGATCCTGCTGATGGACGAACCGTTCGGCGCGCTCGACAGCCTGACGCGCGAACAGATGCAGGAGCTGCTGGTGGACGTCTGGGCGCGCACCGGCAAGCGCATCTTCTTCATCACCCATTCGATTGAAGAGGCGCTGTTCCTGGGAACCACGGTGGTGGTGATGTCGCCGCGCCCGGGCCGCATCGTCGCCCGTTTCGATCTGGATTTCGTCCGGCGGTTCGCGCAGGAACGCGACGTGCGGGCCATTCTGTCGGACCCGCGCTTTGCGGAGCTGTACGACGAGATCCGCAACCTCGTGCATCGCCCGCATGACCGCTCCCACGAGGGAGGAGACCGACCGCAATGACCGATCTGGCAAGCCGGGGCGCGCCGCATGCCGCCCCAACCGCCGCCCACCCCAAGCGGGTGCGGCTTCACCCCTTTGGCCTGGATGGCGCGCCGACCCTGCTCATCAGCCTGACCACTGGCGCCGCGCTGATCGGGTTGTGGTTCCTGGTGTCCTGGCTGCGGCTGGTCCCGCCGCTGTTCCTGCCCGGCCCGGAGGAGGTTCTCACCCAGTTCCTGGCCATTCTGGACGACGGGTACGCCGGGGCGACGCTGGGGGAGCATGTGTCCGCCAGCCTGTTCCGCATCTCCACCGCCGCCCTGCTCGCCGCGTCCTTCGGCATCCCGTTGGGCTTGGCGATGGGGCTGAACCGCTGGGTCAAGGGCGTGTTCGACACCCCGATTGAGTTTTATTGGCCGCTGCCGCCGCTGGCCTATCTGCCCTTGATGATCATCTGGCTGGGCATTGGCGAGCTGTCCAAGATCGTGCTGCTGACGCTGGCGATGTTCGCGCCGATCTGCCTGTCGGCGCAGGCGGGGGTCCGGTCCCTGCCGATTGAGCGGGTGAACGCCGCCCTGTCGCTGGGGGCGACGCGCTGGCAACTCTTCCTCGACATCGTGCTGCCCAGCGCGCTGCCGGAGATTCTGACCGGCCTGCGCATCGGCATCGGCGTGGGGTGGAGCACGCTGGTGGCGGCGGAGCTGATCGCCGCGACGCGCGGCATCGGCTTCATGATCATGTCGGCCTCGCATTTCCTGGCGGCCGACGTGGTTTTTGTCGGCATCGGCGTCATCGCCGCCTGGGCCTTCGCCTTTTCCTATGGCATGCGCCTGCTGGAACGGGCGCTGGTCCCCTGGAAAGGCAAAAGCTGAAACCGGGCAAGCGCGGACAACATCCGAACGAACACGCAAAAAGGGGGGCTGCGTTTGTGCAGCCCCCCTTTTTGTCGTGAACGCCAACCGTCAAACCGGACGGTCGCCCAGCACGGTGGCGCGGTGCATCAGGCGGCTGTGCGGCAGATAATCGTTGACCGCGTAATGCTGGGTCGAGCGGTTGTCCCACAGCGCCAGATCGTCCGGCTTCCAGGTCCACCGCACGGTGAATTCCGGTCGGGCGACATGGTCGAACAGGAAGCGCAGCAGGAAATCGCTTTCCTTCGGGCTGAGGCCCAGAATGGCCGCTGTGAAATTGTCGTTCACGAACAGCGCCTTGCGCCCGTTAACCGGATGGGTGCGGATCACCGGATGGACGCGGATCGGGTTCTTGGCCCGCGCCTCCAGCCAGCGTTCATGCACGCCCGGCCCGTTGTGACGCCATTCCGGAAACGACCGGCTGAAATCATGCACGGCCTTCAACGGTTCCAGAAGCACGCGCAGCGGTTCCGACAGCGCTTCATAGGCGGCCGACGCGCTGGCCCACAGGGTGTCACCGCCCAGCGGCGGCACCTTCTTGGCCGACAGCGCCACGATGGCCGGTGGGGTTTCCACAAAGGTCACGTCGGTGTGCCAGACGTCGTTGTCGCTCGGGTTGTGCGGGCCGGTGTCCAGAACCATGATTTCCGGAACCTCCGGGATGTTCGGATAGACCGGGTGGATGTGCAGCGGGCCGAAGCTGGCGGCGAAGGCGCGCTGCTGTTCCGGGGTCAGCGGCTGGTTTTCAAAGAACAGCACCTGATGGCGCACCAGAAGCGCCTCCAACTCGGCCGCAACCGACGGGGTCAAGGGCCGGGACAGGTCAACGCCGCTGACCCGCGCGCCGATGGTGGGGCCGAGCGGGGTGGCGGTCAGGGTCGGCAGGGCAACATCCGGCATGGACATCCTCATCACGGTTTGAAAAGCGATCCGGACCACGCAAAAAATTGGGGAAACGCGCGAACGCGCTTCCCCATCAGGTGGCGTGGACAATGGACGAACGAAGAGACGCACAAGACGCACGGAACCTCCCGGCCCGGGATGGGCAAACCCGCAGCGGTCAACCACCGGGGGCCGGGTGCAGAACGCTGGTCAGACCTCGGCCAGCGCCTGTTCGATGTCGGCGATGATGTCGTCGGGGTGCTCGATCCCGATCGACAGGCGGACATAGCCAGGGGTGACACCGCTGGCGATCTGGTCCTCCACCGACAATTGCGAATGGGTGGTGGTCGCCGGATGGATGGCCAGCGAGCGGGCGTCGCCGATGTTGGCGACGTGGTACAGCAGCTTCAGCGATTCGATGAAGCGGCGGCCGGCTTCCGCCCCGCCCTTCACCTCAAACCCGATCAACGCGCCATAGCCGCCCTTCAGATAGGCGTCGGCGCGGCGCTTGGCCTCGCCGGTGTGCAGGCCGGGGAAGATGACCGAGGCGACCTTCGGGTGGGTTTTGAGAAAATCCGCCACCTTGATGGCGTTGGCGTTGTGCTGGCGGATGCGCAGCGGCAGGGTTTCCAACCCCTGGATCAACTGGAAGGCCGACAGCGGGCTGATCGCCGCCCCGGTGTCGCGCAGCAGCGTCACCCGCGCGCGCAGGACATAGGCGATGGGGCCGAGCGGCTTGGCCGCCTCCGTCCACACCGCGCCGTGATAGCTGGGGTCGGGCTGGGTCGGCAGCGGGAAACGGGCGGCGTGATCGGCCCATGGGAAATTGCCGCCGTCGATGATGACGCCGCCGATGGTGGTGCCATGGCCGCCGATGTATTTCGTCGCCGAATAGAGCGTCACCGCCGCGCCATGGTCGAACGGGCGCACGGTCAGCGGGGCGGCGGTGTTGTCCACAATCAACGGCACGCCCAGCGACCGGCCGATGTCGGCCACCTCGCGGATCGGGAAGACGTTCAGCTTGGGATTCGGCAGGGTTTCCGCGTAATAGGCGCGGGTCTTGTCATCGGTGGCGCGGCGGAAATTCTCCGGGTCGGCCGGATCGACGAAGCGCGCCTCGATCCCCAACTGCTTGAAGGTGTTGGCAAACAGGTTCCAGGTGCCGCCATAGAGATCGGTCGAGGTGACGAAATTGTCGCCCGCCTGCGCCAGATTCAGAATGGCGTAGAAGGACGCCGCCTGTCCCGACGCCACCACCAGCGCCGCCGCCCCGCCTTCCAACGCGGCCAGGCGCTGTTCGAGCACGTCCGTCGTCGGGTTGGTCACGCGGGTGTAGATGTTGCCCAACTCCTGGAGCGCGAACAGGCGTTCGGCGTGGCCGGTGTCCTGGAACTGGTAGGAGGTGGTCTGATAGATCGGCACGGCCACGGCCCCGGTCGCCGGATCGGACCGGTAGCCGCCAGCGTGCAGGGCCAGGGTTTCAAAACGCGGAGACGTGTCGGTCATCGGTCGGTCCTTTTGAACAGCGTTTTTGAAAAGGGTCGGCGGAAAAGGGGCGGCTCAATAGGCGGCGGGTTCCAGAACCCGCCCGGCCAGCGCCGCCACCGCCGGAAGATCGGCGTAATGGCGTTGGGCGACGTCGGGGTGCGAGCGCAGGCGGCTTTTCAGCGCGTTTTCGCCGACATCCACGAACAACGGGTTGTTGGGATCACGCTCCGGCCCGCGCGCCTGCGCCGCCAGATCGGGCAGCAGCGGCAGAACCGGAACCCGCGCGCCCAGACGCGCGCCCAGGAAAAAGGCGATGGACAGCCGGTCCACCCCGGTCGGCGGCGTCACCACCCGGTGCACCGCCGCGCGGAAATAGCCATCGGTGGCCAGCTCCAGCAACTCCCCGGCGTTGACGACAAAGGTGCCGGGGATGAGCGGCACATCGACCCAACCATCGGGCGTTTCGGCCTGAAGCCCGCTTTGCTGGTGTTGCAGCACCAGGGTCAGCAAACCACTGTCCTTGTGCGCACCAACGCCCTGCCCGCCGCCGTCCTGCCCACCTTGTTCCCCCTCTGGCAGCGCGTCGCGCCCCGGGTAGCGGATCAGCTTGATGAGTTGCGTCGGGTCGGGCGCCACGATGGGATCGAAGGCGTCGGCCTTCAGCCCGATGGCCAGCGCCACCGCCCGCAGCAGGCGCAACGTGACTTCGGTCAGCGCGTCTTGCAACGCCAGCGCGGCGGGGCGCAGCTCCGGCAGGGCGTCGGGCCACTGGTTCGGACCCTGCAACCGCGTCCAGGCGGGCGCGTCGGCATCGGCGGGCAACGTGGGGCGTTCGGACCCGATGTCCACCTGCTCCCGCCAATCGGCCTTGCCCCGGGTGCGCTCCCACCCGGCGCGGGTGTAGCCCCGGAAATGCGGCGAATGGACCATTTCGATCGCCCGCTTGTCGGCGTCGGACAAGGCGAAGAAACGGCGCGACAGCGCAAAGGCCTGATCGAGCGTCGCCGCGTCCACACCATGGCCGGTCACATAGAACGCGCCGTACCGGCGGATCGCCACGCGCAGATCGTCGAGAAACGCCGCGCCCCCGCTGTCGTCGTCCTGAAAACGGCCCAGATCCAAAATCGGCAATGGCGCGGTCACGGTGAGACCTCCTCCCGAAAACGATTGCAAGGAAAACGCAGGCTGAGACGGCGTCAGGCGGCCCGGCGGGCGGCAATCCGCGTCAACCACGCCCCGCTCAACCGATTCCACAGCGACACGGCGTTGTATGATCCTCCATCCCCCTCACAATCGAACACCAACCCCTCCGGCAACGGCACCCACACCACCACCGGATCGGCGGCGGGCAGAAGGGCGGTGGAGTCACGGTTTGTCAGCGGATTGGACATGGAAAAATCCTTTCCAGACAAAGGATTGAAGGGCAGAGATTGAGCGGCGGTTGCTGGCGGAGGGGGATGCGGTTGGCGCATCACCCCGCCCTTGATCGTGAGCCCATCATGGGGTCGAGAAAGTCTATTTGTCTATAAAAATAATATGAGAAAATCGGAAAATCTCTTATATTTAACTGAGTAATTGTGTTGTTTTTGCGCGCACAAAGACCGCCCGCGTGTTCAGACCCGAACCACCGGTGCGGACGGCGGATTGGGTCTTGCGGGCGGCCTTTCGCAGCGCCGGACGCCGATCAGCGCACCGCTTCGCCCAAACTCAGCATCAACCGGTTGGCCCAGGCGAAGATCGCCACCGACAGAATGACATCGTGGATGTCCCCATCGCTCAAGCCAGCCGACCGCAGCGCCACAACGTCGTCGTTGGCCAGAGCGGCGGGGGTGGCGGTCAGGCGGGCGGCGGCGCGGGCGATGGCCGACAGGCGCGGTTGATCGGACAGGCCCACGATGCCGTGAGCGAACAGCGCCTCCACCGGCCCGCGTTCGCCGGTCAGTTCCACAAAGCGGCGGGTGTGGACGGACGCGCAATAGACGCAGCCATTCACCACCGATTCCACCGCGCTGGCGAATTCACGATCCGACCGGGGCAACCCGCGCGGGGCGTACAGGATGCCGTTGAACAGCGGCGTGCGATGGAGCAGCGATTCCGGTTCGTGCGCCAACACCAGGGAGTAGGCCCCGATGGCGGTGTTGGACGGCGTGACCGCCAGCGCCCGGCGCTGCTCCTCGCTGGCTTCGTCCAGGACGACCGGAGGCAGCCAGGGCCGCCACTCCAGCGTGTCGGTGGTGAAGGCGATGGCCGGATCGGCGGGAACCGGCACCCCGGCGAACGGCTCCACCCCGTCGCGCCCCCGCCCATCCAGCGCCCGCAGCCCCGCCAGAACCCGCGCCTGAAAGGACACCAGCGCGATCAGTTGCGACAGCGCGACGATGGCGTGCGCGTCCAGCCCCGCCGCCTCCAGCGCGCGCAGATGCTCGGGCCGGGAATCGCGCGGGGACAGGGCCACCCGGTCGACATGCGCGACCAGGGCGGGGCGGGCGTCCTCCCCATCCGCCACCAGGGCGCGATAATGGGCAGCCAGAGCGTCGTCGCCGCTCAGCTCGGCAAGGCGGGCGGCCAGCGTCGCCCGTTCGGCGGCGGGCAGTCGGCCGGGCCGCTGCGGGAACAGCAGGGCGTCGTGGGCAGCCTGGGCGCGGGCGCGGGCGTCGGCCCGCGTGACGCGCAGGGCCAACAGCGGCGCGCCATCGACAAAACCGGCCAAGCGGTCGATCAGGTCGGGGGTCACGGTTGCGCCGACGGCATCAAGGCCGGTGTCGGCACGGTCAATGGTCTGGCTGGTCATCAGAAGCCCTCCGCTTCGGTCCATTCGTCGCCCAGCAGTTCCGGCGTCGCGAAATCGATCAGCCGCTGCCAATGATGGTCGTAATCCTCGGTGAACAGGGCGGCGGTGATGCTGTCGGCCAGCCGCTCCGCCCCGGCGCTGATGCCGGGAATGTCGCCCGTCACCTTGCCGTGGCTGAGCACGGCGGCAAAATTGAAGGCGTGGACCCGGTTCAGCCAGGGGGCGGCACCGGGGGTGCGCTCCAGAAACTCGAAATCCGCCCCGAGATAGGGGTGCAGGGCGAACTCGCTGTTCTCCTGACCCGGCGGGGTGAAGCGGTCGCGCCACAGCAGCGTGTGGCGGGCGATCTCCGCCAATTCGGGCCGCTGCGCCCAATCGACGGCGAAGCCGGTGGCCAGCACCACATGATCGACCGTGACCGTGCCGCGCCCGGTGCGCAGCCGCAACCGCCCACCCTCCGGCTCCGCCGCCTCAATCGGGCAGCGCGTCAGCAGGGCGAAATTGGCGTGGCGCGAGCAGCGCAGCATCGAGTTGTGCGGGGCCGGAACGCCGGTTTCGGCGATGTACTGGTTGTAGGCCCAACGCTGTTCGTCGGTCAGGGTGTGAAAGGCCAGCACGTTGCCGGGATGCCCGGCCCCCAACCCCTTGTTGATGCGCGGCAGTTCCGCCCGGCGCACCAGCATGTAGACCTTGGCCGCGCCCTGCTCCAGCGCTTCGGCGGCGTTGTCCACCGCCCCGGCCCCGGCCCCCAGAACCGCCACGGTCTTGCCGCGCAGGGCGGCGAAATCGATGGTCTCGTGCGCGTGGCTCCAAAAACGCTTGTCCACCGCGCGCCAGAAGGGCGGGATGAAGGGGCCGCCCAGCCCGTCGCGCCCGTTGGCCAGAATGACCCGCCGCGCGCGCACCCGTCGCGCCCCCTCCGGCCCGGCCAGATCGAGCGTCACCCCGTCGGCGTCACCGGTCAGGCCGGTCAACGCCGTGCCGTTCTCCACCGGCGGGTTGGTGACGCGGCGGTACCAAGTGAGATACTCCAGCCATTGCAGGCGCGGGATGCGGTGCAGCGTCTCCCACGCCACCCGGCCGAATTGCGCCTCGTACCAGGCGCGGAAGGTCAGGTTGGGCAGCCCCAGCGCCGGGCCGGTCAGCGTCTTGGGCGAGCGCAGGGTTTCCATGCGGGCGTAGGTCGCCCACGGCCCTTCGCGGCCCGGCGGGGCGCGGTCGAACAGCCGGATGTTGGAAATACCCACCTTGCGCAGGGCGAAGGCGGCGGTCAACCCGGCCATGCCCGCGCCGATGATGGCGACGTCCAGCGCGCCGTCCTGCGGCGGGACCCAATCGGCGGGCGGCAAGGTCAACAGATCCAGGTCGCGGGCGAGCCGCGCTTCCAACGCCTCCAGGGAGCGGGGGCCGTGGTCGATGCGGTCGTCAAAAATATCGGTCATAACACACACAATCCTGTCCGTGGCGGACCGCCGCTGAACGCGGCTTGTTTGTCCGGGGCCTGTTTGTCCGGGGGGTGTCTCCAACCCTCCTGAAGGAACGATCCGGCAGTTGGTCTTCAGGCCGCCTGGGCACCGCCCAGATAGGCGTCGCGGATCTGCGGGTCGCGGGCCAGATCGGCGGCGGGGCCGGACAACGCGATGCGCCCGGTTTGCAGCACATAGCCGTGATGGGCGATCTGCAAGGCAAGGCTGGCGTTCTGTTCGACCATGAAGACGCTGACGCCCTGCCCGTTGATGGTCTGGATCATCTCCAGCACGCGGTCGACGTGCAGCGGCGACAGGCCCATGGTCGGCTCGTCCATCACGATCAGGCGGGGCCGCCCCATCAGGGCGCGGGCCATCGCCACCATCTGCTGTTCGCCGCCCGACAGGGTTCCGGCCTGCTGGGCGTGGCGTTCGCGCAGCTTGGGAAACAGGTCGAGCACCCGTTCGTAATCCTCCGCCACGCCCGCACGGTCATCGCGGGTGTAGGCCCCCATCAGCACATTCTCGCGCACGGTCATGGTGGCGAACAGCCGCCGGGATTCGGGGACCGAGCCGATGCCCCGCCGCACGATCTGCGGCGTGCTCAACCCGGTCAGCGGCTGCCCATCGAACAGCACCTGACCGGAGCGGGGTTTCAGCAGGCCAAGGATGATCTTCATCGTCGTCGATTTGCCGCTGGCGTTGCCGCCCAGCAGACAGACGATCTGCCCGCGCCCGACCTCCAGCGACAGGTCGAAGTGGACCTGCACCGGGCCGTAGAAGCTGTTGACGCGGTCGAGCCGCAGCACGGCGTCGGTCATTCCCCAATCCCCCGTTTCGTCGGCACCACGGCGGCGGCGTCATCCTGGTTGGCCGCGCCGACGGCCTTGTGGCCCAAATACGCCTCGATCACCGCCGGGTCGGTGGCGACCGCCGACGGAAGCCCTTCGGCGATGCGGGCACCATGATCCATCACCACCACCCGGTCGGAGAGCTGCATCACCAGATCCAGCTTGTGTTCGATCAGCAGGATGGTCAGGCCGCGCCCCTTCAGGCCCCGGATGATCTCCAGCATCTCCGCCGTTTCGGTCGGGTTCATCCCGGCGGTCGGCTCGTCGAGCAGCAGCAGGCGGGGTTTCAGAGCCAGGGCGCGCGCGATCTCCACCCGGCGGCGGTTGGCGTAGGACAGGCTGTGCGCCGGTTTGTCCAGCCGGGGCGTCAGGCGGTCGCCGAACAGGGCGATGATCTCGGTCGCCTCCGCCCGCAACCGCTCCTCCTCCGCGCGCACGGCGGCGGGAGGGAGCAGCGCCAGCCCCAATTCGGCCAACGGCCCCAGCAACGGCAGCCCCAAGGGTGGGCGCACCGCCCGCAACCGGGTGTGCGCGCCGACCAGCACGTTGTCGAGCACGCTGAGATTGCCGAAGACCCGGCCATGCTGGAAGGTGCGGGCCAGCCCCAGACCGGCCAGCCGTTCGGCGGCGAAGCCGGTGACGTCCTGCCCGGCGAAGGCCACGCTGCCGACGTCGGGCGTGTCCAGCCCGGTGATCAGGTTGAACAGGGTGGTTTTCCCGGCCCCATTCGGGCCGATGACGCTCACCAGCTCCCCATCGGCGAGGCTGAGGGACAGGCCGTTGACGGCGGTCAGGCCGCCGAACCGGCGCACCAGCCCCGCGATGGACAGAAGCGGTGCGACCGACGCCGACGGTGTTGATGTCGGTGTTGATGTCGTTGATGCGGTTGTCATGGCGTCCTCACACCGTTCCCAACAGGCCCTGCGGGCGGAAGCGGATCAGCAGCAGCAGGACGACGCCGTAGATCAGCATGCGGTATTCCGCCGCCGCGCGGAACAGCTCCGGCAGACCGACCAGAACCACGGCCCCCAGAACCGCCCCGGCGACGTTGCCCAAGCCGCCCAGGATGACCATGGTCAGGGCCAGCATCGACACCGGGGCCGGAAAGGTTTCGTGGTTGATGTAGGAGTAGAAATGCGCCATCAGCGCCCCGCCCACCCCGGCGACAAAGCCCGCCACGGCAAAGGCCAAGCCCTTGTACCGGTTCAGATCCACGCCATAGGACCGGGCGGCCACATCATCCTCGCGGATCGCCCGCAGGGTGCGGCCCAGGTGGGAGGACAGCAACCGCGTCTGCACCCCGGCAAAGACCAGCAGGACGACCAGCGGAATCCAATACACCCATTGGCCGCTGACCAACGGCGTGCCCGCCACCGACAGGGGCGGCACGCCGGTGACGCCGATCGGGCCACGGGTCAGGCTTTCCCAGTTCAGGATGACCAGCGTCACGATCTCCCCCACCGCCAGGGTGGCGATGGAGACGTAATGCCCGCGCAGGCGGAAGGCGGGGAAGA
Source organism: Azospirillum griseum (assembly GCF_003966125.1). Lineage (GTDB taxonomy): Bacteria > Pseudomonadota > Alphaproteobacteria > Azospirillales > Azospirillaceae > Azospirillum > Azospirillum griseum. The sequence continues at coordinate 128,039 of NZ_RXMA01000014.1, forward strand.
CCAGCGCCGTGCCCAGCGCCGCCGCGATCACCCCGGCCAGCGGAACCGCCAGCAGCACCGGGATCCCGGCGTCGAGCGCCAGCAGGGCCGACGCGTAGGCTCCGATGGCCAGCAACCCGGCGTGGCCCAACGACACCTGCCCCACCGTGCCCGCCACCAGCGTCAGGCTCAGCGCCAACAGGGCGTAGAGCCAGGCGTTGCCCAGGGTTTGCAGCAGATAGGGCTGTTGCACCGCAAAGGGCAGCGCCAGCGCGGCGACGATCAGCAGGCCGATCAGCCAACCCGGCAGAACCAGCGGGCGGCTGGGCGCGATGAAGGTGCCGGTCAGCGGTTCCGGCGGCAGACGCCGGGCCTTGGCGAACAGGCCATTGGGCCGCAGCACCAGAATCAGGATCAGGGCGACAAAGGCGAACAGGTTGCGGTAGCTGGTGCCGAACAGCGCGATGCCATAGCTTTCGATCAGCCCCAGCAGCAGGCTTCCGGCGATGGCCCCCGGCACGTTGCCCACCCCGCCGATCAACTGGGCGACGATGCCCTTCAACCCGGCCTGGAACCCCATGTTGGGATCGATGGTGTTGTAATACATCCCCACCAACAGACCGCTGACCCCACCCAGGGCCGAGGCGATGGCGAACACCGTGCGGTTGACCTTGTCCACATCCACCCCGCATTGCTGCGCGGCGTCGCGGTCCAACGCGGTCGCCCGCACCGCCCAGCCCAGACGGGTGAAGCGCAGAAAGCCATAGAGCAAGGCCGCGCTGCCGATGCCCACCCCGGCGATCAGCAGATCGAGCGCGCCGATGCTGCCGCCACCGATGGCGATCCGCCAGCTTGGCAGTTGCGTCGGCAGCGCGCGCGGATCGGGGCTGAACAGCAGTTGCGCCGATTGATCGAGCACCACCGACAGGCCGATGGTGGCGAGCAGCGGCGCGATGCGCGGGGCGTTGCGCAGCGGGCGCAAGCCCACCCGCTCGATCACCGCGCCCAGCAGGCCGCAGCCGACGGCCACCGCCGCGAACGTCACCGGCAGCGGCAGGTTCAGTTTGGTGATGCCAAGCCAGCCGATGTAGGCCCCGACCATGTAGACGGAGCCATGGGCGAAGTTGATGAGGTGCGACACACCGAAAATCAACGCCAGCCCAACCGCCAACAGGGCGTAGATGTTGCCGATGACCAGCCCGTTGATCGTGTAGTCGAGCCACGGGCCGAAGGACGTGGGAAACACGGTGCGCTGTCCTTTTCGCCTGAAAACCGTTGTGGAATCCGTTGATGGATCGCGTGGGTTGGAACCCCTGGGGCGGGGATCAGTTGGCCGCCTTGGCCGCGTCGGTCGATCCCGGTTGCCACAGCGCAAAGGCTCCGTTCTTCACGACGAGACGGGTGCTGAAGGGTTTGTCGACCCGGCGGGTCTGCGGATCGAACCGCACGGTCCCGTAGACCACGCTCGGCGCGTCCTTGACCGTGGCCAGCCCGTCGCGGATCGCCTTGCGGTCGGGGCCGGATTGGCGGATCACGGTGGCCAGCAGCAGCAGCGCGTCATAGGCACGGCTGGAATAGGCGTCGGGATCGATGCCATGCTTGGCGGTGTAGGCGGAGACGAAGGTCTGAACCTCCGGACGCGGATCGCCGGGAAAGAACGGGGTGGTGGTGTGCACGCCCTCGACCGCCGCACCGCCCAGCTCCAGGAATTTCGGCGAATAGACCGACCCGGCGGCGACCACCGGCTGGGACAGCCCGGCCTCGCGCAGTTGGCGGGTGATCTGCGCGCCGTCGGCGTAATAGGAGATCAGGGCGATGCCGTCCGGCTTGGTGTCGCGCACGCGCACCAGGGCGGAGCGGAAATCCTTTTCATCGGCCAGATAGCCTTCCGCGCCGACCACCTCGGCCCCGCGCTCCTTGGCGGCCTTGGTGAACAGGTCCTTGCTGGTGCGGCCCCAATCGTTGTTGATGAACAGCAGGGCGATGCGTTTGCCCCCCAGCGCCGACACGGCGTAATCGGCGAGAACCGGCATCTCTTCGGCCTGATTGAGCGCGTTGCTCCAAATGAAATCGCCGGTCTTGGTGAAATCAGGGTGGGAGTTGGTGAAACCGAACTGCACCAGACCGGCGTTCTGATAGATCGGCGACGCCGCCATCGACGCCGCGCTGGTGAAATCGCCCAGTTCGGCCACGATCCGGCTGTCGGCCACGAATTTGCGGGCGATGGCGACGGTCTGCTTGGGGTCGCTCTGGCTGTCCTCGAACTGGACGCGCAGCGGGCGGCCCTGGACGCCGCCGCTGGCGTTCACCTGCTCCAGCGCCAGATCGAAGCCGCGCTGCCACTGCGCGCCATATTGGGCGTAGGCCCCGGTCAGCGGCCCGCTGACGCCGATCACCACCGGCTCTTTCGTGGGGTCGGCGGCGGTTTGCGAACGGGCGGGCTGCGCCACCCCCAGCGCAGTCAGAACCGCCAGGGTGCCAGCGACGAGCGCGGCGGAACGGGCAATCACATCAAGCATCGGATCGGCTCTCAAACACCAAAAAGCGGGCGGGGAAAAGACGGATGGGGACATCCGCCGGACAAGCGGGTCAGTTGGTGGCGCTGGTCGGCGGCGCGCCGTCCCACAGGGCAAAGGCCCCGTCGCGCACCACAAGCTTCACGTTGCGCACCCCTGAGACACGGCGGGTGTCGGGGTCGAAGGTCGCCTTGCCAAAGATCACGCTGGGGATGTCCTTCACGCGGGTGAAGGCGTCGCGGATGGCGGTGCGGTCGGTGCCGCCCGCCGCGATCACCGCCTGCGCGACCAGAACCGCGTCATAGGCGTAGGCGGCGAACGCGTCCGGCTCCTCATTGTGCTTGGCGCGGTAGGCGGCGACGAAGCGTTGAACCTCCGGGCGCGGTTCGGCCGGGAAGAAGTTGGCGCGGGTGTGGACGCCGTTGACCGCCTCGCCCCCCAGCTCCAGGAATTTCGGGGAATAAACGGAACCGACGGCGACCACCGGCTGGGTCAGCCCGACCGGCTTCAACTGGCGGGCAATCGCCGCCCCGTCGGCGTAGTAGGAGATCAGCACGATGCCGTCGGGGTTGGCCTCGCGCACCCGCACCAGGGTGGAGCGGAAATCCTTTTCCTCCGGCAGATAGCCTTCGGCGGCCACCACCTCGGCCCCCCGCTCCTTCGCCGCCTTGACGAAGATGTCCTTGCTGGTGCGGCCCCAATCGGTGTTGAGGTGCAGCACGGCCAGCCGCTTCAGCTTCAGCGACGTCACGGCGAAATCGGCCACGTTGGGCTGCTCCTCCGCCTGGCTGATGGAGTTGCTCCACACGAAATCGCCGCCCTTGGTGAAATCAGGGTGGGAGTTGGTGAAGCCGAACTGGACCAGCCCGGCGCGCTGGTAAATCGGCGACGCCGCCATGGACGCCGGGCTGGAGAAATCCCCCAGCTCGATCAGGATCCGGGGATCGGCCACGAATTTCTGCGCGATGGCGATGGATTGCCGGGGATCGTTCTGGCTGTCTTCAAACACATAGCGCAGCGGACGGCCCTGGATCCCGCCATCGGCGTTGATCTGGTCCAACGCCAGATCGAAGCCCTTCTTCCACTGCGCGCCGTATTGGGCGCTGGGTCCGGTCAACGGCCCGCTGACGCCAAACCACAGCGGCTCCCCGCTGGCGGCGGCCGCATGGGCGGCGGAACCACCGGCCAACGCACCCGCCCCAGTCATCGCCCCGGCCAGGGCCAACGCACCCCCCAACACCGTCCGGCGGGTGACGCCGGGCTGGGCGGACGGGCGGCGGAACACGGAACGGTCGAACGGCGGACGGGTCGGCATGGCTCTTTCCTTTCACACAAAACAACATCGTGTTTTGAGCATAAGCACATCATTTTCCTATTGTAAATGTATTGATTTGTCGCGGATATATAACTAAAAAATTATGTTGTAAATTCAGAGCAGCACAGCGCATGCCGTCAGGCATCGCCAAAGGACAAAACGAGAAACACCACGGCGTCGGTGCTCCCCACGTTGCGGCAGCGATAACCCGCATCGGCGTCAAACTGCGCCGCATCCCCCGCGCCCAAACGATGCGCCACCGCGCCAACGGACAGGTCAACCCCCCCATCCACCACAACCAGATTGACCCCACAGCCGGGCGGATGACCGCCGCCGCCCTCGCACCCGCCGGGCCGCAAACGGATTTCGTGAAAGTCCCCCCAACGCCCCTCACCCGGCGGCATCAGGGCGCGGGTGCGCACCAACCCGTCGGCGGACACAACGCTGCGTGCGTCATCACGCCGCAGCACCGACACCTCCCCCCGCCCGTCCAGCCGGGTCAGGGTGGCCAGCGACACGTCCAAAGCCCGCGCGATTTTCCACAAAACGGTGATGGTGGGGGCGCTGCGCCCCAACTCGATCTGACTCAGCATCGCCCGACTGACCCCCGACAGGCGGGACAGCCGTTCCAGCGACAGCCCTTGCCGGGTCCGCAACCGCCGCAGGCTGCGCCCAAGCGCCAGGGGGATCATTTCCTCCGGCGCGGCCCCATCGAAATCCTGTGTCGCGACGCTCACGCTTCGTGCCTCCGCGATTTTTCCCCATTCGCAAAGAAGAGAATACAGGTTATTTCCTATTGATTAAATAGATTGTTTCGCGCATCACTCCGCTGATTTAGCAAGTCTAAACAGTTATTTTTCGCATCAAGGACCGAAGCCACCAAAAAAGACACCCGCCCCCCATCCAAAGGTTCACGGAATATCCTGCGGTCAATTCTCGCACCGCGCCAAATGCGCCCCTATGATTTCCTATAATAATGTAAGACAATAATCGAAATCAAGCGCGCCGGACTCCTGGTGATACACCGCCGATTCTGACGAAAGCGCCGCCTTGACCAGTTTAGCGGACGATCCTCCGTGATAACGGACCAAACGACTGTTCCAGCTTTGTCCAGGCTTGAGGGGGCGGGAAAAGCCATGCATGGTCACACCCGTTCCGGCGTGACGCAGCAGTCGCCGCGCCGACCGCGCCGAACCCAACGGTTCGGTGCCCCCGCTTTCAAAAATTCCCTTCCGCGCCGCCGCGCGTCGCCGATTCGCATGGAATCGACGCGTCGACGTGCCGGTTGCCGACGCCATGCCAAGGAGCCGACGCCCATGTCCGAAGACACCGAGTTGCGCCGAACATTGAACGAGCAGGCGGCCCGCCAGCTTGCCAACGCCACCAAGACGCGGGCGCAATGGTCGGGCATCACCCCCCGGTGGCTGGTGTCCTTCCTGCCCTGGACCCCGGTCGAGGCGGGCATCTACCGCCTGAACCGCGTCATCGACCCCAAGGGCGAGGTGCGCACGGAGGTGGAGTGCAGCCCGCGCAACGACGCCGACCTGCCGGAAACCTTCGTTCCCTACGAAGAGAATCCCCGCGAATACTCGCTGAACGCCGTCACCACGGTGCTGGACGTTCAGACCCGCGTGTCCGACCTGTACAGCCACCCCATCGACCAGATTCAGGAGCAGTTGCGCCTGCTGATCGAAAAGGTGAAGGAGCGGCAGGAAAGCGAACTGATCAACAACGCCGAATACGGCCTGTTGACCAACGCCGCCCCCGGCCAGCGCATCAAGACCCGCAAGGGCCAGCCCACCCCCGACGATCTTGACGAGCTGATCGCCAAGGTGTGGAAGGAACCGGCCTTCTTCCTGGCCCACCCGCGCGCCATCGCCGCCTTTGGCCGCGAATGCACCCGCCGTGGCGTGCCGCCGCCCACCGTCACCCTGCACGGCTCGTCCTTCCTGACCTGGCGCGGCCTGCCGCTGATCCCCAGCGACAAGCTGACCGTCACCCCGGACGGCCGCACCAACATCCTGCTGCTGCGCACCGGCGAGGCCAAGCAGGGTGTCATCGGTCTGTTCCAGCCCGGCGTTCCGGGCGAGGTGGCCCCCAGCCTGTCGGTGCGCTTCATGGGCATCAACCGCAAGGCCATCGCGTCTTACCTGATCTCGCTCTACTGCTCGGCCGCGATCCTGACCGAGGATGCCATCGGCGTGCTGGAGGATGTCTATGTCGGCAATTACTACGACTACGCCTGACGCCACCGCGCTGACCCTGCCGCCGTCGGCGGCGGGGTATGGAGCGGAGGGGTATGGCGGGCCGGGGGCCGCAGGGCCGGACTCCGGCTTGCCCGACATCGCCCTCATCAGCCGGTTGGCCAACCGGCTGTTCCAGGCGCTGCCGGGCGAACCGTCGGCCAGCACCGCCCCCGTCACCGCCGTGGCCCCGCCCTCGGGCGTGACGGCGGCGCAGGCTCCGGGGCCGCTGCCGGCGGCTCCGTCGGCCCCACCCGCCATTCCGCCGGTCGGGCCGTCGGTCAATCCGGCCTTTGCCGCCGCTCCGGTCAGCCGCCCGCTGCCGCCGGTCGGACCGGTCGGCGATGGCGGCCTTGGAGTTGGTGGGGGCAATGGTGGGTTGGGGTCGATCCTGCATTCGCTGGGCGGCACCCTCTCGCTGGTCCCGCCGCTGCCCGCCGCCGCCCCCTCCACCCCGGTGGCCGGTGCTCCGGCGTTGCCGCCCGGCACGCCCTATTTCCTGGACGCCGGGCGCGACGCGCGTGGGGCGGGCGGGGCCACGGTCCCGTCGTCCCGCTTCGGACAGCCGACCACCGTCCCGGCCGCCCCCGGCCATCTGGTCGATCCCGCCGCCCTGTCGGTGCAGCTGCGCGCCGAACAGGTGCCGGACCTGCCCCACGCCGCCAGCCCGGCGTTCGACCCCCGCGCGGCGCGGCGCGATTTCCCGATCTTGAACCAGACCGTTCACGGCAAGCCGCTGATCTGGCTGGACAACGCGGCGACGACGCAGAAGCCGCAGGCGGTGATCGACCGGATCGCCCGCTTCTACGCGGAAGAGAACTCCAACATCCACCGCGCCGCCCACGCGCTGGCCGCGCGCGCCACCGACGCCTATGAGGCGGCGCGCGAGAAGGCCCGCCGCTTCGTCGGGGCCGCGAGCACCGACGAAATCGTGTTCGTCCGGGGTGCGACCGAGGCCATCAACCTCGTGGCCAAGGCGTGGGGAACGCAGACCATCCGCGAGGGCGACGAGATCGTCGTGACCTGGCTGGAGCATCACGCCAACATCGTGCCCTGGCAGCAGCTTTGCGCCCACACCGGGGCGCGGCTGCGGGTGGTTCCGGTGGACGACGACGGGCAAATCCGCCTGGACGAATACGCCCGTCTGTTGACGCCGCGCACCCGGCTGGTGTCGCTGACCCTGGTGTCGAACGCCCTGGGAACCGTCACCCCCGCCGCCGAAATGGTGGCGATGGCGCGGGCCGCCGGGGCCGTGACCCTGGTGGACGGGGCGCAGGCGGTGTCGCACATGCCGGTGAACGTCCAGGCTTTGGGCTGCGACTTCTTCGTGCTGTCCGGCCACAAGATGTTCGGCCCGACCGGCATCGGCCTTCTCTATGGCCGGAAGGAGGTGCTGGACGGGATGCAGCCCTGGCAGGGCGGCGGCAACATGATCGCCGACGTCACCCTCGAAAAGACGGTCTACCAACCCGCGCCGATGCGGTTCGAGGCTGGAACCGGCAACATCGCCGACGCGGTGGGGTTGGGGGCGGCCATCGACTATCTCGACCGCATCGGAATGCCGACCATCGCCGCCTATGAACATCACCTGCTGGAATACGCCACCGCCGGGTTGCTGACGGTGCCGGGCCTGCGGCTGATCGGAACGGCGCGCGAAAAGGCGGGCGTGCTGTCCTTCGTGCTCGACGGGTGCAAGACGGAGGATGTCGGCCGCGCCCTGGACCGGGAGGGCATCGCCGTCCGCTCCGGCCACCATTGCGCGCAGCCGATCCTGCGGCGGTTCGGGGTGGAAAGCACGGTGCGCCCCTCGCTGGCCTTCTACAACACCTGCGAGGATCTCGACGCGCTGACCGCCGCCCTCCACCGCATCCGCCACACGCTGATCCGGCGCGGGCAGTGACGCGGACCGCCTGAAGCCACGGAGCCGACCCATGGGCCAAATCGTCACCCCTGCCCGCTTCCTGCACCCCTCCGGCCCTGGCACCGCCACGACGGAGGAGCAGGAGACAGAGAACCGGGAGGAAATCCGAGAGGTTGGGAGGGCGCAGGCGGCCCTGTGGGCGCGGCTGCGCGCCGACGCGGAGGCGGCGGCGGACGGCGACCCGCTGTTGCGCAGCTTCGTCCACATCGCCGTGCTGTCGCACGAGGGGTTCGCCTCGGCGCTCGGCGGGCATCTGGCGCGCAAGCTGGGCGACTGGTACATCCCGGCGGAGCGCCTGGCCGATCTGGCCGAACAGGCCTATGAGCGGGATCCGGGCATCGTGGCGGCGGCGGTGGCCGATCTGTCGGCCATCGTCGCCCGCGATCCGGCGGCGGACAGCGTGTTGACGCCGTTCCTGTATTTCAAAGGCTTCCACGCCCTGCAATGGCACCGGGTCGCGCATTGGCTGTGGGACCAGGACCGCCACGACCTTGCCCATTTTCTGCAAAGCCGGGTGTCGGAGGTCTTCGCCGTGGACATCCACCCGGCGGTTTCGTTCGGGCGCGGGGTGCTGATCGACCATGGGACCGGTGTCGTCATCGGCGAAACCGCGTCCGTCGGCAACGACGTGTCGATCCTGCAAGGGGTGACGCTGGGCGGGACCGGCAAGGACCATGGCGACCGCCACCCGAAGGTCCGCGACGGCGTGCTGTTGGCCGCCGGAGCCAAGGTGCTGGGCAACATCGAGGTGGGGCGGCACGCCAAGGTCGGCGCGGGCAGCGTCGTTCTGAAACCGGTTCCCCCCGGTGCCACCGTGGCCGGGGTCCCCGCCCGCATCGTCGGCTGGGCCACCTCCGCCCAGGCCCCGGCGGTGGAAATGGACATGAGCCTGCCCGAACCGGAATACACGATCTGATAGCGGTTGGCTGATGGCGGCTGGCGGCCCCCCGCCCATCCGTTCAGACACCCCCCAACAGCGCCGGGACATCAAGACCCAGGGAGCCGCCGATCCGGTGGAGCGCGGCGATGGTGTCGGGGTCGAGCGTCACCCCCTCGCGTTGCGCGCGTTCGAGATGCGCGCGTTCCGGTCCGCCGGGCAACCGGACGCCCTCGCCGCCGGGCCGGGCCGGTGTCTGTTCCAGGCTGTCATACACCGCGTCGGCCAACCCCTGCCACGCGCCATCGCTGATCCGGTTGGGGTCGAGGATGAAGGCCAGCGCGTTGTTCACCACCCGCCCCGGCCGCAGATTCTCGGGCAGTGCCGGAAACCCGGCGGCGACCACGCCCGCCAAAATCTCGCAGGCCAGCGCCAAACCAAAGCCCTTGTGACCGCCGGTGGCCCCGCCAAAGGGCAGGATCGCCCCGGTCGGATCCTGGAACATCACGCCGGGGTCGGTGGTGGGCAGCCCCTGCGGGTCGATCAACAGCCCGTCCTCCACCCGCTCGCCCTTGGCGGCGGCGACCCGGCATTTGTTGGCGGCCACCGCGCTGGGAGCCGATTCAAAATAGATGAATCGGCTTGGCTTGTGGTGCGGTCGGGGATTTTCAGCGGGAGTCGCTGCGGGTAGACTCGACGGCA
>NZ_RXMA01000140.1 GCF_003966125.1 Azospirillum griseum
AGGGGGGAGATAACCGATTCTGGCTGTCAGAAAGTACAGGCAGCGGTTTTGTCGCGCCCCACATGGTGGTCGCTGAAGGCGGCACCTTCCAGGTCGGTCAAGCGCAATACGCCGACGTCAATGGTGACGGCAAAGCCGATCTTCTCTTTCAGGACAACGACAACAATTTCTACCTGTCGGAAAGCACAGGCAACGGCTTTGCGTCGCCGCATCTTGTGACTGACCATGACGGCAGTTTCCAGGTCGGCCAAGCGCAATATGCCGACATAACCGGCGATGGCAAAGCCGACCTCATCTTCCAGGGGAACGACAATCGGTTCTGGTTGTCAGAAAGCACCGGCAGTGGTTTTGCGTCCGCTCACGTGGCTGTTGCCCATGGTGGCGCTTTCGTCGCTGGCAAGGCGCAATATGCCGATGTCAATGGTGATGGTAAAGCCGA
>NZ_RXMA01000141.1 GCF_003966125.1 Azospirillum griseum
CACGGATGCGCAAAAAAGGAGTTGCGCGGTTTGGTGTGGTGCCACTATAACCCGCTCCACCGACGGGGCGGCGCTTCACGAAGCGACGCGGCGGCGGCAGAAAAGAGAGCGGAAACAAGCGGTTAAGTCGGCGGTGCCGGGTTGATCGGGCGGTTGGACGCTTCCTTCTTCGACCAAGATGTTCGGCCTTCTTCGGCCCGTTCCCGAGACAAAGGGAAGACGGGGAAGAGGTCGATGCGGCGCTTCAAGCGTTGCGGGATGTTGAACAAGTGCATACCGTGTTGTGAGAAGGGATGCGCAGACGGCGGGGCTTAGGTCTTGCGGTTGTTGGTTGGGTCTCAAGGGATTGGGATCGGCACATCAACGGACGTCTGTTGAGCATCCAAGTTGAAGCAAGCAAACTGTAACAGGTTTTCTAACGCTTGGGTT
>NZ_RXMA01000142.1 GCF_003966125.1 Azospirillum griseum
AGCACCCGAACCGGGTATTCGTCGCAGCAGTCCGCAATGATTCGGAACCTCATCTCGGTGCTTCCGAGAAGATGGCCACAGTTTTTTTTAATATATCCCGTTCCATCTGGACGCGGGCGAGTTCGCGTTTCAAACGGGCGATTTCCGATGCTTGATCGGCGCCAGTGGTCAGGGGGGCCGCCGCTCGCTGGATGGGGGGCATCGGCGGCCCCCCTGACCCGGTGAGGCGGCGCTGCCATTTCCGCAACACCGAGGGCTGCACTCCCAATTCACGGGCGATCTGCGCAAGCGAGCGGCCACTGCTGGCCAACAGCGCCACCGCCTCTTGCTTGAACTCGTCCGTAAAGATGCGCCGTGTCGTCGTCATTCTTGACCTCTCCGCTCCATCTGGAGCTTAGCAGAGGTGTCCACCGATTCGGAGGAGGGTCA
>NZ_RXMA01000143.1 GCF_003966125.1 Azospirillum griseum
TCCAGCAGTTCCGGATCGTCGACCATGTCGACCTTGTTCATGAACACGACCAGCGCCGGGACGCCGACCTGACGGGCGAGCAGGATGTGCTCGCGGGTCTGCGGCATCGGGCCGTCGGCGGCCGACACGACCAGGATCGCGCCGTCCATCTGGGCGGCACCGGTGATCATGTTCTTGACGTAGTCGGCGTGGCCGGGGCAGTCGACGTGCGCGTAGTGGCGGTTGGTCGTCTCGTACTCGACGTGGGCGGTCGAGATCGTGATGCCGCGCGCCTTTTCTTCCGGCGCCTTGTCGATCTGGTCGTAAGCGGTGAAGGTCGCGCCGCCGGACTCCGCCAGCACCTTCGTGATCGCCGCCGTCAGCGACGTCTTGCCGTGGTCGACGTGGCCGATCGTGCCAACGTTGCAGTGCGGCTTCGTCCGCTC
>NZ_RXMA01000144.1 GCF_003966125.1 Azospirillum griseum
GCCGAGAACTCCCACCAACCCACCCGCCGACGCGAACGGCAAAGAAAGCGCTTCAAAGACCCCGGCCAAGTCCAGCGTTTCCTCGCCACTCATGATCCGATCGCCAACCTGTTCCATCTCCGTCGCGACCACCGCCCTGTCGCCGACTATCGGAAGGCCCGCACCCAGGCGTTCCAGGTCTGGGCCGAGGTCACCGGCGCGCCACTGGCGGCGTAGTCCGCAAACCCTGCCGCCCGCCGCGCCCTCTCTGCCCGGCTGTCGACAAGTTGATGGTGTGGACGACCGCTGCTGCCGGCATCGAGGTGCCATAGATTAGTGGTTGCAGACTCCCACCTAACGAGAGGGCCGTCCACATGAGCATTGTTACCGTCGGTCTCGATCTTGCCAAGCACGTCTTCCAGGTTCATGGCGTTGATGAAGCCGG
>NZ_RXMA01000145.1 GCF_003966125.1 Azospirillum griseum
ATACGGAACTCGTCGCCGATCTTGACCCCGTTGGCGTCGAACCGCTGCCCCCGCATCTGGCCGCCGAAGCTGGTCGGGCTCGACCAGCTTCCCGATCCCCAGACCGCGACGAACCCGCCGTCCGTCAGCGCCGTCACGGCCGGCAGGAACTGATCCCCTGCCACGATCGACGAAAGCCGCATCTCTGCCGCGCGCGTCGTCCCGTCGGCGTTATAGACGCGCCCATACACCCCCTCGCCACTACCGTCCTGCGCAGTCGATTGCCAGGACACCACCCAACCGCCGTCCTTCAGCGGGGTGACGCTGTTGTAGTCCTGTTGATTGAGCGTGGTCGCGTTCACCCGCTCCTCGCCGCCGACCTTCGTCCCGCTGGCGTTGAAGCGCTGCTGGTAGACGCCCCAGCCGCTGCCGTCCTGACCATTC
>NZ_RXMA01000146.1 GCF_003966125.1 Azospirillum griseum
CCCGACAGCGTGTCATTGCCCACGCCACCCTGAATCAGGTTGTCCAAGGCATTGCCCACACCGGTGAAGTTGCCAGTGCCGGTGTAGGCGAGCGTCTCCACATTGGCCGACAGGGCGTAGCTGGAAAGGCTGGTGCGCACCTCGTCGCTGCCTTCACCGGCCAGTTCCGTCACCACATCACCGACATCATCCACGGTGTAGACGTCGTTGCCCAGACCACCCACCAGCGTGTCGTTGCCCGCGCCACCCGTCAGCGTGTCATTGCCCGAACCGCCCTGGATCAGGTTGTCCAAGGCATTGCCCACGCCGGTGAAGTTGCCGGTGCCGGTGTAGGTGAGCGCTTCCACATTTGCCGACAGGCCGTAGCTGGAAAGGCTGGTGCGCACCTCGTCGCTGCCTTCACCGGCCAGTTCCGTCACCAC
>NZ_RXMA01000147.1 GCF_003966125.1 Azospirillum griseum
TATCCGGAATTTCGTGCTCGGCGGGGCGGGTTTTAATCTCAGGCGCTCATCGCCTTTGAGAAACGCTCGCCGAACATGACGGCCATCTGTGCCTTGGCGGCCGTCCATTCCCGTGGCGGCATCTTCCAATCTTTCTCGGAGCGGTTCAAGACCAGAAACAAGAGCTTCAGCGCGGCCTCGTCATTTGGAAAATGCCCTCGGGCCCGCACCGCCCGGCGCAGCTTGGAATTCAACGCTTCGATGGCATTTGTGGTGTAAAGGATGCGTCGAACCGCGCGGGGAAAGGCGAAAAAGGGAATGACCTCCGGCCAAGCGCGCCGCCAGGCCTTGCCGATGGCCGCATACTTTTCGCCCCAGGGTCCGTCTTCGAAGGCGGTCAGGGCCACCTCGGCGGCCTTA
>NZ_RXMA01000148.1 GCF_003966125.1 Azospirillum griseum
GCCCTTCAGCCCGTCGACCACAGCCAGCAGGATGTCCTCGACGCCCCGGTTCTTCAATTCATTCAGGACGCGCAGCCAGAACCTGGCGCCTTCGTTCTGTTCGATCCACAGACCCAGCACCTCCTTGGCGCCGTCGGCCCGCACGCCGATGGCCACATGGATGGCCTTGTTGCGGACCAGCCCTTCGTCCCGGATCTTGACCCGGATGGCATCCAGGAAGACCAGCGGGTAGACCGCCTCCAAAGGCCGGTTCTGCCACGTCGTCACCTCGTCGATCACCGCATCCGTCACCGTGGAGATCAGGTCGGCCGACACCTCGATGCCATAGAGCTCCCGCAGGTGCCCCGTGATCTCCCGCGTCGACATGCCCCGTGCGTACATTGAGATGATCTTCT
>NZ_RXMA01000149.1 GCF_003966125.1 Azospirillum griseum
CGGCCCCACACCTCCAATGACAACCCGTTCTCGGAGGCCCACTTCAAGACCCTGAAATATCAGCCGCAATTCCCCAAGCGCTTCGGCTCCATCGAGGACGCCAGAGCGTTCTGCCGCGACTTCTTCTCCTGGTACAATCGGGATCACCATCATGCCGGAATCGGCCTGATGACTCCCGATCAGGTGCATTACGGCCAAGCCGACGCCGTCCATGCCGCCCGGCAGGAGGCCCTCGACCGCGCCTTTCGCCGCAACCCGGAGCGCTTCGTTCGCAAAGCACCCGAACCGCCCGCAAAGCCCATCGAAGCCTGGATCAATCCGCCGACAAAACCGGAGACCATCCAAGCTTAATTCATAACTCCGGCTGTCTCACATTCGTTGACACGTTCCG
>NZ_RXMA01000015.1:0-12071 GCF_003966125.1 Azospirillum griseum
CGCCGCTCCGTTCGGAGCGCGTCGGCGTCGTTCGCGTCGGGAGGCGCTTTATAGGCGGCATCCCAATTTCACGCAACACCTTTTTTCATCCAAAGCGCATTTTTTCCAAAAAACCCCATCAGGACCCCTGCGCTCGCGCACGCGTGCTGTACAGTGGCCGCCCTTTTCGCCGTTCGAGTGCACCGCCATGCCCCGCCCCTTGCGCCTTTTGCACACCGCCGATTGGCATCTCGGCCAGACGCTGCACGGCCTGACGCGGGAGTATGAGCATTCCCGCTTTCTGGATTGGCTGCTCGACCGGATTGGGGAGCATGCGGTGGACGCCCTCATCATCGCGGGCGATCTGTTTGACGGGCAAAACCCGCCGATCCCGTCTCTGATGTTGTTCCATCGCTTTCTCGCCTCCGCCAAGGCACGCTTTCCCCGCCTGGATGTGGTGGTGCTGGCCGGAAACCACGACAGCGCCAGCCGATTGGACGCGTCCGCCCCGTTGCTGGCGGCCTTGGGAGTCGCGGTGATCGGCGCGCCGCCGCTGCGGCCCGACGGCCGGTTCGACCCCGCCGGGCTGCTGGTTCCGCTGCACGACCGCGACGGACTGGTCGCCGCCCGCTGTGTGGCGATGCCGCATCTGCGCCCGGCCGATCTGCCCGCGCTTCCCATCGAGGATGGCGTGGAGGGGGTCGACCCGCTGATCGAGGGGGTCCGCCAGCTCTACGACCAGGCGGTGACGGCGGCGCGCGCCTGCCTCAACGCCGATGAAGCGCTGGTTTTGACCGGCCATTGCTACATGCGCGGCGGCGCGCTGTCGGATCTGAGCGAGCGCAAGATTCTGGGCGGCAATCTGCACGCCCTGCCGGTGGACATCTTTCCGGCGGACGCCGCCTATGTCGCGCTTGGCCATCTGCACCGGGCGCAGGCGGTGGGCGGGTTGGAGCATGTGCGCTACAGCGGTTCCCCCCTGCCGCTGGCCTTGGACGAGGAGAGCTACCCCCATCAGGTGATGCTGGTGGAGTTGGCCGAGGGCCGCATGGTTGGGCGGCAGGCCCTGCCGGTCCCGCGCGCCGTTCCCATTCACCGCATCCCCGGCGGCGGCCGCTTCGCCCCACCCGACGCGACGTTGGAGGCCCTGCGCGCGCTCCCCCTCGACGCGGACGCGCCGCGCGAGCGTTGGCCCTTCGTGGAGGTGTCGGTGGCGTTGGCCAGCCCGCGCCCGGCCCTGCGCGAGGAGGTGGAAGCGGCCCTGGCCGGACGGCCCGCCCGGCTGGTCAAGCTGGCGGTGCGGTTGACCGGCGACGGGGCGGCCCTGGCCGATCACGCCCCGGCGGTGGAGTTGAGCGATCTGGAGCCGGAGGACGTCTTCCATCGCCTCTATCAGCGTCATCACCAGGGTGAACCGCCGCCGGATCTGATGGCGGCCTTCCAACAGGTGTTGATGTCGGTTCAGGAGGGCGCGTGATGCGGATTTTGGCGGTGCGCGGGCACAATCTGACCAGTTTGGCCGGAACCTTCGCGGTTGATCTCAACAACGGGCCGCTGCGGCGGGCCGGGCTGTTCGCCATCACCGGCCCGACCGGGGCGGGGAAAAGCACCATTCTGGACGCCTTGTGTCTGGCCCTGTTCGACGCCATCCCCCGCCTGCCGACCGGGCGGGGCGAGCAATCGGCGGCGGAGCGCGATCCGAAGACGCTGGCGGCCAACGACGTGCGCGGCGTGCTGCGCCGGGGGGCGGCGTCGGGCTGGGCCGAGGTCGATTTCATCGGGGTGGACGGCCATGGCTACCGCGCCCGTTGGGAGGTGCGGCGGGCGCGGTTGAAGGCCGACGGCGCGGTGCAGGCCCAGAGCATGAGCCTGTCCAGCCTGGACGGCGACCAGCGCTTCGGCGACGGCAAGAAATCCGTGTTGGCGGAAATCGAGCAGCGTTTGGGCCTGAGCTTTGAGCAATTCCGCCGCGCGGTTCTGCTGGCCCAGGGCGATTTTGCCACCTTTCTCAAGGCCCCGGCGACCGAACGTTCGGCCCTGCTGGAGCTGCTGACCGGGACGGAGATCTATTCCGCCCTGTCGAAAGCCGCCCACGAGCGCGAGCGGCGGGAAAAGCAGGCGCTCGACAATCTGGTCGCCCAAGGCGGCGGCATCGGCGTGCTGGCGGCCGAAGCCCGCGCCGAACTGGAAACGGAGCGCCAGCGGGCCGACGCGGCGGTCGCCGACGCCGACCGGTTGGTCGAAAAGGCGCGCGCGGCGCTGGATTGGTGGACGCAAGACCGCCGCTTGGCCGAGGCCGAACAGACCGCGCAGGACGCATCGGCGCACGCCGATGCGGCGTGGCAGCGGGCCGAACCCCGGCGGGCCGTGGCGGCGCTGCGGCGGCGCGCCCAACCGCTGCGCCCCTTGATCGCCGACGCCGACCGCCTCGCCCAGGCGGTGGCGCAGGCCCGCCACGCGGAAGAGGACGCCACCGCCGCGCGCGCCGCCGCCCAACAGGCGCTGGCCGCGGCCACCGACCGCCTGACCGTCGCCGCCAGTCAGGCGGAGGCGGCCAACGCCGCCCGGCTGCGGGCCGAACCGGCCTTGGCCCAGGCCGCCGAACTGGATGGCCGCATCGCCGCGCTGGCCCGCGAGGCGGAGGAGGCCCAAACTCACGCGACCGACGCCGAGGCGCAGGCCCGCGCGGCGGCGGAGGCATTCCGCCGGGCCGACGCCGCCCTCACCGCCGGGCGGGAACGGGTGACGGCGCTGACCGCCGCGCTCGCCGCGCAGGACGCGCTCGCCCCGCTGGCCGGGCAATGGGCGCGCTGGGACGCCGCCTTGCTCCGGGTGGCCGACGCCGACACGCGCCGACGCGCCGCCGAGGCCGAGGCCCAGCGGCTCGCCACCGCCCTGGCGGCGCTGGACGATCAGGCCGAGAGCGCCCAAGCCGCCGTCGCCGCCGCGCAAGCCGATCTGGACGCGGCCGGCCGCGCGCTTGCGGGCGTCGAGGCCGAACCCGCCCCGGCGCTGGACGCGGTGTTGACCCAACGCCGGGCGACGCTCGACCGCCGCGACCGGCTGCGCGGTCTGGCCGCGTTGGCCGAGCAGACCGCGCAGCGGCGGGCGGAGGCGGCGCGGTGGCGCGCCGAACGCGCGGCGCGGCGGGAGGAGGACGCCCGCGAAACCGCCGCCGCCGCCGCCTGCGCCGCTGAGGCCAACGCCAAACAGGCGGCGCGCGACGAGGCCGACGACACGCTGCGCCGCCTGCGCTTGATCCAGCGCGAGGATGTCGACAGCCTGCGCCGCCGTCTGGTCGCCGGGGAAGCCTGCCCGGTCTGCGGATCCGATCATCACCCCTGGGCGGGCGACGGCGCGCCCCTGGCCCAGCTTCGCGACGTCACCCGCGATCAGGAACAACGGGTTGCCGCCCTGGCCCGCGACCACACCGACGCGCTCGCCCGGCAAGCCGGGCACGAGGCCACCGCGCGGGCGGCCCGCAGCGCCGTCGCCGGTCTGGACGAGCGGCTGGACGTTCTGGACCGCGCGCTGGACACCGACGGCGCGCGCTGGACCCGCGAGCGGTCGGCGCTGGTCGCCCTGCTGACCGGGCCGGAGGTCCCCACGCCACCGCTCCCCATGCCCCTGACCGCTGACGCGCTGCCCGCCACCCCGGAGGCGGGAGCGCTGGCCGAATGGCTCGCTGAATTTGATACGCGGCTGGAGGCGTTGGCGGAGGAGGAGGCGCGGACGCTGGATCACCGCAAGCGGCTCGACGCCGCCCGCGAGGCCCAGACCCAGGCGGGCGACCGGTTGCGCCGCGCGGGCGAGGCCCAAAGCCGAGTCGCGCGGGAGCGGGAAGCCACCGGCAACGCCCAGCGTCTGGCCGATGGCAACCGCGACCACGCCCGGCGCGACGGTGACACCGCGCGGTCCGAACTGGCGGAACCGCTCGCCTTCCTGCCCGATTGGCGCGCGGCGCTGGACCGGGATCCCGCCGCCTTCCGGGCGGAATGGTCCGTCCGCGTCGCCGCGTATCAAAATCAGCGTGACGAGCGGGCCGATCAGGAGCGCGGCGTCGCGGATTCCGAACGGCGAGCCGAACGCGCCCAGGCCGATCACAGCGGCGCGGCGGCCCTGGCGGAGACCGCGCGGCAGCGGTGCCACGGCCTGACCGACCGGCTCGACGCCCTGCGGACCGAGCGGGCCGGGCTGCTGGACGGGCAGCCGGTGGCCGAACGCCGCGCCGCGCTCGACGCCCAGCAGCGGCAGACCGACAGCGCCGCGCAGCAGGCCGCCTTGGAACGGCAGGACGCCGCCGCCCGCCTGACCGCCGCCGCGCATCTGGTGGAACGCAGCCACGCCGCCGCCATCGCCGCCGATCAGGCGGCGGTCGAGGCGCGCGACCGGCTGACCGACGCGCTGACCGCAAGCGGGCTGAGCGACGCGGAGGCCCGCCACGCCACCGCCCAGCCGGAGGCGGAGGGGCTGGCCGAAGACCACGCGCTCGCTGAACTTGAAACGGCGCGGCGCGACGCGGCGTTGGTGCTGGCCGAACGGCGGCGTCAGCGCGCCGATCACCGCGACCGTCAGCCCCCGCACGCCGCGCGGTCCACGGAGGACGGCGAGGGTGAGGTTGACACCTCCGGCCTGACGGGGGCCGAAGCCGCGCTGACCGACGCGATCAACCACCAGGATGCAGCGCGGCAGCGGCAGGGGGCCGCGCGCGGGCGCTTGACCGCCGACGATGAAAACCGGGCGCGGCTGGCCGATCTGACCATCGCCATCGACGCGCAGAAGTCGCAACACGCGCTGTGGGCGTCGCTGTCCGGGCTGATCGGCTCGGCGGATGGGCAGAAGATGCGCAACTTCGCCCAAAGCCTCAGCCTGGATCGCCTGCTCGCCCACGCCAACCGGCATTTGGACGAGTTGGCCCGCCGCTATCGGCTGGAACGGGTGCCGGGGGCCAACCTCGACATCCAGGTGATCGACCGCGAGATGGGCGACGAGCGGCGCGGCGTGCACAGCCTGTCGGGCGGTGAGCTGTTCCTGGTGTCGCTGGCCCTGGCGCTGGGTCTGTCGGCGATGGCGGCGGGGAGCGCCGGCGGCATCGGCACGCTGTTCATCGATGAGGGATTCGGCACGCTGGATCCCGACAGCTTGGACGTGGCCCTGTCCTGCCTGGAGGCCCTGCAGGCCGGAGGCCGTCAGGTCGGCGTCATCAGCCATGTCCCGGCGATGGTCGAGCGGATCGGCGCGCAGGTCCGCGTCAGCCCGCTGGGCGGTGGCCGCAGCCGGGTGACGGTGCTCGCGTCCGGGCTGGAGGTCGAAACGAACGCCGAGACGTAAAGAACGGCTGAAGCCCCGCCGGGGGATAACAGCCGGTGGGCCTTCAGCCGGGGGATCGGGTCAGGATCGCCCGGCTGAAGGCCAGAAAATCATCCAGGTGGCGTTCGATCACCGCAACGGTCACAGCCATGTTGAGGCTTTGATAGTCATGCACGGCGATGTTGCGGTGGCCAACCATCCGCTGCAACGCCGTGGCCAGCCGGGCGTCGATCCATCCCGCTCGCTCCAGCAGGGCGAACACATCGCGCGCGCTTTGCGGCACGCCCAGCCGGTCGCGCCGGATGATGATGTGGCCCATGTCGAGGCTGGCTTCGCACGCGCGCTGGATGTTGAGAATCGCCGCGTCCTGCCGCGTCAGGTCCTGGGGGAAACCGCCGGGATCCTTGCCATACTCCTCGCGCACGCGGGCAACGCAGCGTTCGATGGTCGCGGCCTTGTTGATCAGCGCATCATCCGCCATGAACGCGCCCTTCCCGCAGAATGTCGGCCAACAGCGGCGCGCGCGCCTCGTCCAGCGCGAGTTTGGCGTTGAGGATGTAGGCGTCGTAACGATCCGGCTCCGCCCCTTGGGCGAACAGACGGCGTCCGGTGGTGATGATCTGGTGCTGCATCACCGTGCTGGCGCGGCGCAGATCGACCAGATCGACGTCCACATCCAACCGCTTGGCGATGGCCTCGCCCGCCTCCCACAAGGCGACCGGGTCAGCGGGTTCGGGCAGGAGGACGGCAAGGTCAAGATCGCTGTCGGCCCGGCCCGGCCCGTTGGCCCGGCTGCCGAACAGCGTCAGGGCGCACAGGGCCGGAAGCACCGACCGCGCCGCGTCCAGGATCGCGTCATCCGACAACACCGCCGCCACGCCTGCCCCCACACCGACCCGACCGGTCATGAGAGTAGCGCGGCGGAGGATCAACGCAACAGGGCCGGGCGCAGGATGGCGTGTTTGTTGGACGGGACCGCCGGGGCCGACGGCCGCAGCAGCAGACCCTTGGCGGTCGGCTCGATGTTGGCGTCCGGATAGACGGCCATGACGTCCTTCAAGGCTTCCTTCAGGCGGAAGGCGAGCACGCGGTGTTCGCTGACCGAACCGAAATGCTGGGACAGCGCGTGCCAGGGAACCAGCGTCTGCTTGTCCAGCCGGTGCAGGCGGTGGACCAGCCAGACATAGGCGTCGAGCGCCAGGGCCGAATTCTTCAGCTTGGCGATGGCGTGCTCGTCCAACGGAACCGCGTGTTCCATCAGATGATCGAAAAAGGAGGTGGTCAGGCGGACGAAGCGCACCCACTCGCCACCGGTGCGGAACAGATCCGGGGTTTCCTCGTCGTCGCGCCACAGCTTGATGCCGTCGATCAGCCGCTGGTCGGAGATTTCGGCGCTGGAGTTGCCGGTGGTGGTGCGCAAGGTGAATTCGCAACGGGCGATGCGCAGCACCTGTTCGCGCACCGGCTTGTAATTGCCGCGCTCCCCGCCGGTCGGGGCCAGGCCGAGGCGGCGCAGCCACGCGCTCATGCTGGGGCCGAGATCGACGTGGGGGGTGCGGGTCTTGCGCGCCTCGGTCTGCAAATAGATCATGATCAGGCGCGCCTTGGCCCCATAGGGGACACCGACGTCCAGCACCGTTCCGTCGCGCAGGGGCAGAATGCCGGGGCGGACGACGAGCTGGTAGCGACCGTTGTTGCGCACCCAGGGGGCGGTCTCGTCCTTGGGCTTGCGGTGGGGCAGCGAGGCTTGGCAGAATCCGGCGTGCAGATAGCCGATGGCGTCGATCTCGTTGGAGATCGCCTCATGGGCCATGATGACGCGGCGGCGCTCCTTCGGGTCCTCCGTCCGTGCCAAGACCGCCTCGAACCCCTCCAGGGTCAATTGCTCGTGGATCTTGGCCATGGACACCCTCTTTTCCCTTCCTCAACACGACCGGTCGCCGGGACCAGTGGGTTTCAGAAAACACAAAATCCGGGGGCTGTGAAGCGGCGGCACACCAGGATTCGCTGAAGTTGCAACGCGGCGTGCGGAATCCGTTGCAAGTTCAGCGCGGCGGCGGCGAGGCCCGATCCGCCCCCTGTTTCAACTTCAGCGCCCACGATTGTGACGAACCCGTTGCACCGCCTCGCTTTCGCGGCCTCCAACCCTGGCTTGTCCACGATTCTCCACGCTGACTCCGCAACGGGCGGTGGCTGTCCCCAGTCATCCACGCTGACTCCGCAACGGCCCCGTCGCTGAACTCGCAACGGCAGGCCCGTCGTTCACGCTGAAGTCGCAACGATTTCAATGGTTTTCCACGCTGAACTTGCAACCATGTCCTATATAAGACTCCCTATAAGAGATTCTCCGGTAGGAATCGGTCACGCGTTTGGCGTGCGCGACCACGACCAAGCCCCCTTCCGCAGTCCTGCACGCGGCGAATCCGGCCAACGCGCGGCCCTGGCCACCGAACTCACACCGTCCATTCGCTGAATTTGCAACGCTTGCCAGCCGATTCGGCCCCTTCAATCAACCGTCCACCGGCTTTCCAGACTGTGGCCACGCTGATTTTGACACGAGGGATCCAATCCCCCGGGACTCGGACACGGCAGCAGCATGGCCGCTGAATTTGAAACATCCCATGGCCAAGCCCTTGCGTTGGTTGATCTTTCCTTCCTTACCCGCGACTCGCGATTCGCCTCGCTGAGTTTGAATCGGCTCTCAGGCCGGACAACCGATCCGCCAACGCTGAATCAGAAACGGCGGCACCTTTATGAATCAAGACACGACTCGCAACGCGTTCCCACCGCTAACGCTGAATCGGTAACGCTGGCTCTGTCCCGGCCACAGAGATAGTGTGTAGGGCCGTGCAACCGCCCGATCAGCGGCCAAAGACGCGAGTCCCCTCCCCCACCCATTGCAGGATATAATTCCTATACGACGTCGTATGAAAGGCCCAATCCGCCCCTCGCGACGGCCGGTGTGACGCACATGTTGCGGTTCGGCTTGACCGCTTGCGTCACATCCGTAGAGTGGCGCCACGCACGCACACGGCCACGCCCACAGGCGCGATGCCCCACCCCTCCCCGTCCACCGGCGGGTTTCGACACGGAGTGTCCATGACCGGCGAAGAACTGCGCGCCCTGCGGGAACGGCGCGGCGAAGACCAGCTTGGGTTTGCCGGTTGGCTCAACGGCCACCTGAACCGCCGCTACGACCGCTCCCGCGTCAGCCGTTGGGAAAGCGGAGCGGAGCGCATCCCCCAGCAGGTCGAACAGTTCATCCGCAGCCAGGAGGTTCCGGCGGGCGGCCCTGCCCTGCCCGCCGATTTGACGCCGGTGCGCCGTGCGGTCATCGCCGTGGCCAACCAAAAGGGCGGTGTGGGCAAGACGACGACGGCGGTCAACCTGTCCTACACGCTCGCCACCCTGGGGCTGAAGGTGCTGTTGATCGACAGCGACCCGCAGGCCAACGCCACCGTCCATCTCGGCCTGGATCCGGGGGAGGTGGAAATGGTGCGCAAGGGCCTCTACAGCGTGTTGCGCGGCGGTCTCAGCTTTGACGCCATCGCGCAGCCGGTCTGCAACGGACTGTTCACGCTGGCCCCGTCCAGCATAGGGCTGGCGGCGGCGGAAACGGAGCTGGTGGCCGAACCGGACAATTCCCTGGTGCTGAAAGAAAAGCTCGCCGACGTGCGCGAGCGCTTCGACGTCGTCATCATCGATTGCCCGCCCAATCTGGGTTTGCTGACCATCAACGCGCTCGCCGCGTCCGATCTGGTGCTGATTCCGGTGCAGACGGAGGTGTTTGCCGGGTTGGGCGTGCCGTTGCTGATGGAAACCATCGCCAAGATCCGGCGGCGCTCCAACCCGTCGCTGAACATTTTCGGGATTCTGCCGACCATGTATTCGGCCCGCCTCACCCAGGATCAGGCCAGCCTGAAGGAAATCCAGGCCCATTACGAAGGGCGCACGCGGGTGCTGCCGGTGGTGCCGCGCGCCACGCTCTACGCCCAGGCGTCCGGGGCCGGGCGTCCGGCGGTGGAGGCCGATCCGAACTCCGCCAGCGTCCAGGCCTACACCGACCTCGCCCGCGAGGTGGCCGCCCACCTGATTGCCCGCCCGACGGAGGCCCGCCATGGCGTCGCGTAAATTGGAACGCACCAGCAGCGTGATCCTGAACAAGGCGGCCCAGCGCGGCGGCGACGCCCTGTTCGGCCTGTCGGCGGATTTCCCCCGCCTGATCGAAGTGGATCTGGAGCGCGTCCAGCCCAACCCCGACCAGCCCCGCCGCCATTTCGATGAGGAGGCGCTGCGCGAGCTGGCGGCGTCGATCGAACGGCACGGGCTGAAGCAACCGATCCTGGTGCAGGAGATCGGCGACGGCGATTATCGCCTGATCGCCGGGGAACGGCGCTGGCGCGCCTGCGGCCTGATCGGGCGGCGGACCATCTTCGCCATCGTCAGCGACGGCGACCCCGACGAGCTGGCCCTGATCGAGAACATCCAGCGGGTCGATCTCGACGCGCTGGAAATGGCCCGCGCCTTCGCCCGCCTGATCGAGCGGCACGACTACACGCACGAGGCGCTTGGCCACGTCATCGGCCGCAGTCAGGCGGAGGTGACGCGCACCCTGTCGCTGCTGCGCCTGCCCGCCGGGATCCTCGACGAGTTTGAAATGCGCTACCGCTCCGTCCCCAAAAGCATCCTGACGGAGATCGCCGCCGTCGAGGACGCCGACACCCAACAACGGCTGTGGGACCTGATCAAGGAGGGCGGCACGGTGAAGGCCCTGCGCGAGGCCAAACGCGCCCACGCCCCGCGCGGCGACCGCCCCGGCCCGCTCCCCCCACCCCTGCCCGTCTTCCGCCTCGTCACCGCCGCCCAACGCATCGCCCGCGACTTCGCCCAGGTCGACGTCCGCGACCTGCGCGATCACCGCAGCCGCCTGACCGACGCCGAATGGACCGAACTGCGCCGCCTGCATCACCTGCTGGATCAACTGTTGGCCTGAGGCGGCGCGGCAACAGCCGGTAAGCGTCGGTCGGTGCGCCACACCATCAGGGTTGCTTTCCCCCAAGGCTCTTCGCATCATTGTCCGATGATGCGGTTGGCGGTGGGGGATGGCATGGACGACGCGTTGCTGAAAAGCCTGGGGCAGATCGCCGGGATCGGCGGCATCGCCCTGGGTGTGGTTCTGCTGGTCTTTCGCGCGATCATCGGCAAGGCATCGGGCGGAAAGGGCCAAGCCAGCAACGACAGCCTGCTGACCACGCTCGCCTTTCTCATCACCCTGGTCGGGTTGGCCGGGATCGGCGCGTGGGTTTGGGTCAGCACAAAGGGCGGCGAAGCCGCGCCCGCTGCGCACAGCATCGGTGGTGACGCGAAGGCCACCAACGGCGGGACCATCATCAACGGCAACGTGACCGGTAACGTCGGCGGCGCACCCCTGCCCGCCCCGGCCCCAAAGGGACCGTGACCCGATGAGCCGCCTTGCCACACTCCTGATCGGCGCGGCGCTGGTGTCCCTCGTTCCCGCTGTGGTGATTGCCGCCCCGTCGTCAACCGCCCAGAACATCACCGCCGACCATGGCGGCATCGTGGTGAACGGGAATGTCGGCGGATCGGTCGGGTTGACGCCGGTCGCGCTCAAAGAATTGATGATCGAATACGCCCGGCAGGACAGCGCGGCGGTTCAAGAGGTCAAGGCTCTCAGCAAACAGTTGGGTGTGACGGAAGCCGCGCTTGGCGGCTTTTTCAAGACTCTGGAACAGAACGACGTTCCGCCCGAACAGCTCGCTGTCCGCCTGTCCGAGATCGCGCGCGATCACAAAAAGCTGTTGGCGGAGGTCAGGCTGTTTCGTGGCGAGGATGACCCCGACGTTGCCCGCCTCAGCGCCGACGCCGAAGCCGCCCTGCTCGCGGGCCGCAACGAGGATGCCCGCCGCCTGTTGACGGAGGCCAAGGCCGCCAACATCGCCGCCGCCGACCGTCTGCGCAACGCAATGAACATCCACAAACGCCGCGCGGCGGAAAAGGCGGCGGCGCTGGGTCGTCTGGCCACCAGCGAAATCGACTACCCCCGCGCCGCCGCCGCCTTCACCGAAGCCGCCACTCTCTGCCCACCAGACGACGCCCTGTTGCGGGCGGACTATCTGAACAGCGCGGGACAAGCGGAGTACCGGGCCGGTCGCTATCCGGCTGCGCTTCCATTGTACACAGAAGCCCTGGCGATCCGGGAGAAGGCGCTTGGCCCCGACCATCTCGACACCGCCAGAAGCCTCAACAATCTGGCTGTGCTGTACGACACGCAGGGGAAGCTTGAGGCCGCCGCCCCCCTCCACGCCCGCGCCCTGGCGATCAAGGAGAGGGCGCTCGGCCCCGACCATCCCGACACCGCCTTAAGCCTCAACAATCTGGCCGTGCTGTACGACACGCAGGGGCAGCTTGAGGCCGCCGCCCCGCTCTACACCCGCGCCCTGGCGATCAAGGAGAGGGCGCTCGGCCCCGACCATCCCGACACCGCCTTAAGCCTCAACAATCTGGCCTATCTGTACAAGGCGCAGGGGAAGCTTGAGGCCGCCGCCCCACTCTACACCCGCGCCCTGGCGATCCGGGAGAAGGCGCTCGGCCCCGGCCATCCCGACACCGCCACCAGCCTCAACAATCTGGCCTCTCTGTATCAGGCGCAGGGGCAGCTTGAGGCCGCCGCCCCGCTCTACACCCGCGCCTTGGCGATCTGGGAGAAGGCGCTCGGCCCCGACCATCCCGACACCGCCTTAAGCCTCAACAATCTGGCCTAT
>NZ_RXMA01000015.1:12253-136740 GCF_003966125.1 Azospirillum griseum
CACCCGCGCCCTGGCGATCTGGGAGAAGGCGCTCGGCCCCGACCATCCCGACACCGCCTTGAGCCTTAACAATCTGGCCTATCTGTACAAGGCGCAGGGGAACCTTGAGGCCGCCGCCCTGCTCTACACCCGCGCCTTGGCGATCTGGGAGAAGGCGCTCGGCCCCGACCATCCCGACACCGCCTTAAGCCTCAACAATCTGGCCTATCTGTATCAGGCGCAGGGGCAGCTTGAGGCCGCCGCCCCACTCTACACCCGCGCCTTGGCGATCCGGGAGAAGGCGCTCGGTCCCGATCATGCTGATACGGCGATCAGCCTCAACAATCTGGCGCGCACCCTTCAGGATCAAGGTCAGTTGCCGGAGGCCGCCCCGCTCTTCATCCGTTCTGTCGCCATCCTGGACAAGGCGCTTGGGCCGCAGCACCCCACGACGATTCATGTTCTGAAAAACCTTGCCAAGCTGCGCCAGGCGCAAGGGCAGGCGGAGGACGCGGCGGCGTTGTTTGCCGACGCCGAGGCGCGTGCGGCGGCTCAGGCACCGGCCAAAGCGCCTTAACCGGGCCGCAGCCGGTCCCGTTCAGCCGCCAGCGCGCGGAACCAGTGGAGTTTTTCCGCGTAGGGCAGGCGGGCGAGGCCGCTGGGGGAGGGGAGGACGAGGTCGGTGATGCCGGGGAACAGGGCGGTGTCCTGCACGCCCCATGGCGCGTCGGGTCGGCCGCTCGCCGCCAGATAGACGCCCTTGCCGGTGTGGGCGAGGATGGCCGGGCGGACCGCCGCGACGATGCGGGCCAGACGGGGCAGACCGGCGCGCAGCTCCGCCCGGCTCAGTTCGGCGGCGGACGCGGTGGCGCGGGCGACGAGGTTGGTGGAGCCAAGGCCGAAGCCGGGCAGCAAGCCATCCTCCTCGCAGCGCAACCGGCGCGGGGTCAGGCCGGAGTCGGCCAGCAAGCGCCAGAACTGGTTCCCCCGCCCGGAATAATGATGCCCCAACGCGCCGGACCGCAAACCGGGGTTGAAGCCGACGAACAGCACCGCCAGGTCCGGCCCCAGCACATCGGGCAGGGGACCGTCTTGCGGTGGTCCGTCTTGCGGCGGGCCATCGTGGGGCAGGCCATTGTGTGATGGGCCATCGTGGGACGGATCATCCGGCGACGGCGGATCCGAAAGCGGCCAAGCGGGGGCGGTCACGGCGCGGTGTCCCCGTCGGGGATCTCCAGCCCGCCCAGCGCGGCGGCGCAGGCGTCGCGGACCAGGGCGCGCAGCCAGCGGTGGGCCGGGTCGGCGTCCTGGCGCGGGTGCCACAGCAGGGAGATTGTGACCTCCGGCGTGGCAAAGGGCAGGGGCCGGGTGCACAGACCGGCGCGCAGCGCGGCGGTGTGGCGCAGCGGCACGGTGGCGACCAGATCCGACCGGCGCGCCACCGCCAGGGCGGCGGCGAATCCGCCGACGCTGGCGATGATCCGGCGTTCCAGCCCCAGCGCGCGCAGGGCGCTGTCCACCGGCCCCCGTCCCAACCCGCCCTTGCCACCGCCAGCGCTGGATCGGGTGACGCAGACATGGGCGGCGGCGCTGTAGCCATCGAGGGTGAGCGGCCCCTTATCCATGCCGGCGGCCAGCGGGTGGCCGGGGCGGACCACGGCGACGAAACGGTCGCGGAACAGGGCCTGGGCGCGCAGCTCCGGCCCCATCGCCGGGGTGACGACGCCGGTTTCCAGATCGACCGCGCCGTCGCGCAAGGGGGCGCTGTCCTTGTCGGGTTTGGGCAGGAAGACCAGCCGCACGCCGGGGGCCGCCGCCGTCACCGCCGCGATCAGCTCCGGCCCCACCGTTTCCACAAAGCCCTCGCTGCTGCGCAGGGTGAAGGTGCGGGCCAGACGCTGCGGAGTCAGCGTCTCCACCGGGCGCAGCACCGCCGCGCCATCCTCCACCAGTTGGTGAACGCGCGCGCGCAGCTCCAGCGCGCGCGGGGTGGGGACCAGATCGCGCCCGGCGCGGACCAGCAGCGGATCGCCCGTCACCTCCCGCAGGCGGGCGAGCGCGCGGCTCATCGCCGACGGGCTGAGGTTGAGCCGCCGCGCGGCGCGGGCCACGCTGCCCTCCGCCAGCAGAACATCCAACGTGACCAGCAGATTCAAATCGGGAAGCGCCATGCCCCAACTGTAGCACGATCCAGTGCGCGCGCGGCAACGGGCGGGGGAACGGGCCAACGCGGCGGGGCCGGGCGCTGGCATGGCGTGGCGCGCAACAACTTCCTGCGTCCGGCGCGCGTTCCGCCGGTGGTTGGGGCGGGCATAGGCTGGGGGCAACGCCGCGCTGCGGCTGTCTCACAACCGGATGCCTGACCATGACCAACAGCCTGAACCCGCCCGCCCCGGAGGGCGCGGCGACCCTGAACGACACCCTGAGGAACGACACCTCGACGAACGGCACCCCGGCGGCGGCCCCAACGGCAGCAACGCAAACCCGCGCGCTGCTCGCCCTCTGCCTGCTGACCCTGCTGGCGGCGCTGGGGGCGAGCGGGGCGAACGTCGCCCTGCCCACCCTGGCGGGCGCGTTCGGCGCGTCGTTTCACGACGTGCAATGGGTGGTGCTGGCTTATCTGCTGGCCATCACCAGCCTGATCGTCGGGGCCGGGCGGTTGGGCGACCGGATCGGCCGTCGCCGCCTGCTGCTGGGCGGGGTGGCGCTGTTCACGGCGGCGTCGGCGCTGTGCGGGCTGGCCCCCAGCCTGGGCGTGCTGGTCGCCGCGCGGGCGGTGCAGGGGGCCGGGGCCGCCGTGATGATGGCGTTGACCATCGCCATGGTCGGCGACAGCGTGGCCAAGGCGCGGACCGGGCGGGCGATGGGGCTGCTGGGCACCATGTCGGCCATCGGCACGGCGCTGGGGCCGTCGGCGGGCGGCGGGCTGCTCGCGGTGGCGGGCTGGCCCGCGCTGTTCCTGGTCAACGCGCCGTTGGGGCTGCTGGCCTGGGGGTTGGCACGCGCCAGCCTGCCCGCCGATCCGCCCCGCCCGGCGGGACCGCGCCCGGCCTTCGACAGCGCCGGGACGCTGCTGCTGGCGCTGACGTTGGCGGCCTACGCCCTGGCGATGACGGTGTGGCGGGAGCGCTTCGTTCCGCTGGGGCTGGGCCTGTTGGGCGCGGCGGTGGTCGGGCTGGCGTTGTTCCTGTGGGTGGAGCGGCGGGCGGCGGCCCCGCTGCTGCGGCTGTCGCTGTTCCGCGATCGCGCCTTTCGCGCCAGCCTCGCCGCCAACGCGCTGGTGTCCACGGTGATGATGGCGACGCTGGTGGTCGGCCCCTTCTTCCTGTCGCGGGCGCTGGGCTTGACGGAGGCGATGGTCGGGCTGGTGCTGGCCAGCGGGCCGGTGGTGTCGGCCCTCAGCGGCGTGCCCGCCGGGCGGTTGGTGGACCGCTTCGGGGCCGCGCGCATGGTGTCGGCGGGGTTGGTGCTGGCGATTGTGGGGGCGGTGGCGCTGGCGCTGCTGCCGGGCTGGTTCGGCGTGGCGGGCTACGTCGCCGCCATCGCGCTGCTGACCCCCGGCTATCAACTGTTCCAGGCCGCCAACAACACCGCCGTGATGGCGGATGTGCCGGCGGACCGGCGCGGGGTGACGTCGGGCCTGCTGACCCTGTCGCGCAATCTCGGGCTGGTGTCGGGCGCGTCGCTGATGGGCGCGGTGTTCACGGCGGTGGCCGGGGAGGCGACCAGCGCCGGGGCGGAGGCGGTGGCCGACGGCATGCGCATCACCTTCCTGGTCGCCGCCGGGCTGGTGGCGGTGGCCTGGCTGTGGTGTTCTGCCAAGCCGCGCCGGGGGGGCTGATCCGGTTCTTGCCATCGCGACCGGGTGCGCAGGCTGGAAGCGGATCCGGGGGGCGGCTGGTCAAGCGCATGGCGTTTGACCGTGTGTGCGTTGGGTTTGCGGGTGTTTGGTCGCAGTGGGCGATCAACGCGGCTGGACCGGCAGGGCGCGGCCACGACCCCACAGGACGAAGGCGGTCAGGGCGATCAGCACCACGTTCATCGGGACCACCGCCGCCTCGCCGCGCGACAGGTGGAAGGCCAGGGCGAGCACCTGAAGGATGATGATCCCCAGAGCGGCCAGAACCGTCAGACGCGGTTGGATGCGGGTCAGCGACGGCAACAGGATGCCAAGACCGCCCAGCAGATCCGCCGTGCCGGTCAGGGGAACCAGACCCGGATGCTGCGCGGTCCAGGGGATCATCGCCGCCAGCTGGTCGGCGGGCAGGGCCAGCTTGGTGTAACCGGCATAGACGAAAAACAGCGACAACAGGCCCTGAACGGTCCACAGGCCGGGACCCAGGATGTTGCGGCGGGGGGCGACGGTGGCGGTGGTCATGGGGGTGTTCCTTTGGTGCGGGGATGATCGGCAGGGCGTCGGGCGACGCCGTTTCTGATCATCATCCTGCGTCTCGAAACACATCCACGGAAGCGATATGATTTCGATCAAACCCATCGATTGGAGAGATGGATCATGATCGGTGCCTTGACGTTGGACCAACTGCGTGTGCTCGTGACCATCGAGGACACCGGCAGCTTTTCGGCGGCGGGCCGCAAGCTGCGGCGTGTGCAATCCGCCATCAGCCACGCGATTCAGGCGCTGGAGGACGCGCAAGGGGTTCAACTGTTCGACCGCAGCGGGCGGACACCGCGCTTCACCGATGCCGGGCGCGTGCTGGCGGTTCAGGCCCGGCAGGTCCTGCGGCAGGCCGAGGCGTTCGAGCGCACCGCCCAGTCCATGGCGGCGGGGCTGGAACCGGAACTGTCCATCGCGGTTGACAATTTCGTGCCCTCGGGGCCGGTGATCCGTGGGCTGGCCAGCCTGCAACGCGCCTTCCCCGATCTGACGGTGACGCTGTTCACGGAGGGCATCGGAGCGGCCGAGCGGCGTGTGCGCGACGGCAGCGCCACCCTGGGCATGTGCGCGCTGATGCCGTCCACCGCGCAGGATCTCCAGGCCAGCGCGCTGACGCAGATCACGCTGGTTCCGGTGGTGGCCCCGTCCCATCCGCTGGCGACCGAAGCACGGCCCCTGACGCGGGAGATACTGGCCGAACATGTGCAGTTGATTTTGACCGATCCATCGCAGCGCCCCGGCCCCAGCTTCAGCGTGGTCAGCCCGCGCGTGTGGCGTTTCGTGGACATCACCCGGCGTCTGGAGTTTCTGCGGGCGGGGTTCGGCTGGGGAACCATGCCCCATCATCTGGTCGAAGCCGATCTGGCGGCGGGGCATCTGTTGCGGTTGTCGATTGAGGATCCGGCGGTGCTGCCCGGTTCGATCGGGTTGTTCGCCATCCACGACCGTCGGCACCCGTTGGGCATGGGCGCACGCTGGCTGCTGGCGGAGTTGCAACGGCAGGGTTGGGGGACCACCCCCTGACCCTGGCGGGGCCGTGGATGGCATCAGGGACGCGCAACGCGGATGGCGGCGGCGCTGCGCGTCCTCTGGTCAGGCGGCTTTCTTGGGCGCGCCGTGGTGGCCGCCTTCCAGGAAATCGAGCAGCTCGGCGCGGTACTCGTAATAACGCGGGTGCTCCAGCAACGATTGACGGGTGCGCGGGCGGGGGATGTCCACCTTCAGGACGTGACCGATGCGGGCGTTGGGGCCGTTGGTCATCATCACCACGCGGTCGGCCAGCAACAGCGCCTCGTCCACATCGTGGGTGACGCAGACCGCCGTGACCTGGGTGCGCGCCCACACCTCCATCAGCACCTCTTGCAACTCCCAGCGGGTCAGGCTGTCGAGCATGCCGAACGGCTCGTCGAGCAGCAGCAGCTTGGGCGACAGGGCGAAGGCGCGGGCGATGCCGACGCGCTGCTTCATGCCGTTGGACAGTTCCGACGCCTTTTTGTCCATGCTGTCGCCCAAGCCCACGCGGGCGAGGTAATAGCGGACGATGTCGGCGCGCTCCGCCCGTTTGGCGTGGGGGTAGACGCGCTCCACCCCCAGCATGACGTTTTCATAGGCGGTCAACCAGGGGAACAGGCTGGGGGCCTGGAAGACGACGGCGCGGTCGGGACCGGCGGTTGACACCTCCTTGCCGTCCAGCACGATGCCGCCGCTGGTGACGTCGGCCAGCCCGGCGACCATCGACAGCACGGTGGATTTGCCGCAACCGGAATGCCCGATCAGCGAGATGAACTCCCCCTTGCGCATCTTCAGGTCAAAGCCATCGACGATGGTCAGCGGCCCCTTGGGCGTGGCGAAGGTCTTGGTCAGCCGGGTGAATTCCAGATATCGTTCGTCGGCCACGCTGCTGGCCTGCGCCGCGCGGTAGGCCTTGGGCGGTTCGGACGCGGTGATCGGGCGGATGTCGGGCAGGGGGAGATCCTCCCCCGTGGCGGCGGCGCGCGCGATCCCGGCGTTCATCAGATAGGCCGTGACCTCCGCCCGCAGCCGCTTGAAATCCGGGTCATGGTTGACGGCGGTGCGGTCGCGCGGGCGGGGCAGATCGACGGTGAAGGCCGGACCCAGCGTCGCCCCCGGCCCCGGCGTCAGCGGGATGATGCGGTCGGCCAGCAGGATGGCTTCATCGACGTCGTTGGTGATGAGGATGACGGTCTTGCGGTCCTTGCGCCAAATGGCTTCGATCTCGTCCTGCAATTTGGCGCGGGTCAGGGCGTCGAGTGCCGACAGCGGTTCGTCGAGCAGCAGCATGTCGGGCGACATCGCCAGCGCGCGGGCAAAGCCGACGCGCTGGCGCATCCCGCCCGACAGCTCTTTCGGGCGGCGGTCGGTGGCGTGGCCCAGCCCGACGGTTTCCACCGCGCGGCGGGTCAGCACGCCGCGTTCGCTCGCGGTCTTGCCGCTGTGGACGGCGTCCACCGCCAGCGCGACGTTTTCCTTCACGCTCAACCACGGCATCAGCGAATAGCTTTGGAACACGACGCCGCGTTCCGGGCCGGGGCCGCGCACCGGCGCGCCGCGCATCAGCACCGCGCCGCTGTCGGGCATGGTCAGGCCGCCGATCAGGTTGACCAGCGTCGTCTTGCCCGAGCCGGAGAAGCCGACGATGGCGACGAACTCCCCCTCCGCGATGGTCAGGTCGATGTCGCGCAGGACGTTGGTTGCGCCGTAGGACTTGGAAACGCCCTTCAGTTCCAGGATCGCCATGGTCGTAGTCTCCGGGGAGGCAGAGGGGGAGGCAGGCAGTCGGGGGGGAGAGAGGATCAGCGGTTGCCGGTGTGGGTGACGGCGGCCTGGAAGGCCAGCATCACGCGGTCCAGCAGGAAGCCGATCAGGCCGATGGTGAAGACGGCGACCATGATCTTGGCCAGCGAGTTGGAGGAGCCGTTCTGGAACTCGTCCCACACGAACTTTCCAAGGCCCGGATTTTGCGCCAGCATTTCCGCCGCGATCAGCACCATCCAGCCCACGCCCAGCGACAGGCGCAGCCCGGTGAAGATGAAGGGCAGGGCCGACGGCAGGACCAGACGGCGCACCATGGTCAGGCCCGACAGTTGCAGCACCTTGCCGACGTTCATCAAATCCTTGTCGATGGACGACACGCCGACGGCGGTGTTGATCAGCGTCGGCCACAGCGAGCACAGCGTGACGGTGATGGCGGAGGTGAGGAAGGATTTCTCGAAGGTCGGGTTGTCGCTCGACACCGTGGCCGACACCACCATCGTCACCAGCGGCAGCCACGCCAGCGGCGACACCGGCTTGAACAGTTGGATCAGCGGGTTCATGGCGGCGTTGACCGTGCTGGACAGGCCGCAGGCCACCCCCAGCGGCACCGCAACCAGCGCGCCGATCAGGAAGCCGGTGAAGACCGTCTTCAGGCTGGTCAAAATCTGATCAAGATAAGTCGGCTTCCCGGCGTAGGGGCGGGTCTTGACCGGGGCGTTGGGGTCGGCGGCCAGCGCCTCGGCGTTGCGCTTGGCCTGGCGCTCGTAAAAGGCGGATTCCTTGGCGCGTTCGGCCTTGTGGTCGGCGTAGAGGCTGGTCGCCTGTTCCCACACCTGCGCGGGGCCGGGAATGGCACCAAGGCTGGTGTGGACTTGCGGAGCCGCCCAACCCCAGGCGGCGAGGAACAGCAGGATCGCGGTCAGGGGAACGCCCATCTGCCGCCACAGCTCCACGGCCTGGACGCGCGGGTTTTCGCCAGCGGCCATGCGCAGCAGCGGGGCAAGCCAGCCCAGCCCGACGGTGGTCAGGGCGCTGGCGATGCGGTTGAGCGCGTGGGCGCGCCGGGCCTTGCGCTGGGCGCGGGCCAGATCGGAGGGGGCGGTGTCGGTCAGGCTGGTCATGGTGGTTGGTTCCTTCATGATCCCGTGGCCCCGTCCGGTTCCCGGTTGGGGAGCCGGGCGGGGGCGCGTGGAGGATGGACGCGGGGCGGGGCGCTGGCGTCTCAGCCGCCGACCAGTTGCCCGCCTTCGACCTTCTGGTTGCCCTTCAGGCCGATGGGCTGCTTGTTCAGGTAGTCGTTGGGCTTGCGGCCATCGAAGGGGATGCCGTCGATGAACCCGGCATCGACCGGCTTGTAGCCGTCGCTGGTCCAGGGGAAATCGGCCTCCTTGACCTTGCCTTCCTCGACCAGCAGCTTGGCGGCCTTCAGGTAGGTGTCGGGCTTGTAGACCTTGCGGGCCGTCTCGTCGTACCAGGAATCGGGCTTGCTCTCGGCGATCTGGCCCCAGCGGCGCATCTGGCTGAGATACCAGACGGCGTCCGAATAGAAGGGGTAGGTGGCGTTGTAGCGGAAGAAGACGTTGAAGTCGGGCACGTCGCGCTTGTCGCCCTTCTCATACTCGAAGGTGCCGGTCATCGAATTGGCGATGACCTTGGCGTCGGCCCCGACATATTCGGATTTGGCGAGGATCTTCACCGCTTCGGCGCGGTTGGCGTTGTTGTTCTCGTCCAGCCATTGGGCGGCACGGATCAGCGCCTTGACGACGGCCAGATGGGTGTTCGGGTTCTTTGTCGCCCAGGCGTCGGTCACGCCGAACACCTTTTCCGGGTTGTTCTTCCAAATCTCGGTGTCGGTGATGACCGGAACGCCGATGCCCTTGACGACTGCCTGCTGGTTCCAGGGTTCCCCCACGGCGTAGCCGAAGATGGTCCCGGCCTCCAGCGTCGCCGGCATCTGCGGCGGCGGGGTGACGGACAGCAGGGCGTCGGCCTGGATCTGGCCCGACACGTCGCTGGGGGCGTAATAGCCGGGGTTGATCCCGCCCGCCGCCAGCCAATAGCGCAGCTCGTAATTGTGGGTGGACACCGGGAAGACCATGCCCATGGTGAAGGGCTTGCCCGCCGCGCGGTATTCGGCGATCACCGGCTTCAGCGCGTCGGCCTTGACCGGGTGGACCGGCTTGCCATCGGCCCCCTTGGGCACGTTGGGCTTCATCTTCTGCCAGACCTCGTTCGACACGGTGATGCCGTTGCCGTTCAGGTCCATGGAAAAGGCGGTGACGATGTGGGCCTGGGTGCCAAAGCCGATGGTTGCCCCAAGCGGTTGCCCGGCCAGCATATGCGCGCCGTCCAACTCGCCGGAGATGACGCGGTCGAGCAGAACCTTCCAGTTCGCTTGCGGCTCCAGCGTCACCGACAGCCCTTCATCCTCGAAGAAGCCCTTTTCAACGGCGATGGCGAGCGGGGCCATGTCGGTCAGCTTGATGAAGCCAAGCTTCAGCTGCTCCTTTTCCACCTTCAGCGGGGCGGCGAAGGTCGGAACGCTCAAGCACAGGGCGATGGCGGCGGCGGCGGACGCCAGCAGGGTGCGGAAGGCCATCGGGGTGCGGACAGAACGGGCGGTCATCACGTCGGTTGCTCCATCTCAGAAAGCCGGACCATCGGGCGGCGGCGGCGACACCGGCGGGTGCCAATCCGAAAGGGCTGTTTTTTGGGCAGCGGCACTGTGGCCGGGTTTCCCAAGAACGCGTCCCGTTGGATCGGCTCCCGAACACCCGGCAAGCGGCGGCAGGGCTGCTTGCGCGGTGCGGGAAACCGGGGTCGGCAACACTGCCGGGGGATGGCCCAACGTTGGACGCTGTGGGATGCGCACCGTCGTTGGCGCGTCTCTCGCCCCGATCCTTCGCAAGCCTCATGCCAAAGGATGGGATCTTGGGGCCGACGCGGTGAAACTGGCGGGATGGCTTGGATTTTTGTGGAGAGATCAGCCGAAAGGTATGGGTCTGCCCGGCGGATCGCCATACCAAGTGATGAATTTTGCAGCGCACAAACGCCTGTGTGTCTGTTTTCTGACCAAGACCTAAGCATGGGCAAAAAACAGGCACCTAAGCATCACCCCCACGCCGGGCCGCGACGTGGCGGAAACGCTGGCGTTGCGGCCGGTTGACCGTCTGCGGTTGGGCCGGAAACGGGCTTGGCACGCGCCTTGCGAAGAGAGCGGCGAGACAAAAGGCGGAGGTCGGCAACGTCGCCAACCCCCGCCGCAGGGCCGGATCCGGGCGACGCGGCGCGGATATCGGCCATGGTTCGACGACGAACCGCCCGGACAACGGCGTCCGATCCGGTAGGCCCCCATTCCACGGGATGGGCACGCCCGCCGGTTCGGACGCCTTTTTTTTGGCCCCGCGCCCCGCCGACACGGCCGGGCGGACACGAGACGAGGCAGACGCCATGGACATGCACCACCCGATCTCATCGCCCGACGGGCAAAACGCCGCGCAGGACACCCCGCGCAAGGAACGCCTGGTCGTTGTCGGCAACGGCATGGCCGGGATGCGCACGGTGGAAGAGCTGTTGGCCAAGGCCCCCGGCCGTTACGACATCACCGTGTTTGGCGCGGAACCGCTGCCCAACTACAACCGCATCATGCTGTCGCCGGTGCTGGCGGGCGAAAAGACCTTTGACCAGATCGTGCTGAACAGCCGCGCGTGGTACGAGGAGAACGCCATCACGCTGCTGACCGGCGAGCCGGTGGAGAGCATCGACCGTGCCGCGAAAACGGTCACATCGGCCAGCGGGCGGGTGGTGGCCTATGACCGGCTGTTGCTGGCGACCGGCTCCATGCCCTTCATCATCCCGGTGCCGGGATCGACCCTGCCGGGGGTGATCGGCTTCCGCGATCTGGCCGATGTGGACGCCATGCTGGCCGCCGCCGCCAAGGGCGGGCGCGCCGTCGTCATCGGTGGCGGTCTGCTGGGGCTGGAGGCCGCCAACGGCCTGCGGGTGAAGGGGATGGACGTCACCGTCGTCCATCTGATGCCAACGCTGATGGAACGCCAGCTCGACCCGGCGGCGGGCCAACTGCTGCAACAGGAGCTGGAACGGCGCGGCATCGCCGTGCTGACCGGGGCCGACACCGCCGAAATTGTGGGCGGTGAACAGGCCGAGGCGGTGCGCCTGAAGGATGGCCGGCTGCTGCCCGCCGACATTGTGGTGATGGCGGTGGGCATCCGTCCCAACATGGCCTTGGGCAAGGCGGCGGGGCTTGAGTGCGGGCGCGGCGTGAAGGTGGACGACGCGATGCGCACCAGCGACCCGGCGATCTTCGCCGTGGGCGAATGCGTCGAGCATCGCGGCCTGACCTATGGCCTTGTCGCCCCGCTGTTCGAGATGGCGAAGGTGCTGGCCGACGCGCTGGCGGACGGGGAGGGCAGCGCCTACACCGGTTCCGTCACCTCGACCAAGCTGAAGGTCACTGGCGTGGATGTGTTCTCCGCCGGGGATTTCTCCGGCGGCGCGGACACGGAGGAGATCGTGTTCCGCGACCCGGCGCGTGGCGTCTACAAGCGTCTGGTCCTGAAGGACAACCGGCTGTTGGGCGCGGTGCTGTACGGCGACACCAAGGACGGCGGTTGGTACTTCTCCTTGCTGAAGGACGGGGCCGACGTCAGCGCCGAGCGCGACACCATGATCTTTGGTCAGGGCTTTGGGGGGGCCGACGCCGGAAACCCTAAGGCCGCCGTTGCCGCCCTTCCCGACAGCGCGGAAATTTGCGGCTGCAACGGCGTGTGCAAGGGAACCATCGTCAAGGCCATCACCGACAAGGGCCTGACCAGCCTGGACGAGGTGCGCGCCCACACCAAGGCGTCGGCCTCCTGCGGAAGCTGCACCGGCACGGTGGAAGCGCTGCTGGCGGTGACGGCGGGCGATGCCTTCACCGCCGCCCCGGCGGTCAAGCCGATGTGCAAATGCACCCACCACAGCCACGACGCGGTGCGCGCCGCCATCGTCGCCCAAAATCTGCGCACGATGGGCGAGGTCTTCGCCGCGCTGGATTGGACGACGGCGGACGGTTGCGCCTCCTGCCGCCCGGCGCTGAACTATTACTTGCTGTGCGCCTGGCCGGGTGAGTACGCCGACGATTACCAGTCGCGCTTCATCAACGAACGCGCCCACGCCAACATCCAAAAGGACGGGACCTATTCGGTGGTTCCGCGCATGTGGGGCGGGCTGACCAGCGCGACCGAACTGCGCGCCATCGCCGATGTGGTGGACAAATTCGCCATCCCCACGGTGAAGGTCACGGGCGGCCAGCGCATCGACCTGTTCGGCGTGAAGAAAGAGGATCTGCCCGCCGTGTGGGCGGATCTGAACGCGGCGGGCATGGTGTCCGGCCACGCCTACGCCAAGGGTCTGCGCACGGTGAAGACCTGCGTCGGGTCGGAATGGTGCCGCTTTGGCACGCAGGATTCCACCGGGCTGGGGGTG
This sequence comes from Azospirillum griseum, assembly GCF_003966125.1. Taxonomy (GTDB): domain Bacteria; phylum Pseudomonadota; class Alphaproteobacteria; order Azospirillales; family Azospirillaceae; genus Azospirillum; species Azospirillum griseum. The sequence goes on from NZ_RXMA01000015.1 coordinate 24,891, forward strand.
AAGCTGGAGCAAATGACCTGGGGCACCTGGACCCCGCACAAGGTCAAGCTGGCGGTGTCCGGCTGCCCGCGCAACTGCGCGGAGGCGACCATCAAGGATCTGGGCGTGGTCTGCGTGGACAGCGGGTACGAACTGCACGTCGGCGGCAACGGCGGGCTGCACGTCCGCGCTTGCGATCTGCTGGTGAAGGTGGCGACGGAGGAGGAGGTGTTGGAATACACCGGGGCCTTCATGCAGCTTTACCGCGAAGAGGCCCGCTATCTGGAGCGCACCGCCCCGTGGGTGGAGCGGGTCGGGCTGGACCACATCAAGCGCGCGCTGGTCGATGACGCCGAAGGGCGCGCGGCGCTGCACGCCCGTTTTCTCTTCTCGCAACGCTTCTCGCAAGACGATCCGTGGGCCGAACGCGCCGCCAAGGGCGTGGACCGTCACGAATTCTCGCTGCTCGCCAAGGTGGGGTAAGACACATGGACCAGATCCTTTCCGCTCTCCCCAAAACCGGTGTGGCCGAAACCGGTGTGGCCGCGACCAGCGCCGCCGCCGACACCCTGTGGACGCCGGTCGGTCGGGTGGAGGACATCCCGGTGCGCGGATCGCGCGTGATCCGCACGCCCGACGGCGACGTTGCCCTGTTCCGCACGGCGGACGACGCCGTGTTCGCCCTGCGCGACCGCTGCCCGCACAAGAACGGCCCGCTGTCGCAGGGCATCGTTCATGGCCAACGCGTCACCTGCCCGCTGCACAATTGGGTGATCGAGCTGAGCACTGGCGAGGCGGTCGCCCCCGACGTCGGCAACGCCGGTCACATCCCGGTGCGGGTGGAAGATGGCGCGGTGTCGGTGGCGTTGGAACTGGCGACGGCGGCGCGGGGCGGCTGCAAGGGGGCGTGCCATGTTTGACGGGCCGGAGGGGGACGGACCAGGAGGGGGCGGGTCAGCCCCCGGCGCGTCGCGGGACACCCGCACCACCTGCCCCTATTGCGGGGTCGGCTGCGGCGTCATCGCCACGGTGACGACGGACCCGGCGACGGGGCAGGACCGGGTGAGCGTGCGCGGCGACGCCGACCACCCGGCCAACCGGGGGCGGCTCTGCTCCAAAGGCTCCGCGCTGGCCGACACGCTGGTGCGCGACGTCGATGGCGGCGGGCGGCTGCTCCACCCGGAAATCGACGGGCATCGGGTGACGTGGGAGCGCGCCCTCGCTGAAGTCGCAACGCGCTTTGCCGACACCATCGCCCAGCATGGGCCGGACTCGGTGGCCTTCTACGTCTCCGGCCAGTTGCTGACGGAGGATTATTACGTCGCCAACAAGCTGATGAAGGGCTTCATCGGCGCGTCCAACATCGACACCAACTCGCGCCTGTGCATGGCGTCGTCCGTCGTCGGCCACAAGCGCGGTTTGGGGGCGGACGCGGTGCCGGGCAGCTACGCTGATTTTGAAACGGCCGATCTGGTGGTGCTGGTCGGCTCCAACCTCGCCTGGTGCCATCCGGTGCTGAATCAGCGCTTGCGGGCGGCCAAGGCGGCGCGCGGGACCCGGATCATCGTCGTCGATCCCCGCCGCACCGATTCCGTCGATGGCGCCGACGCCCATCTGGCGCTGGCGGCGGGCACCGATTCCGTGCTGTTCAACGGCCTTTTGGTCCATCTGCACGCGCGCGGGGCCACCGACGCCGTCTTTGTCGGCCGCCACACCGATGGGGAGGAGGAGGCGCTCGCCGCCGCCCGCGCCGACGCACCGGATCTGGCGACCGTCGCCCGGCGTTGCAAACTCAGCGAGGCGGAGGTCGCCGCCTTCTACGCTGACTTTGAAACGACGGAGAAGGTCGTCACCGTCTATTCCCAGGGTGTGAACCAGTCGAGCCAGGGAACCGACACCGTCAACAGCATCCTGAACGTCCATTTCCTCACCGGGCGGATCGGGCGGCCCGGCATGGGTCCCTTCTCCGTCACCGGCCAGCCCAACGCCATGGGCGGGCGCGAGGTGGGCGGGCTGGCGAACCAGTTGGCCGCCCATATGGGCTTTTCCGCCGAGGACACCAACCGGCTCGCCCGCTTCTGGAACGCGCCGCGCGTCGCCGCTCAACCGGGGCTGAAGGCGGTCGATCTGTTCCGCGCCATCGAACGCGGGCGGGTGAAAGCGGTGTGGATCATGGCGACCAACCCGGCGGTCAGCATGCCCGACGCCGGGCGGGTGCGCCGCGCGCTGGCGCTTTGCCCCACCGTGGTGGTGTCCGACTGCATCCGCGACACCGACACCGGGCGGTTCGCCCACATCCGCCTGCCCGCCGCCGGGTGGAGCGAGAAGGACGGGACCGTCACCAACTCCGACCGCAACATCTCGCGCCAGCGCGCCTTTTGCGCGCCGGAGGGGGAGGCGCGGCCCGATTGGTGGATCATCACCCAGGTGGCCCGGCGCATGGGCTTCGCCGACGCCTTTGGCTTCGCCAGCCCGGCCGATGTGTTCCGCGAGCACGCCGCCCTGTCGGCCTTTGAGAATGACGGGCGGCGGGCGTTCGACATCGGCGCGCTGGCGGCGGTGAGCGACGCTGATTTTGATACGCTGGCCCCGTTTCCGTGGCCGTGGCGGGCGGGCGGCCAACCGCAGGAGCGGCTGTTCACCGATCACCGCTTTTTCCACGAGGACCGGCGGGCGCGCTTCATCCCGGTGACGACGCGGCCCCTGCCGCGCAGCCTGCCCGACGGCGCGCTGCTGCTGAACACCGGGCGGTTGCGCGACCAGTGGCACACGATGACCCGCACCGGCCTGTCGGCCCGGCTGTCGGCCCACGCGCCCGAACCCTGCCTGGATCTGCACCCCATCGACGCAGCGGCGCGCGGCGTGGCCGATGGCGGGCTGGCCCGAATCGTCAGCACGGCGGGGGAGGCGCTGGCCCGTGTCCGCGTCACCGACGCGCAGGTGCCGGGCACCGCCTTCCTGCCGATGCATTGGACCGACGCCTTCACCGGGTCCTGCGTGATCGGCCGACTGATCGACGACGACGCGGTCGATGCGCTGTCGGGCCAACCCGATCTGAAGCGGATGCCCGTCACCGTCCTGCCCTATGAGCCGGATTGGACCGCCTTCTGGCTGTCGCGCCAGCCGGTGACGCCGACGCACGACGGCTATTGGGCGCGCCGCGCGGTGCCGGGCGGGCATCTGATCGAACTGGCCGGGCGCGGTCCGGTCCCGGATCTGGCCCCCGCCGGGTGGGACGCCGCCAGCGGCACGGCGATCAACTTCAGCGACGCCGCGCGCGGCAACCGGCGCACCGCGTGGCTGCGCGGCGACCGGCTGGACGCCTGCCTGTTCGTGGCCGCCGATGGGCGGTTGCCGGGGCGGGCGTGGCTGGTCGGGCTGCTGGAGGGCGACGGTCTGGCCGACGCCGACCGCGCCGCCCTGCTGGCGGGCCGCGCCCCCGGCGCGCGCGCGGACGAGGGGCGGATCGTGTGTTCCTGTTTCAGCGTGGGCATCAACCGCCTGATCGCCGCCATCGGCGACCAGTCCCTGACCAGCGCCGAGGCGGTCGGCGCGGCGTTGAAGGCGGGGACCAATTGCGGCTCCTGCGTTCCCGAAATCAAGGAGGTGCTTCGTCATGCGGTTCAGCGCGAAATGGCGTGATGGCCTGATCCTGTTCGGTTTCCGCCTGCTGTCCCCGGTTCTGCCCACCGCCACTTTGCGTGGCGTGGTGGGGGGTGGGGCGGATCGGACGCCCGGCCCGGTCGCACCCGCCACACCGGTGGATCGGCCCGGCGTTGGCAGCGTCACCCTGGTCGGGGCCGGGCCGGGCGATCCCGATCTGTTGACGGTGGCGGCGGTCAAGGCGCTGGCGGCGGCGGACGTCGTGCTGTTCGACCATCTGGTCGGCGACGGCATCCTCGACCTCGCCCCGCCCGGGGCCGAGCGGATGTGCGTGGGCAAGCGGTCGGGCCGCCATTCCCTGCCGCAGGAGGAGATCAACGCGCTGATCGCGCAACAGGCGCTGTCGGGGCGGCGGGTGGTGCGGCTGAAGGGCGGCGACCCGATGATCTTCGGCCGCGCGGGCGAGGAGATCGATCACCTCGACGCGCTGGGCATCCCCGTGCGCGTCATCCCCGGCATCACCGCCGCGCTGGGCTGCGCGGCCTCCGCCGGACTGTCGCTGACCAAGCGCGGCGTGGCCCGTGCCGTCACCTTCGTCACCGCCCATGGCCGCGACGGCGAACGTTTTGAACCCGATTGGGCGCGGCTGGCCAGCCCGGACACGACTCTGGCGATCTACATGGGCCGCGAACAGGCACGCGCCGCCGGGGCGGGCCTGTGCGCCGCCGGTCTGCCCGCCGACACCCCGGTGCTGGCGGTGGAAAACGGCTGCCGCCCCGACGAACGCCGCCTCCGCACCACATTGGGCGCGATGGCGGTGGACGGCGTGGCGGCGGGGAAGGGGCCGACCCTGCTGCTGATTGGCGACGCGCTGGCCGCGCGCGGCACGGGCGAGGCGGCGGAGGTCTGCGGCGCGATGGCGGTCGAGGGTCGTTGACGCCCGCCCACCATCGCCGGTCCCTCAACGCCGATTCACGTCGCACAGGGCGGGCAGCAGGATGGCCGGGGTGACGCTGGCCCCGACCAGCGCGCCGTAGAGCGCCTTGCCCACCAGCACGATTGTGAACGGGACCGCCGTCCAGCCGCCGCCCCACAGCAGGGCGGTGGCCGTCGGCGCGAACAGGATGAACCAGACAAGGGCCAGGACGACCGCGCGCGCGACCACCCCGCGCGGGACAAACCGGCTCCACCCGGCCAGATCGCTCCAATCGCAATCGGGCAGCCCGCCACCGGCCCGCCGTTTGCGCAGGACAAACGGCAGCAGCAGGCCCATGGCCAGCACCGGCAGGATGGTGCTGGGCAGCAGGTCGAAGGCCAACCCGCCCAGCCCCCAGACCGGAACCGGGTCAACGCCGGAAAACACCAACCCGGCGATCCCCGCCGTGATCGCGCCGTTGACCGCCGCGCCGACGGCCATTTCCACGCGCAGGAACGCGCGCAGGTCGCCGCGCCGCGCCGCCAGAGAAGTGAGCATTCCACAATCCTTTCGGTTCAAAACATGATGAGACGGGGGGCGCTCAATTGGGGCGCGTTCAATGGGCGGAGCGGACCTTGACGACGAAGGAGTCGACCGCCACGCCCAGCCGGGTCGATTCCCCGACCAGCCCGTCCGCCGCCGCCAGCACGCGGTCGGCGATGGTTCCGGTGTCGCTGGCCCCCTGCATCACCTCGTCGATGATGACGCGGACGTCGTCGGCACCGCTGGCCGCCCGGCTGGCGCTCTGGGCGATGTCCTGGGTGGCCTGGCTTTGCTCCGTCACCGCCGCGCTGATCGCGCCGGAGATTTCCGACATGCGGGTGATGACGCTGCCGACGCCGTGAATGGCGTCGGCGGCCTTGGCGGCAGCGGCACGGATGTCGTCGATCTGCCGTTCCACCCCCAGGATCGCGTCGGAGGTCTGGCGCGCCAGCGCCTTCACCTCCTGCGCGACGATGGCGAAACCGCGCCCGGCGTCGCCCGCGCGGGCGGCCTCGATGGTGGCGTTCAGCGCCAGCAGGTTGGTGCGCCCGGCGATGGCGTCGATCAGGCGGACCACCTCGCCAACCCGTTCCGCCGCCGTCAACAGCTCGTCCATCGCCGCTTCGCTGCGGCGCGCCCCGGCCACGGCGTGTTCGGCGATCCGTTCGGAGGCCACCACCCGTTCGCCGATGTCGCGGATGCTGGCCGAAAGCTGTTCGGCCACCTCGGCCACCACATCCACGCTTTTGGCCGCCTGCCCGGCGCTGCCGGCGGCGGAGGTCGAGCAGCGGTTCGCGTTGCCCGCCACCGCCGCCAGCTCGTCCGCCGTCTGGCGCATCCGGGTGGCCGCCGCGCCGACGGACTGGACCACCTCGGCCACTTCGGCCTTCAGGCCGTCGGCCAGCCGCTCCAGCGTCCGGCGCTTGTCGGTTTCGGCCTGGGCCTGCAAACGCTCCTGTTCGTCGCGCAGCCGTTCGGCGTCCCGCATTGCCCGTTGGAACACCAGCACGGCGCGGGCGGTGGCGCCGATCTCGTCCCGGCGCTCCACCCCATGGATGGGGATGTCCAGCGCGCCATCGGCCAGCCGCGTCATCGCCCGCACCGTGCGTTCCAACGGCCGCGACACCGAATGCAGCGCCAGCAGCAGGGCCACCGCCAGCGTCAGCAGCGCCCCGGCAGAGCCACTGACGACGGTCACGCGCACCGTGTCGTCGTAGCGGGCCTGGGCGGCCTGATCGGCGGCCTCAATGGCCTTGTGCACGTCGGCGCTCAAGCCTTCGAACTGGGAGATGGCGACGCTGAGGTCGAGACGCCCGCTGTTGAGCAGGTCGGCGGCGGCGCTGCGGCGGCCCGCCATCACCTCCCGCCGCACCTCCTCCACGATCGCCATCAGGTTGGTGAATTGGCTGATGCCGGAGTCGATGTCCTGGTCGCGCTGGGGCAGGATGCGTTTCAGGCTGTCGGCGCTGGTGGTGACGGTCGCCTTCAGCGCGTCCAGATCGCGGCTGAGGAACGCGAGATTGTCGGGGTCCTCCTCGGCGACCATCTCGCGCACCAGCCCGCTGATCGACCGCACGGCCCCGGAGGCGACATACGCCGCCTTGCCGCGTTCCGACAGATCGACCACCCGCTGGTAATCGTCCTTGATGAGGCCGCTTTGCGCGATGCCGTACCACGACATCGCCAGCGACACCCCCATCATCACCACCAGCGGAACCACGATCTTCACGACAATCGGCAGATGGTTCCATGGCGCGGCCAGACGGCGGACGGTCGCCGCCACCGCCACCATCGTTGCATCGGCCAACCGCCGACCACCGGAAAGCAGAGCGCGCATGCTGCGGTCCTCCCTGTTCCAAGCCTGCGGGGTCACGGGGCCAGGGCGCGGCGGATCAACGCGCCGACGTCCCCGTCATGGCGGAAGCCGACCGCCGCCGCCGCCGTGGCGTCGAGGGGCGGAAAGGCCCCGAACCCGGCCTCCAGCGCCGGATCGGGCGCGTGGGTGACAAGGCGGCGGCGGTCCTCGCCGAACCGCGCGGCCAACCCGTCCACCAGATCGGCGATGGTCAGGCGCAGCACCGGCAGGGTGAAGACGCGCCGCTCCGCCAGCGTGGCGGACGGCAGCCCGGCGGCGTGCAGCAGGTTGTCCACGCAGGTTTCGACCGACATCCACCAGGCGACCGCCTGCGCCGACACCGGGCAGACAAAGGGCCGCCCCGCCGCCAGCGCCCAGAAAATCTCGCTCATGAAGGCCGACAGCAGGCCGTTCGGGGCCGGGGGGCGGGCGACGATGCCGGGCAGGCGCAAGGCGCAGCCATCGACCCACCCGCGCCGCCCGTAATCGTTCAACAGGATTTCGGCGGCCAGCTTCTGCGCGCCATAGCTCAGGGTGGGGCGCGTCGGCGTGGCGTCGTCCACCCGGTCGGGCAGGGGGGAGCCATAGACGGCGATGGTGCTGGTGAAGACCAGCCGCGCCGCTGGTTGGCCAGGGTTTTCGACGGGGTGTTTGGCGGCGCGCCGCCGCAGCAATTCCAGCAACGTCAGCGTCGCCCGCAGATTGACGTCCAACCCCAAGGCGGGCTGACGTTCCGCCGCCCCGCCGGGCAGGCTGGCCAGATGGAACACGCCGTCGCAGTCCGGCTCCAGCGCGGCGGCGAGAACGCCGTCGTCGGCGATGGACCCGACCACCCGGCGCACGCGTGGATCCTGCGGCGCGTCGTCGAGCGTCAGATCCACCAGGGTCAGGCGTTCGCACGCGCCATCGGCCAACAGCCGACGGGTCAGCGCTTGGCCGACGAAGCCGTTGGCTCCGGTGACAAGGATGTGTTTCATGCGGTCCACCCGTTGGCCATGCTGTTGGCGGTGGTGTCTTTATCGGCCATGCTGTTGTTGGCCGTGCCTTTGCCGGTGGCGGCTGACGTTTCGGTCGCGGGGGATGCCCCGCCGGGCAGCAGCAGATAGGCCAGGGCGGGCAGCAGGACGAGCGCGCCGACCATGTTCCACAGGAACATGAAGGCCAGCAGGATCCCCATGTCGGCCTGGAATTTGATGTCGGAAAAGGCCCAAGTGGCGACGGCGGCGGCCAGGGTGACGCCGGTCAGGATCACCACCTTGCCGGTGAAGATCAGCGCCCGGTAATAGGCTTCGGACAGCCCCATTCCGGCCCGCATCATCGCCAGCGTCACCGACAGGATGTACAGCGCGTAATCGACGCCGATGCCCACCCCCAGCGCGATCACCGGCAGCGTGGCGACCTTCACCCCCATGCCCAGCCACACCATCAGCGCTTCGGCCAGGACGGAGGTCAGCATCAGCGGCAGCACCGCCACCAGCACCGCCCGCCACGAGCGGAAGGTGACGAAGCTCAGCAGCATCACCGCGCCATAGACGAGGTAGAGCATCTGCCGCCACGCCTGCTTGACGACGATGTTGGTCGCGGCCTCGATCCCGGCGCTGCCTGCGGCCAGACGGAAACGGATGTCGGGCGTGTCGTTGTCGGCGGCGAAGCGTTCGACGCGGGCGACGACGCGGTCCAGCGTGTCGGCCTTGTGGTCCTTGAGATAGACGAACAGGGTCAGCAGGGTGCAGGCCTCGTTGTACAGGCCGCGCGGCGCGCCCGCCGTCACGAAATTCAGCATCGCCTGATTCTTGATCAGCTCCCCCCATTTCGGGTTGGCCTCGTTCAGGCCCGACAGCACGTCGCGGTTCAACTGCGCCAGGGAGTTGGTGGTCTCCACCCCCTCCAACTGCCGCAGCTCCCATTCCAGGGCGTCCAGGCGGCGCAGCGCCTCGTAACCGGCGCAGCTTCCGTCCCCCTTGGTTTCCACCATCACCGCGAACACGTCGCTGCTGGCCCCGTAATGGGCGTTGATGTAGGCGACGTCGCGGTTGTAGCGGGAGTCCGGGCGCAGCTCCGGCGCGCCGGGGTCGAGATCGCCGATCTTCAACCCTTCGGCCCCCCACAGCCCGACGGCGGCCAGCGCCACCCCGCCCAGCACCGCCACCATCGCGCCTTCACGCCGGGTGAAACGGTCGAGGAAGGCCCAGACCGGATGCTTGACGCCGGTGGTCTGGCGGGCGTTGTCGGTCTTCAGGCTGCGCGCCGCCGCCGCCGCGCTGACCCCGGTGTAGGACAGCAGGATCGGCAGCAGGATGAGGTTGGTGAAGATCAGCACCGCCACGCCCAGGCTGGCGGCGATGGCCAGTTCGCGGATCACCTGGATGTCGATCACCAGCAGCACGGCGAAGCCGACCGCGTCGGCCAGCAGCGCGGTCAGACCGGCCAGGAACAGGCGGCGGAAGGTCAGGCGGGCGGCGACGTATTTGTGCACGCCGCGCCCGATGTCCTGCATGATGCCGTTCATCTTCTGCGCGCCGTGGCTCATGCCGATGGCGAAGACCAGGAAGGGGACCAGGATCGAATAGGGATCCAGCGCCATGCCCAGCGTCGGCAACAAGCCAAGCTGCCACACCACCGCCGTCATCGAGCTGACCACCACCAGCGCGGTGGAGCGGACGCAGCGGGTGAACCACAGCACGCAGACGGTGGTGATGACGATGGCGACGGCCAGGAACAGCAGCACCTCGCGCAGGCCGTCGATCAGGTCGCCGACGATCTTGGCGAAGCCGGTGACGTGCAGCGTCAGCCCCGGCCGCTCGAAACGCTGGCGGATCTCCTCCAGCTTTTGGGAAAAGGCGGCGTAGTCAAAGGGCGTGCCGTCGGGCAGCGCGCTCAACAGCGGCACATAAAGGGCGCTCGACGTGCCGTCCAGCGCCACGATCTGGCCGATCTCGCCCGACCGCGCCACGTTGACCCGCAACTGCCCCAGGCTGGCGGCAGAGCCGTCATAGCCGTCGGGGATGACCGGCCCGCCATCCATGCCGTCTTCCGTCACCCCGATCCAGCGGGTGTTGGGCGTCCACAGCGATTTCATGAAGCTGCGGTCCACGCCGGGGGTCAGGAACACGGCGTCGTTGATCTGGCGCAGCGTGTCGAGATAGGCCGCCTCGTAGATCGACCGCCCGCCGTTGGACACCACGATGCGCACGGCGTTGCCCAGGCCCCGCAAATCCTGCTGGTGCTCCATGTAGGCGGCGATGAAGGGGTGCTGGCGGGGGATCGTCTTTTCAAAGCTGGCGTTCAAGCGCAAGGCGGACGCCTGCCACCCCAGGACCAGCGTCATCACCAGGCACAGGCACACGACGATCAGGCGGTTGTTGAACAGGACCCGTTCGACGCGGGACCCGGATTGCGGATCGAAGGCCGCAAGGTCCTGCGGTTCGGCTGGGTCGACGGTGGGGGAAACGGCCATGATGGTTCCAGACTGTCGAAAGGTTCAGGGGGGCGGGTGCGCCGATCTCAGCGACTGGCCTCAGCGGCCAGACTCAGCGGTTGGGCTGGGGCACGCGCCACAGACCGCGCAGGGTGGCGACGACCAGCCCGCCGTCGCCGCTGTCCAGCAGACCCGTCGGCGTCGGCAGCGGCGGGGTGGGCAGCGGGGCCACGGGGGTCGCGCCGTCCCGCGCCATCAGGATCTGCCCGGCCTGGTTGGCCAGCAGCAGGCGACCGGAGCCGCTGGTCGCCGCCGTCACCGACACCGGGGCGGGCAGCTCGATCGGCTGCCAGCTTTCCCCCCGGTCGGTGGAGCGGAAGGCGTTGCCGCGCAGCCCGCCCAGCACCAGGGCACCGGACGCATCCACCGCCGCCGTGAACCAACTGCCGCGATAGGGTGTGGACAGCCGGGTGAAGCCGTGCCCGCCATCGTCCGACCGCAGCAACAGCCCCTGTTCCCCGGCGATGTAGAGCGTCTGGTCTCCGGCGTTACCGCGTCCGGCGCGGATGGCGTACAGGTGCAGCCCGTCCGGGTTGGGCAGGGCGAGCGTCAGGGACGACCAGCTTTTGCCGCCGTCGTCGGTGCGCAGCGCCAGGCCGAAGGCCCCGACGATGAAGCCGGTGTCCGCCGTCGGGAAGAAAAGGTCGAGGAAGGGCTTGTCCGGCCCCTCCTCGACCAGTTGTCCGATGCGGTGGGAGGGACCGTCTTTCGGAAGGCTGTCGGCGATGATGCGGGCCGCCGCCACGCCGTCGAGCTGTTTGACCCAGCTTTCGCCGCCGTCGCGGCTGTGCAGCACGACGCCGTAATGCCCGACCGCCCAGCCCAGCGTCGGGGTGGGGAAGGCCACGGCGGTCAGGGTGACGCTGACCGGAACCTTGGCCTGACGCCAGCTCGCGCCCTTGTCGTCGGACAGGGCGATCACGCCGCGTTCGCCCACCGCAACCAGACGCCCGCCCGCAGCGGCGAGCGCCTGGAAGGCGGCGCGTTCGGGTTGGCGGACCAGCGTGGCGGGGCGGTCCAGCGGTTCGGCCACCGGTGCCGCACCCGCCGCGCCCGCGAAGGCGAAGCCACCCAGGGCGAGCGCACCCGCCAGGGCGATCCTCGCCGCTCCATTGCACCGTCGCATCATTTCACCATGGTTTGAGGCATCGGACGTCACGTCGCGGGGACTTGCGCGGGGACCGTCAGGCGGGGTCGGCCGACGGGATGGCCGCCGGGGCGATGGCGTGGTCGATGGCCCCGAACAGCGAACGGCCCGCCGCGTCCAACACCTCGAACCGCAGCCGGTCGCCGAAGCGCAGCGGCGGGGTGGTTGCGGCGCCCGTGGCGATGACCTCCAACGCCCGCCGTTCGGCCAGACAGGCCGATCCCACCGTCGCGGCGTCGCGGTTGGACACGGTTCCCGACCCCAGGATCGCGCCGCTGCGCAGATCGCGGTTGTGGGCGAGGTGGGCCAGAAGCTCGCCAAAGCTCCAATCCATCTCGCGGCCGTTGGGGTTGCCGAACCAGTCGCCGTTGCGGTGGATGCGCAGATCCAGCGCGATGCGGCCATCGACCCAGGCGTCGCCCAATTCGTCCGGCGTCACCGCCACCGGCGCGAAGACCGTGGCCGGTTTGGCCTTGATGAAGCCGAAGCCAAGCTGCAATTCGGCGAACAGGTGGCGGCGCATGCTCATGTCGTTGAACAGCGTGACGAGCCGGATGGCCCGTTCCGCCGCCGCCGGGGAACTGCCCATCGGCAGATCGCCGACGATAACCGCGAACTCCCCTTCGAAATCGCCCTGCTCCTCCTCGTCCAGCATCGGGTAATCGTCGCAGGGGCCGCGAAAATCGTCGCTCTGGCGCTGGATCAGGATCGGAACGCCCTCCTGCTTCTTGACCGTCAGGTTGTAGGCCCGCTCCATGATGTTGCCATGGTTGAGGAAGGCCGACGCGTCCACGAACTGGCCGGTGCGCGGCAAGGGGGCCATCGCCTGCGCCGGATCGAAGGGGAAGGCCCCGGGGGCGGTTCCCTCCTCCAGCCGCTGGGCCAGGGCGCGCAGATCGCCTTCGCAGCGTTCCCAACGGTCAAGCGCGGCGCGCAGCGTCGGCGCGATGGCCGCCGCGTCCACGGCGCGGCTGAGATCGCGCGACACGACGACCAGACGGCCATCGGGCGCGCCGTTTTTCAGGGTGGCGAGCTTCATGGGATCAGACCTCTTCGAAAATCGCGACGGCGCGGGTCCATCCGGCGGACGCGCCGCGAATCTTGTGGGGGAAGCAGCTGACCAGAAAGCCGTCGCCCGGCAGCGCTTCGAGGTTGTGCAGCTTTTCCAGGTGGCAATAGCCGATGTCGCGCCCGGCCTTGTGCCCTTCCCAGATCAAACTGGTGTCGCCGGTCTCCGCGATCTTCTCGGCGGTGTAGGAGAAGGGGGCGTCCCAGCTCCAGGCGTCGGTTCCGGTCAGGCGGACGCCGCGTTCCAGCAGGAACATCGTCGCCTCGTACCCCATGCCGCAGCCGGTTCGGACATAGTCGTTGTGCCCATAGCGGGACCCGGCGCGGGTGTTGACCAGCACGATGTCAAGCGGTTGCAGGCTGTGGCCGATGCGGTCCAGCTCCTGTTCCACATCGGCGGCGGTGGCGACGTAGCCGTCGGGGAAATGCCGGAAATCCAGCTTCACGCCGGGTTGGAAACACCAATCCAGCGGCACCTCGTCGATGGTGATCGACTTTTTCCGCTCGCCCAGCTTGGCGTCCATGGTCGAATGGAAATGCCAGGGTGCGTCCAGATGGGTGCCGTTGTGGGTGGTCAGCGTCACCCATTCCGCAGCGGCGGCCTCGCCTTCGGGAAGGTCCCCGGCTTTGATGCCGGGCAGCATGTGGAGAAACTCCGGCACCGTGTCGGCGTGCTGCTGATAGGTGATTTTCGGGGCCAGCGGCGGCGGGTCCGACAGCACGTCGTTTTCCAGATAGATCGACAGATCGACCAGCCGGCGTTTTGCGGTGAGCAGCATGAACGGGAACTCCTAGGGCGCGCGGGTGGGCCAATGGGTGGGCGGCAGGCCGGGAACGGGGGACCGGAAGACCGGCAGGCGGTCGCCGCCCAGACTGCCCAGGCAGACGGTGCGCAGATCCGGCCCGGCAAAGGTGACGCTGGCCATCAGCGGGGCGATGGTTCCGGCACAGGCCCCCAGCAGGGCGGGCGTGACCGTGCCTTGCGCGTAGGCGGCCTCATAGGCGGCCAGCGCGTCCGGCTTGCCATCGTCGAGCAGGGTCAGAACCTCGCCCGTCGGGGTCAGGGCGATCAGCCGTTCGGTCAGGATCAGGGTGATCCACAGGTTGCCGACGGCGTCGAGCGCGAAGCCATCCGGGAAGCCGCCCAGATCGCTGGGGCCGTACACCTCGCGGTCGGTCAGCGCGCCGTCGGCCCCGACGCGCAGGCGCGAGATGCGGCGGGCGTTGGTTTCGGCGACGTAGAGCCATTCCTCTGCGGCGTCGAAATGGATTTCGTTGGTTCCGCAAAAACCGTCGGCGACGATGCGCGCGCCCCGCTCGTCGATCAGGCCGATGTAGCCGTCCGCCGTGCGCTCGTTGATCGAGCGGGTCCAGGGAACTTGCCGGGTCGTCACGGTGAACCAGATCCGGCCACGCCGGTCGGTCAGCACGAAGTTGGTCTTGCCCAGCGGCTGGCCGTCGATGCGGTCGCACAGGGTGGACAGCGCGCCGTCGCGCGTCATCCGTTCGATCAGGTCGGTGCCGAAATTGGCGATCAGCAGATCGCCGTTGCGGTCAAAGGCCAGCCCGTTCGGCAGGGAGCCGCCCAGGATCAGCGAGTCCGCCGTGCCCGTGCGGGCGTCGGCGGTGGCCGGGCGGCCTTCGATCAGGCGCTGGGTCCCGTCGGGCCGCAGATGGACGACGCCGCGCGCGTCCGCCGTCCACAGCGACCCGTCGGGTTCGGCGAGGATGCATTCCGGGCGGCGCAGGCCGACACCGACGTAACTCAGGGCGTCAGGGTCCACCCGCCATCCCGTCAAGGGGTTGGCGGCGGACGAACGGGTCGTCGTCATCAGGGAAGGTCCGCTGGGTTGGACCCCGCCGGATCAGACCCGTGGAGGGATCAGACCGGAGGGGATCGGGCGGGGATCGGCGCGGCTCGGGTCAGATCGGCTGCGCCAGCGCCATCATCGACGCGCGCATGATGGCGGCGTGTTCGGCCTTGTCGCCCCCGGCGATCTCGATCTCGCCCAGGCGGCGGGAATTTTCGACGACCATGCGGCAGCGCTCCCAACGGCGGGCCTGGAACGCCTCCAGCCCGGCGGCGAGGGCGTCGGCGCGCGCCACCTCCTCGGCCAGCACCAGGGCGTCCTCGATGCCGATGCAGGCCCCGGAGGCGAGGTGCGGCGTGGTGGCGTGCACGGCGTCGCCGATCAGCACCACCCGGCCCTTGTGCCAGGGCTGCGGGACCAGCAGGCCTTCCAACGGGCGGTAGACGATGTGGGAATCCGCCGTCAGTTGGCCGCGCATCCACTGCACCAGCGGGGCCGGAAACGGGGCCAGCAGGCCATCGAGCAGCGTCAGGAAGCGGTTCGGCTCGATGAAGCTGTTCTCGGCGCGGTTTTCGGTGATGAACAGATACATCTCTTCGCGCGACACCGGGTTGACGCCAACCTTGATCTGCGGGCCGATCCACATGATGCAGCGCTCGACCTCCGCCGGGCGCGGCAGCACGGCGCGCCACACCCCTTGCCCGCTGTAGGCGGGGGCCGGGGCGTCGGGGAACACCGTTGTGCGGACCTTGGAATACAGGCCGTCGGCCCCGATCACCAGATCGTAGCGGCCCGTCGTTCCATCGGTGAAGGCGACCGTCACGCCGTCGGCGTCCTGGTCGATCGCCGCGAAGCTGCAGCCCAGCCGCACCGAGGTCCCCGACGCGCGGGTGGCGTCGGCCAGGATGCGGGCCAGGGCCGGGCGCATGATGCCACCACCGCCCGGAACCTCGGGACCGGCCACGCGCGGGGTGGGCAGGGTGGCCAGATGGGTGCCGTCGGGGGTGCAGGCGTCCACCCCGTCGCTGGCGGCCCCTTCCTCCAGGAAGCGGTCGAGAACGCCAAGCTGGCGGAAGGCGCGCAGGGTGGCCCCGCCGATGCTGATGCCAGCGCCGTAGGAGCGCCAGCCCGCATCGATCTCGACCAGATCGACCGCCACGCCCCGCTTGCGCAGTTCGATGGCCGCCGCCATGCCGGAAAACCCGCCACCGATGACAAGCGCCTTCTGAACGACCGACGTCATGATGCTGTCCTTAAATCCAGGGCGTCGCGCGGAACCAGCAGCAGGCCGTCCGCGCGACGGATGAGAGGGAGGGATTGCAGCGACTGGCCCGGACAGGGTCCATGAACGCAGTCGCCGGTGTCGATGTCAAACCGCGCGCCGTGGGCGTAACAGACGATGTGGCCGCCGTCGGGGCTGAGATAGCCATCCTTGCGCCACGCCATCGGCGCGCCCGGCCAATGCGGGCACCGGTTGCGGTAGGCCCGCAGCGTGTCGCCGCGCCGCACGACGAACAGGGCGTCGCGCCCCTGTCCGAGCGGATCGAACCCACGCGCGCCGTTGGGCGGCAGCTCGTCCACCCGGCACAGCGGTACCGGATGCAGGGCCTGCGGCGCGCCGTCCATCGTCGGCCTCACGCCGTCTTGGCCGGGGGCGGGCCGCTGGGGAACCACAGCTCGCGGGCCTGGAACAGGAAGACTTGCGAGCTGTCGGCGTTGGCCTCCGCCTCGCGCGCCACCCAATCGGCGTCGTGGTGGTCCATGTCGGCGTCGTATTCGACGTGGCAGCCGAACGGGCTGTTGAAATACCAGAACCAGTTCGACCCGAAGATGTGGCGGCCCGGCCCCCAGAAGGATTGATAGCCCAGCTCCACCATGCGCCGCCCCGCCGCCAGAACCTCGGTCGGGCCGCCCATGTGGAAGGTGAAATGCTCGCACCCCTGAAGGAAGGGCGGGGTCTGGATCATGAACAGCGTGTGGTGGTCGCGGCACCCCGCCGGGCGCATGAAGGGGCCGACCTTGGTGAAACGGTCGGTGGTGACGAAGCCCAGACGGTCGGCGTAGAACGCCTCCGCCTTCGCCACGTCGGGCACGAAATAGACGACGTGCGAGAGGGAGCGCGGCTTGGGCGGCGGGGCGTTCGTGTCCACGCCCAGCGCGTTGACCGGGCGTTGCGCCGACACGCCCGGCGCGTTGGCGGCCTCCGCCGCGAAGGTCAGCGGGCGGGGCGTGCTGACGCGGAACCCCAACGCGAAGCCCAGATCGTCCACCGATTCCAGCGACCCGTCGGCCAGCCAGCGCACCGCGCGGTCGCGGCCCAGCTCCGCCGCGATGGCGTCGAGCGTGGCGGCTTCGGCGACGCCGTAGATGGTTTTGCGCAGGGTGCTGGCGGTCGGCAGCGGCGGCGGCAGGGACGGATCGTCCCGGCGGGCCAGCAGGATGGCGGTTCCGTCCAGCCCCTCGAACCGCCCGCCGTCCGGGCCGGTGTCGACCGGCGTCAGGCCGTAATCGATCAGGTAGCGCGCGCAATCGGCCACGTCGTCGACGCCGAAGACCAGCGCGTCAAGTCCCACAATGTTCATCGGGTGTCCCCTGCCGTCAAAGTGCCGTGCGACCGCCGAGTGTTTCGGCAACCCAATCGGCGATGTAATGGCCAGCGTTGATGCTGTTGTCGAAACTGGAATGCTGAACACCGCCTTCGCGGTCGGTGAAGATCTTCAGCTCGCGCTTGGGGCTGTTCACCAACTGCTCGTAGGTGCGGTGCGCCCATTTCAGCGGGATTTGCGAATCCTTTTCGCCGTGCGTCACCAGGAACGGAACCGTGATCCGGTCGAGCACGCCGTCGAGATGGACGTTTTCGGCGATGCGCATGAAATCGTCGAGGTCCGTCGCCCCCCACACCCATTGGACATGCGCCCAATAATGGGGAACCGGGAAATTGCCCTCGCGCTCCAGACGGCGCTTTTGCACGTCGCGCCAATCATGGTTGGCCCCCCACACCACGCCGCAGGCAAAGCGCGGCTCGAAGGCGACGGCGCGCGGGCAGTAATAGCCGCCCAGCGACACCCCTTCCAGACCGATGCGGGTGGGATCGACCTCGGACCGGGTTTCCAGCCAATCGACGACGCGGCTGGCCCAATGCTCGCTGTCGTACCGCGCGGTCAACCCCTGAAGGCGCAGCGCCTCGCCCGTGCCCGGCTGGTCAACGATGAGGGAGGAGACGCCGCGCTTGGCCAGCCAGGCGGGCAGCCCGACCCGGTATTTCATCTCCTTGGTCGAATCCAGCCCGTTCACCTGGACCAGCAGCGGGGCCGGACCAGGACCACCCGGTGCGCGCACATACAGGGCCGACAGATGGGTGTCGCCATAGGGGATCTCGACGCGCTCGCAGTTTTCCCCCGACAGCGCCACCCCCTTCTGAAACAGATCCAGGTGACGGCGGTACAGCGCCACCCGCCCCGGCGTGCCATGGGCCTGCAACCGTTCGCAGGTGATCAGGTAGGTGGCCGCGCGGCTGTATTTCTCGCCAGCCGACAGCAAGCGGCCCTGCTGCTCGTCCTCCGCCGCCAACCCGCAGAGCTTGTCCGCCATGGTTTCCCAGACATCGCGGAACGCCTGGGTTCCGGTGGCGTCGGGCTGCTTGGCGGCCTCCTGCAACGGCCCGCACATCTCCGCGATCTCGCCGATGCGGGCGCCCATTTCCAAGGCGAGGTTGATGGACAGGTCCCAGCCATAGTTGGTGGGGAAGTATCGAAACATGGGATCCTCGGGAAAGGTCATTTCGGTGGGCGCGGCCGGGGGTTGGGGGCCGCCCGGCCGCTGGACCGGGTCAGCGCACGCCTTCGCCCGCCATGGCGTCCGGCGTGAACACCCGATCCGGGAAGGGCGGCTTCACGGCGTAATGGACCGGTTGGGCGTTGTAGAGGTTGGCGACATAGGCCGACCCGCCCAGCAGATCGTTCATCCCGAACGCGGCGGTGACGGTGCCCGGCAGATCGGGGGCGACGAAGGTTTGCGTCCACAAGGTGCGCCACAACTGGCCGTTCGCGTCCCAGCGGTCGGCCAGCACGCAGGCCCAGGTGTCCTCGTCGCAGTAATAGCGGCTGCGCGTCGCCTGGTGACGGGCACCGGCCCGCAGCGTCGCCTCCACCACCCACACCCGGTGCAGCTCCCACCGCACATGGTCGGGGTTGAGATGGTGCGCGCCCAACACCGCCTCGTCCTTTTGCGGCTGAAGCAGGCGGTTGCCGTTGTAGGGGATGTACATCTCCTGCTTGCCCAACAGCTTCCAATCGAAGCGGTCGAGACGCCCGGTGAAGGTTTCGAGTTCGTCGAAGGTCATCACCCCCGCCGTCGCCGGGGCTGGGGTGTCGCAGCACGGGTTGGGCAGCTTGCGCACGCGGCGCTGGCCGGTCAGATAGACCCAGCTTTGCGATTTGGATCCGTCGATCTGCTCGCGCCCGACGATGGCCTCGCCCGCGCGGATCGGCGGGCCGTTGTTGACCAGCCGGACCATCCAATATTCGCCGCGCTTGGCGAACTCCTCCGGCGAACCGTCGGGCAGGTAATAGGGCATCTGCTGGTCGGCGGCCCCGACCGTGGTCAGCACGGCGTTGCCGGCGCTGGTCAACTGGTATTGCGTGACCTGCCACTGGGCGGCGGTGCCGCGCCACCGCAGGATGTGATTCCACATCACCTCCGCGCCCGAGGACGGGATGGGGAAGGGCACGCCGCCGTAAGCCCCTTCGACCAGATCGCCGTTCAGGCGGGCGCGGGTGGCGTTCTTGGCGGTGTTGTCATAGACCCATTGCGGTGCCGCAGCGGTGCGGTGGGTCTTGTAGACGTCGATCCGAAAGCTGTCGGGGTATTTGGCCAGCATGGCCTTGGCCCCGTCGGTCAGCTTGTCGGCGTACTGGCCGACGTTCTTCTGGCTGATCGAGAACAGCGGCTTTTCGTCCTTGAACGGGTCGCCGCGCCGCCCGCCGGGAACGTCGCCCGCGATCGGGGTGGTGTGGCCGCCGGTCCAGGCGGGGATGGTCCCGTCCTTGTTGCCCGCCTTTTCCGCGCCGAACGGGGTCAGGCTGGTTTTCAGCTTGGCCGCCGCGTCGGCCGACACCTGCGCGACGGCCGGACCAGCCAGGCAGAGCGCCGCGACCATGGCGGCGCACAGGGGATAACGCGTCTGCATTCTGGGGGTTCCTTAAAAAGTCCGGCTGACCGTCAGGGCGACGAAATCGCGGTCCTTCAGCGATTGCTTGAAGGAGACGTGGTTCTGCGAGTCGACGAAGGTGCCTTCCGGGCCGAAATAGTGGGTGTAGCTGAGGCCCATCTGCCAGGTGTTCTCATAGACACCCTTCAGGCCGATGCTGAGGTCGCCGACGCGGTTGCCGTTGACCGCCGTGCCCAGGGCGGCGGAATTGCCCATGCCAAAACCGAAACCGACCGGCACCGACAGATCCAAGCCGGGCAGCGCCTGCCGGTAGGACGGTTCATAGACCATGCGCAGGTTGCAGGCGTCGCGGTTGGCGTTGGGGTTCAGCGCGGCGGCGTTCTTCGTCACCTTCAGCACGCGGTTGCAGGCGAATTCGCCCAGGAACGAGGCCTCCTCCGCGACAAAGCTCGGCGGCAGGCTGGCCAGCCACGACACTTGCGCGTGGGCGGTGCGGCCCACGGCGTAGAGCGGGTTGCCGTCATTGTCGCCCGCCGCCGTCGGCCCGCCGAACCGGCTGGGCACGATGCCGAACAGATCGAGTTGGGCGTTGCTGGCCAACGGCATGTTGGTCCGCATCGAGGCTTCGCCCGCGATGTTGAAAATGCCGATGGTGTGGCTGAAGCTGGCCCCGACCGTGCGGATGTTTTCCGGATAAACCCACAGGAATTGGCTGGGCACGCTGGTCCCGGTCATCAAGCCCCGGAAATAGGGTTGCGGCGACTTGTCGTGATACTGCATGGCGTACAGGCCAAAATCGGTCTCGCCGATCTGGAAACGCGCCTGGACGCCGCCCTGGCCGGAGTTCTTGGCGCGGATGTCGGCGGCGCGGGTGGCCCAGAAGGGACCGAAATTCATCCGCTCCGCGCCCGCGCCGAAATTGTCCGACGCGGAAAAATAGCTGCCGGACCCGGCGAAGCGGTTTTCCTCCCACCGGAACTGATAATAGGCCCCGATCGACAGATCCGGCGAGATCTGCCATTGGCCGGACATCTGTTCGACCGGGCGGATCAGCTCCTTGAACTGGGTGTTCGGCACCGACTGCGCCTTGACGATGTCAATGGGGGCCATGGCGGCGGCCACGCCGTTCGACCCGAAGAACAGGCTTTCACCCCATTGCAGGGCGTAGCGCCCGACGCGGAAGGAGGCGGTCGTGTCCTCGATGTTGACCTTGCCGAAGGCGAAGGCGTCCAGCAATTCGGCGTTGCGGCCGTGCAGGCGCTGCGTGTCCTTGGTGAAGCTGGTCGACGACACCGACCGCTGGTTCGCGGTCCGGGGGGAATCGTTGTCGTTGGAGCGGTTGTAGACGGTGTCGTACCAGCCCGCCCCGCTGACGCGCACACCGAAGCCGCGATACACCACGTCCAGTTCCGACAGCAGATCGACGCGGTTGGAAATCAACCCGCGATCGAAATTGCGGTCGCCGTCGTCAAAATTCGGCGATCCCTTCAGCGTGGACGACGCGTCCTTGACGCGGGCGGCGGCGCTGTATTTGGCCGTCGTGTCCCAGCGGATTTTGACCTCGGGGTTGCCGCTGTCGATTTCAAAAGCCTGCGCGGCCGGCAGGGCCAGAACGCTCCCCGCGCACAACGCCAGGGCGCAGACGATGGACCGGCGCGCCCGTCGCGCGCGCCGCTTTGCAACAGTCTTCACGAGACCCCCCATTGAATGATTGTGTCCAGGCAGCGGCCGCGCGCGACGGATCAATCACGACCGCGCGATGGGAAACACAACGCCGCTGGAACCATCAGCCCCCCAGAATCCGCAGGAAAACCGCAAGGATGTTCTGGGAATGTCCGGTTTCTTCAGAGTGTCTGGTGTGGTGATGTTTGATGGATTGTCATGGTTTGTCTCTTCCCTATGGATTTTGATTGAGACGCCGCTGCGTTGCCGGGATGGAAGACCGGGAGCAACTTGCGGGTTCGATTGTTGTTTCAAAAACCATAGAGGCAAAAAATTGCTTAGACGAATGATTATTTTCCATTTGACATATTGATACAGTGAATACCTTATGGGGGTACCCATCTCAAACGAGGATGGACAACCCCAGCAATCCGTGTCCCCCAACGGTGTCGCGGTTCAGGAACGTCATGCGGTTCAAACGTCTGGATTTGAATCTTCTCGTCGCGCTCGACGCCCTGTTGCGGGAGCGGAACGTCAGCCGGGCCGCCGACGGTCTGAACCTGTCGCAATCGGCGATGAGCAACGCGCTGGCCCGCCTGCGTGACTATTTCAACGACGATCTGCTGGTGCAGGTCGGGCGCAAGATGGAATTGACGCCGCAGGCCGAAAGCCTGGTGGAATCCGTGCGCGACATCCTGTTGCGGATCGACACCGCCATCGCCGTGCAGCCGGATTTCGTCCCGGCGGAGTCCAAACGAACCTTCACGCTGCTGGTGTCGGAATACACCACGACGGTGCTGATTCCCGCCCTGCTCTCGCTGGTGCACCGGGAGGCCGAACACATCGCCTTCCGCTTCCTGCCGCAGACCGGCTCGCCCGAAGCGATGCTGACCAGCGGCGACGCCGATCTGCTCATCATGCCGGAGGCGTTCATCCCGCCCGGCCATCCGTTCGAACCGCTGTACGAGGATGATTTCACGTGCGTGGTCTGGCGCGACAGCGCGGCGTTCGGCGACACCTTGAGCGTTGACCAGTATCTGGCGGCCCTGCACATCATCACCGAATTCACCACGGCCCGCGTGTCCTACGAAGGCTGGTTCATCAAGCGCCATGGGGTGGAGCGGCGGATCGCGGCGATCACCCCCAGCTTTCTCACCCTGTGCCCGCTGGTGGTCGGGACCGATTGCGTCGCGACGGTGCATTCGCGCATCGCCCGGCAGGCCGCCCGCGCCCTGCCGATCCGCCTGCTTCCCACGCCGATGGAGATTCCCACGCTGGTGCAGACGGTGCAGTGGCACAAATACCGCTCGCAGGATCCCGGCCTGAAATGGCTGCGCCACCGCTTGCAGGAGGCCGCGCGCCTGATCCAGGCGCAATGACGCAGCGGCATGCGCAATGAATGGGGAACGACGGTTGGGCAGTCCCATCAGGAGGGTGCCGCCGCCTGCCGCAAGCTGTCGATGATGAGCTTGAAGGCGGGCAACGTCTGGCGGCGGCTGGGGTAATAGATGCAATAGCCGGGAAAGGGCTGGCACCAGTCATCCAACACCTGACGCAACGCCCCGCTGCGGATGTGCGGCAACGCCAGATCCTCCGGGACCAGGGCGATGCCATAGCCGCGCAGCGCCGCGTCGATCATCGGAAAGGAACTGCCGAAGGTGAGTTGCCCATTCACCCGCACGCGCAGTTCCTGATCGCCCTTGCCGAACTCCCAGGCGTACAGGCCGCCGGCGGTGGCTTGCCGCATGTTGATGCATGTGTGCGCCAACAGGTCCTGCGGGTGTTCGGGAACCGGGCGGTTGGCGAAATAGGCGGGGGAGGCCACCGCAACCTGCCGCCAGTCGGGACCGATCCGCAGCGCGATCATGTCCTTTTCCACAGTCTCGCCCAGCCGGATTCCGGCGTCGAACCCATCCTCCACAATGTTGCGCAGGCCGTTGTCGATGCTCAGTTCCAGCTTGATGTCGGGGTAATCCAGCAGGACCGAATTCAGCTTCGGCCACACCACGCTGTGCAGCGCGTGGTCGGACAGGGTCAGGCGGATGGTTCCGGCGGGCTTGTCGCGGAAGGCCATCAGGGCGGCGATGTCGGTTTCGATCTCGGCGATGCGGGGGGCCAGCGACTGACGCAAGCGCTCGCCCGCTTCGGTCGTCGCCACGTTGCGGGTGGTGCGCGTCAACAGCCGGATGCCCATCCGGTCTTCCAGCCGTTTGATCGTGTGGCTCAGGGTCGATTGCGACACGCCCAGCTTGGCGGCGGCGCGGGTGAAGCTGCGCTCCTCCGCCACGGCGAGAAACCACAACAGATTGTTGAAATCCTCTTTGGCCATCGGTCCCCCGCTGCGGCGTCGGTCATGATTTATGGGCGGGATCGATAAACGCAAGAGAATTGCCCCCACTAATCGGTTCCGTGCGCCGCCGTTACCCTGCGCGCTGGTGAACACCCGGCGCGGGTCTGCCCATCGACCACCGCCCCCACCGACAACGACGGCACGCACTGACGGCAAGCACAGGAGGAGGCGATGGATCTGACCATCAACGGGGTCACGCAGCGTGTGGAGGTCGAACCCGACACGCCGCTGTTGTGGGTGTTGCGCGACACGCTGGGCATGACCGGCACGAAATACGGCTGCGGCGCGGCGCAATGCGGGGCCTGCACGGTGCTGGTCGATGGTCAGGCCGTCCGCTCCTGTGTCACCCCGGTGGAGAGCGTCGCCTCCGCCGCCATCCACACCATCGAGGCGGTCGAGACGGATCCCGTCGGGCGCAAGGTGGTGGCGGCCTGGGTCGAACAGCAGGTGCCGCAATGCGGCTATTGCCAATCGGGGCAGGTGCTGACCGCCACCGCGCTGCTGAAGCAGACCCCGAACCCGACCGACGGGGACATCGCGGCGGCGATGGTCAATCTCTGCCGCTGCGGCACCTACGAGGCCATCGCCACCGCCGTCCGCAAGGCGGCGGGCGCGTGACGGAGAGCAACACCATGACCAACGCCCACCACAGCCCCGCCCTCGCCACGCCGGTCCGGCGTCCCGTCAACCTGTCGCGACGCGGCGTTCTGGGCGGCGCGCTCGGCGCGTTCGTCCTGGGCGTCACGCTGCCCGGCGGCCCGCTCCGCGCCCAGGGCGCGGCGGCAACGATCACGCCGGGCACGCGGGTGCGGGCGTTTCTGGACATCCGGCCCGACGGAACCGTGCGGTTCCGCAGCCCCTTCATCGAGGGCGGGCAGGGCATCTTCACCGCCATGGCCCAGATCGTGGGCGAGGAGCTGGACAGCGACCCCGCCCGCTTCGAGGTGGAAGGCGCTCCACCCGGTCCCGATTACCTGCTGATCGGCGGCATGCGCTTCACCGGCGGCAGCATGTCGGTGCGGATGAG
Organism: Azospirillum griseum; assembly: GCF_003966125.1. GTDB lineage: Bacteria > Pseudomonadota > Alphaproteobacteria > Azospirillales > Azospirillaceae > Azospirillum > Azospirillum griseum. The sequence continues at coordinate 49,500 of NZ_RXMA01000015.1, forward strand.
CTATGAGACGATGCGCAGGCTGGGGGCCTCGGCCCGCGTCATGCTGCTGCAGGCGGCGGCGGCGCGGCTGAGTGTGCCGGTCGCCACGCTGACGACGGAACCGGGGCGGGTGGTCCACGCGGCCAGCGGACGCACCCTGGCCTATGGCGACCTCGCCGCCGCCGCCGCCGCGCTGCCGGTGCCGCGCGACCCGCCGCTGAAGGCCCCTGCCGATTTCCGTTGGATCGGCAAGCCGGTGCCCCGGATCGACGTGCGCGACAAGGCGACGGGGCGGGCGCGTTACGCCATCGACCTGACGGTGGACGGCATGCTGCACGCCGCCGTCCAGCACGCCCCGCGTCTGGGCATGGAACCCGGCCCGATGGCGAACGAGGCGGAGGTGCGACGGATGCCCGGTGTGCATTCCGTCCACACGCTGCCGGGCGCGGTCGCCGTGGTGGCGTCAAGCTGGTGGCGGGCGCGGCGGGCGGTGGAAACCCTGTCGGTGTCCTGGACGCAGGCCAAGCCGGGAACCGCCCACGCCATGCCGGCGGATTTCTCCTCGGACGGCCACCGGGCGCGGCTGATGGCCGCCAGCGGCGACGGTGTGGCCTATGAAAGCGATGGCGACGTCGCCGCCGGGTTGCGCGGGGCCGCCCGCGTGGTCGAGGCCACCTACGACGCGCCGCATCTGGCCCATGGCCAGTTGGAGCCACCCTCCGCCCTGGCGCGCTGGAACGCCGACGGCACGCTGGAGCTGTGGTGCCCCAACCAGGCCCCGGAGATGTTCCAGACCGCCGCCGCGTCGGTCGCGGGGATCGCGCCGGACAAGGTCATCCTGCATTCCCCGATGCTCGGCGGCTTTTTCGGGCGGCATTTCCTCTACCAGACCGCCAACCCCTTCCCGCAGGCGATCCGCCTGTCCAAGGCGGTGGGGCGGCCGGTCAAGGTGATCTGGAGTCGTGAGGAGGAGTTCCTGCGCGACGCCCTGCGCCCGATGGGCGTGGCCCGTTTCCGCGCCGGGCTGGACGCCCACGGGCTGCCGGTCGCCCTCAGCGCCGTCGCCGTGGGGGAGGGGGCGACCGGCCGCTGGTTCGGCCGCCCGCCAAACGGGGTGGACAGTTCCGCCGTGGAAGGCATCGCGGGAAAGCCCTACGCCATTCCCCACCGGCGGGTCGGGCAAATCCACATCGACGATCCGGCCATCATCGGCTTCTGGCGGTCGGTCGGCCATTCGATGAATGATTTCTTTTACGAAACCTTCTTCGACGAGATGGCCGACGCGGGCGGGCAGGACCCGTATGAGCTGCGCCATCGGCTGCTTGCGAACAGCCCACGCCACCGAAATCTGCTGGAGGCGGTGGCCGATCTGGCGGGTGGTTGGCGGCGCGGCCCCTACACCCACGCCGACGGCAGCCGCCGCGCCCGTGGCGTCGCCATGGCCTCCCCCTTTGGCAGCGAGGTGGCGACGATGGCCGAGCTGTCGCTGCGCGGCCGGACCCTGCGGGTGCATCACCTGTGGGTGGCGGTCGATCCCGGCAGCGTCGTCAACCCGGCGATCGTCGAGGCGCAGATCCGGTCCGCCGCCGCCTTGGGCCTGTCGGCCACCCTGGTGGAAGGGGTGGTGTACAGCGGCGGCGTGCCGCAGGCGCGCAACTTCGACGCCTATCCCGTGCTGCCGCCCGACCGGATGGCGCGGGTGCATGTCCGCATCGTCGAAAGCGGGGCCAAGATGGGCGGCATCGGCGAACCCGGCCTGCCCGGCGTGCCGCCCGCCGTGGCCAACGCGCTGGCCAGCCTGACCGGCCAGCACGTCCGCAGCCTGCCGCTGTCGCGCGCGGGGTTTGTCTGACAAGGAGCCGCCTGGATCCAAGGAGAGTGTGCGCCATGATCGATCACCACACCCGTCCGCTCCTCACCCGTCCGCTCCTCACCCGTCCGCTGTCGCGGCGCGGCCTGATCGGCACGGCCCTGGCCGTCGCGTCGGGGCTGACAATCGGAACCGCCGTCGCCCAAACCCAGCCGGGCCTTGCCCCGGCCTCGAAGCCAGTGGCTTCGAAGGCGCTGGCACCGGAGACCATCATGTCCATTCGTTTCGCGTTCAGCGGCCAGACCTTCACCGCCACCCTGTTCGACACGCCGTCGGCCCGCGATTTCGCATCGATGCTGCCGCTTGATCTGACGATCAGCGACTACGCCACCAACGAGAAGATCGCCTATCTGCCGCGCAAACTGACCGAACAGGGCAGTGGTCCGTTCGACAACGAGGCACCGGGGGATCTCTGCTACTACGCGCCCTGGGGGAATTTGGCCTTTTTTTACGCCGGATACCGCTGGTCGCGCGGCTTGATCCGGTTGGGCCGGTTGGACGCCGGTCCCAGGCCGCTGATGACGCGGGGTGAATTTCCGCTGCGCGCCGACCGTCTGTCCTGATGTGACATTTCAAAAAGCAAAGGACCAATCCCATGTTGGCCACCGTTCTGCATGGTCCCGGCGACGTGCGTTATGAGCCGGTTGAGGACCCGCAAATCCTGAAGCCCACCGACGCCATCATCCGGCTGGCGGCCACCTGCGTCTGCGGGTCCGATCTGTGGCCCTATCGTGGGCTTCAACCCACCAGCGCCCCCACCGCCATGGGCCACGAATATTGCGGCGTGGTGGTGGAGGTGGGCGGCGCGGTCAAGACGGTGCGCCCCGGCCAGTTCGTTGTCGGCTCCTTCTGCCTGTCGGACAACAGTTGCCCGCATTGCCGATTCGGCTTCCCATCCTCCTGCGAACAGCGGGAGTTCATGAGCGGCGCGCAGGCCCCCTACGCCCGCATCCCGCTCGCCGACGGCACGCTGGTCGCCACGCCGGAGTTGCCGCCGGACGACCTGATCCCCAGCCTGCTGGCGACCTCGGACGTGCTGGGGACCGGCTGGTACGCCGCCGACGCCGCCAACGTGCGCCCTGGGGCCACGGTCGCCGTGGTCGGTGACGGGGCGGTTGGATTGATGGGGGTGCTGGCCGCCCATCGGATGGGGGCCGACCGGATCATCATCATGAGCCGTCACAAGACCCGCCAGGATCTCGCCCTGGAGTTTGGCGCGACCGACATCGTGCCGGAACGCGGGGCGGACGGTGTGGCGCGGGTGCGGGAACTGACCGCCGGAGTCGGGGCCGACGCGGTGCTGGAATGCGTCGGCACGCAGGATTCGATGGAACAGGCGATCCGCTGCGCCCGGCCCGGCGCGATGGTCGGCTATGTCGGCGTGCCGCACGGCGTGCGGTTGGACGGGCAGACCCTGTTCTTTTCGCAAACCGGGCTGATGGGTGGACCGGCCCCGGTGCGGCGCTTCCTGCCGCATCTGATCGATCTGGTGCTGAGCCGCAAGATCAACCCCGGCAAGGTGTTCGACCTGGAACTGCCCATCGCCGACGTCGCCGAAGGCTATCGCGCCATGGACGAGCGCCGCGCCATCAAGACGCTGCTGCGGGTCTGACGGAGCCGGAGGACGTCCGTCGGTGGGGCCACCCTCTGGCGCCTCTGGGGCGTCGATGGTCCGCCGTTGCCATCACGGGCCATCGGTGCGCAGACGGGTGGCGTGCGCCCACCATCCCGGCTCCGCCATCCGGATCGCGGCGGCGGCGGCCTCGGCCTCTGTCGTGGTGGGGTACAGGGCGAAGCAGGTGGCCCCGCTGCCCGACAGACGGGCCAGCAGGCAGCCGTGGGTGCCCTCCAGCGCGGTCAACACGGTGGCGATCACCGGGGCGACGGTCAGCGCCGGGGCGGTCAGGTCGTTGCGGCGCGCGCGGAGCGCCTCGGCCAGCGCCGCGACGCTGCCCGGCGCGTGGGTCAGGCGGGCGGGGGTGGAGAAGGGGGCCGGGCCGCGCGCCCGGAACACCGCCGGGGTTGGGACCGGCACGTTGGGGTTGACCAGCACGACCGGGCAATCGGGCAGGGCCGGGGCCGGGGCCAGCTGATCGCCGACACCGCCGAAATGGCGGTTTTCCCCGACGACGCAGACGGGGATGTCGGCTCCCAACCCGGCGGCAACCTCGAACAGGACCGGCGCGTCCGGCGGCAGGCCCCAGAGCCGGGCCAGCGCCCGCAGGCAGGCCGCCGCGTCGGCGGACCCGCCACCGATGCCCGACGCCACCGGCAGATTTTTGGTCAGGGTGATCCGCCCGCTTGCCCGTCGGCCCAGGGAGTCGGCCAACCGCCGGGCGGCGCGCGTCACCAGATTGCCGGCGGGATCCTCCCCCGCCAGCGCGGCGGCGAAGGGGCCGCAGATCGACAGGGTCAGATCGGCGTCGCCGTCCGCCACCTCCAGCGTCAGCGTGTCGCCCAGTTCGGTGAAGGCCACAAGGCTGTCCAGCTCGTGGAAGCCGTCCGCGCGCTTGCCGGTGACGTGCAGATACAGGTTCAGCTTGGCCGGGGCGGCTTCGGTGATCCGTTGGGCGGGGGTATGGGCGGGGGTGGATGCGGTGGCGATCATGCCCCTTGTGTCGCACCGATGGGGGCGGGGAGGCAAGACCCGCCCCCATGCCATGTCTCAGCTCTGGGCGATCAGCTCCTTGACCAGGGTTTCGCCCATCGGCCAGGGGCCGAACCCCGACGCGACGTTGATGTGCCCGACCGCCCCGGCGTTGAGGAAATCGGCCCCCCACAGCACGGCGAAGGCGCAGGCCCGTTCGGTGCTGCAATAGGGGTCGTTGTCGCTGCCGACGACGATGGTGTTGAAGGGCAGCGGATCGGTCGGGATGGGGGCGAAGACATGGACGGCGGGGGGCGTGTGCTCCGCCGATTCGACGTCGGTCGGGCCGACCAGCAGGGCACCGGCCACCTTGTCCACGCTGCCGCTGCGGGTGCCCGACGCTGCCCAATGGGCCACCAGCGCGCAGGACGCGCTGTGCGCGACCAGAATCACCCGCCCCGGCGTGACCAGGATCGCCGATTCCAACCGGGCCATCCATTCGGACGGGACCGGCTGGTCCCAATCGGCCTGTTCCACCCGGCGCGCGCCGGGGATGCGGGCCTGAAGCCAGCTTTGCCAGTGATCGGGGCCGGAGTTTCCCAGGCCAGGAAGAATCAAAACGGTTGGATGCGTCATTCTTTCAACCCAGAAGCGGCATGGATGGCGTATAGTACGGCCCCAAGACCGTGGGGCAACCGCCCGATGGCTGGGGTCAGCAATGCGCCCGATCCGACCATCGCCAAGAGCGGCCACGGAGCGGGTCATTCAGGGGGGGAAGTCTTGGAGATCAGCGCCACCATCGCTCAGGACATTTGCGATCACATCGGCCGCGAACTGGACGTCGTCGTGTCCTTCATGGGGCAGGGCGGGAAGATCATCGCCTCCACCGCGCGGGAGCGGATCGGGTCCACCCACGCGATCGCTGCCGACATCATGGCGCGTCGCATCGACGAACGCGCCGTGAGCAAGGACGAGGCCGCCAAATCCGGCGGTTCGATGCGCGAAGGCTACAACATCGCCATCGATATGGAAGGCGAACGGGTCGGCTCGCTCGGCGTGGCCGGTCCCGCCGATCAGGCCCGCCGCTACGCCCGTGTCGCCCGTCATTGGGTGCTGTCGATGCTGCGCGCCGACGGGGCCGATTCGCAGCGCGCCAAGGTGGTGCGCGAGATGAGCGACCGGCTGGAGCGCGAGGTCGGCGGGCTGGCCAGCGAAATGGCCGAGGCCGGGCGCAAGCTGGAAAGCGCGGTCAACGCCGTGCGCAAGGCGGGCGGCGACTGCCTGCGCCAGACCGCCGACGCCGCCGGGGCCGCCCGCGCCGTCGATGGGTCGGTCGGCAACATCGTCGGCATGCTCGACCGGCTGTCCTCCACCTCCATGCAGATTTCCGGCGACACCAGCAAGGCGCGCGAAATCAGCCAGGCGGCGGCGGTGGACAGCGACCGCGCCACCACGGTGATGACCTCGCTGCGCGCGGCGGCGGAACAGATCGCCAGCGTGGTCAAGCTCATCAACGCCATCGCCAGCCAAACCAACCTGCTGGCGCTGAACGCCACCATCGAGGCCGCGCGCGCGGGCGAGGCCGGTCGCGGCTTTGCCGTGGTCGCCAACGAGGTGAAGGCGCTGTCGCGCCAGACCGCCGACGCCACCAAGCAGATCGCCGATCAGGTGTCGAACCTGCAAAAGGAAACGGCGGCGGTGGACGAGGCGCTGGGCCGCATCCATTCGACCATCGGGTCGATCCAGACCATCAACGGCACCGTGGCGGCGGCCATCGACGAACAGGCGATGCTCACGGCGGAGGTGTCGCGCGCGCTCGACCGCTCGCGTCAGGACGCCATGGCCGCCGAACAGCGCATCGTTGGGGCCGAACAGTCGCTGGGCAGCGTCAACAAGACCTTGGACGATCTGGGCAACCTCAGCCAGACCATCACCACGCGGGCGGGCGGGCTGACCAGCCGCGTCGGCGACGTGCTGCGTCAGGCGCGCGGGTAAGACCTTGTTCTAAGACGCCGTGGTCGCCCCGTCGTCCGCGTGATCGCGGGCGGCGGGGGCGGCACCGCCGGGCAGCGGCACGATCAGGCGGCGTTTGGTCGGCTGCTTGGCGGCGCGGCGCGACGACACCCCGGCGAAGATCTGCTTCGACGCCTCGATCATCGTCACCCCGGCGAAGGCCTTGAACCAGCGCCCGCCGACCTCTTCCCAGGCGGGCGCGGTCTTCAGCAGGACGTGGGAGCGCAGCGGCGGCATGAACAGGGCGTGGCCGGTGCGTTCCGGCACGAACATCGCCTCCCGCAGCACCTGTTTGAGCTGCGAGGCGGAATAGGGAAAGCCGTGGCCGAACGGGGTCCAATCGGCCCGCGCCCACAGACCGCGCCGGTTCGGGACCACGGTCAACACCCGTCCGCCCCCGGCCAGCACCCGCCAAATCTCCCGCATCATCGGGCGCAGCTGCTCGGTGCCTTCCAGCCCATGGACCAGCAGCACCCGGTCGATGGTGTTGTCGCCAAAGGGCAAATCGGCCTCGTCCCCCAGCGCCACCATGCCCGGCCCTTCCGGCGGCCAGAAGGTGACGCCCTGGCTGGCGGGCATCACCGAGACGACGCGGTCGGCCTCGCCGATGAAGGGGCGCAGATAGGGAGTGGTGTAGCCGATGCCCATCACGATCTGCCCGCGCAGGTCCGGCCAGATGGCGCGGATGCGACGGCGGATCATCCGACGGGACATTTGCCCCAGGTCGGACTCGTAGAACTCCCGCAGATCGACGATATCGGTGTACATGATGACCCGAGCCTAGCACGGTTTGCAGCGCAACAGCAGGGAGTTCGCCGTTGTGGAGATCATTCTGGTTCCGGCATTCGCCGACAACTACCTCTATGTGTTGCGCGATCCCGCGTCCGGCAAGGTGGCGGCGGTCGATCCCGGCGACGCCGCCCCGCTGATGGCGGAGCTGGAGCGGCGCGGCTGGGGGCTGGACCTGATTTTGCTGACCCACCATCACAACGACCACACCGGCGGCGTGGCCGCGCTGGTGGAGCGTTACGCCCCCCTGGTCGTCGGGGCCGGGCACGATTCCCACCGGTTGCCACCGCTGGGGCGGGCGGTGGCCGACGGCGACCGGGTGGCCTTTGGCGGGACCAGCGCCGAGGTGATCGCCACACCCGGCCACACGCTGGGCCACATCGCCTATTGGTTCGCGCAGGACGAGGCGCTGTTCTGTGCCGACACCCTGTTTGCGCTGGGCTGCGGGCGGCTGTTCGAAGGCACGCCGGGCCAGATGTGGGAGTCGCTGCTGCGCTTGCGCGCGCTGCCCGATGCCACCCGCGTCTGCTGCGCCCACGAATACACCCTGTCCAACGCCCGTTTCGCGGTGACGGTGGACCCGGACAACGCCGCCCTGCGCGCCCGGGCCGAGGAGATCGCCGCCCGGCGCGCCCGCCACGAACCGACGGTCCCCACCCTGTTGGGGGTGGAGAAGGCGACCAACCCGTTTTTGCGCGCCGACGATCCAGGGGTTGCGGCGGCGGTCGGTTTGGTTGGATCATCGCCCGACCGCGTCTTTGCCGAGCTTCGCGCCCGCAAGGACCGGTTCTGACATGTGCGCCATCCCGTTCCCCTTCCATGTCCAGTTCTGAAAGGACAGCCGGTCCCATGATGACGTTGCGGTGGAGCGCCACCTCCCCCTTTGTGCGCAAGGTGATGATGGTCGCCATCGAACGCGGGTTGGCCGACGCCATCACCCGCCAGCCGACCGATCCGTGGTCGGCCGACACCGATCTGCCCCAGGGCAACCCGCTGGGCAAGGTTCCGGCGTTGACCCTGGCCGACGGAACCGTCCTGTTCGACAGTCCGGTGATCGCCGAGTATCTCGACAGCCTGGGCGACGCCGCGCCCCTGTTCCCGGCGGTCGGCCCGGCGCGCTGGGCGGCCCTCCGGCTCCAGGCCATCGCCGATGGCGTGTGCGACGCGGCGATCCTGCGCCGCCTGGAGGCCAACCGCCCCGACGGCGAGAAATCCGCCGGGTGGAGCGAGCGCCAACGGCTGGCGGTCGCCCGTTCGCTTGATCTGCTGGAGGCCGAGGCCGCTGGGTTGGGCGAGGCTGTGACCATCGGGACGCTGGCGGTGCTGGCCGCGCTCGGCTATCTCGATTTCCGCTTCGCGCATGAACCCTGGCGCGAGGGCCGTCCGGCGCTGGCCGCGTGGCACGCCCGCATGGCCGACCGCGACAGCGTCCGCCTGACCGCCCCGCCGGTGGGCTGACGCCCGCCCGTTACCCCCTTTCTCCCGCTCTGGAACCGCCCGCCATGCCGCCCGTGATCCGTCAAATCACCGCCCCGCACGCCGTCCTGTTGGAGGAGGCGCGCGCGGGCGTGCCGCAGACCAGCGAAATGCTGCGCGGCGAGGTGTTTCATGTGTTGGAGGAGCGGGACGGCTGGTTTCGGGTCGAAAACGGCTTTGACGGTCACGTCGGCTGGTTGCCGCCGGACACGCCGCAGGCCGAGCCGGTCATCACCACCCACCGCGTCCGCGCTCTGCGCGCCGACCTGCACCCGGCCCCCACCCACAAGGCCCCGCCGGTCGGCACGCTGAGCGTCGGTTCGCTGCTGCGGTTGGATGGCCGGGCCGAAAACGGCTGGGTCGGGGTGGGCGATGGGCTGTGGGTGTTCGCCAAATGGCTGGAGCCGATCGACGCGCCGCCCGCACGCGACCACATCGCCACCGCCCTGCGCTTTCTGGAAACGCCCTATGTCTGGGGCGGGCGCAGCGCGTTCGGGATCGATTGCTCCGGGCTGGTGTTGACCGCCATGGCGGCGGCGGGGGTGGTGTCGCACCACAGCAGCGGGATGCAGCGCAAGGACGACCGGCTGGGGGCCTGGATCTCCGACGATGGCCGCGACGTCGCCTTTCAGTATGGCGACATCGTGTTTTTCCCCGGCCATGTCGGGCTGATGCTGGACGACCGCCACCTGTTGCACGCCACCGTGTTCACCATGTCGGTGGTGGTGGAGCCGCTGGCTGATGTCGTCGCCCGTGCGGAGATCATCAACGGCGTGCGCCGCCCGTAAGACGTTTTCCGTAAAATTTCCGTCTGTTACGCCCGGACGCTGCGGCGGCCCCGGCGGGTGGTGTCGCTGTCGTTGATGACGGCGTCCTGCGGCACTTCCCGCAGGGTGACGCTGCCGTTGCGCCGGTCCAGCACCAGCTTGCGGGTGTGATGGGCTGCAAGGCCGTTGTGGTTGCTGATGGTCAGGACCGTGGCCTGCGGGAATTTCCGGTGCAGCAGGGCCAGCAACTCCTCCTCGCTGTCCAGATCCAGGGAGTCGGTGGCGTCCTCCAGGAAGATCCAATCCGGGCGGCGGATCAGCAGGCGGGCGAAGCTCAGGCGCTGGCGTTCCGGGACCGACAGGGTTTCGTCCCACTCCTCCGTGTGGTCAAGCTGGTCGGCCAGGTGGGGCAGGCCGACGTCGCGCAGGGCCGCCTTGGCGGCGTCGTCCCCCGCCGGGTTGGGTGAACCGGGATAGGCCAGCACCGCGCGCAAGCTGTCGTGCGGCAGATAGGGCCGTTCGGGGATGAAGAACACGCGGGTGTTGGACGGCAGGCGGATGTGTCCGCTGCCCCACGGCCACGCCCCCGCCACCGCGCGGAACAGGCGGACGGTGGCCGCCGCGTCGCCGACGATCAACACCCGGTCGCCCTGCTGGATCGTCAGGTCGAACCGCTCCACCAGCGGCTTGCCGTCCGGTTCGTGGATGCGCACGCCGCTGCACACAAGGTTGTGATTGTCCTCGGATCGCTCGACGGCGATGTGGTTGTCGGCCACACCGCAGATGTCGCGGTCCAACCGTCCGAGCGCGTCGTGCAGATTCAGCACGCGTTCCACCGACGCCCGCCATTCCGCCGCGCGGGCCAGATTGTCGATGGGCCAGGACAACGCGCCGACGGTTTGCTGGAACGCTTGCGAGGTCTGCATCAGCACGCCGAGCGAGATGGTCCCGGCGATGTAGCGCGGGGCGGCCACCAGAATGGGAAAGGCCGCCGACAGCACCGAATAGGTGGCGCTGAACAGCATCATGTTGCCCAACGCGCGGGTTTGCCCGTGCCAGCCGGTCGCCACCTCGGCGAACAGGCCGGTCAGGCTCTTGCGTTCGGCGGTCTCCCCGTGCAGCAGGGCGATGGCCTGCCCGTTCTCGCGCACGCGGGCCAAGCCGAAACGGAAATCCGCCTCGTAATGCTGGCGCTGGTTGACGGCGCGGACCAGCGGTTGCCCGACCAGCAGGGCGATGGTGGTTCCCATCGCGGCGTAGATCAGGGCGATGAACAGCAGATGGCCCGGCACCGTCAGATCGCTGCCGAACAGGGTGACGGTGATCCGCCCGGACAGCATCCACAGGATGTTCGTGAAACTGACCAGCAGCATGGCGCAATAGGTCAGCGAATGACCAAGGTCGATGGCCATTTCCGCCGTGATGCGCACATCCTCGGCGATGCGGCCATCGGGGTTGTCATGGTCGCCGGGCAGGAAGGCGATCTGGTGGTGGCGGCCCCGACGCAACCAGTCCTCCAGCAGCTTCTGGGTCAGCCATTTCCGCCAGCCCAGTTGCAGCCGCCGCTTGACCAGCAGATGCAGCACCGCGTTGACGATGTTGTAGCCGATGATGACCACCACCGCGCCGATCATGGTGTAGAAGCGGTCCATCGACCGCTGTTCCAGCGCGTCGAAGAGCTGTTCGCTCCAGATGTTGATCAGCACCGGAACGACAACCTGTCCAACCGTCAGCACGATCAGCGCGATGGTCAGCAACCACACCGTCACCCGCTGCTCGCCGGTCCAATAGCCACCGGCGAAATCCAGGAAACGGCGGGTGAAGCTGCGGGCGGCGGGGGTGCCGCCGGGCGGGGTGGTCAGGCTGTCCATCGCGCGGTCCGGGCTGTTTCTGCGATCCTCCGTATGACAAACGAATAGGATGCGGCTGGTCGAAAGTACAGGGGCAGAACCAACAAAACCTTACAGCCTCCCGCTTTTCGCAACCGCGCTGAGGAAATGGTAGCTGTCCTTGGGCGTGCGTTTCTGCGTGTCGTAATCGACCCGGACCACGCCGAACCGCTTGGCCAACCCATAGGCCCATTCGAAATTGTCGAGCAGGCTCCAGCACAGATAGCCTGTGACGTTGCAGCCCTCGGCCAGCGCCTGGGCCACCGATTCCAGATGCTCGCGGAAATACAGCACCCGCTCGGCGTCGTGGATCTGGCCATCCTCCGCCACGACGTCGTCATAGGCGCAGCCGTTTTCGGCGATGAAGACGGCGGGGTTGCCATAGCCGGTGCGCAGCTCGCTCAACAGATCATACAGCCCCTCCGGCTGCACCGGCCAGGCCATGCCGGTCCAGCGGCGGCATTGCGCCTCCCCCCACCACACATCAAAGGGATGGCCCTCCTCATGCTTCATCGTCATGCGGGAGTAGTAGTTGATGCCCAACAGGTCGATGGGGTAGCGGATCGCCTCGCGGTCGCCGGGCAGGACGAAGCTGTCCATTTTTTCGGCGAGCAGGGCGGGGATTTCGCCGCGCAGCACGCCGTCCAGCGACACCCGGTTCCACACCGCGTCCCAACGGGCGGCGGCGGCCACATCCTCCGGCTTGTCGCTGTCGGGCACGCTGGGTTGCAGGTTCAGCACGGTCCCCAGCGTCAGGCCGGAATGCTCCGCCGCGATGGCGCGCAGCGCCGCCCCTTGCGCGAGATTCTGGTGGTGCAGGGCGCGCAGGATCCCTTGTTCGCCCAGCGTGTGCCCCGGCGCGTGCTCCCCGACGCCATAACCGAAGATGGCCACGACGTTGGGTTCGTTGAGCATCATCCATTCCTTGACCCGGTCGGCCAGCCGGGCGGCGACGATGCGGGCGTAGTCGGCAAAGGGGCCGATGATGTCGCGCCCCTGCCAACCGCCGCCCTGCGGCCCGGCGGCGTCCTCCAGCGGCTGCGGCAGGTCCCAATGGTACAGGCAGGCCATCGGGGTGATCCCGGCCTCCAGCAACCCATCGACCAGCCGGTCGTAGAAATCCAGGCCGCGCGGCTCCACCGCCCCGGTTCCGGTCGGTTGGACGCGCGGCCAGGCGATGGAAAAGCGGTAGCTGTCAAAGCCCGCCGCCTTCAACAGCGCGATGTCCTCGGGGAAGCGGTGGTAATGGTCGCAGGCGGTGGCCGCACTGGTCCCGTCCTGGATGCGGCCCTGGGCGGTGAAGCGGTCCCACACGCAGGAGCCGCGCCCATCCACGTCCAGCGCCCCTTCGATCTGGTAGGACGAGGTCGAGGCACCCCAACGGAATCCGGGCGGAAAGGTGAAGGATGGCATGGCGTTGTCCTCCCACGGACGGTTTTGCCTTTGCCGTTCAGCATGCCCCAAGCCGGGCGGCGACGCCATGGGTTGCGCGGGGGCTGCGGCGTGCGGGCGCAGGGCGTTCGGTCGCAGCGGGGGCGGCCCGCTCCCATCTGGGCAGCGGGCGGGGATGGGCGTAGGCTGATGGGCAAGCGAACAAGAACGGGGCCGCCGCCCTTACGCACCGTTGCCACTCACGGGCGGATTTCATGCAGGCGGCCCCACTGTGGAAGGAAACGCCGATGACCAACACCACCAAGATCGTGTTCATCGGGGCGGGCAGCGCCGCCTTTGGCCTGAGCCTGTTCCAGGATCTGTTTTCCACCAGCGAACTGGCGGGCAGCACCCTGACGCTGGTGGACACCAACCCCGAGGCGCTGGACCGCATGGCCGCGCTGGCCGAGGTGCTGAACCGCGAGGGCGACGCCCGCATCACCATCGAGAAGACCACCGACCGCAAGGCGGCGCTGGTCGGCGCGGGCTTTGTCCTGTGCGCCATCGCCATCGACCGCAACCGGCTGTGGAAGCTGGATTTCGAGGTGCCGAAGAAGCACGGCATCCGCCACACGCTGGGCGAAAATGGCGGTCCGGGTGGGCTGTTCTTCACCCTGCGCACCCTGCCGCTGATCGTCGACATCGTGCGCGACGTCGAGGCGATCTGCCCCGACGCGCTGTTCATCAACCTGTCGAACCCGGAAAGCCGCATCGTGCTGGGGCTGTCGCGCTGCACGTCGGTGCGCTCCATCGGGCTGTGCCACGGCATTTTCCTGGCCCGCTGGTTCGTCTGCCAGATTCTGGGCATGGCGGAAAAGGAGGTCGATGTCTGGGGCGCGGGCCTGAACCATTTCCAATGGCTGACGGCGATCCGCGAACGTTCCAGCGGGCGCGACCTCTACCCCCTGCTGCGGGAGCGGGAAAAGACCCACGACCCCGCCTTCACCCCGCTGACCCGGCGGCTGTTCCACGCCTTCGGCCTGTGGGTGACGTGCAGCGACGACCATATGGGCGAGTATCTGCCCTATGGCTGGGAGGGCGGCGAGCATGGTTTTGACTTCGAGAACGACGAGCGGGGCCGCGTCATCCTGAAGGATTTGATGGACGGGGTGATCGACGGCAGCAAAGCCATTCCCGACGATTGGACCAAGCCAAGCTGGGGCGAGCGCGCCGTCGCCGTCATCGCCGGAATTCTGCACAACCAGAAGCGCTTCATCGAATCCGGCATCGTCGTCAACCGGGGTGTGGTGCCCGGCCTGCCCGATGAATTGGCGGTGGAGGTCCCCTTGATCGCGGACGCCGCCGGGGTGCATCCGGTGTCGCTGGGCCGCCTGCCCGATCCCATCGTCAAGCTGCTGTCGGTTCAGGCCGGGGTGCAGCAGTTGGCGGTGGAGGCGGCCTTGCGCGGGTCGAAGGAGCTGGCGTTGCAAGCGCTGCTGATCGACCCGGTCATCACCTCCAGCACCGCCGCCGTCGCCATCCTCGATGAGCTGTGGGAGGCGAACAAGCCCTACATCCGCCCCTGCCTGTGAGGTGTGTTCCGCACCTGCCCGGTTCCGGTGCGGGCGCGCGTCCCTGGCGTCAGCGGCGGATCAGGCGGACGGACACAAACCCCAGCGCGGCGGTCAGCGCCGCCACCCCCAGCAGCAGGGCGGGAAAGCCGGTGTGGTGGACCAGCGCGCCATAGACCACCGGCCCCACCCCCTGCCCCAGGAAGAAGGACGAGGCGAACAGGGCGAGGGCCGAGCCGCGCGCGGTCGGGGCCAACTCCGTTGCCTGGGTCTGCATGGTGTTGTGCAGCATGTAAAAGCCGAAACCGGCCAGCAGGAAGGCTCCGCACACCACCGGCCAGGGAACCGGAAAGGCGGCGACGAAATAGGCCAGGGCGCAGCACAGGCCCCCGGCCTGCATCATGCCCCATTGGCCCAGGCGCTGGATCAGACGGCGGACGATGGCGCTGTAAACCACGCCGCCGATGGCGAATCCGGCGATGGTCATCCCGGCCTCGAACGCCCCGCCCGCGCCATGCTCTTGCAGGATCGGGGCGACGAAGGGGAACAGGCCGAAGATCAGGATGCCTTCCGCCGCCACGGTGGCGAAGACGATCAGCGAGGCCGGGTTGGTCAGCACGGTCCCATAACGCAATTGCGCGTCGGCCAGCGACAGGGGCGAGCGCTTTTCCACCTCCCCTCGCAGGCCGATCACGGTGGCGACGCAGACCAGCGCCGTCAAGCCGGCGGCCAGCCCGAACACCACGCGCCAGCCCGCCAGCTCCGCCAACGATCCGGCCACCACCGACCCGGACATCTGGCCGAGAATGACCGCCAGCAGGAAGCGGCTGATGGCGATCTGCCGCTCCTCATAGGCCACGCGGTCGCCGATCAGCGCCATCGACGCCGGGATGATCCCCCCGGCGAAGGCCCCGGCCAACATGCGGGACGCAAAGACGGTGGCGTAGCTGGGGGCGATGGCCGACAGGGTCAGGCCGATGGTCAAAATCACCAAGGCCAGCCGGATCAGCCGCGATTTGCCGATGGCGTCGCCCACCGGCCCCAACACGATCTGCATCAGCGCGTAGGGCAGGGTGTAGGCCGAGGCCAACAACACCGCCTGCTGCATGGTGACGTGCAGATCGGCGGCGATCAGCGCCAGCAGCGGATCGGTGGTGCGCAGGGAAAAGGCGCTGGCGAATCCGGCAAGGCCGAGCAGGACAATCAAACGCATGGGACGGGCCTTGACCGGAGCGGTTTGGTTCAGGGCCTGAAGTGTAGCCAGCAACCCCGCCGCTGCGGTGCGGCGTATGTCGCGGGGCAGTCATGCGCGGGCTGTTGTGGGCGGGGGTGGCGGCACCCGAATGGCTTGCAATCACCAATCCCGCCCCAGCATTATCCGCCCACCCTCATCACGGAGCCGCCGCGCGCATGAAGCCGACCAACCGCCTGAAGCCTGCGGCGGACGCGCAAGCCCTGCTGGCCCGCGCCGTGGCTCTGCATCAGGCCGGGCGCTGGGCCGAGGCCGGGCCGCTGTACGAGCAGGTCTTGCGGCGGCAGCCGGGTCACGCCGACGCGCTGCATCTGCTGGGGCTGGTCAAGGGGCAGGGTGGCGATCCGGCGGCGGGGGCGGCGCTGGTGCGTCAGGCGCTGGCGGCCAACGGCGGGCAGGCGGGTTTTTGGTTGAGCTTGGCGCGCTTGTGCAACGCTGCTGGCCAACCGGGCGCGGCGGTGGACGCCCTGTGCCGCGCGCTGGCGCTGCTGCCCGCCGACGCGGGCGGCCTGACCGGTCTGGCCGACACCCTCTATGATTCCGGGCAACCGGGGGCGGCGGCGCGCCTGTATGGCTGGGCGGTGGCGCTCGACCCCGGCTTGACCGAAGCGGCCTACAACCGGGGGGCGGCGCTGCGCGACGCCGGGCAGACGGAAGCCGCGCTGGCGGCGTTCGAGGCGGTGGCGGCGGTCGCCCCGCTGTTGATCCCGGCGCAGGAGCAAATCACCGGTCTGCGCCACACGCTGGGTGATGCGGTGGGCGCGGCGGCGGCGGCGCGGCGGTTGCTGGCGCTGGTCCCCGATCAGGCCGACGCGCTGGCCATCCTGGGCAACGGTTTGGCGGTGGGGGGCTTGGCAGTCGGGGGCTTGGCGGCGGGGGATCACCGGGACATGGGGGCCGTGTGGCTGGTCCGCGCGCTGCGGCAGCGCCCGGATCCCGCCACCGCGCTGACTTTGGCGGCCCGGTGGCACGGGCGGGGCGATGCGGCGGCGGCGGTTGGCGGCTTCCGTCTGGCCTTGGCGTTGTCCCCCGCCGCACCGGTCGGCTGGTCCGGTCTGGGGCTGGCGCTGGCGGCGCTGGGGCGGAACGACGCGGCGGTGACGGCGGCGCTGCGGGCCACCCACCTCGCCCCCGACGATGCAGCGGTGACGGTGAACGCCGGGTCGGTGCTGCATCAGGCGCGGCGGCGGGACGACGCCGGGGGCTGGCACCGCCGGGCGCTGGCGCTGACCCCCGACAGCGTCACCGGCTGGATCAATCTGGGAACCCACGCGCTGGAGGCCAACGCCCACGACCGCGCGATCCCGCTGTTCGAGCGCGCCCTGCGCCTGGGCGCGGACGCGGACGAGGCGCTGGCGCGCTCCAATCTCGGCGTGTCGCTGATGGCGCTGGGCCGCAACGCCGAGGCGGCGGCGGCCTTCCGCGCGGCGCTGGAACGGGTTCCGGGCGACGCCGCCATCCGCTCCAACCTGTTGTTCTGCCTGTGTTTTGATGAGACCGCCGATCTGGAGGACGTGTTCGCCGAACACCGGGCGTTTGAACGCTTCGCCGCGCCCGCTGCCGTTCCACCCCCGACCTTCGCCGCGACCGACCGCAACCCGGAGCGGCGCTTGCGCATCGGTTATCTGTCGCCGGATTTCCAGCGCTACCCCGGCCCCGGCTATCACTTCCTGTTGCCGTTGATCGAGGGGCATGACCGGGCGGCGGTGGAGGTGACGTGTTATTACCACGACACCGTCCGCGACGCGGCGACCGCGCGGTTCCAGGCGGCGGCGGACCGCTGGCGCGATTGCGCGGGCCTGACCGACGCCGATCTCGCCGCCTTGATCCGCGCCGACGGCATCGACGTGCTGATCGACTGTGACGGCCACATGTCGCGCAACCGGATGACGCTGTTTTTCCACCGCCCGGCCCCGATCCACATCAGCCTGCCGCTCTACCCCAACAGCACCGGCCTGTCGGTGATGGACTATCAGTTCGCCGACCCGCGCATCGCCCCGGCGGGAACCGACGCCCTGCGGTCGGAGCGGTTGATCCGCCTGCCCGGCTGCGTCCTGTGCTACCGCCCGGCGGAGTCCGGCTTTGCCCCGCCCGCCCGTCCGCCGGTGGAGCGGAACGGGGTGTTCACCTTCGGCTCCTTCAACAACATCACCAAGGTCAACGACGCCACCATCGCCCTGTGGGCGCGGCTGCTGCGGGCGGTTCCCACCGCGCGGCTGCTGTTGAAATGGCGGGGCTTGGGCAGCGGCGGGGCGCTCGATCAACGGCTGTTGACCGCGTTCGCCGCGCAGGGCGTGGGGGCGGACCGGCTGCTGCTGCGCGGCCTGACTCCTGACCCGTACGAGGATTACACCCGCATCGACGTTGCGCTGGATCCCGTTTTCGCCAACGGCGGGACGACGATCTGTGACGCGCTGTGGATGGGCGTGCCGGTGCTGAACCGCAGCGGTCGGGCGATGATTTCGCGCTGGGGTGCGTCCTTCCTTGGCGCGGTCGGGCTGGATGGGCTGGTGGCCGACAGCGACGACGCCTATCTGGCGCTGGGCGTCCGGCTGGCGACCGACCGCGCGTTTTTCGACGCCCAGCGCGCCGATGTGCGCGGGCGGATGGCGCGGTCGCCTCTGATGGACGAGCAAGGGTACGCCCGCGCGGTCGAATCCGCCTGCCGCCGCGCGTGGCGGCGCTGGTGCGCGGGGCAGGAGCCGGTGGCCTTCGCCGTGGGCGCGGAGGAGGTGGCCCCGAGCGTTTCCCCTTCCATCCCCCTGCCCAACAGCCCAGTGTCCGACACCCCCTTGCCCGGCATTCCGGCGGACGCGCTGCGCAAGGCCGCGCGTATCCTGGTCATCAAGCTGGACGAGTTGGGGGACTTTGTGCTGTCCACCCCCTTCCTGCGCGGCTTGCGGGCCAGCGCGCCGCAGGCGGCCATCCATCTGGTGGTGTCCGCGTCCGTGGTCCCCTTGACCGAGGGCTGTCCGCATGTCGACGCGGTGGTCAGCCCGACCGGCGACGGCGCGGGCGGGGCGTTGAATTTCCGGGGCCGCACCCCCGCCGATCTGCAACGCTTCGCCGAGGCGTTCCGCGCCGGGTTCGACATCGCCGTGACCGCGCGGTTTGATTTTGACAAGGGCGGGGCGGCGACCTTGGCGGCGGCCAGTCGCGCGCCGATCCGTCTGGCCCATTCCGAACAGGCCACGCCGTGGAAGGCCGACGCCAACCGGGGCTTTGACGCCGCTTACACCCACATTCTGCCCGCCGGTCCGGCGCGGCACGAGGTGGACGGCGCGCTGGCCCTGCTGCACGCGTTGGGCGGGCGGGATCCCGGCCAGGGGGTGGAACTGTACCCCAGCGCCGAAGAGTTGGAGCGCGCGCGCGGCGAACTGGCGGGCGTCGGCACCGACGCGGACGCCCGCCCGCCCTGGACCCAACGGCCCCGCCGCCTGCTGGTCCTCGCCCCGACCACCGCCAGCGATCGCCGCAATTACCCCATCCCCTTGCTGGCCGCGCTGGTCGCGCGGCTGGTGGAGCGAGGCGGGATCGACGGCGTTGTGCTGGTCGGCGCTGCGGCGGACGCGGCGCGGGCGACGGCGCTGGCCCGGGCGCTGGCCCCGCTCTGCCCGCTGTGGGATCGCACCGGGGCCACCGACCCGCGCGGCCTGACCGCGCTGCTGGCGGCGGTGGACGCGGTGCTGGCGATGGATTCCGGCCCGGCCCACATCGCGGCGGCGGTTGGCACGCCGGTGGCCGTGCTGTCCTGCCACCCCCAGGGCGGCGACCCGCTGAACCCCCACGCGCCGGAGCGGTTCCGCCCCTGGTCCGACGCCGCGCTGGTGTTGCAACCGTCCCGCGCCATTGCCCCCTGCGGCGACGGTTGCCGCGCGGCGACGGCCCATTGCATCACCGGCATCGCGCCCGACGCGGCGGCGGACTCCATCGCCGCATTCCTGCGGGCGCGCCCCGGTTGGGACGACGCGCCGACCCCGCAACCGACCCCCCAACCAATCCACCAGCCACCGCGCCAGACCGCCCGTTCCGGTTCGGTGGTGGTCAGCTTTCCGGCCTTGCCCGATGCCTACCCGGCCAACCGCCATTGGCACGCGCAATTGTCGTCCTTCGTCACCCGGGCGTTGGTGGAGCGGTTCGGCGACCGGGTGTCCTTCGCGCCGTGGGGCGCTCCGCCGCTCCTGCGCGGGCAGGACGCCTTCGTCAGCTTTCTGCCCCATCCGGCGTTGGCCGACTGGAAACGCTCGGTGGTGTTGGACAACGACACGTTCGATAACGACAAATGGCGTTTTTCCGCCTTCCGCCGCTTTGGCTACGACGCGCCGCTCGATCCGGTGGCCGACGCCTACCGCCTGTTGGACGGCCAATTCGCCCGGATCGTGCTGGTGAACGACATCACCCGTCGGCGGGTGGCCGACCGGGATCCGTGCGTGGCCGATTGTTGGGATTATCTGAGTGGGTTGACCGGCGGGCGGGTGTCGCTGCACCCCCACCCCATCGACAAGGCGTTTTTCAGCCGCCTCTATGGCGCGGAACCGCCGCCCGACCGGGCGCGGATGCTGGTCTATCACGGCGGGCCGCGCAAGAATTCCGCCGAACTCATCGCCCTGCTGCGCCGCCTGGGCTTTGCCGAGAACCGTGATTTCTCCATCGCCCCCTACATCGACAAAAGCAACGACGACCTCGCCCGCTTCCTGTTGAAGAACTTCTTTTTCGTCGGCAACACCTCCTTCTCGGAAACCGGGCCGATCAACATGTGGGAGTATCTGACGGCGGGCCACATCCCCTACGGCCACGAGGAGTGGTGGGACGGGGCCGGGAACCCCCGCCTGTGCTGGAGCTACGACCCCGCCCGGCAGGAGGAGAACGCCGACAACCTCGACCATCTGCTGCGCCGTATGGATGTGGGCGCGCTGGTGGAGGAACGGGATCGGCTGTGGCATTGGTGGATCGGTCGGCGCGACAATGATTGGGCCTGCGTGACGACCGACCTGTGCGATCAGGTGGACCGGCTGTTGAGTGACCCCCATCCAGCGGAGAAGCGGGAATGACGACGGATTTGTTGGGCGAGCGCGGCGACAACCGCCTGATTGCCACCCGCCACGGCCACATGCTGGTCAACCGTCACGATTCCATCGTTGGCCGCTCGCTCGACTATTACGGCGAGTATTTCGAGCAGGAGGTGGCGCTGTTCCGCCAGTTCCTGCGGCCGGGCGACGTGGTGATCGACGTCGGTGCCAAC
Organism: Azospirillum griseum; assembly: GCF_003966125.1. Taxonomy (GTDB): domain Bacteria; phylum Pseudomonadota; class Alphaproteobacteria; order Azospirillales; family Azospirillaceae; genus Azospirillum; species Azospirillum griseum. Next base: position 70,306 of record NZ_RXMA01000015.1, read on the forward strand.
ATCGGCGCGCACACGGTTCCGCTGGCCCGGATGGTCGGCCCGACCGGGCGGGTGCTGGCCTATGAGCCGGTGCGGCTGAATTTTCAAACCCTCTGCGCCAATCTGGCGCTGAACAGCCTGACCTGGGTGGACGCCGTCCAAGGTGGCCTGGGTGCCCGCGACGAAACCCTGATGATCGCCGACGTGGCGATGGAGGCGGAGGGCAATTACGGTGCCCTGGCGCTGGCCGATCTGCCCGGCAACCGCCCGGTTCCGATCCAACGCCTCGACGCCGCCTTCACCCACCCCAAGCTGCGCTTCATCAAGATCGACGTGGAGGGGATGGAGGCCGACGTGCTGACCGGCGCGCGCGGCGTGCTGGCCACCCACCGCCCGGCGCTCTATGTGGAAAACGACCGGCTGGACCGGTCGCGCGACCTGCTGGCGACGCTGCACAGCCTGGATTACGAGTGCTATTGGTTCCTGCCGTCCTTCCACAACCCGGCCAACTTCTTCGGCGTGACCGAACCGCTCTACGCCACCGGCTTCGTCGACGACGGAACCCGCATCCACGCCCGTGGCATGGGCATCAACCTGCTCTGCATCCCCAAATCCGCCAACGCCCGCCTGTCCGGCCTGCTGCCGGTGCTGAACCTGGACGAACATCCTTGTCAGCGCGCCTGCACACCGCGCTTTGTGGGGGGGTGATGGGGTTTGGAAGTAAGAGCGCCGTGGAACCATTGTCAAGCCGGGTTTTATGGATTGCGTTCAAAGGGGTGATTGAGTTGGCAGTGTTGAGTTGGGAGTAACACTGAGTGTGGGTGTCTGTTTTGAGACAATCACGGTCAATTAAAATCAGTATGTCGCGTGAATCCGTCTGATCAATAAACGCTGAGCGTGCTGTGCGCTGTATTTCAGTTTGGGCATGGTGTTCCGAATTCCATATCCAGAGCTTTTAAAAATCACATTTCGATGCATAATGTTATTTATGGCCTATTTTAGTCGAACTAAACTCTTTTTAAGAGAAATATGATTCATTATAGCTTCTATAAAAATAAAATTTCTTATGGTCTAATCCAAATAGATAGAAAATATGCATCAGAAATCCATCAATACGGATTTCGGCTATGAGTATATCACCGTAAATAACGCACAGAACGAGGGAAGTATGACTTCTGCTAACGTATATCTGAACAATGATTGGCCAACGGCCATGAATGTAACCACTTCAGACAATAATATTGATGGTCTCATCGCCAATGATACAAACATAAATGGGTTTTCATCAACAAATTTTACAGTTGAAACGACTGGAATTGAGCAGTCATGGTTTGCCATTGGAAATGGTGGTGCTGGGTGGGCGAATTTCTATCTTGGAAGCGGTGCTTATAAATTGGGTTACAATGGGTCTGGTAACGATCCAAATTTTTGCTTTTTCGAAGCGGACACGGATATACCAGTTGTTTCAACTCTTGGAATTGGGTCAATATCAAATTTTCATTACTGCTGGGGTCCGCAAAACGTACCCCCTGTTATAAACGGCGTTCTCTCGGCCAACTTACCATCAATCATATCCTGGATCAACTCTGGGAAAATCTCTTTTGATTTGGGAAGTGTCTCCATAACATTGAACAGCATTTCGGAAAGCGCGTCTGTAAATTGTTATTATGGCTCTCTGTTTCCAACATCCCAGAATTCGGCATACGCTCGATTGATGCTCTGCATCAACAACGCAACGATCGACGCAACAGCCAGCATAGCATCCACGTCATTCTCCATAAGCGCAGATCCTCTCTATGTTTATGTGGGATTCCAAGTCAACTATCCAACAAATTCTGAAGGAACCGCAAATCCTTCCATAACAGTTGATCTGTTCCAAGTTAGCACTCCCGGGTGGTCGGTGAGCAGCAGTTTTGTTCTGGAAGCGATCCTTGCCATTGTGCTCCCTGGTGTTGGTGTTGCGGCCCTTAGCGCGCTGACCGGAAGTTCTGCTGGAAATTATGTCAATGGTGTATTGAATGCCGCAATCATCAATGCAATCAACAATTACATATCCGGTGCATTGAAGAATATTTGAACAAGCGATGAAATATCAACAATTCACGAAGGATCTTTACGATGTCAAACGCGACTTGGATGAGCAACTCTTCTGTTCAGTCTCTTGAGATTGGGAAAATAGTTCTTCCTGGGACCCATGATAGCGGGAGTTACTCGATACAGAGAGGGGTTCTTTCCCAGATCAATTATGGAAACATCAATTTTCTATGGCAAATCAACAGTGGATCGGCCCCGGCGAACGGGAGCGCTCCTTGGAGCAATCCGCTTCCAGGCATGCCAAATCTTCTAAACCCAATCAATGAAAAAAACAGCGAGGATGGTTTTTCTAATTTGAACTATCTGTACCTTGGTCAGAGTATGTACAACATGGTCATGGATGTGGCCTATGATATGTCCCGATCACAGGATAACACCATCCTGCAGCAATTGAATGACGGAATCCGATATTTTGATCTCCGGGTGTATTGGGATACGAACCTCAATGGATTTTACATCCAGCATGGGCTTTGCGGATGTTCTTTTTCTCAGGTTCTCTCGGATGTCAGTGCGTTCATCAACGCCAACACCACAGCCAGTGAACTGATTGTTCTGGTGGTGTCTCACCTGAACATCGCATCCGGGTCCGTCGAGGCCACGTCCTTGGCGAATTTGATTTCGGCCAATTTGCCGAAGGGCGCGCTTTATGAACCTCCGTCTGTTTCTGCTGGGACCGATCCCTTTTTGTCCCTCGCAACCAGCACCATCGGTTCGTTGACGGGCGGAAGCAACAAAGTGTTGGTGTTGAATGGGGATTATCCGAGCATTTCCTATGATTCCGTTCTCTTCAACAGCGTTGGATACACGGCGTTTCCCAATGGTGATTACGGAACCGACTCCCTCACCGCTTTGTCATCGGCTGCGGAGCAAGCGATGGGGCAGATGACAAGCGGGAATTTGGGGCGTTTGTCGTGGTGTCTGACGTGCCAGACGCAGGACGCCATCACGGATGTTGTCAATCAATTGTCAGGCGCGTCGGGGACGCTGCCCGCGCTGCAAGGTTTGGCGGTGACGGCGAACAACGGTTTGCCCAACTTTCTCAATGGCCTCGACAGCGCTCAAACGAACACGATCAACTGCATCACCGTTGATTGGTACGAGCAAACAACGGGTCAAAACGTTGTTCAGCTTGCGATCAACATGAACACGGCTCGTGCAGGGGCATAAAGAAGATTGCGTTGGGTCAGAACCGATTTGACGCATGAATCCGCTCGATCAATCAAGGCATAGAGCGCCCAATACGGTTTCATATTCAGAGGATGGCGAACCAGACAACTCGGTGAAGTGAACACTGGAACAGGATGCGTCCAACCGGAAACGGCCTGATGCATTCTGTTTCATGGACCACTCATGAAACAGAGGGCTGCGCCGGGGATGTGGGAACCGCGCACGGCGCTCAGTGGCTGGAGCAACGGTTATCCTCTTGCCAATGTGGGGCGACGAGGGATGTGGATGACAGACCGGATCCGCTGGTGGCGAGCAATGCGTATGTTGTCCTCTTGTCTGTCTTGGCGTCATCACGGTACCGTTGCAACTTCAATGGTGCAAATGGGGCAATCATGACCAACCAAGCGGACAGGGTGGGGGCGACCGGCGGCTATCGGGTGACGGGGTTTCCGGGGCGGCCGGTGTTTCAGGACGCGCGTGGCTTGGTCGTCGGCCTGCCCGCCTCAGCCCCGGAAGGGGCGGGGGTGGTGACGTTGCTTGAGGGGGTGATTGTGGGTGACGACGCGCAGGCCTGGGTGGCGGCGGTGCGCGGCGGCAGCGCCGAACCCGCCACCCTTCTGGTGGATCGGCTGGACCCGACCGGGGCGGCGACGCTGCGCTGGACGCTGACCAACGCCGTGCCGACCAGCCTGAGCGCAGCGGGCGTGCAGGCCGGTGCCGCCGATGACGGCAACGAGGTGGCGGTGGAAAGCGTTGAGATCGCTTACGAAACCCTGACGATTTCCGCGCCCTGAGCGGTTTGCCCTGACTTGCTTCTGAACGGACGGGCGGCGGTTTTCCGCCGCCTTCGGCATCAGCGGCGCGGGCCGGTGTTGCGCCGCCCCTTGCCCGCCTGCTGGGTCAGGAAGGTGGTTCCCTTGCCGCTTGGCGTGGGGACGTTGCCGGTCTTCGCGGTGCTTTTCAGGCCGCCGCCCTTCGGACCCGTTTCGCGCGGCTTGGCGGTCGCCCCCACCGGCTGCCAGGCGGGGATGAGCTGGTGTTCGCCCGGTCCGATCAGGTCGCTGCGGCCCATCGCCTTCAGGGCGTCGCGCAGGATCGGCCAGTTGTCCGGGTCGTGGTAGCGCAGGAACGCCTTGTGCAAGCGGCGCTGGCGCAGGCCCTTGGCGGTCTGCACCTCCTCCGACCCGGTGCGGCGGACCGGGCGCAGGGGGTTGCGTTCGCTGTGATACATGGCGGTCGCCAGCGACATCGGCGAGGGCAGGAAGGTTTGCACCTGATCGGCCTTGAAGCCGTTCCGCTTCAGCCACAGGGCGAGATTCATCATGTCCTCATCCGTCGTGCCGGGGTGGGCGGCGATGAAATAGGGGATGAGGTAGAGCTTTTTCCCGGCCTCCTTCGCGGCCTTGTCGAACATCCGCTTGAACTCGTCATAGGCTCCGATGCCGGGCTTCATCATCTTGCCCAGCGGCCCCGGTTCGGTGTGTTCGGGCGCGATCTTCAGATAGCCGCCGACATGGTGGGTGACGAGTTCCTTCACATATTCCGGGTTCCGCACGGCGAGGTCATAGCGCAGGCCGGACGCGATGTGGATTTTCTTCACCCCCGGCACGGCGCGGGCCTTGCGGTAGAGCTGCACCAGCGAGGAATGATCGGTGTTCAGATTCTTGCAGATGTCGGGGAAGACGCAGGACGGGCGGCGGCAGACCGATTCGGTTTCCTTGTCCTTGCAGGCCAGCCGGTACATGTTGGCGGTCGGCCCGCCCATGTCGGAAATCGTGCCGGTGAAGCCCTTGGTCTTGTCGCGGATCAGCTCGATCTCGCGCAGGATGGAGGCTTCGGAACGGCTTTGGATGATCCGGCCCTCATGCTCGGTGATCGAGCAGAAGGAGCAGCCGCCGAAACAGCCGCGCATGATGTTGACCGAAAAGCGGATCATCTCCCACGCCGGAATCCGCGCGTCGCCATAGACCGGGTGCGGCGCGCGGGCGTAGGCGAGGTCATAGACCCCGTCCATCTCGTTGGTTTCGAGCGGGATCGGCGGCGGGTTCAGCCATACCTCGCGCTCGCCATGGCGCTGGATCAGGGCGCGGGCGTTGCCGGGGTTGCTTTCCTGGTGCAGAATCCGGCTGGCATGGGCGTACAGCACCTTGTCGGCGCTGACCTGCTCGTAAGAGGGCAGGCGCACCACCATGCGGTCGGCCCCCGGCGCGCGCGGCGACACGGTGACGGTCGGGTCGTCGATGGAGCTGCTGTCGATCTCGGTCCATCCCTCCGGCACGCCGCTGCGCATGATGGCGGTGCCGCGAATGTCGGTCATCTCGCGGATCGATTCCCCGGCCAGCGCGCGTTGCGCGATCTCGATGATCGCGCGTTCGGCGTTGCCATAGACCAGCATGTCGGCCTTGGAATCCATCAGGACGGAGCGGCGGATCTTCTCGCTCCAATGGTCGTATTGGGCGATGCGGCGCAGGGACGCCTCGATGCCGCCCAGCACCACCGGAACGCCCTTGAAGGCTTCGCGGCAGCGTTGGGCGTAGACGGTGACGGCGCGGTCGGGGCGCTTGCCGCCCTCGTCGTTGGGGGTGTAGCTGTCGTTGTGGCGCAGGCGGCGGTCGGCGGTGTAGTGATTCACCATCGAATCCATGTTGCCGCCGGTCACGCCCCAAAACAGGCGCGGCGCGCCCAGAACGCGGAAGGCCTCGGCGCTGCTCCAATCCGGTTGCGCGATGATGCCAACGCGCAGGCCCTGCGATTCCAGCAACCGCCCGATGATCGCCATGCCAAAGCTGGGGTGATCGACATAGGCGTCGCCGGTGACGATGATGACGTCGCACCGGTCCCAGCCCAGCCGGTCCATCTCCGCCCGCGACATCGGCAGGAACGGCGCGGGCTTTGGGCGCACGCTCCGGTCGGGACGGTGGGCGAACAGGTGGGGGGCGGTCAGCATGACGGTTTCCGGCAAGGTCGAACGGGAACGGGGACGAACAAGCGGCCAGTCATACCGCGTTCGCCCCCGGATTCCCACCGCACAAATCGCAGCGCTGCGATTGGGTATTGCCGGCACACCCGGTCAGACGGTGATCGTGCCTTCCAGATACAGCACGCCCTTGCCGCCGATCTTCACCCGGTCGCCCGCCAGCGTGCAGGCCAGATCGCCGCCACGGGCCGACACCTGCCGCGCGACCAGATTGGTCTTGCCCAGCCGTTCCGCCCAATAGGGGATCAGCGTGCAGTGGGTGGAGCCGGTGACGGGATCCTCCGGGATGCCCTGGGCCGGGGCGAACAGGCGCGACACGAAATCCACCCCGTCGCGGCCCGGCGCGGTGACGCACACCGCGTGCGTGTCGATCTTGGCCAGCGCCATCATGTCGGGGGTGAGCGCGCGCACCTCCTCCTCGCTGCGGTAGACGACCAGATAATCGCGCCCGTCAAAGATGGCTTCCGGCGCGGGGCCGCCGAGCGCGGCGCGCAGGGCGGGCAGGGGGTTGTCGGTCGGGACCGGCGGGCGGCAGGGGAAATCCAGGGTGAAGACGTCGCCCTCGCGCGTCACCGTCAGGGTTCCGGCTTGGCGGGTCAGGTAATCCATCCGCGTCCGCCCCGGCTCCAGCAGGGTGGCGATGACGAAGGACGCGGCGAGCGTGGCGTGGCCGCACAACTCCACCTCGACCGCCGGGGTGAACCAGCGGATTTCAAACACATCCTCGTGCCGGACGAAGAAGGCGGTTTCCGACAGGTTGTTTTCCGCCGCGATGGCGAGAAGCTGGTCGTCGGGCAACCATTGGTCCAACGGCACGACCGCCGCCGGATTGCCCGCAAAGACGCGGTTGGTGAAGGCATCAACCTGATAGATGGGCAAACGCATGGGTGGCTCCCTGATGGGGCAGACAGGAATGGAAAGGGGGATGACCTGGGCCGGTCAGGCCGCCGCGTGAACCAGCGTGGCAAAGCGCGACAGATCGACGTTGCCGCCGGTCAGCACGACGCCAACCCGCTGGCCCGCCAGATCGATCTTGCGGCCCAGGGCAATCGCCGCGCCCAGGCAGCCGGTCGGCTCCACCAGGATTTTCATGGTGCGGGCGAAGAAACCCATGGTTTCGACCAGTTCGGCGTCGGTGGCGGTGACGATGTCCGACACCAGCCGCTGCATCACCGGGAATGTCAATTGGCCGACGCAGCGGCTTTGCGCCCCGTCGGCGATGGTGCGCGGCGCGTCGATGCGGACGATGCGGCCGCTGCGCAGGCTTTGCTGCGCGTCGTTCCCGGCCTCCGGCTCCACCCCGATCACCCGGCAGCCGGGGGAGAGCGCCTGCGCCGTCACCGCAGCACCCGACAGAAGGCCGCCGCCGCTGGTGGGGATCAGGATGACGTCGAGCGGCCCGACCTCCTCAATCAACTCCTTCACCGCCGTGCCTTGACCGGCCATGATGTGGGGATGGTCGAAGGGCGGCAGCAGGGTGGCTCCGCGTTCTTCCACCAACCGGTTGGCCACGGGGTCCGCCGGACCGGCGTAGCGGTCGTACAGCACCACCTCGCCACCATAGGCGCGGGTGGCGGCGATCTTGGATGCGGGCGCGTCCTGCGGCATGACGATGACCGATGCCACCCCCTGCAACCGGGCCGCCAGCGCGATGGCCTGGGCGTGGTTGCCGGAGGAAAAGGCGACGACCCCGGCCGCGCGCCGGTCGGCGGGCAACTGGGCGATGGCGTTGGCCGCCCCCCGGATCTTGAACGCACCGGTCCGCTGGAAATTCTCGCATTTGAAGAACAGCCGCGCGCCGCTTTGGGCGTCGGCGGTGGTCGAGGTCATCACCGGCGTGCGGTTGGCGATGCCGGTGATGCGGTCCGCCGCCGCCACAACATCGGTGTAGGAAATGGCAAGGTCGGTCATGACGGCTCCACAAGGGGATAGGGGCGGGGTGAACCGGCCAGCCGCCAGGGTTCCGGCGGGATCATTCCGTCTGTTGGCCGTCGGTTGGCCGCCGGATGGCTGGAAGGGCCTGACCGTAGGATCAGGCCGCTTCGTTCAGCGGTTCGCGTGTGGGGGTGTTCAGCCTGTGATCGCTCAAGACGCCGGGGGCAGGTCGGTGAACAGGAAAGCCTGTTCGTGCCGTTTCAACCCGGCGTCCTCGTAAAAGCTGATGGCCTTGGGGGCCGACAGCAGCAGGCACATGGTTCCGGTCCCCATCGCGTCGCGGGTGCGGCGCATCAGCTCCTTGCCGATGCCCCGCCCCTGGAACGCGCGGTCAACCGCCAGATCGGACAGGTAGCAGCAATAGACGAAGTCGGTGATCGAGCGGGCAACACCGATCAAGGCACCGTCCACGCGGGCGGTGATGATCAGACCGGCGTTGCGGAGCATCGCTTCCACCCGTGGGCGGTCCGCCACCGGGCGGCGTTCGGCCAACCCGGAGCGGTGCAGGACATCAATGAAGGCGTCGGCGGTCAGATCGGGTTCAACCGCGTATTCGACCGCGCTGGTGCTGTTGGCCGTCGTCATCGGATCAACCCCGCCAGAACGGCTTGGTGATTTCCTGCTCGACCTCGCTCCGGTTCAGGCCGATGTCCTTGAGCAGATGTTCGTCCAACCCGGACAGCGCCCGCCGTTGCCGACGCCGTTCCGCCATGCTCAACAACCAATCAAACAGGGCGGTCACGCCACGCTTGCCAACGCCGGTGACGCGGGTGTCGGCGTGGGCGACGCCGGTGGCGACGGTCGCGAACGGGCCGGGGCGGGTCACTTCGGTGCGGCGCATGGGAACCTCCATCATTTGGCGCTCGGGTCTCTGAACAATCGAGACAATTGAGAGTATGAGCATCGTAGCGGCGGGGTCAATTCCATAATTGTCACCATGACATTTCCGACATCGGATGTAACTTTTGGGCAACAGGCCGATGGTGAGCGCTATTCATTCACAACAATCGTCACTTATTCCAATATCTTGACGGATTTATCGCTGTCATGGAGGGTGAGTGTGCCCCTTGGACGCGGCCAAAAAGTGCGACAATTCCACGATCATGGGGACAATGGATACGCTGCATGTCGGCCATGCGGACAAATCCCTGGTTTTCCGCGCGAAGCCGACGGTTGGACGGGTCAGCGGTCCACCGCCTGATAGATCAGCACCCGGCCATAGGTCAGCAGCAGCTTGTTGTATTCGTTGATCAGCAGATTGGCGCTGCCCGGCCATTTCCACCAGTCGGCCAGCCGCACGGTGGGGGCGACCACCGGATGGGGGACCAGCTCCACATCCGGCATCGCCATCCACAATTCCAGTAGACTGCGGCGCATGTGGTAGTTGGCCGTCACCACCCGCAGCGACCGCACCCCCTGGTCGCGCACCCAATCGGCGGTTTCATAGGCGTTGCCGATGGTGCTGTCGGCGGAATAGCCCAGCGTGATGCAGCATTCCATCTCGCGCGGGGCGCGGCGGGACAGGCGCAGCAGCTCCTGCACCTCCACCCCGTCATAGACGCCGGAGACGAACAGCTTGCGGGCGCGGCCCGCCGCCAGCAATTCCAACCCGGCGCTGAGGCGGTTGCTGCCGCCGGTCAGCACGACGATGGCGTCGGTCGGCCTTTGGCTGGTCGGGTCGGCGGGGTCGGGGGGCAGGCGCGGGACCGTGCCGATGAACCAGACCAGCCCGCCCAGCCACAGCCCCACCACAAGAAGCGCCAGGGCGATGGCGCGGCGGACCGTACGGGTGAGCGGGCCGGAGCGGGCGCGGCGCAGGGCAAACACGCCCCTCACGGCATCGCCTCCAGCGTGCGCAGCACCGTCCAGCGGGCGGTCAGCAGCGCCAGCAGCGCGGCGGCCAGCGGAACCAGCCCCAGTGCCGCCCATTGCCAGACCGCCAGGGTCAGATCGGGCAGCAGGCTGGCGCGCAGGCCGTGGGCGGCGTGACGCACCCCGACCAGCGTCGCCACCGCCAACCCCAACCCGACCAGACCGCCGCGCAGGCTCAACCCCACAACGTGCCGTTCGAACTGGCGGGCGATGTAGCGGTCGGTCGCCCCCATCAGGTGCAGCAGTTCCACGACGTGGCGGTGGATGGCGAGACCGGCGCGCACGGAAAACACCACCGACATCACCCCGGCCCCGCCGATCAGCGCCACCAGCGCCAGCGCTGCCAGATGCACCGCCCCGGTGAAGGAGCGCAGATCGGCCAGCCACACGGCGTGATCGTCCAGCGTGGCACCGGGGGCGGCCGATTTCAGCCGATCCACCAGCCCGGCCACATCCACCGGCCCGTCCGTCACCACGTCGATCAGGCGCGGCATCGGCAACAGCGGGTCCGCCGCCTCCGGCCCCAGCCAGGGTTCCAGCAGGCGCGCGGTGTCGGCGCTGGTCAGGGCGCGGGCGGATTTCACACCGGGGGCGGAGCGCAGGATGGTCAGCGCGGCCTCCACCCGCTCGTCCAACGGCGCCACGGGCAGCGGTGCCACGGGTGGCGGCACCATGGGCGTTGCGCTGGCGCTGGTCGGCAGGGGCGCGATCTGCACCGTCAGGCCACCGGCCAGGCCGCTGTCCCAGCGCCGCGCCATGTCGGACACGGTCAAGGCCCCGGCCAGCGCCAGACCGGCCAGATACACCATCAGCGCGGTGATCCAGACCAGAAAACGACCGGAGGGGTCGCGGGCCAGCGGGATGTCCGACGGGCGGCGGCGCAGAAGGGCCAGCGCCATGGATCAGCCCCCCCGCGCGGCGGCGGCCGGAACCACCTGCAACCGCCCGCCGTCCAAATGCAGGCGGGGATGGTTGAAGCGCCGGATCAGGGTTTCGTTGTGGGTGGCGATGACCACGGTGGTTCCCAGCTTGTGCAGCTCCTCAAACAGATAGAGCAGGCGCATGCCGATTCCGTCATCGACGTTGCCGGTCGGCTCGTCGGCCAGCAGCAGGCGCGGGCGGTTGATGACCGACCGGGCGATGGCCACCCGCTGCTGCTGCCCGCCCGACAGGGTGGACGGCTTGGCGTGCAGATGGTGGCCCAGCCCGACCCAGCGCAGAATCTCGGTGCAATGCTCCACCGTGTCGGTGTCCGTCGCGCCGGCCATGCGCAGGGGCAGGGCCACATTGTCCAGCGCCGACAGATGGTCGAGCAGGGCGAAATCCTGGAACACGACGCCGATCTGTCGCCGCAGCTCCGGCAATTCGGCCCGGGTCACGCGGGACATGTCGCGCCCGAACAGGGTGATGATCCCGCGCGAGGGCCGGTGCGCCAGATACATCAGCTTCAGCAGCGACGATTTCCCCGCCCCGCTGGCCCCGGTCATGAAATGGAAGGAGCCGGGAGTCAGGGTGAAGCTGATGTCGCGCAGCACCTCCGACTCGACGCCGTAGCGCAGCCCGACATGTTCGAAACGGATCACGGTTCCACCCAGCCTCGCTTCCGTCCGCGCGCGGTGTTCGGGCCGTCACCCGCCTGGACTCCATGCACGGCACTGGACAATGCACCCATGACGGGACGGAAGTCCACTGATTCACCAATGGGGCAGGTGCCGGGCAATCGCTGGAAGCCTTTGAGCGGTCATTCTGGCTTGCGTGACCATGATCGTTCGTGCAGGCGATTGCCCTGGCGCGACCGAAGGGGCGCTTGAGAATGGGGGCGAATCCTGACAAGGTTCGCGCCATGATCTGGCTACGCTCCCTTCTCTTTCTCATCGCGTTCTATGGCTGGACCGCGTTGATGTGCTTTTCCCTGCTGTGGATGCTGCTGCTGCCGCGCCCGCAGATGATCGCGGTCGTCGTCTGGTATCTGCGGACCATCGGCTGGATGGAACGGGTGATCGTCGGCATCCGCTACGAGGTGCGCGGGGCCGAACACATCCCCGAAGGCTCCTTCCTGCTGGCGGCCAAGCATCAATCGGCGTGGGAGACGATGAAGCTGCATCTTCTCGTCCGCGACCCGGCGGTGATCCTGAAGCGGGAGCTGACCTGGATCCCGATCTGGGGCTGGTACGCGAAGAAAGCCAAGATGATCCCGGTGGATCGCGGGGCCGGGGGGGCGGCGATCAAGTCCCTGATCCGCAATTCCCGCCCGGTGCGCGACCAGGGGCGGCCCATCGTGATCTTCCCGCAGGGAACGCGGGTGGCGGTGGGAACCTACGCGCCCTATCGGATCGGCGTGGGCGTTCTCTATGAAAGCCTGAAGATTCCCATTGTGCCGATGGCGCTGAACGCCGGGCTGTATTGGCCCCGCCACAAATTCCTGAAGCGCCCCGGCACGGTGGTGGTGGAGTTTCTGCCGCCGATTCTCCCCGGACTGCCGCGCGTGGAGGCCATGCGCGACCTGGAGGACCGGCTGGAGGCGGCGAGCGACCGTCTGGTGATGGCCGCCGGTGGCCCGTCCACCGTCCGACCGCCCGCCGCCCACCCGCCGCAGGCCGATGCGGCGGTGGCGGAGCGGCGACCGGACCGAACGGCCTCCGCCACCGCCGACTGACGCGCGTCACCCGCCGGGCGGTCTCAGGCCGCCGGTTGGGCCGCGACGGTTTCACCGGTCATCGCTTCGATGCCGGTGAAGGCGATGCGCACCGACTGGCCGATGCCGATGGCGTGCACCCCGGTCAGGGCACCGGTGGACACCCATTGCCCGGCCTTCAGCGGCTGCCCCAGCGTGGCCGTGGCGTTCAGCGCGAAAGCCATGGCGGTGGCGACCCCGCCCGGCAGCTTGTCGCCATGACCGGTGCCGACGCTCTGGCCGTCGATGGTGGTTTCGGCCTGGACGCTCGCCAGCCCATCCAGGCCATCGGCGACCTTCGGCCCGATGATGAGGGCCAGATTGTTGCCGAAGGACGCGATGGCGGCCAACGGCCCCAGCGTCATCACCGGGGCGACGGCGTTGCCCGCCATCTCAATGCCCGCGTGCACGGCTCCGACATAGGCCCCGACCTCGTCCGGGGTGAAATCGATGCGGTCGGCGGGGGCGTCGATGGCGACGCGGACCATGAACTCCGCCTCCACCGCGCCGAAGCCTCCCGCGATCACCGGCAGGAGCAAGGGCGCGCCGGTCCAATCCACCACGGTTTCGGCGAACACCGGCCCGGCGTAGCGCATGGTCCCCAGCGCGTCTTCCAGCGCGGGCGGGACGCGCGCGATCTTCCACCCGGCGACCGGCTGCGGCCATTGCGCGATGGCGGCGCTCTGGACGGCGTAGGCGGTGGCGAGGTCGGACGGCAACGCGCCGGGAAAGGAGTCGGCTCCCAGCGCCGCGCGGCGGGCGGCGATCAGGGCGGCGGCGGTCTGGTTGATGGCCGTCTGGTCGATGGCGGGGTCGGTGGCGCGCTTGAACCCGGTGGGCGGTGCGGCGGTCATGCGGTTGGCTCCTGAAACGTCAAGCAAAAGCGGTGGACCCGGACTGTAGCGGGGCGGGTGCGACGGGGAAAGGGCTGGACGATCATGAGTCTGATGGTTGTGGGCTGGACGGGGTGGTCCGGCGGGGCGCACAGTTGACAGGACGCCGTTGCCGATCGGGAGACGCCATGTCCACCGTTATGCCCACCGCCAATCCCACCGATGCCCGCGCACCGCAAGCCCGTGACGCCCTGTTCACCCGGATCGAGGAGCGGCGCGACGATCTGGTCGCGTTGACCCAGGCGTTGATTCAAATCCCCACCATCAACCCGCCCGGCGACGCCTACACCGACTGCGCCGAGCTGATCGGGCGGCGGCTGGCGGCGCGCGGCTTTGGCGTGGAGTATGTGCGCGGGGTGGGCAGCGCTGGCGACAGCGACCGTTACCCCCGCACCAACGTCATCGCCCGGATCGAGGCGGCCCGGCCCGGCGCTTGCGTGCATTTCAACGGTCACATCGACGTGGTGCCGCCCGGCCAGGGCTGGACCGTGGATCCCTTCGCCGGGCTGGTGCGCGACGGGCGGGTCTATGGGCGCGGGGCCTGCGACATGAAGGGCGGCATCGCCGCGTCGATCATCGCGGTGGAAGCGCTGCTGGAGTCCGGCCTGTTTGCGGCGGGGGCGTTGGAGATTTCCGGCACGGTGGACGAGGAATCGGGTGGATTCGGTGGAGTCGGCCATTTGGCGCGGCTGGGCTATTTCTCCAAACCGCGCGTCGATCACGTCATCATTCCCGAACCCTTGAACGTGGACCGCGTCTGTGTCGGCCATCGCGGCGTCTGGTGGGCGGAGATCGAGACCAAGGGCCGGGTGGCGCACGGCTCCATGCCCTTTCTCGGCAATTGCGCGGTGCGCCACATGGGGGCGGTGCTGCACCGGATCGAGGAGGAGCTGATTCCCCGGCTGGCGCGCCAGCGCACGGAGATGCCGGTGGTCCCGGAGGGCGCGCGGCAGTCGACGATCAACATCAACGCCATCCACGGCGGCCAGCGCGAGGACCATGACGGGCTGCCCAGCCCGATGGTCCCGGACCGCTGCCGCATGGTGATCGACCGCCGTTACCTGATCGAGGAAGACCCCGAGGCGGTGCGCGGTGAGATCGTCGCCATTCTGGAGGATCTGCGGCGCTGCCGATCCGGTTTCGATTATGAGCTGCGCGAGGTTCTTGCCTTTCTGCCGACGATGACCGACGCCAACGCGCCGGTGGTCCGCGCCGTGGCGGCGGCGATTGAAACGGTGCTGGCGCGCCCGGCGCAGCGGGTGGTGTCGCCCGGCACCTACGACCAGAAACACATCGTCCGCACCGGCCTGTTGAAGGACTGCATCGCCTATGGTCCCGGCATCCTCGATCTGGCGCACCAGCCCGACGAGTATGTGGAGATCGACGCGATGGTTCAGTCGGCCAAGGTCATGGCGCTGGCGACGCTGGATCTGCTGGCGGGTGGGGGGTGAACACGGTTTTGGGCAGGTTGGCCAGCGTGTGCAGCAGCGGTTCCAACTGGTCCACCGGAACCGGGCGGCTGAACAGGAAGCCCTGATAGCTTTCGCAGGTCAGATCGCGCAGCAGGCGCAACTGATCCTCCGTCTCCACCCCTTCGGCGATGACCGACAGGCCCAAACTGCGGCCCAGCCCGACGATGGCGCGCGGCACCGACGCGTCGCTGACCCCCAGCGACAGATCGTGGATGAAGGAGCGGTCGATCTTCAGCTTGTCGATGGGCAGCCGGTGGAGGTAGCTGAGGGAGGAATAGCCGGTGCCGAAATCGTCCAGGGCGATCAACACCCCGCGCCGCTTCAGCGCGTTCAGGATGACGGTGGCCCCTTCGATGTTTTCGATCAAGGTTCCTTCCGTCACCTCGATTTCCAGTTCCGGCCCGGCCAGACCGTGGGCGTCGAGCAGGCGGAAGATCTTGTCGGGCAGCAGCCCGTCGCGGAATTGCGCGCCAGAGACGTTGACCGCCACCGGGATGCGCAGGCCGAACCGGTCCTTCCAGCGCCGGATTTGGGCGCAGGCCTCGGCCAGCACCCAATCGCCCATCGGTCCGATCAGACCCGATTCCTCGGCCACCGGCAGGAAGCGGCTGGGCAGGATCAGCCCCTCTTGCGGGTGACGCCAGCGCACCAGCGCCTCCATCCCCACAATCTCGCCGGTCACGGTGTCCACCTGCGGCTGATAGACCAGGAACAGCTCGTTTTCGGCGATGGCGTGGCGCAGGCTGCCTTCCAGATCCATGCGGTCGCGCGATTTCGTCCCCATTTCGCGGGTGACGAAGCGGTAGGCGTTCCGCCCGCTTTCCTTGGCGTTGTACATGGCGATGTCGGCGCAGCGGATCAGCCCCTCCGCGTCCTCCGCGTCGTCGGGGTACAGGCTGATGCCGACGCTGGGGGTGACGACGAAGCTTTGCCCGCTGACGACGATGGGCTTGGCCAGTTGGGCCACCACCTTTTCCGCCACCTGCGCCGCGTCGTTCGCTTCCTTGGCCTGACGGGCGACGATCAGGAACTCGTCACCGCCCAACCGTCCGACCGTGTCGGATTCCCGCACCACCCCTTGCAGGCGACGGGCGACCAGCCGCAACACCTCGTCACCAAAGGAGTGGCCGAGGCTGTCGTTGATGACCTTGAAGCGGTCGAGGTCGATGAAGAGGACGGCGACCTTGCCGCCGTCGCGCCGCGCCTCCTTCAACGCCTGGGCGATGCGGTCGAACAGCAGCACGCGGTTGGGCAGGCCGGTCAGCGCGTCGAAATGGGCCAGATACTGGATGTGCTGTTCCGCCCGCCGCCTGTCGCCGACATCCTCGACGAAGAGCAGGGCAAAGAGGAACTCGCCGTCCGACGTCACCGGTTGGACATGCAGGCTGTAATTGCCGCGACGCCCCCCCAAAAGCAGCGGCTGGTCGATCTCCAACCGCTCCCGGCCCCCTTGCAGCGCGGCGTCCAGCGCGACAGCGGTCGCCGGATCGCCTGCGCGCAGTTGAAGGTCAATGCCGATCAGTTCGGTTTGACTCATGCCAGCGGCTTGGGCAAAGGCCAGATTGCAGTCCTGGATCACGCCGCCCCGGTCGATGATGGCGATGCCCAACGGAGCCTGGGTGAAGAGTTGATGCCGTTCCAACTCCTGCCGCCGCAGGGATTCGGTGATGCGGTCGGCCAGGACCAGCGCGCGGGCGCGGGTGGCGACCATCGACCGGGTCATTTGGAACAGCGCCAGGCTGAGGGTCAGGCCGCCCAGCAACGTGGCGTGTGCCAGCCAGGTTTGACCGCTGAACGGGGCATCGGGGCGACTCTGGTAGCGGATGCTCCAGCGTTGTCCGCCCAAGGTCAGGCTGTGGGTGGTGGTGAACGCAGCCGTGTCGCGGCTTGGCGGATCGCTGCGGTGGATCGGCGCATCCACAGCCACGGTGGGGGTATCGAACAGCTCGATCGCGACATCGCGGGGGCTGCCGTCGAACAGGCCATCGATCAACGGGGCCACACGCACCGGGGTCAGAACCACGCCGGTGAAGGCGGCCCGCCGTGTTTCGGCGGTTGCCGTGCTGTGATCGGCGCGGTAAGTGGCCTGATACAGGATGAAGGCGGGCTGTGTGCCTCCATTCTCATCGATCTTCAGGGTGATGGCGCGCGTGGCCGTCGGTTCACCGCTGGCGCGCGCCTGTTCGATGGCCGCCCGCCGCACCCCTTCCGACATCATATCAAAGCCGAGCGCCCGATCATTGCCTTCACTGGCCGGGGCGGCGAAGATGTTGATCACACGTTCCGGCCCGGCGTTTTCCGGCCAGATGCGGAAATGCTCCGCGCCATCCCCACGCATGGCGGCGATCAGATTGGCGCTTTGGCTGGCGGGGATCGCCCGGGCGTAGGCCACGGCGATGATCCCAGGGTATCGTTCGGGGATACGCAACCCCTCGACAAAGCGCCGCCATTCCGTGCGGTGGACGTTGGGAAAGGCGGTGACGACCGACGCCGCACCGCGCGCCACCTGTTCATACACCCGGACCCGGTCGGCCAGCTGGTTGTGCAGCTCATCCACCCGGCGGTTGAAGCGGTGTTCGCCTTCCTCCTTCAACGCGGAGACGGACTGCGTCCAGCTCAGCAGCGTGACGCCCAGTCCAACCGCCAGGACCAGCCACGGCAAACGATGCGTCAGGGTCGCGCGGGCAGGGGTGACGGCGGGCGACGGCTGGGTGCCCGTCGTCGAATCCACCCGGCCCGGTTTCATTCGAATTCCTTCAGGATCTTGGGGCTGCGAACCAGGAGGGTTTCGATCATGCCCAGAATTTGTTCGATCTTGCTGCGGGTGGCGTCCAACTCATCGGCGGTCTTGTCGTCGATGCCCGCTTCCAGCAGCATGGTGTCAAAGGTGTGGAGGGTTTCGTTGAACGCCTTCTGTTCGGCCTCCAGCACATCGAACGCGCCGAGGGAACTGGTGAGCGCGATGGGCGGATCGCTGACGAAAGCGTGACTGATGTCGGTGAACATGGCGATGGCGGTCAGCTTTTGCCGCAACACCCATTGCGGAAAGTTGGACGGCAATTCGTTGCCCGCCTCCTCCAACCGTTCCTGAATCGAAAAGATCAGCCCCTGGATGTCGAGGTAGGCGCTGCGGATCTCGCGGAACCGGGGAAAGGTTTTTGGCCGACCGGCGGCGCGCAGACGGCCAAGGACCGCGATGTCGTCGGTGAGCTTCCGGGCCATCCGAAGAACGATCTGCGTCACCTTCGCCATGGACCGCCTCCGCTCACGCTCGCCTCTTCCGCTGCCGATGTGTCATCGTGTTGATCCAGATTACACCATGCGCGCCGGGTTCCGGTAGTGTTGCAGCGGTGTAAGAATTCGATTGCGTCGTTCTGCCACCGCTTCGCCTCTTGCGGTCGGGCGCTGGCGTTGACGACCGGCCGGATGGCGGGTAGAAGAAACAGGTTGTTTCGCAGAATGTTGTGTTTCATGGACCTCATCGTCGCCGCCCATCTGGAAAAGCGCAGCCGCCGTCGAGCCTGACGGAACCATCGCCGCTCGCTGTTTCCGACCGTTGGTCGCCGCCTGTTGCGCGGTTGGCCATTGATGAGGTGTTGTCCAATGTCGTCTTTGTTTCTGGTGGCGTTCCAGGGCTTTTCCCTGGGCGGAGGGTTGATTGTTGCCATCGGTGCGCAGAACGCGTTTGTCCTGCGTCAGGGGTTGGTGAAGCGCCACGTCCTGCCGCTGGTTTTGTTCTGTGCCCTGAGCGACGCGTTTTTGATTGCCGTCGGTGCGGCCGGGTTCGGGTCGCTGGTGGCGTCCAGCCCGTTGCTGTTGCAAGGGGTGGCCTATGGTGGTGCCGCCTTTTTGGGGTATTACGGTTTTCGCGCCTTCCGCAGCGCGCTGTCGGCGCAAAGCCTGAGCGCGGAGGGGGCCGCCAGTCTTGCTCTGGGCCGGGCGTTGGCCACCGTTGCGGCCTTCACCTACCTCAACCCGCATGTGTATCTGGACACGGTGGTGCTGGTCGGTGGCATCGCCGGGCGCTATCCGGTGGACGAACGGCTGTGGTTCGCCGGGGGGGCCATGTCGGCGTCGTTGGTCTGGTTCGCCGCGCTGGGCTATGGCGCGCGCCTGCTGGCTCCCATTTTCGCCAAGCCCTTGGCGTGGCGGGTGCTCGACAGTCTGATCGGGGTGGTGATGTCGGCCTTGGCGCTCAGTTTGCTGATGTCCGACCTGTCCGCCAGCGTCGCGGGCGGGTGACGGTGTTGCGATGATGGACGGTGGTTCGGGCGGCTGGCGGGCGGACATCGACGCCCTGGTGTTTCAGCCGCCCAATCATCAGGGATGGTGCGCCGTCCATCGGCTGGCCTTCCGCACTCTGCTGGGGTGGAGCGGTCGGCCTGCCGATTGTGTGGCTTTTTTTGCCGCCCGCCGCCCGGCTTTTGACCGGGCGGCGGTGGCGAAGATTGTCCGCTGCGGGCTGCGCCCAACCATGAATCTGCATCTGACCAGCCGGGACGTGGCCCGCGCCTTGGAGTCGCCTGTCGCGACTCCGTGATTGGGCCTTTCGCCTCAGAACCCCATGCGCCGGGGCAGCCACAGCGCCAGATCGGGCCAGATCACCACAGCGATCGTTACCATGAGCATGGTGATGAGCGGCCAGATCACCCAACGGACGGTGCTTTCCATGGTGCAGCCGGTCATCCGGCAGGCCACCATCAGATTGACCGCCATCGGTGGAGTGAACTGACCCACCGCGATCATCAATGTCAGGATCACCCCGAACCACGTCAAATCCCAGTGATAGGCGGTGGCGATCGGGATCAGCAGAGGCAGCAGAATGATGAAGATGGAAATGCCGTCCAGGAAGGTGCCGACAATGACCAGCAGCACGATCAGCAGAGCCATCACCCCGCCTTCGCCGATGCCGAGGTTGAGAATGCCCTGGGTGATCGGGTCGATCACCGACAGCGTGCTCAACGCCCAGCCGAAGACGCTGGCCAGGGCGATGACGGTCAGGATGATGGCGGAGATTTCCGCCGCCTCCACCAGCATCGAATACAACTCGCGCAGGCGGATGGTCCGGTAGATCACCATGCCCAGCAGCAACCCATAGGCCACCGCGATCACCGCCGCTTCGGTGGGGGTGAAGATGCCAAAACGCAGTCCGCCGAGGATCAACACCTTGGCGAACAGGCCGAGTGCTGCGTCCCACAGGCTGCTCCAGAAGGGGGGGCGCGGCTCGTGCGACAGCTCCGTTCCCAGATTGTGGCGGCGGGCCAGCCACAAGGTGGGGACGATCAGCGCCAGACCGGCCAGGGTGCCGGGGATGATGCCCGCCGCAAACATCGAGGTGGTCGGGGCGGCGGGAACCAGCACGCTGTAGATGATGAGCGCAACCGATGGCGGAATCAGAATGTCGGTGGCCGACGCGGCGGCGATGGTGCTGGCGATGAAGGGGCGGGGGTAGCCCGCCCGGATCATGCTTGGCCCCATCACGCCGCAGACCGCCGCCGCGATGGCCGGGCCGGACCCGGAGATGCCGCCCATCATCATGGTGACGACCACGGCGATGACCGCCAGCGATCCCCGGCCATTGCCGATGATCGAGGTGGCAAAGCGCACCAGCTTCTGAGCCACGCCGGAGCGGTCGAAGATCGTTCCCGCCAGCACAAACATCGGGATGGTCATCAGCGGATACTTGGCGATGCCGGTGTAGACGCTGGTCGGAACCGAAATGATGCCGAGATGGGCGGTGGCGATGGCGGCGGTGCCCGCCAACCCCAAAGCCGCTGCGATGGGAACACCGACCAGCAGCATGATCAGGAAGGTGCCAAAGAGAAGGGCCGTGATCACGCTTCACCCTCCAGCTTTTCCGTGCCACGGCGGATGCGGACAATCCGCCCGACCGCGCGGCCCAGCACCGCCGCCGACAGCACCGGCAGACAGATGGTGTAGATCCATTGCGGCAGCCCCAGCGCCGGGGAGGTGACTTCGAAACGGTAATCGTCCCAGGTCGCCCAGGCCCCATAGACCACCAACAGCCCGTACATCGCCGCCATGCACAGCATGGAGAACACCTCTGCCCGCCGCCGGTTCTTCGGCGACAGCTTGTCGGCAACAAAGGTGATGCGGATGTGCCGATCCTTCACGACCGCTGCCGAGGCTCCCAAAAAGGTCAGCACGACCATCAGGGCGATGGAATATTCCTCGGTAAAGGCAAAGGAGACGTCGGTCAGGTACCGCATCACCACATTGGCAAACGTGATGAGCGCAACCAACGCCATGGTTGCGGCGACCAGCACTTCTTCAATGGCCAAAGGGACGCGTGGTGTGGGCACCGGTCGGACGACGGTGGGGTCGTGATCGCTCATCTTGCCGAATTCCTGATGGTGAGGGCCGGATTATTCCCAGCGCCACCATCCCTTTGCAAGAAACTATCGGTGTGGCGGAGGATCCCAGCCCGCCGTTTCGGCGATGGCTGCCATGCTGCCCATTGTGCGGTCGGTCAGGCGCGCGCATGGGGCCAGAGGCAGAAGCAGGGTGAAGCGGCTGCCCATCCCCACCCGGCTTTCCACCCCAACCGAACCGCCGTGCAGCGCGGCGATGCGGCGCACCATGTTCAGCCCGACCCCGGTCCCCGGCGCGCCGCTGGCGTTGTTGGCGCGGTAGAATCGGTCAAAGATGTGGGGCAGTGCCTCGGGCGGCACGCCGATCCCCTGGTCGATCACCGTCACCGCAAGCGACGCCCGGCCCATCGGATCGGTTTGGGTGGTGGCGTGCAACTCCACGGGGCTGCCGGGTGGGGAGTATTTGAGCGCGTTGCTCAGCAGATTGTGCACCGACAGCGCCACCAACGTCGAATCGCCGATCATGCGCGCAGGGCAACCGGACAGATCAAGGTGGATCGGCTGGTCGCCGTCATCGGGATTCGGGGCGGAATCGGCGGCGTCGCGCAACAGGTCAGGCAGGTCGATGGTGTCCCGGCGGAGGGTCACGGTGGGGTGGGAGAGGCGGTCGTCGGCCAGGCAGGTTTCCAGCAGGTTGACCTGCCGCCGCACCGCCTGCCGGATGCGGTCCAACCGGGGCAGCATTGACGGGGCCTTGCGCTCGGCCTCCAGGGACAACAGTTGCGCCGCGCTGTCGATGATGGCCAGCGGGGTCTTGAACTCATGCGCGGCCATGGACAGGTAGCTGTTCAGAGCGTGTTTGGCCGCCGTTTCGGCTGCCAGACGATCTTCGGCCTCTGCGCGGGCGGCGATGAGGCGATCCACCATTTCCGCCAGCCGGGCCTCGATCCGTCGGCGTTGGGTGACGTCCCGCAACAGCAGCATGCGCCCGACCGATTGGCGTCCACCGCTGGACAGGGTGACAACCGTTACCTCAAACGTCCGTCGTTCCGAACCGCGTGGCAGTTCGACCAGCCGCGCGGCGGAGTCGGGACTCAACGGGGCTGGACCGGTCAGCAGCGCGTCCAACGCGGGCAACGCGTCCAAACGCCCGCCGATCACGCCGCCGGGCTTGCGGCTCAAGGCGTTGGCGGCAGGGTTTGCCTCCACCACCGTCCCGTCGGCATCGAGCACCAGAACGGGATCCGGCATTGCGTCGAGCAGGGCGTGGTTGGCGACCGGCAGCAGCGCGAACAGACGCCGTCGGGTGATGAGCCAGTAAAACACCGCGCCCATCAGCAAGAAGCTGAAGGGGGTGGGATCGAAATCGAACAGAACGACGTTGTTGGTGACATAGCCGATGTTGGCCAACCACGGAACCGCCATCGCCAGCAGAAAGCCCAGGTAATGCGCGCGATAGGCGGGGGCGGCGCGGTGGATGCCGCTGGCGGTGACAACGACGCTCATCACCATGAAAACATACAGATAGACGGTTGTGGCGAAGAACCAGAAGCCATGCGTGTAATCCAGCGCGGCCCCAGGCTGGTCGTTGATCGGCACCGCCGACACATACATCAACCGATGCAGGTCGTTGGTCATCGCGACAGCCCAGGTCAACAATCCCATGCCGATGGGCAGCAGCCGCCAGCGTGGAGCCAATTCACCATGGATGTAGGACCATATGAACAGGGTCCAGAAGCTGGGCGCACCAACGATGCCGACCCAGGCCATCTTCGCCCAGAATTGCTTGTCGTCCGGCGCGACGGCGGCAATCTCCAAAGCGGCGGCGGTTGTCCACCAGGAGGCCGACAATTGCATGGCCACGAAATTGATCCGCCCGGGAAAGGGCGGCAGCCGACCACCACGCCACGCGATCCAAAGCGTGACCAGGACAGCCGCCAGCAACAGGATCGCGGGCGGACTCAGCATGCCTGAGGGCTGGGGCGGAAAGGCTGCGGTTCGGTCACGGCGTCTCGTGAGGGGATGATCACAGGGGGCAACCATTGATCCTAACATGGGCGCGCCGGGCATTGGCCCGAGCGCGGTTGCATCCGTCCCATGCGTTCTCGGCGCGCCGGTCGCCGCCCGATCAGGCGTAGGCGTAGGGGCCACCGCGTTCCAGGGCACGGCGGTAGGCCGGGCGGGCGTGGATGCGGTCAAGCCACGCCATGATGTGCGGGCGACTGGCGTCCAGACCGGCCCGCGCCACGGCGGTTTCCAGGGGAAAGCTCATCTGGATGTCGGCGACGCTGAACGGATCCCCGGCAAACCAGGGGTTGGCCGCCAGGTGGGCCTCCACATGGTCAAGATGCTGGGTCAAGCGGGGCGCGACCATGGCGGCGGTGACGGCTCCGGCGATCTTGCGGGCGATCGGGCGCAGCAGGAACGGCATTTGCGGGCCACCCATGCGGACCAGCACCAGTTTCAGCAACAGCAACGGCATCACCGAGCCTTCGGCGTAATGCAGCCAGTAGGTGCAGGCTCGTCCGGCGGCGGTTCGGGAGGGTGGTCGCAAAGCCCCGTCGCCGTGCGCGTCGGTCAGATACTCCAGGATCGCCCCCGATTCGGCGATGGTCAACGCCGTGCCGTCCCCGTCGTCGTCGGTGATGACCGGGGATTTCCCGAGCGGATGGACGGTGTGCAGGCTGGCCGGTGCCGCCATGGTCTGCGGATCCCGTTCGTAGCGCACGATGTCGTAGGGAAGGGCCATCTCTTCCAGCAGCCAGAGGATGCGCTGGGAGCGTGAGTTGTTGAGGTGATGAACGGTGATCATGGTGTGGGTTCCCGGTGTCGTGGGCGGTTGGGCAAGCGCCGTGTCGTCCTGACTGCCCTATACGTTAAGGCAATCCGTCTGGTTCACCGGAAACAGGCTGTTGCGTGAAAAAATGCGGTGGAAAACAATCAAGGCACCGGAAGACCGATGCCTTGATCGCAAACAGGAGCCGGAACCGAGGGATCAGGCGCGGCGCAGGGAGCCGACGAAATCACCCACCTGGGCCTGCATGGCGTTGACACGGGCCTGAAGCGAGGACATCGCCGTGCTCAACCGGCCCGAGGCGTCGCCGGTCTGCTCGGCGGCGGCGGTGGTGGCGTTGACATCGCCCAACAGGGCGCGCACGCCCTGCGCCGCTTCGTTCACGCCCCGCCCGATTTCGCCGGTGGCCGCGTTCTGTTCCTCCACCGCTGCGGCGATGGAGGCGCTGATTTCGCTGACGCTGGTGACAACCTTGGCGATTTCGGTGATTTCGCCCGCCGCCGCACCGGTGGATTCCTGAATGGCGCGGATCTGGCTTTCGATTTCCTCGGTCGCCTTGGCGGTCTGGTTGGCCAGCGCCTTCACCTCACCGGCCACGACCGCGAAGCCCTTGCCCGCCTCCCCGGCGCGCGCGGCTTCGATGGTGGCGTTCAGCGCCAGCAGGTTGGTTTGGCTGGCGATGGAGTTGATGAGCGTCACCACCGCGTTGACCTTGTCGGCCGCCTGGACCAGACCGGCGACGCGCTCTTCGGCGCGGTTGGCGCGAACCGACGCCTCTCCGGCGATCTGCTGCGAGCGTTGGGCCTGACCGGAGATCTCGCGGATCGACGCGGCGAGCTGTTCGACCGCCGCCGCCATGCTGTCGACGCTGCTGTTCACCGACGCGGCGTTGCCGGCGGCGCGCTGGCTGACCTCGCCGTTGCGTTCGGCGGCGGTGCTCAGCTGGCGGGTCGAATCGCCCATCTCGTTGGCGGTGGCGCACACCTCGGCCATCACGGAGCTGACCTGACGTTCGAAATTGTCGGCGACCCCGGCGATGGCGGCCCGACGGTCGCTTTCGGCGCGCTGGCGCATCCGCTCCTGGTCGGCTTGCAACTGCTGGCGTTCGATGCCCTGTTCCTTGAAGACCTGGACGGCGGCGGCCATGCGGCCGATCTCGTCGCTGCGGTCCTGCGAGGGGACCACCGTCGTGGTGTCACCCGAGGCCAGTTGCGACATGATGGCGGTCAATTGAACGATGGGTTTGGTGGCCCCGCGCACGATCCAGGCCAGCACACCGCAGACCACAACCAGAGCGGCGAATCCGGCGATGGCCAACATCGTGGCCCGCTCCAGCGCCTGCTTTTCGGCGCGGGCGGCGGACAGGCGAACCTCGACCGATCCGAGAACGGAGGTCTTGCCGTCGGCCTTGCGCACGATGTCGGCCTTGCGCACCAGGATCAGGGAGCCGCTGGCCGCCGCGTTGCCGTGGCTGGCAAACACCGTGCCCTTGGGATCCACCACCTTGCTGCTGACGTAATCGGCGTCGTTGGCCAGCGCGGCGAGCTGAGAGGTCGCGGAGTCCTTGTCCACATTCCACAGGGCTTCCGTCAGGCCACCCGCAATGATCTTGGTGGTCACGTCGGCGCGATCCTCCAGCGAGGTACGGCCATCCTCCAGATTCACCTTTGCGGCACCGATGACGGTGATGAGGGCCATCACGGTCACGAGCAGGGCGATGGGCATGACCACCCGCATGGCCAGTGCTCGGGTTATGAACTTCAGCATCCTACCGGCTCCCCTTCTGGTCGGCTCCTCGGTTCCCTGCAACCAAGGTGTGTCGTCCGCAAACAACGGACAATGTCGTGATCAAGAAGAACGCTGCCATCCGATCAGCAGGAACGCGTCGATGTCGATCCTGACAACCATGACGAGAGCGTTGCAATCTCCCCAGATGGACGCAATTTCATGCGCTTTGTTGTTGTGAGTAGAGCGTGTTGACCCTTAAGTTTTCGTTATCCAAACAACAGTCTATAAGCGGCGGCACGGATTTGCACATCGAAATTTCGTCAGGAAAACCCTGAAGATAGGTTTCGTTCCGTGGCGTTCCTGGCCCGGGGTATGAGAGAAAACGGACTCTGTTCGTCCAAAGGTGCCATGCGGTGGGGCTTGCGCGGGACCCGACCCGTTGCCCACTATGCGCGGTGGGAGGAGCCGTTGGCGGACGTCGAATCTGTTCAACCGCAGATACAGGCACGCAACGGCGCGGATCAACGCCCCGGACGGATGGCGCACCGTCGGGCGCACCCACATCAACAGGCGCCGATTGGAGCATTCGCCCGTGACCATCCTGACTTCCACATCCCCCGCATGGGCCAGTCTGGCCAGCCATCGGTCCTGGCTGCTGCGCCAAGCCGACGATCTGTTCGCCTTCTTCGAGAAGGCCAGCATCAACCCGTTGGGCGGCTTCCATGACCTCGATTCGCAGGGGCGTCCCCTGGCACCGGGTGCCGTTCCGGGTGCCCGTCCGGGCCGCGCCCTGCACGTCACCACCCGCATGGTCCATTGCTTTGCCATCGCGCATTTGTTGGGGCGGCCCGGTGCTGACGCGCTGATCGACCATGGCATGGAGTTTCTGTGGAACGGCCACCGCGATTCGGTGCATGGCGGTTATTTCTGG
This sequence comes from Azospirillum griseum, assembly GCF_003966125.1. GTDB lineage: Bacteria > Pseudomonadota > Alphaproteobacteria > Azospirillales > Azospirillaceae > Azospirillum > Azospirillum griseum. The sequence goes on from NZ_RXMA01000015.1 coordinate 97,154, forward strand.
GGCGTGGGGTACGACGCGCCGACCGACGACACCAAGCAGGCCTACGGCCACGCCTTTGTCCTGCTGGCGGCGTCGAGCGCCAAGCTGGCCGGGCATCCCGACGCCGACCGGCTGTTGACCGACGTGTCCACCATCCTGGACGAACGGTTCTGGGAGGAGGAGCACGGCGCGGTGGCGGAGGAGTTCACCCGCGATTGGCGCAGCTTCGACCAGTATCGCGGCCAGAATTCCAACATGCACCTGACCGAAGCCCTGATGGCGGCGTTCGAGGCAACGGGCGACAGCCAGTATCTGCGGCGGGCCGAACGCATCGCCGACCTGATCGTGCGCCGCCACGCGGCGGCCAACGATTGGCGGCTGCCCGAGCATTTCCGCACGGATTGGAGCCTGGACCGCGACTATTCCGGCAGCCCGATGTTCCGCCCCTATGGGACCACCCCCGGTCATTGGCTGGAATGGGCGCGCCTGCTGCTGCAATTGTGGGAGATGGGCGGCCGCAAGGTGGATTGGATGCCGGGCGCTGCGTCCAGCCTGTTCCGGCAGGCGGTGGCCGATGGCTGGGACGCGAAGACCGGCGGTTTCTATTACACGCTGGAATGGGATGGATCGCCGCGCATCCGCGAGCGTTATTGGTGGCCCTGCTGCGAAGGCATCGGGGCGGCGGCCTTCCTCAACGCCACCGACGGCGACCCGTTCTATGAGGAATGGTATCGGCGGATCTGGAATTTCAGCGCCACCCGCCTGATTGACCGGGAGCATGGCGGCTGGCATCCCCAGTTGGGCGAGGACATGCAGCCCACCGTCAACCCGTTCTTTGGCAAGCCCGACCTGTACCACGCCTTGCAAGCCTGCCTGATCCCGCTGGTTCCGACCACCGGCAGCATCGCCGGTGGGCTGGCCCAGGGGCGGATCGCGCTGGGATGACGGGGATTCCCGGCGACGGCGGGCTTGACCGTGGTTTCGTCGGCGCGTTCGGCGTGGAGCCGGACGCGCTGCGTGGGCGCGCCATGCCGTCGCTGTTCGAGGCGCTCGACAAGCAGTCCGAAGGCACGGTGGCGGTGGACCGCGACGCCCGCGTCACCTGGATCAACGCCAAATACGCCCGCATGCTGGGCATCGCCGACCCGGCCCAGGCGATTGGCCGCGAGGTGGAGGAGATCATCCCCAACTCGCAAATGCGGCAGGTGATCGCCACCGGGCAGCCGATTTTGCTCGACCTGATGCGGTTCGGCGCGCAGCGGCTGGTGGTGTCCCGCTTTCCCCTGATCGACGATGACGGGGCGGTGGTGGGGGCGGTCGGCTTTGTCCTGTATGACAGCCTGCACCGGTTGAAACCGCTGTTGGCCGAACTGTCGCGGCTGGAAGCCGAACTGGCGGCGACCAAGCGGCGGTTGGACGAGCGGCGTCAGCCCCGCTACAGCCTGCAAAGCTACGTCGGCGACAGCCCGGCCTGTCTGGAGGTGAAGCGGCGGGCGCGGCTGGCGGCGCGTTCCGACGCGCCGATCCTGCTGATGGGCGAAACCGGAACCGGCAAGGAGCTGATCGCCCAATCCATCCATGTCCTGTCGGCGCGCTCCGGTCGGCCCTTCGTCGGCGTCAACGTCGCCGCCATTCCCGACACGCTGCTGGAGGCGGAGTTTTTCGGCGCGGTCGCCGGGGCCTACACCGGCATGGACCGGCGCGGGCGGGAAGGGCGGTTCAAAACCGCCGAGGGCGGAACCCTGTTCCTGGACGAGATTGGCGACATGCCGCTGGGCTTGCAGGCCAAGCTGCTCCGCGCCCTGCAGGAACAGGAGGTCGAGCCGCTGGGGTCGGACCGCCCGATCAAGATCGACGTCCGGGTGATCGCCGCCACCAACGTGGATTTGGAACAGCGCATTTTGGAGGGGCGGTTCCGCGCCGATCTCTATTACCGGCTGAACGTGCTGCCGATCCGCCTGCCGTCGCTGGCCGAGATGGGGCATGGGCTGGAGGCCATCGCCGAATCGGTGTTGCAGGACATCGCGTCCCGCACCGGCCTGCCCGCGCGCGGCCTGACGCCCGAGGCGGTGGAGCTGTTGAGCCGTCACCCCTGGCCCGGCAACGTCCGCGAATTGCGCAACGTGCTGGAGCGCGCCTGTCTGCTGACCGACAACCCGCGCCTGACCGTGGAGGATCTGGCCGAGGCGCTGCCCACCGCCCGTTGCGGCGCGATGCCGGTCCCGGCCGCCGCCCGTTTGCCATTGGAGGTGACGCCCTTGCCGGGTGCGGTCCCGCCTGTGCCCGATGCGCTGCCCGACTATGACAGCGCCTTTGACGCGTTCGAACGCGATCTGCTGCGCCGGGCCTTGGCGCTGTCCGATGGCAAGGCGGAGGTCGCCGCCCGCCGTCTGGGTGTATCGCGCGCGGCCTTTTACAAAAAGCTGGCCCGGCTTGGCTTGCGGGCGAAGGGCTAGATCAATCCATACAATACAGAATTGACTGCATGTTACGAATTGATTGCGTCGGAATGACGCAATCAATTCACTTGATGAATGCATTCAATCGGCGTAGGACTGATGCAGACAGCGACGGCGGTATTGCGATGCGCGGGCCGTCGCGTCGGCCCGGCGGCTCTTGCGCCGGTTCGGGCCTGTGCCGCGCCGCGCCGCTCCTTTTCCGACCGAGGCCGCCGATGCCCACCCCTCCGCCCCCCTCTGGCGGTGCCGCCACCGCTTTGCCGTTTCACGCCACGCCGTCGGGGCACTCGTCGGGGCCGCTGTCGCCGGGGCCGATGTACGCGTCGCGCCGCCGCATCCACCCGAAATCGGTCAAGGGACGCTACCGGCGGATCAAAACCGGCTTCGGCGTCGCGCTGCTGGCGCTGTTCGTCCTGCTGCCCTGGCTGCGCTGGGATCGCGGGCCGGGCGCGCCCGATCAGGCGGTGCTGTTCGATCTGGGCGAACAGCGCTTCTACATCTTCGGGGTGGAGCTGTGGCCCCAGCACATCTACTACATGACCGGGGCGATGATCCTGGCGGCGATCGGCCTGTTTCTCGCCACCACCGTCGCCGGGCGGGTCTGGTGCGGCTTCACCTGCCCGCAAACGGTGTGGACCGACCTGTATGTCTGGATCGAAAAGCTGACCGAGGGTGATCGCGGCGCCCGCATCCGCCTGGATCGCCAGAGCTGGACGGTGGCCAAGCTGCTGCGCAAGCTGGTGAAGCACACCGCGTGGCTGCTGGTGGCGCTGGTCACGGGGGCGTCGGGCATCTTTTATCTGACCGACGCGCCGACCCTGACGGCGGATCTGCTGCGCCTGGACGCGCCGGAACTGGCGGTGTGGTCGATCCTGTTCATCGCGGGCTGCACCTACGCCATGGCGGGGTTCATGCGCGAACAGATGTGCCTGTACGCCTGCCCCTGGCCACGCTTCCAGGCGTCGATGATCGACGAGGACAGCCGCGTCGTCACCTATCAACCCTGGCGCGGCGAAGGGCGCGCGCCCCTGCACAAGCACCAGAGCGCCGAGCAGCGCAAGGCCGAGGGGCTGGGGGACTGCATCGATTGCGGGGCCTGCGTGCAGGTCTGCCCGACCGGCATCGACATCCGCGACGGTTTGCAGATGGACTGCATCGGCTGCGGCCTGTGCGTGGACGCCTGCAACGACGTGATGGCCCGCATCGGTCGGCCCGGCGACCTCATCCTGTTTGACACCGCAGCGGCCCAGACGGCGAAGGCGGCGGGCGCGCCCCCCGCCAAGGCCCGGTTCCTGCGCCCCCGCACCATCGTCTACGCCCTGGTGATGATCGTGGTGGTTGGGGCGATGGCGATCAGCCTGTTGCTGAAGCCCACCGCCGACATCGCGATCCTGCGCGACCGCGCCCCGCTGTTCGTTCAACTGTCCGATGGCCGGGTGCAGAACGCCTACACCGTCAAGATCGCCAACATGACCCGGCAGGAGCGCCGCTATCAGTTGCGGTTGGATGGATTGACTGGATACGCGCTGGCCAGCGCCGGGGATGGGGCGGAAGCCACCCATCTGACGCTGACCGCCCCGCCCAGCGCCGTTGCCACTTACCGCGTTTACGCCCGTGTTCCGGCGTCGGTCCTGACCGCCCCGTCGCAGCCGGTGACGTTCGCCCTGAAGCCAGACGATGCCGGGGCCGAACCGCGCGGCGGTGCCCGCCACGACAGCGTGTTCATCAGCCCATAAACCGCCTCTCCAGCCACCCCTGCACCGTGTGGAGCGCCCGCGATGACCGATCCGCGTGACCATCATTCCCCATCGCCCGGCCTGTCACCGATGCGCTGCGGCTTGCGGGGCTGTTGCCCGCGCTGCGGGCGGGGGCGGCTGTTTGACGGCTACCTCACCCTTGCCCCGCGCTGCGCGGTGTGCGGGTTGGATTTCTCCTTCGCCGATCCGGCGGACGGCCCGGCCTTCTTCGTCATGTCCATCGTCAGCTTTCCGGTGGTCGGGTTCGCCGGGTGGCTGGAGGTGGCGATGGAACCGCCGCTGTGGGTTCACGCCCTGACCACGCTGCCGCTGCTGTTGATTGGCTGTCTGGGCTTGCTGCGGCCGCTGAAAGGATGGATTGTGTGCGCGCAACACATCCACAAGGCGGCGGAGGCCCGGTTGGCCGACCGGCCCCCCGAAGCCCGAACCGATCCGACAGCCTGAGCCAATGACCGACATGACGGTGGATCACGACGCGCCCGATCCGACGGAGTGGTTGCCCCGACTGGACCGGGCCAACGCGGCGGCCGGGCACACCGGTGCAGACGGGCAGACCGGCAAGGGCAAGCCGGTCTATCTCGCCATCGCCGACGCCATCGCTGAGGATGTCCGCGCGGGCCGTCTGGTCCCCGGCCAGCGCCTGCCGCCGCAGCGGGCCTTGGCCGCGCGCATCGGGCTGGATTTCACCACGGTCAGCCGCGCCTATGGCGAGGCCCGCCGCCGGGGGTTGGTGGACGCCCATGTCGGGCAGGGGACCTTCGTGCGGGCGGCGGCTCCTCCGCCTCCGTTGGCGGCGCTGGTCCGGCCGGTGGCGGAGCCGCGCGGCAACGACCGGCCTTTCATCGACATGACGATGAACCAGCCACCGATTCCCGATCACCCGGCCTTGCTCGACGCCCTGCGGCGCAGCGCGGCGGACGCGGTGCTGGGGTTGGAGGCCGGGCGCTTCCTGCGCTACCCCGACAACAGCGGCGGCGATGGCGCGGCGGCGGACAAGGCGGCGGCGCTGCGCTGGCTCCACCCCCGTCTGCCGGGGGTGACGGCGGAGCGGTTGATCCTGTGCCCCGGCACGCAAGGGGCGCTGCTGGCGCTGCTGACCCTGCTGACCCGCCCCGGCGACACGGTGATCGCCGAAGCGATGACCTATCCCGGTTTCAAGGCGGCGGCCCGCCAATTGGGGCTGACGGTGATCGGCGCGCCGATGGACGCCGACGGGCTGGACCCGGACGCCCTGCGCCCCCTGATCGAGCGGCACCGCCCGGCGCTGCTCTATTGCATGCCGACGCTGCACAACCCGACCGCCACCACCCTGCCGCTTAACCGCCGCCGGGCCTTGGCCGCGCTGCTGCGGGACCAGGCTTTGTTCGCCATCGAAGACGACATTTACGGCCCCTTGCTGTCGGATGGCGCGACCGACGACGGGCCGCCACCGCTCGCAGCGCTGGCCCCGGATCGGGTGTTCCACATCCATGGGCTGGCGAAATGCCTGTCGCCTGCCCTGCGCGTGGCCTATGTCGTCGCGCCTGACGCCCGGCAGGCGTTGCGGGTGACGGGTGCCCTGCGCGCCACCACCTTGATGGCCTCGCCGCTCACCACCGCCATCGCCACCCGTTGGATCGGGGAGGGGCTGGCCGACCGCCTGCGCGACGCCCTGCGCGACGAGGCGCGGGCGCGCCAGAGCCTGGCCGCAGCCGCGCTGCCACCCGGCTGTTTCGTCGCCGATCCCCAGGGCTTTCATCTGTGGCTGACCGTGCCGCCGCCCTGGACGCGGGGGGAGTTCGCCACCCATCTGCGCACGCGCGGCATCGCCGCCGTGGTCAGCGACACCTTTGCCGCTGGGGACACCGCGCCGGGTGAGGCCGTGCCCGAGGCGCTGCGGGTGTGTCTGGGGGCCGCCGCCAACCGGGCCGAATGCCGGTGGGTTCTGTCGGTGATCGCCGAGGCGCTGGAGCAAAGCCCGGCGCTGGCCGGGGTGATCGTCTGACCGGAGGGGGGCCGGAAGGGGGGGCGAGCCTTCCGGCACCGGTGCAACGGCTCTGGCGGGGCCGCATTCTTCTGTTACACTCTTTCGCAAGTGCGTACGACGCGCGCGGTTTTGCCGTGCGCGAACGTGCCCGATCCAATCCGCAGGGGATGCTTCCGTATGAAACGTTTCTCGCTCGCCGCTGTTTTGGCCGCTGCGCTGGTGGCCGTGCCCGCTGCCGCCAACGCCCACATGTTCGGCGCGCACGACGCCGGGTTCGTGCATGGGTTCACCCACCCGCTGGGCGGGCTGGACCATTTGATGGCGATGGTCGCCGTCGGGCTGTGGGCGGCGCAGCGGGGCGGCAAGGCCCTGTGGGCGCTGCCCGCCGCCTTCGTCGCCGCGATGATCGGCGGTGGCCTGATGGGGGCCGCTGGCGTCGCGCTTCCGGCGGTTGAGTTGGGGATTGCCCTGTCGGTGGTGGCGCTGGGCGCGTTGATCGCCGTGCAATCGCGCCTGCCCTTGGCCGCGTCGGTTGGTGTGGTCGCGCTGTTCGCCCTGTTCCACGGCCACGCCCACGGGGCGGAGATGCCGGAAGCCGCCGCGCCGCTGCTCTATGGCGCGGGCTTTGCGCTGGCGACGGCCCTGTTGCACGGGGCCGGGGTGGCGGCGGCGCTGGCCTTGCGCGGCTGGTCGCGGGGCCGGATCGGCGCGGCGCTGCTGCGCGGCCTTGGCGCGGTGATTGGTCTGGGCGGCGTGGCGCTGGTGGCGCTGGGCTGATCGCGAAGGGCTGAGAGCACACCAAAAAGGCCGGACGGGGCAGCCCGTCCGGCCTCTTTCGTGGGAACGGCGTGGGGTGTGGCGTTACTGCGCCGTCCAACCACCATCCATGGTCAGCGCGGCTCCGCGCATGTTGCCCGCCGCTTCGGAGCAGAGGAACACCGCCAACTCGCCCAACTGGTCGGGGGTGACGAAGGACTTGGAGGGCTGCTTTTCGCTCAACAGCTCGCGCCCGGCCTCCTCGACGCTGAGGCCCTTGGACTCGGCCAGGGCGTCGATCTGCTTTTGCACCAGCGGGGTCAGCACCCAGCCGGGGCAGATGGCGTTGCAGGTGATGTTGCTCTCCGCCGTTTCCAGCGCCGTCACCTTGGTCAGGCCGATGACGCCGTGCTTGGCCGCGACATAGGCCGCCTTGTTGACCGACGCGACCAGCCCATGGACGGAGGCGATGTTGATGATGCGCCCCCAGCCGCGCGTCTTCATGCCCGGCAGCGCCGCGCGGGTGCCGTGGAACACCGCCGACAGGTTGATGGCGATCACCGCGTCCCAGCGTTCGACCGGGAAGGCGTCCACCGGGGCGACGTGCTGGATGCCCGCGTTGTTGACCAGAATGTCCAGGCGGCCGAACTCGGCCTCCGTCGCGGCGACCATCGCCTCGATCTGCTCGGGCTTGGACATGTCCGCGCCGTTGTGATCGACACGGACGCCGAACTCGTCGGACAGCGCACCGCAGAGATCGGCGATGTGGGTGGGGTCGCCGAATCCGTTCAGCATCAGATCGGCCCCCTGCGCGGCCAGCTTGCGGGCGATGCCCAGGCCGATTCCGCTGGTCGATCCGGTGACAAGGGCGGCCTTGCCGTGCAATTGGGTCATGGTGCTCACCCTTCCAGGGGCATGGGTCGAAGGTCCGGGGATAGAATCAGTTCGCAACCCGTGTTGGCAAGCACCTGTTCAACCGTGACACCCGGCGCGGTTTCCTTCAGCACCAGACCGGCGTCGGTCGGCTCGATCACCGCCAGATCGGTGACGATCAGATCGACCCGGCGGACCGAGGTCAACGGCAGGGTGCAGTGCTTGACGATCTTCGATTCGCCCTTGGCGCTGTGCTGCATCGCCACAATGACGCGGCGCGCCCCGGTGACGAGATCCATCGCCCCGCCCATGCCCGGAACCATCTTGCCCGGAACCATCCAGTTGGCCAGATGGCCTTCCTCGTCCACCTGCAAGCCGCCCAGAACGGTGACGTCGAGATGGCCGCCGCGAATCAGGCCGAAGGACAGGGCGCTGTCAAAGGACGCCGCCCCCGGCAGGGCCGAGATGGGCGAGCCGCCCGCGTCGGTCAGGTCGTGGTTGTCGGCCCCGGCCACCGGGCCGGACATGCCGACGATGCCGTTTTCCGACTGGAAGAACACGTTGCGCCCGGCGGGGACGTAGCGGGCCACCAGGGTCGGCAGGCCGATGCCCAGGTTGCACAGGTCGCCGTCCTTCAGTTCCAGCGCGACGCGCTTGGCGATCAGGGTCTTTTCGTCCATGACGTGGGGTCTCCCGGTCTTCAGCGGTTCGAGTTGGAAATGAGGTGATCGACCAGAATCGACGGCGTCATCACCGCATCGGGCGGGATGCAGCCGACCGGCACGATGTCCTCGGCCTCCGCGATCACGGTGGTGGCGGCCATCGCCATGATCGGGTTGAAGTTCCGCGCGGTCAGCGCGTAGGTCAGATTGCCGTAGAGATCGGCCTGCTTGGCGGCGATCAGGGCGAAATCGGCCTTGATCGGCAGCTCCAGCAGATAGGTCTTGCCGTCGATCTCCACCGTGCGCTTGCCCTCCTCCACCGTGGTGCCGACGCCGGTCGGGGTCAACACCCCGCCCAGCCCGACCCCGCCGGAGCGGATGCGCTCGGCCAGCGTGCCTTGCGGAACCAACTCGACCTGGATGTCCCCGGCGATCATCTGTTTCTGGGTTTCGGGGTTCAGGCCGATGTGGCTGGTGATGACCTTCGCCACCAGCCTTTCCACCACCAGCTTGCCCAGCCCCATGGCGGGGCGGGCGGTGTCGTTGGCGATGATGGTCAGGTCGGATTTGCGTTGGCGGATCAGTTCATCCACCAGCCGGTTGGGACCGCCCACGGCCATGAAGCCGCCGATCAGCAGCGACGCGCCGTTGGGGATGCGGGCAACCGCGTCTTCCAGGGAAATCAGTTTGCTCATGGTCAGACGATCCCGGTCAGGTAGTAAACGGCGATGACAACGAAGACCGCCAGGGTCTTGATGCAGGTGATGGCGAAAATGTCACCGTAAGATTGCCGGTGGGTCAAGCCGGTCACGCCCAGAAGGGTGATGACGGCCCCGTTGTGCGGCAAGGTGTCCATGCCGCCGCTGGCCATGGCGGCGACCCGGTGCAGAACCTCCATCGGGATGCCGTTGGCGTTGGCGGCGGCGATGAACTGGTCGGCCATGGCGGCGAGCGCGATGCTCATGCCGCCCGACGCCGATCCGGTGATCCCGGCCAGCGTGGTGACGGTGATCGCCTCGTTCACCAGCGGATTGGGAATGGCCTTCAGCGCGTCGGCGATGACCAGGAAGCCGGGCAGGGCGGCGATGACCGCGCCAAAGCCGTATTCCGACGCCGTGTTCATCGAGGCGAGCAACGATCCGCCGATGGCGGCCTTGGTCCCTTCGGCAAAGCGCTGGGACACCGGTTTCCAGGCAAAGGCCAGCACGATCAGGATGCCCGCCAGCAGCGCGCCTTCCACCGCCCAGATGCCCGCGACCGACGGGACGGCCGTGACCAGTGGCTTGGCCCCCGGCGTCAGCGCCACCGAATGGCTGGTTCCGTACAGGCCGGGGATGGCCAGGGTGAAGACCTTGTTCAGCACGCCGACCATCACCAGCGGCAGCAGGGCGATCAGCGGATTGGGCAGGGATTCGGCGGCGATGGCCTCCGGCTCGTTGCTGTGGCCGGTGCCATAGCCCTCACCGCGCGCGGCGGCGGCGCGCACCCGCCATTCCAGATAGACGATGCCGACGGCCAGGATGAAGATCGCCCCGATGGTCCCCAGCCAGGGGGCGGCGTAGGCGTCGGTCTTGAAGAAGGTGGTCGGGATGATGTTCTGGATCTGCGGGGTGCCGGGCAGGCTGTCCATGGTGACGGTGAAGGCCCCCAGCGCGATCACGCCGGGGATCAGGCGCTTGGGAATGTCGCTCTGCCGGAACATTTCGGCGGCGAAGGGGTAGACGGCGAAGACCACGACGAACAGCGAAACCCCGCCATAGGTCAGCAGCAGGCAGACCAGGACGATGGACATCACCGCCCGCTCGCGCCCGATCAGCGCGATGACCGCCGAGACGATGGATTTGGAGAAGCCCGACAGCTCGATCACCTTGCCGAACACCGCGCCCAGCAGGAAGACCGGGAAATAGAGCTTCACGAAGCCGACCATCTTGTCCATGAACAGGCCGGTGAAGATCGGCGGCACGGCGACGGGGTCGGTCAACAGAACCGCGCCCAGTGCGGCGACCGGCGCGAACAGGATGACGCTGAAGCCGCGATAGGCAACCAGCATCAGGAACGCAAGCGCTCCCAGGCAGATCAGGAAACTCATGCGGGCGGTGCTCCCCTTTGGGGTGTGTTGTTGTCGGTTGGCGTTGGTTGGCTTTGGATTGGTCTGGTTCTGGTCGATCAGGGCGGAACGCCGACCAGCAGGCGGCGCAGCCGTTCGGCCCCGTCGTCGTACAGGCGGCGGACGGTGTCTTCGGACTGGTCGGTGGTGGCGCGGAAGGTGGCGGTCCAGGTCAACAGCGCGTGGGCGTCGGCCATCGGCTGGACGCGGATCTGCGCCAGCAGGTCGGCCACCGGGTAAGGGCTGTGGAGGATGCTGTAGCTGTAGGCGCTGGCGGTCCGGCTGACATGGTCGAGCCGTTGCAGCAGCGTGGCCCCATCGGCGAGATGCAGGCGGCGCAGCGCGCCCTTGCCGTGGCCCGCGACGGTCATGGCGACGGCCCCCGGATACCAGTCGCACAGGCGGCCATCCCAACGCACCAACGGCCACAGGCGGTGGGCCGGGTCGGGCAACAGGATGGTGGTGGTGACGAGCGGCATCGGCGGTGTCTTCGCGCAGGGTCCCCGTTGGGGGCGTGCCGCTCCCTTCGCAAGGCACATGCCAGCCTGAAACCGGGTTCCCTGATGCCGCCATCCCTATGAAAAGGCACAGGAAAACAGGGGTGATGCGAATCGACGTCGTCGCAAAATCTCTTTTTGGAGACTCTGCGACGAATCTGCGTCTCAAAATGAATACTGAGTCTCAGAAATGAGATTTTGTGAGGCGGTCCGGCGCTGTGCCAACCGGTCGCAACCCGGCGTTGACAATTCGCAATGGCGGGTGGGGGCGCGACGCCTAGCCTTCCGGAGCGCGCACCGGTGGGTCAATGGACCCATCGCGGCGCGCGTGACGGAGGCCGATCATGAATTTCGACGCGCAGACCTACATCGCCCTGGCGGGGGCGGCGAGCGTCATCGTCGTGACCATCGGTGTGTTCGTGTTCCTGCTGACCCGTGGCGACAAGTGACGCCGCCACGGCGCGGCTCCATCCGGGCTGACTCTGACTGGGCTGGCTCTTACTTGGTCAGGATCAGCTTGTTGGCCCGCGTCACCCGCAGGCGGTAGCTCTGCCCGGCGTGCTGGATGACGATTTCCCGGCTGCCCGCCATCAGGCCAGCGGATTCCACGATCGGCAGAGACAGGGCGGGACCGGCGGACGGGGCGGCGGCGGCTTGCTGCATGGGGGCGCTCTCTCTTCGGTTGGGGTGGCTTCGGTGGGGTGGCGATGGAACGGGAGCCTACTGAAGCTTCAGCGCAAATGCAAGTCATTCTCATTTGAGGCGCGAGGCCCCGACCATGGACGGGGGCGGTGGGATCGCCTATCATCCCTTCCGATATTCAGGGCATTCAACAATCGGGAGGGGTGGGCGGCGATGACGGCGGGCAAGCGTTACGCGTCGTCCACGGATGTGGCCCGGCTGGCCGGGGTGTCGCAATCGGCGGTGTCGCGCACCTTCACGCCGGGCGGCAGCGTGTCGGCGGAAACCCGGCGCAAGGTGATGGCGGCGGCGGACGCGCTGGGATTCCGCCCCAGCATCATCCCGCAAATCATGCTGACCAACCGGTCCGGTCTGGTCGCGGTCATCGTCGGCGGCCTGCGCAACGCCTTTTACGGCGCGGTGCTGGAACGATTCGCCACCCGGCTGCGCGACGCCGGGCATCAGGTGCTGTTGGTTCCGGTGGAAAGCGACTACACGCTCGACACTGTGCTGGAGGAGCTGCGCAGCTACCGGGTGGACGCCATCGTCAGCGGTCTGGCCGTGCTGTCGCAGGAGGTGGCCGACGCGCTGTCGGCCTTCCGCATCCCCATCGTGTCCTGCAACACCAGCGTGACCAGCGACTGGGTGGCCTCGGTCGATTCCGACAACCGGGGGGCCGGGCGGGCGGCGGCGGACTGGCTGCACCGCTGCGGCGGCACCCGCTTCGCCTTCCTCGCCGGGCCGGAGGAAAGCCCGGCCAGCCGCGACCGCCTGGACGGCTTTCGCGCCGGGTTGGCGGCGTTGGGGTTGGAGCCGCCGCGCGTCATCAACGGCGATTACACCTATGACAGCGGTCAGGCGGCGGTGTCGCGGCTGTTCGCCGACGGCCCGGCCGACGCGATGTTCTGCGCCAACGATCTGGTGGCTCTGGGGGCGATGGACCGCATCCGCAACGGGCTGGGCCTGCGGATTCCCGAGGATGTGATGGTGATCGGCTATGACGACATCCCGTCGGCCGCTTGGGAATCCTACCGCCTGTCCACCTTCGACCAGGACCCGGAGGGGCTGGTGGTGCAAGCCCTGGATCTGGTGCGGGAAATGAGCGAGCAGGGACCGGCGCGCGGGCGGGTCCGGGTGGTCGAGGCCCGCTTCATCCCACGCGGCAGCACCCGCCAACCCATGGCCTGATACAGTTTGCTGCATCGCACAATATTGCCCCGGCGATCATCGGGATTTCCAACATTTGCAGGGCCGTGCCGGGCCGTTGCGCGCCCGGTGCAGGGCTGTTCTGCGCATTGCATAGCTATGCAGTGAGACGAAGTTCGGGTTTCATGGTGTGGCGTTGCGCCGCAGCATAGACCCGTGTTCTGTCTGGCCCCGACGCGCGTCCCGCCGCTGTCCGCCCCCCGCCCCCCCCGCCCGCCCGTCATCAGGAGCTTGCCGCATGGTTCCGCCCCCCATTCTCGCCCTTGCCGCCGCGTCCTTCGGCATCGGGACCACCGAATTCGTCATCATGGGGCTGCTGCCCGACGTGGCGCGCAGCCTGGAGGTCACGGTCCCGCAGGCCGGGTATCTGGTGTCGGGCTATGCGATGGGTGTGGTGGTCGGTGCGCCGCTGATGGCGATGGCCACCGCGCGCCTGCCGCGCAAAACGGCGCTTCTGGCCCTGATGGCGATTTTCCTGCTGGGCAATGTGGGGTGCGCGGTTGCGCCGAACTATTGGCTGCTGATGGCCGCGCGGGTGCTGACCGCCTTCGCGCATGGGGCGTTTTTCGGCATCAGCGCCGTGGTGGCCAGCGATCTGGTCCCGCGCCACCAGCGCACGCAAGCGGTGTCGCTGGTCTTTTCCGGCCTGACCATCGCCAACATCCTGGGCGTGCCGTTGGGAACCGCGCTGGGGCAGGTGACGGGCTGGCGCTCCACCTTCGTCGCGGTGGTGGCGATCGGCGTCATCGCCGGGCTGGCGATGCTGCGCTTCCTGCCGTCGGGCCTGCCGGGGTCGGCGGGTGGCCTGTCGTCGGAATTCCGGGCGCTGCGCCGCTGGTCGGTGTTGCTGCCGATGATCATCAGCGCGGTGTCGTCGGTCAGCCTGTTCGCCACCTTCACCTACATCGCCCCGCTGCTGGAGCATGTGGCGGGCATGACGCCGCAGGCGGTGACGGGCGCGCTGTTCGTCTTTGGCATCGGCATCACGCTGGGCAATTTCGCCGGTGGCCGTCTGGCCGACAAGAGCGCGCTGGCGACCATCGCCGGGGCCTTTCTGGCGGTGACGCTGGTCATGCTGGCCTTTGCCTTCACCAGCGCCGCACCGCTTCCGGCGGTGTTGACGGTCGGGGTCTGGGGCTTTGTGTCCTTCGCCGTCGGCGCGCCGCTTCAGCTCTGGGTCGTCGATGCGGCGACCGAGGCGCCGAACCTCGCCTCCACCCTCAACCAGGGGGCGTTCAATCTGGGCAACGCGCTGGGGGCCTGGATCGGTGGCATGGCGATCAGCCTGGGGGTGGGCTACGCCGATCTGCCGTGGATGAGCGCGGCGATCGCCGTGGTGGCCCTGGGCCTGACCCTGAGCGCCCGCAACGGCGTGGCGGCCCGCCCGGCGCAGGACGAATTGGTCTGCGACACCCCGAGCTGAGGGCGCTGCGGACCTGCCTATAGGGTGCCTGCCCACGGGATGTGGTGCGCGTGGAACCGATGAGGTCGGCCCCTGGCCCGGAGACGGGCGAGGGGCCTTTTTTTGGCATTGGGTTGCGTCCGGGTCCGGCCCTATCTATAAGGCAAGAACCAACCTTTTCCCGACGGCGCGATGATCGTTTCCTGCCCGAACTGCGCGACGCGTTACACCCTGTCCGAATCCTCGGTCGGGGTGAACGGTCGCAAGGTGAAATGCGCCAAATGCGGCCACATCTGGTGGCAGCGGGCGGTGGAAACCGATCTGTTCGCCGCCGACCTGTCGGACGCGCCGACGGAAATCCGTCCGTCCAGCCCGATGGGCGGCAAGGGAAAGACCAAGGGCGGGAACAGCAAAAAGCCGTCGGCCTTCTCCCGCCCGGACAAGCGGACGATTATTGGGCTGGCAGGGTTGTCGGTGGTGGTCGCTGGGATCGCCGTTGGTGCGTTTTTTGCCCGCGACCAGATCGTGCACCGCTGGCCACCCGCCGCGCTGCTGTTCGAAACGGTCGGGGTGCCGGTCGAACCGCCCGGTGCCGGGTTGCAATTGCAGAATGTCCGCTCCGAACAGAAGATCGAGGGCGGGGCGACCCGGTTGGTCCTTCAGGGGCAGATCGTCAACCTGTCCACCGTGGAACGTTCGGTTCCACGCCTGCGCGCGGTGTCGCTGGGGGCTGACCGCAAGCCGCTGCAAACCTGGCTGATGGATCCCTCCGCCGAACGGCTGCAACCCGGTGACGTCGCCACCTTCCTGCACACCCAGCTGGACCCCGGCCCGGTCGCCGAAGTCACCATCACGCTGGATGGCGGCTGAAGACGCCGGGGCGCGGGGTCAAACCGACAGGAACACCTTGTTGGACGGCAGGCGGTAAGGGCGCTCGGGTTCCGGCTTGGGTTCGCCAATCGCCTTGCCCGACATCAGCACCGCGCCCGCCGCGACCAATTGCCGACAGATCACGCTGGCGTCCACGCTGGAGGTCCACACGTCGAATCCGGCGTTGGCGGCCGCCCGGATCGCTTCCTGCACCGCTTGCGCCATGCGTTCGCGGCGCAGGCCGGTGTTGTTCAGCACGTTGGCATCCAAATGCAGGATACCAACCCCCAGCGGCTTCAAGCCGGTCAGGCGTGGATCGTTGACGTTCAGGGCGGCGGCGATGGGGCCGCCGATGGGCGTCAGCTTGGCGATGATGTGCCGCAACAGGCCGGTGGGAACCTGATCGTCGAGATGGGTCAGCAGAAACCCCATTTGCCCCTTGTCGAGCAGACGGGAGGCGTCCTCCAACTGGCGTTCAACCTTGTAGGTTCCCATGTCCTGAAAGACCGGGATGGCCAACGGAACCAGCACCGGCCCCAGTTTGCGCCCGATTTCCGGAGACGCTGCGGCGGCCATCACGTCGCGCACCGCGCGGTCGATGACGTGGCACTGCAAATCGCACATCATCGGATCGGACACCCCGCGCAGCAGGGTGCGATCCTCGGGCACGAACGCCCCGTTGATCTTGCGCCGCCAGCGCAGATGCGTGGCCGTCACCGCCTGGGCGCGGGCGTCCCACAGGGGCTGATAGCCAATCTGGAGGGTCTCGGCGATGTCGGCGAAGCTTTCCGGCGGTGGGCCGCCGCCGTCGCCAGGGGTGCGCAGGGCGCTGGCGAACAGGGTTTTCAATGTGCGCGACAGCTCGGGGTCAGGGGCCGGATCGTCCGGGTCGGCCAATCCGGGCGATTGCGGTCCGGAGGCATTGCTGGCTTCACCCTCGCCGCTTTCGGCGTTGTGCTTGCCCATCGCGTGGGTCAGCCGCATGCGCAGCAGGGTCATGCGGTCCGCCGCCTCCCCCCGGTCGGTGGTGGCGAGCACGACCAGACGGCTTCCCGCCCCCAACTCCACCATCACATCGGAGGGTGTCAGGGTCTCGTTCAGCACGCGGGCCAGCACGGCGGTGATCTTGTTGCGCGCTGATGGTGTCAGCGTCAGGAAATCGCGGTGAATGTCCTCCGGTGACAGCACGAAGACACGGCCCTTCAACGACGCCCCGGCGATGTCGGCGATGCGTTCCAACGGGGTTGGTGGTGGCGGTTCGGTCACGCTGTCGTCGATGTTGTTTTCGCGCTGCAACCCTTTGAACAGGCGGACGAACTGCTTTTCCTTCAACTCCCCGGCCTGGCGGGCGCGGGAGAGGCGGGAGTCGATGGTGGCGACCAGCACGCGGTAATCCACCGGCTTGGTCAGGTAATCGTCGGCCCCGATCTCCCGCCCGGCGATCACATCCTCCTTGTCGCTCAGCGCGGTCAACAGGATCACCGGCATTTCGGCGAGCGTCGGATGGTCGTTGCGGATGGCGGCCAGCATTTGCAAGCCCGTCATCACCGGCATGGAGATGTCCGACACCACCAGATCCGGGGGAGACTGCTCAATCAGGGCCAGCGCCTCCCGCCCGTTGCCGGCGGTGGAGACCTGATGACCCGCGTGGGTCAGCACGATTTCCAGATTGTCGCGCAGATCCACCTCGTCTTCGACCAGCAGCACATGGCCCATGGCGTTTCCCTTTCCCGATCCGGTCAGTTGGCCGCCGTTTTGGCCACCGCCGCCGCACCGGACAGCGGAAGATGGACGGTGAACAGGCTGCCCCGTCCGACCGCGCTTGTCACCTCGATCCGGCCGCCGTGCAGGCGCACGAACTGGTCGGCCAGATACAGCCCGATCCCCGTTCCGGCGATGCCGCTGGAGGTCGAAGCCCGGAAGAACTTGTCGAACAGGCGCGGAATTTCCTCGGTCGGGATGCCGACACCCTCGTCGGCCACGGTGATCTGCACCTCCTGTGCGTTCACCCCGGCGCGCAGCAGAACCCGGTCGCGCCCTGGCGAATATTTCACGGCGTTGCTCAACAGGTTGGTGACGATGTGGTCGATCATGCGCGGGTCGGCCGGAATGCCCGTCGGCACGCCAACCGTTTCCACAACGATGCGGTGGCTGGTGATGGTGCTTTGCAGGCGGTCGGCGGCGGTCCGCAACAGGGCGGCGAGGTCGGTCGGAACCGGGTGCGCCTCCAATCCGCCCGCCTCAAGTTTCGAGATGTTGAGCACGCTTTCCATCAGTTCCGTCATCCGGCGGACGGACTCGCGGATCATGCCGATGCGCTTGCCGCGCTGCTGGTCGGTGATCTGATAGGGACCGCCGAGGATCTCGCAGGCGCTGTCAATGATCGCCAGCGGGGTGCGGAATTCGTGGCTGACCATGGCGACGAACTCCCGCTGCTGTTTGGCGGCGGCGCGCTCGCGTTCCAAGGCGTTGCGGGTGACGTCGGCCTGCCGGATCAACTCGCGTTCGGCCTGATGCAACCGGTGTTGGCGCAGCCCGGCGTCCACCGCCTCGATCACCGTTTCGACCGGTGTCGGTTTGGTCAGAAAGCGGAAGACATGCCCACGGTTGACCGCCTGGATGGCGGTGTCCTGGTCGGCGTTGCCGGTCAGCATGATGCGCACGGCGTCGCCATGGTGCTTCTGGCATTCGGACAGGAATTGAACCCCGTTCATCCCCGGCATCCGCATGTCGGCGATGATGACGGCGATGCCGGGTTCCGCGTCGAGAATCCCCAAGGCTTCCTGTCCGCCCAGCGCGGTCAGCAGGGTGTAACGGCGGCCCAGATGGCGGCGGTAGCCGGACAGGACGTTGGGATCGTCATCGACCAGCAGGACTTTTTCGTTCGGTTCTGGCATCCGACCGGCTCTTTCCCAAAGGATCAGCGGGTTAAGCAGCTTTCATGCCACAGGCTAACGGGTGTTCTGGGGGCCGGAGTGGCCGGAAACCAGTCGGGTTTTCGCAGTTTGCGTTGCAGTCTGCCAAAGTGTTGTGGCTTTTGCATCGGCATGGGGAAAACTCCGGCCAGGGTCAGGGGTGAAGCGCGCGGGCGGCCTCGATCCATTCGGTCTTGTGCAACCGGGTCAACGGGTGATCAACCAGCCCCGGATCCAGCCCACGCAGCGGGTCGTCGGCGGGGGCCTCCACCAGCGCGTTGGCGACGTGAACCGCCAACAGCGCCCCATCGCACCCGGCGACCGACCCAGCCACGGAACCAATCGCCGGGTCCAGATGGGCCAGTGGCGTGTGATGGTAAGCCACGGCCTCGACAATCCGGTCGGGCAAGCCCCACAACCCCAGCAGATAGGCGGCGAATTCGGCGTGGGTGGCCCCCGCGTGACGGCGCTCCAGGGAGGAGCGGTCGGCGATGGGCAGGTCGCGCGGGGCCTCGGCGATGGTCCGATAGGCGGTTGGCCGGTTGGCAGCGAGAATCAGCCACCCCAGATCGTGCAGCAACCCGGCGGTGAAGGCCGCATCACGTTCGCCGGCCTCACCGCCGTTGATGGTGGCGATTCGGCGCGCCAGCGCGGCCACCCGGAAACAATGCGACCACAGGCCCGCGCTGTCGAAATTGTGCGGCAGTTTCGCCGGGTCGAATTGGGCGATGATCCCGCGTTCCAGCACCACGGCACGCACGATGTCGAATCCCAGGGCGCGCACGGCGGTCAAGGTTCGTTGGATTGGTGCGCGCGGGGCGAAATAGGCCGAATTGGCAACGTGCAGGAACTGGGCGGCGACCGGCGGGTCGGCGTCGATGATCGACACGATGATCGATTCCGAGGGATCCAGACGGGCCATCTCGTCGTGCAGGGTCAGATAGGTGCGCGGGATGGTTGGCAGATGCGGCAGGCCCGACATCAGGGCGCGCGCCTCCGCTGGATCCAGGAAGCGGCGCAGGCCCACCGCGCGGGTGATCCGACCGATCAGTGTTTCGCTGGGGCAGGGTTTGCACAGCACGGCGTGGCTGGTCGCCAGCACCGTCATCATGTCCTGCGGCTCGCTGTCGGCGGTCAGCACGATGCGCAGCACGGCGGGGTGCAGGCGCGCGCATTCGGCCAGCAGCGACCGCCCGGACAGGCCCGGCATGTGCAGATCGGTGACGAGCACGTCAATGGATTGCTGACCCAAAATGTCCAGCGCCGCTTCGCCGTTCAGGGCGATCGACACGCGCCAGTCCAATCCGGCGCTGTGGATCAGCCGTTGCAACCCGCGCAGGGTTTGCGGTTCGTCGTCAACGAAGAGGACGGACAGCGGCATGGCTCAGGCCATCTCCTGGGCTTGGCGTTCGAGCGGGGTTGCGTCGGTGGAACCGGCGATCGGCAATTGCACGGTGAAGCAGGTTCCCTGCCCAACCTCGGTTTCCATGGCGATGCGTCCGCCATGGCGGCGGACCACAATGCTCTGGCAGATCGACAGGCCTTGCCCGGTGCCACGCCCTGGCGGTTTGGTGGTGAAGAACAGATCGTAGATCTTCTCGCGGTGTTCCGGCTGGATTCCACATCCGGTGTCGCGCACCGACAGGATCACACTATCGTCGGCGCGGGTCAGGCCCAGGGTGATGGTTCCCTTCACCGACTCCTCGGCGCTGGCCGCGCGGTTCTTGTCCTCGATGGCGTGGGCGGCGTTCACGATCAGGTTCAGGATCACCTGATTGATTTCCCCGGCTTCGCAGAAGACCAGCGGCACGTCCGGCTCGATGGCGTAGGCGATGTCGGCGACGTATTTCCATTGGTTGCGCGACACGGTGGCGGTGGTTTCCAGGGCGCGGGCCAGATCGGTCCACTCCTTGTGCCCGGTGTCGGGATGGGAAAACTCCTTGATCGCACCGACGATCTTGCACACGCGCTCCACCCCCTCCAAACCTTCGGTCAGGGCGGTGGGGATCTCATCGGCCAGATATTGTGTGTTGTCGTCCAGCGTGCCGACCGCCGACACCAGCCTGTCGCGGATTTCGACGAAGGAATCGCGGACGAATTTCATGTTGTCGCCGATGTATTGCATGGGCGTGTTGATTTCGTGGGCGATGCCGCCCGCCAGCGTGCCCAGCGATTCCATCTTTTGCCCGTGCATCACCTCCATCTCAAGCTCGCGGTTGCGGCGTTGCATGGTGACGAACTCGGTCATGTCATGCGCTTCGAGAAGGACATAGAGCACGTCGCCGGTGGCTGAACGCACCGGGCGGCAGGCCACGGTGAAATGATGCGCGGTGGTTCCGGCATCGGCGAACAGCAGGTCGAGCGAGGTGGCATCCCCGAGCGCGGCGGTTTCGACGGCGTAGCGGATCGCGGTGCGGGCACCCTCCTCCTGCCCGAACCAGGGGCCATCCCACAGGGGTTCGCCCGTCACCTGTTCGCGCTCCAGACCGCGAAAGCTGAGGGCGGCGTGGTTGATCTCCACCACCGTGCCGTCGATCAGCATCAGCATGACGAAGGTGCCGACCCCGTTGAAGATGGCCTTCACCCGACGGTCGCTTTCGGCCTTGGCGCGTTCCAGCAGCTCGATGTAACGCAGACGGCCATGCACCGCCGTGCTGTCCGAACCGATGCCGCGATAGCCGGAAAACGCCCCGTCGGCGGCGAAGAAGGGAACCCCGCTGATCGTGATGTGATGCGCCCGCCCGCTGTCGTCGGTCAGGCTGTAGGAGAAATCATGGAACGGACGGTGGGCCAGAATGTCGGCGGTGTGGGCGGCCAGCGCGTCGTTCCGTCCATCCCGCGCCCGGAAATCCAGGCAGCGGGTGCCGATCAGCAGGGTCGGCGACAGGCCGGTTGCGGTGGCAAAGCTGTCGGTGAACCGGGTGAAGCACAGATCAGCGTCGCATTCCCATGCCCAATGGCGTCCCGACGCGCCAATCGCCGCCATCAGCAGATCGCGCATATCATCACCAATGGCTAGGGCGCGGGTGGTCATGGGCACTCTCCGAATCGCGGGCCGCCGCTTGGTTCAATGCACAAGGGTGTAAGCGCAAACCCTGTTCGAGCACAGATTGCACCTGCGCGACCGTAAAATCCACGAACATTCTGACTCCGCAGAGGATGTCCGCCCAAGCTGGGGGCAGTCCCTATCCATCGGTGCGGGTTGTCGGCGTTGGTCAAAAATCTGATGGGGTGGTCAGGAAAGAACAATAAATTCCATGAAAAGAAACAAAATAACTATTCAATAAAAACAAGTCATCCCTGAATCGATTCTGAAATGTAACGAAATAAAACAGTGAATTTTTGGATTCTCTGCGGCATGATCTCACCGGACAACAAGCAATGATCTGTCATATATCTGTAACAAAACTGTCAAAGAAGAATAACGAATCAGTGTCTGCCAGGACGCGGATTTGACTGGTCAGGTTGCAGGAGACTTGGTGCGATGGGACAGACTCTGTCGATTACGGCGCGGCTGATTGCCTTGCAGGCGTTGGTCGCGATCGGGTTGCTTGCGCTTCTGGTGACAAATCACGTTGCCTTTGAACGGACGGAGCATGACTTGCGCTCCTCCCAACGAAGCCAACAGGACGCGCGGCTGGCGCAAAGCGTTGAAAGCGGCGTGTTGGCGCACAAGCAGGCGCTCGACCGATATGTGCTGTTGCGCGACGCCAACAGCTTGGCGCGGGTGGAGGCGTTGCGGACCAGCGTCGCCGCCGATCTCAGCAACCTGAACAGCGCCGAGCTGACGGCCACGGTCCAAGCCTATCTGGCGACCACGGGAACCATCCGCGACCGGGTGGAAACGCTGGGCATCACCGAAAATCATGGCTTGCAGAAGACGCTGCGCGGCGCTGTGCAGACGGTGGAAAAGCGGTTTGACCAAATCCGCAGCGATTCCATCGGCACCCGGCTGGAGGTGGTGAACCAAATGCTGGTGCTGCTGCTGCAAATGCGTCGGCACGAGAAGGATTTCATGCTGCGCGGCGACCGCACCCGCTACATGGGCCAGATCGCCGAGCGTCGCAAGGAGATGCTGGAGGTTCTGAAGTCGGCCCCTCTGCTCGACAGCTTGAAGGCGGAGGTCACGCGGCTGCTGGAGGATTACGTCACCGCCGTCAACGCCTTTGCCGATGGGACGGAGGCGCTGACCAAGGCGCGGAGCGAGAGCGACGCCCTGTTCGACAAAGCCTCGGCCCAAGCCAACGCGATCGAAACCACCGATTTCGCCGCCGCCGACCGTGATCGTGATCGCGTGCTGGTCACGCAGGATGAGTCGCGCAATCTGTTGCTGGCGTCCGTGGTCGGTTTGTTGGCGGTGCTGTCGGTGGGTGGGTACCTCATCGGGCGGTCGATCACGGTGCCGGTGCGCCGCCTGACCGACCTGATGGGGGTGATGGCCCAAGGCGACTATGCCAACGCCGTTCCGGATCAGGACCGCCGCGACGAGTTGGGCGCGATGGCGCGCGCGCTGGGCGTTTTCCGCGACACCGGCCTGGAAACCCAACGTCTGCGCCAGCAACAGGAGGAGGAGCGGATCGCCGCCGAGGCCGCCAAGCTGGCCGCGCTGGAGGGGATGGCCGCCACGGTGGAAAACGAAAGCCGACTGGCGGTCAACCGCGTGGCTGAGCAGACCCGTAAGATGGACGAAAGCGCCAAGGCAATGGCGGAATCGGCGGCCCATGTCAGCGCTGATTCGCAAAGCGTGGCCGCCGCCGCCGAGCAGGCCTTGACCAACGCCCAGACCGTCGCCGCCGCAACGGAGGAGTTGAGCGCGTCGATCCGCGAAATTTCGACCCAGGTTGCCCAGGCCAGCAACGTCAGCCAGCGCGCCGCCGATCAGGGGCGGACGACCCAGGACTCCGTGCGCGCGCTGGCGGACGCGGTCGGCCAGATTGGCGAGGTTGCCACCCTCATCCAATCCATCGCCCAGCAAACCAATCTGTTGGCGCTCAACGCCACCATCGAGGCCGCGCGGGCGGGAGAGGCGGGCAAGGGGTTTGCCGTGGTGGCGAGCGAAGTCAAGAACCTCGCCAACCAGACCGCCGGGGCGACCGAGGACATCGGCCGCCGGATCGCGGACATCCAGGCGGTGACGTCCGGGACCGTGTCGGCGGTGGCTGACATCGGGCGGTCCATCGCCGAGATCGACGAGGTGTCCGCCGCCATCGCCGCCGCCATGGAGGAGCAAGCCGCCGCCACCCAGGAAATCGCCCGCAACGTCCAGGAAACCTCCGCTGCGGTGCAGGAGGTGTCACGCCGCATCACCCAGGTTTCGGCGGAAGCGGCGACCACCGGAAGCCACGCGTCCAGCGTGGGGGACATCGCGGCCAACGTGTCCGGTGGCATCGACGCGCTGCGCGGCACGCTGGTCCGGGTTGTCCGCACCGCCACCCAGGATGTGGACCGCCGCCGCCAACCGCGCTTTGCCGTACCGGTTGGCGCGCGGGTGGATGGCATTGCGCAGCCTGTTCATGTGCGGAACCTGTCGGTGGGTGGGGCCACGCTGCGGGTGGAGCCGGGGCAAAGCCTGCCGGGTTCGGGGCTGCTGCGTTTGGATGGTGTGGCGGTGGCGCTGCCCTTCACCACGCTTGAACAAGGGGGTGGGGAAGCGCATTTGCGTTTCACCCTGACCGGTGCGGACGCCGATGCCTTCCGCGACGCGTTCCAACGCCTGACCGCTGGGCTGTCTCCGTTGGGGCGGGCGGCGTAACGATCGGCATCAACGATCAACGCCAACGAGCAGGGTCAGAACCGCTTCAGCAGCCGGTCGATGTACTCGCGTTCCGGCTGCGGGCGGCTGTATTGCCCGGCCCGCCGCCGCAGTTCATCCAGGATCTCGCGGGCGCGCTGCACCTCGGCCTGTTCGGGAATTTTGACGTCGTTGCCGTCCTGCTGGCCCATCCCGGCGGGGCGGCGGCCCAACGGGTCGCGGCCCCGGCCCGGCCGTGGCTGTGACTGGCCCTGCTGACCGGCGGATGCCGGCCCGCCTTGCCGCATCATCTGGTTGGCCAGCTTTTCGGCCATGCTTTGCAGCCCCTGTTGGATCTCGTCCATCGCCTGGGTTTGCGACGGCACGGCGGCACCGGGCGATCCCTGCTGCAAGGCCTGGGTGGCGTCGCGCATCGCCCGTTCGGCCCGTCCCAGCGGGCGGGGGATGTCGCCCCCGGCCTGTTCGCCCATCCGTCGCATCAGGTCTCCCAACTGGCGGCGCAACGCCTCCTGCTCCTCCGCCTGTTTTTGCAGGGAGGGACGGTCTGCCATCCCGCCGGGTTGGGGGGGGCTGTTGGGCGTCCCGCGCCCCGACGGCTGCCGACCGCGCGATCCCGGTTGACCCGGCATCGTCTGGGGTTGGTTGAGCGCGTCCTGGTTCTGGCGAAAGCTCTGATCGAGCAACCGTTGCTGTTGCTGGCTGAGATTTTGCAAATCCTGCATCATCTGCCAGGGATCATTCGGTCCGTTGGGTTGCCCCGCTTGCGCCAAAGCTCCGGTTTGCAGATTTTCCAGCATCTTTTGCAGATCGGACAGCATTTTGCGGGCGGCGTCGCGTGATCCGGTCTGTGCCAAATCCCGCATGCGATCCAGCATGTTTTGCAGATCGTTGCGGTCAGTCATCCGATCGGCCATCTCCGGTGGGACCGTCGGCAATGTTTCGCCGCGTTGCAACGCCTCCATCATCTGTTGCTGAAGGGCGTTCATGAAGGCGTCCAGCGCCGCTTGCATCTCGTCCATCAGCCGGTTGAGTTCGGCGTCGGTCACGTCACGCTCCAGCGCCTCCGACAGGCGGCGTTCGGCGTCGCGCAAATCCCGTTCGGCCTGCGACAACCCGCCATCCTCGATGCGCAGCGCGGTTTCCCACAGCAACGCCTGAACGGCGGGCACGGCGTCGGCGTTGTTGCGGTTCAACATCAAACGGGCGACGGCGGCCCGCAGAGACAGAAAGGCCACCAGATCGTGGCCATAACGGGCCGGACGGGCGGAGATCTCGGCCAGGGCACGCGCCACGCCGACACGGGCACCTTGCGGGTTGCGAGTCAGGTTCTTGCGTTGGTCGATGATGGCGCGGGCAACCGGGTGGTTGAAGGTCCGTTCAGGCAGGGTGACGGGCAGGGCATCGGATTGGCCGGTCTGCCCAGCCCCGTCGGTGGCGATCAGGCGCACCGTCACCGGCAGCCCAGCCCAGGGATGGGCGGTCAGATCATGGAACCCACCGCCGCGCGCCTCCTTCGGGCGCTGTCCCGGCAAAGGAAGCGGAAGGTCGAGAGGGGCGCTTTCATCGCGCGCGCTGTTGGGTCCATCCGCCCCCGCCAGGGCCGGGTCGTTGTCAGACAACCGCCGGACACGGGCCTTGATCTCGGTCAGGCCATAATCGTCACGGGCCGCATAGTCGAGCCGCAGGGCACCGCGCTCACCAGCGGATGGGGCGGCGGCGTGGCTGATCTGCGGCGGTTGGTCGGTGATGACGCGCAAGGGCCAGCTTCCCAACGTCTGCCGCCCTTGTCGGACGGTGATGCGGGGTTCCGGCGCGCCGGTGGTCGGCGCAGAGGTGGGGTGCGTCGGATCGAGCGGTCGTTGGATCTGGAAGGTGGTGGCATCCACCGTGTCAAAGGGGATGGTCTGGGTGGACAGTTCCAACACCGGTGTGGTGGTTCCTCCGCCGCTGATCCGCGCCATCAGCGTGCTGCCCCCGGGGATCGTCACCGTGGGACCATCCGCCGGTGGGGTGGGGCCAGCGGCGCCGGTTTTCAGGAACACCGGCGGCAAACCGGTGTAATCGGGGGGCGTGATCCACAGGTCGAGCGCGACACTGGCCGTTGCGCCAGGGCCGTCGAAGCGTGGCGACAGGGCCGCCAGAAGACGGGGCTGCCAATCGCCCCACCGTGCGCCCCCGACAACCACCAACACCAGAACAGCCAGCGCGCGCAGGGCGTAGGGATCGCAGGATGGCACGGTGCTGCGCGGCCACGCCACACGCAAACGGCCTAACGCAGCGTGGGCGCGTTCCTGATGCAGGCTCCACAGCGCCAAGGCCAGCGCGTCGTCGTCGCTCGGGCGGTCACGCAGGGTGGACAGGGGGCGGTGCGGAAGGTTGCTGTCACGTTCCAGCCGACGCAGGGCGGTGTTCAGACTGGGCAGGACGACCCGCCGCGCTCCGCGCACAGCGGTGAACAGAATCGCTGGGATCACCGAAGCCAAGGCAATGGCGTGCAGCCAGCCCGGCACGACGCCCCACGGGATCAGAAGCGCACCGACCATGGCGGCGGCAAGCAGCGACAGCGGCAGCCACAACGCCGGTCCCAGCGCTTCCCAGAGCAAAGCGGCGCTGGCAAGGGCCAGGCGACCGTAGGGCAGTGGGGCGGGCGTCTGCGCCTCTGTCGTTGGCGTGAGATCCTGTGGAGTCATTCTGGCAGTCCTCGACCCCGGCGCGTTCCAGCGCACCGCACGCTCATGCTACAGCACAACAGCGCATCAAGGCGACAATGTGGCGCGGTGCGCCGTGGAGCCGACCGCTTTCCTCAATCCGATCCCGGCGGCGGCGGGCGCGACGGAGTGGCGTTGCGGCGTGTCTCGCGGTGGAGAATATAAAGGCCGCTGGCCATCACGATGGCGGATCCGATCCCGGTCGACGCGGACGGCACGTCGCCCCACAACAGCCAGCCGAACAGCACGGCGACCAGAAGGGAGCTGTAGGTCAAGGGCGCGACCACAGCCGCAGGGGCCAGCGAATAGGCCCTGGTCATCAGCAATTGCGCGCTGCCGCCCAGCAGTCCCATGCCTGCCAGCATCGCCCATTCCAGCGGGCTGGGTGTGACCCAGGCAAAAGGCAGCGTGACGGCGATCAGGATCGTCGACAGAAACGTGAAGTAGAACACGATCGTGTTCGAGGCTTCGGTTTTGCTGAGCTGACGGATTGTGATCATGGCCGACGCGTTGCAGAAGGCCCCGACCAACGCCACCAGCACACCGAGATTCAGCATGTCGCCGCTTGGCTTGGCGATGACCAGAACACCACCGAAACCGATCAGGACCGCCCCCCAGCGATGGATTCCGACCCTTTCCCCCAACATCGGCACCGACAGGGCTGTCAGAAACAGGGGGCTGGCGAAGTTCAGGGCGATGGCGTCGCCCAACGGCAGCAGATGGAAGGACCAGAACATGGCCACCATCGTCGTCAACCCGATCAGTGTCCGGGTGAAGTGCCCGACCGGTCGGGCGGTGCGCAAGGCGTTGCGGAATCCACCGGTGATGTGGATGGCCACACAGACGGGAAGCAGGGCGAACGCGCTGCGGAAGAAGGTGAGTTCGGTGATAGGAAAGCGGTCGGTCAGCAGCTTCACCACCACGTTCATGATGGAGAACAGCAGCACCGACCCGAACATCGATGCGATGCCGAGCGGCGTGTTGTCCACGCGCACATGACGGGGGCGGTCGGGCGGGGCGGGTGATGGGGAGGATGGACGCGTCACGATGAGCCGACCCTAACAAGCAAGACCGCCCGCGTCACGGCGTCGCGACGCGGGCGGGCATGTTCGGGCGGAATGGCGGCCCTGCGGCTTGAAGGGCTTGCCGACCTCAGCCTTTCAAAAGGCCGGTGATTTCGGCTTCGGCGCGCAGCCAGTGGGCTTGCTCCTGGCCTTCGGGACGGCCTTCGGCCTCCCAGATTTCATAGGCGCGCTCCTGGATCAGCTTGTTTTGCTGGCCGCGCAGCAGACCCTCGGAAATGCTCATGTTGATGCGGGCCAGCGACACCAGGCGGCGCTCCTCGATGGTCCCCTCGGTCGCTTCCATGGTGGTGGAAACGACGTATTGGGCCAGATTGCGCAAGTTGGCCTTCACGTCCGGTTCCAGCGGGCACGCGTCGTTGTTCAAGACGGTCTTGATGGCAATCCAGAGCTTCAGATTGTGATCGAGCGCGACGCTGACGTTCTCGGGGCCATCGGCCTCCAACAGCAGGCTGGCGGCGTGCAGCAGGGCGATGCTGTCCTGTTCGACGACGGCAAAGTTGGTGCGCAGGACAACGTCGGCACCCGTTTCGATGACGGCTTCGGCGCTGACTTTTTCAGGAACGCCGGTGTTGGCGAGCGCCTCGGCGACGGAGGCGGCGGGAGCGGAGGCGGCGGTCTTGCGCTTGGTGGCCATGTGGTCAATCCCCAGGAGCGTTCATTCCACGGTCAATAGAACGAACCATGATTAAGATGTGGTTAAGGAATAGGTGGTCACGGGACATGGCTCCGCAACCGCAGCGGTGCGATTGGCCCAACGGTCTATGATCCGTCAGTGTCAAGGTCCACCGAAAGGCAAGCGGTAATAAAAACCGAACACATTGTTGGGGGCAACCGCCGATTCGGCACCGTTCCCATCGGTGGCGATTCGGCTGTAGCCCAAGGTGAAGCGCGACTTGTTGTCGAAGACGTAACCCAGTTCCAATTGGGAGCGGAATTCCGTGCTGATTCCCGCGTCGCGTTGGGCACGGCTGCGGTTGGCCGGGCCAAGGCTGGCCCCGAAACTGGGGGTGAAGACGAAGGATCCCAGCGGCACATCGATCAGGATGCCGCCCGTCACGCCACCCCCGGTGATGCCACCCCCGCCAATCGAGACGCGCCCGTCGCCCAAACCCGGCCCAATCCACGGACGGATCGTGGCAAGGGACTCGGCCCCGGGCAGCAGGAAACCGCCGACTCGGGTCTTGCTGTTCAGGTCGCTCAGGCGGCTGTCGCTGATCCGCAATTCGCCTGGGCGCAACGTTGGCACGCCGAAGGCCAAGCCGCCCAAGGTCCAGGTCCGCGCGTGTTCAACCACCGCATCGGCCACCGCATCGGCTCCGTCGCGCCCGCTGGGCGCGGCGCTGGCGGGGGACAACGACCCAATCAACGCGACCGCAAACACCAGCAGCGCGCAAACCAACAACACCCGGAGACGGGTGGGGGGTGGGGTGGATCGGTCGGTCGGATGGCGCATGCTAGCCCCCCTTCCGGCAAGGCGGTGTTGCAACCAAGAATGTCGGTATCTCGCCCCACAATTCAAGCATCAAAAGGGTGGTTTGCAAAGCTGGGGGTATTCGGGACCGAACCTGCTACTGTTGAGCCATGAACGTCACCCAGCCACCGGCCGAACAGGAGGCCATTGCGTTTCTCGGGGACCCTCGCAACCACGGCGGGGCGGTGGTTGCGCGCATCGATACGCACGCCGCCATCGTTTTTCTGGTGGGGGATCGGGCCTTCAAGCTCAAACGGGCGGTGCGCTATCCCTATCTGGATTACGGAACGCTCGAACGCCGTCGCGCGGCCTGTGTGGCGGAGGTGGCAATCAACCGCCGCACCGCGCCGTCGCTGTATCTGGGTGTTCAGGCCGTGGTGCGTGGGTCGGAAGGTGATTTGTGTCTGTCGGCTCTGTCCGACGATGGCGCGGGGTTTGGGGCGGAAGCGGTCGATTGGGTGGTGACGATGCGCCGCTTTCCAGACGACGCGCTGTTTGATCGTCTGGCCGAACGCCACGCACTGACCCTGCCAATTCTGCGGGCGTTGGCCGAACGCATCGCCACGTTTCATGCGGCGGCGGCACCACGCCCCGATGGTGGCGGTGCGGAGGGAATGCGCGCGGTGGTGGTGGGCAACCTTGACGATCTGCGTGGTGCCTCCACCGTGTTTCCTGCGGCGACGGTGGCGCGCTTGGCGGACGACTCGACCGCCGCGATCACCCGGCTGGCCGGTCTGTTGGAGGCGCGGCGGCGTGGCGGCTTCGTTCGTCACTGCCACGGCGACCTGCATCTGCGCAACATTGTTCTGCTGGATGGGATTCCAACGCTGTTCGACGCCATCGAGTTTGATGAGGCTCTGGCCGTCACCGATGTGCTGTATGATCTGGCGTTCCTGCTGATGGATTTGGATCATCGTGGGTTGCGCCCTCTCGGCAACGCGGTGTTGAACCGGTGGGTTGAGGTGAGCGGCGATGCGGAGGGGCTGGCTGCGTTGCCGCTGTTCCTGTCCGCCCGCGCGGCGGTGCGGGCCAAGGTGCTGGCCGCTGCGCTGCGGGTGGCCAACGCGCCACCGGACGTGGCGGCAGAGGCGCGCGGCTACCTCGATCACGCCGTTGCGGCGTTGGAGCCGCCGCCGGCCCGCCTGGTGGTGATCGGGGGCCTGTCGGGCAGTGGCAAATCGGTTCTGGCCGCCGCCTTGGCCCCGTCCTTGGGAGCCTGTCCGGGCGCGCTGGTTCTGCGCAGCGACGCGCTGCGCAAGAGCCTGTTCGGGGTGGCCGACACGGCGCGCCTGCCAAGCGATGCTTACACCCCCGCTGCGATCACCCGCGTTTATCATGGTTTGATGGAGCGCGCCCGGGCGGCTCTAACCGCCGGTCATGCGGTGGTGATCGATGCCGTGTGCGCACGCCCGTCGGAGCGTGCGGCCTTCGAATCATTGGCCGCCGATCTGGGGTTGCGGTTCGATGGCGTTTGGCTGGACGCGCCGCTTGAACGGCGGGTCGAGCGTGTGGCCAATCGTCGCAACGACGCGTCCGACGCGACGGTGGAGGTGGCAAAAGCGCAGGAACGCTATGATTTGGGGCCTATGGCATGGGCGCGTCTGGACGCGAGCAGGGTTGCGTC
This sequence comes from Azospirillum griseum, assembly GCF_003966125.1. Lineage (GTDB taxonomy): Bacteria > Pseudomonadota > Alphaproteobacteria > Azospirillales > Azospirillaceae > Azospirillum > Azospirillum griseum. Next base: position 127,924 of record NZ_RXMA01000015.1, read on the forward strand.
GGATGTGCTTGCCGAGGCGCTCGAAAGGTTGCTGTAATTTCAACCGAGGGACGGCGCGCGACCGGCGTCTGCGGTTGCGCCGCCCGCCCCGCGTGCGTCACCGAACAACGACGCGGGAACCGCCCTGCGACAGGGTTTCGGTCTGGTTCGACCAACCCTGCCGTCGTCCGGTGTTCCCGGTCCGAGAGGGCCGCTCGATCCGGCTCGGGAGGAGTCACCATGACCTACAAGACCATTCTGGTTCCGCTTGGCGGCGGCGGTGGCGACGCGGTGGCGTTGAACGCCGCGCTGTCGGTCGCCCGCGACTTTGACGCCCACGTCGTCGGTCTGTTCGTCACCCTCGACCCGCGCGATGCGGTGCCGATGCTGGGCGAAGGCATGTCGGGCGCGATGGTGGACGAGATCATGCGGGCCGCCGAGGGCGAGTCCAACGTCCGCCGCGCCGCCGCTCACCGCCTGTTCGAGGAGATCGTCCAGGCCGCCGGTGTCGAACGGCGCGACAGCCCCGGCGGCACGGAAGCCCCGTCCGCTGCGTGGCGTGATGTGGTGGGCCGGGTGGAAGACGTCGTTCCGGTGGAAGGCCGTCTGGCCGATCTGATCGTGTTCGCCCGCACCTCGCCGGATCGTGACGTCCAGGGCTACGCCACCTTGGAAACCGCGCTGCTGGGGACCGGACGCCCCCTGTTGATCGCGCCGGACGTTTTGCCGGAGGTGGTGGGCCGTCACGTTGCCGTCGCCTGGAACGGGCGGATCGAATCCGCGCGCGCGGTGGCCGCCGCGCTGCCCTTCCTGCGCTCGGCGGACCGGGTGACGGTGCTGACCGCCGAAACTCCGGCGACGGAGGCTGCGGCAGGGCGTCGCATTGCCGAATATCTGACTTGGCAGGGGGTGGAACCTGCGGTGACACTCATTCAACCCGGATCAAAACCCGTCGGAGAGGCGGTGTTGAACAAGGCCGTGGAGCTGAAGGCCGACCTGTTGGTGATGGGCGGGTACGGTCACAGCCGAATGCGGGAACTGATTCTGGGCGGTGTCACCCGTTTTGTGCTCAATCACGCCGGGATTCCGGTGCTGATGGCCCACTGACCGGCGCGCGGCGCTCCCGCCGCTTTTTTCTGCGGGAGCGCCCTTCCTTTCGGTCTCTGGCACCCACCGACGCCGCGCGAGGCCCCGGCCCGTTCTGGGAGGAACGCGCCATGCTGACCATTGATGATTGCATCGGGTTGTGCGACCTGACCAAGGCCGAGGTGGACGCCATCGCCGAGCACGAACATGTGCCGGAGATCGTGGCGGCGGAGATGGCCTGTTGTTTGGCCCATTGCGTCGGCGGGCCGATGCGGATCGCCGAAATCATCGTCGACGACATCGCGGACGCCCGCGCCCACGGCCACAACCGCCACGCGGAGGAGTTGGTCGTCGTTTTGCGCGATTTCGTGGTGGCGCACAGCCCTCAGCTCGGGTGATGGCTTACCCGGCCTTGCGCTGTTCGCTCTGACTCAACAACTGGCCGAGCAGGGCGCGCAGCGCGCCGGGACGCACGGGTTTGTAGAGGAGGTGGCAACCCGCCGCCTCGATGTCCTCGCGCACGGCGATGTCGCGGTCGGCGGTGACGACCGCCGCCGGGACCGCCCCCAACCGGGCGCGCAGGGTGCGCAGCGCCTCCACCCCCGTCAGGCTGCGGTCGAGGTGATAGTCGGTCAGAATCACGTCCGGGGTCTGGCCGTTCAGCGCGGCGAGCGCGTGGTCCGGCGTGGCGGCGGTGGTGACGCGGCAGGACCAGCTTGTCAACAAATCCTCGGTTGCCCGTGCGATGGCGGGTTCGTTTTCCAAACACAGCACCAGCACCCCGCGCAGATCCCGCACGCGCGGGCGGACGGTGGCCGGGCGCACCGCCACCCGTTCGTCGGTCAGCGGGACCAGCACGGAAAAGGCGCTGCCATGCCCCACGCGGCTGCGCACCTGCACCGGGTGGTTCAGGATGCCCGCCAGACGTTCGACGATGGCCAACCCCAGCCCCAGCCCCTTGCCGCGCTCGTCCACCGCGTTGTCGAGCTGGCGGAACTCCATGAAGATTTCCGGGACCTTGTGTTCGGGAATGCCGGGGCCGGTGTCCCACACCTCGATGGACAGCGAATTCCCGCGCCGACGGCACCCCAACAGGATGCGGCCGGTGCGGGTGTAGCGCACGGCGTTGGCCAGGTAATTTTGCAGAATGCGGCGCAACAGGGTCGGGTCGCTGCGCACCGTCAGCCCGCAATCGACCACGCGCAGCCCCAGCCCGTGGCGGCTGGCCAGCACGGTGAACTCCTCGCCCAGGGGCTTCAGCAACTCATCCACCCGCATCGGCACCGGATTGGGCCGGACGACGCCGCTGTCGATCTTGGACACATCCAGCAGATCGCCCAAAATCTGCTCCACCGACCGCAGGGAGGCGTCGATCTGGCGGATGGCGGTGTCCTGGTGACGCTCGCCCAGAGCCGACAGGAACAGGCGGGCGGCGTGCAGCGGCTGCAACAGGTCGTGGCTGGCGGCGGCGAGGAAGCGTGTCTTGCTGCGGTTGGCGCGTTCGGCCTCGCCCTTGGCTTCGGACAGGTCGCGGGTGCGTTCGGCGATGCGGCGCTCCAGGCTTTCGTTGGCTTCGCGCAACGCCTCCGCCGCGCGGTGGCGGTCGGTCACGTCGGTGTAGACGGCGACGAAGCCGCCGCCGGGCATCGGATTCGTGGCGATTTCCAGCACCGACCCGTCGGGGCGCACCCGCTCATACATGTCGGGCCGGTTGCGGCGGCGTGGGTCCGACCGGCGCGACAGCAGCGTTTCAATCTCGCCGTTGTGGCCATATTCGCCGCGCCGGTCGATGAAACGGACGATTTCCTCCAGCGACGTGCCGACCTGCACGAAACCGTCGGGCAGTTCCAGCAGAACGACGAACTGGTTGTTCCAGGTCGCCACCCGCCAATCCTCGTCGAACACGGCGATGCCCTGCGGCACATTCTCGATGGTGGCGCGCAGCAGCTCATGCTGTTTCAGGATGGCGCGCGACGCCTCGTCGATGATCGACCGCGCGTCGGTGCGCGACAGCCGCCGGTCGGACAGCAACCCCGCTACCACCACGCGGGCCGACGCCGACCCGACCGCCCCGGCCAACAGCCGTTCGGTCATCTGGATCGCCTCGCCGTCGCTGCGCGCCAGCAGGGCGGTGTTCAGATCGCCGTCGCGCACGCCGGTGAAGCGGCGGAAGGCGGTGTCCGCCCGCGCGGCCCCGACGTAGCGCACCGCCAGATCGTGCAGATCGGCCAACGTTGCCCCGCGCGGCCCGTGGCTTTCACCATCGGCGGCGCGGCGCAGGCTCATGAAGCGGGCGGCCTGCTGGCGCTCTAGGGTGGAGGGGCGGGTCAGCAGCGAGATGACCACGAACAGGAACAGGTTGGGGCCAAGGCTCCACAGCGCGGCGTTGGTCAGCGGGTCGATGTTGCCGATCCCCGCCAACGCCACCGGGCTGAGGCCGGTCAGGCCGAACGGTCCCTCGCGCAGCGCGCTCGCCGCCAGCCACCCGGCGTCGGCGAAGGAGGGCAACAGCATGGTGTAGGCCCAGCCGATGAACCCGGCGCAAATCCCGGCAAAGGCACCGCCCCGGCTGGCCCGGCTCCACACCAGCCCGCCCAGCAGCGCCGGGGCGAACTGCGCCACCGCCGTGAAGCTCATCATGCCGATGGTCGCCAGCGGAAAGGCCGACCCGATCAACCGGTAACAGCCGTAGGACAGCAGCACCAGCACGATCACCGCCGACCGCCGCACGGCCAGCAGCACGGCGGCGGGTTCGTCGCGCAGGCGGGGGTCGTTCGGGCGCAGCGCCATCAGCAGCGGCACGGCGATGTCGTTGCAGATCATGGTGGACAGCGCCACCATCTCCACCAAAATCATGCTGGTCGCGGCTGACAGCCCGCCGATGAAGGCGATCAGCGCCAGCCACGGCCAGCCCTGCCGCAGCGGGATCGAGACCATGAAGGTGTCGGCGTTGATCCGCCCATCGGGGAACAGCATCAACCCGGCCAGCGCCACCGGCAGCACAAACAGGTTGATGGCGACCAGATAGGCCGGAAACAACCGGGCGGAGGACCGCACGTCGCCGGTGTGGGTGTTTTCCACCACCGCCACATGGAACTGACGCGGCAAACAGAGGATGGCCAGGCCCGACAGCAAACAGGCCACCCACCAGTCCGCACCAATGTTGCCGACGCTCATCAGCTCCAGAAAGCCGGGATGGCTGGCCGCCGCCTCGACAAACGCGTTGAGATTGCCAAAGGCGGCGAAGGCAATGGCCGCCCCCACGCCGATGGCGGCCGCCAGCTTCACCACCGATTCCGCCGCGATCGCCATCATCAGGCCACGGTGATGCTCGTTCGCGGAGATGTTGCGCACGCCGAACAGGATGGCGAAGGCGGCCATCAGCAACGCGGCGAGCAGGCTGGTGCCGCCGGGAAGCTGGCTGACCTCCGACCCCAGCGTGTCGCCGGCCAGGATCTCGAAACTGACGCTGATGGCCTTCAATTGCAGGGCGATGTAGGGCAGCAGCCCGATCACCGCCGTGATGGTGACGAGCGCGGCCAAGCCCCGGCTTTTGCCGTAGCGGGCGGACAGGAAGTCGGAAATCGACACAACATTTTCCGATTTCGCCACGCGCACGATGCGGGCCAGAATCGGCCAGCCCAGCCCGATCACGACAATGGGGCCGATGTAGATCGGCAGGAAGTAAAAACCGCCGGTCGCCGCCCGCCCAACCGCGCCGTAAAAGGTCCAGGACGTGCAGTAAACGCCAAAGCTCAGCGCGTAGAGCAGCGGCGTGCGCCGCTCCCCCGTTCCAGCCGCCGTGCGGTCGCCGTACCAGGCGATGGCGAACAACGACAGCAGATAGGCCAGCGAGGCCAGCACAATGAACCAGCTTTCCATCGGGCGTTCTGCGCGTCCCTGATTGGTCGTTTTCTCCCCAAGGGTTGCAGACTAGCACAGCGGGGACTGAAAGCGGTTCGAATGTTGCGCGGCGATGAAAACAGAACCGGGCGGGGGATCGCCCCCCGCCCGGCCGGATGTCGCCGCGATGGATCGGATGCGATCAATCGTGCTGGTAGATGTCCACGTCCTTGGTCTCGCGAACGAACAGCATGCCGATCACGAAGGTCGCCGCCGCGATCACGATGGGGTACCAGAGACCGGAATAGATGTCGCCGGTGGCCGCCACGATGGCGAAGGAGGTCGTCGGCAGGAAGCCGCCGAACCAGCCGTTGCCGATGTGGTAGGGCAGCGACATGGAGGTGTAGCGGATGCGGGTCGGGAACAGTTCCACCAGCATCGCGGCGATCGGGCCATAAACCATGGTCACATAGATGACCAGGATCGTCAGCAGCGCCACCACCATGGTGGTGTCCACACGGGCCGGATCGGCCTTGGCCGGGTAATTGGCGGCCTTCAGCGCATCGCTCAGGCCCTTGTCGAACGCCGCACCGGCGGCCTTTGCGTCGGCGGGGGCGGCGGGCGTGGCCGGGCCGTGGCTCAACGACACCGTCGTCGCGGTGGGGGCCGCCGAATAGGACGGGATGACGGTCGCCCCGACCTTGATCGACGCCACCGTGCCAGCGGCGGCAACCTCGTTGCTGTAGGGAATGCCCCGGCGGACCAGCGCACTCTTGGCGATGTCGCAGGAGCTGGTGAATTGCGAGGTGCCGACCGGGTTGAACTGGAAGGAGCATTCGCCCGGATCGGCCACGACCACCACCGGAGAGGTCGCGATGGCTTCCTCAAGCGCCGGGTTGGCGTAGTGGGTGATCGACTTGAAGATCGGGAAGTAGGTCAGGCAGGCCAGCGCCAGACCGGCCATGATGATCGGCTTGCGGCCGATGCGGTCGGCCAGCGTGCCGAAGATGACGAAGAAGGGGGTGCCGATCAGCAAGGACGCGGCGATCATCAGGTTGGCCGTCTGGGCGTCCACCTTCAGCGTCTGGGTCAGGAAGAACAGGGCGTAGAACTGGCCCGTGTACCAGACCACCGCCTGCCCGGCGACCAGCCCGAACAGGGCCAGCAGCACGATCTTCAGGTTCGGCCAGCGGCCGAAGGACTCGGTCAGCGGAGCCTTGGAATGCTTGCCCTCCTCCTTCATCCGCTTGAAGGCGGGCGATTCGTTCAGCATCAGGCGGATCCAGACGGAAATGCCCAGCAGAACGATGGAGATCAGGAAGGGAATGCGCCAGCCCCAGGCGTCGAAATCCTCCGGAGCCATCGACACGCGGCAGCCCAGGATCACCAGCAGCGACAGGAACAGGCCCAGGGTCGCCGTGGTTTGAATCCAGGAGGTGTAGTTGCCGCGCCGCCCGTGCGGGGCGTGTTCGGCCACATAGGTGGCGGCCCCGCCATACTCACCGCCCAGCGCCAGACCTTGCAGCAGCCGCAGGCCGATCAGAATGATCGGGGCGGCGATGCCGATGGTGGCGTAGTTGGGCAGGATGCCGACGATGAAGGTCGACAGGCCCATGATGAGGATGGTGACGAGGAAGGTGTATTTGCGCCCGATCATGTCGCCCAGGCGGCCGAACATCAGCGCGCCGAACGGGCGCACCGCGAAACCGGCGGCAAAGGCCATCAGGGCGAAGATGAAGGCGGCGGTCGGGTTGACGCCGGAAAAGAACTGCTTGGCGATCACCGCGCTGAGCGAGCCGTACAGGTAGAAATCGTACCATTCGAACACGGTGCCAAGCGACGAAGCGAAGATCACCTTCTTCTCTTCGCCGGTCATTGGCCGGGTGTGGTCGTCCGTTTGTGCCGCGTAGGCCATGTCTCCAGAACCTCCCCAGATGTGGCTGGAAATCACCGGGTCTTTTTTGTGGTTATGACCAAGTGAGCCGCTAGGTTATCGGTCTGAAATGTATGGCTTACAAATGATTGGAGTCACCCCCGACCAAAGTCGGGGGTGACTCCGCGCGCGCTCTTTTCCAGCGCGATCAACGCTCAGCGGTCAGGCCGCGCAGTTGGCGGCTGGCCACCGTCAGCATCGGCAGGTCAACGGCGGGTTGACCGCGCAACTCGGCGATCAGCGGCTCGACCCGCTCCATCGCCGCGCGCCGGGCGGCGATCCATTGGCGGATGCGGGCCTCGGCGCTGTCCGCTCCGGGGCCGTCGGTCGTCAGGACCCGCACCGTCAGTTCCATCTGATGGGCGAACAGGTCATCGACGATGGCGGCGACCGCCTGTTTCTGCCAATGGCTGTCCGCGCGGGTGGCCAGCGCCGCATCACGCAACCAGTCGAGCGCGAAGCGGCGGCCCAACCCAACATAGACGGCGGCGACCGCCGTCACCGGCTGGCCGGTGCGGTTGGCGATCCGGGCCAGATCCGGGGCGGCGGCCAGCACCGGCAACGCGGCGATGCGGTGGGCCAACGCCTCCGGCACCCCGTTGGCGGTGTGAATAGCGGCGCGGGCCGCCAAGCGGGCCTGCTCCGCGCCGTCCAGCACCTGGCCGAGATCGGCGGTCAGCGCGTCCACCGCCGGGCGATAGGCCGCGATGGCCGCTGTGACGTCCAGCGGATGGCCACCATGGGCGAGGAACCAACCCACCGCCCGCTCGACCAGCGTCTGAATCTCCAGCACCAAGGCGGTCTGAGTTGCGGCGGGGACGGCGTTGTCGAGGCGGTCGATGACGTCCCAGAGTGTGTTGAGGCCGAAGACGTCGCGGGTGATGGCGTAGGCGCGGGCGACGTCGGCGGGGGCGAGGCCAGTCTTGTCCATCATGTCGCGGACGAAGGTCGGGCCGACGCGGTTGACCAGGCCGTTGGTGGCCTGGGTGGCGATGATCTCGCGGCGCAGGCGGTGGCGGGCGATGGCGTCGGCCTGGCCCTCTTGCAGCGGGACCGGGAAATAGGCGCGCAGCTCCGCCGCCATCGCCGGGTCGTCGGGCAGGTCGGACGCCAGCAGATCGTCGTACAGCGTGATCTTGGCGTAGGCCAGCAGCACCGCCAGTTCGGGCCGGGTCAGGCCGCGCCGGTCGGCCATCCGCTCGGCCAGTTCCTCGTCGTTGGGCAGGAACTCGATGGCGCGGTTCAGACGGCCCGCCTTTTCCAGCGCGCGGATGAAGCGCGCCTGGGCTTCCAGCAGCGCCGCACCCTGGGATTGGGCGATGGTCAGCGCCTGGGTCTGGCGGTAATTGTCGGCCAGCACCAGCGCCGCCACCTCGTCGGTCATCGACGCCATCAGGGTGTCGCGCTGCTTCACCGTCATATCGCCGCGCGCCACCACGTCGCCCAGCAGGATCTTGATGTTCACCTCGTGGTCGGAGGTGTCCACACCCGCCGAATTGTCGATGGCGTCGGTGTTCAGCCGGACACCAACGCGGGCGGCTTCGATGCGGCCGCGCTGGGTGGCGCCCAGATTGGCGCCTTCGCCGACCACCGTCGCCCGCAGGTCGCGGCCATCGACGCGCAGGGCGTCGTTGGCCTTGTCCCCGGCCTCGGCGTTGGTTTCGCCCGATTCCTTGATGTAGGTGCCGATGCCGCCGAACCACAGCAGATCGACCTTGGCCGTCAGCAGGCGGCGCATCAGCTCTGCCGGGGCCAGATGGCTGGCCTCGATGCCGAAACAGGCGCGGACCTCCGGCGTCAGCTCCACGCTCTTGGCGCTGCGCTCGACGATCTGGCCGCCGGGCGACAACAGGCTGCGGTCGTAATCGGCCCAGGAGGAGCGGGGCAGGGCGAACAGCCGGTTGCGCTCCGCCCAGCTCGCCGCCGCGTCCGGGTTGGGATCAAGGAAAATATGGCGGTGGTCGAAGGCGGCGAGC
>NZ_RXMA01000150.1 GCF_003966125.1 Azospirillum griseum
CGGTGGGTGAACTGGCCAGCGAGCACGGTGTCCATCCCAGCCAGATCCACGCCTGGAAGAAGGCGCTGCTCGACGGCGCGGCCACGCTGTTCGAGGGCGGTGGCGAGCGTGAAGACAAGGCCAGCGAGGCGCAGGTTGCCGAACTCTACCGCCAGATCGGCCAACTCACCGTGGAGAAGGATTTTTTGTCCAAGAGGCTCGGCAGGTAGGCCGGGCCCAGCGTCGCGCGATGATCGACCGCGCGCATTCCAAGCTGTCCATCAGCCGCCAGTGTGCCCTGCTCGGCGTAGGACTATCCGGAATTTCGTGCTTGGCGGGGTTATCCTGAAGCAGAAGGAGACCCTGAATGGCCCGACGCAAAGAACCGGTTATCCCCG
>NZ_RXMA01000151.1 GCF_003966125.1 Azospirillum griseum
TGACCTTCCCCCGGCAGAAAGGACACCGGGTTAAGCGGCTCGAAGCTCGGCTTGGTCTGGTGTGATGTAGCCGAGAGCCGAGTGCAGTCGCTGGCGATTGTAATACCCTTCGATGTAAGCGAACAGGTCCCTGCGAGCGACGTCGCGCGTTGGATAGCGGGCGCCATGAACGAGTTCCGCTTTCAAACTGCCGAAGAAGCTTTCCATCGGGGCGTTGTCCCAGCAGTTGCCTTTGCGGCTCATCGATTGGACGATTCCGTTTTTCATCAGTGCCTTGCGGTAATCCCCAGCGGCGTATTGACTGCCGCGATCCGAGTGGTGCAGGAGGCCGGGCTGGGGCCGTTGCCGCTGGATCGCCATGGTCAGGGCAGCCAGC
>NZ_RXMA01000152.1 GCF_003966125.1 Azospirillum griseum
CGACGCTTGACGCGGCCTTGGGGCGCAAGGATCGTTCCCGGGGCGGTCGGCCGCCGCTGGACGCGGTGATGATGTTCAAGATCCTGGTGCTCCAGGCGCTGTACGGTCTGTCGGACGAGCAGGCGGAGTATCAGGAGCGCGACCGGCTGTCGTTCATGCGGTTCCTCGGTCTGGGGCTGGGCGACCGGGTTCCGGACCGCACGACGATCTGGCTGTTCCGCGAGGCGTTGGTGACGGCTGGGGCGATGGAGGGGCTGTTCGCCCGCTTCGACGCGGACCTGAAGGAGCGCGGCTATTTCGCGCTGGGCGGCCAGATCGTCGACGCCTCCATCGTGGAAGCGCCCAGGCAGCGGCTGACCCGGGAGG
>NZ_RXMA01000153.1 GCF_003966125.1 Azospirillum griseum
TCCCCACAGCTTATCGCAACGTGCTACGTCCTTCATCGCCTCTCAGTGCCAAGGCATCCACCAGATGCCCTTCAGACGCTTGATCTCGTTACCGAACGTCACGCACAGGGACAAACCGCCCTGAACGCGGACGCTCTTATGAAGATGCATCCTCGGTCACTTACACTCGACTTTATTCACGATGTCAAAGATCCGGCGGTCGTGCAGTACAGACTGCCAAACACTTCTCGCCAACCCAAAACACACGCTGGAATGCCCAGCCTGTGTTCCAGATTGTCGAGAAGGGATGCGCCGACGGCGGCGCTTGAAGCGTTGCGTTTGGACCGGATCAAGGTCTTGGGTCAGCGTCCTTAGAAAGGAGGTGAT
>NZ_RXMA01000154.1 GCF_003966125.1 Azospirillum griseum
CCTCCCGGGTCAGCCGCTGCCTGGGCGCTTCCACGATGGAGGCGTCGACGATCTGGCCGCCCAGCGCGAAGTAGCCGCGCTCCTTCAGCTCCGCGTCGAAGCGGGCGAACAGCCCCTCCATCGCCCCCGCCGTCACCAGCGCCTCCCGGAACAGCCAGATCGTCGTGCGGTCCGCAACACGGTCGCCCAATCCCAGCCCGAGGAATCGCATGAACGACAGCCGGTCGCGTACCTGATACTCCGCCTGCTCGTCCGACAGGCCGTACAGCGCCTGGAGTACCAGGATCTTGAACATCATCACCGCGTCCAGCGGCGGCCGACCGCCCCGGGAACGATCCTTGCGCCCCAAGGCCGC
>NZ_RXMA01000155.1 GCF_003966125.1 Azospirillum griseum
ATGCTGTCCATGTTCAAGAAGAAGGGCAAGTAAGACCATGGAAACCTTGTCCGCTCTTCTCTATCTGGTCGCGTCGATCTGCTTCATCATGGCGTTGCGCGGCCTGTCCAGCCCGGAAACCTCGCGGCAGGGCAACATCTACGGCATGGTCGGCATGACCATCGCCATCCTGACCACGCTGGCCTCGCCCATCGTCCAATCCTATTGGCTGATCGTGCTGGGCATCGCCATCGGCGGGGCCATCGGCTACGTCGTCGCCAAGAAGATCGAGATGACGGCGCTGCCGCAGCTCGTCGCCGCCTTCCACTCGCTGGTCGGTCTGGCCGCCGTCTTCGTGGCGTTGGCCGCCTTCTA
>NZ_RXMA01000156.1 GCF_003966125.1 Azospirillum griseum
GTGCCACGCCGTCCGGCAAGGCCAAGCTGCTCTTCCCAGCCGCTGTGCACACGGTCCAGGGCCGCGCTCCGCTCCATCTCCATCACGATCAGCTCGCCGGTCGCGGACAGCAGCCAGCGTTCCCAGCCCTGCCCGTCTCGTTCAAGCGCCAGGCGAAAGCCGGTCCGATCCCGGGCCAGAACCGGGGCCACGCTGGGCGCGATGCCCGCTTGCAGGCCGCAGGCGCGTTCCACAAGGGTTCCGCTGCCGAGCCACGCCAGCAGCGTCCACAACCCGGGTTCCCCCCGGTCACGCTCCACCAGCGCCCGCGCCACCGCGCTTTTGTCATCGGTCGGAGCCACGCGCCGCCTTGGA
>NZ_RXMA01000157.1 GCF_003966125.1 Azospirillum griseum
GCGGTGCCGAGCGACACCGCCGACACGGTTCCCACCCGGCGTGACCGCCACATCCAGACGATCAAGGAGCGTGGTCGGCGGGGCTGGCAACGGACCGTCCACTACGGACGGCGATCTCTCGTTGAGGTGGCCATGCTCCGGTACAAAGTTCTCATCGGACGCAGCCTGCGCGCTCGGACTCTGCCCGCACAGAAAGCCGAGGCTCGGGCCGCTTGCGCCGTCATCAATCGGATGACCAGCCTCGGCATGCCGGCCTCCCAAAAGGTCTCCTGACCGTCACGTCGGATCGGGTGTGCTTCGCACCCAAGCCGAATTACGCACCAAAGTC
>NZ_RXMA01000158.1 GCF_003966125.1 Azospirillum griseum
CGGATGCCGTACAAGGCGAACGAAAGCCGTCGTCACAAGATCCCGAAGGCCCGCTATCGGGTTGAGAACTGGGCAGCTTACGATGCGGCGCTGCGCCGACGCGGAGACCTGACCATCTGGGTGACGCCGGAGGCGATCACCGCGTGGACGCCACCCGCCACGGGGCGGCGTGGCCGGCCTTCCCGCTACGCGGACATCGCGGTCGAAGCCGGGCTGATGCTGCGCTTGGCGTTCGGCCGGCCGTGGCGGCAAACCGAGGGCTTGCTGGGCTCGCTCATGCGCCTGCTCGGCTTGGAACTGTCGGTCCCGGACCACACGACGTTTT
>NZ_RXMA01000159.1 GCF_003966125.1 Azospirillum griseum
TGAAAAAAGGTGTTGCGTGAAATTGGGATGCCGCCTATAAAGCGCCTCCCGACGCGAACGACGCCGACGCGCTCCGAACGGAGCGGCGGACGGTGAAGCGAAGAGCGGGGTGCCAGACAAGGCGATCACTGCGGTCCTGGGTGTTCCGGGGCTGATCTGTGATCGGTTCGGTCCGGCGGTGTCTTTGACAAGTTAATACCGTGTTGTGAGAAGGGATGCGCAGACGGCGGGGCTTATGTCTTGCGGTTGGTTGCTGGGTCTTGAGGGATTGGGATCGGCACATCAACGGACGTCTGTTGAGCATCCAAGTTGAAGCAAGCAAACT
>NZ_RXMA01000016.1 GCF_003966125.1 Azospirillum griseum
CATCGCCCGCGGGGTGGAGCAGCCCGGTAGCTCGTCAGGCTCATAACCTGAAGGCCGCAGGTTCAAATCCTGCCCCCGCAACCAAATCTACAAAAACCCCTGAAAGCCAAAAGCTTTCAGGGGTTTTTGCTGTGCGTTCTATTATTCTTGATCTTGCGGTCAACCGGTTGGACTCTCGATGACTGACAAGCGCTACACCAAATCCACCTTGCCGGAAAAGTCCTGCCTGGCTTGCGGGCGACCTTTTGCGTGGCGGAAGAAATGGGCGCGCGACTGGGAGAGCGTGAAAACCTGTTCGAACCGTTGCAAAGGGAATTTGCGGCGGTGCGCATCGGGCGGGGATGAGAACAAAGACCGTTTCTGAACGCGGGATCAGAAAATCAAAAGGTGTTCCCGCTTTCATGCGAACGCGTGATTGTTTGAAAGGTGGGCTGCGGGAGTGATCAGGCGGTGCGATCCGCAGTCAACCAACTCCGGATCGCAAAATGGAAGGGGGCAGGGGCTGTCCCATGGAATGCTCATACAGCATGGCGGGACGGGATGGGTTGAAGGCGATGCCCAGCGTCTTGCGGACATCCGATTCAACGCGGTCGCGGAGGGCAACGATGTCGGCGGCGGACAGATGGTCGGTGAAGACGTGGGATTTGTATCCTCCGTCCGGCGCGCCCTTGTAATACTCCGCCGTTTGGGTGAAATCGACGTTGATGCTGTGAAGCCGGTCGCCGGTTTTGGGTTGGGTGTAGGTCCAGACATCCTGATGCTCAGGGTGAGGGAGCGCCTGATCGTAATAGGGGGTCCCGGGATAGGTGGTGATGATGGTGCAGTCGAAATCCTCGACCTCCATGCGGACCAGCCAATCACGCACCGCCAGCACACTGTCTTCGGTTTCTCCCGGATGACCGATGGACATCAGGGCCTTGGTCTTCAGGCCGTGCCGCTTGGCGATCTCCACCGCGCGGGTGTTGTCGTCCAGGGTCGCCCGTTTCTGGATGTTGGTCAGGATGCGCGGGTGCGCCGCCTCAAACCCGCAGAGGAGCCAGCGGAAGCCCGCGCGGCGCATTTCGGCGGCCTGCTCGTCGGTCAGAAGTTCGGCTTTGATGAAACCGCGCAGGCGGAACTCCACCCCCAACCGGTCCTGCAGATGTGACAATTGCCGCATCAGCGCAACCATGCTGCGATTGACGTTGAGTTCGTCGTCGTAGAACATGAAACCGGTGTAGCCGTAGGTCCGGTGCAGGAACGCGACCTCATCGACGATCGACTGGACCGTTCGCGTGCGGATGACCCGCAGGCTGCGGCTGTTGCGCCCACCGCAGAACCCGCAACCGAACGGGCAGCCAAGCTGGGCGATCAGGCTGGTGGCGCGATGGCCTTCGATTGTGTAGCGGTAGCTGTCCAGATCAACCAGATGGCGGGCGGGCAGGGGCGTGCCTTCATAAGTTTCGTCGTCCAGGAAATAGTCGCCGACCATGTCGTCACCGTCGATCAACGCCGGTGCATCGGATTGGATCGCCCGCAGGATCGTCAACTCACCATCGCCGGTGCAGAGGATGTCAAACATCTCTTCCAGCCGACGGACCGATGCGGCGGCCCGTCCGTTCGTCTGACCGGCCTTGCGTTCCAACTTCAGCGCGGAATGGGTCAAGGTGACGTGGGGGCCGCCCAACACCAGGCGAATGTCGGGCCGCTCCGCCCGGACAACGCGCGCGATGACGGCGACGGCGGGAAGCTGCGGGGTGGTCGCCGTGAGGCCAAGCACCTCAACGCCCGCGTTCTCCAGAAAGGCCCGCAAAGCCTCTTCGAAATTGCTGACGCCGGACAGGTCGAGAACGCTCACCGCGTGCCCGCGCTGTTCCAGCACCGCCGCGACCTTGAGAACGCCCAGGCTGACGAAGACCCGTTCGTCCAACAGGAACGCGGAGGGCGGGATCACCAATCCGACCGAGCGGCGGGGCGTTCCCTGGCTGATCGCGGTCGCGCGCTGAAGAAAACGGGGCATGGCGTTGTGTGTCTCGTCCAGAGGCGCAATGGATCGGCGCGCGGGCCGATCCACGCTAACGCCGAACCGTCAACCGAGCCTTAATGGCGGTGGAATCGTCCGCCCCATCCGTATGATCCTGTGATCGGGATGTGTTGATGGGGCCGGGTGCAAATGCTACGACGGGCGCGTGCGCGCTGCGGCGACCACACGACCCAATCAAGGCCGGGTGCGACCATGGACATCGGTTTGTTCCGTTACAACACCCCACCCGCCTTTTGCAGCCACGCGCTGGACCACAGCGAGGAGTATTATCGGCGGGCGGGGACCAGCCGGGTGCACGCGCACGACCGTCTGGACCTGGACCGCGTGCGCGCCGGGGATTTGGTGTTCATCAAGACCGACGCGCTTCCGGTCTTTTGCCAGATCCTGCCCAAGCTGAAGGTGCCAATCGGCCTGGTCACGGGCGTGAGCGACATTTGCCCGCTTGACCACGCGTTCCTGCTCGAGGACGAGCGCATCGTTTCCTGGTCCGGGCCGTTCCTGCCGCAATGGTCGGAGAAAATTCTGCAATACCCTTCGGGTTTTGCCGAGAAGGAACGGGATTGCGGCGACCAGCAGGCGATTGTGGATGCGGTTGGTGGCCTGCCTTGGGCGGAGCGGCCGATCGACATTCTGGTCACGCCGATGTCGGCCACCTCACCCGAGCGGCGCGACATCGTCGTGGAGGGTGCCCATGTGCTGCGCGAACGGCTGCCGTACCGCGACTACATCCAGCTTTTGGGCCAGGCGAAGTTCGTGATCTGCCCGCGCGGCAACGCCCCGGATTCGATCCGCCTGTGGGAATCGCTGGCGGTGGGGGCGGTCCCGATCACACGCACCGGCATTCTGGATCCCATCTACCGCCGGTTCGGCGCGATCATCATCCAGGAGTGGGAGCAGGCCGCCGAAGCCGCCCGGACGGTGGCGACCGGAGAGCCGCTGCGCGCCTACGCCTTGCGCTGTTTTGCCGAACGCAGCGGGCTGTTCTTCACCAGCCATTGGCGGCAACAGACCTGGGAGCACCACGCGCGCCTGATGGCGCTGCGCACTCACTGATCCAAAGAACCCTTTGCTCCGGAATTTCTGACATGGCGGAACGGGACAGCGAACGATGACGATGGTGCCGCCTGAAGCTTTGCTGCAAAAGCGCTTCCTGCCTTCCGGGACGCTCCTGCTCGCCGCCGGAACGGAGGTGGAGGGGTGGATCGCTGGCTTTGCCGCTGAGCGGATCATCCAGACCGCGCCGCCCGCCGCTGCGCTCGACCGCTGGGCGGACGAGCGGGGCGTGCGCCACATCGATTGGCTGGTGCTGCACCGTGCCGGTGGCGCGCTGGCGATGCTGGAGGGGGCCGACCGGTTGCTCCGCCTGCGCCGGATCGATTTCATCCAGTTCGACCAGGACGAGGCCGCTGCGGATCTTGAGCGGGTTTACGCCCTGTTGCAGGCGCGCGGCTACAGCCTGTTCCGTTTCGCAAACCGAAATCTGGAGTTCCGCCGCACCGCGCCGACCGATGGGGCACCGGCCACCCATCTGGCGGTCGCCCCCCGCCACTGGAAACGGCTGTTTGCCCGCGACCAGAGCATGTTCCAGTACGCCGACCTGTTTGCCCGCCATGGCGTGGTCCCGCGCGGGATTGTCCATGTCGGAGCCAACGAGGGGCAGGAGTATGACGGTTATGTCGAGGCGGGGTGCCGCCGTGTCGTCTTCATCGAGGCCGATCCCGACACCTTCGTCGGGCTGCGCGACCGCTTTGCCGACAACCCCGACGTCCTGTGCATCAACCGCGCGGTGTCGGACCGCGCCGGGCACGCCCGTTTCGCCCGGATGAGCGGTGGCATGTCGAGTTCGCTTCTCCCCCCCCGCGAGCATCTGACCCTGTACCCGCACATCACCGTCAGCGGGACCATCGAGGTGGAGACCGACACGCTGCCGGCCATTCTGGCGGCGCATGGGGTGGAGGCCGACGCGTTCAACATCCTGGCGATGGACACCCAGGGGGCGGAGCGGATGATCCTTGCCGGTTGCGGCCCGTTGCTGTCGGGTTTTGACGCCGTGGTGACGGAGGCGAATTACGCCGAACTGTATGAGGGATGCGGCCGTCTGGCCGATCTGGACGATCTGCTGTTTCCGCACGGCTTCGAACGGGTCGAGGAAATCAGCCCGCACCACCACAGTTGGGGCGATGCCTTTTACGTGCGCCGCTGAGGTTCACTCCCACAGCACCGGGCCAGCCCAGGGATCGAAGGGGACCAATTGCCCGCTTTGGCGGTCGGGACGGACGGTGAGGCGCGCCCGGGCGTTGAACATCGCGGCGGTGATGGAAAAGGAGCTGTTCGACGCCGCCATCACGTCCGCCTGCGACAGGATCCAGTGATCGGCGAAGAACTCCGCCCCCGGCAGCGGCGTTGCCAGATCGGTGGCCTGGAGCGGCGCGTAGCGCGCGAAGCGGTTGACGAGCGCCGGTGCGTCGGTGGCCACATAGAGCACCGGCTGGTCGAGCGTCGGCCAGATTCGCGCCAACCAATCGAGATACCAGCGTTCCGGCGCGATCCAGAACCGCCCGCCGCCGAAATCGCCCCGGCGCAGATGGATGGCCACAACGGTGCGCCCACGGGCGCGGAGCGCGGCCAGCGCGGCGTCGGCGTGCGCGGCGACCGCGCCGACCGGTTGGAACCACCCCTGAATCCGCGCGCGAAAGGGGGCGAACGGCGTGGTGTCACCGCAGAAATACCCGACGATGTCGTGCCCGGCGCTGCGATCGGCTTCCCGGTCCGCCAGCACGGCGGCAAAAGCGCCGTCGTCCTCGTGCAAGGTGGGCAGCGGGGTTCCGGGGAGCGGATCGTCGAAGCCATAGAGCGCGCGCCCGATCCAGTCCGGGGTTTCCAACTCCAGCCCGACGTGCTCGGTGTACAGCCGCAAAAACGCGTATTGCAGCGCCTGATTGCCAAACCGCCCGGCGTTGCCGATCTGGCTGGCCATCACACGCGGGCGTCCCGACGGGGCGCGGGGCGGGGGCGGTGGGGCAACCGGTCGCAGCAACAGCAAGGCGCGCTGGGTGAAGGCGGTCCCAAGGCCCGGCGCGGCGGCGATTGCCCGGTCATAAGCGACCAGCGCCCGCGCGGTTTCGCCCATGGCCGTCAGGGCCATCGCCTCTCCCAACGATCCGCGCGGGTGTTGGGGAACCAGGCGCAACGCCCGCCGGGCGCAGGTCAAGGCGACCGTCACATCCCCCGCCAGATGCTGCGCCCGGCTGAGCGAGGCCCATCCCTCCTCGTCCGTTGGCTGGGTGGCGAGGGCGCGGTGCAAAACCGCGATGGCCGGTTGCGCCAGGCCCAACATTGCCCGAACCCGTCCCAGTTGGGCCAGCGCGAGCGGTTCGCCGGGCGCAAGGCGCAAGGCGCGCAGAAGCGGCGGTTCGGCGGCGGTCGCCGCTCCGGTTTCGGTCAGGGCCGCGCCCAGATTGAGCAGCGCGCTGGCGGACCCTGGTTCCAGAGCAACGCCCATCCGGGCGGTCGCGCTGGCGGCCCTGGGATCCTCCGCAACGAGTTGGGCCGCCCCCAGATTCACACGCGCAGCGAGGTCCGTCGGCGCACAAGCCACCGCGCGCCGCCCGGTCAGCACCGATGGGGCACGGTCGCCGACGCAGCGCAGAATCAGACACAGGTTGCTCCACCCGGCGGCGTGTGCAGGTTCGAGCGCCAGAAAGCGGCGGTGCGCGGCAAGCACGGAACGCGGTGCGGCACCACTGCGGTGCAGCATCACCGCCGCCGCCCAGCACAGGGCGGAGTCGGTCGGCGTGATCAGGGCGGCGGTGCGATAGGCCGCTGCGGCACCGGCGAGGTCGCCAATCGCCTCCAGGATGGCGGCGCGTTCCACCTGCACCCGATCCAGCGTCGGATCCAGCCGGCCGGTGCGGGTCAGGGCGTGGGCCGCGTCCGGCAAACGTCCGCACCGTTTCAAGGCAATGGCGTGATCGAAGGATGCCGCCAGATCGTTGGGGGCCAGCGCCAACGCGCGCCGGTAGAGGCGGGTCGCTTCGTCGAAACGGCCCTCGTCGAACGATTGCTCCGCCCGCAGGCGGGCGATCATCATCAGGCGCGCCTCGGCGTCGGCCTGTCCAGGCTGGCGGAACAGGGCGTTGGCGTAGCCACGCAACGCCTGCTCGTGCCGCTCCAGCGCGTCCGCGATCTTCCCATGATTCAGATGATAGGCGGCGGGGGCGGGGTTGATGGCGATCGCGGTTTCGATCCGCATCAACCCTTCCGTCATCCGACCGGTTTGCGCCATCAGCAGGCCAAGCAGGTGCAAGGCGTCGGCTTGTCTGGGGACCGCGTCCAGCACGCGCCGGTAGAGCGTCTCGGCGTCGGCCAACCGACCTTGCGTATGAAGATCGAGAGCGGTCGAAAGGGCCTCGGAAACGGATGCCAAGATGCGTTGGTCTCTCGGGAGGAGGGATCACATGTTACCCATCTTGGGGCTTGGGGGCCAGCGTCCGAACGGTGCGGGGGTTGGGCAGGCGCAGCGGCCAGCGGCGGAGCGCCAGCAGACCGGCACACAGCGCGCCGTAGACCAGCGGCGCGGTTTGCCAGCCCTTCACCAGCATCAGGAAATGCAGGCATCCGCCCAGCCCGGCGAGGAACACGCCCCGGTGCAGCGCCCGCCAGCGCTTGCCGCCCAGCCGCTTGACCATGCCATCGGTGGAGGTGGCGGCCAGCGCGGTCAGGATGACGAAGGCCCCCATGCCGATGGTGATGTAGGGGCGTTTCAGGATCTCCGTGCCGATGGCGTGCCAGTCGAAAAACTGGTCCAGCCCGACATAGGTCAACAGGTGGACGCTGGCGTAGAAAAAGGCGAACAGCCCCAGCATCCGGCGGAAGCGGGCCAGCGCCGCCACCCCGGTGAACACCCGCAGCGGTGTCAGGGCCAGCGCGATCAGCAGAAAGCGCAAGGCCCACAGGCCGCTTTGCTTGACGCTTTCCAGGATCGGTTCGGCCCCCAGCTCGCCGGTCCAGGCCAGCCAGACGGTCCAGACCAGCGGGACCAGCGCCAGGGCGAAGACCACGGGCTTGGCCCAGCGGGACAGCAGCAGGGCGTTCAACGTCGCGCGCATGGTCAGTAATTCACCCGCAGATCCATGCCGGTGTAGAGGGACGCCACCTCGTCGCCATAGCCGTTGAAGGGCAGCGTCTTGCGGCGGGAGAAATCGCCGACGCGGCGTTCGGTCGCCTGGCTCCAGCGCGGGTGATCGACCTCCGGGTTGACGTTGGAGTAAAAGCCATACTCGCGCGGCTGGGAGCGGTTCCAGGCGGTCGGCGGCTGGGTCTTCGTCAGGGTGATCTTGACCACCGACTTGATGGATTTGAAGCCGTATTTCCACGGCACCACCAGCCGGATCGGCGCGCCGTTCTGGTTGGGCAGAATCTCGCCATACATGCCGACCGCCATCAGGGCCAGCGGGTGCATCGCCTCGTCCAGCCGCAGCCCCTCGGTGTAGGGCCATTCCAGCACCCAGGATTTTTGCCCGTACATCCGTTCGGGATCCATCAGGGTCTGGAAGGCGACGAACTTGGCGTTGCCGGTTGGCTCCACCCGCTTCAGCAGCTCGGCCAGCGGGAAGCCGATCCAGGGGATCACCATCGACCAGCCTTCGACACAGCGCAGGCGGTAGATGCGTTCCTCCATCGAGACTTTCAGCAGATCGTCGATGCCGATGGTCAGCGGCTTGGCAACCTCGCCGTCGATGGTGATTTCCCATGGCCGGGTGCGCAGCGCCTTGGCCCCGTCGGCGGGATCGGCCTTCCCGGTGCCGAATTCGTAGAAATTGTTGTAGGTCGTCGCCGATTTGATCGGCGTCACCGTGTCCAGCGCGGCGTCGGCGGGTTTGCGGGTGGTGGGAACCTGGAAGGTGGCGGCGCGCGCGTCCAGGGGGAAGGCGGTGCCGCCCAACGCCAGCGCCGCCGCCCCGCCACCGATCAAGGCGCGGCGGGAGAGATACAGCCCGTGCGGCGTGACCTCGTCCTCGCGGGCTTGCGACGCGGTGGGGAATTTGAACAGCATTGGCGTGATCTCCCAAAAGCGAACGGCTGAGGCTGACCGATCGTGACCGGGCGGCGCGTTGTTTTTCACCCCATAACCATAGGGCGGGGCGTGCGTGGCGGCAAATCACAGCCGGACACATTTCCGTGAGGATCGGGGGGTCAACAGGCGGTGCGTCGGATCACCAGCTCCGGCACGACCAGATCGACGGTGCGGCGTGGCGGCGCGCCGTCGCACACCTCGGCGATCATCGCCATCAGCCGGGCGATCTGGGCGTCGAGGTTGGGCCGCAGCGTGCTGAGGGCGAAGGCGGGCCAGGCGGCCATCGGGATATCGTCGAAACCCAGGATCGCGACATCCTCGGGGACCCGCAGGCGGAAGGCGCTGGCGGCCTGGAGCGCGCCCAGCGCGAACATATCGTTGAAGCAGAACAGCGCGTCGGGCCGTTCCAACCGGGCGAACAGGCGGGTGGCGGCGTTGTAACCGCCCTCGAAGCTGTTGTCCTCGGACAATTCCTCCAGCAAGGGCAGCCCGGCGGCCCCCAGCGCGGCGGCCAGACCGGCGCGCCGCCGCTGGTTTGAATCGGTGCTCGACGTTTTGGTGACGTAGGCGATGCGCGTGCGCCCGCTGCGGATCAGGAACTGCCCGCCCAGCAGCCCGCCCAGATGGCTGTCGCAGGCGACCCCGCCCAACCCGGCCAATTGGCGGCCGAACTGGAACACCGGGGTGTCGAGCGCGCGCAATTGGCCGACCACCCGGTCGGACACCGTGCCGCCGACCACGACGATGGCGTCCACCTGATAGTCCAGCGCGTGCATGGTGGATTCGGTCACGTCCTGGCGCGGGGTTTCCGGGATGACCAACGCGCGCTTGTCCGCCTCCGCAATCGCCAGCAGCAGCTTTTTCAGCACGATGTCGACGTGCGGGTTGTCCATTTCGGCCACCAGAAGGGCCACCAAGCCGGTGCTGCGCCCGGTCAGGGAACGGGCGATGGCGTTGGGGCGATAGCCCAGCTCCTCCGCCGCCGTTTCGATCCGTTTGCGGGTGTCGTCGGACACCTGCCCGTCGCCAAAGCAACGCGACACCGCCGACCGCGACACTCCGGCCCGGTCGGCCACATGCTGGGCGGTCACACGCGATTTCACCGGTTCCACCGTTCTGGTTGAAACGCGCCACGCGGGCGCTCCTGCTCCGCGACTCTCGCCCGGAAGAGGGCTGTTCCGCAAGCCCGCTCTTGCCCGAACAGCGGTGGAGCGTGCGTTTTTATGCACGCGCGTGCATAATCCATACGTTCCATAATCGAGCGCTTTTGGTGTGCGGTGCAGCGAAGACGGCTGGAGAATGGGCAAGGAAACTGCCCTAAAATTGGCGTTTTCCCAGTGATTTCAGCGATAGAATAATTTTTCCATGATGGGCGCGCTGGGGATTGACTCTGATGGGGCGCTCGAATAGCTTGTCTAACGAATGAACGCGCGTGCAGGGCTGCCCTCACCCGTTTCATCCGATGGCGCAAACCCGATCGGCCAACAGAGCCGGGAGCTTCGGCGCGGCGTTTCAGGCGCCTGTCCGTCCGCACACACGCCTGCCTAAAAAATCATTTGGGAGGACCATCATGCACCGCCACACCCACCGCCCCGACAACCAACCGCCGCGTCATCGGGGCCTGTTCCGTTTGGCTCCGTCCCGTCTGGTCCTGTTGGCGTCGAGCGCGCTGGCCACCGTGGCCGCCGCCGTCGGCGTTACCCCGTCCACGGCGTCGGCCGCCGAAGTGGTGATCTATTGCTCGGTCAACGAGGATTGGTGCCGCGAGGCCGTGACCAGTTTTGAACGCCAGACCGGCATCAAGACGCTGATGACCCGGAAAAGCTCCGGCGAGGTCTATGCCCAGCTCCGCGCGGAAAAGACCAACCCGAAGGCCGACGTCTGGTTCGGCGGGTCGGGCGATCCGCATTTGCAGGCCGCCGAGGAAGGGCTGACCGAGGTCTACAAATCCAACAAGCTGGAGGAGTTGTATGGCTGGGCGGTGAAGCAGGCCGAGGTGTCGCAATACCGCACGGTCGGCGTCTACATGGGTGCCCTGGGCTTTGGCTACAACAAGGATCTGCTGGCCAAGCGCAAGCTGACGCCGCCCGCCTGCTGGTCCGATCTGATCGGGGCCGGTTTCCGCGACGAGGTGCAGGTCGCCGATCCCAATTCCTCGGGCACGTCCTACACCATGCTGGCGACGATGGTGCAGTTGATGGGCGAGGACGCGGCGTTCGACTACCTGAAAAAGCTGCACAAGAACGTCAACCAATACACCAAATCCGGGGCCGCCCCGGCCAAGTCGGTGGCGCAGGGCGAAACCATGCTCGGCATCACCTTCCAGCATGATTTGCTGACCGAGGTCATCGCCGGTGCCCCGGTGTCCATCGTCGCCCCCTGCGAAGGGACCGGCTACGAAATCGGATCGATGAGCATCATCAAGGGCGCGCGCAACATGGAAACGGCCAAGGCCTTCTATGAATGGGCGCTGACGCCGGAAGCGCAAGCGCTGTCGGCCAAGGTGAAGAATTATCAGATTCCCAGCAACGCCGGTGCGGCGATCCCGGCCGAAGCGCCGCGCATCGACAAGATGAAGCTGATTTCCTACGACTTTGCGCGCTACGGCTCCACCGCCGAACGCACCCGCCTGCTCGGCAAGTGGGACCGCGAGGTCAAGGCCCTGGCGAAATAGGCGGGCCGGATCATGCAACGACGTCTCGGTTTCTGGGTGGCGATGGGGTGGGCGGCGCTGCTGCTGTTGCCCTGGCATTTCGCCACCCGCTCCATCGCGGGCGATGCGGCGCTGGTGCAGGGCGTGACGGGCGGGGCGGCGTGGCTGCTGCCGCTGGTCCTGCCGCTGCTGGCCGCCCTGGCCGCCACCCTGTCCCCCGATCCGCAGGGCCGCCCGCGCGCGGGTTGGCTGATCGCGGCGGGGGCGGGCGGGTTGGGCTGGCTCATCCTGCAAAGCCTGCTGGTCGCCCAACCGGGTTTGGGGCTGGGGGCCGCACTCTACGCCGTCACCGCGCTGGTGCTGTGCGCCCATGGCCTGGCCCTGCGCGGCTGGTGCAAGGGCGATGTCTTCATCGTCTCGGCCATCGGGCTGGTGCTGGGGTCGATCCTGGTCTTCGTCGGCTATCCGGTGATCCGCATCCTGTTGTCGGCGGTGCAGGACAACAACGGCAACCTGATGATCGCCGGGCTGTTCGGCAAGCTGACCGATTCGAGCATCTGGGGCCTGGGCTGCGTCACCGGGTCGGGCAGCGTCTGCGGCGTGGCCTGGAACACGCTGGCGCTGGCGACCGTCGTCGGGTTGCTGACCACGGCGACCGGCTTGGCCTTTGCGCTGATCGCCGTGCGCACCGGTTTCCGCTTCAAAACGGCGCTGCGGCTGGTGTCGATCCTGCCGGTCATCACCCCGCCCTTTGTCATCGGTCTGGCCATCATCCTGCTGTTCGGGCGGGCGGGGGTCGTCACCGACCTGATGTCCACCCTGTTCGACATTCCCCGGTCGCGCTGGATTTACGGCATGCCGGGCGTGGCGCTGGCGCAGGTGCTGGCCTTCACCCCCATCGCCTTCCTGGTGCTGGTCGGCGTGCTGCAAGGCGTCAGCCCGACGTTGGAGGAGGCCAGCCAGACCCTGCGCGCCACCCCGTGGGTGACGTTCCGCACGGTGACGCTGCCGCTGATCCGCCCCGGTCTGGCCAACGCCTTCCTGATCTCCTTCATCGAAAGCCTGGCCGATTTCGGCAACCCGCTGGTGCTGGGCGGCAATTTCGATGTGCTCTCCACCAAGATTTTCTTCGCCGTGGTCGGGGCCGCGCAGGACCAGGGCCGGGCGGCGGTGCTGGCGATCATCCTGTTGAGCTTCACCCTGTCGGCCTTTCTGGCGCAACGGTTGTGGCTGGGCCGCCGGTCCTACACCACCGTGTCGGGCAAGGGTGACGCCGGTCTGGCCAGCCCGCTGCCGTCGGGCGTGCGCTGGGCGGCCACCGCCGTGGCGGCGCTGTGGACGGTGGTGACGGTGCTGGTCTATGGGACCATCCTGGTCGGTGGTTTCGTGAAAAGCCTGGGGCGCGACAACACGCCGACGCTGATCCACTACCAGACCGCCTTTGGGGTGGAGCATGGAGCGAACGGCTGGTGGTTCAGCGGTTCGGCCTGGGATTCGCTGTTCACAACGCTGGGCGTCTCGCTGGTCGCCATGCCGCTGACCGCCGCGCTGGGGCTGCTGACCGCCTATCTGCTGGTGCGCCAGAGCTTCATCGGACGCGGGGCGTTCGAGTTCATCACGATGCTGAGCTTTGCCATTCCCGGCACGGTGATCGGCGTCAGCTACATCCTCGCCTTCAACACCCCGCCGATCGAGCTGACCGGGACCGGCCTGATCCTGATCATCGCCTTTGTCTTCCGCAACATGCCGGTCGGCATCCGGGCCGGCATCGCCACCCTGAGCCAGATCGACAAGAGCCTGGACGAAGCGTCGCTGACGCTGGGGGCGCGGTCCTTCACCACGCTGCGCCGGGTGATCCTGCCGCTGCTGCGCCCGGCCATCGTCACCGCCATGGTCTATGCCTTCGTCCGCGCCATCACCAGCGTCAGCGCCGTCATCTTCCTGGTCACGGCGAAATACAACCTCGCCACCGCCTACATCGTCGGGCGGGCGGAGGTCGGCGAATATGGGCTGGCCATCGCCTATTCCTCGGTCCTGATCGCCATCATGGTGCTGGCGCTGCTGATGATCCAACTGCTGGTCGGCGAACGCCGGCTGGGCCGTCGCGCCCCAACGCCGTCCGCCGACTCCTCCGCTTCGGCGGATTCCCCAGTTTCAAAGGTCAACGCATGACCCACCATCCGACCGCCGTTCCGTCGGGAACGCCCGCCTCCGCCATCCGCCGCCCGGCGGTGGAGTTCCGCGCCGTCACCAAGCGCTATGGCTCCTTCACCGCCGTCACCGACGTCAGCTTTGCCATCGAAACCGGCACGCTGGTGACTCTGCTCGGCCCGTCGGGCTGCGGCAAGACCACCACCCTGCGCATGATCGCCGGGCTGGAGCAGACCTCCACCGGCCAGATCCTGATCGGTGGGGAGGATGTCACCACCCGATCCGCCGCCGAACGCGACGTCAGCATGGTGTTCCAGAGCTACGCCCTGTTCCCTCACATGTCGATCCTCGACAACGTCGCCTATGGGCTGGTGGTCGGCGGCATGGCGAAGAAACAGGCCGAGGAGGCCGCGCGCGCCAAGCTGGAGCTGGTCGGGCTGGCCGGATTGGAAAAACGGCTGCCCAGCGAATTGTCGGGCGGCCAGCAGCAGCGCGTGGCGGTGGCCCGCGCCATCGTGCTGGAACCGCGCGTGCTGCTGTTCGACGAGCCGCTGTCCAACCTGGACGCCAAGATGCGCCGCCGGGTGCGCGAGGACATCCGCCAGCTTCAGCAGAGCCTGAAACTGACCGTGGTCTACGTCACCCACGACCAGGAAGAGGCGCTGGCCGTGTCCGACCGCATCATCGTCATGGCGGGTGGCAAAATCGCCCAGGACGGCGCGCCGCGCGATCTGTACGAACGCCCGGCCAGCCGCTTCATCGCCGATTTCATCGGCGACGCCAACATCGTGCCCGCCGCGCTGGCCGGGCGGGACGGGGCGTTGGGGCGGATCGCCGTCGGGGCGGCGTCGCTGACCTTGCCGCACCGTGACCTGGCCGATGGGCCGGTGGAGCTGGCGGTGCGGCCGCACGCCATCCGGCTGGCCGAACCGGGTGAAGCGGGTGGGGTGCCGGGGCGCATCCTCTACGCCGCCTATCTGGGCGACCACATGGAGTATGAGGTGGCGGTGTCGCTGGCGGGCCGGGACGTCACCCTGTTCGCCCGCTCCGCCGATGTGGACCACCCGCGCGCGATTGGCGACGCGGTGTCGGTCGGCTTTGCCCCGCAGGGCGTCACCGTCATTCCCGGCTGATCCGCCACCGGTTTCCGTCTTTCAACAAGGAGTCCCGCCGTGATGGGTGCGAGACATCTGCTGACCGCCGCCGCGTTGGCGGCGGGCCTGACCCTGGCTGTCGCCGCGCCGCTGGCGCGGGCGCACGCCGCCGAGGCCGATCCCAAGCTGTCGGTGATCGACACCATCGTCGTCATCTATCTGGAAAACCGCAGCTTCGACACGCTCTATGGCCTGTTTCCGGGGGCCGAGGGGTTGGAGGCGGCGCAGAAGGCGCAGGCCGGGACGGTTCAGGTGGACCGCGACGGCACGCCCTTCGCCACCCTGCCGCCGCCGCTGGACGGCAAGAAGAAGCCGGACGCCCGGCTGGCCCACGTCACCGCCAACGGGCCGTTCCGCCTGGATCCGGCGGTTGGGCTGAACGACCGGGTGGCCAGCCCGATCCACGCCTTTTTCACCCACCAGCGCCAGATCAACGGCGGGCGCAACGACCGCTTTGTCAGCGAAGGAACCACCGGCGGTCTGCCGATGGGCTATTTCGACGGATCGCAGATGGCGATGTGGGAGGTGGCCAAGCGCTACACCCTGGCCGACCATTTCTTCCAGTCGGCCTTTGGCGGCTCCTTCCTCAATCACATGTGGTTGGTCTGCGCCTGCACCCCGCCGTTCCCCAACGCGCCGGACGCCCTGCGCGAGGTGGCGGGAACCGGCAAGGACGCCAAGGGCGGTGAGCCGACCGTCACCGCCGATGGCTACGCCGTCAACACCATCCAGGGCGCGTGGCTGTACGACACCAGCCTGGAGCAAACGCTGCTGCCGGTGCAGACGCTGCCGACCATCGGCGACCGGTTGACCGACAAGGGCGTGAACTGGGTCTATTACGCCGGGGATTTCGACAAGGCGGTCGCCGGGATGCCGACGAAGCAAAGCCCGGACGGCTTTTCCTTTCACCATCACCCCTTCACCTATTTCAAGCGCTTCGTCGACAGCGCCGACGAGCGGGCGCGCCACCTGAAAGACCTCGCTGATTTTGAAACGGCGATCCTCGACGGTGCTCTGCCGCCGGTGTCCTTCTACAAGCCGACCGGCAAATACAACCAGCACCCCGGCAAGGCGTCGGTGGCCGACGGCGACCGTCACGTCGCCGACCTGATCGCCATGCTGGAAAAAAGCCCGCAGTGGAAAAACATGGTGGTGATCGTCACCTCCGACGAAAACGGCGGATTCTGGGACCATGTGCCGCCGCCCAAGGGCGACCGCTGGGGGCCGGGGTCGCGGATTCCCGCCCTGATCGTCTCGCCCTTCGCCCGCAAGGGGCATGTCGATCACACCCCGTATGAAACCGTGTCGATCCTGCGCCTGATCGAGCAGCGCCACGGCCTGGACCCGCTGGGCAGCCGCGACGCCGCCGCCACCAGTTTGGCCAACGCGCTGGCCTTGCCGTAATCCCTTTTCCTGAAGCAGCGGGCCGCCATGATCGCGCGGCCCGCCGGAGCCTGCACGCCATGACCGTTGACTCAAACAGAACCGATTTCGCCAGCATCGATTTTGATGGCCGCCGCCGTCTTGCCATTGATCTGGCCGTGGAGGCGGGGCGCCTTGCCCGCAACATGCGCCAGGGGCTGGGGGCAATTGAAAGCAAGAGCAGCATCGATTTTTGCACCGCCGCCGATCTGGCCGTGGAAAACCTGGTGCGCCAGCGCATCGCCGACGCCTTCGGCGACCCGGTGATCGGCGAGGAGGCCGGGGGCGATCCCGCCGATCTGGTGTGGGTGGTCGATCCCATCGACGGAACCACCAACTACATCCACGGAACCACCAATTGGTGCGTCTCGCTGGCGCTGGTCCATCGTGGGGAGATCGAATTGGGGGTGATCTACGCCCCCGACCTCGACCAACTGTTCGTCGCCCGCCGGGGGGAAGGGGCGACGATGAACGGGCGGCCCCTGCGCACCAGCGGCCTGCGCCATGGCGGTGGGGCCGTGGTGGAGATGGGTTGGTCGGCCCGCCGCCCGCTGGCGCTCAGCCTCGACCTCATCAGTGCGATGATCGCCAACACCATCGAGTTCCGCCGCTGCGGCTCGGGCGCGATGGGGCTGGCGAACGTCGCGCTGGGCATCAGCGACGGCTACATCGAACTTCACATCAACGCCTGGGACGCGCTGGCCGGGCTGCTGCTGGTGCGCGAGGCGGGTGGCTGGGTGAATGATTTCCTGGCGAACGATGGTCTGCGCCAGGGCAACACCGTGGTCGCCTGCACCGCCGAACTGACCGACCGCCTGCTGGCGCTGGAGGCGCTGCGCACCGTCCGCTGAC
This sequence comes from Azospirillum griseum, assembly GCF_003966125.1. GTDB lineage: Bacteria > Pseudomonadota > Alphaproteobacteria > Azospirillales > Azospirillaceae > Azospirillum > Azospirillum griseum. The sequence continues at coordinate 16,332 of NZ_RXMA01000016.1, forward strand.
GGCGCTTGGTCCGCTGCCTGCCGGTGTGTCGGGTTCGTCTCCCGGTTCCTCTCCCGGATCCTCCAGCGTGCGCGATGGGCACCTGGTCCTTGTCCCCCCGTTGCCGGTTCCGCGTGACCCGGTGGCGGGGGGCCTTTTTGGGTGTGTGTCCGTCCGCTGGCGGGATCAGAGCATCAGGCGGACGCGGCGGATGGCCTCCGCCACCAGATCGGCGGCGGCGCGGTCCTCGCACTCGATGCGCCGGGCCTGATAGTCGAGCGTGCGGATTTCCGACAGGATCACCACACCGTTGACGCGCCCGGCCTGGATCGGCAATTCAAAGCCGCTGAGCTTGCCCATTTTCGACGTGATGGGCGACACAATCACCAAGCCGGTTCCCAGATTGTAGGCGTCCTGTGACAGGACCAACCCGTAATGCGGGCCGACCTGTTCATGTCCAACCGATGGGGTCCAGTTCAAATGAACGACATCCCCGCGCGCGGGCACATAGCCCGCACCGGTGAAGTCATCGCCACGACGGGGCATGTCACAGCCTCTCCTTGCCGACGGGCGTGTCGGCCATGAAGCCGGTCGTCAAACGGCTGATCTTGTCGCGGTCATAGTCGCGCAAAAGATCGTCCAGGCTTTGTGGCCGGTCGGCGCGGGCATCGTCCAGAATCTTGGCGAGATCCGACGCCAGAATCAGAACAAATTCCTGCTCCCGCCGGGTGATCGTGACGGCCCCCTTGCTGGCCACCATGTCCAAAATCTGCCCGCCCGCCTTGTTCATGTCGGTCGCGCGGTAAGAGGCCGAGACGGCGATGGGGGTGTTTGGCATGGGGCGCTCCACAGGATGGATGTGCAAAGATTATGGATTTTATGGATTTTCCGCAAGTGGCGCGCGCGAACAACGGTGTGTGTCCGTCCTGTGATTTCCCGATTGACCGGCCAATTATGTACATACATTATCGTCGCCATCGCTGAACGATCAGGCGGAGGGCGGTGGTGCAAGGCGCGGCGCGGCAAAGCCTGAACGGTGGTGCGGAACGCGGTCCTGCCGGTGTTTCCGTCGCCCTGGACGGCTCCAGCCTGGATGGCAAGGGGCCGCTGTTCGGCCAGATCAAACGGGCGGTCGCCGGGCAAATCCTGCGCGGGCGCTGGCAGGCCGGGGAACGGCTGCCGAACGAGGAACAGCTGTCGTCCCTCTATGGTGTGTCGCGGCAGACCGTGCACAAGGCCATCGCGCTGTTGGCGCGGGAAGGCTTTCTGGTGCGCCGCCGCCGGGCCGGGACCTTTGTCGCCAGCGTGCGGCACGACCGTTTCGCCCTGCCCATCGAGGACATCGGCGACGTCATCACCCGCAACGGCGGGGTCTATGAATTCCGCATCCTGGACCGCAAAACCCTGCGCAACGGCGAGGGGCTGCGCTGGCCCGACGTGCCGGACGGCACGCCGCTCTTGTCGCTGGACTGCCTGCATCTGGGCGACGGCGCACCGATCCAGTACGAACGCCGTCTGGTCAATCTGGACGCCGTGCCGGAGGTGGTGGACGAGCCGTTCGACAGCGTCGCCCCCAGCCGCTGGCTGGTCGATCAGGTGCCATGGTCGTCGGCCGAACACACGGTCAAGGCGGTGAACGCCACCGCCGACCTCGCCGCCCTGCTGGGGGTGGAGCCGGGGACGGCCTGCCTGTCGATCCGCCGCCAGACCGTGCATCTGAACCGCTGCATCACGCTGGTGCATTTCCTGTCCGTCGGCGACCGTTTCAGCCTCAGCGGGTCGTCGATCACCGACAGCGCGACGGAGCTTAATTTGTAAACACAAAAGACCGGCGCACCGTCGTTCAGCGCCGGTCGATCACACAGGGGGTTCAACGATTATGGAGTCTGTTGCGATGCACGTCACGACGAAGACCACCGGCCGTTTCGGCCACACCCTGCGCGCCGCCCTGCTGGGCGCGGCGGTGCTGGCGCTGGGCGGGGTTGCCACCGCCCAGGCCGACACCCTGGCCGACATCAAGAAGGCGGGCGTCATCAACGTCGCCACCGAAATGCAGTTCCCGCCCTTCGATTTCCTGGAAAACAACGAATACAAGGGCGTTGACCGCGACCTGATCGACGAGGTGGCGAAGGAACTGGGCGTCAAGCCGAAATACATCGATCTGCCCTGGACCAGCGTCCTGCCCGGCCTGGAGGCCAAGAAGTTCGATCTGGTCATCGCGCCCGTGACCATCACGAAGGAGCGGATGAAGCGCTACTCCTTCACCGTGCCGATTTCCGAAGCGACGGCGGCGATGATGAAGCGCACCGGCGACAATTCCATCAACAAGCCGGAAGACATCGCGGGCAAGAACGTCGGCGGCGGCAAGGGCACCTCGCAGTTGGCCCAGGTCAAGGAATTCGCCCAGGGCCTGACCCCCGCCCCGACCATCAAGGAGTATGTCGACAGCAACCAGTCCTACGCCGATCTCGCCGCCGGTCGCGTCGATGTGTCGGTCAACTCGCTGCCCAACCTTGCCTTTGCCGCCGCGCAGCGCAAGGAGACCTTCACCGTCGTTCTGCCGCCGTTCGGCAAGCCGTCCTTCTTCTCGTGGGTCGGCCGTCCGGGCGAGGATGACAAGAGCCTGGTGGAGGCGGTGAACGCCGCCCTGGTCAAGATCCAGAAGGATGGCCGCATGGCCAGCATCCAGAAGAAGTGGTTTGGCGTCTCCGCCGAACTGCCGACCGTGGTTCCCGAACCCCTGTTCTGATCGGGGCCTTCTGAGCCGTGGGGCGCGTCCCCGGTCCCCGGTGGGGCCGGGGGCGCGGCCCGGTTGAGACGCGCGGTGGGATGCGCCGTGGTCTGAGCGTGCTCCTGATTTTACCGTGGATGTGCCGATGAAGTTCAGCGTCATCGTCGATGCGCTTCCCCATCTGCTGGGGGCGGCTGTGACGACCATTTGGATCTCGCTGCTGGGCGTCATGCTGGGGCAGGTGATCGGCGTGCTCGTCTGTGTGGCGCGGCAATCGGGCCGTCGTGCCCTGGATGTGGCGGGCGGGGTCTATGTCAGCTTCTTTCGCGGCGTGCCGCTGCTGATCCAACTGCTGTTGATCTATTACATGCTTCCCCTGATCGGCATCGACGTGCCGCCGCTGGTCGCCGCCATTGGCGCGCTCAGCCTGGCCTCGGGGGCCTATGTGTCGGAGATCTATCGCGGGTCGCTGAACGCGGTTCCGCACGGCCAATCCGAAGCGGCGCTGGCGCTGGGCTTTTCCGCCCCGACGATCTGGAAACGGATCCTGCTGCCGCAAGCCTTCCGCATTTCGGTTCCGGCCCTGGTCAACGAGCTGATCCTGTTGCTGAAAGCCTCCTCGCTGATTTCGGTGGTCGGGGTGGCGGAGCTGACGCGGACCAGCCAAACCATTTCGGCCAGCAATTTCCGCCCGCTGGAAATCTATCTGGCGGCGGGCGTCATCTATCTGGCGATCAACAGCGCGTTGGCCCTGTTCGGGGCGCTGGTTGAACGCCGTCTTGCGCAGGGGTGAGGGGCATGGACACCAACCTGCTCGTTCAATACGGCCCGGCGCTGCTGCGCGGCTTTGGCGTGACCATCCTGTGCTGGGCGGCGGGCTGCGCCATCGGCATGGCGCTGGGCTTCGTCATCATGCTGCTGCGGCAGATCGAGGTGAAGCCGCTGCGCTGGCTGCTGCGCGCCTACATCGAGGTGATCCGGGGCACGCCCTTTCTCATCCAACTGTTCCTGCTCTACAGCGGCGGTCCGGCCATCGGCCTCCGGCTGGAGGCGACGACCGCCGGGATTCTGGGGCTGGGCATCTATGGCAGCGCCTATTTCGCCGAGATCTTCCGCGCCGGGTTCCAGGCGGTTCCGAAAGGGCAGGTGGAGGCCGCGCACAGCCTGGGCATGCCCTATGGTGGCATCCTGCGCCGGGTGATCCTGCCCGCCATGCTGGTGTCCACCGTTCCGGCCCTGGTCAACATGATGGCGATCCTGACCAAGGAAACCGTCGTGCTGTCGATCATCACCGTGCCGGAACTGATGTACGAAATGCAGACGATGGCGGCGGAAACCTTCGCCAGCTTTGAAACCATCCTGGGGATGGCGCTGTTCTATTGGCTGCTGGTCGAGGCGGTGTCCCGCCTGGGCCGCCGCGTGGAGGCGCGCGTCACCCGGTTCCTGTCCCACCCGTCGAACGCGAGGGCCTGAGCATGGCCATCACCGAATCCCCTGCCGCCGCCGTGAAGACCCCGGCACCCGCCGCCGAACCGACACCGATGGTGACGATCCGGGGCGTCAGCAAGGCCTATGGCCCCAACGTCGTGCTGCGCGACATCGATCTGACGGTGAACAAGTCGGAGGTGGTGTGCCTGATCGGCCCCAGCGGTTCGGGCAAGAGCACGCTGCTGCGCTGCATCAACTTCCTGGAGGTCTATGATCGCGGCGAGATCCGCATCGAAGGCCAACTGGTCGGTTACAGCGACACCACGCCGCGCCGCCGCCTGTCCAACGCCGAACTGCGCGGCCTGCGCCGCAACGTCGGCATGGTGTTCCAGCAGTTCAATCTGTGGCCCCACATGACCGCCCTGGAGAATGTGGCGGAGGCGCTGGTCCAGGTGCGCGGGATGGACAAGGGTGCTGCGGCTGACCGGGCGCGCCAGATGCTGGCCCGCGTCGGGCTGGCCGACAAGGCCGACAGCTACCCGTCGCGCCTGTCGGGCGGCCAGCAGCAGCGCGTGGCCATCGCCCGCGTCATCGCCATGGAACCGCATCTGATGCTGTTCGACGAGCCGACGTCGGCCCTGGACCCCGAACTGGTGGGCGAGGTGTTGCAGGTGATGCGCGATCTGGCGGCGGACGGCATGACCATGGTGGTGGTGACGCACGAGATGGGCTTTGCCGCCAACGTCGCCGACCGCGTGGCCTTCCTCGACCGTGGCCGCATCGCCGCCTTCGGCCCGCCGCGCGAGGTGTTCCACGAAAGCCCGGACCCGCGCCTGACCCAGTTCCTGCAAACCTACCACGAACGCAACAGCTTCTGACCAGCGCGGGCGGGATCAGCCCGTTGCGGACTCCCATCCGAACGCGCTGGTGATCATCGCGCCGTAGAGGGTGGCGCTGTCGGTGGTGGACAGGGCGTTGCTGGCCAGGCTGGTGCCCGTTCCCCCACTGTCAAAGGTCAGCTCCGCGTTGGTGCTGCCGCCGGTCAGGGCCGCCAGCGGGTCGCTGATCGCCGCCTGGAACGCAGCAGAGGCGTCGTCATCGCTGACGGTGCTGGCGCTTTGCAGAGCGTTGTCCGGCGTGGCCGCCGCCAGGGGGGCCGCAGCGGCGGACGAGGTGTCGCTGGCGACGTAATAGGCGACCCCCTCGTAATTGTAGGTGCTCGACAGGTTGGCGATCACGCTGTCGCGTTCGGTGTCGGAGATCGTGAAGAAGTGGGAGCCGACCACCGTGTTGAAGAAGCGGTAGAGCGGGGTCATCCCGCTGAGCGTCGCGTTGGCGCTGCTGGACGTCACGGCCTGATAGGCAACCCCTTCGTAATTGTAGGTGCCGGACAGCGTGCTGATGACGTTGTTCTTCTCGCCCTCGCTGGCGGTGTAGAAATGGCTGCCGTTGGCGGTGTTGTAGAACCGGTAAACGGGGGTGGTGTCCGACAGGCTGGTCGCAACGGCGGAAAAGGCCGCCCCTTCGTAGTTGAAGTTCGACAGGGTGGCGATCACGGTGTCGCGTTCCGTGGACGAGGCCGTGAAGAAATGGGTTCCGTTGTTGCGGTTGAAAAACCGGTAGATGGTGGACCCGGCGACGGTGGAGGTGGTGGTGGTCGTCGTCAACGACACCGTCTGATCGGAAAAGACCAGACTTTCAACATTGGTCAGGGTGTCGGTGTCGCTGGCCGAACTGGACAGGTCGCGCACCCGGACGGTGCTGCCCGAGCGGGTGATGGTGTAGTTGGCGTAAGCCCCGCTGTAGACCGCGCTGTCGGTTCCGGCCCCGCCGTCGATGGTGTCGGACCCGGCCCCGCCGGTCAGGGTGTTGTTCGCGTCGTTGCCGGTGATGGTGTCGTTGCCGGTGCTGCCGGTCGCGTTTTCGATCACCGTGTCGGACATGATGTAATAGCGGGCGGTGTTGCTGCGGCCCTGCCCGGTGCTTGCGGCTCCGGCGCGCAGATCCAGCGAGTAGGTGCGGCTGCTGTCACTGGCGATCAGGCTGTCGGTTCCACCATAGTCCCAGATGGTTTGATCGGCCCCACCGACCTGATAACTGTCGCTTCCGGCGGTGGTCGTGGTGTTGGCGCCGTAGAGATATTGGATGGCTTTGATGTCCAGGGCCTGCGGCGTGACAGTGTAGAGCGAGTTCACATGCGTGTAGCTCATCACCGTCCAGTCATCGGTGTCGGTGGAGCTTGGCAGGGTGGTGGTGCTCTGGTCGCCCTCCTCAAAGGGATGCTTCAGCCCCAGGGCGTGACCGATCTCGTGCAGGAGCAATTCGATGTAATAGCCACCCGCCGACGTGCTGGTGGATTGCATGTCGCTGCTGACCCAGACATCGCCCGAGACGGCGGATTGCCCAGGGTAATAGGCCCAGGCGGCGGTGTCCTCCGGCATGTTGTTGTAAATGCCGAAGCGCAGATCCCCGGCCTCGGTGGAGCTGTCGGTCACTTCGGTGAAGGTGATGTTTGCCACCCGCGCCCAGGCCGTCAGGGCGGTGCGGACCGCCGCCTTCTGGTCGGTCCGCAGGACTTGCGAGTTCAGATACTCGTTGGTGCTGGAGTAGTTGGTGGAATAGCGGCTGGCCGAGGATTCGAAGCTGTAGGTCAGCGCCACCGTCGCCCCGCTGCCGGTGCCCCAACGGGCGTCATCGATCAGGGCGTTGATCTGCGAATCGGTGGACAGGGTGACGCCGGTGGATTGCGCCCGTGAGCTGGTTATGCCGTTCCCCATGCCGCAACTCCTGGTGTCTCTGAGGTCCTGTGACGGACGCGCGCGCCGTCACAGGATCCCCAAGGCAACCCGGCCATGCAAGCAGGAAACGGGCGGCAATGATGGGGGGCCTTCCCTTATCCGCCGAACAGGTGCGTTTTGATCGAGGCTGGCTTCATGGTGATGGAGAAGCCGGGCGCGGTCGGGGCGCGGTAGCGGCCCTGTTCGACCACGCACGGCTCTTCGAAATGCTCGTGCAGGTGATCGACGAATTCGGCGACGCGGCCGTCCCAGCTTCCCGAAACGCACAGATAGTCGATCATCGACAGATGCTGCACATACTCGCACAGCCCGACGCCGCCGGCGTGCGGGCAGACGGGTTTGCCGTACTTCGCCGCCATCAGCATGATCGCCAGATTCTCGTTCAGCCCACCGACGCGGGCGGCGTCGATCTGCACCACGTCGATGGCGTCGGCTTGCAGGAACTGCTTGAACATGATGCGGTTCTGGCACATTTCGCCGGTGGCGACCTTGATCGGGGCCACGCCCGCGCGGATCGCCCGGTGGCCGAGGATGTCGTCGGGGGAGGTCGGTTCCTCGATGAACCACGGGTTGAATTCGGCCAGATCGCGCACCCAGCCGATGGCCTCGTCCACCTCCCAAATCTGGTTGGCGTCGATCATCAGCACGCGGTCGGGGCCGATCTCCTCGCGCACCACGCGGCAGCGGCGGATGTCGTCGGCGCGGTCGCGCCCGACCTTCAGCTTGAAATGGCTCCACCCGGCGGCCACGCCCTCGCGGCACAGGCGGCGCACCTTGTCGTCGTCGTATCCCAACCACCCGGCCGAGGTGGTGTAGCTGGGATAGCCGTCGGCGAGCAGCCGCGCCCGGCGCTCCGGTTCGCCCGCCTTGGCGCGGGTCAGGATGGCCAGCGCCTCCGCCGGGGTCAGGGCGTTGGTCAGATAACGGAAGTCGATCAGACGGACGATCTCTTCCGGCGTCATGTCGGCCACCAGTTGCCACACCGGCTTTCCGGCCTGCTTGGCCCACAGATCCCACACCGCGTTGACCACCGCCCCGGTGGCCAGATGCATCACCCCCTTGTCGGGGCCGACCCAGCGCAGATGCGAATCGCCGGTGATGTGCCGCCAGAATCCCCCCATGTCGGTGGTGATCTCCGCCAGCGACAGCCCGACCAGACGCGGCATCAGCAGGTCGATGGCCGCCCGGCACAGATCGTTGCCGCGCCCGATGGTGAAGGTCAGGCCGTGGCCTTCCAACGCGCTGGAGGTTTCCAGCGCCACATAGGCGGCGGAATAGTCGGGATCGGCGTTCATCGCGTCCGATCCATCCTTTTGCGAGGAGGTCGGAAAGCGAATATCGTAACTGCGATGGCCGGTGATGCGGATGTCGGCGGGCATGCGGGGGCCTCCCTTGCGCGGATGTTGGGTGTTTTTTTGGTGGAGTGTTTTCTCTGTGAAATGGATAATCATATATGAAACGACCCGTCAAGCCGTCATGAGAGGTTCCGCGTGATCCCGACCGACATCGATCCGCCTGACTCCGGGGCCGAGTCCGCCGTCGCCGACGGTGGCGGAGCGGATGACAAGGAGCGCCGCTACTCCGCCCCGGCCCTGGAAAAGGGCTTGGACATTCTGGAATTCCTCTCGGAGTGCCGGGATCCGCAGTCGCTGCAACAGATCGGCGATGGGGTGGGGCGGACCAAGGGCGAGATTTTCCGCATGGTGTCGGTGCTGGCCGAACGCGGCTACATCGAACGGACGGAGGGCGACGACCGCTTCCGCGTCACCGACCGGCTGTTCCGCCTGGGGCTGAACCGGCCGGTGAACCGGTCGCTGGTGGAAATCGCCCTGCCGACGATGAACGCCTTTGCCGAAAGCACCGGCTACGCCTGCCATCTGGCGGTCCCGTCGGGCACGCAGATCGCCGTCATCGCGCGGGTGGAAAGCACCAGCCACATCGGTTTCACCGTGCGCATCGGCTACCGCCAGCCCTTGATTCTGACGGGGTCCGGCCATTGCCTGATGGCCTTCATGAGCGCGCGCCGCCGCCATCGGCTGTATGAGGAGTTGCGGCGGGACGATCCGTGGATCGATCTGGACGCGCTGACGCAAACCCTGGACGCGGTGCGCGCGGCGGGCCATGTCCGCCGCCCCAGCGGCATTTCCGAAGCGGTGGTCGATCTGTCCCACCCGATTGTCGATGGCCATGAGGGCGGGGCGGTCGCCGCGCTGACCTGCCCCTATCTGCGCATGCGCAACACCCCGCAGGAACCCGAAGCGATCCTGGAGGCGTTGGCGCAGGCCGCCCGCCGCATCTCCGACGCGCTGTCTCTGGATTGAGAGGGGAACAGGGTGGGGCGACTGATCGGTGAAATATCGCCGCGCTGATGAATTGATGATTTACAGGTGGAACGATGCTGTGTATGTAGGCTCCAACGATCCGCCACACGGATCACCGGAACCGGCCCCACCGGGCCGCGCAAGGGAAGGACCGCCACAGCCATGGCCAACCGCCTGAACGGCAAAACCGCCATCGTCACCGCCGCCGCCCAGGGCATGGGGCGCGCCGCCGCCCTGGCCTTCGCCGCCGAGGGCGCGCGGGTCATCGCCACCGACATCAACACCGCCCTGCTGGCTGAGTTGGACGGCACGCCCGGCCTGACCACCCGGCGGCTCGACGTGTGCGACCCGGCGGACATCGCCGCCTTCGCCGCCGAAACCCCGGCCCCGTCGGTGCTGTTCAACTGCGCGGGCTTCGTCCACGCCGGGACCGTGCTGGATTGCGACGAAGAGGCGTTCGACCGTTCGGTCACGCTGAACGTCCGCTCGATGTACCGGATGATCCGCGCCTTCCTGCCCGGCATGCTGGAGGCGGGCGGCGGCTCGATCATCAACATGGCCTCGGTCGCCTCCTCGATCATCGGCGCGCCGAACCGCTTCATCTATGGAACGACCAAAGCCGCCGTGATCGGCCTGACCAAATCGGTCGCCGCCGATTACGTGACGCGCGGGCTGCGGGTGAACGCCATCTGCCCCGGCACGGTGGACAGCCCGTCGCTGCACGACCGCATGCGCGCCTTGGGCGATTACGAGACGGCGCGCGCCGCCTTCATCGCCCGCCAGCCGATGGGCCGCCTGGGAACCGCCGAGGAGGTCGCCGCGCTGGCGGTCTTCCTCGCCGCCGACGAGTCCGCCTTCATGACCGGGCAGGCCATCGCCATCGATGGCGGTTGGTCCAACACCTGATCACCGCCCGCCCGTTTTCTTCACCAGGAACCAAGCGATGAAACTGTTGCGTTATGGCCAGCCGGGGGCCGAAAAGCCGGGCATTCTCGACGCGCAGGGCCGCATCCGCGACCTGTCGGCCCACGTCGCCGACATCGGCGGCGCGGCGCTGTCGCCCGAGGGGTTGGCCGCCATCGCCGCCCTGCCGCTGGACAGCCTGCCGTTGGTGGAGGGGGAACCCCGGCTGGGGCCGTGCGTGACCGGGACCGGGAAATTCATCTGCATCGGTCTGAACTATTCCGACCACGCGGCGGAAACCGGGGCCACCGTGCCGCCGGAGCCGGTGATCTTCATGAAGGCGACCAGCGCCATCCAGGGGCCGAACGATCCGGTCGAAATCCCGCGCGGTTCGGCCAAGACCGATTGGGAGGTCGAACTCGGCGTCATCATCGGCAAGACGGCGAAATACGTGTCGGAGGCCGACGCGCTGGACCATGTCGCCGGTTACTGCGTCATCAACGACCTGTCGGAACGGGCCTTCCAACTGGAACATCAGGGCCAGTGGACCAAGGGCAAATCGGCCGACACCTTCGGCCCGGTCGGCCCCTGGCTGGTGACGAAGGACGAGGTTGCCGACCCGCAAAATCTCGGGATGTGGCTGGAGGTCAACGGCCACCGCTATCAGAACGGCTCGACCCGGACCATGGTCTATGGCGTGGCTTTCGTCGTGTCCTACCTGTCGCGCTTCATGTCGCTGCGCCCCGGCGACATCATTTCCACCGGGACCCCGCCCGGCGTCGGGCTGGGGCAAAAGCCGCCGGTTTATCTGAAGCCCGGCGACCGGATGGAACTGGGGATCGACGGGTTGGGCCAGCAGCGCCAGATCTGCGTCAGCTGCTGATCCAACGGTCGGTGGATTCCTTCAGGTGCTGGCGCATCGCCGTTTGCGCGGCCAGCGGATCGGCGGCGTCCAGCGCCTGAAGGATCGCTTCGTGTTCGTCCAGGGCGAAGCGCCAGGTCTGGGTGCTGTCGAACCGCTCGCGCAATTGGGAGGAGATCGGGCTGTGCCGTTCGTCGAACAACTCCCCCACCAGCCGCACCAGCACGCTGTTCCCGCTGAACCCGGCGAGCGTCAGGTGGAACTGTTTGTCCTGTTCCACCGGATGGCCGCCCTGTTCCATCTCGCTGCGCATCCGCGCCAGAATCTCGCGCAGGCGGGCCAGACCGTCGGCGCTGATGCGGGCGCAGGCGAGAACCACCGCCGCCCCTTCGATCACCGCGCGGGCCTGCATCAGCTCCGACGGGCTTTCGCCCAGCGCGGCGGTGCTGGTTGGCAGCAGCCGTTCGGGCGGCTGGCAGACATACACCCCCGACCCCATGCGGATTTCCACGCTGCCGTCGATTTCCAGCGCGATCAGCGCCTCGCGCAGGGAGGGGCGTGACACGCCCAATTGCTGGGCCAGATCGCGTTCGGGCGGCAGACGGGTGCCCGGTGCGATGGCGTTGCTGGCGATCAGCGCGCGGATCTGGTCGGCCACCTGCTGGTACAGGCGGCGCGGTTCGATGGGTTTGACCAGAGTGGACATGCGCGGCGCTCCCCGATGAATTGGCCTTACCATATAGGGCGGCGGGGTGGTCAACAAGAGGGGTCTGTTGGCGAATTGCTGCGCAAAAGATGCGAAAATTGGTATCAATTGATACACTGGTCAAACCAATCCTGCTCTGACTGGTAAATTGGCTTGACCAAAACAGTTCGTCCGCCTATCGTACAGTCTAGGGCCGGGAACGCAGCCGTTGCGAACGGCCCGCACACCACCGTTCAGAGTGGGACCGCGCTGCCCGTCATGGGCCGCCGATTGGGAGGAAGCCATGCCACCATTGACCGCCGAACGGGCGTCATCCCTCCATCATGCCATCACGTCGGCCACCGACCCGGCCACTGAACCGGGGGCCGACCCGGGGGCCGAGGTGCTGCGCCTGACCAACGTCACCAAAAGCTTTCCCGGCGTCCGCGCCCTGGACGAGGTTTGTTTTGACCTGCGGCGGGGCGAGGTTCACGCCGTGTGCGGCGAAAACGGGGCGGGCAAATCCACGCTGATGAAGATCATCAGCGGGCAATACCAGCCCGATGGCGGGACCATCCGCTACAAGGGGGCCGACACCCGCTTTGCCAATTCCCTGGAGGCCGAACGGGCGGGGATCGCCATCATCCACCAGGAATTGAACCTGATTCCGCATCTGTCGGTGGCTGAGAACATCTATCTGGCCCGCGAACCCAAGCGCGGCTGGTTCGTGGACCGCGCGGCCCTGCGCCGCAACGCGCAAGCCTGCCTGGACCGGCTGGGGGTGGACATCCGCCCCGACGCGTCGGTGAAAAGCCTGTCGGTCGCCCAGTGCCAGATGGTGGAAATCGCCAAGGCGCTGTCGCTGAACGCCGAAATCCTGATCATGGACGAGCCGACCTCGTCCCTGACCGAATCCGAAACCGCCCTGCTGTTCCAGGTGATCCACGAGTTGAAGCGCGAGGGGGTGGGCATCGTCTACATCTCCCACCGGCTGGACGAGATGGCGGCGATCGTCGATCGGGTCACGGTACTGCGCGACGGGCGTTACGTCTCCACCCATGATTTCGCCGCCACCACCGTCGATGAGATCGTCGCCCACATGGTCGGCCGGTCGCTGGAGGAGAAGTTCCCCGAACGCACCTCCACCCCCACCGCCGATGTCCTGCTGTCGGCCAGCGGCCTGACCCGCAAGGGCGTGTTCCACGATGTGGGGTTCGAGCTGCGGCGCGGCGAGATCCTGGGCTTTGCCGGGCTGATGGGGGCCGGACGCACCGAGGTGGCGCGCGCCATCTTCGGGGCCGATCCGCTGGACGCCGGAACCATCCGCCTGGGCGAACGCGCGATCACCGTGCGCAGCCCGCGCGACGCCATCGACCACGGCATCGCCTATCTGTCGGAAGACCGCAAAAGCCACGGTCTGGCGGTGAAGATGTCGGTGGTGCAGAATCTGACGCTGGCCAGCATGGACAGCGTGTCCAACCGCTTCGGCTTCATCGATTTCGCGGCGGAGGCCAAGGCGGCCAAGACCTACATCGACCTGCTGTCGATCCGCACGCCCTCGCCGCACCAGATCGCCAAGCTGCTGTCCGGCGGCAACCAGCAAAAGATCGTGATCGGCAAATGGCTGTTCCGCCAATCGCGCATCCTGTTTTTTGACGAACCGACGCGCGGCATCGACGTCGGGGCGAAATTCGCCATCTACCAACTGTTGGACCGGCTGGCCGCGCAGGGCATCGGCGTCGTCCTCATCAGTTCGGAACTGCCGGAAATCCTGGGTCTGACCGACCGCGTGGCGGTGTTCCACGAGGGCCGCATCACGGCGGTGCTGAACACCCGCGACGCCAGCCAGGAAGAGATCATGCACTACGCCTCGGGCCACAGCCGCCCGCACGCGTCGGGAGCCGCAACGCCATGAGCGACCTCAGCACCACGACCAAATCCGTCCCCCAATCGGCGCGCGAGCCGGGTGAACCAAAGGCCCGCATGATGAACGACAAGAAAAAGGACCTGATCCAGAAATTCGCCGCGCTGGCCAGCCTGCTGCTGCTGGTCGCCGTCTTTGCGATGACCAGCGACGCGTTTCTGACCGTCAACAACGGCATGACCATCGCCTTGCAGGTCACGTCCATCGCCTATCTGGGCATCGGGGCCACCTGCGTCATCATCACCGGCGGCATCGATCTGTCGGTGGGGTCGGTCCTGGCGCTGGCCGGGGTGGTGGCCGCACTGGCGGTCAAGGCCGGGGTTCCGGTTCCGCTGGGCATGGTCCTGGGCGTGCTGGTCGGGGCCTTCTGCGGCCTGCTGAACGGCCTGTGCGTCACCCGGCTGAAGCTGCCGCCCTTCATCGCCACGCTGGGCATGATGCTGGTGGCGCGCGGCATCGCCCTGCAAATCACCGGCGCACGCGCCGTGTCGGGCCTGGGTGAATCCTTTGGCGAGCTGGGCAACGGCGCGCTGTTCCGCATCGTCACCATCGGCGACGACGGCTTTCCCAACGTGGTGTTCCCCGGCATCCCCTATCCGGTCATCCTGATGGTGGTCGCCGCCATCGGCGTGGCGGTGATGCTGAGCCGCACCACGCTGGGCCGCCACATCTACGCCGTGGGATCGAACGCGGAGGCCGCGCGCCTGTCCGGCGTCAACGTCGCCCGCGTCACCCTGATCACCTACATCCTGTCGGGCAGTCTGGCCGGTCTGACCGGATGTGTGCTGATGTCCCGTCTTGTCACCGCCCAACCGAACGAGGGGGTGATGTACGAGCTGGACGCCATCGCCAGCGCGGTCATCGGCGGCACCTCGCTCATCGGTGGGGTGGGCACGATCTCCGGGACCGCCATCGGGGCCTTTGTCATCGGCATCCTGCGCAACGGCCTGAACATGAACGGCGTCTCGGCCTTCACCCAGCAGATCATCATCGGGCTGGTCATTCTTCTGACGGTGTGGATCGACCAGATGCGCAACCGTCGCTGAGGCCCACGCGGAGGCCCGAGGGGGAGGTGTTTCCCCCCGGCCCGCGTCGTCATCACCGCGTAACCACCTCAACAATCATCAAAAATCTTTGGGAGTGAAAAACATGCGCACAATCGTTTCGGCTTGCCTGGCGTCCGTTCTGGCTCTGGTCGCCGGGTCGGCGCTTGCCGCCGACAAGGAAATCGCGGTGGTCGTCAAGACCGTCAACTCCACCTTCTGGCAGAATGTGCAGAAGGGGGCCACCGCCGCGCAGAAGGAATCCAGCGGCTTCACCATGACCTTCCAGGGTCCGGCGGCGGAATCCGCCATCGCCGATCAGGTCAACATGGTGGAAAACGCGGTCAACCGGAAGGTGGCGGGCATCGTGCTGGCCCCGTCCGACCCCGACGCGCTGGTTCCGGCGATCAAGAAGGCGTGGGAAGCCAAGATCCCGGTCGTGCTGATCGACTCCCAGATCTCCGACGCGGGCAAGCAGTATTACCAATCCTTCCTGGCCACCGACAACGAGAAGGCCGGGGAGCTGTGCGCCAAGGCCCTGATCGACAAGGTCGGGACCACCGGCAAGATCGCCGTCATGTCCTACGTCGCCGGGGCCGGGTCGGAAATCGGCCGGGTGGGCGGCTTCACCAAATACATCAAGGCCAATTCGCAGCTGAAGATCGTCGGCCCCTTCTATTCGCAGTCGCAGATGGCCACGGCGCTGAACCAGACCACCGACGTTCTGGCCGCCAACGCCGATCTGAAGGGCATTTTCGGCGCGAACGAACCGACCGCCATCGGCATGGGCCGCGCGCTGGCGCAGGCGGGCAAGGCGGGCCGCGTCGTCGCCGTCGGCTTTGACGGCAACCAGGATCTCCAGGGCTTCGTCAAGGACGGCACGCTGGAGGCCATCGCGGTCCAAGGCTCCTACCAGATGGGGTATCTGGGGGTGCAGAGCGTGGTGAAGCTGGCCACCGGCGGCAAGGTGGACAAGTTCCTCGACACCGGTGTCGTGCTGGTCAACAAGGCCAACATCGACCAGCCGGAGGCCAAGAACGTCCTGTATTGATCGCGTCTTCGCGTCTCGTTTCTCCATCCACACTTCACCGGGTGCGCGTGGTCCATCTCTTCTTTGGCGTGCACCCGGCCTTTTCTTTCTGACACGGCGGCTGTGACATGACGAAGCTCGACGAACGGCGATCCCTCCCGCGCTCCGGTCTGGCGGTTCCGGTTCTGGGGTTGGGCTGTGCCCAGATGGGTGGCCTGTACCGCAGCAGCACCCCGGCGGAGTCCGAGGACACGGTGGCGGCGGCCTGGGATCATGGCATCCGCTGTTTTGACACCGCCCCCTATTACGGCTATGGCCGCTCCGAACGCCGCCTGGGGGCCGCCTTGTGCGACCGGCCCCGCGACGAGTTCCTCATCAGCACCAAGGTGGGCCGCCTGATCCGTCCCAACGCCGACGGCGCGCGGGTGGCGGGGGTGGACGCCAACGGGTGGGCCGATCCGTTGCCCTTCCATCAGGTTTATGATTACAGCCACGACGGAGTTCTGCGGTCGGTCGAGGATTCGTTGCAGCGGCTGGGCTTGGCCAACATCGATCTGCTGTATGTCCACGACATCGGCCGCGTCACCCACGGTGGCCTGCACGATCACCATTGGCAGCAACTGACCCGGGGCGGCGGCTTCCGCGCGCTCGACGGATTGCGCCGTGACGGCCGCGTGTCGGCCATCGGGCTGGGGGTGAACGAATGGGAGATCGCGCTGGACGCCATGGGCGAAATCGACCTGGATTGCACCATGCTGGCCGGGCGTTACACCCTGTTGGAACAGACCAGCCTGACGCCCTTCCTCGACGCCTGCGTGAAAGCCGGGCACGCCATCGTCGCCGCCGGGGTGTTCAACTCCGGCCTTCTGGTCGGCAACGGCAAGTTCAATTACGCCGACGCGCCGCCGGAGATGATCGCGCGGGCGCAGGCGTTGGACGCTGTGTGCCGGGAGTTCGACACGCCGTTGCCCGCCGCCGCCCTGCAATTCCCGCTCGCCCATCCGGCGGTGGTGTCCTGCGTCACCGGGGCGCGCACCCGCGCCCAGTTGGACACCAACGTCGCCTGGTTCCAGCGGCCGATCCCGGCGGAATTCTGGCAGACCCTGGCGGCGCGCGGCCTGATCGACGCCGCCGCTCCGGTCCCGGCGGGGGCGTGACGGCATGGTGATCGACGCCCATCAGCATTTCTGGTTGCTCGCCGCCCGCGCCGGGCAATGGCCGCCGCCCGATCTGGCCGCCATCCACCGCGATTTCCAACCCGCCGACCTGACCCCCCATCTGGCCGGGGCCGGGGTGACGGGAACCATCCTGGTCCAGTCGCTGCCGTCGGTGGAGGACACCCTGTGTCTGTTGGATCTGGCCGACTGGAACCCGTTCATCCGGGGCGTGGTCGGCTGGGTCGATTTGAAAAGCGACACAGCCCCGGCGGTCATCGCTGATCTGGCCCGTCATCCGGCGCTGAAGGGCCTGCGCCCGATGCTTCAGGATTTGGCGCCGGAGTGGTTGGACGATACCGCACTCGACCCGGCGATCCGGGCGATGATGGCGGCGGGCTTGCGCTTTGACGCGCTGGTCCTGCCGCGCCATCTGGCGGCCTTGCGCCGCTTCGCCGACCGCTTCCCGGATCTGCCCATCGTCATTGACCATGGGGCCAAGCCGGAGATCGCACAGGGCGGAACCCCAGGCTGGGCCGCCGATCTGGTGGCGTTGAGCCAGCGCCCCAACATCTGGTGCAAGCTGTCGGGGTTGTTGACGGAGGCGGGGACGCGCACGGGGATCGAGGACATCCGCCCCTACGCCGACACGCTGTTCACCGTCTTCGGGCCGGACCGCCTGATCTGGGGCAGCGATTGGCCGGTGCTGGAACTGGCCGGGACCTATGGCGGTTGGTTGGCGATGGCGCGGGAACTGGTGCCGGAGGACGCGCACCCGACGGTGTTCGGCGGCAACGCGCGCCGCTTTTACGGATTGGATTGAGGGCAGGGGGCACACCGATGCAACGCATGGGCATGGTGATCGGCATCGCGCCGGACAAGATCGACGAATACCGCCGCCTGCACGCCGCCGTGTGGCCGCAGGTGCTGGCGCGCATCGCGCAATCCAACATCCGCAACTACACCATTTTCCTGCGCGAGCCGGAAAATCTGCTGTTCGGCTGTTGGGAGTATCACGGCAGCGATTTCGAGGCCGACATGGCCGCCATCGCCGCCGACCCGGAGACCCGCCGCTGGTGGAGCTTTTGCAGCCCCTGCCAAGTCCCCTTGGACAGCCGCGCCCCCGGCGAGCATTGGGCGATGATGCAGGAGGTCTTTCACGTCGACTGACGGGGCGCGCGACGAAACGAACAGCGCCCGCCCCGGTGTGCGTCACCGGGGCGGGCGTTTGCCTACCCTGTGTTTGCCCGCCCGCTGTTACGACGCGTAATGCTTGCCGAAGCGGTTGGCGAGGAAGGCGTTGAGCGGAACCTGTTCCTGGCGGATGAAGCCCGCCTGCGGGATGCTGCCCTCGCGCAGCAGATCCAGGATGGCGCAGATCCCGGCGGCGGTCGTCACCTGGATGGCGCTCCACACCCGGCCGCCGATGGTCTTGCTGTAGATCTTGGTGGCGAAGGTTTCCTGGCGCAATTCGCCGTCCTGCACGCCGGTGGCGGTGGCGACCACCAGAACCACGTCCTGCAAGGTCAGCGGCACGGCGGTTTCCAGCACGTCTTTCAGCAGATGGCGGCGTTCGCCCAGACGCAGGTCACGGATCAGCAGGCGGACGATGTCGCGGTGGCCGGGGTAGCGCACGGTCTTGTAATCCAGATTGCGCACCTTGCCCGCCAGCGTCTCGCACAGCGACCCCAGCCCGCCCGAGGTGTTGAACGCCTCGTAATCCACGCCGTCCAGGGCGAACCGCTCGTCGCCTTCCAACGGCATGACCTCGCGCGGCTTGCCATCGACGATGGCTTCGCACGGGTTGCAATACTCGTTGATCAGCCCGTCGGTGCTCCAGGTCAGATTGTATTTCAGGGCGTTGGTCGGGTATTGCGGCAGTGCGCCGACGCGCAGATGCAGGTTGTGCAGCGTGTCGAACCGGCGGGCGAGATCATGGCCGACGACGGAGATGAAGCCCGGGGCCAGGCCGCATTGCGGGATCAGCGCGCTGTTGGCGGTTTCGGCCAGCTCCTTGACCTTGCGCGTCGCCGCGACGTCTTCGGTCAGATCCAGGTAATGCGCGCCGCAGGCGACGGCGGCCCCGGCGATCAGCGGGGTCAGGGTGTAGGGGCAGGCGCTCAACACCGCGTTCTGCCCGGTCATCGCCGCGCGCAGCGACTCCCCATCATGGACATCGACGCGGCGCACCTGGAACCCGGCCCGTTCGGCCCGCGCCAGCAGCGCGTCGTCGCGGTCGGCGACGGTGACGGTGAAATCATCGGTCTGCGTCAGCAAGGTGGCGATCATCGACCCGATCTTGCCAGCGCCCAGAACCAGAACCTTCATCGCGGCCACGGCCTTCCCCTTCCTGTTGTGCGGGTGGCGACATCCTGTCGCACCCATCTTGTCGCACCCCAAGAGTGGCCGGGCGGGCCGCCGGACAACAGCGGGCAAAGCGCCGGTTCCGCCGCCGATCTCCGTTGAATCAACGGATCGGTCGGCGAAACGACGGCGCGGTGCCCTGTGTTGTTGTCTTGTGCTGTTCCCCTGTGTTGTTCCCCTATGTTCTCCGGGGGGGCGGGTGTTACGCCGCCTTCACCCGGTCGAGGAAACCGGCCAACTCTCCGTTCAGACGCGCGGCTCCGTTGGACACGTCGGCGGAGCGTTCGCGCACCTGGGCCGCCGAACGCCCGGTGTCGGCCACCGCGCGGGCCAGCGCCTCGACATCCTCCTTCACCGCGTGGGACAGGCGACCGGCCCCGCTGACGGCGCGGCTGATTTCGGCGGTGGCGGCGGCCTGCTGCTCGACGGCGGCGGCGACGGCCGACGCGATGCCGTTCATGTCGCCGATGATGACGCCGATCCGACCGATGGCGGTGACGGTGGTGGTGACGACGCTCTGGATCGCCCCGATCTGCGCCGTGACCTCGTCGGTCGCCTGCGCGGTCTGGGCGGCCAGCGCCTTGACCTCTCCGGCGACGACGGCGAAGCCTCGCCCGGCCTCGCCCGCCCGCGCCGCCTCGATGGTGGCGTTCAGCGCCAGCAGGTTGGTTTGCTGGGCGATGCTGGTGATGAGGCCGACGACTTCGCCGATGCGGCCCGCCGTCTGGTTCAGGTCGCGCACCGCGCCGTCGGCGGCGGACACCGCCGCCACCGCGTCGTCCGACGCCCGGCGGGAGGAGTCCATCTGCCGCCCGATCTCGTTGATCGACGCCGCCAACTGGTCGGCGGAGGAGGCGACGGACTGGATGTTCACGCTGGCCTGTTCGGCTGTGCGCGCGGTGGTCAGCGAATGGCGGTCGGTCTCCTCGACGATCCCGGCGACGGTGCGCGCGGTGTCGTCCAATTGGGCCGAGGCTTCCAACAGGCTGCCGATCACGGCGTGAACGTCGGCTTCGAACGCTCGCATCGCGCGTTCCAGGATCAGGCCGCGCTCCAACTTGGCCTGTTGCTCGCGCTCCCGTTCGGCGGCGAGTTGGCGGGACTGGCGGGCGCTGTCCTTGAACACGGCCAGGGCGCGGGCCATGCCGCCCATCTCGTCGCGCCGGTTGGTGTCGGGCACATCGACGTCCAGGTCGCCGTCGGCCAGCCGGGCCATCAGCCCGGTCATCCGCCGCACCGGGCGGGCCACGCCGCGCGCCACCACCACGCTCATCACGGCGGCCAGCAGCAGGACCACGGCGGTTCCGGCGATCAGCAGGATTTGCGCGCGTTCGGCCTCCGCCTCCTGCCCGGCGGTCAGTTGCTCCATGCGCTGGGCTTCGGCGCTGCGCAGATCGTCGATGGTCTGCCGGATGCGCTCGATCCCGGCGCGCCCGGCCCCGGCGGCCTCCATGGCGCGGGCCTCCTCGCGGGTGGCGGGGTTGGCCATCAGCGCGATCTGTTTGGCGACCGCCTGCCCGACCCACGCCTTCAGCGCCTCGGACAGGGCGGTCAGGCGGGCGGTCTGTTCGGCGTCGCCATCGGCCAGCCGGGTCAGCTTGGCGAAGGAACGGTCGAAGGAGCGGCGGCCCGTTTCGAAATGGTTGAGAAAGCGGGTGTCCCCGGCCAGCAGATAGCCGCGCACGCCCAGATGCTGTTCGGACACGGCCTGTGCGATGGCGGACAGCGCGTCCGAGGCGTCGCGGCTGCGCCCGGCCTGTTCGGCCCCGTCGCGCACGGTGGCAAAGCTGGCGAGCGACAGGGCGGCGAGCGCCAGCGCCAGGGCGGCCAGACCGCCAAAGGCCAGCGACAGGCGGCCCGTGATCCCGCCGGTGAGGCTGTGGATGGACATGGTTCCTCCCGTCCCCGGCCTGTGCGCGGCGCGGGGTGATGGTTTTTCTTAGGTTTGGGGTTGTGATTTGAAGGACTGCGAGCGCGCCGCTCCCCCTCTCCCAACAGGGAAGAGGGGGACGTCGGCCACGCGCGGTCAGATGCGCTGTTCGCTCTTGGGGTCGAACAGGTTGGCGCGGGCCATGTCGATCATGAAGTCGGCGTTTTCGCCCTCGACCATGCGGTCGCTGGGCTTGATGCGGGCGACGACCTCCTGGCCGCAGAGCTGGATGTAGGTGATGGTGTCGGCCCCCGTCGGTTCCAGCACATTCACCGGGCAACCGACCTGGACCAACGCCGGGTTCCCCGCCGCGACGGTGGGGTCGTAGCAGGTGATCGCCTCCGGCCGGATGCCGAGGATGACCTCCTGGCCCAGCCAGCGGTCGGCCTGGGCCGGGGCCTCATGCAGCGGCAGGAAGCGGGCGGGGCCGCCGTCGCTGCGCAGGCCGACGCCCAGCCGGTCGCCCTCGGCGGCCAGGGTGCCCCGGATGAAGTTCATCGTCGGCGACCCGATGAAGCTCGCCACATACATGTTGGCGGGGCGTTCATAGACCTCCTGCGGCGGGGCGAATTGCTGGACGATGCCTTCCTTCATGATGGCGATGCGGCTGGCCAGCGTCATCGCCTCGATCTGGTCGTGGGTGACGTAGACGACGGTGGTGCCAAGCCGCTGGTGCAGCTTCTTGATCTCGGTGCGCATGTCGACGCGCAGCTTGGCGTCCAGGTTGGACAGCGGCTCGTCGAACAGGAACACCTTGGGGTCGCGGACCAGGGCGCGGCCCATGGCCACGCGCTGGCGCTGGCCGCCCGACAATTGCGCGGGCTTGCGGTCCAGCAGATGTTCGATCTGCAACAGCTTGGCCACGCGCTGCACCGCGCTGTCGCGGTCGGCCTTGGACTGGCCGCGCATCTCCAGCGAAAAGCCGATGTTCCGCGCCACCGTCATGTTGGGGTAGAGCGCGTAGGACTGGAACACCATGGCGATGTCGCGGTCCTTGGGATGGACACCGTTGATGACCCGCTGGTCGATGCGGATTTCACCCGCACTGATGGTTTCCAACCCGGCGATCATGTTCAGCAGGGTGGATTTGCCGCAGCCCGACGGGCCGAGCAGAACCAGGAATTCGCCATCCGTCAGGCTGAGGTCGATCCCCTTCAGGATCTCGACGTTGCCATACTGCTTGCGGACGTTGTTGATGGTGAGAGTCGCCATGTCAGATCACCCCTTGACCGAGCCAGCGGTCAAACCGCGAATGAAGTATTTTCCGGCCAGCGCGTAGACGACGAGGGTGGGCAGGCCCGCGATCATCGCGGCCGCCATGTCGACGTTGTACTGCTTGACGCCGGTGGTGGTGTTCACAAGGTTGTTCAGCGCCACCGTGACCGGCTGCGCCCCGCCCGCCGCGAAGGACGCGCCGAACAGGAAGTCGTTCCAAATCTGGGTGAACTGCCAGATGATCGTCACCACCATGATCGGCAGCGACAGCGGCAGCATGATCTTGGTAAAAATCTGGAAGAACCCGGCCCCGTCGATGGTCGCCGCCTTCACCAGATCGTCGGGAATGCTGACGTAGTAGTTGCGGAAAAACAGGGTGGTGAAGGCCAGGCCATAGACGACGTGGACCAGGATCAACCCCGCCGCCGACCCGGCCAGACCCAGGAAACCCAGCGTCTGCGCCATCGGCAGCAGCATGACCTGCGAGGGCAGGAAGCTGCCGAACAGGATCATCGCGAAAATCACGTTGGCCCCGCGAAAGCGCCATTTGGTCAGCGCGTAGCCGTTCAGCGCCCCGAACAGGGTGGAGATGATGACCGCCGGGACGACGATCACCAGCGAGTTCATGAAATAGGGGGCCATGCCCCGGCAATCGGCGCCGATGCAGGCGCGGGTCCAGGCGTAGGTCCACGCGTCGGTGCTGATGTCGCGCGGCAGCGACAGCAGCGAGCCGGTGCGGATCTCGTCCAGGCTCTTGAAGGAGGTGGACACCATCACCACCAGCGGCAGCAGGTAATAGGCCGCGAACAGCAACAGGATCAGATACAGGCCCCAGCGGGCGACGCGCGGTCCCATCCCTTCGGCGGGCGGCAGCGCGGAGGTCAGGCTAGACACGCTTGCCCCCTTTCAGCTCGGAATAGAGATACGGGACGATGATGGCGACGACGGTGGCGAGCATCATCATGGCGCTGGCCGATCCGATGGCGATCTGGTTCCGGCGGAACGTCATCTCGTACATGAAGGTCGCGGGCAGGTCGGACGCGTAACCCGGACCGCCGCCGGTCAGCGCGACGACGAGGTCGTAACTCTTCACCGCCAGATGGGCGAGGATGACGAAGGCGCTCATGAACACCGGGCGGACCGAGGGCAGCACGATGCCCCAATAGATACGCGGCAGGCTGGCCCCGTCGAGGTAGGCGGCCTTGATGATCTCCTGATCCACCCCGCGCAGGGCCGCCAGGAACAGCGCCATGACGAAGCCGGAGCTTTGCCAGACCGCCGCGATCACCAGCGTGTAGACGGCGGTGTCCTGCTGCACGATCCAGTCAAAGGTGAAATCGGGAAAGCCCAGATCGCGCACGAATTCCTGAATGCCGATGGTCGGGTTCAGGATCCATTTCCACGCCGTGCCGGTGACGATGAAGCTCAACGCCATCGGGTAGAGGTAGATGGTGCGCAGCACCCCTTCGCCCCGGATGCGCTGGTCGAGCAGAACCGCCAGCACGATGCCGATGGCCAGGCTGACGCCGATGAACAGGCCGCCGAAAATCAGCAGATTTTCGATGGCGACGTACCAGCGGTCGATCCGCCACAGCTTCTCATAGGCTTCCGCCCCGACCAGATCGTAGCTGGGCAGCATGCGGGAGTTGGTGAAGCTGATGTAGACCGTCCACAGGATGAAGCCATAGACGAACACCAGGATCGCCGCGAAGGACGGGGCGACCACCAGTTTCGACAGATGGCGTTGCGCCAGCTCGCCCAAGCTGGCACGGGCGGGGGCGTCCGTGTCGGCGGCGATTGGCGCGGCGGTGGCTTTGTAAGAGGATGACGGCACGGTCATGGGGCGATCCTCGCCGGAAGGGGGCCGGTCATGGGGCGACGCCATCGGCACACCCCCACGCGGTCGCCCTTGCGGTCGTCGCCGTGGGAAAACGCAGGTCGCGCATTCTGGTCCCTCCCGAAACAGGTTGCTGTTGGACCGCTGGTGATGGATCGCGGTCGTTTGTCTGGCGGTTACTGTACCTGCCCGATGATGCGGGGGGCGGACTATTTGGTAACAGGGCGCTTTCGTTGCCGGGCTGCTGTTACATGGGCGTTACAAACCGGCTTTTCGTAACAGGTCGAAGCGGTTGATACGCCGCTGTTACACGGAAACCGGCCCCGCACGCGCGGTCGCGGATTAGTGTGGCCGCAAACAATGCGCGGTGTGAGCAAAACGCTTTTGGGACGCGTGGGTTCGGCATATCTTCCCGCTCCCCCCACCAGGGAGAGGGGCGGGAGAGGGGCGGGGAGAGGAGGCGGCGCGTGACGCTTATGGCCGCGCCAACCCCCATCATCCCCACCGCCGCCCCAGGGGGAAGATCGGGTTCCAACCATTGGGAAAGACAAGCAGCATGAGTTCCACCATCGAGCGCGTGGCCTCCTTTGATTATGTGGTGTTCGGTGCCACCGGCGATCTGTCGCTGCGCAAGCTGTTGCCCGCGCTGTACGAGCGTGACCGCGACGGCCAGTTGCCCGACGATGGCCGCATCATCGGCGTGTCGCGCATCGGGCTGGACGGGGCGGCGTTCCGGGCGCTGGCTGCGGACGCGCTGACCCAGCACGCCGCCCCGCTCGACCCGGCGACGACCGACCGTTTCCTCGCCCGTCTCGATCACATCACCGCCGACGCGCAGGGGACGGAGGGCTGGGACGCGCTCGCCAGCCGGTTTGACGGGGTGGCGGACAAGGTCCGCGTCTTCTACCTCGCCACCCATCCCGACCTGTTCGGGCCGATCTGCCAGCGGCTGGCCCGCGCCGGGCTGGTGACGGCGCGGTCGCGGGTGGTTCTGGAAAAGCCGATCGGGCGCGATCTGGCTTCGGCCCGCCGCATCAACGACGAGGTCGGCGCGGTGTTCCAGGAAGGCCAGATCTTCCGCATCGACCATTATCTGGGCAAGGAGACGGTGCAAAATCTGCTGGCGCTGCGCTTCGCCAACGCCCTGTTCGAACCGCTGTGGAACAGCGGCGGCATCGACCATGTGCAGATCACCGCCGCCGAATCCCTGGGCATCGAACGGCGTGGCGGCTATTACGACCGTTCCGGCGCGCTGCGCGACATGGTGCAGAATCACCTGCTGCAACTGCTCTGCCTCGTCGCGATGGAGGCTCCGGCCTCGCTGGAGCGCGAGGCGGTGCGCGATGAAAAGCTGAAGGTGCTGCGGGCGCTGGCCCCGCTGACCGGGGCCGACGGGCTGACCCACAGCGTGCGCGGCCAGTACCGCGCCGGGGCCATCGACGGCGAACCGGTCCCCGGCTATCTCGACGAGGACGGGGTGGCCGCCGACAGCGCGACCGAAACCTTTGTCAGCCTGCGGGCGGAGCTGCGCAACTGGCGCTGGGCCGGGGTTCCCTTTTACCTGCGCACCGGCAAACGGCTGCCGCAACGGGTGTCGGAAATCGTCATCCAGTTCCGCCCGGTCCCGCACAGCATTTTCGGGGCTTCCGCCGGGCCGGTGATGCCGAACCGGCTGGTCGTGCGCCTGCAACCCGACGAACACATCCGCCTGCGCCTGATGACGAAGGAGCCGGGGCCGGGCGGCCTGCGCCTGCGCGCCGCCGCCCTGAATCTCAGCTTCGCCGAAACCTTCAAGCGGCGGGTCCCGGACGCCTATGAACGGCTGCTGATGGACGTGGTGCGCGGCAACCCCACCCTGTTCATGCGCCGCGACGAGGTCGAAAGCGCGTGGGAATGGGCCGAAGGGCTGTTGGGCGCGTGGCGCGACAGCGGCGAGCGGCCCAAACCCTACACCGCCGGGACCTGGGGGCCGTCCGCCGCCATCGCCATGATCGAGCGCGACGGACGGACCTGGCATGAGGAGGACGGGCAAGTGGAGGATGGCGCGCCGGTCGCGCTCTGAGTCACGGCCGCCGCTCCGTTCCCTCCGCCGCGCACAAAACCCCACCCGCAACACCCCACCCGCAACAGCCATGAGATCCGCATGACCGACACCGCCTGGCCCGCCCTGGTCGCCGACATCGGCGGCACCAACGCCCGTTTCGCCCTGGTGGCCGAACCGGGGGCCGCCCCGTCCGCCATCCTCAGCCTGCCCGCCGCCGATTACCTGAATCTGCCCGACGCCATCGCCGCCTATCTGGAGCGGGTGGACGCCCGCCCGCGTTCGGCCTGCATCGCCGTGGCCGGGCCGACGGTGGGCGACCGCATCGTGCTGTCCAACCGCAATTGGGATTTCTCGGTGCGGGCGTTGGCGGAGCGGTTCGGCTTTGCCCCGCTGCGCCTGATCAACGATTGCGAGGCGCTGGCGCTCGCCCTGCCGCGCCTGGGGGCGGACGACCTGATGCGGCTGGGGCCGGAGGGGACGAGCGGGGAGGTGGGCCGACCGTTGGCGCTGATCGCGCCCGGCACCGGGCTGGGCATGTCGGGGGCGCTGCCGACGCCGCAGGGCTGGATCGCCCTGTCGGCGGAGGGCGGTCACGCCGACCTCGCCCCGGTCGATGATCTGGAGATCGAGGCGCTGCGCCGGGTGCGCGGCGAGCGGGGGCGGGTGTCGTTGGAAAGCGTGCTGTGCGGGTCCGGGTTGGAGCGGCTGCACCGCGCGGTCGCCGGGGCGCTGGGCCTGTCCACCGACCCGCTGCCCGCCGCCGAGATCACCCGCCGCGCGGTTGGCGGTGGCGAGGGCGGGTTGGACCGGCTGTGCGTCCAGACCCTGACCACTTATTGCGCCCTGCTGGGCGGGGCGGCGGGCAATCTGGCGCTGAGTTTGGGGGCGCGCGGCGGCGTCTATGTCGGCGGTGGCATCGCCCCGCGCTTTGCCGCCTTTCTCGCCGCCAGCCCCTTCCGCGCCCGGTTCGAGGCGAAAGGACGGATGGCGGATTACTTGCGGCCCGTACCAAGCTGGCTCATTCTGGCCAACACCCCGGCGTTGAGCGGGGCCGCCGCCCATCTGGACAGCCTGCACGGTGTCCGGGCGGATGCCGCCTGACTCCACACCCACCCGTTTTTGAGGAAACGCCCCATGAGCACCAGCGCGACCCGTTCCGGGCCGTCCTCCGGCCCGCCCGTCGGTCCTCTGTCCGTCGGGCTGCTTGGGTTCGGTCTGGCCGGATCGGTCTTCCACGCCCCGCTGATCCAGTGCGAACCGCGCCTGCGGCTGGCCGCCATCGCCAGCTCGCGCACTGAGGAGATCCGCAAGGCGGCACCGGAGGCGGTCGCCCACGCCAGCCCCGCCGCCATCATCGCGGATCCCGACATCGACGTGGTGGTGATCGCCACCCCCAACACCAGCCACGCCGCGTTGGCCCGCGCCGCGCTGCTGGCGGGCAAGCATGTGGTGGTGGACAAGCCGATGGCGACCTCCGTCCGCGAGGCCGACCAGTTGATCGAGCTGGCCCACCGTCAGGACCGGCTGTTGACCGTGTTCCACAACCGGCGCTGGGACGGCGATTTCCTGACCCTGCGCGACTGCATCGACAGCGGTGCCCTGGGCGAGGTTTATCATTACGAGGCGCATTTTGACCGGTTCCGCCCGGCGATCAAGCAGGGGTGGCGCGAACGGCCCTTGCCGGGGTCGGGGGTGCTGTTCGATCTGGGCGCGCATCTGATCGATCAGGCGCTGACCCTGTTCGGCCTGCCGCAGACCGTCACCGCCGACGTCGGCACCCAACGCCGCGCGGGCGAGGTCGATGACTGGTTCCACCTGATCCTGAATTACGGCCGGATGCGGGCGATCCTGCACGCCGGAACGGTGGTGTGCCATCCGGGGCCGCGTTACCAGATCCACGGCGACGCGGGCAGCTTCCTGAAATCCGGCATGGATGGGCAGGAGGCCGCCTTGCGCGCCGGACGCCGCCCGACCGACAGCGATTGGGGCCTGGACGAGCCGGACCGGTATGGCCGCTTGTTCGAGGCCGACGGCGGCGAACGGGTGGTCGAAACCCGCGTCGGCGATTACGCCGCCTTTTACCGGGGGGTGGCCGCCGCCATCCTGGACGGGGAGGCCCCGCCGGTGACGGCCGAATCCGCCCGCTACGTCATGGCGGTGCTGGAAGCCTGCGCGCGCAGCGCGGTGGAACGGCGGACGGTGGCGCTGCCGTAACGGCGCAAAACGCGGGGTGGGCGGCCACGCCCACCCCCCAGCGTTGTGTCATCCCTTCACCAGCGGGCACCCGCCATCGGCCAGCGGACGCCACGCCTGTTCGGGCGGAATGGTTCCGGTGACGGTGAAGAAATCCCAGCCGCCGCGCGAGTCCTTCACCGGCTTGGTCGTCAGCAGATAGAGCGGGTGCAGCTTGCGGCCATCGGCGCGCACGCTTCCCGGCCCGAACAGCGGGTCGTCGGTCGGCATCGCCTTCATCGCCGCGACCACGGCCCGGCCATCCGCCGCGCTTTTCAGCGATTCGACCGCTTTCAGGTAATGCAGCACCGCTGAATAGACGCCCGCCTGCATGTCGTTGGGCACGTTGCCGCGCGGGTGGCGGGCGGAAAAGCGTTTGGCGAACTCCCGGCTGTTGTCGTTGCGGTCCCAGTAATAGGCCGAGACCACCGACACGCCCTGGCTCGCCGCCAGCCCGACGCCGGGCATGCCGACGATGTTCAAAATCAGCGCGGCAACCCGCTGCTGCCCACCAATGCCGAATTCGGCGGCCTGTTTCAACGCGTTGACCGTGTCAGCCCCGGCGTTGGCCAGCCCGATCACATCGGCCCCCGATGCCTGCGCCTGCAACAGGAAGGACGAGAAATCCGAGGTTCCCAGCGGGTGGCGGGCCGATCCCAGCACGGTCCCCCCGGCGGCGGTTACGGCCTCTGCCGCGTTCTTTTCCAGATCCTTGCCAAACGCGTAATCGGCGGTGATGAAGTACCAGCGCTTGCCGCCCTGCGCGGCCAGAATCTGGCCCATGCTGTGGCCCTGCGCCCAGGTGTCGTAGGTCCAATGGACGCTGTTGGGGGTGCAGGATTTCCCGGTGAGTTCGGAGGTTCCCGCCCCCGAGGCGATGAACACCCGGTTCTGGTCGCGCGCCATCCCGGCGACGGCCAGCGCGATCGCTGAATTGGGAACATCGACGATGAGATCGACGCTGTCCTGTTCGTACCAGCGCCGGGCGATGGCGGCCCCGACGTCGGTCTTGTTCTGGTGGTCGGCGGCGATCACCTCCACCGGCACGCCCAGCCGATTGCCGAAATCCTCCACCGCCATCTTGGCGGCGATCACCGATCCCGGCCCCTGATCGTCGGCGTAGATGCCGGACATGTCGTTCAGAACGCCGATGCGCACGGGCTTCCCCTGCGCCTGGACCAGTCCGGGCATCACGCTGACCGCCAGAAGGGCGGCCAGACCAACGGCTGTCTTCATCATCGCGCTTGTCCTTCCCTGGATGCTGCCCCCGATGGTTGGCCGGGCGTTGGTCCGCCCTTGTTCCACGGTCCGGCGCGCGGGCACCGGCGGAGGTCGATCCATAAAAGGTATTCTTCATAACAATAATGTCAATCACCAATTTGGTGATATAACATACAGCATCGCCAAGCGATGAAAAAATGAGGCCGGAGGGAGTGTTCCCTCCGGCCCCGAATGGACCGGTTGATGATGAGGAGCGACCGGATCAGGCCCGGCGCACCACCGACAGGAAGCTGGCCACCTCGCTGGACAGGCTTTGCGATTCACCGAGCAACGACCGCGCGGCCCCTAGCAGCTCTTCGGCGCTGGCCCCGGTGTCGCGGGCCTGACGCGACACCGCTTCGATGCTCGACGTCACCTGATGGGTCCCGGTGGACGCCTCCTGCACGTTGCGGGCGATTTCGCGGGTGGCGGCCCCCTGCTGGCCGACGGCTTCGGACACGGTGGCGGTGATGTCGCTGATGCGGCGGATGGTGTCGACGATGGTGGAAATCGCCTGCACCGCCGCGTTGGTTTCGCCCTGGATGCCCGCGACCTGGGTCTGGATGTCCTCCGTCGCCTTGGCGGTCTGGTTGGCGAGATTCTTGACCTCGCTGGCCACCACGGCGAAGCCCTTGCCCGCTTCGCCCGCGCGCGCCGCCTCGATGGTGGCGTTCAGCGCCAGCAGATTGGTTTGCGCGGCGATGGAGTTGATGAGCTGAACCACCTCGCCGATCCGGTTGGCGGCGTCGGCCAGCCCCTTGACCGTGTCGTTGGTGGTCTGCGCCTCCGTCACCGCCAGGGTGGCGACCTGTGTGGCCTCGCCCACATAACGGCCGATCTCGCCGATGGAGGCCGACAGCTCTTCGGCGGCGGCGGCGACGGTTTCGACGTTGCTCGACGCTTGGACCGCCGCGCTGGACACGTTGCTGGCGGTGGCCTGGGTGCTTTCGGCGCTGCTGGTCAGGCGTTCGGCGTTGCCGCGCATGCGCTGGGCCGATTCGGTGACGGCGCGCACCACCACGTCGATCTTTCCGGCAAAGCTGCGGGTGGCGTTGTCGATTTCCGCCCGGCGACGGGCCTGCGCCTCTTCAGCGTCGCGCTGTTCCTGGGCCAGACGGTCGGCGGTGGCCAGCCCGTCGCGGAATCCGGCGACCGCGCGGGCCATCTCGCCGATCTCGTCGGCGCGGTCGGTTTCCGTCACCTGGGTGGTGTAATTCTTGTGCCCCAACGCCTCCACGGCGGCGGCGAGATGCTGCAAGGCCACCATCTGGCGTTTGACGTAGACGAAGATCACCACGCACAGCGCCACGCCCACCAGCAGCGACACCACGCCGATGCGCCAGCCCAGTTGCTGGATCAGGGCGTAGAACTCGCCCGACGGCATGCCGACGGCGAACGCCCCGATGCCCTTGCCCGACGCGTCTTTCAGCGGGACATAGGTGACGAGGAAATTCACCCCCAGCACCGGGTATTCCCCCAGGAAACTTTCCCCACGCACGACGACGCGCTGGTGGATGTCGTCCGGCATCTTGGAACCGACCGCGCGGGTTCCGTCCGGGTTGACCAGGGTGGTGGCGATGCGGGTGTTGTCGCGGAACATGGTGACGGTGATGTTCAGCGCCGCCTTGATCCGGTCGACATGCTCAAAGGTGCCTTCCAGCGGGGTGTCGCCCACCATCAGCTTGCCATCGGCGATGCGGTAGGGGAGGTTTTTCGGATTCAGGATCTCTTTGGCGACCCGGATGTTCATCTCCTGCCGGTCGATCTCCTGCCGTTTCAGGTCGGTCGCGATGAAGTAGAGCGACACGAACAGAGTCGCGGCACAACTTGCGATCGTGCCGATCAGGGTCAGCGACACCAGTTTCTGGGCAAAGGACAGGCGACTCAGAAGATTGCTCATGCACAGGCTCCCGCTCTCAGCAAACGCCAGGGCAATTGCTGCAATGCAAAACAAACGCAAGGGTTGTTTCAGGCTATCAGCCGTTGTCAAAGGCGGCAACAGCCGTTTGGGTGAACGAATGCGTTCGGCAACGATAATGTTACAATCCGCTCAACCGGTGCCGATCGCGCGAACGGCATTCGCGGAAAACAGAAAAATCAACCATAGGGCGCATCCCTTCTTTGATGCCCGATCCACCATGTCGGGCGGCACTGTGCGTCATGTGGTCAGACCATTCCCTTGAGCTTGATCAATCATTCAACAAAAAACAGATCAACCACGCCGGGCAGGGCGTGGTTGATCGCGGCACGGGGGCGAAGGCTGTTCTGACGATGAACGGGGCGGTTCAGGCGGCGCGCACCGTTGCGATGAAGCGATTCACTTCCGATTTCAACCGGTCGGCGTCGCGGCTGAGGCCGCTGGCGGTGCCGAGCACCTGGGACGCGGCGGCCCCGGTGGCGGTGGCGGCCTGCATCACACCGACGATGTTGCTGCTGACCAGTTCGGTGCCACGCGCGGCCTGGTTGACGTTGCCGGAAATCTCGTTGGTGGCGGCGTTCTGCTCTTCGATGGCCGCCGCGATGGTGGTGGAGATTTCGTTCATCCGTTGGATGATGCCGCCCACCGAGACGATGGCCCCCTGCGCGCCAACGGTGGCGCTTTGGATGTCCTTGACCTTGGTCTGGATCTCGTCGGTGGCCTTGGCGGTTTGGCTCGCCAGCGCCTTCACCTCGCCCGCGACGACGGCAAAGCCCTTGCCCGCTTCACCCGCCCTTGCGGCTTCGATGGTGGCGTTCAGCGCCAACAGGTTGGTTTGGCTGGCGATGTTGTTGATGAGATCGACCACGGCCCCGATCTGGTTCGAGGTGTCCACAAGACCCTGCATCATCGCCTTGGTCCGTTCGGCCTCGCGCACCGCTTCGGTGGAGATCTGGGTCTGGTTGGCAACCTGGCGCCCGATTTCCAGGATGGAGGCCGCCAACTCCTCGGTCGCCGACGCAACCGTCTGCACGTTGGCGGAGGATTGTTCCGACGCGGTCGCCACAGCGGTGGCCTGGCCGGACGCCTGGCTGGCGCTGGAGGACAGGCTGGTCGCCGCCCCTTCCATCTGGATGGCCGATGCGGCCACGGTGTTGACGATGCCCATCACCGCCTGTTCGAAGGCCGTGGCGAGTTGGTTCAGGTCGGCCTTGCGGCGGGCTTCGGCCTGGGCCTTTTCTTCGGCTTGCCGGGCTTCCAGGCGGCGCACCTCCTGCGCGTTGGTTTTGAACACGTCCAGGGCGCGGGCCAACTGGCCAACCTCGTCGCGCTGGTCGGCACCGCGAATGACGGTGTCCAAATTGCCGCGCGACACCTCACCCATCGCGCCGACAATCCGGCTCATCGGGCGGGTGATCGTGGCGATGACAATCAACAGGGTCAACCCGACGCCGACGAGCAGGCCCACGGCCGAGGTGGTCCAGATGGCGAGCCGGGTGTTGACCAGCAGAACATCGGATTCGGCGCTGATGGTTTCCATTTCCTTGCCGTTGATCGCCACACGTTCGTCGATGTAGGTGGCGATGGCGCGGCGGGCGGCGGCTGATTCCGTCATGCTCAGCTTCACCGCCTCGGCGTCCTTGTTGGCGCTGGCCAGATCGATCACCTTGCTGGCGAGTTGGCGGTACGCGGGCAGCAGGCTGTTCAAGCGCTGCGTGGTTTCCCGGCGGGCTTGGGTGGTCGCGGTGCGCTCCAGCACAGCCAGAGCCGCATCGACGGCCGCCATTTCATCCTGATAACGTTTGGCCGCATCCCGCAACTCATCCGGGTTGTTGGTCAGGATGATGTTTTTTTCCGCAATCGTCGCCGTGTTCAGGTGGCGGCTGACCTCCAGCATCTGGATGCGGCGTTCGGCGATCACGTCGATCACCTCGGTGGACATCTTGTCGAGATCCTCGATCCGCGACAGGGCGGTGGCGCTGATGACCGCCAGCACCGCGACCAGGATGGACACCGGGGTGAGGATTTTGACCAGCAGACGTTGGTTGGCGAACCAGCGGATCATGACACCTCCAGGGGGGCGTAAGGCAAAAGGGATGTTGATTGTCATGACTCTATCACAGGCGACCCCTTCGCCTATCAGGGCCTACCCTTAGATCAGCCTGAAATTCATGATACCTAAGCAGCGGAAAGTTCATCTGAAGGTGCGAAGGCAACTTTGTTGTTTCAAAATGCGGAAAAATTCCAGAGACAAATGCATTGGGATTTCCATTTTTGAACATCCTATTCTTACAGGATGAGCGTGAAATTTTTCCATGACCAGGCAGTCAAGTGTTTCTTCTGATTATAATATTTACACAATCTGTTACGCCATGATTCATATTGCGGAAATTCGATACAAGATCCTCCTGCTCGTGGGCGAGAGGCTTTATCCGATTGGCTGACCAGGGTTTGCTGCCCAGCCGTCGAAAAACGCACCTTCCACCGGGCGTGGGGGTTGCGCGAACACGAAGCCTCGCGATATAGGGCTATCCATCAACCTGTCTGACAACTAGCCCAGGAACCCCGCCCGTGGACTCGCTGCTTCCCGAATTGATCGCGCTTGGTCAGGTCATGTTCATCGATCTGGTATTGGCGGGCGACAACGCCATCGTCGTCGGCATGGCGGCGGCGGGCGTGGCCAAGGCGCAGCGCGCCCAGGTGATTTTCTGGGGCATCGCGGCGGCGGTGGGGCTGCGCATTGTCTTTGCCCTGCTGACCACGCAGCTTCTGGACATCATTGGCCTGACCTTTGCCGGTGGCATCCTGCTGCTGTGGGTGTGCTGGAAGCTGTACCGCGAGCTGCGCGAACAGAAGGAAGAGGCGGAAGGGGCCGATCTGGTGTCGGATGGTGATGGCGATGGCGACGGTGCCGGCTCCGCCGCTGGCGGGGGCAAGACGATGAAGGCCGCCATCTGGCAGGTGATCGTCGCCGACGTGTCGATGTCGCTGGACAATGTGCTGGCGGTGGCCGGGGCCGCGCGCGAGCATCTGTGGGTGATGGCGATCGGCCTGCTGCTGTCGGTGGCGCTGATGGGGGCGGCGGCCAGCGTGATCGCGCGTCTGCTGAACCGCTATCACTGGATCGCCTATCTGGGGCTGGGCGTGATCGTCTATGTCGCGCTGATGATGATCTACAACGGCGGGATCGAGGTGCTGACCGTCGCCGGGGCAATGCGCTGACCGGATGATCGGGTGAACCGGCGGGGGGGCTTTTTCCCCCCGCTTGGCTTATGGCGCGACGCAGCGTTGGGCCGCCGCCCCGATGTTGGCGCGGCTCTGCGCGTCGAGCCGGTCGGTCAGGAAGGCGTCCCACTGGCCCAAGGCGGTGATCTCCCGCCGCACGCAGCCGCAACGGCTCTCGCACAGCGCGGGCGCGGTTCCGGTCCGCTCGCAACTGGCGACGCAGGAAGCGAGGAAGTTGCGGGAGGCCGGTGATTCGACCGCAAACAGCCCGCTTTGCGCCAGAACCCAGATCGCGCCGTACAAGATCGGTTGATGGATCAGGTAGATGGCCAGGCTTTGACGCCCGCCCCAGACCAGCGCGCGGACCACGGGCCGCCCGATGCCACTCCCCAACAGACCGCCGCCCGGCAAGCCGCCCCCCGGCAAACCGCCACAGCCAACCCCCGGCCAGCGGCGGGCCAGCGCCACCCCGGCCAGCAGGGCCGCCATCCAGGGCAGCAGCGGCACGAAATCGTTGGAATCCGGCGGCACGCTGGTCAGGCCGATCCAGCGCAGCCACGGGCTGTCAAACAGCGGAAAGGCCAGCGTCTGCCCGGCGGCCAGCACCGCCGCTGCCAGCGCCAGCGTGGCCCCGGCGGGCCAGCGGACGACGGCCAGCCCCAGCAGGCTCGCCACCGCCATGTGATGCAGAACGCCAAAAAAGATCGGGCTGTCCGGAAAGACGGCGTAGGACGCGGCCGACACGGCGGCGGCGGCGGCCACCAGGCGGCCCAGGCGGCGGGAAAAGCGGGGCCAATCCAGCCCGCTCTCGGTCGCCAACACCAGCCCGATGCCAGCGATCAGCAGAAAGCTCGACAGGATCGCGGTGCGGGCGGCCAGCCACAGCGGGTTGTCAAACAGGTCAAACCCGGCCAAGCCGGTGAAGGTCAGATCCCAACAGGCGTGATAGACCGCCATGGCGACCAGCGCCACGCCGCGCGCCGCGTCCAAACGGGGGCGGCGCGTCGGCGTTTGGGCCGGATCTGTGACCGTTACAGCCAGTCGGGCACCCGTTCGGCCGCCAGCATCTCTTCCACCGTCGGGCGCGGGCGGATCACGGCGAAACGGTCGCCGTTGACCAGCACCTCCGGGATCAGGGGGCGGGTGTTGTAGGTGGAGGACATGGCCGCGCCATAGGCCCCCGCCGACAGGAAGGCGACCAGATCATCGTCCGCCAGCGGCGGTAGCGGGCGTTGCACGGCAAAGGTGTCGCCGCTTTCGCACACCGGGCCGACCACGTCGAACGGCTCCAACGCGGCCCCGGCCTCCGGCTCCGCCACCGGGATGATGCCGTGATAGGCCTCGTACAGCGACGGGCGGATCAGGTCGTTCATCGCGGCGTCGACGATGGCGAAACGGCGGTGCAACCCCTGCTTCACATAGATGACGCGGCTGACCAGGATTCCGGCGTTGCCGACCAGCGACCGGCCCGGCTCCAGCGTGACGCGGCACCCCAGATTGCCGGTGATCGACCGCACCATCGCGGCGTAGTCGGCCAGATCGGGCGGTGCCTCGTTCTTGTAGGTGATGCCCAGACCGCCACCCAGATCGAGGCGCTGGATGTCGTGCCCGTCGGCGCGCAGTTGGTGGAGCAGGGCGGCGACCCGCTCATAGGCGGCGCGGAAGGGGGCCAGATCGGTCAATTGCGAGCCGATGTGGACGGCGATCGACACCGGCTTGATGCCCGGCAGCGAGGCGGCGAGCTTGTAGATGTCGCGCGCCTGGTCGTAATCGATGCCGAACTTGTTCTCTTTCTTGCCGGTGGCGATCTTGGCGTGCGTCTTGGCGTCCACGTCAGGGTTGACGCGGATGGCGATGGGGGCGACCACCCCCAGGCTCGACGCCACCGCGCTCAACGCCTCCAGCTCCGGGATGGATTCGACGTTGATCTGGTGGATCTTGGCTTCCAGCGCCTCGCGCAGCTCCTCGCGCGTCTTGCCGACGCCGGAAAAGACGATGCGCTCGGCGGGAATGCCGCCCGCCAACGCGCGTTTCATCTCACCCACCGACACCACGTCGGCCCCCGACCCCAGCCGGGTGAAGGTGCGGATGACCGCCAGATTGGAATTCGCCTTCAGCGCGTAGCAGACGCCCGCGTCCTGCCCGGCGAAGGCCCCGGCGTAGGCGCTGTAATGGGCCTCCAGCGCGGCGGTGGAGTAGAGATAGAATGGCGTGCCGACGGCGCGCGCGATGTCGTTCACCGACACCGATTCGGCGTGGAGAACGCCGTAGCGGTAGGCGAACGCCCCCATCGGCGCGCTGGGCTTGCTGGTGGACGCGCTCATGGAAACTGCACTCCCGAAGACGGTTGGCCGGGCTTGGGATCCAACGCGGGATTGGGGTAGCTGCGGGGGAAGGGATCGGTTTGCCCCTCCGGCATGGGCTGGTCCACGTATTTCGGGCGTTTGCCGCAGGCCGACAGCGCGAGCGCGGCGGCCACGAGCAGAACGGTCACACGGATGGGGTGCTTCACAGGAAACGCTCCCGAGCGGCCTTCACCGCTTCCTTGACGCGGACGGGGGAGGCACCGCCGAAGCTGCGGCGGCTGTCCAGCGACGCTTCGATGCTCAGCGCCGGATAGACGGCCTCGGTGATGCGGGGTTCGATGGCCTGGAACTCGGCC
The DNA here is from genome assembly GCF_003966125.1 of Azospirillum griseum. Lineage (GTDB taxonomy): Bacteria > Pseudomonadota > Alphaproteobacteria > Azospirillales > Azospirillaceae > Azospirillum > Azospirillum griseum. The sequence continues at coordinate 53,877 of NZ_RXMA01000016.1, forward strand.
AGCGTCAGATCGGTCAGGCCGACGCGCCGGTCCTCCGCCGCCTTCACCGCACGGCCCGTCACGTGGTGGGCTTCGCGGAACGGCATGTCGAGTTCACGCACCAGCCAATCGGCCAGATCGGTGGCGTTCAGGAAGCCACGGTCGGCGGCCTCGCGCATCGCCGCCTTGTTCGGCTGCATGTCGCGGACCATGCCCTCGGTCGCGGCGATGCACAGCGCCAGCGTGTCGTCGGTTTCGAAGACGGGTTCCTTGTCTTCCTGCATGTCCTTGGAATAGGCCAGCGGCAGCCCCTTCATCACCATCAGCAGGCCGTTCAGCGCGCCGACGACGCGGCCCGATTTGGCGCGCACCAGCTCCGCCGCGTCGGGGTTCTTCTTCTGCGGCATGATGGAGGAACCGGTGGTGAAGGCGTCCGACAGCTTGATGAAGCGGAACTGGGCCGAGCACCAGACGACGATCTCCTCGGCAAAGCGCGAGAGATGCACCGCGCAGATCGAGGCGACCGAGAGGTATTCCAGCGCGAAATCGCGGTCCGACACGGCGTCGAGCGAATTGGCGGTCGGGCGGTTGAAGCCCAGCGCCTCCGACGTCATGAAACGGTCGATGGGGTAGGGGGTTCCGGCCAGCGCCGCCGACCCCAGCGGGCATTCGTTCAGGCGGCACCGGGCGTCGCGCGCGCGGCTGCGGTCGCGCCCGAACATCTCGACATAGGCCAGCAGGTGATGGCCGAAGGACACCGGCTGCGCGGCCTGGAGGTGGGTGAAGCCGGGCATCACCGTGTCGGTGTTCTGTTCGGCCAGATCGATCAGCGCGCTTTGCAGCGACATCAGGCCGGAATCGAGCCGGTCGAGCGCGTCGCGCACCCACAGCTTGAAATCGGTGGCGACCTGATCGTTGCGCGACCGCCCGGTGTGCAGGCGCTTGGCCGGTTCGCCGATCAGTTCGGCCAGACGGGCTTCGACATTCATGTGAATGTCTTCCAGTTCCGTCTTGAAGACGAAGCTTCCGGCGTCAATCTCTTCCTTCACCCGGTCCAATCCGGCGCGGATGGCGTCGGCGTCGGCCTGGGTGATGATGCCCTGCTTGGCCAGCATGGCGGCGTGCGCCTTCGATCCGGCGATGTCCTGATCGGCCAGACGCTTGTCAAAGCCGATGGAGGCGTTGATCTTCTCCATGATGGCGGCAGGGCCGCGCGCGAAACGGCCGCCCCACATCTGGCTTGCGGCGGGGGCGGGGGCAGCGGCGTTGTCTTGCGGGGCGTGATCGGCGCTCATGTCAACGGCATTCGGGTAGGGGGGCAAGGAAGCGTGAGTATGCGGACTTTGACGGCCACCGCAACGGTTTGTGTGTGTCTGGCCGGTGTCGGGGCCTGGTGGGCCGCCGACGCGCTGCCCCTGTCCGCCCCGGCGGCCCCCACGGTGCTGCGGCTGGACGCCCCGTCGCCGCCCGCCGCATCCCCGGCGGGGGGAGCGGCCGGGGCGCAGACCATCGCCGGTTTGGAGAAATACAAGGGGGCCGAAACGCCCAAGCCCTTGCCGCCGCTGTCCTTTGTCGATGGCGAGGGGCGGCGGGCCGACCTGAGCCAATTCGCCGGGCGCGTCGTGCTGCTCAACCTGTGGGCCACCTGGTGCGGGCCGTGCGTGAAGGAGATGCCTTCGCTCGACCGTCTGCAAGGCCAGTTGGGCGGGCCGGGTTTCCAGGTGGTCGCCCTGTCGCTCGACCGGGGCGGGCGCAACGCGGTGGAACCCTTCTATCAGAAGACCGGCGTCAAGAATCTGGCGCTGTTCCTCGATCCCGGCAGCGCGTCGATGCAGGCGTTGGGCCTGCGCGGCCTGCCCACCACCCTGCTGATCGACGCGGAGGGGCGGGAGCTGGGCCGGATGGAAGGGGCGGTGGAGTGGGATTCGCCGGAGGTGCTGGCCTTCCTGCGCGGCTACGCCGGTCGCGGCAACGGCCCGGCGCGCGGCGGCTCCCAACCCAGCGGCGGCGTGGTGAAGACCGGCGGTTGAGGGATTCCAGGGTCGAATCCATTTCACACAAAAGATTGACCTTTTGGGGTCGGGCGGTGGACGATGGGGCGGTTGTTGATCGTTTGGTCAACGATCCATCCCCCCTCCGTCCGTTCTGGAGAGTTCCCCGCATGACGAGTCTGCCCGCCCGGTTCCGCCTGTCCGGCCCGGTGATGCTGTCCGCTGTCGTTGCGCTGTGCGTTGGTCTGGCTGGCCCGGTCGGGGCGCAGACGGCGGCGGCCCCGCCGTCGGTGCGGTACGACATCGGGTATGACATTTTCCACCCGGTGCGGGCGCTGAACGGCATGGTCGCCAGCGAACACCGGCTGGCCACCGAAGTCGGTCTGGCGATCCTGAAGCGCGGCGGCAACGCGGTGGACGCGGCGGTGGGCGTTGGCTTCGCCCTGGCCGTGGTGCTGCCCAACGCGGGCAACGTCGGCGGCGGCGGCTTCATGATGCTGCACGAGGCCAAGAGCGGGCGCGACGTCGCCATCGACTTCCGCGAGATGGCGCCGGCGCGCGCCAGTCGCGACATGTATCTCGACGCGCAGGGCAAGGTGGTCGCCGACCGCTCGCTCTACACCCACCTCGCCGTCGGGGTGCCGGGGACGGTGGCCGGGCTGGCCCACGCCCTGGCCCAGCACGGGACCTTGCCCCTGGCCGAGGTGCTGGCTCCGGCGATCCGGCTGGCCCGCGAGGGGTTCGAGGTGTCGCCGCAACTGGCCGGGCTGCTGGAGGCCGAAGACGATCACCTCGCCAAATGGGAGGCCAGCCGCGCCATCTTCTTCAAGGGCGACCGCCCGTTGCGCGCCGGGGAACGGCTGGTGCAAACCGATCTGGCCAATTCGCTGGAGTTGATCGCCAAGGACGGCCCAAAAGCCTTTTACGAAGGGCCGATCGCCGAAAAGATCGCGGCGGAGATGGCCCGTCACGGCGGCCTCATCACAGCGGAGGATCTGAAGGGCTACAAGGTCGTGGATCGTGAGCCGGTCAGCGGGACCTATCGCGGCTACACCGTGAAGTCGATGCCGCCGCCCAGCTCCGGCGGGACCCACATCATCCAGCTTTTGAACATCCTGGAGCGCTACCCGTTGAAGGAAAACGGGTCGGGCAGCGCCCAGAACATCCATGTGATGGCGGAGGCGATGAAGTTCGCCTATGCCGACCGCGCCGAATATCTGGGCGACCCCGATTTCACCAAGGTCCCGGTCAAGGGGCTGACCGCGCGCCGCTACGCCGACGAGCTGGCGGCGAAGATCGACCCCGACAAGGCCACCCCGGCCAAGACGATCAAGCCCGGCCAGCCGCAGCCCTACGAAAGCGACCAGACCACCCATTTCTCGGTCGCCGACTCCCAGGGCAACGTCGTCGGCGTCACCTACACCCTGAACCTCAATTTCGGCAGCGGCATCGTGGCGGCGGGGACCGGCATTTTGCTGAACAACGAGATGGATGATTTCTCGGCCAAGCCCGGCGTGCCCAACGCCTTCGGGCTGGTGGGGGGCGAGGCCAACGCCGTCCAGGCCTTCAAGCGTCCGTTGAGTTCGATGTCGCCCACCATCGTGCTGAAGGATGGCAAGCCCTGGCTGGTCACGGGCAGCCCCGGCGGCAGCCGCATCATCACCACGACCCTGGAAACCATCCTGGATCACATCGATTTCGGCATGAATCCGGCGGAAGCGACGGCGGTTCCGCGCGTTCACCACCAATGGACCCCGGACGAGCTGCGGGTGGAGCGCGGCATCAGCCCCGACACCATCCGCCTGCTGGAGCAGAAGGGGCACAAGGTGGTGGTCAAACAGACCATGGGCCGCACCCAGACCATCCAGATCCGGCCCGACGGCCTGTTCCTGGGGGCGTCCGATCCCCGCAACCCGGATGGCCTGACGCTGGGCTATTGATTGGGGCGCGATGGATCGGGTTTTCCGTTCGCAGCGCGGATTGTTTGCGGGCAAAGGCGTTGGTGCTTTTGCCCGCAATTTCCCCTTTTTGATGGTGGTGTTGACTGCATCAACACGCAAAAGTCTGTTTCGGGGGCAGAAGAAGCCACGGGGGGCAACGACTTTTTGCGAATCGCGCAACGGAACTGTTGGCGCGCGGCGGATGGTCGGCTAGCTTTCTAAAGAGCAAACCGGAGCACGCATCGTGGAACACGCTTTGGCCGAAAAAAACCGCGAATGGACGTATCTGCGCATGGGCAAGGCCCCCGCCTCTGTCCGAGTCGCTGATTTCGAACGCGAGGGAAAGCGCATCATCGCCTTCCTGGAGCAGACCGACATTGCCAAACGCGCGGGTGCTCCGCTCAACGCCGTCAACGAATGGCCGAACATCGCCCAAACCTACGCCGACGAGCAGGGCATTCCCCTGAGCGATGCCTATTGGTACGAGGTCAACCCGCGCCGTTTCGCCAACGGCCGCCCGAACGTGTCCGAATATCTGCCCGGCCGCAACGAGTGGCGGTTTGAAACCAGCATCCCGCTGGCCCGCGCCATCGTTGAACAGTTGGGCTATGATCCCGACACCTTGCCGCTCGACATCTGATCCGCTGCGCAAGGCGGGGGCCGTGCCCGCCTTGCGCCCGTGACTTTTTCGTGTCCCCCCTGTTGGCCATCGGGGTTCCGGTGTATCCTGCCGGGCTGATGGTGGTCGCGGTGTTCGCGGTCGGGAGAGGAACGATGAAGGCGCTGCGGCGGTCGTTGGGTCTTGGTGCGATGGGCGTTGCCGCTTTGCTGGCGCTGGTGCCGGTGCAGGCTCTGGCGCGCGGGTCGGTGACGGTGGACATCGGCATCGGTGGCTATTACCCGGCCTATCCCTACCCGCATCATCACCGGCACTCTTATTACCCGCCGCCGCCGATGGTGGTCTATCCGGCCCCGCCGGTGGTGGTCTATGAACCGCCGCCGCGCGTCATCTACGCGCCGCCGCCCGTGCAAGTGCGCAACACCGCGCAGTGCCGCGAGTATCAAAGCACGGTGATGGTGGGCGGTCGTCCCCAATCCAGCTACGGGACCGCCTGCCTGCAACCCGATGGGACGTGGCGCATCGTCGATTGATGGCGTGCGGGGCTAATGAAGTTCTTCCGGGTGCAACTCGGGCGGATGATTCAGCTTGTACGCCTCCTCATAGACATTGTGGATGGCGCACACCTCATCCCAGCGTTCGATGAAGGCATCGACAAAGGCCGGGTCGAAATGGGTGCCCCGGTTGGCTTCCAGAAAGTTGCGGGCGGCCTCCAACGTCCAGGATCGTTTGTAGGGCCGGGTTGAGGTCAGCGCGTCGAACACGTCGGCCACCGCCACGATCCGCCCGGCGACCGGGATGGCGCTTCCCGCCAAGCCGTTGGGATAGCCGGTCCCGTCGTATTTCTCATGATGGGTCAGGGCGATTTCGGCGGCCATCTGCAACAGCGGCACGTCGCTGCCCGCCAGAATGCGGTGGCCGATGGATGCGTGCTGGCGCATGATCGACAATTCTGCCGGTGTCAGGCGGCCCGGTTTCAGCAGGATCATGTCGGGAATGCCGATCTTGCCGACGTCGTGCATCGGGGCGGCTTTCACCAAATTGGTGCAGAACTCGCGGTCATAGCCCGCAGCCTCGGCGATCAGGCGGGAGTAGCGCGACATCCGTTCCAGGTGCGACCCGGTTTCGGGATCGCGGTATTCGGCCGCACAGGACAGGCGGAGCACCAACTCCTCCCCCTGGCGTTGCAGCGCCGCCGTGATCCGCTGCACCTCCGCCGCCAGCAGGGCGGCCCGGTCGCGCAGCAGGGCGCGGCTTTGGCGCAGGGCCAGCAGGTTGCGCAGCCGGGCCTGCACCTCCGGGATGATGATCGGTTTAGTCAGAAAGTCGTTGCACCCTTCGTCCAGCGCGCGGATGCGGGTGTCCACGCTGGTGTCGGCGGTGACGATGATGACCGGAACGGCGTCCAGGCTCTTGTTCTGGCGCACCCGCTGCAACAGGGTGATGCCGTCCATGTCCGGCATCATCTGGTCCAGCAGGATCAGGTCGGGTTCGTTGCTGTCCAGCCAGGCCAGCGCCTCGATCGGGTTGGAAAAGGTGATGGGTTCGGCGTCGTCCAGGCGGCGGACGACAGCGGCCATGATGATGAGATTGGTGTGGTCGTCGTCGACGATCAGGACATTCATGTCCGCTGTTCCTTTTGCCGGGCGTCCAGCAAGGCCCGCACGGTGTCGAGCAGCACGGCGATGTCCACCGGCTTCTCAAAGGCGGCGTCCGCCCCCAGCAGGCGGGCCATGCCGGGCAGTTCCATCCGCAACCGGACGCTGCCGCCCGAGACGGCGATCAGCGGTGGGCGGCTGGGCGCGCTTTTGACCCGTTGGATGATCTCGTAACCATCGGCTTCGGGCATGATGATGTCGGTCAGAACCAGATCCACGCTGTGGGTCTGAAACGCAGACAACGCGGTGCGACCGTTGTTCGCCTCGTGAACGATGTAACCGGCCCGGGTCAACGCGGTGCTCACCATTCCGCGAAAATCGGGATCGTCATCGACCAACAGGATGTGGCTGGGGCTGGTCCTTGGCCGCAACTCATACATGGTCATTTCCATGGCGTCGATCCTTGCTGTCCACCGGGATGGGCGGCGGTTCGGCGGCGTGAGCCGGGGGTGGGCTGGGGCAAAAGATCGCTGCTCCAAAAGACGGGTGGTCCCTCCATCCGGGCGGGGTTGGACAACCACAGGGTCGCTTTTTCCTGGCCTCAGAGTACAGCCATTTTTGGGAATCCTGACCGGGCATGAAGGATAACGGGGCATGGCAATGGGATATCCGGGGATAATATCCCCTCGCCATCAGGGGGTGGACAATGGTCGAACACACGGTCATTGCACCACATTTCCGCTTTTATATTCGACTTTGGTGCTACACTCCGGGCAGGGATGGGTGTGCGGATGCCGGGCGGCGGAGGCGGTCGATGAAGATTCTGGTGGTGGACGACCACCCCTTGTTTCGGGACGCTTTGGAGTTGTCCATTCGTCAGGCGTGGGCGGACGCCGACATTGTGTCAATCGGATCGCTCGACGGTGTCGGGGCGGCGCGTTTCGACCTGATCGTGTTGGATTGGCGGATGCCCGGCGGGGGCGGTGCCGATCCCTTCACCCGTCTGCGCCGCGCCGGTGTTGAGGGGCCGGTCGCCGTCGTCACCGGTGCCGAGGATCTCGACACGGCGATTGAAGTGTTGCGCAGTGGCGCGGACGCCTTTTTGCCCAAAACAACACCCCGTCGGGTGCTGGCCCAGGCGCTGCGCCTGGTGGCCGAGGGGGGGAGCTTCTTTCCCCGGGACGTCGCCTTGGAACTGCTCAGTCAGTCCGGCACTCTGGGAGAGAGCGACGCCGGTGCGGCGGAGGAGCAGGGCGATGGGGCCGACGCCGATGGCGAATCCGACTTTGGCGTGTCCTCTCCGCTGACCGAGCGGGAGGAGCAGGTGCTGGGCATGCTGGCCACCGGGGCCACCAACAAGGAGATCGGCCGCCAGCTCAGCTTGCAGGAGGTGACGGTGAAGCTGCACACCCGCCGCATCCTGCGCAAATTGGGCGCACGCAACCGCACGGACGCGGTCCGTCGGGCGCAGGAAGCGGGCCTTTTGACCCATGGGTTGAGCGCTGCGTCCTGATCGATGCCGGGGCCGACGCTGACGGCGCGGGGGGGGCACCACCGTGCTTTCCCTAACTGTTCCTTTCCGATCAACACGATATTGTACTCCCTTGCGCCGCTGCACCCCGGTGTCCGCACCGGCTTTCGGCGTCCATCTGTCATCGGCGACGTGTTGCCCGAAACGATGAGTGATTGATGCCAGTGACCCCACCGCCCTCCAACGCCGCCGTCGGGATGTCCAACGGGAAGGTTTTCGTCGTGGCCCCGTTGGTCGCGGCGGGCGTGGTGGGGATGCTGGCCCTGTGGATGTCTCCAGCGGGTGGGGAACGGGCGGCGCTGATCTGGCTGTTTGCCGCGTCGGCGGCGTTGGCCGGCTCGGGCCTGTTCGCCCTGTTCGCCGCGCGTCGGGAGGTGCGGCGGCTGGAGCGGGAGTTGCGCCGCGAAAAGGCGGCGGCCGCGTGGCGGGAGGACGCCGTCCGCGCGGCCTTGCTGGACGACGAGGCCGACGACACGACCGACCGCCCCGACGGGGAGGCGGCGTTGACGGCGGCGGCCCTGCGCGCCGCCTTCGATGCGGCCGGGGAAGCGATGGTCGTCCTGGACTCCGACCATTGGGTGATCGCCCGCAACCCGGCGGCGGCGACTCTGCTGGGGGCGGCGGCGGCCCCGGAAACCCGATGGGACGACGACACGGTCTGGCCGTCGCCGGTCACGCCGCTGCGGCTGCCGTTGCCCGACGGCGGGGTTCTGTTGCTTGGTCGGGATCGGGCGCAGGACCGTGTCCGCGCCGTCCAGCTCGACCGCATGGACGCCGCCGCCGATCTGGCGGGCATGATCGTGCACGATGTCAACAACACCTTGGGCGCGGTTGCTGGGTACGCGGATTTCCTGGTGGCCGATTTGCCCGCCGGGTCGGTTCAAGCCGGTTACGCCGCCCGCATCCTGGCGGCCACCGACCGCAGCAAAACGGGTCTGCGCCATCTTCTGTCCTCCCTGCGCGAGATGCCGGTCGATCTGCAACCCCTGTCCGCAGTTGCGGTTTTGGGGGAGGTGGATCGGCTGTTGCGGGGTGCCGGGGGGGCGATCCCGTCGCTGCGCAACGAGGCGGGGGGGGTGGAGGGCGTTGGCGACAGCGCCCTTCTGGGTCAGGCGTTGGTTGGCTTTGTTCTCGATGGCGGTGCGGGCGGGGCTGCGCCGCCCGACGAGGTGGGAAGCGCGCCCGTTTCCGATCGCAAGCTTGTGTTGTCCGCCCGCTGGAGTGGGGCGGATGATGCCCTGCGTGCCCCCGTGGGGTGGACCTGCCACCCGCTGTTGCCGCCATGCCCGCGCGCGCATTTGCTGTTCGAACTGCATCTGCCACCACTCGCGCGGTCCGTTCCGCCGCTGACGGTTGCCCAGATTCGCGGGCTGACGGATCCGTTGATGCTCACGCGCAACCACGGTCGCGCTGGGGGAGCGGGGGACGCTCCCCCCTCGATTCTGGCGGTGGCCCGGGCGATCGATGGCGGCGTTGTCATCTGGACCCACCCCGGCGAGGGGACCGTGCTGCGGCTGTTCGTTCCGTTGGCGGCCTCGTCGCTCGCGGTGGCGGAAACCCCGGCCCGTCCCGTCACCCATCATGTGCTGGTGGTGGATGAGGTGCGGGCCAGCGGCGACCGCGTGTCCATCGGGTTGGAGCGGTTGGGCTATGAGGTGGCCGTGTGCGAAAGCGCGGCGGACGCGCTGGAAATCCTGGTGGATGAACCGGGCTTTTTCGACGTTGCCGTCGTGGCTGGACCGTCGGCGGGCGGCATGACCGCGCTGTCCCTGATCGGGCGGTTCAAGGCGCTGCGCCCCGATTTGCCCTGCATCCTGTGCACCGATTCCATGCCTGGCCGGGTTGGCGGCGGTGCCGTCCCGCAGGAACCGGATGGCCTGGACGGTGTGGACCGATGTCTTGGCGCGCCCGTCGATCTGGCCCGTCTGGCCGATGCCATCACCCGGTTGGTTGGCCCGTTGCCGGATCGTTCCACAGGGGACGAGGCCCTGTGATGAGGGCGCGCGGTCAGCATCACCGCTTCACCGTCGCTGTGTGGGCGGGAACGCTGTTGCTGGCTGTTTCCCTGTGGCTGGTCGCCCTGATGTTGGTGCGGCGGGACGAGTCGGACACCATGGCGCGGGCGGAGCGTGACACCGGCAACCTGGCCCGGGTGGTGGCTGAACAGACCTCCCGTGCGGTGGCCGAGGCCGATCAGGTGCTGTTGTTTCTGATTGACGAATTGCAGACCCATGTTCCGCGCGCCAATCATGACATCCGTGACTTGATCCGCAACGCGGTGCTGCGGTCGAGCATTCTGGTCCAGATCGCGGTGATCGATGAGCGCGGCGATCTGGTGATGACCAGCGTGGAGGACGCGCCGACGCGGGTGCATTTGGGGGACCGGGAGCATTTCCGCGTGCATGTGGCCGACCCCGCTGCGGGCCTGTTCATCGGCAAGCCGGTGTTCGGACGGGCATCGGGCAAATGGTCGATTCAACTGACCCGGCGGATCGACAAGCCGGATGGTGGTTTTGCCGGCGTGATCGTCGCGTCGATGGATCCGTTTTATTTCAGCCGATCCTTGGAAAATCTGGATGTTGGGCCGGATGGTGTGGTCGCGATCATCGGCAAGGATGGCGTCCTGCGCGCGCGCTCGATCCTGAACGAGCAGATCATCGGTCAGGATGTCAGCCAGTCCCAAACCGTGCGCGAGGCGATGGTCAAGCCCAAGGGCTTTCTGCGGGTCAGCAGCGTCATCGATCGCATTCCCCGGCTGCAATCCTATCGTGTGCTGAACGATTATCCGTTGATCGTCACCGCCGCCTTTGGCGAGGGCGCGTTTCTGGCCGACACCCGGCTGCGTCAGCGCGTCTACATCATCGGCGCGGCGGTCAGCAGCGTCGGGTTGATGGGGTTGGCGTTGCTGGCGACCCGGCAATCGGCCCGTCTGGCCGCCTCGGCCCAACGGTTGACCGACAGCGAGCAGCGCTTTCGCGACCAGGCGGAAACGGCGTCCGACTGGTTTTGGGAGATGGACGCCGACCTGCGCTTTTCCCGCCTGATTGGTCCGCTGGTCCCCCAGACGGCCGATGGTGCCCTGCCCATTGGCCTGAAGCGCGAGGATGTTGCCCTGCGTGAACCGGGCGATGCGGCCAAATGGGTTGAGCATCAGGGGGCAATGGACCGGCGGGAATCGTTCCGCAATTTCCGCTATCGGGTGAAAACCCCTGGCGGTGTTCGTTACTTCAGCGTCAGCGGTCGTCCGATCTGGAGCGAGGATGGCGTGTTCCTGGGGTATCGCGGATCGGCGACCGACATCACCGAACGGGAGTTGTCGGCGCTCCGGCTGCAATCCAGCGAGGCGCGGTACCGCGCCATGTTCTCGTCGGTTGGACAGCCCATTGTCACCATTGACGAGGCTGGGGTGGTGGATGCCGTCAACCCGGCGGCGGAGCGGTTGTTCGGTTACGCCGCGCGCGAGGTGGTGGGCGGATCACTGGCACGGTTGCTGCCCAGCGCCTTCTCCGTGGCTTCCGATGGACGGCTGGAGTTCTACCGCAGCGTCGGCGCGATGATGCCCTTGTCGGACGTCCGCGATTTTGTCGGGCGGCGCAAGGACGGCAGCGAATTCCCGATCGAGGTGACGTTGGCCGGCTGGCGCAATGGCGACCGCAGTTATTACACCGCCGCCTTGCGCGACATCACCGCCCAGCGCGAGATCGAAGCCAGCCTGCGCCGCGCCAAGGAGGCCGCCGATCACGCCAACCGGATGAAAAGCGAGTTTCTGGCGACGATGAGCCACGAAATCCGAACCCCGATGAACGGGGTGCTGGGTGCCCTGGCGCTGGTGGATGGTCCCAACCTCGACACCGATCAACGCCAGATGCTGGACATCGCCAACCGGTCGGGCCACGCGCTGTTGCAGATCATCGACGACATTCTGGATTTGTCGAAGCTGGAAGCGGGGAAGGTCGAGGTCGAGCCGCTGGATTTCGACACCCGCGTCACGCTGGGCGAAATTGTGCAGTTGCTGCACCCAACCGCCAGCGGGCGGTCCCTGTCGCTGGAGGCGACGGTGGATCCGGCGGTGCCGGTCCGGGCGCGGGCGGATGTCCGCCGCATCCGTCAGGTGTTGGTCAATCTGATTGGGAATGCGTTGAAATTCACCGATCAGGGTGGGGTGTCGGTGCGGGTGTCGTTGGAGGAACCGGTGCGGGCCGATGGCGGGTTTGTTCTGCGGTTCGAGGTGCAGGACACCGGCATCGGCATTCCCGCCGAGGTGTTGCCAAACCTGTTCCGCCGCTTCACACAGGCCGACAGCTCCACCACGCGGCGGTTCGGCGGCACCGGGTTGGGGCTGGCGATCAGCCGGGAACTGGTCACGGTGATGGGTGGGCGCATCGGCGTGCGCAGTGGTGAGGGGGCAGGCAGCACCTTCTGGTTCATCGTCCCCTGTCAGGCGGCGGCTCCGGTGACGGAGGTGCCGACGGGCCAGCGCGAGCCTTCGGTCCCGTCTGCGCCACCGTCCGTCATCACCCCGCGCCGTTTGCGGGTCCTGGTGGTGGAGGACAACGACATCAACCGCGACATCGTGCTGACCATGCTGGAGCGGGCCGGTCATCAGGCGGTCGCGGTTGGCGATGGGGCGCAGGCGGTGCGCGCGGTGCAGGAGCAGCCGTTCGATTTGGTTCTGATGGATGTGCAGATGCCGGTGATGGACGGAATCACCGCCACCCGCTGCATCCGCGCCCTGCCGGGGGCGGTGGCCCGCATCCCCATCGTCGCGCTGACCGGCAACGCCATGCCGGACCAGCAGGCGGAGTATCGTGACGCCGGCATGACCGCGTATCTCGCCAAACCCATCGCCACCGCCGACCTGTTCACCCTGCTTGCGACCCTGTCCGCCGGGGGCGCGTCGGAGCCGTTGGGGGCTGTGACCGCCCCGGTCGGTGGCGCTGCGGTCGGGTTGATGCCGCCGAACGATGAGGTGATCGACCGTCGACACACCGAGTCCCTGCGCGGGGCGGTGGGGGCGGCGGCGTGGGGGCAGGCAACCGCCAGCTTTGCCGAGACGGCGCACAAGATCGTGGCGCAGCTGCGCGCGGTGGCGGACGCCGATCCGGTGGCGGTTTCGGCTCTGGCCCACAATCTGAAGGGAACCGCCGCCAACATCGGCGCGCTGCGGCTGAGCCGAGCCGCCGCCCGGCTGGAAAAATGCGACTTCCCCGATGATTGGCCGCCGTTGCTCGATGACCTTGACGCCGCGTTGACGGACACCTTGGCGGCCCTGTCCGCCGACGCGATGGCCTGATCGTTGGGGTGATTCGGCGGTTTCGGGGTCAATGCGCCTTTTTGATGGGCAGTTTCGTTACGCCATAGTAATCTGAACCACCGTTTTCTTGCGATTGGCGCTCCAGCGCCAATTGTGAAAATCGTTCGCAAACATACGATTGAATTTCACGGGTGTGGCGTTGGTCATGGGCATTCTTCATATCATTTCAATTCGGGCGAAGGTCGTTGCGGTCGCGGTGTTTGTGTTCACCGCCGTCGGCCTGTCCTCGCTGCTCACCATGCGGGATCTGGACCAGCAAACCACCCATTTGACCGCGATCCAGCAGGCCACCGACGATGTGGTTGCCCGCGTGGTCCCGCTGGTGTCGGTGGTGGCGGACATCCGTTACGACGTGGCCCAGACCCAGCAATGGTTGACCGACATTTCGGCCACGCGCGGGCAGGACGGGCTGGACGATGGCGAGAAGAAGGCCGCCGACTACGCCAAGGCGTTCGAGGAGCACACCGCCACCGCCGCCAAGCTGGCGCGCGCCCTTGGTTTGACCGAGGTGGTGCGCCAGATCGAGGACACCAAGCGCGCCTATGGCCCGTTCTATGAGATGGGCAAGCGGATGGCGCGGGCCTACATCGACGGCGGCCCGGCGGCGGGCAACACCATCATGGGCAAGTTCGACAGCGTGGCCGACGCCATGGGCGACAGCCTGGAAAAGCTGGGCAACAGCGTGGTGGCCGTCAGCGGCGCACGGATGACCAGCCTGACCGGGGCGATCACCGAGGTGCAACGGGTTTCCGACGGTTTGCGTTTGACCTTGATCGGGGCCGGGCTGGTCATTGCCCTGATGGCGGCGGCCTGTGTGCTGTTTCTGGAAGCGGCGATGATCCGCCCGCTGGAGCGGCTGCGCCGGGTCATGGTCGATCTGGCGGGCGGTCGTCTGGACGTGACGGTCGGCATGGAAGAACGCCGCGACGAGTTGGGTCACATGGCCGACACGGTGCGGGTGTTCCAGAGTGCCGCGCAGGAGAACGCCCGGCTGCGCGCCGCCCAGGACGAATTGCGCGAGCGGGGCGAGGAGGAGCGGCGCAAGGCCCTGGCGGCGATGGCCGACAAGGTGGAGCACGAAACCCGCGTCGCCGTGGACAAGGTGGCGGAAAGCACCGGGCGGATGAGCGGCAACGCCGGGGCGATGTCGGACTCGGCGGTCCAGGTCAGCGACAACGCCCAGAACGTTGCCGCCGCCGCCGAACAGGCGCTGACCAACGCCGAAACCGTCGCGGCGGCCACCGAAGAGCTGTCGGCGGCGATCAGCGACATCGGCCATCAGGTGGCGACCGCCGCCACGGTGACGGGCCGCGCGGTGGACCGGTCGGGCACGGCCCGCGCCACCATCGAAAAGCTGTCGGCGTCGGTGGAACGGATCGGCGCGGTGGCCCGTCTCATCAACGACATCGCCAGCCAGACCAACCTGCTGGCGCTGAACGCCACGATTGAAGCCGCCCGCGCGGGCGAGGCCGGGCGCGGCTTCGCCGTGGTCGCCAACGAGGTGAAGAATCTCGCCAACCAGACCGCGAAATCGACCGAGGAGATCAGCGCGCTGATTGGCGAGGTCGAAAGCGTGACCGCCAACGCCGTTGGAGCGGTGACGGAGGTGGCCGAAACGATCAACGAAGTGTCCACCATTTCGTCCTCCATCGCCGCAGCGGTGGAAGAGCAGGCGGCGGCCACGCACGAGATCGCCCGCTCGGTCGCCCAGACCAGCGACGCCGCCAAGGAGGTGTCGCGCCGCATCGCCCGTGTGTCGGCGGAGGCCTCCGCCACCCAAAACCGGGCCAACGAGGTGCGCACCATCGCCGACGACGTGGCCGGTGGCATCGACAGCCTGCGCAATGTGTTGGTCCGCGTCGTCCGCACCTCCACCACCGATGTCGACCGTCGCCGCCGCCCCCGTTTCGCCGTGTCGATCAGCGGTGCGGTGGAAGTGGGCGCGCGCGGGCCGGTGCGCGTGCGGGTGGCCAACCTGTCCTCGGGCGGGGCAATGCTGGTGGACGGCCCGGATGCGGCGGCGGGCGGCACGCTGGTGTTGCGCGTCGATGGCCTGTCGCGGCCGGTGCCTTGCCGGGTCAAATCCAGCGAGAACGGTCGAATCCACGTCAAGTTCGACCTGACCGCCACCGATCAGGAGTGGGTGGATCGCGAGGTCGGTCGGTTGACGCGTGGTTTGACGCCGATGGAAAACGCCGCCTGACGCTGTGACGGCGGCCTCAACCGGCTGGAACAAAGAAAAGCCCTGCCGACCGGGAACGGGTCGGCGGGGCTTTTTGTTGCCGGGAGAACGGTTCGCGGTCAGTCCAGGCCGCTCAACAGGCGTTGCAGGCGGGCGAGATCAACATATTGATGCGGGCGCTGTTGCAGCAGGTCAGGCGACGCCTGGGCGTTTTCCCGCGCGCATTCGGCGACGTACCGCACCAGAAGACTGCGCATGACTTCGGACAGCGGTGTTTGCCGTTGACGCGCGTAATTCTTGGCCGCCATCTTGACCTGATGATCGACGCGCAGCGAAATTGTCGCTTTCCTTGGATGAAACGCGTCTCCGATCATGATGAACACCCATCAAGTTTGCCGATGCACCATGATTGGATATTTCAGATTCGGCGGGGATACAAGAACAGGCGGCGCGGATTCGATTCTTTTCTGGGGATGATGGGGTGAGCATTTCTGTGAATATCTGTGGATAAGTTTTTGAGCCTGGGTCTTCTCCACAGAATCTGTGGATAGATGTGTGCGCAAGCGCCGAACAAGACTCCCGCCGCCCTTGGGAATCGCCAACACCGCCTGTGGATGAGTGGGTTTGCTTAAAAAATAGGCACACGTAACGCGCCAGAGGTCGGCTTCCGCCGCACCCGTCACCGGTCCGCCCACCCTTTGAGATTGCCGAAACGCCGTGATAGGGTGCCATCCACCGCGAACCCTCTGGTACCATATGAGATGCGAGTGATTCCGTCGGGATTCCCGGCCTGTCGAGAGGGGCTTAGGATGGCGAAGTTGCTGGCGGCCCTGCTGCTGATGATGGTGGCGATCGGTCCCGCCTGCGCGGTTGCGCCGATCAACCGGGCCGACACGAACGCCGCGCTGGAACGCTATCGCGCTGAATTCGCCAAGACGCGCGGCGCTGGCACGCTGTCCACCGCCGACCGCAACTATGTGCTGTTTGCCGACGCTCTGCGCCGGGTGTTGACGGAACATGTGAAGACCTATGACCCGCAGGTGCTGGTGGACAAGGCGCTGGTGGGGTTGGCCAAGAAGAAGACGGACAACCCGCGTGCCACCGACCGCGCCCTGACCGAAGCGGCGCTGGACAGCATGCTGGGCACGCTCGATCCCTATTCCAGCTTCCTCGACGCCGAGCGTTACCGGTATCTGCGCGAACAGACCCAGGGCGAGTTCGGCGGGTTGGGGATCGAGGTGACGATGGACGAGGCCAGCGGCCTGATCCGCGTCGTCTCCCCCATCGACGGCTCCCCCGCCGCGCGCGCCGGGCTGCGCAGCGGCGATCTGATCGCCAAGATCGACGAGGTGGCGGTCAAGGGCCTCAATCTTCAGGACGCGGTGGCGCGCATGCGCGGGCCGGTGGGCAGCGCCGTGGCGCTGACCCTGCGCCGTCCGCCCGCGACCGAGCCGACGACCCGCGTGTCGCTGACCCGCGCCATTGTCAAGATCCACCCGGTGCGCTACCGGCTGGAGGGTGATGTGGCCTATGTCCGCATCGCCACATTCAACCAGCAAACCACCTCGGCGCTGGAATCGGCGGTGGAGGACATGCGCCGTCAGGCGGGCGGGCGTCTCAGCGGCGCGGTGATCGATCTGCGCAACAACCCCGGTGGTCTGCTCGACCAGGCGGTCAGCGTCGCCGACCGCTTCCTGGAGGCGGTGGACATCGTCAGCGTGCGCGGGCGTGACCCGGACGAGGCGCGCTCCTTCCATGGGACCAGTGGGGATTTGCTGCCGGGGCTGCCCATCGTGCTGCTCATCAACAGCGGGTCGGCGTCGGCGTCGGAAATCGTGGCCGGTGCCATGCAGGACCATGGCCGCGCGCTGCTGTTCGGCACCCGTTCCTATGGCAAGGGGTCGGTGCAGACGATTTCGTCTCTCAGCACCGACACCGGCATCCGCTTGACCACCGCGCGCTATTTCCGCCCGTCGGGTGCGCTGGTCGATTGCTTTGGCGTGTCGCCGAACGTCGAGGTCAAACCGGCCAACGGCAACGCCGAGGAAACCCACCCGGATCCGGCCACCTGCGACCCGCACGCCCCGCCGCCGCCGCCGCCGCGCGTGTGGCGGATGGACGACATGTGTCCGGATGTTGCCAACAGCACGCCGAAGCCGGACGCCGACCGCCCGCTGGAGTGCGCCGTCGCGGCGATCCGCACCCGGCTGACCGGCACCCTGGCGGGTCGCTGAGAGGGCGGGGGCGGTGAAGAGGCGGGGCGGATGATCCGCCCCGGTGTCAGCGCCCGCCCGACACCGGGATGATGGTCCCGGTGACGTAGCTCGACCGGTCGGACAGCAGCCACGCCACCGCGTCGGCCACCTCCACCGCCGCACCGGGGCGGCCCAGCGGCACGCCGTCGGCTAGGCGGTGGACCCGGTCGGGATCGCCCGCCGTCGCGTGGATGTCGGTGTCGATCAGGCCGGGCGACACGGCGTTCACGCGGATGCCCTCCCGCCCAACCTCGCGGGCCAAGCCGATGGTCAAGGCGTCCACCGCCGCCTTGCTGGCGGCGTAATGCACCCACTCCCCACCACCACCCAGACGTGCGGCCTGGGACGACAGGTTGACGATGCTGCCCCCGGCCCCGCCCCGCGCCGTGGACAGGCGCTGCACCGCCAGTTGCGCGGCGACGAAGCAGCCTTCGACGTTGGTCGCCAGCACGCCGCGCAGCGTGTCGATGGGCAGATCGGCCACGCGGGCAAAGCCGCCGGTGATGCCCGCGTTGTTGACCAGGCCGGTCAGCGGCTCCCCGGTTCGTGCCTTCAAGGAATCGGCCAGCGCGAAGACCGCCGCGATCTGCGCCGGATCGGCGACGTCGCAGCGCGTGGCCTGCGCCCGGCCATCGCATTCGGCCACCAACCGGTCCGCCGCCGCGCGGTCGCTGTGGTAGGTGAACAGAACGCTGTGCCCGTCCGCCACCGCCCGTTTCACGATGGCGGCACCAATGCCCCGGCTGCCGCCGGTGATGAGGATGGTTCCCATATCGGCTCGTTCCGGTCCGTTTGTTCGATTCGACGATGGTTGATGAGGCCCCGCAGGGCGTGCGGAGTCCGCGCGGCTGGCCTGCGTGGGCGGTGAAAAAGGTTAACCTTTGCTTAACCGGTCGGGAGCATTGTCCCGCGATCTTTTTACACCCCCTCGCTTCACCCGTCTTGCATCACCGTTTGGAATCGAGCGCCTCATCATGGGCAACAAAACCGTCAAGCTGTCCGACAAAGTCGGCTACCGCACCGTGTCGCTGGATGACCTGCCGCGCAACGTCCGCGCCGCCGTCACCGATCTGTCGGCGAAAAACCCGGTGTCCGACATTCTGGTCGATCAGGCTGGCATGCTCTACCGCATTCACCTGACCGCGCCGGCGAACATCACCTGGGACGTTCTGGCGGTCGCCTGATCTTTCAGGCGGTGTCGGCGATCCAGCGAAGGGGCGGCACACCATCCGGTGCCGCCCCTTTTTCGTGCCGCTCTTTTCCGCCAGTCTTATCCGATGTCAGTGCACGCGCCCTTCCAGGCGGCGCAGGGCGTGGTCCAGCACGGTCAACGGGATCATCATCACCGCGCCGCACAGAACGGCGCGCACATCCTCCACATCCAGGCCGGTGGCGGCGGCGAGCGCCCCTTCGTCCATCCCGCGATCCTCGGCGATCAGGGTGATCCAGCCGGCCAGGGTTTGGGCCTGGGCCATTTGGGCGGCGGACAGGGTGAAGGAAAAGCGCCCCGACATCGGGCCGGATATCGGTGTTGCGTTTTCAAATGGATGCATTGCGAGCCTCCCCAAGACGGTGCGTGTGTCTTGTCCTCGCGCTCTTTCGCATCTGCACAATATTTTGCGTCTGCACAATGTGCGGTGCGTTTTGTTTGGTGGCGCGACGCCACCATCACAATGCGCGCGGTTCTGTTTCTCAGATAGTCTCTCCTACGTCATAGACAATGGGCGGACGCACACGCGTTGCGCCCGGTTGGCGGGCGGGCTTCGGGATTCTTTGAAACTGTCTTCACGGCATGGGGGCTAGGGAGGCGGAAAGGCTGGGCACTATGATGGCCGGTGTTTCCGTTTGTTTGGGATGATTCCCCGATGCCTCATCCGCCGCTTTCCGGGCAATCCCTTCTTGAGCGCAGCGACGCGCTGGCGGCGATCAGCGCCGACGGGGGGCGGCTGTCGCGCCATTACCTGACCCCCGAACACCGCCGCGCCAACGATCAGGTCGCCGCCTGGATGGTGGAAGCCGGGATGGCGGTGCGGGAAGACGCGCTGGGCAACATCATCGGCCGGTACGAGGGCGATGCGCCGGGCCTGCCCGCCCTGCTCATCGGCTCCCACCTCGACACCGTGCGCGACGCGGGCAAGTATGACGGCATGCTGGGCGTGCTGTCGGGCATCGCCGTCGTCGCCGATCTGCACGCGCGCGGCCGCCGCCTGCCCTTCGCCATCGAGGTCATCGGCTTTGGCGACGAGGAGGGGGTGCGCTTTCAATCCACCCTGATCGGCAGCCGCGCCATCGCCGGAACCTTCGACCCGGCGGTGCTGGACAGCCGCGACGCCGACGGCGTCCGGCTGGGCGACGCGCTGGCCGCCTTTGGTCAGGATCCCGCCGCCTGGGCCAGCGCCGCCTACCGCCCCGATCAGGTCGCGGGCTATGTCGAGCTGCACATTGAACAGGGGCCGGTGCTGGAGGCGTTGGGGCAGCCGGTGGGCGTCGTCACCGCCATCGCCGGGGCCACACGCTTGGCGGTGACGGTGGAGGGCTTTGCCGGGCACGCCGGAACCGTGCCGATGACCCTGCGCCGCGACGCGCTGGCCGCCGCCGCCGAAATGATTTTGGCGGTGGAAAGCCTGTGTTCGGGCCAGGAACGGTTGGTCGGCACCGTTGGTCGGATCGAAGCGACGCCGGGCGCGACCAACGTCATCGCCGGGCGGGTGCGCTTCACCATCGATCTGCGCGCCGACCGCGACGCCCTGCGGCTGGAGCGGGTCGCCGCCGTCCGCGCCCGGCTGGAGGCCATCGCCGACCAGCGCGGCGTGTCGGTCTCCATCGCGCCGCTGCACGACAGCCCCGCCGTGGCCTGCTGCCCCGCCCTGATGGCGCAACTGGCCCAATCGGCCCGCGCGCTGGGGCTGGAGGCCCCGGAACTGCCCAGCGGGGCCGGTCACGACGCCATGGCGGTCGCCGCGCTGACCGACATCGCCATGCTGTTCGTGCGCTGCGAACGGGGCATTTCCCACAACCCCGCCGAACGCATCACCGCCGCCGACGCCGAAACGGGCGCCCGCGTGCTCGCCCATTTCGTTGATCATTTTCAGCCCGCATCGGAAGCCCGTTCATGACCACCCCGAACACCGCTCTGTTTGCCGCTCTGGCGGACGCCGTTGACGCCGGTTTTGACGCCGAAACCCGTTTTCTGGCCGAACTGGTCAAGGTCCCGTCGGACAACCCGGCGGGCGATTGCGCCCCCCACGCCGCCCGCGCGGCGGAGCTGTTGGAGGCGATGGGCTTCACCGTGGAGCGCCACCCGGTTCCCGCCGATCTGGTCCGCGCCAACGGCATGATCAGCGCCACCAACCTGATCGTGCGCCACCGCTTCGGCGATGGCCCGACCGTGGCCCTGAACGCGCACGGCGACGTCGTGCCGCCGGGCGAGGGCTGGTCCAGCGACCCCTATGGCGCGGAGATCCGCGACGGCGTGATGTATGGGCGCGGCGTGGCCGTGTCGAAATCGGATTTCGCCACCTACGCCTTTGCCCTCAAGGCGCTGATGGCGACCGGCGCGCCGCTGGCGGGCACGGTGGAACTCCACCTGACCTATGACGAGGAGGCCGGGGGCGAGATCGGGCCGAAATGGCTGCTCGATCAGGGGTTGTCGAAACCCGATTACGCGGTGTCGGCCAGCTTCGCCTATTCGGTGGTGACGGCGCACAACGGTTGCCTGCATCTGGAGGTGCAGGTCGATGGCAAATCCGCCCACGCCGCCCGCCCCGACACCGGGTTTGACGCGCTGGAGGCGGCGAACGGCATCCTGTCCGCCCTGTACGCCCACCGGCCCGACTTGGCCAAGCAGCGTTCCGCCGTCACCGGCATCACCAGCCCGTCGCTGACCATCGGCCTGATCCAGGGCGGCATCAACACCAACGTCGTGCCGGACCGCGTCACCTTCCGCCTCGACCGCCGCATGATTCCGGAGGAAAACCCGGCGGAGGTCGAAGCCGGTCTGCGCGCCCTGATCGAACAGGCGGCGACCGGGCGCGAGGGCATCCGCGTCAGCGTCCGCCGGGTGCTGCTGGCCCGTCCCTTCCGCTCGGTCGGCGACGCGCCGCGTCTGGCCGCGCTGTTCGCCGGTCACGCCGAAGCGGTGCTGGGCCAACCGGTCGGCCAGAACGGCATCCCGCTCTACACCGACGCCCGCCATTATTCGGAAGCCGGGATCCCGACGGTGCTCTATGGGGCCGGGCCGCGCGACCTGCTGGAGGCCAACGGCCACCGCGCCGATGAAAAGCTGAAGCTGGAGGATCTGCGCAAGGCGACGTTGGTGGTGGCCCGCGCGTTGGCCGACCTGCTGGTGGCGTAAACTGGAAAAGACGCCACGGCGGTTTCGTTCCGCCGTGGCGCTTTGGCGTGAGTCAGCTTACGCCCAGATACCGGCCGGGCTTGTGGTTGATCGCCAACAGCAGATTGACGATCACCGCCCCCACCACCGACAGCAGCAGTTGGTCCGGGGCCAGCACGAAGAACGCGGCGGCCAAAATCACCAGATCGACCGCCAACTGGAAATAGCCCGCGCGCACGCCGTGGCGCTCTTGCAGATACAGCGCCAGAATGTTGATGCCGCCCAGGCCGGTGCGGTGCCGGAACAGCATCAGCATGCCGGTGCCGAACAACCCGCCGCCGATCACCGTGGCGTAGAGCGGATCGAGCCGCTCCACCCCGATCCAACCGCCGGTCAGGCGGGAAAACAGCGCGACCAGACCGACGGCGATGGCGGTGCGCAGGGTGAACATCCAGCCCATCCGCTTCCAGGCCAGCGCGTAGAACGGCACGTTGACCAGAAAGAACAGCGCGCCGAAATCCAATCGGGTGACGTAGCTGAGCAGCAGGGCCGCCCCCGCCACCCCACCGGTCAGCAGCATGGTTTTCGTGTACATCAGCATGCCCAGCGCGATGAACAGCGTGCCGAGCAGCATCGCCAACGCGTCTTCATACAGGCGATGACGCTCCACCGGCAAAGCGGGGGTGGGGGATGAGGCGGCGTCTGCCAAAATGGGCCTCCGGTGCGTCGGGATGGTTTTGCGGAATGGTTTGCGTGCAGTGCAGCAAACTCCCGCGCGGGCGACCTGTCAACGGGGCATGGTGTCAAGGCTGTGCGACCGGATCGCCGCATGGCTGCGCTGACGCTGACGACGGTTGTCGGGCGGAACTGTTCGTGGTCCCCTGATCGCCCGCACCCGCGTTTCACGCACCACCGGAGCCGCCGCCGATGACCTGGCAGACCCTCGCCTTCTTCTTCGCCACCGCCTTTTTCATCTCGGCGACTCCCGGCCCCAACATGCTGTTGGCGATGAGCCTGGGGCTGCGCTTTGGCGCGCGCCGCGCCGTGTGGGGCGGGATCGGCATGTGCGTGGCGCTGGCGATCATGGCCACGCTGTCGGCCTTCGGCCTGGGCGCGCTGCTCTCCACCTCCGTCGTCGCGTTCGAGGCGGTGCGCTGGGCCGGTGTCGCCTATCTGACCTGGCTGGGCATCGCCGCGTGGCGCGCGCCGGTGACGGAGGCCGGGCCGCGCGATGACTCCGCCGTGTCGGGTGTGGGGGAGGGTGCGCCCGTCCGCCTGTTCCTGCGCGGCATGCTGGTGGCCTTCAGCAACCCCAAGGCGTTGGTGTTCATGGCCGCGCTGTTTCCGCAATTCATCGACGCCGCCGCCCCGCTGGCTCCGCAGCTGACCGTCCTGATCGCCGCGATGACGGTGAGCGAGTTCGGTTGGATCATGGCCTACGCCATCGGTGGCGACCGGTTGGCCGCGCGGCTGACCAACGCGTCGGCGGCGCGCACGCTCAACCGGCTGACCGGTGGCCTGATGATCGGGGCCGGCGGGCTGCTGGCGCTTGCCCGCCGGGTTTGACCGTTTTTGAACGCGCGCGGCGCTGCCGTTATGCGGCGCGGCGCGCTTTCAGGGCGTCCACCGCCAGACACAGGATTTCAAACAGCATCTGCGCGCCCGCCTGGGCGGTGTTGGTGGTCGAATCATATTGCGGGGCGACCTCCATCACGTCGCCGCCGATCACGTCCAGACCGATCAGGCCGCGCAGCAGCTCCAGCGCCTCGCGCGTGGTCAGGCCGCCGATCTCCGGTGTGCCGGTTCCCGGTGCAAAGGCCGGGTCCAGCCCGTCCACGTCGAAGCTGACATAGACCGGGCCGCCGCCCACCACCCGGCGCGCCGTTTCAATCGCCGCCGCGATGCCGTGCTTTTCCACATCCTCGGCGTGGATCACGGTCATGCCGCTGTCGTAGGAGAACTCCCACAGATATTCGGCGTTGCCGCGAATGCCGATCTGCACCGTGCGTTCGGGGTCCAGCACCCCGTCCAGGACGGCTTGGCGGAAGGGGCCGCCATGATGGAACTTTGCCCCTTCGTAGTCCCCGGCGGTGTCGCAATGGGCGTCGATGTGGACCATGCCGACCGGGCCGTCGCGCCCCAACGCCCGCAGGATCGACGCGGTGATCGAATGGTCGCCGCCCACCGTCAGCGGGATGACGCCCGCGTCCTTGATCCGGTTGTAAAAGGAAAACAGGTCGGCGTGGCACTGGTCCAGGCTGTAGCGGCTGGTGAAGGGCACGTCGCCGATGTCGGCCAGTTTGCATTCGGCGGACGGAACCATGCGCAGGGCGTGTTCGTAGGGGCCGATCCGTTCCACCGCGCGGACGGCGCGCGGGCCAAGCCGCGCGCCCGCCCGGTTGGTCACGCCCAAATCCATCGGCGCGCCGATCAGGGCGATGTCGAGGCCGCCGAAATCGACGAAATCCGCCGCGTCGGGTCGATAGGGGGCATCCAGCAGGGTTGCGGCCCCGGCGTAGGGCAGGGCGCGCTTGTCGCCATCGGTGAATTGCAGCGCGGCGACGCGGGCGAAGGCGGGATCGTGGATGTCCCCGCCCGACGCGTTGGCGTAGCGGTCGCGCAGGCGTTGCAGCTTGGTGGCGTCGAACATGGCAGCAACCTTTCGGGTTGTCATCGTGGTGGGCGGGCGGGGGATCGCCGCGTCAGCGATCCTCGGCGGACCACGCGCCCAGCAGTTTGGGGAGATCGCCAAAACGGGCGATCAGGCCGAACACCAGCGCGGCGACGGCGACGAACAGCACGGCGATGGCCGCCATCGTCGGGGTGTAGCCGTAACGCAGCGCGTTGAAGATCTTGACCGGCAGCGTTTCCATCGTGAAGCCGACGGTCATGTAGGAGATGATGTATTCGTTGAGTGACAGCACGAAGGCAAAGGCGAAGCCCGACACCACATAGGGCCGGATCAGCGGGACCACCACGGTGCGCAGCACGGTGCGGTCGTCCGCCCCCATCGTCGCCGCCGCTTCCACCAGCGTCGGTTCGATGGCGGAAAAACCCAGCGTCACCGTCACCAGCGGCAGAGTCACGAAAAAGATGCCGTGGCTGACCACCACGGTCCACGCCTCGCCAAAGAAACCGGCGGTGGTCCAGAAGCCAAGGAGTCCCAGCGCGGTGATGACCGGCGGCAGGACAAAGGGCATCAGCCCCAGCGCGTGCACCAGCTTGGCCCACGGCGCGTGGTAGCGCCACAGGAACCAGGCGAGCGGAAAGGCGACCAGCACCGCCAGCGCCGCCGACAGGGTCGCCACCAGCAGGCTCGCGGTCAGGGCATCACGCCAGCCGTGATCGGTGACGATCTCCGCGTACCAGCCCAGCGAAAAGCCCTGCGGCGGGAAGGTCAGCGCCTTTTTGGCGTTGATCGACACCCCGGCGACGACGATCAGCGGCAGCGCCAGGAACAGGGCGACCGCCGACAGGAACAGGCGGTTGAGATAGGCGCTCATGCCGCGTTCTCCTTCTTGCCGACCAGAAGCGACAGCCCGACCAGCCCCAGGCTGACCAGAACCAGAAACACCGCCATCGCGGCGGCAAACGGCATGTTGGCCTGGAACAGCGCCTGATCGGTGATGAGCACCGACAGCGTCCAGTGCTGGGGCCGTCCCAGCAACTGCGGCAGCAGATAGCAGCCCAGCGCGAAGACGAAGACCATGATGAGGGTGGCGACGATGCTGTTGCGCAGCGCCGGAACCACCACGGTGAAAAAGCCTTTGAGCGGGGACGACCCCAGGGTCCGCGCCGCCTCCATCAGGGTGGGATCGAGCCGTGACAGCGCCGGGTAGAGCACCAGCACCGTGTAGGGGAAGGCCTGATAGACGATCCCGACCAGCACCGCCCCCAACCCCGGCGACAGCGAGGTCGGCGCGTCCATCAGCCCCAGCATCACCAGCAGGTTGGTCAACCCGGCGTTGGCCGACAGCAGCGTGGCCCAGGCAAAGCCGATGATGACCTCCGACAGCGACAGCACCGACAGCAGGAAGACCAGCCACAGCACCTGCGTCCGCCGCCGCAACCGGGTCAGCAGATAGGTGAAGGGAAAGGCCAGCGCCACCGACAGCACGGCCACCCCGGCGGCCAGCAGCATGGAAAAGCTCAGCACCCGCCCGAAAAACACCGAGAGGAAACGGGCGTAGTTCGACCAGACAAAGGCCGGTTCGTAAAACCCTCCTTCCACCCGCTGGAAGAAGGAGACGGCGATCATCAGGCCAAAGGGAACGGCGAAGAACAGCAACAGCATCGCGGCGGGAAAGGCGATGGGGCCGTAATCGGCGGCCCGCCGGGGCGCTTGCCGCATCATGACGGCAACACCACGCAGGAGGTCGGCGGCAACTCCACCCCCACCCGTTGGCCCGGCTCCACCATCGGGCGGTCCTGCGGGGTGGCGACGGCGATCATCTCGCGCCCGGCCACGTCGATGCGCATCTCCACATGCGATCCCAGATCGCGGATGAAGGACACGGTGCCGGGCAGACGGTTTGGTCCGGCACCCTCCCGGTGCACCCGCAGCTCCTCGGGCCGGACGGAAATCGTGGCGGGGCCGGAGGCGGGCAGGCCGGGAACCGCCAGCGCCCCGCCCTCCACCGCCAGGGACCCGGCCGAGACATGGCCGTTCAGCAGGTTGGTCATGCCGATGAAATCGGCGACGAAGCTGTCGGCCGGGCGGCGGTAGACGTCGATGGGGGAGGCCGCCTGACGGACCCGTCCCTGCGACATCACCACGACCAGATCGGCCATGGTCATCGCCTCGCGCTGGTCGTGGGTGACGACGATGGTGGTGATGCCCAACCGCTCCTGCAACAGCTTCAATTCGATCTGCATCGCTTCGCGCAGCTTGGCGTCGAGCGCGGACAGCGGTTCGTCGAGCAGGAACAGCTTGGGCGACAGGGCGAGCGCGCGGGCGATGGCGATGCGCTGGCGCTGGCCGCCCGACAGTTGCGACACCGCACGGTCGGCCACGCCGGGCAACCGCACCAGCCCGAGCAACCGGTCCACCTCACGCCCCTGGTCGGCCTTCGGCACGCCCCGGATGCGCAGGGGATAGGCGATGTTTTCCCCCACCGTCAGATGCGGGAACAGCGCCAGCGATTGAAACACCATGCCGAAATTGCGTTGGTGCGCTGGTTTGTGGGTGATGTCGGTGCCGTCCAGCAGGATGCGGCCCTCTGTTGGGCTGTCCAATCCGGCGACCATGCGCAGCAGCGTGGTCTTGCCGCAGCCCGACGGCCCCAGCAAACAGACGAACTGACCGTGCGGGATGGTCAGATGGGTGGGTTGCAACGCGGTGAAGGAGCCATAGCGTTTGGTGAGACCGTCAAGGGCAAGACCGGACATGGAGACTTCCCGAAGTGGCGTGATGGCATCAGGTCAGGCCCCTTCCCCGCGCGGCGGGAAAGGGGCGACGGCAATTCCCTTACCCGACGATCATCTCCGTCCATTTCTGGTTCAGCCAGTCGGCCTTGCTGAGATACAGGTCATAGCGCGGGATGATCGGCGCGATGTCGCTCGACACCCCGGCGAACTCGGCGTCGGTCAGGTCGGTCTTCTTGCGGTCGATGGTGGGGGCGGTGCCAACCTTGCGCGACAGCAGCGCCTGAATGGACGGCTGGCACATGTAATTGATGAAGATGTGGGCCTGCTCGGCCTTCTTCGACGCCCGGCTGACCGCCCAACTGCCGGAATCGGTGATCCCGCCCTCCTTCGGGAAGGTGGAGCGCACCGGATGGCCATCGGCCACCGCCAACCCGGTGACGTCGTGGTAATATTGGCCCATCGGCACCTCGCCCGCCTTCAGGGCGGCTTCGAACTGGGCCTCGTCGCGGTACCACAGCTTCACGTTCTTGCGCAGCTCGCTCAATTTCTTGAAGCAATCGAGCTGCCCGGCTTCGGTGTCCAGATGCTTGGTGCCACCGAAGAAGGTCGCCGCCGTCACCTCCAGCAGGAAGGAGTTGGAGACCAGGGCCATCAGGCCCAACTGGTCCTTGCGCTTGGCATCCCACAACGCCGCCCAGGAGGACGGGGTTTCCGGGATCGCCTTGGTGTTCGACACCAGGGTGATGTACCACGACACGGCACCGATGCCGGCCACCCGGCCATCGGGGTATTTGTTGACCAGATGGGGCAGCACCGCCGCCGCGTTTGGCAGCTTCGCCAGATCCAGGGCCGTCCACAGCTTGGCGTTGATGCCCTTCAGCATGCCGACCTGCGCGATCATCGACACGTCGGCGGGGGCTTGGTTGGCGCGGGCGGCCTGTTCCAACTGGACCAGCCACGCGTCGCCGGTCGGTTCGGCCACCGACTCCACGGCGATTCCGGTTGCCTTGGTGAATTCAGGGAAGATGTGCTTGTCAAAGCTGTCTTTGAAGTAACCGCCGTAAACGCCGACCTTCAGCGTCTCCGCCGCGCGCAGAATCGACGGGGCGGCCATCAACCCGACCGCCGCCGCGCCACCGGCCAGAATGGCGCGACGCCCCACCAGCAGACCGCCCGCCATGTTGTTCGTTTTCATCGTGAAACTCCGCGTGAATGCTTCCCGTTGCGCTCATCCGGCGGCCATTTTGTTTGTTTCTTGCGCGTGGGCGCGTGGCTTGGGATGGCGTTGAGTCTTCACTAACCGCCGGACCGGGTGGGAAGAATAGGGATTTGCGGAAATTCGCTTTGATGATTGTCAAACTAAGTGGGCAAAGCATGGTCGGGTTGGTGGCAGGGAAACGTCACGGGACGGTCACGATGCGCGTGTTACCGTTCGGGACACCCCGCCGCATCGCTTGAGGTTGCTCTATGCAAAGCTCATTTCCCACACGCCCTGAACCTTTCCGCCGCTCGCCCAACCGCTCGTCCCGTCGTGGTGTGCTGCGCCTGACCGCCGTTGCGTTGGCTGTTTTGGCCTTGGCGTTCCCCGTCCTGTCCACGCCCGCCGTTGCGCAGGACAAGACCATCCGCCTGACCTCGCTGGATTGGCCACCCTTCAGCGGCGACACGCTGAAGGACAAGGGGGCCGCCGTGGCCGTGGTGCGCGCCGCCTTCGCCGCCGTCGGTTATTCGGTCGATGTGGCCTTCTATCCCTGGAACCGCGCGGTGGCCCAAGTGAAGGACGGCGGGGAGTTCCAGGGCTATTTCCCGGAATACGCCGGGGCGGAGGTGGAGCGCGATTTCACCCTGTCGGTGCCGCTGGGAAGCAGCCCGTTGGGGTTTGCCGAACGGACGGCGGCCCCGGTTTCATGGACCAACCTGTCGGATCTGAAGGGCAAGAAGATTGGCGTTGTCGATGGCTATGTGAACACCGAGGATCTCGATGGCCGCATCGCCAAGGGCGCGTTGCACGCCGACAAGGCCAACAGCGACCTGACCAATCTGAAAAAGCTTCTGGCCGAGCGCATTGATTTGGCGGTGGTTGATCGGGCGGTGATGAAGGACCTGATCCGCAGCACGCCGCAATTGGCTGAATCCGCCGACAAGTTGCGCTTCAACCCGACGATCCTGGAAGACAAGACCCTGCACATCGCCTTTCGCAAGGACGCCAACGGCCAAGCCTTGGCCAAGCTTTTCGCCGAGGGCATGGCGAAGATCGACGCCAAGGCGATTCTCGCCCGCGCGCTGGGCGAATGACGGTTCCGTGCGTTCCGGGGTGGTGCCCGCCACCCCGGAACGCCATCGGTTTGGCGTGTGGGATCAACCGCCGCCGAACACGGTGTTGAGTTGCGCGCCGACGCGGACGAAGGTGGTGCGTTTGGGCACCTCCTTCAGCTTGGTGGCCCCGATGTAGGTCATCATGCTGCGCACGCCGCCCATGATCTCCTGCACGGTTCCATCGACCGGGCCGCGATAGGGAACCTCCACCGTCTTGCCTTCCGACGCGCGGTAGGACGCCACGCCGCCCGCGTATTTGTGCATCGCCGTGTCGGACGACATGCCGTAGAAGGTCATGGCGACCGGGATCCGTTGGCCATCGCGCTCCTCATGGCGCAGGTCGCCTTCGCATTCGTCGTGCCCGGCCAGCATGCCGCCCAGCATGACGAAATCGGCCCCCGCGCCATAGGCCTTGGACAGATCGCCCGGCACGGTGCAGCCGCCATCGCCGCAGAC
Organism: Azospirillum griseum; assembly: GCF_003966125.1. Taxonomy (GTDB): domain Bacteria; phylum Pseudomonadota; class Alphaproteobacteria; order Azospirillales; family Azospirillaceae; genus Azospirillum; species Azospirillum griseum. Next base: position 83,758 of record NZ_RXMA01000016.1, read on the forward strand.
CTGCCCCTTCAGCCCATGGGCGGCGTCGGCGCATTCGATGATCGCCGACAATTGCGGGTAGCCGACACCGGTCATCTTGCGGGTGGTGCAGACAGACCCCGGCCCGATGCCGACCTTGACGATGTCGGCCCCGGCCAGCAGCAGGGCTTCGGTCATGTCGCCGGTCACGACGTTGCCCGCCATGATGACGATGTCGGGGTTTTCCTCGCGCATGCGGGCGACGGTCTCGACAAAGCGTTCCGTGTAACCGTTGGCGACGTCGATGCACAGCTTGTCCACCGGGGCCTTGGCCTTGACCGCCCTGAACTTGTCGGCGTCAGCCTCGGTGATGCCCAGGGAATAGAAGACGTTGCCGGAGTCATCGCTCTGGAAGAAGGCGATCAGATCGTCCGCCGGGTAATGCTTGTGCAGCGCGGTCATCGCGCCATAGCGCGACAGCGCGCGCGCCATGCCCATCGTGCCGACCACATCCATGTTGGCGGCGATCAGGGGGAAGCCGGTCCAATCCCGCTGGTTGTGCAGAAAGGTGAAGGTCCGGTTGATGTTGACGTCGTTGCGGCTTTGCAGGGTGCTGCGCTTTGGCCGGATCAGCACATCCTTGAAATCGAGCTTCAGGTCGCTTTCGATGATCACCGCTCACCTGTCCTTGCCCGCGTGACCGGGCTGTCGGTTGAAAGACGCGCTCTATCTTGTACAGAGTGGGCGGGGGAAACGGCTTCGGCAAGCCCGATGTGCGTCCCGCCCATGGAACAGCGGGCAACGGACAGAGCAGGATGAACGGCATGAACGAACAAACCAGCGGTTGGATCCGTCTGCGCGCGGCGGACGGGCACGGCTTTCGCGCCTACCACGCCCCGGCGCGGGGGGAGGAGATCGGCCGCATCCTGCTGGCCCCGGAGATTTTCGGCATCAACCGCCACATCCGCGCGGTGTGCGACGGCTTTGCGGCGGACGGTTATCGGGTGGTCGCCCCGGACCTGTTCGAACGGGCCGAACCGGCGGTCGAACTCGCCTATGACGAGGCCGGGGTTGCGCGCGGGCGGGCGCTGAAAGGCCGGGTGTCCACCGACGACGCGCTGCTCGACCTCACCGCCGCGCTGGACGCGCTGGGCGGGGCGGCGGCGATGGTCGGCTATTGTTGGGGCGGCAGCCTGACGTGGATGGCGGCGGCCCGCCTGCCGCTGCGCGCGGCCATCGGCTATTACGGCGGCGACATCGGCAAGAACCTGGACGCTTCCCCGCGCGCGCCGACCCTGCTGCATTTCGGCGAACAGGACCACGCCATCCCCCTGTCGGTGGCCGAGGCGGTGCGCGCCCGTCACCCGACGGTCGCTGTCCACCTCTACCCCGCCGGTCACGGTTTCAACTGCGACGAACGCGGCAGCCACCACCCCGCCAGCGCCGCCCTGGCCCGCACCCGCACGCTGGGCCTGCTGCGCGCGGTGTTTTGAGGGGGGTTACTCCTCCTCCCCGGCTTCCTCCGCGCCGCCGTTGCTGTCCGATCCGTCGGCGACGTGAACCTGGCAGTCGGCGGTGGACAGGACCTCCATCAGGTCGGGTGGGGGCAGGCGGTCGGTGAAGAGGTCGTCGAGGACGCGGACGTCGGCCATGCGGATCATGGCGTTGCGGCCGAATTTGGTGTGGTCCGTCACCAGGAAGACGCGGCGGGAGCTTTCGATGATGGCGCGGGCGACGCGGACCTCCTGTTCGTCGTAATCCAGCAGGTCGCCTTCGCTGTCGATGCCGCTGATGCCGATGATGCCGATGTCGACCTTGTAGCGGCGGATGAACTCCACCGTCGCCTCGCCGATGATGCCGCCGTCGCGTTCGCGCACCTGGCCGCCCGCGATGGACAGGGCGAAGTTGGTGTTCTTGTGCAGGATGGTGGCGACGTTCAGGTTGTTGGTCAGCACGCGCAGCCGCTTGTGGCCCAACAGCGCCTGGGCCACCGCCTCCGTCGTCGTGCCGATGTTGAGGAAGAGGGACGCGTCTTCCGGCACATGGCGGGCGACCAGTTCCGCGATCTTGCGCTTTTCGTCGGCCATCAAGGTCTGGCGCGTGGTGTAGGCGATGTTCTCCACGCTTGACGGCACGGTGACGCCGCCCCGGAAGCGGCGCACCGCCGCCTGCCCGGCCAGATGTTCGATGTCACGGCGGATGGTTTGCGGCGTGACGTCGAAATGCTCGGCCAGCCATTGGATTTGCACCATCCCCTTGGCGTGGACCAGGGCAACGATCTCCTGCTGGCGGTGTTCGGCGTCAAGGCGTGCGTCCATCCAACCACTCTCCCAAAGGCGAAAACGGGCAACGGCATCAAACAGGACCGATCCGCAGGAACGGACAGGCGCGAAAGCCGTCAAAACGAAAAGCGAAACCCTCACCGCGCGTTGTTTCGCGTCCCCCGATGATCGCGGATCAGGGCATGCGCGAACCGTATCCGCAAAGTTGTTCGCAACACAAGCATGTTGCTTTACGAAAGCAAACGCGCGTGATATGACGAAAACGAAACACGGAACCCGCGCGATTCGGCCCTTGCCACCCCGTCCGCCACCACAGGCGGGAGGTGAGCGAGGGCTGTTGTGCGATCCATGCGGGTTTTCCCCGGCTTCTGTGAGCCGCCAACGCTGTTGCACGTTTGAAACCAACCACGGGCCGGAACGCGCAGCCACAAGCGCGACGCCTGACGTAAGGGAGAGAAGCATGACCGCTGCGCCAGTTGCATCGCCCCCCACGGCCCCAAGCGGGGCAAGCATGGGCATACAAGGCCGTCTGTTCCTGGCCTTTGGCGGTGTCGCGGCGCTGGCGGCCTTTGCCAGCGCCATGGCGTGGTGGTCGTTCGGTGTGTTGGGTGACTCGATGACCCAAATTGGCCGCCATGGTGTGCCCTCCATTGTGCAATCGTTGTCGCTGGCCAAGGAAAGCACCGCCATCGCGGCGAACGCCCCGTCGGTTGCCAACGCCGCCACGCCGGAGGAGTTGGCCGAACGTCTGGGCGCGCTGACGCAACGCCTGTCCGGCCTGAAGGAGCGAATCGCGGCCTTGCGCGACGCCGCCGGGCCGGGGGCCTCGGCGGATTTGACCGCCGTGGCCGGGCTGGAACAGCGGATGACCGCCAACATCGAAAAGCTGGGCAAGCTGACCGGCGACCGGCTGGCCATCGAGAAGAAGTTGAGCGATCTGGTGGCCGACGCGGTGCTGTCGCACGAGGATTTCACCGACCTGATCGCGCCGCTGCTGGAGGTCTCCACCCTGTCGGTCAAAAACGTCGTCACCGATCTGGCCAGCGCCCAGGGCGGGGACACCGCCGCCACGCTGGCCAAGCGGCTGGCGGGAGAGGAACTGCCGATCATCACCGCGATGATGAGCGTGCAGGCCAACGGCAACCTTGCCTATGGCATGATCGCCGCCGCATCAAGCGTGCCCAGCGGCCCGTCGCTCAACAGCATCCGCTCCAAATATGATTGGGCGCTGCTGCGGGTGAACAACGCCATCGACAGCGTGCCGAAGGACAATCAGGACCGTCCGGCCCTGGTCAAGGCGCGCGATGGGCTGGCGGTGTTCGGCAGCGGGGCGACCAGCGTGTTCCGCATCCGCAACGATCAGGCCAGCGTCATGACGGAGATTGACAGCGCGCTGACCGAAACGCTCAACAGCGCCACCGAATTGAGCCAGACCATTGACCGCGTCGTCGCCAACCAGCAGGGCCGGGTGGACGAGGATGTGGCGGCGTCGGAGGACAGCGTCAGCCACGCCGTGGCGGTGCAGAGCGCGACCACCGCGCTGGTGTTGCTGTCCTCGGCGCTCATTGCCTGGTTTTATGTGCGCAACCGGCTGACCCAACGCCTGCTGCGGGTGATCGCGGCGATGCGCGCGGTGGCGGCGGGCGACCTCAGCGTCGATGCCACGGTCGGTGGGCGGGACGAGATCGCCGACATGGCCCACACCGTCGGTGTGTTCCGCGCCAAGAGCCTGGAAATTCAGGATTTGCACGCGCGCCAGGAGATCATCCAGAGGCAGGCGGAGGAGGAGCGGGCGCGCACCGTCACCGCCATCACCTCCAGCATTGAGGCGAGCGTGAAGGGGGCGACGGCGACCATTGCCACCACCTCCGCCGACATGCGCAGCGCGTCGGAAAGCATGACCGCCACCGCCGAACGCACCAGCGAGCAGATGGCGGCGGTGCGGCAGGCCGTGGCCGAAACCGCGATGAACGTGCAGACGGTGGCCTCGACCGCGACCGAACTGTCGGCCTCCATCGCCGAAATCACCCGGCAGGTCAGCGACAGCAGCCAGATCGCCCGCAACGCGGTCGATGAGGCCCGCCACACCAGCGAGTTGATGAGCGCGCTGGCCACGGCGGCGCAAAAGATCGGCGACGTGGTGGGCATGATCAACGCGATCGCCGGGCAAACCAACCTTCTGGCGCTCAACGCCACCATCGAGGCGGCCCGCGCCGGGGAGGCTGGTCGTGGTTTCGCCGTGGTTGCCGAAGAGGTGCGCAATCTGGCCAGCCAGACCGCCAAGGCGACGGAGGACATCGCCCAACAGGTGGCGTCGGTCCGCACCACCACGCAGGGCGCGGTGTCGGCCATCGACGTCATTGGCCGCACCATCGGCAAAATCGACGAGATCACCGCCATCGTCGCCAGCGCGGTGGAGGAGCAGGTGGCGGCCACCAACGAAATCGCGCGCAGCATCAACCACGCGTCGGGCGCGGTGCAGAGCATTTCCGAAACCGTGGCGGTGGTGGGCGAGGCGGTGAATCAGACCGGAAACGCCGCCAACAAGGTTCTGAACGCAACACGCGCGCTTTCGAAACAATCCAGCGATCTGTCGGATGACGTCGATCAACTGCTGAGCCGCATCCGCGCCGCCTGAGCGCGACGGAATGGCCGTGTTCGCAAAACGCCCCGTTCTCGCCCGCCGAGGACGGGGCGTTTTTGTGACGGATTCATTGCACACCAACGATCTATGCCGATTGGACAGGCGGTTTCCCGGCGCGGATGCGGGACCGGATTGGAAAAGGTGGGAGGCGTTGGCGCGTTCGTTGTTTTCGATAGGCAAACGGATCAAAGGGGCGTAGCGTCGAAATATGGTCCGTTCAACCAACATTTTCCTTTTCACGCGCTAACGAACATTGTATGTTCCAAAACGAAAGCAGCCGACCCCCGGACGGGGCGGCGCGACACGGAGAGGAACGATGACGAACGCGTCCAGCGATGCGGTGGATCTGCTGATCGTCGGCGGCGGCGTGAACGGCGCGGGGATTGCCCGCGACGCGATTGGGCGGGGCCTGTCGGTGGTGCTGTGCGAACAGGGCGACCTTGCGGGCGCCACCTCGTCGGCCAGCACGAAGCTGATCCATGGCGGCCTCCGCTATCTCGAATATTACGAATTCCGTCTGGTGCGCGAAGCGTTGCAGGAGCGCGAGGTGCTGTTGCGCGCCGCTCCGCACATTATTTGGCCGCTGCGCTTCATCTTGCCCCACGACAGCAGCATGCGCCCGGCCTGGATGGTGCGCATCGGCTTGTTCCTTTATGATCATTTGGGAAAGCGCAAGCTGCTGCCGGGATCGAACGGCGTCGATCTGACCCGTGCCCCGGCGGGCAAGCCGCTGACCGGTGATTTCACCAAGGCGTTCGAATATTCGGATTGCTGGGTGCAGGACAGCCGTCTGGTGGTGCTGAACGCCATGGACGCGCGCGAACGCGGGGCGGAAATCCTGACCCGCACCCGCTGCGAGAAGGCCCAGCGCCTGAACGGCGAATGGGTCGCCACGCTGGTCAACACCGACAGCGGCGAAACCCGCACCGTGCGCGCCCGCGCGCTGGTGAACGCCGCCGGTCCCTGGGTGCGCGACGTCATCAGCCGCCGCACCGGGGCCACGGTGGACAAGTCGGTGCGTCTGGTGAAGGGCAGTCACATCGTGGTTCCGAAGATGTATGAGGGCGATCACGCCTACATCTTCCAGAACGACGACCGCCGCATCGTCTTCGCCATTCCGTACGAGGGCAAATTCACCCTGATCGGCACGACCGACCAGGATTACACCGGCGATCCCGGTGCGGTGGCCATCGGCGACGATGAAATCACCTACATGTGCCGGGCGGTGTCGCGCTACTTCAAGCGGCCCGTGACCGAAAGCGATGTGGTGTGGAGCTACAGCGGCGTGCGTCCGCTGTTCGACGACGCCAGCGGCAACGCGTCCGCCGTCACCCGCGATTACGTGCTGGAGATGGACACGCCCGCCGGACAAGCGCCGATGCTGTCGATCTTCGGCGGCAAGATCACCACCTTCCGCCGTCTGGCCGAAGAGGCGACCGACAAGCTGCTGGCCGCGCTGGGCCGCAAGGGCGGCTGCTGGACCGCCGATTTCGCGCTGCCCGGCGGCGACATCGCCAACGCCGATTTCAACGCCTTCCTGACCGATCTGCGCCGCCGCCGCCCCTGGCTGCCCGAAGACACCGCGCTGCGCCTGGCCCGCGCCTATGGCACGCGGGTGGACCGGGTGCTGGGCAAGGCCACCAGCCTGTCCGACCTGGGCCGCGATTTCGGCGGCGGGGTCTATGAAGCGGAACTGATCCACGCCGCCACCGAGGAGTTCGCCATCAGCGGCGAGGATTTCCTGTGGCGTCGTTCGAAACTTGGGCTGCACCTGGACGCGACGATCCGGGACGCCATCGGCGCGTGGTTTGACCAGCGCCGACACGCTGCGGCGGCCGCCGCCGACAATCAGGGCGGGCGGCTGTCGATGGGAGGACTCCGGTGACTGTAACCCTTGAGGGCGTCAGCAAAAAGGTTGGCGCCGATCTTCATCTTCACCCCCTGTCCCTGGCGCTCCAGCCCGGCACCTTCAACGTGCTGTTGGGCCGGACGCTGGCGGGCAAAACCACCCTGATGCGGCTGCTGGCCGGTCTGGACGCGCCCAGCGCCGGGCGGGTTCTGGAAAACGGCAAGGACGTGACGGGCGCGCCGGTTCGCCAGCGCGACATCGCCATGGTCTATCAGCAGTTCATCAATTATCCGGCGATGTCGGTCTACGACAACATCGCCTCGCCGCTGCGCCGTCAGGGCAAATCGGCGACCGAGATCGACGCGCAGGTGCGGCGCACCGCCGACATGCTGCGCATCACCCCCTATCTGGGCCGCCTGCCCGCCGAACTGTCGGGTGGCCAGCAGCAGCGCTGCGCCATCGCCCGCGCGCTGGTGAAGAACGCCGGTCTGCTGCTGCTCGACGAGCCGCTGGTCAATCTGGATTACAAGCTGCGCGAGGAGCTGCGCGCCGAACTGCGCGACATCTTCGCCGACGGCAAGACCACCGTGGTTTACGCCACCACCGAACCGCAAGAGGCGCTGATCCTGGGCGGGGCCGTCACGGTCCTGCACGAAGGCCGCCTGTTGCAGACCGGCCCGACCAACGCGGTGTTCCAGGCTCCGGCGACCGAGGAATGCGCGTCGGTGTTCAGCGACCCGCCGATGAACGTGCTGGAAGCCATCCTGACCAACGACCGGGTGGCGCTCAGCGACGGGACCAGCCTGCCGCTGTCCGCCCACGACCGCAATTTGCCCGCCGGTCCCTGCCGCGTCGGCATCCGCGCCAACCATCTGACGGTGCTGCGCCGGTCCGACCGGCTGGTTCCGATCACCGGGCGGGTGGAACTGTCGGAAATCAGCGGTTCGGAAACCTTCATCCACCTGCGCCACGGCAACACCACGCTGATCGCGCGGGAGGATGGCGTCCACACCCACCCCATCGGGTCCGAGATCCAGGTCTACGCCGACCCCGACCGCATCTTCGTCTTCTCCACGGCGGGCGACCTCGTCGCCGCTCCGCAGGGCCGACGCGGCATGCTGCGCAACATCGCGTGAGGCGCTGACATCATGGCGACCATTGAATTCGACAATCTGGGCCATTCCTATCACCCCCGGCCCAGCTCGCCGACCGATTACGCCCTGCGCCGCCTGTCGCAGGAGTGGGAGGACGGCAAGGCCTACGCGCTGCTCGGCCCGTCGGGCTGCGGCAAATCCACCCTGTTGAACATCATCTCCGGCCTGCTGGTTCCCAGCGAAGGGCGCGTGCTGTTCGACGGGCTGGACGTGACCCGCTGCACCCCGGAAGAGCGCAACATCGCCCAGGTCTTCCAGTTCCCGGTCATCTACGACACGATGACCGTTTACGAAAACCTCGCCTTCCCGCTGCGCAACCGCAAGGTTCCCGAGGCCGATGTCGACCGCCGCGTCCGCCAAGTGGCCGAGGCGCTGGACCTGACGGCGGACTTGAAGAAGCGCGCTCAGCGGCTGACCCCGGACGCCAAGCAGAAGATTTCCATGGGGCGCGGTCTGGTGCGCTCCGACGTCGCGGCCATCCTGTTCGACGAGCCGCTGACCGTCATCGACCCGCACACCAAATGGATTTTGCGCCGCAAGCTGCGCCAGATTCACGAGGAATACCGCCTGACCATGATCTATGTGACCCACGATCAGGTGGAGGCGCTGACCTTCGCCGACAAGGTCGCGGTCATGTATGAAGGGGCCATGGTCCAGTTGGGCACCCCGCAGGAGCTGTTCGAAGCCCCGCGCCACACCTTCGTCGGCTACTTCATCGGCAGCCCCGGCATCAACCTGATGCCCTGCACGCTGGGCGGCGATCAGGCCATCGTCGAAGGGATTTCCATCCCGCTCGCCCCCGGTTCGGCCAACGGCCTGCCCAACCACGAACTGCCGAAGGTCGGTGCCAAGTTCGAACTGGGCATCCGCCCGGAGTTCGTCGAGCTGACCCGCAGCGGGACCGCCGGGTCGATCCCGGTGCAGGTGGTTGGGGTGGATGATCTCGGCACCTCGAAGCTGGCGACCGTCCGCATGGGCAGCCACACGCTGAAGGCGCGGCTGTCCGAGGATCAGGAAATCCCGCTCGACGCCGCCATCCGCTTCCCCACCCGGTGGACCAAGCTCTACCACGACAGCTATCTCGTGAATTGAGGAGCCAACGCCATGGATAAGGTCCAGGACAACCGGGCTTGGTTCCTGATCATTCCCGTGTTCCTGATCGTCGCCTTCAGCGCCATCCTGCCGCTGATGACCGTCGTCAACTACTCGGTTCAGGAAATCTTCGGCCCCGGCCAGACGCTGTTCGTCGGCACGGAATGGTTTGGCAAGGTGCTGGCCGACGACCGGCTGCACGACGCGCTGTTCCGCCAGATCATCTATTCGCTGGCGGTGCTGGCGATTGAAATCCCCTTGGGCATCGTCATCGCCCTGGGCATGCCCGGCGGACGCAGCGCCAAGACCTCGTTGACGCTGGTGCTGCTGGCCCTGCCGCTGCTGATCCCGTTCAACGTCGTCGGCACCATCTGGCAGATTTTCGGCCGTGGCGACATCGGTCTGGCCGGTGCCACCTTCCGCGCGCTGGGCATCAACTACAACTACACCTCCAGCCCGCTCGACGCCTGGCTGACGGTGCTGGTGATGGACGTGTGGCATTGGACCAGCCTGGTCGCGCTGCTGGCCTACGCCGGTCTGCAATCGATCCCGCCCGCCTTCTATCAGGCGGCCAAGATCGACGGTGCGTCAAAATGGGCGGTGTTCCGCTACATCCAATTGCCCAAGATGCGCGGGGTTCTGGTCATCGCCATCCTGCTGCGCTTCATGGACAGCTTCATGATCTACACCGAACCGTTCGTCCTGACCGGCGGCGGTCCCGGCAACTCCACCACCTTCCTCAGCCAGTATCTGACGCAGATGGCGGTGGGGCAGTTCGACATCGGTCGGGCGGCGGCCTTCTCGATCATCTACTTCCTGATCGTGCTGCTGTTCTCCTTCGTCTTCTACACCATCATCACCAACACCGGCTCGGGAGAGAAGAAATGAGCAAGGCCGCCGCTCTCGCCCCTGGTTCTCTCGCCGCGCCCGCCAACATCCGCAAAGCGCAATCGCGTGTGTCGCGCCGAACCATCATCCTGGTTGCCTACATCGTCTTTTTGATGTTGCCCATCTATTGGATGGTCAACATGTCATTCAAGACGAATGAGGAAATTCTTTCTGGATTGACTTTGTTCCCGCAAGCGCCGACACTGCGGAACTACGCGATCATCTTCACGGACCCGAGCTGGTACAGCGGTTACATCAACTCGATCTATTACGTCACGCTGAACACGGTAATTTCGCTGCTGGTGGCCTTGCCCGCCGCCTACGCCTTCTCCCGCTATCGCTTCATCGGCGACAAGCATGTGTTCTTCTGGCTGCTGACCAACAAGATGGCCCCGCCCGCCGTCTTCCTGCTGCCCTTCTTCCAGCTCTATTCGGAAGTCGGTCTGTTCGACACGCACATCGCGGTGGCGCTGGCCCACTGCCTGTTCAACGTGCCGCTCGCGGTGTGGATTTTGGAAGGCTTCATGTCCGGCGTGCCGCGTGAAATCGACGAGATGGCCTACATCGACGGTTACAGCTTCCCGCGTTTCTTCACCACCGTGTTCATGCCGATGATCCGCGCCGGGATCGGTGTCACCGCCTTCTTCTGCTTCATGTTCAGTTGGGTGGAACTGTTGCTGGCCCGCACGCTGACCTCGGTCAACGCCAAGCCGATCGCCGCGACGATGACCCGCACGGTCAGCGCGTCGGGCATGGATTGGGGCTTGTTGGCGGCGGCGGGGGTGCTGACCATCCTGCCGGGCGCGCTGGTGATCTGGTTTGTCCGCAACTACATCGCCAAGGGCTTCGCCCTGGGCCGCGTGTGATCGGGAGGTCGCGACCATGGATTTGCAATGGATGGCGTGGACCCTGCCGACCGCGCTCTTTTTCACCGGGATTGCCTCCATGCTGGTCCTGATGACCGTGTGGGAACTGGTGTCGCCGACGGTGGAGGCCAAGGGCTTCCTGCCGATGCGCACCACCCGTGGCGACCGTTTGTTCATCGGGCTTCTGGGCAGCGCCTTCATCCATCTGGGATGGTTGGCGGCGACCGATGCCGCGCTGTGGGGGGCGCTGGGCGTTTCCCTGGTGTGGACTGCCTTCGTCATCCGGTTCGGCTGAAGAACCGAACCGGTCCTTCAAGAACAGCTCTCTCGGTCAACCAAGATTTGATCCAATTGGGAGGAATCATGCGTCAGGGAATGACTGCGACCGCGACCAACGGCTCGACGCTGCGTCGTCGGTTGACAGGGGCGGTGATGGCCGGTGGCATCGGTGTGCTGCTCGCCATGGCTTCGGCGGCACCCGCCGCCGCGCTGACCGCCGAACAAGCGGCCGTCGCCAAGAAGATCATCGAGGAGTTGCAGCCCTCCACGCTCTCCAAGGACGAGCAGATGAAGGAGCTGGAGTGGTTCGTCAAGGCGGCCGAACCCTTCAAGGGCATGGACATCAACGTCGCTTCGGAAACGATCACGACGCACGAGTTCGAGTCCAAGACGCTCGCCAAGCTGTTCAGCGAGCTGACCGGGGTCAAGATCAAGCATGATCTGATCCAGGAAGGCGACGTCATCGAAAAGTTGCAGACCCAGATGCAGTCGGGCCGCAACGTCTATGACGCCTACATCAACGACAGCGACCTGATCGGCACCCACGTCCGCTACGGCCACGCCATCCCGCTGTCCGATTTCATGACCGGCGAAGGCAAGGACGTCACCCTGCCGACGCTGGACGTGAAGGACTTCATCGGCACCAGCTTCACCACCGGCCCGGACGGCAAGCTGTACCAACTTCCTGCCCAGCAGTTCGCGAACCTGTACTGGTTCCGCGCCGACTGGTTTGCCCGTCCCGACCTGAAGGAGAAGTTCAAGGCCAAGTATGGCTATGAGCTGGGCGTTCCGGTCGATTGGTCGGCTTACGAGGACATCGCCAATTTCTTCACCAACGACGTGAAGGAAATCGACGGCGTCCGTGTCTATGGCCACATGGATTACGGCAAGAAGGACCCGTCGCTCGGCTGGCGCTTCACCGACGCGTGGCTCTCGATGGCGGGCGGCGGCGACAAGGGCCTGCCGAACGGCAAGCCGGTGGACGAATGGGGCATCCGCGTCGAAGGCTGCCGTCCGGCGGGCGCGTCGGTTTCGCGCGGCGGCGACACCAACGGCCCGGCGGCGGTCTACGCCCTGACCAAGTACATCGACTGGCTGAAGAAGTACGCCCCGCCCGAAGCGGCCGGCATGACCTTCTCCGAAGCCGGGCCGGTTCCGGCCCAGGGCGCGGTCGCCCAGCAGATCTTCTGGTACACCGCCTTCACCGCCGACATGACCAAGCCGGGCCTGCCCGTGGTCAACGCCGACGGCACGCCGAAGTGGCGCATGGCCCCCTCGCCGCACGGCCCGTACTGGGAACAGGGCATGAAGCTGGGCTATCAGGACGTCGGTTCCTGGACCCTGCTGAAGTCCACCCCGCTGGAACGCCGCAAGGCCGCGTGGCTGTACGCGCAGTTCACCGTGTCGAAGACCGCGTCGCTGAAGAAGACGCTGGTCGGTCTGACCCCGATCCGCGAAAGCGACATCAAGTCCGACGCGATGACGGCGGCCGCGCCCAAGCTGGGCGGTCTGGTCGAGTTCTACCGCAGCCCGGCCCGCGTGGCCTGGACGCCGACCGGCACCAACGTGCCGGATTACCCGAAGCTGGCCCCGCTGTGGTGGCAGAACATCGCCGAAGCCGTGACGGGTGAGCGCACCCCGCAGCAGGCGATGGACAATCTGGCCGAGCAGATGGAGCAGGTGATGGCTCGCATGGAGCGCGCCAACATCGGTGGCGACTGCGCGCCCAAGCTGAACGCGAAGAAGGACCCGAAGGAGTGGTTCTCGACCACGAAGGCGCCGAAGGCCAAGCTGGCCGACGAGAAGCCCAAGGGTCAGACCGTGCTCTACGAAGACCTGCTGAAGGCCTGGAAGGAAGGCCGCGCCCAATAACACGGGTGGCGGTTGACGGTTCACCCTCCTGGTTGCGCCGGGGGTAAACCTGGGGCGGCGGTTCGCGCCGCCGCCCCGCTTTTCTTATGGTTCCCCTTTTCCGTTCCGGGAGAGGGAAGGGACCCGCGCAGCGGGACGGGTGCGGGGATGGCATGGCGAATCCCTGGGGCGTGATCGCCGCACCACCTTCAGCACCATTTTCCCGTTGACCTGCGGTTCCCCTCCCTCTGCCGGAACGGAAGAGGGTACACACGACACGACGCCATCCCAGGGGGAAACCACCCATGAGCCGTAACGGCCACATCCTCGCCATCGACCAGGGGACCACGTCGTCGCGGGCCATCGTGTTCGACGGTCGCGGAACGCCCATCGCCGTGGCCCGCCGCGAGTTTCCGCAGCATTACCCCGGCGATGGCTGGGTCGAGCATGATCCCGCCGACATTCTGCGCGATGTCCGCACCGTTGCGCGCGAAGCGATGGAACAGGCCGGGTTGACCGCCGCCGACATCGCCGCCATCGGCATCACCAACCAGCGCGAAACCACCGTGGTGTGGGACCGCGCGACCGGCGAGCCGATCCACCGCGCCATCGTCTGGCAGGACCGCCGCACCGCCGCGCTCTGCCACCAGATCGCCGACGCCGGGCATGGCGAGATGGTCCGGGCCAAGACCGGCCTGTTGATCGACGCCTATTTCTCGGCCACCAAGATCGCCTGGATCCTCGACCATGTTCCGGGCGCGCGCGACCGCGCCGAACGCGGCGAGCTGTGTTTCGGGACCATCGACAGCTTTCTGATCTATCAGTTGACCGGCAAGGCGGTGCACGCCACCGACGCGACCAACGCGTCGCGCACCATGCTGTTCGACATCCACACCCAGGATTGGGACGACGAATTGCTGGGCCTGTTCCGGGTCCCGCGCGCCATGCTGCCGCGCGTGCTCGACAGCTCCGATGATTTCGGCGTCACCGAACCCACCCTTCTTGGTGCCCCGGTTCCCATCGCCGGGGTGGCGGGCGACCAGCAGGCCGCAGCCTTCGGGCAGGCCTGTCTGTCGCCGGGCATGGCGAAATCGACCTACGGGACCGGTTGTTTCGCCCTCATCAACACCGGCACGACGCCGGTGGTGTCGAAGAACCGCTTGCTGACCACCGTCGCCTATCGCCTGAACGGGGTGACGAGCTACGCGCAGGAAGGGTCCATCTTTGTCGCCGGGGCGGCGATCAAGTGGTTGCGCGACGGGTTGGGCATCATCACCCACGCCAGCCAGACCGACGATCTGGCCACCCGCGTGCCGGACAGCCACGGCGTCTATCTGGTTCCGGCCTTTGTCGGTCTGGGCGCGCCCTATTGGGATTCCGAAGCCCGCGCGGCCATTTTCGGCATGACGCTGGACGTCGGCCCCGCCCACATCGCGCGGGCCGCGCTGGAGGCGGTTGCCTACCAGACCCGCGACCTGATGGACGCGATGGCCGGGGATTGGGGCGGGGCGATCAACGCGCTGCGCGTCGATGGCGGCATGGCGGCCAACGATTGGCTGTGTCAGTTCCTGGCCGATCTGTTGGGCATGCCGGTCGAACGGCCCGAGATCATCGAAACCACCGCGCTGGGGGCCGCCTGTCTGGCCGCGCTCAAGGTCGGTCTGTTCGATGGGTTGGAGGCGGTGTCCGCCGGGTGGCGCTGCGAACGGCGGTTCGAACCGCGCATGGATCCGGCCAACCGCGACCGCCTGTTCGCCGGGTGGCGCGACGCGGTGGCCCGCACCCGGTCGCGCTGAAGCTGTGATTGGTGGGGCCATGCCGGTGGTTTTGCGCCACCGGCATGGCCTTTTCTTACCAAATCACTCCGGGGCCGTTCGCCCGCCGCCCCGCGCCGCCCGCCGGAATCGCGTCATGGCGATTTCCAGCAGGGCGGCGTCGCTGACCTCCGCCCCGTCCAGCACATGGCGATGGCGGCGGTTGCTGCCCTGGCCCGCCCGGCGCACGTCGTGGCCCAGCTTGCGCAGGTGCAGGATCGCTTCGTAGAGCCGCTGCGGCTCACCGGTGGCGACGCGCGTGGACATGACCGCGCCCTCCCTCACGCCAGCACGACCAGCAGGTCCTTGGTTTCGACGCTGCGGCCCTGGATGGCGACGATGCGTTCCACCACCCCGGCGCGCTCGGCCCGGACGGTGGTTTCCATCTTCATCGCTTCCAGCGACACCAGCGAATCACCCGCTTCCACCGTCTGTCCGGGTTGAACCAGGATGCCGGTGACGAGGCCGGGCATCGGCGCGCCGACATGGGCCGGGTTGCCGTCCTCCGCCTTGGGGTGGGCGGCGCGGGCGGGGGCAACCTTGCGGTCGCTGATTTTGATCGTGCGCGGCTGGCCGTTCAGCTCGAAGAAGACGGCGCGGCGGCCCTCCTCGTCGGCCTCGCCGGTCGCCAGATAGCGGATCAGCAGCGCCTTGCCGGGTTCCAGCTCGACGCTGGTTTCCTCGCCCTGGATCAGCCCGTGGAAGAAGACCGGGGTCGAGAGCACGCTGACGTCGCCGTAGCTCTTGCGGTGCTGGGCGAAGTCGGTGAACACCTTCGGGTACATCAGGTAGGAGGCAAGCTGCCGGTCGTCGATGGCCAACCCGGTCTTGGTGGCGGCGGCGGCGCGTTCGGCCTCCAGATCGGCGGGCGGCATGGTGGCACCCGGTCGGGCCGACAGCGGGGCCTCGCCCTTCAGAACCTTGCGCTGCAACGCCTCGG
Source organism: Azospirillum griseum (assembly GCF_003966125.1). Classification (GTDB taxonomy): domain Bacteria; phylum Pseudomonadota; class Alphaproteobacteria; order Azospirillales; family Azospirillaceae; genus Azospirillum; species Azospirillum griseum. Next base: position 99,375 of record NZ_RXMA01000016.1, read on the forward strand.
GGAAGCCGCCGGGGGGCTGGCCCAGCTCGCCGCGCATCAGTTGCACGACGGACTCGGGGAAGGCGATCTCCTTGGCGGGGTCGAGGATGTCGGCCTCGGTCAGGCCGCCCGTCACCATCATCAGCGCCATGTCGCCGACGACCTTGGAGGTCGGCGTCACCTTCACGATGTCGCCGAACAGCCGGTTCACGGTGGCGTAGGCGCGGACCACATCGTCCCAATGATGCTCCTCAATCCCCAGCGAGCGGGCCTGTTCGCGCAGGTTGGTGTATTGCCCGCCCGGCATTTCGTGGCGGTAGACCTCCGACGATCCCGACCGGATGGTGCTTTCAAACGGCGCGTAGGCGGCGCGCACCTCCTCCCAATAATGGGCGATGCGGCGGATGGAGTCGGGGTCGAGGCCGCTGTCGCGCGGGGTGTGGCGCAGCGCGGCGACGATGGACCCCAACGGCGGTTGCGAGGTCAGGCCGGACAGGCTGTCCATCGCCGCGTCCACCGCGTCCACCCCGGCGTCCACGGCGGCCAGCACGCTGGCCGCACTCGCCCCGGAGGTGTCGTGCGTGTGGAAATGGATCGGCAGGCCGACTTCCTGCTTCAGCGTGCGGATCAGCAGCGACGCGGCGGCGGGCTTGCACAGCCCGGCCATGTCCTTGATCCCCAGAATGTGCGCGCCCGCCGCCTCCAGCTCCTTGGCCAGCGCGACGTAATAGGCCAGATCGTATTTGGGCCGCGACGGGTCGAGCAGATCGCCGGTGTAGCAGATCGCCGCCTCGCAGATCGCCCCGGTGTCGCGCACGGCGTCGATGGCGACGCGCATGTTGTCCACCCAATTCAGGCTGTCGAAGACGCGGAACACGTCCACGCCGCTGCCCGCCGCCTGTTGGACGAACTGGCGCACCACATTGTCGGGGTAATTGGCGTAACCGACGGCGTTGGACGCGCGCAGCAGCATTTGCAGCAGCAGGTTCGGCATGGCGCTGCGCAAGCCGTCCAGCCGTTCCCACGGGTCTTCCTTCAGGAAGCGCATGGCGACGTCGAAGGTCGCCCCGCCCCAGCATTCCACCGAAAACAGATCGGGCAGCAGGCGGGCGTAGGCCGGGGCGACCGCCAGCAGGTCATGGCTGCGCACGCGGGTCGCCAGCAGCGATTGGTGGGCGTCGCGGAAGCTGGTGTCGGTGATCAGCGTCTTGGTCTGCGCCCGCATCCAGCGGGCGACGGCGTCGGCCCCCTGGGTCTGCAACACCTGCTTCAGGCCGGGGGGCGGGGCGTCGTGGGACACGAACGGGGCCTTCGGTTCCGCCGGGCGCGGGTGGTTGCCCGCCTTAAGCTCCGGGTTGCCGTTCACCATCACATCGGCCAGGAAGGTCAGCAGCCGGGTGGCGCGGTCGCGGCGCGGCGGGCGCTGGAACAGCTCCGGCGTGGTGTCGATGAAACGGGTGGTGTAGGCCCCGCTGCGGAACAGCGGGTGGTCGATCAGCGCTTCCAGAAAGGCGAGGTTGGTGGCGACACCGCGAATGCGGAACTCGCGCAGGGCGCGGTCCATGCGGGCGATCGCCTCCTCCGGCGTCGGTGCCCAGGAGACGACCTTTTCCAGCAGGCTGTCGTAATGGCGGGTGATGAGCGCGCCGGAAAAGGCGGTGCCGCCGTCCAGCCGGATGCCGAAACCGTTGGCCCCGCGATAGGCGGTGATGCGGCCGTAATCGGGGATGAAGCTGTTGTCGGGATCCTCGGTCGTGATGCGGCACTGGATGGCGTGGCCGGAAAGGCGGATGCCGGGCTGGTCGGGCACGCCGCTGGCCTCGTCGCCGATGGCGGCCCCGGCGGCGATGCGAATCTGCGCCTTGACGATGTCGATGCCGGTCACGACCTCGGTGATCGTGTGTTCGACCTGGACGCGCGGGTTGACCTCGATGAAGTAAAAGGCCCCGGTGTCGGCGTCCATCAGGAATTCGACGGTTCCGGCGTTGCGGTACTGGGCCGCGCGCGCCAGCTTCAGCGCGGCGTCGCACAGGCCCAGCCGCTCGTCGGTGGTCAGATAGACGGCGGGTGCGCGCTCGACGACCTTCTGGTTGCGGCGCTGCACGGTGCAATCGCGCTCGAACAGATGGACGAGGTTGCCGTGGGAATCGCCGATCACCTGCACCTCGACATGGCGGGCGCGGCGAACCAGCTTTTCCAGATAGACTTCACCGTTGCCAAAGGCGGCCAGCGCCTCGCGCCGGGCAGCGGCGACCAGATCGGGCAGCTCCTTGGCGGTTTCGATGACGCGCATGCCGCGCCCGCCACCGCCCCAACTGGCCTTCAGCATCAGCGGATAGCCGACCTCCTCGGCCAGCCGCGCGGTTTCCACCGGATCGTCGGGCAAGGCACCGGTGGCGGGCATGACCGGAACCCCCGCCGCCACCGCCAGATTGCGCGCCGCCACCTTGTTGCCCAGCAACCGCATGGTGTCGGACGACGGCCCGACGAAGGTGATGCCGTTGGCCGCACAGGCGTCGGCGAAGGCCGGGTTTTCCGACAGGAAGCCGTAGCCGGGATGGATGGCGTCGGCCCCGGTCTGCTTGGCCACGTCGATGATGGCGTCGATGTCGAGATAGGCCTCGATCGGCCCCTTGCCCTCGCCGATGCGGTAACTCTCGTCCGCTTTGAAGCGGTGCAGCGCGAAACGGTCTTCCGTCGAATAGACGGCGACGGTGGGGATCCCCAGTTCGGTGGCCGCGCGCAGCACGCGGATGGCGATCTCGCCGCGATTGGCGACCAGAAGTTTGCGGAAGACGGGCGTCGGCATGGGCGCGGGTTCCTCAAAATATGGGGGCGAGACACAGGCTGTGCAGGCACAAACGGAGACACAGACGCAAACGCGCGTGGTCGCCGGTGCGGTCATCGCACCGGCGGGCCAGCCTTGGAAACTTGACCCTTCGTAGGGGGGTCAGCGAACAATCACGACGACCAGCCGTTTCGGCCCATGCACGCCATAGGCCAGCGTCTGTTCGATGTCCGCCGTCTTGCTGGGGCCGGAGATCAACAGGGCGTTGGTGGGCATGCCATCGGCCCACCGACCGTCGCGCATCGCCTGCCAAAAGCTGTCATACAGGGCATCCGCCCGCAAAAGCGCCACATGGATGTGCGGAACCAGCGACAGCAGCCGGGGTTCCTGGGCGCTGGGCCACAGGATCAGGCTGCCGGTGTCGGCGATGGCCCCCAGCGTGCCGGTCAACCCGGCGTCGATGCCCTCGAACATCTGTTGCTTGAAGTCGTCGATGGGCCGGTCATAGGGGATGAGGTGCAGGCTTCCGCCCGGACCCGCGTTCGCCAGCACCGCGCCGTCGATGGTCTCGGGGGCGTAGAGCAGAGTGGCGGCCCCTTCGCGGGTCAGGAAATCCGTCACCACGGTGGGCCAATCGGCTTCGGTGGCCTCCAGAAACTCGGTGTGGACGGCCTCCATCAGGCGGCGGATGCGGGGCAACCGCTCCTCCGGCGGCCATTGTTTCTCGGCCAGCGGGGCAAAATCGGACGGCGGCGGAGTCAGCGGGTGGGCGTCGCGGGTGCGGCGGAGCGTTCCCAGAATGGCGGCGCGGGCGTCAGACATCGGGGATCCCCTTCTTGCGGGCCAGATCATGCAGGGTTTTGGCGGCAAAGCGCGGCTTGCTGCGCACGTTGGTCCAATCCTTCAGCAGCGGCAGGCTGGCCGGGGCGGCGTTGCCGACGGTGGACAGCGCCGTGGTCGCCAGCCTGTAGGCCAGCGGCGAGCTGTTCATCGCCGCCCAGCCCTTCCACACCAGCGCCTCGGTGCGGCTGGCCTGCGCGCCCGCGTCCTTCACCGCCGTGCCGGGGCGCACCGCCTCGACGCGCAGGCGGCCCATGATCTCGACGATGGGGATTTTGACCGGGCAGATCTCGACGCAGGCGTTGCACATGGTGCAGGCGTGGGGCATCTCGCCGCGCTTGGCCAACCCCTCCATCTGCGGGACCAGGATCTTGCCGATCGGGCCGGGGTAGGGGGCCTGATAGGCGTGGCCGCCGACCTTGGTGTAGACCGGGCAATGATTCATGCAGGCGCCGCAGCGGATGCAGCGCAGCGTGTCGCGCAGTTCGGGATCGGCGTAGACCGACGAACGCCCGTTGTCGAGGATGACGACGTGGATCTCGCGCGGGCCGTCCTTCTCCCCCTCCTTGCGCGGGGAGGAGATCATGTTGACGTAGGTGGTGATCGGTTGACCGGTGGCCGAACGCGGCAGCAGGCTGATGATCGGCGGCACGTCCTCCAGCTTCTCCACCACCTTTTCCAGCCCCATGAAGGCGATGTGGACCGGCGGGACGGTGGTGCACATCCGCCCGTTGCCCTCGTTCTCGATCAGGCAAAGCGTACCGGTTTCCGCCACCGCCGCGTTGACGCCGGACATGCCGACCCCGGCGTTCATGAATTTCTGGCGCAGGATGCGGCGGGCCAGATCGGTCAGGGCGGCGGCGTCCTCGCCGGTGGACGCGGCGTCCTTGATCTTCTGCTTGAACAGGTGGGCGATCTGTTTGGTGTTCAGGTGGATGGCGGGCATGATGATGTGCGACGGCATGGTCCCGTCCAACTGCACGATGTATTCGCCCAGATCGCTTTCCAGCACCTCGATGCCGTGATCCTCAAGGAAGGCGTTGAGGTGCATCTCCTCCGTCACCATCGACTTGCCTTTGACGGCCAGCGTGGCGTTCGCCTTGCGCATGATCTCCAGCGTGATGGCGTTGGCCTCCGCCGTGGTCGCGGCCCAATGCACCTGGATGCCGTTGCGCGTCAGGTTGGTTTCGAGCTGCTCCAGCAATTCGGGCAGCTTCGACAGGGCGCGCAGCCGGACCGACGCGGCGAGCGCGCGCATCCGGTGCCATTCCTGCCCATCGGCGAACTGGACGGCGCGCTTGGTCATCAGCCCGTCCATGGCGCGGCGGAAGTTGCCGCGCAACTCGCTGTCCTGCAACGCCGCCTTGGACGCGGCGGCGAAATTCACGGCCTGGGCGGCGTGGTCAGCCATGGATGCGCTCCTTCAGGAACTGGGCGATGTGCTGGCCCTGGACGGGTTTGCGTCCGGCCTCCAACGCGCCGTTGATGTTCATCAGACAGCCGCAATCGCCTGAGACGACGCGTTTGGCCCCGGTCTGCTCGATGTCGGCCAGCTTGTCGCCCACCATGGCGGCGGAGATGTCCGGGTGGCGGACGGCGAAGGTGCCGCCGAAGCCGCAGCATTCCTTTTCCCGCTTCAGCTCGACCAACTCCACATTGGCCAGTTGGCGCAGCAACGCCTTGGGTTCCTCCACCACGCCCATCTCGCGCTGCGCGTGGCAGGAGGCGTGCCAGGTGATGCGCACCGGCTCGCCCTTGTCGGTCAGTTGCACGTTCAGCACCTGGACCAGGAATTGCGTCAGCTCCCACACGCGGGAGGAGACCTGCACCGCCTTGGCCTCGTCCGGTTCGCCGTGGAACAGGTGGGGCCAGTGTTTCTTCATCATGCCGGCACAGGACCCCGACGGCACGACGATGGGCAGATCGCCGGGGAACAGGTCCAACTGCGCGCGCGCCACCGTCAGCGCGTCGTCGCGGTAGCCGGAATTGTAGGCGGGCTGGCCGCAGCAGCTTTGTCCCTGGGGGAACACCACCTCCAGCCCCTGGGCCTGCAACAGCTCCATCCCCGCCATTCCGGCGTCGGGAAAGAACAGGTCAACCAGACAGGTGCCGAAGAAATAGACCTTGGTTGGCTTGGTCGCCAGTGTGGAGGGCGGCGGTGTGGGGCGGTCCATGGCGGTGGTCCTGTGACGGCGGGGAGGAGAGGCGGTGGTGCGAAGCAGAGGGTTGTGGCCCGGTCAGAAGGCGGGCACCGGCGCTTTGGCGCGCGAGCAGGCGTCCACCAGATACACAATCGAACGGTACGGCACGCCCGCGTGCTGCGACAGCCCGATTTCGCAAGTCCGGCTGGTCGAATAGCCGGATTTGGCCCCGGCGGGCACATCCTTGGCCAGATGGCGCAGGGCGTGGGCGTTGAGTTCCGGCGTGGAGAAACCCTTGTCACCGGCAAAGCCGCAGCAGCCGACATCCTCCGGGATCACCACGTTGCTGGAACAGGCCCGGGCCACGGCGGTCAGGGCACCGTCCAGCCCCATGCGGCGGGTGGAGCAGGTCAGATGCAGCACCACCGGTTCGTCGGTGCGGACGATCTCCAGCCGGGGCAGGGCGTGGCGGTGCAGGAACTCGGCAACGTCCAGAATCGCCAGGCCGCCATCGGTCAGGCGCTTTTTCAGGCGCAGGGCGCAGGGGCTGGTGTCCATCACGATGGGCAGCGCGCTGTTGCGGCTGGCGGCGCGCAGGGCGGCGAGCATCGCGTCGGCCTTGGCGTCGGCCTGGGCGGCCAGACCCTTGCTTTCCAGCGGCATGCCGCAGCATTGCCCGGCCAGATCCTGCGGGTAGAGCACGCGGAACCCGGCCTTGCGCATCAGCCCTTCGACCTTTTGCGGCAGCGGCGTTTGTTCCGGGTCGCTGGCCGCCGGTCCCATGCTGCGGCTGACGCAGCTCGGGATGTAGACGACTTCGGGGATTGCGTCGCTGGACTCGGTCGGGGCCGCCGGGGCGGGGGTGAAGCGGGTGGCGGTCGGCAGGGTGCGCGGCAGGCGGGTGACGTGACCACCGGTCAGCACCCGCGCGGCGGTGTCGAGCGCCGCCGGGCCGACGGTGCGGCGGGCCAGATCGGCCAGACGCAGGCCGGTGCGCGCCATCTCCAGCGTTCCGGCGGTGTGATCGGCCACCCAATCGCCGACGCGCTGGGCGACCGCGCCGCGCCGCTGCCCGCGCAGGGCCTTCACCAGCAACCCGGTTTCGATGCCGACCGGGCAGGCGGTGGAGCACAGGCCGCAGGCCGCACAGGTGTCGATCCCCTGGTAATCATAGGCCGCACTCAGGGCGTCGAGCCGGGCGGGGTCGGCACCGTCGCGGCTCAACCGGGCGATCTCGCGCCACCCGACGATGCGCTGGCGCGGCGACAGGGTGAGCTTGTGCGACGGGCAGGTCGGTTCGCAGAAGCCGCATTCGATGCAGGTGTCCACCAGCCCATGGGCGGCGGGCATCGCCTTCAGATCCTTCAGGTGGGCGTCGGGATCGCCGTTCAGGATGACGCCGGGGTTCAGCAGTCCCAGCGGATCGAACAGACTCTTGATCTCCTTCATCAGGGCGTAGGCCTGCGGCCCCCATTCCAGCTCGACAAAGGGGGCCATGTTGCGGCCGGTCCCGTGTTCGGCCTTCAGCGAGCCGTCGTAATCCCGCACGACCATGGCGCACACCTCGTCCATGAAGCGGCGGTAGCGGTCGATCTCGGCGTCGGTGTCGAACGCCTGGGTGAAGACGAAATGCAGGTTGCCTTCCAGCGCGTGGCCGAAAATGATCGCCTCGTGGTAGCCGTGCTTGGCGAACAGCGCCTGCAAGGCCAGCGTGGCGTCGGCCAGCCGGTCAAGCGGGAAGGCCACATCCTCGATGATGACGGTGGTTCCGGTCTGGCGCACCGCGCCCACCGCCGGGAACAGCCCCTTGCGGATCTTCCAAAAGCCCTCGCAGGCCTGCGGATCGGTGGTGAAGGCCCCATCGCCGATGGTGGTGGTCTGGGCCAGCACCGCGCCGATGCCCTCCACCTGCGCGGCCAGCGCGTCGGCGCTTTCCGCGCGGGTTTCCACCAGCAGGGCGGCGGCGTCCGGGCCGAATCCCTTGATGGCGGGCGGCATGCCGGGCTTGTTTTCGATGGAGCGCAGTCCGGCGCGATCGATCAGCTCCACCGCCGACACCGGCGTCGGCTTCAGCAGGGCGACGGCGCGGCAGGCTTCGGCGATGTCGGGGAAGAACAGCAGCGCGCTGGCCTTGTGCGCGTGCTCCGGGACCGTGCGCAGCGTGATCGCGGACAGGAAGCCCAGCGTGCCTTCCGATCCGATCATCAGATGGGCCAGGATGTCGATGGGATCGCTGTAATCGACCAGCGCGTTCAGGCTGTAGCCGGTGGTGTTCTTGATGCGGAATTTGCTGCGGATGCGCTCGGCCAAGGCGGTGTTGGCGCGGGTGCGGGTTCCCAGCGCGGCCAGCGCGTCGAGCACATGGGCGTGGCTTTGCGCGAAGGCGGCCCGGCTGGCCGGATCGGCGGTGTCGAGCGCGGTTCCGTCGGCCAGCACCAGCCGCATGGACTCCAGGGTCCGGTAGCTGTTCTGGGCGGTGCCGCAGCACATGCCGCTCGCGTTGTTGGCGGCGATGCCGCCGATCTTGGCGGTGTTGATGGAGGCCGGATCGGGGCCGATCTTGCGGCCCAGCGGGGCCAGCTTGCGGTTCGCCTCCGCCCCGATGACGCCGGGTTGCAGCGTGACCAGGGCGGCGTCGGCGGAAATTGCACAACCGCGCCAGCCGTCGCCCAGCACCACCAGCAGGCTGTCGCTGACCGCCTGGCCGGACAGGCTGGTTCCGGCGGCGCGGAAGGTCACGGGCGTGGCGTGGGCGCGGGCGACGCGCAGCAGGCCGACGACCTCCGCCTCGCTCTCCACAATCGCGACGATCTTGGGAATCAGGCGGTAGAAGCTGGCGTCCGTGCCATAGGCCAACGTGCGCAGCGGATCGGTGATGAGGCGCGCGTCGGGCATCAGGCCGCGCAGCTCGGTCAACACGCGATCGTAAGGGGCCGGCAGGGTGGTCAGCATCGGTCCAGGTCCTTTGGATCAGGGGGGCGGATCGGGCGGTGAATCGGGTGTGGCGGGTCAAAAGAGGCAACAGGCCGGTCGGGTGGGGCGGACCCCGCCCGACCGGCGGTTCACGGCACGCTCAGGGGATCATCCAGGGAACCAGATAGGCCTGGATCGTGGTGATGGCGCCGATGATCGCGACAAAGAACAGGCTGTGCTTGACGGTGAAGCGGAACAGGTCGGCTTCGCGCCCCACCAGCCCGACCGCCGCGCAGGCGACCGCGATGGATTGCGGCGAGATCATCTTGCCGGTGACGCCGCCCGTTGTGTTGGCCGTCACCATCAGGATGTCCGACAGGCTGAGCTGTTGCGCCGTGGTGGCTTGCAAGGCGCAGAACAGGGCGTTGGACGAGGTGTCCGACCCGGTCAGGAACACGCCCAGCCAGCCCAGGACCGGCGAGAAGAACGGGAAGGCTTGCCCCGTGCCCGCCAGCAGCAGCGCCAGGGTGGAGGACAGGCCCGAATAGTTGGCGATGAAGGCGAAGGCCAGCACCATGCCGATGGAGTAGATCGGGCGGCGCAGCTCCGACAGCGTTTCGCCGAAGGTGGCGACGGCGGCGGCGGGCTTCATCCGCAGGAACACCACCGTGACCAGCGCGGTCAGCAGGATGGCCGTGCCGGTGGCCGACAGCAGATCGAGCTTGTACACCGCGTCATAGCCCTTGGGCGACGGCACGATGGGGGCGACGCGCATCACCAGCTGGTGCAGCCCGTCGATGGGGAAATAGAGGACGGTGGAGGCCAGCGCGCCGGTCTTGGCGAACAGCGCCTTGAAGGGGGCAAGGCTCCACACCGTGACGATGGCGGTCAGAACCAGGAAGGGCGACCACGCCTTGACCACCTGCCCGGTGGTGTAGACCGGGGCCGACGCCGGGGCGGCCGCCTGTCCTTCGAAGCGGAAGATCCGCTTGGGCTTCCACACCTTCAGGAACAGCGTCAGACAGACCAGGCTGATGAGCGCGGAGGTGATGTCCGGCAGCTCCGGACCGATGTAGTTGGAGGTGAAGAAGACGCCGAATGCAAAGGTCGAACCGGCGACCAGAACGGCGGGCCACGTTTCGCGCACGCCGCGCACGCCGTCCATGATGAAGACGATCCAGAAGGGCACGAACACCGCCAGCAGGGGCAGTTGGCGGCCCGCCATCTGGCCGATCTTGAACGGATCCAGCCCCGTCACCTGACCGGCGACGATCATCGGGATGCCCATCGCGCCGAAGGCCACCGGGGCGGTGTTGGCGATCAGGCACAGACCGGCGGCGTAGAGCGGGTTGAAGCCCAGACCGACCAGCAGCGCGGCGGTGATGGCGACCGGCGCGCCGAACCCGGCGGCCCCCTCCAGAAACGCGCCAAAGGAAAAGCCCACCAGCAGCATTTGCAAACGCTGGTCCTCGGTGATCGACAGCACCGACGAGCGGATGATGTCGAACTGCCCGGTCTTGACCGTGATCTTGTAGAGGAACACCGCCCCGACGATGATCCAGGCGATCGGCCACAGACCATAGAGGAAGCCGTAGACGGCGGACGCAAAGCCCATGCCCAGCGGCATCTTGTAGAACAGGATGGCGACGGCCAGCGCGATGGCGACGGTGATGGTGGCGGCGATGTGCCCCTTCATCCGCAGCACGGCCAAGGCCACGAAGAAGAACAGGATCGGCAACGCCGCGATCAGCGCGGACAGCCACAGGCTTCCCGCCGGATCATAGACCTGCATCCAAGGTTGCATTTTCCATCCATTCGTTTGTGCGACCGCACCGGAATGGCCCGGCGCGACCGCGCGCGCCATGGGGCCACCCGTGTGCGAACAACGGGGGTTCCTGGCCTGGACGGTGTGGGGATTGGGCCGTTGGCGTGGCCGGGCGACCGGCAACACACGGGCGTTCGCCGCCGCCCGATGGCCGCGACGCGGTTGCGCCTTTCGGCGGGACCGTCCGTTCCCCAGAAACCCGGATGCCCTTGACCGCCTGCGTCGCCGGACAAGGAGCTTGCCCGAAACGCGACAGTGTGGACATCTCCTGTCCAAGATTGAAAGCGTGGATAAAAGATTTTACCAAACTGCGCAACGGCAAAACCATTCGTCCGACGATGCACTTTGGTAGGGGGGTGGGGCTTGCATCGCCGTCCGCGCGGGCGGGGCGGTGGACTGGGCGGTGGACGGGGCAGTGGACGGCGTTGGAATCCATGGGGTATGGAAGAACGACACGCGCAGAAGGACCCTTTCCCCATGCCTGGGACGATCAAACCGGCCAAGCTGGCCGACGCCATCGCCGATCATCTGGAAAAGCTGATTCTGGAAGGCGCGCTCCGTCCGGGGGAAAAGCTGCTGGCCGAACGCGAATTGGCGCAAAAGCTGGACGTGTCGCGCCCGTCGCTGCGCGACGCCATCGCCAAGCTGGAGGAGCGCGGGTTGCTGGTGACGGGGCGCAACGGCACCCACATCGCGCAATTCCTGTCCCACATCGGCGACCCGCTGGTGTCGCTGTTGCAGAACAACCCCGACACCACCTTTGACTATCTGGAGTTCCGCAGCGCCATCGAGGTGGAGGCCGCCGCCCTGGCCGCGCGGCGGGCGACCGATCTGGACCGCGACGGCATCCGCGCCATCGTCGCCCGCATGAAGGCCGCCCACGGCAAGGACGACAGCTCCGAAGAGGCGGACTCCGACGCCGAACTGCATCTGGCGATTTATGAGGCGGCGCACAATGTGGTGATGCTGCACATCATGCGCACCCTGTCGGACATGCTGCGCAACGATGTGTTCTACAACCGCGCCGATCTCTATTCCCGCCCCGGTGTGCGCGACCTGCTGCTGGAACAGCATCTGGCCATCGCCGACGCGGTGCTGGCGGGCGATGGCGACCGCGCCCGGGCGGCGGCGGCGGCGCACGTCGCCTTCACCCTGAAAACCCTGCGCGAGATCCGCGAGAACGACGCCCGGCTGAAGGTGTCCTTGCGGCGGATCGGGCGCACCGATCTGATCGACTCGTCGGATTGATCCAACGGAGAACAAAGGGAAACTGGCAGCAATCCCCGCCGCAGAGTACACTTTCACCGTTGATGACGACGAACGAAACGGACCATGCCCGTCCAGTCCAAGCCCCGCGTGCTGTTGATCGAGGACACGGTTCCCCTGGCGAAACTCTACATCGAGTTTTTGCGCGGTGAGCCGCTGGAGGTCGTTCACGTCACCCGTGGCGGCGACGCCCTGGCCAAGGTGGAGGAGCGCGCGCCCGACGCCGTCGTTCTCGACCTGAAATTGCCGGACATGGAGGGGCTGGACGTGCTGCGCCGCCTGCGCGAGCGCGACCCCGGCGTGTCCATCGTCATCATCACCGCCCATGGCTCCATCGACATCGCGGTGGAGGCGATGCGGCTGGGGGCCTTCGATTTCATCGTCAAGCCCTTCAACGCCGACCGGCTGAACCTGACCCTGCGCAACGCGCTGGAACGCCGCACCCTGACGCGGATGGTCGAGGGCTACCGCAAGGATCTGGACCGCGACCGCTTTTACGGCTTCATCGGCGGCTCGGCGGAGATGCAGGCGGTCTACCGCACCATCGAAAGCGTCGCGTCCAGCCGCGCCAACGTCTTCATCACCGGGGAAAGCGGAACCGGCAAGGAGGTGGCGGCCCAGGCGATCCACCGCGCCAGCCCGCGCCGCTCCCAGCCCTTCATCGCCCTGAACTGCGCGGCGATCCCCAAGGATTTGCTGGAAAGCGAGATCTTCGGCCATGTGAAGGGGGCCTTCACCGGGGCCAGCGGCGACCGGCCGGGGGCGGCCGTGCTGGCCAATGGCGGGACCCTGTTCCTGGACGAAATCTGCGAAATGCCGATTGACCTGCAAAGCAAGCTGCTGCGCTTTGTCCAGACCGGCACGGTGGTTCCGGTTGGCAGCGGGCAGGAGGAGCGGGTCGATGTGCGGTTCGTCGCCGCCAGCAACCGCGATCCCCTGGCGGAGGTGCAGGCCGGGCGCTTCCGCGAGGACCTCTATTACCGCCTGCACGTCATCCCGCTGGCCCTGCCGCCGCTGCGCGACCGGGGGGAGGATGTGGTCCAGATCGCGCGTGTCTTCCTGACGGACTACGCGCGCGAGGAGGGCAAGACCATCACCGGTTTCGCGCCCGAGGTGGAGACGCGGTTGCGCGCCTATGACTGGCCAGGCAACGTCCGGCAACTGCAAAATGTGGTGCGCAACGTGGTCGTCTTGCACGACGGCCCGCAGGTGACGGCGGCGATGCTGCCGCCGCAACTGGCGGCCCCGCTGCCGGTGGCCCCGCGTGCGTCCGCCGCGCATGCGGCGACCCCCGCGTCTCTGGCGGGCGACGACAACAGCGTGCCGCCCCTGTGGCGGATGGAGAAGGATTTGATCCTGCGCGCCCTGCGCCTGTGCGGCGATGACGTGCCGCGCGCCGCGCTGATGCTGGAAATCAGCCCGTCCACCGTCTATCGCAAGCTCCAGCAATGGCGCAACGCGGGGGAGGGCGCACCGTGAGCGCCGTTCCCGCCCCGTTGCCGCCGGACGAGGCGGCGCGTCAACGCGCGCTGGACTCCTATTGCGTGGTGGAGACCGATCCGGAAAGCCGGTTCGACAACATCACCCGTCTGGCCGCGCAGTTCTTTGGCACCGCCATCGCGCTGGTGTCGTTGGTCGATCACGACCGGCAATGGTTCAAAAGCCGGGTCGGGCTGGACGCCACCGAAACCCCGCGCGATCTGGCCTTTTGCGCCCACGCCATCCACAGCGATGATGTTCTGGTGGTGCGGGACGCGCTTCAGGACCCGCGCTTTGCTGGAAACCCGCTGGTCACGTCGGCCCCCGACATCCGTTTTTACGCGGGCGCGCCGCTGCTGGCCGACGGGCATCGGCTGGGCACGCTCTGCGTCATCGACACGGTCCCGCACCCCGATTTCAGCCCGCGCGACGCCGAAACCCTGGCCCAACTGGCCAAGCTGGTGGTCGATGAACTGGAGTTGCGGCGGGAGATCCTGCGGCGCGAGCAGGCCGAAACCGAGCTGCGCGAACGCAGCCGCCTGCTGAATCTGGCCGAAGAGGTGGGCGAGTTCGGCCATTGGTACAGCAATCTTGTGACCGGTGAACGGCGCTGGTCCGATGAGATTTACCGCATCCTTGGCCTGGATCCGTCGTTCGAGCCGCCATCGAGCGCGTTGGCGATGAGCGTCACCCACCCCGACGATCAGGAACTGGTCCGTGTGTCGCTGGAACGGGCGCGGACGTTGGGCGAGGGCTTCACCATCGCCGTGCGCTTCGTGCGCCCCGACGGCAGCGTGCGCCACGCCTCGGCCCGCTGCACGGTGGATGTGGACGCGAGCGGCGCGCCGGTCGGCCTGTTCGGCGTGATCCATGACATCACCGACCGCCGCCGCGAGGAAGAGGCGCTGCGGTCCAGCCGCGAGCTGTTGGCCCTGACCTTCCAGGCGACGCGCGACGGGATTTGGGATTGGGACCTGCGCACCGAGACCGTTTGGTTCTCGCCGACCTGGAAGGAGCAGCTTGGCTACCGCGACGACGAGTTGGAGAACAGCCTGGATTGCTGGGCCAAGCTGATCCTGCCGGAAGACCGGCTGGCGGCGCTGGCGCTGGTGGAGGATTACAACGCCGGTCGGGTGCCGGTGTTCGAAATGGTCCAGCGCTTCCGTCACAAGGACGGCCACATCGTCCACATCCTCAGCCGGGCCATCCATGTGCTGGATGAGGAGGGGCGGGCGGTGCGCATGGTCGGTGCCCACACCGACATCAGCCGCGAGAAGGAGGCCGAAGAGGCCCTGCGTCTGGCCAAACAAACCCTGAGCGATGCCATCGAGGCGATCCCTGAAGGTTTTGTCTTCTACGACGCCGACGACCGTCTGATCCTGTGCAACCGGCAGTATCTGGACGCGCATCCGCGCACCGCGTCGATCATCCGGCCCGGCGTGCGTTTCGAAACCATCCTGCGCACGGCCATCGCCAACGGGGAATTCGGCGGTCCGCCACCGGACATCGGGCTGGAGGATTGGATCCGCAGCGAGTTGGTGCGGCACCGCAACCCCGGTGCGCCGTTCGAACGGCATCTGGCCGATGGCCGATGGATTCTGGTGGCGGAAAACAAGACCGCCAGCGGCGCGTTGGTCGGCACCCGCACCGACATCACCGAACGCAAACGGTTCGAGGTGGAGTTGCAGCGCCAGGCCGCCGACATGTGCGCCCTGGCCGAGGGGCTGGATTCCGCCCGCGAGGAGGCCGACGAGCAGCGCTTGCGCGCGGAGGAGGCGACGCGCGCCAAATCCGATTTCCTGGCGACCATGAGCCACGAAATCCGCACGCCGATGAACGGCATCATGGGCATGACCGAACTGCTGTTCGACACCCCGCTGAACGAGGAGCAGCGCCAGTTTGCCCAGGCGGTGCGCGGATCGGCCAACGCCCTGTTGGCGATCATCAACGACATCCTCGATTTCTCCAAGCTGGAGGCGGGCAAGGTTGTGCTGGAGGCGCTGCCCTTCGACCCCGCCGACGTGGTGGAAGGGGTGGTGGAGCTGCTGACGCCGCGCGCCCGGGAAAAGGACATCGAGATCGGCTTTTTCGTCGATCCGCATTTGCGCCGGACCCTGATCGGCGACCCGACGCGCATTCGCCAGATTCTGATCAATCTGGTCGGCAACGCCGTCAAATTCACCGATCACGGGACCGTTGCGATCGAGTTGGAGGCGGTGGAGCAGGCCTCCGACCATCTGGTGATGCGGGTGTCGGTGACAGACAGCGGCATCGGCATTCCCGAGGAGGCCTTGCCCAACCTGTTCAACAAATTCCAGCAGGTGGATGGCTCCATCACCCGCAAATACGGCGGGACCGGGCTGGGTCTGGCGATCTGCCGTCAGTTGACCGACGTGATGGGCGGCTGCATCACCGTGGACAGTCGGTTGGGGCAGGGCAGCCGATTCCAGGTTGATTTGCCGCTTGCCTTCGGTGGGGAGGAGATCGCGCCGACCAGCCGCCCGCTCGCCGGACGGCGAGCGTTGGTTGTCGATGATCTGGCGATCAACCAACGGGTCCTGTCCAGCATGCTGGATTGGTTGGGGGCGAGCGTCAGCGTGGTGGACAGCGCCATGGCCGCCCTGGACGCGCTGGACCGCGCGTCGATGATCGGCCAACCCTTCGACGTCGCCATGATCGACCAGACCATGCCGGTGATGGATGGCGGTGCCCTCATGGCGGCGATGGCCGGGCAGCCGGGGTTGGCCCGGACCAAGCGGGTGCTGGTCACGTCGTTGGGGTTGGGCGGGCGGATCGACCGGGGGTTGGCCGACGCCGTGCTGACCAAACCGCTGCGGCAGGCCGCCCTGCTGGCCACGTTGACCAGCCTGTTCGATCCCGACTCCGCTCTCCCGCCCAACCCGGTGGCGGAGGTGACGGTCGACCCGCCGCCCGCCGCACCGCGCGGTGGCCACATCCTGTTGGCCGAAGACAACCGCACCAACCAGCTGTTCGCCTCGACCCTGTTGGAGCGGCTTGGCTACACGGTGGAGGTGGCGGAGGACGGCGAGCAGGCGCTGGCCATCGCGTCCGCCGGGGGGATTGATCTGATCCTGATGGACGTGCAGATGCCGGTGATGGACGGGTTGGACGCCGCCCAGGCGATCCGTCGGTTGGACGGGCCGCGCGCCCGCGTACCGATCATCGCCCTGACCGCCGACGCCATGCCCGGCACGCGTGAGGAATGCCTGTCCGCCGGGATGGACGACTACATCACCAAGCCGATCAACCGTTCCGGCTTGGTCGCCGTGCTCGACCGCTGGCTGTCCGTGGCCCCGCCGCCGACCGCCGCCGCCGCACCGGATGACGCAGCGGACGCGCCGGAGCCGGAGGCTGGCGACGTGTTGGACGAAGCCGTGCTCGCCGGGTTGGAGGACAGCGTCGGGGCCGACAGCCTCGGCCTGATCGTGGACAGCTTTCTGGAGGATGTCGCCGACCGGCTGGACCGGCTGGCGGCGATGAGCGCCGACAAGGATCCCGCCAGCCTGGATCTCGACGCGCTGGCGGGGGAGGCGCACGATCTGTCCAGCATGGCGGGCAGCTTCGGCGGCATGGGGGTGATGCATCTGGCCTGGCGGTTGGAGGTGTCCTGCCGCCACGGCGAACGGGCGCAGGCGCACGCGTTGTTGCCGGTTCTGGTGCGCGAGGCCGGGCGGCTGGAGCATCGCCTGCGCCAGCGGGTGGCCGAGGGCGTCTGACCGCAGGTTGGCGGGCTGTTCAATGGTCGGGGGTGGCCCGGACCGCGCGGATGGGGCGTGCCGGATTGGGGTGTGGCGTGCTAGTCTGCGCATGGCGGGCCGCGTCGGCGCCAACCACAGGGGCACCAACCACAGGGTTGATCGTCGGCGGGCCGGAACCAGCGTTAA
The DNA here is from genome assembly GCF_003966125.1 of Azospirillum griseum. Lineage (GTDB taxonomy): Bacteria > Pseudomonadota > Alphaproteobacteria > Azospirillales > Azospirillaceae > Azospirillum > Azospirillum griseum. The sequence continues at coordinate 116,511 of NZ_RXMA01000016.1, forward strand.
GAACCAAGGCGGCGCAACGCCACGGTTCGGCGTCACCGTTGGCGCGCCGGTGTCGGTGCGCGGGACGGGGGCCGGACCGGACTGCAAAAAATCACGCAGCCCAAGGAGAGTGACAAGCATGGAATCGAGCAAGCACACGCCGCACGGTGACGTGACCGAGGTCGGCACCCTGACGCTGACCGACAACGTCACGGGCAAAACGGTGACTCTGCCGTTGCTGGAAGGGTCCACGGGGCCGCGCGTGGTCGATATCCGCAAGCTGTACGCCGCGACCGGCTATTTCACCTATGATCCGGGCTTCACCTCGACCGCCGCCTGCGATTCGGCCATCACCTACATTGATGGCGACGACGGCATCCTGCTGCACCGGGGCTACGCCATCGCCGATCTGGCGGACAATTGCGATTTCCTGGAGGTCTGCCATCTGCTGCTGAACGGCGAACTGCCGAACGCGGAGCAGAAGGCCGGTTTTGAACGCACCATCACCTATCACACCATGGTGCACGAGCAGTTGGCCCGCTTCTACAGCGGCTTCCGCCGCGACGCCCACCCGATGGCGATCATGTGCGGCGTGGTCGGCGCGCTGTCGGCCTTCTACCATGATTCGACCGACATCTTCGATCTGAAGCAGCGCGAGATCGCCGCGCACCGCCTGATCGCCAAGATGCCGACCATCGCCGCGATGGCCTACAAATACACCGCTGGTCAGCCCTTCATGTACCCGCGCAACGATCTGTCCTACGCGGAAAACTTCCTCTACATGACCTTCGGCACACCCTGCGAGCCGTACAAGGTCAACCCGATCCTGTCCAAGGCGATGGACAAGATCTTCATCCTGCACGCCGACCATGAGCAGAACGCCTCGACCTCGACCGTCCGTCTGGCCGGGTCGTCGCACGCCAACCCGTTCGCCTGCATCGCCTCGGGCATCGCCGCCCTCTGGGGTCCGGCCCATGGCGGGGCGAACGAGGCCGTGCTGAAGATGCTGGAGGAGATCGGCTCGGTCGAGCGCATCCCCGAGTTCATCAACCGCGCCAAGGACAAGAACGACAGCTTCCGCCTGATGGGTTTCGGCCACCGCGTCTACAAGAACTACGACCCGCGCGCCAAGATCATGCGCGAGACCTGTTACGAGGTGCTCGACACCCTGGGCATCAAGGACGAACCGCATCTGGCCATCGCGATGGAGTTGGAGCGGATCGCGCTGTCCGACCCGTACTTCATCGAAAAGAAGCTGTACCCGAACGTCGATTTCTATTCGGGCATCATCCTGAAGGCGATGGGCTTCCCGACCAGCATGTTCACCGTGCTGTTCGCGCTGGCCCGCACCGTCGGCTGGATCAGCCAGTGGAAGGAGATGATCGAGGACCCGGCGCAGAAGATCGGTCGTCCGCGCCAGCTCTTCACCGGCCATCCCGCCCGCGCCTTTGTGCCCCTCGACCAGCGTTGAGCCAAACCAGCGTTCGTTGAGTCATGACGGTTCCACCCGCTGCCCCGGTTCGCGCCGGGGTGGCGTTTGGGCCGTGTGGAGTGTGCGTGTGTGACCTCTGACCTTCAGTTGGGCCTGTCGGTCGCCGTTGTCGCGGTGGCCGGGACGGTCCCGCGCGTGGTGACGGTGCGCAGCGGCTTCAACGTCCCGGCGGAACACCGCCGGGACGATGAACCGTTGCCGCACCGCGACGCCCTGCCCGGCGCGCCCTTTGAACCCGACCGTTTCCGCACTCTGCAAGACGGCGTGCGCGCGGTGGCGGAGGGATTGTCCGGCCTGTCGTTGCGCTACGTCGAGCAGCTTTACACCTTCGGCGACCGGTTCCGCGATCCGCACGAGCTGTTCGGCGGGCCGCGTTCCGTCGTGGTGGCCTATCTGGCCCTGGTGCGGGACGCGCTGCTGGCCGGGACCGGGGCGGAATGGCGGGCGCTTTACGATCATTTCCCGTGGGAGGATTGGCGCGACGAGCGTCCGGCCCTGATCGACACCGTCATCGTTCCGGCCCTGCGCGGCTGGGTCAACGCGGCGGGCGACGCCGACGCCCGCGCCCGGCGCGGCGAACGCGCCCAGCTCGCCTTTGGCCTGGACGGGGCCGATTGGGACATGGAACGGGTGCTGGAGCGCTACGAACTGCTCTACGAAACCGGCTTGCTGGTCGAATCCTTCCGGGATCGGGAGTTGGCGGCGCGGATGGCCGCTGCGGCCCCGCCGGGTGGCATCATGCCGCGCGCGCTGGGCCGCCCGATGGCGCGCGACGGGCGGCGTATCCTGGCCACCGCGCTGGAGCGGCTGCGCGGCAAGCTGAAATACCGCCCCATCGTGTTCGAACTGCTGCCGCCCACCTTCACCCTGAACCAGCTTCAACAGGTGGTCGAGGCGCTGTCGGGCGAGCGGCTGCACAAGCAGAATTTCCGCCGGATGATGATCTCCGGCGGCTTGGTCGAGCCGACCGGGCAATTCGAAAGCCAGACCGGTGGCCGCCCCGCCGAACTGCACCGCTTCCGCCGTCAGGCCATCCACGAACGCACCAGCGCCGGGGCGATCCCGTCCGCTGATCCCGCCACGGGTTCAGGGCCGGGCGCGCCGTGATCCACCCTGCCATGACCCGTTCCACGATGATCCGTCCGGCATGACCGATGACGCGTTCAGCATACCTCTGATCCTCCTGTGCGTTCTCGCCGCCCTGCCGGTCGGGCGGGTGATCGGGGCGATGGCGGCGGCGCTGCCGGACCGCGCGTGGCCGTTGGGGGAGGGCTGGCGCGCCCGGCCGCGCCCGCTGGCGACGCTGGGGGCCGGGGCGGTGGCGGGAATGGCGGCCTTGTCCGCACCATGGCCGCTGACTCCGGTGGCCTGCCTGTTCGGCTGGGCCTTGCTGCTGGCCGCGCTGGTGGACGCGCGTTGCCGGCTGTTGCCGGATGTGGTGACGCTGCCGTTGCTGCCCCTGGGCTTGGCGGTGACGGGGTGGACGGCCCCGGATGGGGATTGGTCTGGTCCCGTGATCGCCCACGCGCTGGCGGCGCTGTTGGGCTACGCCCTGTTCGCGGGCTTGGCCGCCGCGTATCGCCGACTGCGCGGGCGCGACGGGTTGGGGTTGGGCGACGCCAAGCTGTTGGCGGTCGCCGGGGCCTGGGTCGGGGTGGAGGGGCTGCCGTCGGTCGTTCTGCTGGCGGCGGTCAGCGCGCTGGCGGTGACGCTCGCCCGGGCGGCGCTGCGGGGCGACCGGCTGTCGGGCGGCGCGTCAATCGCGTTCGGCCCCTATCTCGCGGTGGTTCTTTGGCTGATATGGTTGGTCGGCAGCCTCCGGTGAGCGGTGCGGCGGTCCTTTTTTCTGGAAAAGGTTGTCGCGCGGCGATGGGCGCAGTTGTCAACGCGCGTCCGGGGGCCGATACTGGCCGTTATGGTTTTTGCATCGGATTGTCCATGTCTCACCGCATTCTGATCGCCGACGATCACCCGTTGATGCGCACCGCGCTGGCCCAGACCATTGGGCAGGCGATGAGCGGGGCCGCGATTCTGGAAGCGTCACGGTTCGACCAGATCAAGCCGATTCTGGAAACCGGGGAGGGGGTGGACATCATCCTGCTCGACCTGCACATGCCGGGGATGAGCGGCCTGATCGGCCTGATGATGCTGCGGTCCGAACACCCGGCGATTCCGGTGATCGTGGTGTCGGCGTCGGAGGACCCGGTGACGATCCAGCGCTCCATCGATTACGGGGCCTCCGGCTTCGTGCCGAAATCCGCCCCCAACACCCAGATCGTCGAGGCGATCAACGCCGTGTTGGACGGCGAGCTGTGGTTGCCCGACCTGCCCGCCGCGCACGAGGCCGACACCCCCGACCCGGCCCAGCGCGCGGCCACCCTGACGCCGCAGCAGCTCCGCGTTCTGGCGGGCATCGCCGAGGGCAAGTTGAACAAGCAGATCGCCTACGAGATGAACGTGGCCGAAACCACGGTGAAGGCCCACGTCACCACCATCCTGCGCAAACTGAACGTGCTGACCCGCACCCAGGCCGCCGTTCTCGCCAGCCAACTGGCCCTGGCCCCGTCCCCGCCCACCCTGATGGAGTGAGGCGTCATGCTCATCATGGTGGCTGGCCCCTACAGTTCCGGTGGCGCGGACGCCGCGCGGCGGGCGGAGAACCTCCGGTGTTTGAATGAGGCGGCGGTGGCGGTGTTCGACCGGGGCCACATCCCCATCATCGGCGTCAACGCCGCTCTGCCGATCATCGCGGCGGCGGGGGAGGAACGCTTTGATGCCATCATGATGCCGGTGTCGTTGGCGCTGGCCGAACGTTGCGACGCCTGTTTGCGGGTGGGTGGCCCCTCGGAGGGGGCGGACGCGGAGGTCCAGCGTTTCCGTGACCGGGGTTTGCCCGTCTACACCAGCCTCGACGCCGTGCCTGTGGCGTGATAGGCCCTGCGAGTGATTGTGATTGACGCATCAAGCGTTACATTATAACGTTTCGCCTCGACGGTTCCCCACTGGGGATCAAAAGGGAACACGGTGACGCCCGCGCGGCGGAGTCCGTGGCTGCCCCCGCAACTGTCAGCGGATCGCCTCAGGTCCTGGTGACGCGCCTTCGTTTCACAACGGGGGGCGTCATGCCACTGCGCGCCGGTTTAATCCGACTCGTGGGAAGGCAGACCGAAAGCCATGATCCGTGAGCCAGGAGACCTGCCGTCGTCGTTGCCATCCACACCGGGCGGGGTTGTCCGGGTCAGGAGTGTTCATGATGACGCCGCGCGCAGCCCTTTTGCGCTGAGTTTTCCCGCCCGCCGTTGCTCCGCGCCCCCCGGTTCCCCGGTGTCGCTGCGCGTGCCCGTGCGATGACGCGCGCGCCGGTTCCGGCCGTCGCGCGCGGTTCCACGCCCATTGTTCCTCATCGCCACCCCTGTGGCCCAGGATTGTCATGACCGTTTTCCGTTTGACCACCCGTCTGCGCGCGCTCTCGCTCGCTGCCATTCCCGCTCTGGTTGGGGCCGCCCTGGTTGGGGCCACCCTGTTCGCCGCGTCGGGCGCGGCGGCGGCGGCCACCCGTTACCCGTTGACCGTGACGAATTGCGGCCAGCCGCTGACCTTCGCCCAAGCGCCCAAGCGCGCGGTGTCCATTGGCCAGAGCAGCACGGAAATCCTGCTGTCGCTGGGGCTGGCCGACCGGCTGGTCGGGACCGCCGTCTGGTTCGGCCCGGTGCTCAAGCCGTTCGAGGCGGTCAACGCCAAGATCAAGCGTTTGGCCGACAACGACCCGAGTTTCGAGGCGGTGGTCGGGCAGGCCCCCGATCTGGTGACGGCGCAATATGAATGGCACATCGGCCCGAACGGGTCGGTCGGCAAGCGCGAGCAGTTCGCCGCCCTGGGCGTCCCGGCCTATGTCTCCCCCGCCGATTGCGTGGAAAAGGACAATTCCGGCAGCGGCGACGGCGTGCGCAAGCGCCTGTTCACCATGGACCTGATTTATCAGGAAATCCGCGAACTGGCCCAGATCTTCGACGTGGCCGACCGGGGCGAGGAGTTGATCACGACCCTGCGCGCCCGCGAGGCCGCCGCGATCAAGGCGGTGGCGGGCAAGGGCAAGGACCGCGCGGTGGTCTTCTGGTTCTCCAGCAAGGATGTGAAGGGCGACGCCTTCGTCGCCGGGCGCAACGGCGCGCCCGCCTACATCCTGTCGGCGTTGGGTGCCCGCAACGTCATCGACACGAATGAGGAATGGCCGCTGGTCGGCTGGGAGGGCATCGCCGCCGCCAACCCGGCGGTGATCGTGATCGCCACCATGGACCGCCGCCGCTTCCCCGCCGACGATGTCGAGGTCAAGCGCGCCTTTCTGGCCAGCGACCCGGTGGCCAGCCGGTTGGAGGCGGTGCGCCACAACCGCGTCGTCCTGATGAACGCGCAGTCGATGAATCCGTCGATCCGCACCATCGATGGCCTTGAGGCGCTCGCCGCCGGTCTGGCCGCCATCGAGCCGGGGCAATGACGTCATGGCCGCTGGCGTCGGCGCGGCCCATTCTGGTGGTCACGCTGGCGCTGGCGGGCCTGGTCCTGTCCATCGCGCTGGCCGCGTCCATCGGTGAAATGACGATCCCGCTCGACGTCATCGCCAAGACGGTCGGCAACCGGCTGTTCGGCACCACCCACACCCTGAACCGCATTCAGGAGGGGGTGGTGTGGGATTACCGCCTGAGCCGCGCCGTGGTCGCCGCCTGCTGCGGCGGGGCGCTGGCGGTGTCGGGGGTGATCCTGCAAGCGCTGTTGCGCAACCCGCTGGCCGAACCCTATGTGCTGGGCATTTCCGCCGGGGCATCGACCGGGGCGGTGCTGGTGATGATCGTCGGGGTCGGCGGTGGGGCGGTGACGCTGTCCGGCGGGGCCTTCGCCGGGGCGCTCGCCGCCATCGGGCTGGTCGGGCTGCTGGCGCTGGGCAGCGGCGGCGGGTCCGATCGCGTGCTGCTGGCCGGGGTGGCGGGGTCGCAACTGTTCAACGCCATGACCTCCTTCATCGTCGCCACGGCGGCCAACGCCGAACAGGCGCGCGGCGTGCTGTTCTGGCTGCTGGGCAATCTGGGCGGTGTGCGCTGGCCCGATGTGTGGCTGGCGCTGCCGGTGGCGTTGATCGGCTTTGTCGTGGCGATGCTGCACGCCCGCGCGCTCGACGCCTTTGCCTTCGGCGCGGACGCGGCGGCGGCGATGGGGGTGTCGGTGACGCGGGTGCGGGTGGTGCTGTTCGCCCTGACCGCCGCGATGACCGCCGCGATGGTCGGCATCGTCGGGTCCATCGGCTTCGTCGGGCTGGTGATCCCGCACGCGGTGCGCTTTCTGGTCGGCCACCGCCACGCCCGGCTGCTGCCCGCCGCGCTGGTGGTCGGCGCGGTGTTCCTGGTGTTGGCCGACATCCTGTCGCGCGTGCTGGTGGCGCAACAGGTGTTGCCGGTGGGGGTGGTGACGGCCCTGTTCGGCGCGCCCGCCTTCGCCCTCATCCTGTTCCGCGCGAGGCACGCCCGATGACCTTGGCAACCCAGGACGTGCGGTGGGGCGTGGGCGGCCTGCCGCTGGTGGATGGCGTGACGCTGGCGGTGGAGCCGGGGCGGACGCTGGGGCTGATCGGCCCGAACGGGTCGGGCAAATCCAGCCTGCTGCGGCTGATGGCGCGGCTGCGCCGGGTGTCGAGCGGCGTCATCACGCTGGAGGACCGCGACATCGCCAGCCTGTCGCGCCGGACCTTCGCCCGGCGGGTGGCCTTTGTGGAACAGCAGGCGACGACCGACGCGGCGTTGACCGTGCAGGACGTCGTCCGCTTGGGCCGCACGCCCCATCGCGGCGCGCTGTCGCCCTGGAACGCGGCGGACGCGGCGGCGGTGGACACTGCGCTGGCGCAGGTGGGCATGGCCGACCGGCGGGACCGCCTGTGGCACAGCCTGTCGGGTGGGGAGCGCCAACGCGCCCTGATCGCGCGCGCGCTGGCGCAATGCCCCAGCGAATTGCTGCTCGACGAGCCGACCAATCACCTCGACATCCGCCACCAGCTGGAGATTCTGGCGCTGGTGCAGCGGTTGCCGGTGACGAGCGTGGTGGCGCTGCACGACCTCAACCTCGCCGCCCTGTTCTGCGACCGGCTGGCGGCGCTGCATCAAGGCCGTCTGGTCTGCGTCGGCACGCCGGAGGAGGTGTTGACGCCCGAGGTGATTTTTCACGTCTTCGGCGTGCGCGCCAGCGTCGAACGGTCCCCCCGCGACGGGCGCTTGCAGGTTCATTTCCTGTTGGGGTGATGGGGCGGGGCCGTTCAGCGCCGGTTCAGGTGGGCGGGGGTAGGGTGATGGCATCGGGTGCGGGGCGGCGCTGGGGCGCTCCCCGTTTCCCTCCCCCGTTTTCCGAATCCGGAGCCTGTCCATGGCGACCTCGTCCTACAGCCCGATGCAGAAGACCCTGCACTGGCTGACCTTCCTCCTCATCATCGGTCTGTATGGTCTGGCGCTGGCCGAAGACCTGTTCGAGCGCGGCGATCCGGGCCGGGCCATGGTGTGGTGGCTGCACATCTCCTTTGGCCTGATGCTGGCGGTGATGGTGGCGGCCCGGCTGGGGCTGCGCCTGACGCGCGGTGCGCCCGACCTGCCCGCGTCGATGGCCGGACACGAACGCGCGCTGGCGCATCTCACCCACATCGGGCTGTATGGGCTGATGATCGCCCTGCCGCTGCTGGGCATCGTGTTGACGTGGCTGCGCGGCGACACGCTGACCTTTTTCGGCCTGTTCACCATCCCGGCCCCCTTCGCCCCCGACCGCGCGCTGGGCCGCACGGTGAAGGAGATTCACGAACTGGCGGCGAATCTGATCCTGGCGCTGGCCGCCCTGCACACCGCCGCCGCCCTGTGGCACCACCATGTCCGCCGCGACGATGTGCTGAAGCGGATGATGCCCGGTTCTCGCGCCGAGGTGGTGGAGGGCTGACACGGCTTACCCCGCTGTTGCCTCTCTGGTTGACGCCTGTTTTGTCTCAACGCTCAACGCGCCCTTGGCTCCATGATCGGAATCAAGGGCGCGTTGTTCGTTTCCGCCCTTGTCGGTTTCGGTCGCAAACGTCTGCGCCCCTGACGGTCTTGATGACGAACGCTTGGCGTGGTGTCATGTTGGTTGGACAGAGTGTCTGCGATCCTGACGCTTTCCAAACCCGTGGTCGGCGCGACCGAATCCATCGGGGCTTGGGACACAAAGGGTTTCGGGCGCTTTTGCATCATGGCCGATGGTTGGCACGCTTCATGCTTATGTAAGCGGCAAACGTAAGCGGCAAACGCGAGCGCAAGCGCGGGTGTGCCCCGCAAGCGGCAAAGGCCCCGCCGGGCAACGGCGGGGCACCACGAGGGCGACAGGGGAGGGGGTAACGCAGCCGATGAGCGACGACATCATTCTGGAAGCGCGCGGCCTGACGAAGGAGTTCAAGGGCTTCGTCGCGGTGAAGGAGGTGAACCTTCAGGTTCGCCGGGGAACGATCCACGCGTTGATCGGCCCGAATGGCGCGGGCAAGAGCACGGTGTTCAACCTGCTCACCAAATTCCTGA
>NZ_RXMA01000160.1 GCF_003966125.1 Azospirillum griseum
ACGCGATGATCGTGGCGACGACGCCGGCACCGACGGTGCGGCCGCCTTCACGGATGGCGAAGCGCAGGCCTTCGTCCATGGCGATCGGAGCGATCAGCTCGACGTTCATGGCGACGTTGTCGCCCGGCATCACCATCTCCACGCCTTCGTTCAGCGTGACCATACCGGTCACGTCCGTCGTGCGGAAGTAGAACTGCGGACGGTAGTTGGTGAAGAACGGGGTGTGACGACCGCCCTCTTCCTTCGTCAGGATGTAGGCTTCGGCCTTGAACTTGGTGTGCGGGGTGATCGAACCCGGCTTGGCCAGAACCTGGCCGCGCTC
>NZ_RXMA01000161.1 GCF_003966125.1 Azospirillum griseum
CGAGGCGTCGCCCTCCTCGTTGCTCGTCAGCTCCGAGGCGAGGATCGCGCCGGTCGTGGGATCGACGCCCAGATGCAATTTCCGCCAACTCCGACGCGCTTGGCCGCCGTGCTTCTCCAAGTGCCACTCGCCCTTGCCGAACACCTTCAGCCCGGTGGAGTCGATGACCACGGTGGTCGGCCCGTCCGTCGCCGCCAGGGCCGACGCCACCTCCAGCTTGGCGCTGCGCCGGGAAAACGTCGTGTGGTCCGGGACCGACAGTTCCAAGCCGAGCAGGCGCATGAGCGAGCCCAGCAAGCCCTCGGTTTGCCGCCACGGCCG
>NZ_RXMA01000162.1 GCF_003966125.1 Azospirillum griseum
CGCTTGTGGCGGAACTGGTAGACGCGCTAGGTTCAGGTCCTAGTGATCGAAAGGTCGTGGGGGTTCGACTCCCTCCAAGCGCACCAAAGGGGCCGTAGCTCAGCTGGGAGAGCGCCGCAATGGCATTGCGGAGGTCAGGGGTTCGATCCCCCTCGGCTCCACCATTTCTTAGGAAGCCTACCCTTGGGGCCGGTGAAGTCCGGGCGATGACTTCAATTGTGTTTTGGACGCGCTTGTGGCGGAACTGGTAGACGCGCTAGGTTCAGGTCCTAGTGATCGAAAGGTCGTGGGGGTTCGACTCCCTCCAAGCGCACCAAA
>NZ_RXMA01000163.1 GCF_003966125.1 Azospirillum griseum
TCAAGGTCTGGTGGACGGCGGAAGGCAATGCGTCGGACATCTATGCCCGCCGCTACAATGCCGATGGTTCGGCGGCCGGGGCAGCCTTCCTGGTCAACACCAACACCAGCCTCAACCAGGGCGGCGCCACTGTCACCGCGCTGTCCGACGGTGGCTATGTCATCGGCTGGTACAGCACCAACGGCGCCATCTCCGGCAACACCTCCGCCGGGTCGATCTGGCAGCAGCGCTTCGACGCCGCCAACACCCGCATCGGCGGCGAACAGCAGGTCAACAGCGCCGCGTCCCCTTCCTCTGAGCGCAGTTGGCCGACGTCGG
>NZ_RXMA01000164.1 GCF_003966125.1 Azospirillum griseum
GCCGACGGATTTCGGCGAACACGGCGATCGCCCGCAAACCGGGGGCGGCCTTGAGCATGGGTACGACCTCGCTGTCCCACAGGCCCGCCAGCGGATCGGGGCGTCGCCGGCCGCGCGGAAGCGCCTTGTGTGACGGTGGGCGTGGATCGTTCTCGATCCGGTAGGCGGTCGCCGTGCTGAACCCGGCCTTGGCCGCGGCGATGGCGGGGGTGTCGGACTGTCGGTGTTTCATGTAGAGCCTCATCTGGCGGTCGGTGATGTGTGGGCCCGGCAAGATCGGGGTTCCTCATTGGCGTGAAGACCCTCGATCC
>NZ_RXMA01000165.1 GCF_003966125.1 Azospirillum griseum
AGGGGGGAGATAACCGATTCTGGCTGTCAGAAAGTACAGGCAGCGGTTTTGTCGCGCCCCACATGGTGGTCGCTGAAGGCGGCACCTTTCAGGCCGGTCAAGCGCAATACGCCGACGTCAATGGTGACGGCAAAGCCGATCTCCTCTTTCAGGACAACGACAACAATTTCTACTTGTCAGAAAGTACAGGCAACGGCTTTGCGTCGCCGCATCTTGTTATTGACCATGGCGGCAGTTTCCAAACCGGCCAAGCGCAACTTGCCGACATGAATGGCGATGGCAAAGCCGACCTCATCTTCCAGGGGAA
>NZ_RXMA01000166.1 GCF_003966125.1 Azospirillum griseum
TCAAGTCCGCCAGACAGTCCTCCCAGCGAGGCTGAAAAACAGGCCAAAACAATGACTTGACACAAACCGCCGCTTCAGATACAAAATCATCCTCCAATCACTTGCACAAACAGCGCGAACAGTTGGTTCCAGTGTGGTTTCGGTCTTGTGCCTGCGTGACCTGGTGGTCATAGCGAGGTGTCAAACACCCGATCCCATCCCGAACTCGGCCGTGAAAAGCCTCTGCGCCGATGGTACTGCGTCTTAAGGCGTGGGAGAGTAGGTCGCCGCCAGGTCACTCAGGCACACGAGAAACCACACA
>NZ_RXMA01000167.1 GCF_003966125.1 Azospirillum griseum
AACGGGGCCCTCTTCTTCCGAAGTTACGAGGGCAATTTGCCGAGTTCCTTCAACACCATTCTCTCAAGCGCCTGGGTATACTCTACCTGTCCACCTGTGTCGGTTTGGGGTACGGTCTGATGCGGGGGCTATTTCCTGGAACGGGTCCACAGCATGTCCAATCCGATAAGGACATACACGCTTTCCCATCCGTCACACACCCGCTGGCTCACGATTATTAACGTGATTCCCATCGACTACGCCTTTCGGCCTCGCCTTAGGGGCCGGCTCACCCTGCGTGGATTAACCTTGCGCAGGAAC
>NZ_RXMA01000168.1 GCF_003966125.1 Azospirillum griseum
AGCAGGCGGCGGTTGTTGAACCAGTCGACCCATTCGAGGGTGGCGTATTCCACGGCTTCAAAGGATTTCCACGGTCCCCGCCTGTGGATGACCTCCGCCTTGTAGAGACCGTTGACGGTTTCAGCCAAGGCATTGTCGTATGAATCGCCGACGCTGCCGACCGACGGTTCGATGCCGGCCAGCCCCAGCCGCTCGGTGTATCGGATGGACAAATATTGGCTGCCCCGGTCCGAATGGTGAACCAGTCCGGATTTCCCCGTCGGTCGGCGCTGGTGCAGGGCCTGCTCCAGGGCATCC
>NZ_RXMA01000169.1 GCF_003966125.1 Azospirillum griseum
GGTTGCACGAATTGCTCCCGTGGAATTGGAAAGCCGCTCAAAATATCAGGAAAGCAGCCTGACCGCGTCACTCGCCGGATGGTTACGACCAAACTTCATCCGGCCTTTACAAGAGGGTCGTGTGATCGGGAACCGGCAGCGTCAGGCCGAGCAGACGCATCAGCGAGCCCAGCAAGCCTTCGGTCTGCCGCCACGACCGGCCAAACGCCAAGCGCAGCATCACCCCGGCCTCGATGGCAATGTCCGAGTAGCGCGCTGGCCGGCCGCGCCGCCCCGTCGCCGGCGGCG
>NZ_RXMA01000017.1:0-60030 GCF_003966125.1 Azospirillum griseum
GTTGCACGAATTGCTCCCGTGGAATTGGAAAGCCGCTCAAAATATCAGGAAAGCAGCCTGACCGCGTCACTCGCCGGATGGTTACGCTGAAGCGCGAATCCAACCACCTGCACGCCTTCGAAAGCGAGGCCGCCTGTCCGGGAAACGGGGACCCGTTTACTGGGCTGGTTTACTGGGCTGGACGACCGGATACGGCGCAGGCCACGCCTTGGGCGATGCTGCGTTGGCAATGATCGGCCAGGGCCTTGCGGTTGGGAAAGCCGTCGATCGTCACCGGCGGGTGGAACTCCACCTCCACCGTCATGCCCCCCAGTTGGAAGACCTGCCAGAGATGGGGGGCGAGGTCCATGTCGCCGTACCAGGCGTAGAAGGGGCGGAAGGCCACTCCCATCGGGATGCCGTCCAGGCGGGTTGGGGTGACGCTGATCGGTTGGACGGTCAGGGGCTGGTCGCCGATCCGCCGGGAGGCCACGGCGAACAGGGCCGATTTGAAGGGCAGGGTGCGGTTGCCGTCGCTCGACGTGCCTTCCGGGAACAGGATCAGGCTGTCGCCCGCCTCCAGACGGTCGCCGATGTCGTCGCGCTGCCTGCCCACGCTGGACCGCGCCCTGCGTTCCACGAACACCGTGCGTGACAGCTTGGCGAGCAACCCGAAAAAGGGCCAGCCCGCGACCTCCGACTTGGCGACGAAGGAGGCGGGCAGCAAGGCCCCCAACACCGTGATGTCGAGGTAGGAGGAGTGGTTGGACACGAACAGCACGGGGCCGCTGCCCATCCGCTCGCCCCGGACCACCAACTCCAACCCCAGCAGGCGGGCGCACAGGCGGTGATAGAGGATGGGCAGGCGGCGGGAGAGCGGCGAGCGCAGCCCCACCGCCACCCCCTGGACCGGGATCAACAGCAAGGTCAGCAGGAGGTACAGCGTCAGGCGCAGCGCGCCACGCCCCACTGATCCCAACGCGCGCGCGGTGTCGTCCGTCGTCATGCTGTGTGTTCGCCGTTCTCTGTTCACCACATCGGGGCGCGCGTCGGATGAGTGGGGCCGCATCGGAGGGGCGACGCACCCTCAACCGGGCTGGCTCAACCGGGCTGGCTGTCGCGGTTGCGCCGCTCGTAATGCTTGAAATATTTGTCGGTGATGAGGTCGGTCTTCACCACGATGCAGACGTCCGTGGTGTTGAACTGATGGTCGATCACCCCGCCGTCGCCGACGAAACCGCCCAGCCGCAGATAGCCCTTGATGAGCGGCGGCAGCACGTTCAGCGCCCGGCGCGGATCGATCCGGTCCTTTTCCATCAAATTCATCGACACATAGCGGTCGGGCAACGCGGTGGCGCGCAACTCCGGCGGGGCCAGATGATGGTGATGCAGATAGGCCAGCGGTTCGGCCAGAGCCGCCGGGTCGGTGCCGGGCAGGCTGGCGCAACCGAACATCAGGGCGATGTCGTGCTGGAAGACGTAAGACGCGATGCCCCGCCACAGCAACTGCATGCTGCCGCGCGTGCGGTATCCGGCGTCCACACAGGACCGGCCCAGTTCCAGAACCTCACCGGGGTAACTGGCCAGGGGGCTGATGTCGTATTCGTCGCTGGAGTAGAAGCGCCCGACCTGTTCGGCCGCAGGGCGGCGGATCAGCCGATAGGTGCCGACCACCATCTCCGGCCCATTGCCGCGCGCGTGGTCGATCACCAGAAGATGGTCGCACAGCGCGTCGAACGGATCGAAGTCGCGCAGGCGCGCCTTCATCGCGTCGGACGGGATGGCCGCCATTTCGTCGTAAAACACGCGGTAGCGCAGCGCCTGCGCCCAGTCGATTTCAGCGGCGGTCTCGGCCAGCCGCACTTCCAGGGATCCCATCCGAAGATCGGAGGATTCGCCCTGGTCCACGCTCGTATCAGCCATATCGAGGATTCGCTGCTGTGGTTCGCGAGGATGCTGCGCGCCATCGATTCCCATCACCAGGAGCAAGTGACCGGTCACAGGGAAGCGGGCGCACAGACAGCGCAAGCCATATCACAGAGCGGCGGGCGATGGTCAACCGACATTGTCCGGCGGGCACCATTGCCCCGTCAGGCAAACCCGGAAAACCATCGGCCTGAGCGATGGCTCAGGCGGCCCCGCGACGGGCGCGCGTGCCCAGGCCGATCTGCTTGGCCAGGGAGCTGCGTTGGCGGGCGTAGTTCGGAGCGACCATCGGATAGTCGACCGGCAGCCCCCAGCGGTCGCGGTATTCTTCCGGCGACATGTTGTAGGCGGTCTTCAGATGGCGCTTGAGCATTTTCAGCTTTTTGCCGTCTTCCAGACACACGATGTAATCGGGCGTCACCGACTTCTTGATGGGAACGGCGGGCTGCGGGCGCTCTTCCGTCACCACCGGCTCGGTGCCAACGGTGGCCAACGACTTGTAGACCTGTTCGATCAAGGTCGGAAGATCGGTCAAGGCCACTGTATTGTTCGAGACATGCGCGGCAACGATCTCTGTGGTCAGAGACAACAGCGCGTTGGAAGGGGACCCGGTGGTCATGTAAGCTTGCTCCAGAACATTCGTTCCTCTCCATATAAAGAGGTTTTTCGTAAGGTGCAATATCCATCCTTTGCTGTCAAAGAGGAAGATGTGAGCGAAAAAATCCCTGCTGACTTGTTTATCGACATCACGACCCAGGTCTGTCCGTTGACCTTCGTCAAAACCAAGTTGACGGTCGAACGAATGGCGGTTGGGCAGACCCTTGAAGTCCGCCTGAACGCTGGCGAACCCTTGGAAAACGTCCCCCGTTCCTTGGCTGAACTGGGGCACAGCATTTTGTCTCTGGAGCGGGAGAACGCGGTGGAACCGACCAGCATCCACCGCCTGCGGGTGCGCAAGAATTGACGCCTACACCCCTGGGATGGTGCGGCGCATCACCACAGCGGCCACGGCTCCGCTGGGACGTGTGTAGTAACCAGGGCGTCGCCCGACCGGCTCGAAACCATTGGCCATGTAAAGAGTCCGCGCCGGGCTGTTGTCTTCGGCGACTTCGAGAAAAAGCGCCTCGGCCCCCTGGTCTTGCGCGGTGCCAAGGACGGCCATGACCAGACGGCGGCCGACGCCACCGCGCCGGTCGGCGGGCAGGACGCCGATGGTCAGAATCTCTCCCTCGCCCGCCGCGACCCGGGCCAGAGCGAAGCCGACCGGCTCCTCCCCGCGCAGGGCCAGCAGAGCAAAACCCTCCGGCGGGCTGCACAGGCTGGCGATGGCGGCGGCGTCCCACGGCTCGTCGGGGAAGCACAGCGCGTGCAGGGCGGCCAGCGTCTCGGCGTGCAGCGGCCCGGCGGTTTGCAGATGAACGGCCTCGTCGGTCGTCATGCCTTGGCCTTGGGCAGGCTGACGTCGGGCGGGCGCAGATAGAAGGGATCCACCGGGTGGCCCGGCTCCCGCTCCGCGCCCAGCCGGGCGACCACGGCGGCGTCCGGCACGCCGTCGCCGCTGGCGACGGCCAGGTCGGTGCGCACCGCCAACGCCGCCCGCAGCAGCCCGGCCCCGTCGCCGGCCAGCAGCAGCGGCCCGGTCGGCCACAGGCCATCCAGCCAAGCAGGCACGTCCGCCGGTTCCAGCATCGCCGCGTCGCCGATGGGGGAGCGGTCGGGGGCGAAGAGCTGGAGGTAGGGTTCGGCCCGGCGGCTGTCCACCGCGACCAGAACCGCGCGCCCGGCGCGTTCGTCCTCCGGCAGCCCGTGCAGGATCGCTTCAAAGCTGGTGACGCCGACCACCGGGCATCCATAGGCCACGGCGAAGCCGCGCGCCGCCGCCAGCGCGATGCGCAGGCCGGTGAAGGCCCCCGGCCCGACCGTCACCGCGATGCGGTCCAGATCGGCGAAGGCAACCCCGGCGTCCGTCATCACCGCGTGGGCCATCGGCACCAGGGCTTCGGCCTGTCCGCGCGCCATCGGCGGGTTGCGGCGCGCGACGACGCGCCCGTCCTCCGGCCCCTCGTCCCGCCACAGCGCGGCGGAGCAGCCCGACGTCGCCGTGTCCAACCCCAAAATCTTCATCGCCCCGCCTTGCCCGTGCTAGACAGCACTCTCCATCCCCTCTGTTCGCAGTCAAACGGCGTTCCAAACCATGCTGATCGAGATCGCGCCCCCGGCGTACGACGTCGAACTGAACCTTCTTTACGCCACGGCGGACAATTTGTCCGGCGCGCCGATCTACCGCAACCCGGTGTGCCTGCTGCACCCGGACGCTGCGGCCCGTCTGAAGACCGCCATCGCGCTGGCGCGGGGCATCGGCTGCCGCTTTCGCGTCTACGATGCCTTCCGCCCCGCCGAGGCGCAATGGAGGCTTTGGTATGCCTTTCCCGATCCCGCCTACATCACCGATCCGCGCCTGGGATCCAGCCACACGCGTGGCGTCGCCATCGACCTGACCCTGATCGATTCGACCGGCCAGCCGCTGGACATGGGAACCGGGTTCGACGCGATGATCGAACGCTCCCACCACGGCTGCACCGATCTGACCCTGGAGCAGCAGCGCAACCGCGCCCTGTTGCTGGGGGTGATGAGCGCGGCGGGGTGGGACCATTTCGCTACGGAATGGTGGCACTATCAGTTGCCCGACCCGGAGCGCTACCCGCTGTTGACCGACGCCGCCATCGGCGGCCGGATGATGTAACGCCATCGGCGGCCGGATGATGGGATCGTCGGGGGGGGCACCGCGTTCGGGTGGTGGGCAAGGGAGCGGGCGGGTTGTTGCACGCGCGCATCGCAACCCACCCCTTTTGTGGATGGGCATGGTTGTTGCCTTGTTCCGGTGCGGCGGACTGTGGCACACCACCTGCGTTGATCGGGGCTGTGCCCGATTCTGTTTGACCATGGGCTGACATGCCGTTCCGCCGCGCCGCTCGGGTGCTCGTCACCGCCGCTCTGACCGTCTGGACCTCCCTGGTTCCGGCGTCGCGCATGGCTGTGGCGGTGGAAGCATCCGCGAGCAACAGCGCGGTCGTCTTCGCCTATGACCGCTTTGGCGAGGATCAGAATCCGTCCCTCAGCATCCGTCTGGACCAGTTCGAGTCGCATCTCGATGAGCTGACCGACGGGGATTACGCGGTTCTGCCGCTGCCCAGCATTCTGGAGGCGCTGCGGTCGGGCAAGCCTTTGCCGGATCGCGCCGTCGCCATCACCATCGACGAGGCCAGCCGGTCCGCCTACACCGAGGCGTGGCCCCGGCTGAAGGCCGCCGGTCTGCCCTTCACCCTGTTCGTCGCCACCGATGCGGTGGATCGCGGGTCGCCCGCGCACATGACCTGGGCCGAGATCCGCCAGATGGCGGCGGCGGGCGTGACCATCGGCGGCCTGGGCGGCTCCACCCAATCGCTGGTTCCCCGCACGGCGGCGGAGGTCGCGGCGGAGCTGCGCCGCATGTCCGACCGCTTCCAGGCGGAGCTGGGGCAGCGTCCCACCCTGTTCGCCTACCCGCAGGGGGAATATTCGCTGGCGGTGCGCAAAATGGTGGCCGAGCAGGGCTTCGTCGCCGCCTTTGGCCAGCAATCGGGGGTGCTGCACCCACAAGCCGACCTGTTCGGCCTGCCGCGCTTCCTGATGAACGAGGCCTATGGCAGCGTCGACCGCTTCCAACTGGCGGCCAACGCGTTGCCGTTGCCCGTGTCGGACCTGACGCCGGACGACCCGCTGTTGACCGTCAACCCGCCGCCGCTGGGCTTCACCATCGCCGACAGCGTGGGCGACACCGCCAAGCTGGCCTGTTTTGCCGCAGGCCAGGGCCGCACCGCGCTGGAGCGGATCTTCGACGACCGGATCGAGGTGCGGATCAAGGACCCGTTCCCGCCGGGCCGCGCGCGCGTCAACTGCACGCTGCCCGCGCCGGATGGCCGGTGGCGCTGGCTGGGCATGCAGTTCCTGATTCCCGAGTGATTGTGCGCGCCTGTTCCGTGATGGCGTGTGCCCCGTCGCGGCGGGACCGGGCTTGTGACCCGGCTCCGCGCGTTTCGGGGGCGGCCCGTCACTGGACCGCGCGGACCTCGACCACTTCGGGAATGTAGTGGCGCAGCATGTTCTCGATGCCGTGCTTCAGCGTGGCGGTGGAGCTGGGGCAGCCGGAGCAGGCCCCCTTCATCGCCAGATAGACCACGCCCTTGTCAAAGCCCTGGAAGGTGATGTCGCCGCCGTCCTGCGCCACCGACGGGCGGACGCGGGTGTCCAGCAGCTCCTTGATCTGTTCGACGATCTCGTCGTCGTCGCTGTTGGCGCTGGCGGCGTGACCGTCCCCGGCGTCGGACAGCAGAACCGGGCGGTCGGCGGTGAAATGTTCCATGATGACGCCGAGGATCGACGGCTTCAGCAGAAACCATTCCTTGGCGTCGGTCTTGGTGATGGTGACGAAATCCGCGCCCAGGAACACGCCGACCACGCCGTCGATCTCCAACAGGCGCTGGGCCAGCGGCGAGCGGGCGGCGTCCGCCGCGCTGGTGAAATCGGCGGTGCCGCGTCCGAGCACGTCACGCCCCGGCAGGAACTTGAGAGTCGCCGGGTTGGGCGTCTGCTCGGTTTGAATGAACATGGTGCTATCCTCCATCGACGCCGCACGGGACCTAGCGGCGTTCCAGAAATTTGGGCAGAATCCCCGCCGGGATCAAGCACCGGATTGGTCCGATTTCCGCATTCCCGACCCTCATGTGGTGCCGATGACCGCCGATCCGTCCCCCCATCCGCCTCTCTTCCCCGATTGCCCGCCCCACCTGCTGTACGACAAGGGGCACGATGTCGGCGCGATTCTGGGCTGGCTGCTGCAAGAGGGTCGGCAATGCACCGAGGCGGAAACGCTGGTGGACGAGTTCGGGCGGCGTCTGAACGCCATCGGCGTGCCGCTGGCGCGCAGCGTGCTGGTGCTGCAACTGCTGCACCCGCAAATCCGCTCGATGATCCACATCTGGCGCGACGACGGTGAACCGGTGGAGACTGTGCTCTCCAACCACGGCGACGAGCAGACCGAAACCTATCTGAAAAGCCCCTTCGCCACGCTGGTGGAGGATGGGGCGCAGGGGTTGCGCTTTCGCCTGGACCGGATGAGCGCGCCGTGGCCCTACCCGATTTTGGAGGATCTGGCGGCGCAGGGGATGACCGATTACGCGGCGATGGCGGTGCTGTTCACGGGTGGGCGGCGCAACGCCATCAGCTTTGCCACCGGACGGCCCGGCGGCTTTTCGGTGGCCGATCTGGCGCTGCTCGACGCGGTGCTGCCCGCCCTGGGGGCGGTGCTGGAAACGCTGGCGCTGCGCCATCTGGCGGCGACGGTGCTCGACACCTATGTCGGGCGCAAGACCGGGGCGCGCATCCTGTCGGGCGACATCCGGCGCGGGACCGGGGCGAACGTCCGCGCCGTGCTGTGGTACTGCGATTTGCGCGGCTTCACCCCGCTGGCCGACCGTTTGCCGCGCGAGGAGTTGATCGCCCTGCTGAACGGCTATTTCGAGTCGATGGGCGACGCGGTGGAGCGCCACGGCGGCGAGATCCTGAAATTCATCGGTGACGCCATGCTGGCGATCTTTCCGCTGACGGAGGCGGACGAACGCGGGACCGCCGCCGCGAACCGGGCGCTGGCCGCCGCCACCGACGCGCTGGCGACGATGAGCGCCCAGAACGCCGAGCGCGCCGCCTGGGGCCAACCCACCCTGCGCTGCGGCGTGGCCCTGCATGTGGGGGAGGTGATGTACGGCAACATCGGGTCGACCGAGCGGCTGGACTTCACCGTCATCGGTCCGGCGGTCAATCTGGTCAGCCGGATCGAAGGGTTGTGCGGGCGGCTCGACCGCACCGTGCTGACGTCCGCCGACTTCGCCGCCCTGGTCCCGCCCGACGCCCCGCACCGGCTGGAGTGCATCGGAACCCACACGGTCAAGGGGCTGGTGGAGCCGGTCGAGGTGTTCGAGCTTCAACTGCGCCCCTGGGTGGCCGCCGGGGCGACGCCCCCCATCACATGATGGCTTTCGTCAGGTGATGGCCTCCAACGCGTCGTTGCTCAGGCCGCCGGGGACGATGGTCAAGGGGATGCGCAGGCGGGACAGGCCGCGCCCGGTGTAATAGGAGATGAGCGGCCCCGGCCCTTCCGGGTCGGTGTCGGCGGCCAGGACCAGGATGGAGATGCTCGGCTCCTCCGCGATCAGGGCCAGCACCTCTTCATGGCGTTTGCCCTCGCGCACATAGAGGACGGGGAGGGAGCCGGTGAGCCGCACCACCTCGCGCGCCAGCTTTTGCAGCGTGCGTTCGGCCTCCTCCCGCTTTTCCTCGCGGATGAGGTTTTCCATGGCCAACCAGTGCTGCATCTCCTCCTTCTCGATCACGGCGAGCAGGGCAACCCGTCCGCCGGATTTGCGGGCGCGCAGGCAGGCGTAGCGCAAGGCCACCTTCAGTTCGGGGCTGTCGTCCACGACGACCAGGAAGATGCGGACCGGCGGAACGGCGTCGCCCGGCGGCGTGGTGTGGCCCGTGGTGTGGCTGGTGTCGGTCATCGCGGTCTCTCCCTTTCCTCGCCCGGTGCCCGGGGTTGCCCTTTGGTTACACGCGGCGGAAGGCGGCCCCGGCCGTCCAACCCGCCGCCACCGCCCCCAGCACCGCCAGCACGCCATAGGTGATCGGGCGGTGCCGCGCCATGTCATAGACCTCGGCGCTGAAGCCGATCTTGGACACCACCAGCGGCGTGGTCTGGGCGCTGACCACCTCGCCGTTGCGGATCAACAGGGCTTCGACGTTGTACAGCCCGGTCGGCACGTTGGCCGGAAAATACAGGTTGGTGCGGAACAGCCGGTCGCCGAGAAAGGACACGGTCCCGGTGGTGGGGGTGTAGACCCCGGCGCGTTGCTTGTTGCGGATCAATGCCTCGCGAAACTCCGCCTGCTCCCGGCTGTCCAACGCGCTGTCCTGCGGGGCCAGCGTCAGTTGCGGCACGCCGATCTGTTGGCGTTCCAGCAAGGTCCTGCTGACGATCTGGTCGAGCGGGCGGCTGGTCGCCACGCTGTAGAAGCTGGGGGCCTGGGAGAAATGGACGGTGCGGGTGTTCATCCACATGCCCAGCACCCGTTCCTTGCGGCGGACCAGGGCGGGCATCTTTGGGCCGGTGACGACGATGGCGACGTCGCCCGCCCCGTCGGTGGTCCCGAACAGCACGACCTCCGTCCCGGTGAAACCGGTGGTGATGGCGATCAGATGGCTCGACAGGTCGGCGACGAGCTGTTGCGCCCAGACGGTCGTCGCCAGCGTCACCGCCAGGACCCCGGCCAGCGCCAGCCCGGCCACCCCGCCCAGGCCCCGCGCCACCCACAAGCGCCCAGCCCCCAAACGCGGCACCCGCATCACACCACCCCCATGGTCAGGCTGTGGACGTCCAGCGGCGGGGCGAACAGATCCCAGGCCAGCTTCAGCGCCACGGCGACGACGATGGTGGCCAGCATCAGCCGGGCCTGTTCGCCGGGGATGCGGCTGCCGATCCGCGTGCCGAACTGCGCGCCGATCACGCCGCCGACCAGCAGCAGCAGGGCCAGCATGGCGTCCACCGTGTGGTTGGTCGCCGCTTGCAGCAGGGTGGCCGCCGCCGTGGTGAAGATGATCTGGAACAGCGAGGTTCCGGCCACCAGCCCGGCGGGCATGTTCAGCAGATAGATCATCGCCGGAACCAGCAGGAAGCCGCCGCCGATGCCCATGATCGCCACCAGAATCCCGCCGACCACGCCGATTCCCGCCGGCAGCAGGGCGGAGATGTAGAGCTTGGAGCGGTGGAACCGCATCTTGAAGGGCAGGCCGTGCAGCCAGATGTGGCGGTGCAGCTTGCCGCGTTTGGCGGTGGGGGCGCGGCGGCGGATGATGGCGCGGGCGCTTTCCAGCATCATCATCCCGCCGATGGTCCCGAGAAAGAAGACGTAGGACAGGCTGATGGCGATGTCGATCTGGCCCAGCCGCTGAAGCACGCCGAAGATCCACACCCCCAGCGCGGTGCCGATGACGCCGCCGATCAGCATCACCACCCCCAGCTTGACGTCCACGTTGCCGCGCCGCCAATGGGCCAGCACACCCGACACGCTGGCCGCCACCAGCTGGTTGGCCTGGGTCCCGACCGCCACCGCCGGGGGGACGCCGATGAAGATCAGCAGCGGCGTCATCAGAAAACCGCCGCCCACCCCGAACATGCCGGACAGAAAGCCGACCAGCCCGCCCATGCCCAGCACGAGGAGCGCGTTGACCGACATTTCGGCGATCGGCAGATAGACTTGCATGGTGGGGGCAGCCGCCGCAGCACAGGGGCCGTCAGCTTACCCGAGCGACCGCAGCGGCGAAAGCGTTGGCGAACCGTGGCAGGGCAATCGCTTGAAGCATCGCGAGCCTGGCCGGAACACGAATGGACAGGGATTTCTTGGCAAAGCTTGCTCCGGTGGGAGCGAGGCTTCAGGCGATTGCCCTGGGGCGGTGGCCTGCGTCTATTGGCGGTCGTCCAGCGGTCGTCAGTGAACGGTCGGGCTTTGGGTGGCGGCCTGGGTGGCGGCGGCCTGGACGGTCCCGGTGAACAGGCTGCGGGTGTAGCCGCCCTTTTCCGGGAACATGCGTTCGGCCTCGCGCTTGGCCGAATCGATGTCCGGGGCGTAGACCAGCAGAAGGTTGGTGTAGTGCCAGGCCGGGCTGACCGGTCGCCCGGCGGCGCGCGCGGCCAGACTGTCGAACATCACCTCGCCGTGGAAGGGGCGCACGCTCGACCCCGGTTGCCCGACGGTGTGAAGGAAGGTGGGCGGGGTGCGTTCCAGCGCCGCGATGTCGCGTTTGAGCTGGTGCAGCCGGTCCTCCTGCTTGCCGGTCTGCTGCTTGACCCTTTCCACCCGCGCGTTCAATTCGTTGAAGGTTTCCTTTTCCGCCAGCCATTTGTCGTGCAGTGGGGCCAGTTCCCGCCGCAACTGGTTGACGCCGATGATGCCGGTCCAGCCGCGCCGGATGCCCCAAAAAGCCAATTGCGCCATCACCCCCAAGGCGAAGGCCCCCGGCAGCAGGCCGATCAGTGTGTTGTACATGGCGTCCCTTTTCTAAACCGCAGCGTTTGGCCGGGCGTCAATCTGGCACAGCGCTTGCTGCACCCGCGTCCACACGCAGGAAGGGCAGCAAGGATCATGCCGAACGCGATCCTGAAAGAGGCCTTCGCCGCAGTCGGCGGGGCGGACGAGGTGTTGGAGGAACCGTTCCACGGGGCGGCGCTGGATTTCGGCGCGCTGCCGCCGTTGACCCGTCGCGAGCGCTGGTCGCTGGCGCTGGCGCGCTTTGGCCTGACCCGGGTGACTCCGCTGTTGCGCGACAAGCTGCGTGTGCGCCGGACGTTGGACGAACTGCCCGCGCGCTTCGGCCCATCGGGCGCTGGTTTGACCCATCCGACCCAGCTTGCCCCTTATCTGGAGTTGCTGACCGCCCTGCCTGAAGAGCTGTGGGACGAGGAAAATCGCCTGGAATCAGCCATCGCCGCCCTGTTGATCGAGTACCGGTTCAAGCATTCCGTCAAACGTGGCCTGATGTGCTATTATTCAAAAATGGCCAAGGTGGCGTTTTCGGACGGCCACAAGAGACAGAAGATTGTCGGAAAGATCGACAGCCCGGATGAGTTGTCACAAGTTTTGACGAATATCCGGGAAAAATACCTGATCTTCATTCGGAATTACGTCTACGCGATTGTGACGCGTGAGGATGTGTTGAAGGGGAAACCCCTGTTTCTCGACCTGCTGACCGCCGTTCTGTTTCTCAGCCGGATCGGGGAGGGTGGGGTGTTGGGCAAGGAACCGGATGGGCGGCGTCTGCCCGACCGGTCCGATCTGCTGTTCATCGCCCTGCGCGATCCGGTCCTGTTGAAAGCGGCGGAGGACATGACGTTTCAAAAGACCTTGTCGCGATCGATCAAGGAGTTTCCAGTGGGGGAGGCGGCGTGATGATGGGGTTTTCCGGTGGTGAGGACCTGTCAAACGGGATCATGGCCATCGGCGTGGTCGGCGTGCTGCTGCTCGCCTGCCTGATGTGGATCGGCGCGTCGGTGTTGCGGTCGCTGCGTCACATCGCGGGCGTGCGGCGGCGCTTTTCCGGGCTGATCAAGCAGCACGCCACGCTGGAGCGCGATTTGTCCGCCATCCAGCAGGCGATCCGCCACGAACAGGACGCCTTGATCAAGGCCGAAGAGGCGCTGGACGGGCGGCGTCAGGAGGTGGCGGCGGCGGAGGAGCGGTTGCGCAAGACGCGCGTGACCTGCGTCAAGGTCTATGAACTGCTGCACGAGCGCTACAGCGAAAAAGACCGCTTGTGGCTGGTCGCCGACGGTGAAAACGGGACCGCCGGGCGCTGGGCCGTCGCGGCCCCCGACGAGAAGACGGCGACGGAGCTGGTGCGCAAAAAGGCCGACAAGCCATCGGTCGAGGGCAAGCTCTGACCCGCGTCGCCGGGCGCTGGCGTGGTGTTGGCGCGGTGGCGGCGTTGCCAAAATGCAAAAAGCATCGTGGGCAAATTGCAAAATGGGACGCAAGACGCGTCGGCTGCCGCGCCGGGTTGCGGTGCGGCGGTGAGGATGGCGTGGGTGTGTTTGGGGGGAAAGAGGAACGAGGTGGTGTCCGCGGCGGGATTCGAACCCACGGCCCCAGGATTCATACCACTTCGGCTTTCGCCGCCGCCGGTACCGGCGTTCGTGGTCTGGACTGTCCCTTCGTCCTAGGCCGACAAAGGCCCTTAGACGCCGCCCGTCCAGTCTCTACACCTTCCCCCGTTGGGCGGGGGCTTGGCTCGGGATTGGCATGACGCGCGCACGCGCCGCAGCGTTCCCCGACTTTGAGCGGATCCACTGCGTTGTTTCCAAGCGCAGCGCCCAATTTGGTTGTTTAGGAATCCTGTGCTCTATCCTGCTGAGCTACGCGGACCTAACCTCGTTCGCCTTCTCTGTACCCTGAACCGGCCGATGGGGCAACACCCGTTGCCACGCGGCAGCGCCACCGTGGGCGGTCCATCGCTGCGGTCAGTCGCTGTAACGCTCCTCGGTCCAGGGATCGGCGTGGTTGTGATAGCCGCGCACCTCCCAGAAGCCGGGATGGTCGTCGGCCAGCAGTTCGATCCGCTTCAGCCATTTGGCGCTTTTCCAGAAATACAGCTTGGGCAGGACGATGCGGACCGGGCCGCCATGCTCCAGGCTGATCGGCTGGCCCTGCCAATGGGTGGCCAGCAACACGCCCTCCTCGGCGAAATCGGACAGGGCGACGTTGGTGGTGTAGCCGTCGAAGGAATGGAAGACGACGAAGCGCGCCGCCACCTGGGGGCGGGCGAGCGCCAGCAGATCACGGGCGCTGACCCCGCGCCAGTCGTTGTCGTAGCGCGACCAGGTGGTGACGCAATGGATGTCCGACCGGGCGCTGGTCTGCGGTGCGGCCTGAAGATCGGTCCAGCGCCAGGACAGCGGCGCGTCGACCAGACCATCGACGGTCAGCGACCAGTTGCCGACGTCCAGCCGGGGGGTGATGCCGAGATCGAGCACCGGCCAATCCTCCACCAGCCGTTGGCCGGGTGGCAGCCGGTCGCGGGCGGGGAGGGCTTCCGCGCCAGTCAGGCCGCGCCCGTCGCGCGCCCATTGCTCCTTGGTGGCGATCAGCTTTGGGCGGATGGCCCCGTCCTGCTCCGGGGGCGGGCTGGGGCGGTCGGCGTTGGGATCGGTCATGGTCGGGCCTGTTCGGGTGGCGGGGGTTCGGGTGGCGGGGGTTCGGGTGGCGGGGGTGGGCCATGTCCACCGAACACAAACCCACCGATCATAAAAAGGATTCGGGCAACGGGTTGGCAAGCGGGAACGGGGGGGCTACCTTCGCAGAACTCCAATATGACAGTTCCTGGTGATGGTTTGATGGATCGGTTTGCACCGCACGCCGCGCGTCGGCGCGGGTTGGCCCGCCTGCTGGCGGCGCTGGCAGTTTTCACGCTGATGTGGGGCGGGCCTGTGACCGCCGCCGCCCCGGCGGGTGGGGCGGCCCCCGCCGCTCCGGTTGCCGCCCCCGCCAGCCCCGCCCCGGCGGCGGTGGCGGCCGGGGAGCCGACGATCCAGCAGCTTGAGGCCATGGTCTCCACCCTGGAGAACCCGGAGGCGCGGGCCAAGCTGGTCGAGCAGCTCCGCGCCCTGGTCGCCGCGCAAAAGGGCCTGACCCCGGCGAAAGCGGCGGAGGCCGAAGCCTCGCTGCCGCAGACGCTCGGCGCGCGGGTGCTGGGCTTCCTGGCCGATCACATGGATCTGGTCAGCCGTCAACTGATCCAGGTCGGCAACCTGTTCGCCGATCTGCCCTCGGCGGTGGCCTGGGCCGACCGCCAGATGTCCGATTCCTCGGCGCGCGACCGCTGGGCGCAGATCGGCTATGAACTGCTGCTGATCTTGGGCGTCGGCGGTTCCCTGGCGTGGGCGACGCTGTGGGCGGTCGGGCGTCCGCACCGGGCGCTGGCCGCCCGCCCGGTCCCGTCGGCGCTGATGCGGGTCCCGCTGCTGCTGGGCCGCGCGCTGCTGGAGCTGGTTCCGGTCGCCGTCTTCGTCGTCATCGCCTACACCGTGCTGTCGGTGACGGAGCCGGGGACGCGGGTGCGGCTGTCGGTGCTGGCCATCGTCAACGCGTCGGTCATCGTGCAGATCCTGCTGATCCTGGTCGGGCTGCTGGTGGCGCCCGGCGCGCCCAATTTGCGGCTGATCCGGGCGGGAGAGGCCGGGGCGTGGCGCGCCTATGTCTGGAGCCGCCGCCTGATCGCCGCCGCCGTCTATGGCTATTTCCTGGCCGAGGCCGCCTATGTGCTGGGGCTGCCGCTGGGGGCCTATGGCGCGCTGCTGAAGCTGCTGGGCGTGCTGATCGCCGGGATGCTGGTCGTCCTGATCCTGCAAAACCGGGCGGGGGTGGCCGCCTGGATGCACGGCAACCCGTTGTCGGGCGACGGCGACCCCGACGCCACGGCGGTGCGAGAGGCCGAGGGGCAGGGGGCCGTCCTGCGTTCGGCCCGGCGGCGCTTCGCCGATGTCTGGCACGTGCTGGCCATCGCCTATGTCAGCGTCACGCTGGGCGTGTGGGTGCTGAACGTCTATGGCGGGTTCGAGTATCTGGCCCGCGCCACCGCCGTCACCATCCTGTCGGTGGTGGTCGCCCGCCTGCTGGTGACGGGGTTGAACCGGGCGTTGCGCCGAGGCCTGACCGCCAACCGCGACCTGCGCGGCAGCCTGCCGCAACTGTACGAGCGCGCCTTTTTCTACCTGCCGATCCTGCAACGGGTGGGCAAGAGCATCATCTGGCTGGTGGCGCTGGGGGTGGTTCTGGATGGCTGGGGCATCGACGCGCAGGGCTGGGTCGACACCGCGCTGGGCCGCCGCATCATCGGCAGCGCCCTGACCATCGCCATCCTGCTGTCCGGGGCCGTGCTGGCGTGGGAGGTGGTGAGCGCGCTGATCGAGCATTTCCTGACCTCCACCGACCAGGACGGGACCCGGATCGAACGCAGCGCCCGCGTGCGCACCCTGCTGCCGCTGCTGCGCAACGCCTTCCTGATCCTGCTGGTGACGATGGTGTCGCTCATCAGCCTGTCGGAGCTGGGGGTCAACATCGCCCCCCTGCTGGCCGGTGCCGGTGTGGTCGGTCTGGCCATCGGTTTCGGTTCGCAAAGTCTGGTCAAGGACATCATCACCGGCCTGTTCATCCTGTTCGAGGACACGGTGTCGGTCGGTGATTCGGTGGATGTCGGCGGCGGCCACGCCGGAACGGTGGAGGCGATCTCCATCCGCTCCATCCGGCTGCGCGACAGCGCCGGGGCGGTGCATTCCGTGCCGTTCAGCGCCGTGACCACGGTCAAGAACATGAGCAAGGATTTCTCCATCGCCCAGTTCAACGTCTCCGTCTCCAACCGCGAGGATCCCGAGCGGGTCATCGCCGCCCTGAAGCAGGTGGGGGCCGAGGTGCAGGAGGACCGCCGCCTGGGTCCGGACATCCTGACCCCGCTGGAGGTGATGGGCGTGGACAAGCTGTCGGACACCGGCATCAACATCCTGGCCCAGTTCAAGACCCGACCGACCAAGCAATCGGCCATCATCCGCGCCTTCAACCTGCGCATGAAGAAGCGGTTCGACGAGATGGGCATCACCATGCCGACCCAGTCGATGCAATTGGTTGTCGGCCAGACCGCCCACGACCGCGCCATGGCCGAGGCGTTGAGCCAAGGCTCGTAAAGAGCCGGGGTGTCAAAGAACCGGGATGCCAAAGAACCGGGGCATCAGGGCGGCGGGCGTGTGGCCCGCCGTTCCGGTTCACACCGGCCCTGCTCCCAGGCCAGCAGGGCTTGTTTCAGGGGAACGCCGTAGCGGTAGCGGTGGATGACCCCGGATTTCTGCACCGCGCGGTGGCAGGGGACCAGCACGCAGACCGGGTTGCGCCCGCCCGCCGCTCCCACCGCCCGCAAGGCCGCCGGGTTGCCGACGGCGTGCGCCACGGCTTCATAGGACGCGACCGCCCCCGGCGGGATGCGCATCAACGCCCGCCAGACGGCGATCTGAAAGGCGGTTCCCTTCAGCAGCAGGGGCGGCGGCGGGGCGGTGGGCGCGTCGAACAGGCGGTCGGCCAACGGGCGGGTGGCCTGCGGATCGCTGACCCGCCGGGCGTCGGGCCAGGCGGCGGCCAACTCGGTCAGGCCGTCGCGCCCATCCTCCGCCCGTTCGAACCCCAGCCAGCACAGGCCCCGATCGCTGTCCGCCAGCAGGACGCGGCCAAAGGGGCTGTCGTGCCAACCCCAGCGGATCACCAACCCATCGCCCAGCGCGCGGGCGGCCTCCGGCGACAGGGGGGTGAGGTCCGGCGGTTGGCCGACCGCTTCGGGCAGGCGCGACAGCGGCGGAACGGGGGCGGTCGGCAGAAGTGTCACGATGGGGGCGCTCAACCGGCGGGTGCTGGCGGGCAGGGCGGGCGACGCCACGCCCGCAGCGCGTCGTCCAGCGCGGTGGCGAAGGCGGCGCGCTCGTCCGGCGACAGGAAGGAGCCGACGCCCACCGACCGGCCATGCGAGGACAGCGTGACCTCGCCCCCCGGCTCGTCGGGGTGGCTGTGGTGCACGCGCAGCCAATAGGGGTGAAAACGGGTCTGCCAGACCCGCGCCCGCGCGTCCACCCGCTTCACCATCAGGTCGGCGTCGGTCAAGCGGACCTGTTCGTATTGGTTCGCCGCGCGGGTGTTGATGCGCAGGGCCAGCCACAGGGCCAGCACGTCCAGCCCGCAAAAGGGAATCACCGGCCACGCCCCCAGCGCCCAGAACACCCCGCCGATCACCAGATTGGCGACGACGACCACGGCCATCAGCGCCCGGCGGCCACCGCGCCCAAGGCTGCGGTGCGGGTGAAGGATCGCGTCGAACAACACGCGGGACGCACCGCCGTCTGGGTCGTCGCTGGGCATCGGCTGAGCATAGCGCAGGGGATGGCGCGGGAGAACCGGGAGGTGAGGGAGCCGGGACGTGAAACGCCCACCCCAGGAGGGTCAGGCCGCTTCCGACACCAGAGGAACCGCGCCGCCGTGCAGAACCCAGGGCATGGCGATCTCGCACCCTTCATCCGCCCAATCGGGCAGCACGAAGATTCGGACCTGATCGTCGGCCCCGGCGGCGATCATGGTGTCGGCCATGGTCGAGGCCCATTGCCAATCGGTCAGCACGATGGCGCTGCGCAGATGGCCGCAGGATTTGGCCAGACGCACCAGCTCCACCACCCGTTCGGGGCGGAAATTCTCCGCCTGGAAATGATCGAACTCGATCAGGCTGGTCCAGCTTTTCCCGCGCAGGGCGTTGAAGTGACCGGCGATTTCAGCGATGGCGGCGTCGCGCTGGGTGATCGACAAATCGCCCTGCATCCGCACATGCAGCCCCCATTTGGTCGGGGTGACGGAGTAAGTGCCCATGATGATCTCTCCACCTTGTCTTTCGGCCCGCTGCGGTGCGAATCGTTGATCGGCACGGCTCCGGTTGGATCGTCTGTGCGGACGGGGACGGAAAACACCGCCACACCGATGCCATCAAAGACGATCAAGGAAAGACATACGTCTGCGGTATGAATACCAAAGTTCATCAGTGTCTGAAAGAATGAATTGTTAAGAAAATGCGACAATTTCATTCTTATATTGAGAGGCGTTTTTCAAAATGCAAATTCCGACTCGCAGTTTGCGAGGATGACGGAAGCCGTTCTCGTGCGGTCTCCGCAGGCCGGGAGGGGACGCCATGGCGGGGCTGGCCGGAGCCGGTGACTTGCGGCTATGCTGGACGCCATGAAGCCCGCATCCGTTCAGGAATTTTTCCGCCGCCTGTCCGCCGCCAACCCGGAACCCCGGAGCGAGCTGGAGTATGTCAACCCCTACACCCTGCTGGTCGCCGTCGCGCTGTCGGCCCAGGCGACCGATACCGGGGTGAACAAGGCCACCGGCCCGCTGTTCGCCCGCGTCACCACCCCCCAGGCCATGGTCGATCTGGGGGAAGAGGGGTTGCGCGGTTACATCAAGACCATCGGCCTGTTCAACACCAAGGCCAAGAACGTCATCCGCCTGTCGGAACTGCTGCTGGAGCGCCATGGCGGCGAGGTGCCACAGGATCGCGACGCGCTGGAAGCCCTGCCCGGCGTCGGGCGCAAGACCGCCAACGTCGTGATGAACGTCGCGTTCGGGGCCGAAACCATCGCCGTGGACACGCACATCTTCCGGGTCGGCAACCGCACCGGGATGGCCCCCGGCAAGACGCCGGACGCGGTGGAGGCCAAATTGCTGAAGGTGGTCCCCAAGCCATACCGGCGGCACGCCCACCATTGGCTGATCCTGCACGGGCGCTATGTGTGCAAGGCCCGCAAGCCCGACTGTCCGGCCTGCCCGGTGGCCGACCTGTGCGGCTTCAAGGAGAAGACTCCGGCCTGAGTGTGGATGCGCAAAAGGCCCGGCGCGGGGAAACCCGACCGGGCCTTTTGCGTGGTGTCCGCGCCGCGACTCGGGCGCGAGGGGGCGATCAGAGATCGCTGGTCTTGGGGGCGTCGGCGTAAAGCGCGATGCTGCCCGTCAGCTGGCCGCCCGGCTCGACCGTCAGCTCGCCATACTTGACCGATCCGTTGATCCGGCCGGTGGAGCGCACGACCAGACGGCCGCGCACGGCGATGTCGCCCTCGAACCGGCCGCCGATGTCAGCCTCGTCGATCTCGACCGATCCCTTGAACAGGCCGCCGTTGGCGACCTCGATGGAGCGGCCTTCGCGCAGCTTGGCCTCCACCGTGCCTTCGACGATCAGCACGTCGCAGGAGCCGATCTCACCCGACAGCGAGATGTCGCGGCCAACCGTGAGGCGGCGCTGGTCCGGCAGGGCCGGGGTCATCGGCGGCAGCGGGGCGGCGGGGGCGATGCCCTGCGGCGCGGGTTGGCGCGAGGTCAGGCCGGTTGAATCGACGACGCGGCGCGGCACGTCGGTCTTGAAACCGGCACCCGGAAGAGACGGAGCGGTCGGGGGCTTCGGGCTGCTGGTGTTCATCTCGGTTCCCTTGGCGGAAGGCGTCGAATCGGACGGGGTCGGGCGGGCGAAGCTCGGCACCGCGTAGGCTGGGGGTGGCGTGTCCGCCGTGGCGTTCAGCGAGGCCAGCGGCGACAGGGTGGTCCCCGCATCGTCCGGCCTGGCCGCCGGACCGCTGGCGTGGGCCGCTGCGGCGCTGTCGGGTTTGGGTGCGGCGGGCGGAGTCTTGCGTCCGAACAGCATGAACGATGATCCCCAATCAGGAAAGGCGGGTGGGCTGGACGGCATCGCCGCGCGGCAACAGGCGGCAACGGGCGGTGTGCCGACGGATCGTCCGGTGGCGACCGCGCCGCTTGCGGCGTAACACGGTCATCCGACCCGCCGCAAGGGGCCTGTCATCGATTGGAACACATGAACCATAAAGGCGCTGGCGACCACAGGAACCAGAAGATTGACCAGCGGGATGGTGGACAGGACGGTGATCACCACCCCGGCGGCGAATGGCCTGAACGGGCGGGCGCGGCGCAGCAACCGCGCCTCCCGCCAATCCATCCGGCGGTTGGCCACCAGCTCGAAATACTCGCGGCCCAGCAGATAGCCGTTCAGGGTGTAGAAGACCAGGATGTTCAGCCCCGGCAGGGCGATGTAGAGCGGCAGCACCAGCAGGTTGGCGGCGATCACCACGGCCAGAAACCGCAGCGCCGTCAGCACCTCCGCCGTCCAGCGCGACCGGCGCGGCGGTGGCAGATGGGGGTAGTGGCGCGCCTCCACCCGGTCCACCACCGTGTCCAGGAACAGGCTGGACACGGTGCCGACGGTGGCGGGAAACAGCAGCCAGGCCAGCAGCAGCACGACCAACCCACCCAGCAGATCCAACACGCCATCGACCCAGGCGTTGCCGGTCAACGGCGTGTGGTACAGCGCCCACCACACCGTGACCGTCAGCAGGCCATAGGCGGTGGCGGCACCACCCACCCCGATCCACACCACCCTGCGCGTGCGGGGATCGGACAATTGACCAAAGGCCAGGGACAGGGCGTGCAGCATGCGGGGTCCTGAGGATCGGGACGGGAACGGATCGCCTGACAGGTCGGGAGCGGCGGCGTTCTGTCAAGGGGGCAGGCGCGTCTGTCGCTGTGGTTGAATTGTGCGTGTCGGATCGGCCATGCTAGGGAGCACAAGGCCGAAGGCGCTGGGCGGCAGACATTGGCAGAGCAGATATAAACATAGCAGGTATAGGCAGGGCGGACGGAGGCAGGGACGGCATGCGGGTTCCCCGGCGCAGCGTGGCCTTTCGCATTCTGGCGGGATTGACGGTGATCGGCGGCTTGGCCGCCGTGACCAGCGTCGTCTCCGTGTCGTTGTTCTCCCGCTTTCACGAGGGGTTCGAGCAGATCGCCACGGCCAAGGTGCCGGGGCTGGTCGCGTCGTCCCAATTGGCCCAGCAGAGCGGCACGGTGGCCGCCATCGCCCCGGCGCTGGTCGCCGTCCAGGATCAGGCCGCGCGCGAGGCGGTGATGGCCCGGCTGGGCGACCAGATCGTGCTGCTGGAAGAGCTGATGGCCCGCCTGCTGTCGCGCGGCCAGGGCGAGGGCGTCACCGACCTGAGCGAGCTGGAACGCCGCAAGAACGAGCTGGTCGCCAATCTGCTGAACCTGAACGCGCAGGTCGACGCCCAACTGGCCCAGACCGCCGATCTCAACGCCCGCGCCCTGACGCTGACCGATCTGTCGGCCCGGCTGCACGCGGCGGCGGACGCGGCGGAGGCGGCGGACGCGGCGGAGCGCGACGCCGTTCTGCGATGGCAGCGCGACGCGGCGGAAACCGTGACGATCCTGCTGGCCGCGCTGCGGGCCGACCATGAAACCCGGCTGGACCGGTTGCGGGGCGACGCCCAGGTCGCGCTTGACCGTGCGGGCATGAGCCTCGCCGTTCTGCCGCCGATGGCGGTGGCGCGGTTGATGCCGCTTCAGCGGGAGCTGTCGGCCCTCGCCATCGCCAGCGGGCCGGTGTTCGGCGCGCGCGCCAACGAGCTGGCCTTGCAGCGCGCCATCAAGGGAGCGACGGCACGCAATCAAACCGTGTCGGACCGGCTGGTCGCCACGGTGTCCGATTATTTCCTGATGGTGGAGCGCGACATCGCCCGCCGCTCCGCCGATTTCGAACGGGTGATTGGTGACGGCAAACGGGCGATCATCGCCATGGCGATCCTGTCGATCCTGGGGGCGGCGGCGATCTTCGTCTACATGCACCGCAACGTCGTGCGGCGGCTGCGCGCGCTCCAGGCCGCGATGATGGCGTATGAGGCGGGAACCGCCGTGGTCGTTCCCGCCCAGGGCGACGACGAGATCGGCGAGATGGCCCGCGCGCTGGCCTATTTCGTTGGCGCGATCAGCGCGCGGGAAAGCGCGCTCAGCGACAGCGAACGGCGGTTGCGCGCGATCCTGGAGCAAAGCCCGGTCGGTGTGTCGATCGGGCGCGGCGACGGCCGGGTCGTGTTCGCCAACGCGCGCGCCGCCGAACTGGCGGGCGTGGCCCCGGAGGTTTTCGTCGGCGGTCCGCACCGGCTGGCCGCCCCCGATCCGGCGGTCCCGCTCCGCCGACCAGCGGCGCAGGGCGGAGGCGGCGTTGAGGGAAGCGGTGCCGAGGATGGGCGCGCCAGCGATGGCGACGTCGTCGCCCGCGACGTGGAGGTGGCGGTGGACCGCCCCGACGGCAGCCGGGTCTGGGCCTTGCAGACCTTGCAGCGCACCGCCTTCGAAGGGCAACCGGCGGTGCTGGCCTGGAGCTATGACATCACCGAGCGCAAGCGGGCGGAGGAGGCGTTGCGCGCCGCCAAGGAGCAGGCCGAGATCGCCGCGCGGTCCAAATCCGAATTCCTGGCGACGATGAGCCACGAGATCCGCACGCCGATGAACGGGGTTCTGGGCATGCTGGAGCTGACGGCGCTGACGCCGCTGGACGCCGAACAGCGCACGCTCGTCACCACCATGCGCGACAGCGCCACCTCGCTGCTGCGGATCATCGACGACATCCTGGACCTGTCGAAGATCGAGGCCGGCAAGCTTGACCTGGAGGAGCAGGACCTGCAACCGGCGGAGCTGGTGGAGGGGGTGGCCGATCTGCTGGCCCCGCAGGCCCACCAGAAGGCGCTGGCCCTGATCTGCGACATCGACGGCACGGTGCCGCCGCTGGTGCGTGGCGACTCGGGCCGCCTGCGGCAAATCCTGTTCAACCTGACCGGCAACGCCATCAAATTCACCGACCGGGGCCGCGTGGTGCTGCGGGTGTCCGCCCGTCCTTCGGAGCGGGGTGGGGAGGGTGGCTCGCGTGTCCATCTGCGATTCGAGGTGGAGGACAGCGGCATCGGCATCGGCCCCGAAGGGCAGGCCCGGCTGTTCCAGCCCTTCAGCCAGGCCGACAGCTCCACCACCCGGCGGTTCGGCGGCACCGGGCTGGGGCTGGCGATCTGCACCCGGCTGGTCGAGATGATGGGGGGGCGGATCGGCGTCGAATCGGCACCGGGCCGGGGGTCCAGATTCTGGTTCACGGTCGATCTGCCGACGATTCCGGCGGTGTCGGTCGAGCAGGCGGCGGCGTTGCGCGGGCTGTCGGTGCTGGTGGTCGACGACGACGAGGTGCAACGCGCGGTCCTCGCCCGCTATCTGGCCCAGGGCGGGGCCGAGGTCACGTCCGCCGGGTCGGTGGCCGACGCGGTCGGGCGGCTGCTGCGTCCGGGGCTGGATGCGCTGGTGACGACCGCCCCGCTGGCCGAGCGCATCGCCCCCATGGTCGCCGTGCGCGGCGCTGCGGTGCCGCGCCTGCTGGTGGGCGACGCGTCGGGCGGGCTGGGCAACGGCGCGATCACGCCGGGCGGCGGCTTGACGCAACCGGTGCACCGATCCGCCTTGATCAACGCGGCGCTGGTGCTGACCGGGCGCGGCGCGGGACTGGTTCCCCCCGTCGGGCTGACGCTGGGGCGCTATCCGGCGCTGCCCGACCGACCGGCCCCGGAAGCCCCCCCCCACCCGGCCCCGGCGGCGGGCGATGGCCTGATCCTGGTGGCGGAGGACAACCCGACCAACCAGCAGGTCGTTCTGCGGCAGTTGCGCCGTCTGGGCTTCCCGGTCGAATTGGCGGAGGACGGGGCGTCGGCGCTGGCGGCGTGGCGGCGCGGCGGCTTCCGCCTGCTGATCACCGATTGCCACATGCCGCGCATGGACGGGTACGAACTGGCGCGCAGCATCCGCGCGGAAGAGGCGGCGGCGGGCGACGGACGGCGGTTGCCCATCGTGGCGATGACCGCCAACGCGCTGTCGGGT
Source organism: Azospirillum griseum (assembly GCF_003966125.1). GTDB lineage: Bacteria > Pseudomonadota > Alphaproteobacteria > Azospirillales > Azospirillaceae > Azospirillum > Azospirillum griseum. Next base: position 23,841 of record NZ_RXMA01000017.1, read on the forward strand.
GAGCGGGAGCGCTGTGCGGCGGCCGGAATGGACGATTATCTGGCCAAGCCGGTCAGCCTGACGCAACTGGCCTCCGCCCTGAACCGCTGGCTGACCGCGCCCTGCGCGCCATCCGTGGCGAACGCGCCCGTGGTGACGGAACCATGCGCGGCGGCCCCGTCTCCACCGGTTCCCGATCTTCCCGTGCTCGACCTCGACCATCTGCGGGACACCTTCGGGTCGCTCGATGGCGGGACGCTCGACATGATGGATTACTTCCTCGACACCACCCGGCCGACGCTGGAGCAGGCCCAGGCGGCGTTGGGCCAAGCGACCTTGAAGGGGGCGACCTTGAAGGAGGCGACCTTGAAGGAGGGGGCCTTGGAGGAGGCGCGCGCCGCCGCCCATTCCGCTGCCGGGGCCGCGCGCACCGCCGGGGCCAAGCGGCTCGCCACCCACTGCACCGCGCTGGAGCGCGCCGTCATCGACGGGCGGCTGGACGATGCCCAGCGCGCCGCGACCGCGCTGATGCCCGCCTTTGCCGAGGTGGAACAGGCGATCCGGGACCTGCGTCGCGCCGCCGCCGCCCCTGAGACCGCGTCGGCGGTGTGAGTGGCCCCAGCCCGTGGCTTGCTCTAGTCTCTCCGGATCGGTGGGGTGTGGGGGGATCGGGCGTGGCGGTGTGGACGGGCTGGTTCTGGAGCAAGGCGGCGCGGCGGCGCGCGGCGGCGGAGGCGGACGCCCAGCGCGCCGCGCTCGACCGTCTGACGGAGGACCGCGACCGGCTGGCGGCGTGGCTGGACAGCGCGCCGTGGCCCTGGTGCGCCTGGGACGCGGCGGGGGTGGGGACGCTCTCCGCCGAGGCGGTCGCGCTGCTGGGAATCGACCATCCCGACGCGCTTGTCCGCAGCGTCGGGGATCCGGAGTTGGCCGGGGCGCTGGCCGCGCTGAGGCGGGACGGGATCCCCTTCCGCCGCGTGGTCCCGATGGCCGATGGCCGGACCCTGGCCCTGACCGGACGGCGCGGCGGCGCGGGGGCGGCGCGCTGCGATGTGGTGTGGATCGAGGATGTGAGCGCCCTGACCGCCGCCACCGCCGCCGCGCAGGCTGAGGAGATCGCCCGCCGCACCGCCGAGGCCACGCTGGCGGACGCCCGCGCCGCGCTCGACACGTTGCCGATTCCCGTCTGGATGCGCGATGGCGCTCTCGCTTTGTGCTGGTGCAACCGCGCTTACGCGCGCGCGGTCGACGCCGATCCGGCGACCGTGCTGGAACGCCAGATCGAGTTGGTTCCGGGCGGTGGTCGGACGCTGGCGGCGCGGGCGCGGGCGGGCGGCTTCGCGCAATCGGAGCGGACTCCGCTGGTCATCGGCACCGAACGCCGCATCCTCGACATCACCGAAGCTCCACTGGCGGCGGTGACGGTGGCGGGCGGGGCGCGGCTTCTCGGTCACGCGCTCGACCGGACCGCGTTGGAGGAGGCGCGGGCGGACCTCGACCGCCATCTGGCTGCGCACGCCGAGGTGCTGGAACGGCTGGGCAGCGCCATCGCCATTTTCGGGGCCGACACCCGTCTGAAATTCTTCAACCAGGCCTACGCCCGTCTGTGGAACCTGGATGAGGTGTGGTTGCGTGGCGAACCGACCAACGCCGAACTGCTGGAGGAGCTGCGCAGCCGCCGCCGCCTGCCGGAATACGCCGATTACCAGACCTTCAAGCGCGAACGGCTGACCCGCTACACCCACCTGATGGAACCGGTGGAGGAACTGCTGCATCTGCCCGACGGAACCACCCTGCGCCACATGGCGGCCCCGCACCCGCTGGGCGGCCTGATCACCATCCTGGAGGACGTCACCAACACGCTGGCGCTCCAATCCTCCTACAACACGTTGATGGCGGTGCAGCGGGAGACGTTGGACAATCTGGCCGAGGGCATCGTCGTGTTCGGTGGCGACGGTCGCCTGAAGCTGTTCAACCCGGCGTTCGCCCGGCTGTGGGAACTGCGCGACGAGGATTTGCAGGGGGAACCGCACATCACCGACGTGATCGAGTGGATGCGCCCGCTGCTGCACGCCACCCCCGCCGCGCTCGGCACCGAAGAGGAGGCGGTGGATGCCGAATCGGCGGATGCGGCCCGCGAAGCCGATTGGGAGGCCCTGAAGGACGAGATGATCGGCGCGACGCTGGAACGCGCCGTCCGCTCGGGCCGGGCGGAGCGCAGCGACGGGTCGGTCGTCGAATTCTCCACCCTGCCGCTGCCCGACGGCGCGGTGCTGAACAGCTATCTGGACGTCACCGACGGCGCGCGGCTGGAACAGGCGCTGCGGGCGTCCAACGCCGCGCTGGAGGCCGCCGACCAGTTGAAGGGGGAATTTGTCGCCAGCGTGTCCCACCATCTGCGCACGCCGCTGACCGGCATCGTCGGGCTGGCGGAGAGCCTGGCCGCGCCCGCGTCCGGCGGGTTGAGCGCGGCGCAGGCCGCCTGCGTCCAGGGCGTGCTGGACACCGCCAAGCGGGCGCTGGACCTGATCGGCGACACCGCCGGGCTGACCAGCCTGGGGGTGGGCGTCACCACGCTGGAGCGCGGCACGGTCGACCTTGCCGAACTGCTGGACGGGGTGGCCGGGTTGACGCGGGAATGGGCACGCCGCGCCGGTCTGCGGCTGGAATTGCACGCCCCGGCCCGGCTGGGCAGCGTCGAGGGCGACGGCAAGCGGTTGAAACAGGCGCTGTTCACCCTGGTGGTCGCCGCCATCCGCCACCCGCCGCCCGACCGCCGCATCCGCCTGTCCGGGCAGCGCACCGAGGACCGGGTGATCCTGGCGGTCAGCGCCGCCGCCCGACCGCCGGGCGACGCCGCCCCGGCGGCGACGGTGGTGTCGGCGCTGTCGTTGGCCCGCAACGTCGCCGAACTGCATGGCGGGCGGTTGGAGCCGGGAAGCGGCGGCGGGCGCGGCGATCCGGTCCGCTGCGTTCTGCCGCTGCGCGCGCCGGTGAACGGGGTGCGCGGGTAGGCGGGGAAGGCGGCGCGAGGGCGGGAGCGGTCAGCGCGGCAGCGTCACCGTCACCCGCAAACCGCCCTCCGCCCGGTTGTCCAGCGCGATGTCGCCGCCATGGCCGCGAATGATGGTGCGGGCGGTGGACAGGCCCAGTCCCACCCCGCCGGTGTCGCGGGAGCGGGAGCGTTCCAGCCGGTAGAAGGGGGCGAAGACCTTTTCGAACTCCTCCGCCGGGATGCCGGGGCCGTCGTCGTCGATGATGATGCGGGCCTGTCCATCCTCCATCGCCAGCCGGACGACGAAGCCGCCGCCATAGGCGATGGCGTTGTCCATCAGGTTGGCGAAGGCGCGGCGCAGCGCCACCGGGCGGCCTTCGGCCACCGCGTGGGCCGGGCCGTCGTAACGGGCGTCGTGCCCGGAATCGACGCGGTCGTCGCACAGGCTTTGCAGCAGATCGGCCAGATCGAGCCGCCCGCGCGGCTCGCGCTTGGCGTCGTCGCGGGCAAAGGCCATGGTGGCGGCGATCATCGCCTCCATCTCGTCCAGGTCGGCCAGCATCCGGCGTTGCATCTCCGGGTCGTCCACCAGCTCGGCGCGCAGGCGCAGGCGGGTCAGCGGCGTGCGCAGATCGTGGCTGATGGCGGCCAGCATCTGGGTGCGGTCGGCGACGAAGCGGGCCAGCCGCCCCTGCATCCGGTTGAAGGCGCGGGTGGCGGCGCGCAGCTCGCGCGGGCCGGTTTCGGGCAGCGGTTCGGCCTCGTCCCCCACGCCCAGCCGTTCGGCGGCGCTGGCAAAGCCGGCCAGCGGCGCGGTGAAGCGGCGGGCGGCCAGCAGCGACAGCGCCAGGATGACCGCGACCACCCCGCCCATCCACAGGGCAAAGCGCAGCAGCCGGAACGGCCCGTCGAGCGGATCCCCGCCGGAGAAGCTCAACCACGAGCCATCGGCCAATTGCACCGACAGCCGCACATGCGGCCCCCAACGCCGGTCATCGCCGTCGCCGCCGGGAAAGGGCGGCGGGGCCAGCGGCGGGCGGCGCAGGTCGGGCGGCAACCCGCCCGGCGGGCCACCGGGGGGGCCGCCATCCGGCGGGCCGCGCCGCTCCACCTCAACCACAATCGCGCGGGCGGGCGGGCCGAGCGACTCGCGCAAATGCCGCCGCAACCCCTCCCACCGTCCGCCGCCCACCTCCTGGCGGCTCGACGGGCGGTCGCGCCGCCACTCCACCCGCAACACCGGGTCGTCCAGCGCCCCGATCAAACGGTCGCGGTCGGCCAGCGGGGTGCTTTCCACCAGTTGGACGATGGCGGTGACGCGCTGAACCAGCACGCCCGGCCCGTGGATCGGCGGCCCTTCGCTGCGGTCGGTCAGATAGATCAGCGCGCTGACCGCCTGGGTCAGCAGCAGCGCCAGCACCAGCGTCAGCGCCATGCGGGCGGCGATGCTGTCGGGGGCGGCCAGACGGCGCAGGCGCTTGCGGGTCGGCGTGGCCGGGGCGGAGGGGGACAGGCTGGGCGCGGCCATGGTTCACCGCCCCGCCGTGACGCTGGGGGTGAAGAGATAGCCGCCGCCGCGCACCGTCTTGATCAGGGTGGGTTCCGCCGGATCGGGTTCGATCTTGCGGCGCAGGCGGCTGACCTGGACATCGACCGACCGGTCGAACGGAACCGCCGAGCGGCCACGCGCCAGATCGAGAAGCTGGTCGCGGTTCAGCACCCGCTGCGGGTGTTCGGCAAAGGCGACGAGCAGGTCGTATTCCCCGGCGGACAATTGCACCAGCACGCCGTCGGCCGAGCGCAGCTCGCGCTTGGTCACGTCCAGCGACCAGCCTTCGAAGCACAGCACGGTTCCGGCGGACCCGCCCCCGGCCACCGGCGGCGCGGCGGCGCGGCGCAGCACCGCCTTGATCCGGGCCAGCAATTCGCGCGGGCTGAAGGGTTTGGCCAGATAATCGTCGGCCCCCATCTCCAGCCCGACGATGCGGTCGGTCTCCTCCCCCATCGCGGTCAGCATGATGACGGGGGTCTGCGCCGTGGCCGGGGCGGCGCGCAGGCGGCGGCACAGCGACAACCCATCCTCCCCCGGCATCATCAGGTCCAGGATGATGAGGTCGACGCGCGCGCCGTCCAGCGTGCGCAGCATCTCCGCCCCGTCCTTGACCCCGGTAACACGGAAGCCGTGCTTGGTCAGGAACTGGGCGACGAGGGTGCGGATTTCGCGGTCGTCATCGACGACCAGAAGATGGGGGATGCGTTCCATGCCGCCATGATCGGACGGGGCCGCGCGGGGGTGAAGGGGAAATGTGTAACGGACGGTTACGGGCCGACCGGCGGTTACACTCCGTTACCAAATGACCGGTTTGCGGACACGCTGCGGCAACGTCGGGGGTGCAGTGTTGGGTCATCGGGAACGCAGCACCCCTGACGGCTTCCCTTCCCAACCGGGTCCCGCCGCCGTTCCCACCGCTGTTCAATCCTGTTCAGGAGTTTCCATCATGAAACGCGCCCTTCTGACCTCCGCCGTGCTGATCGCGGGCCTTGGCCTGGCTCTGCCGGTCTTCGCCCAGCCCGATCGCGGTCCGGGCATGGGCGGTCCGGATCGTCACTTTGGCCGGATGTGCGAGGACCAGGACGCCCATCTGGCGGGCAAGCTGGCCTTCGCCGAAAAGAAGCTGCGGATCACCGACCAGCAGCGCGCCGCCTGGACCAAATTCACCGACGCCGCCCGCGCCAGCCTGAAGCCGGTGCAGGATCTGTGCGCCAAGGTCAAGGACCAGCCGAAGGATCAGCCGGTGGCGTTGCCCCAGCGGCTGGAACGGATGGAAAGCATGATGCAGGCCCATCTGCAGCAGGTGCAGAGCGTCCGTCCGGCCCTGACCGATCTGTACGCCCAGTTGACGCCCGACCAGCAGAAGGCCGCCGATCATCTGCTGGCCCCCCATGGCGGTCCGGGCATGCGTGGCGGCCATGGCGGCCATGGCGGCCCCGGCATGGGGCCCGGCCCGCGCCCCGGCGGCCCTGGCGACAAGCCGGTGGACGCGAAATAACGCGCAGGAGAGCGATGGCCTCCTCCGTATCACCCTTCGCAACAGAGGAGAACCGACACACGCAGCCCTGTTGAGCGGCGGCTGATCCCCAGCCCCCCAAAAAGCCGCCGCCCAGACGCAGGCCGCCGGACCCCCATCCGGCGGCCTGTCTGTTTTGAACCGGAGTCCGTCACCATTTTGGTGTTGGAAAGACGTCGTCATCGTCGTCGCTGAGGGGCGGCGGCGGTGGAAGCAGCGACAGGGATGCCGCTCGCAGCGGATGGGGCAGAGTGTTGAAGAATGCGTCATCCAGCGGGAATTGTGGAAGCTTTTCCAGCAAGAGGTCCCGCATCAGGTGGGCCTGAGTGACGTCGCGCTGCACTTTCACCGGATCCCGCAACGGACGCGTGGACAGCCATATTTTGTGAACCATCCAGATTCGGGGATCTGGCGCGGCGATTGGTGCTGGGTATCCATTCACGTCAACCACCAGGGCGTCGACGCGCGGTGCGTTGACCAGCCATTGCAAGCCTTCGATTGGGGATGGAACAAGGTCGCCATCGCCAAGTTGCGCTCCGGCTTCTTCCTTCCACGCCGGGTTTGGTTGTGGGCGTATCAAATCCAGCATGAAGCCGTTGCTGTTGGCCATCCGATACGGATTTCCGGGAAGGATTTCAAAGCTTGGGTCGATGCGCTTGACCAATCCGGCGACGGAGCGCTCCGCCTTGTCGGGGATCATGATCCGCAACCGACGGCGGGCGTCGATCAGCAAATCAATGTCTCCCGTGGCCAGCGCGTCGCCGGCAACGGTAACGGCGGCGAGGGCTTCATAGGCGAACAAAGCGTTCGTGCCCACGATCCTGATGTGCCCAAGAATCTGCGTGTCATCAAGCTTGCGCAGGATTTGTGCAACAATGCGCGGAACACGACCAAGGCCGGACGCTTTCGCCAAGGCGGCTTGGACATCAAGAGCTTTTGTCTGTCCGGCCAACCGCTCCTTGATCTTTTTGCGCCCATCCAGGAACGACGCATAAATTGTTTCTGTTTGCGGGCTTCGGACGCCCAAACCCTTTTCTACGGAGCCGATTTTGCGGAACAGATAGTCGGTTCCGTTTTTCTCCCGCCATCGCATGGAGCCTGCATAGTGCCCGGATTGCGATTGAGAGAGGCGATACGCCTCATACACCTGACGAAGATCGACGAACAGTTTGCGCTGAATATCGGTTAATTCATTGAAATAAAACAATTTCCCACTCCATACGCCAATTTTGGTGTGAGGAGTGGGAAATATAGAAATATCAACGGATTGGATCAATAGCGCTTTGGGAGGCGGTACCGTCGCCGATTCAGGCCCCCGGTACGCCCTTGGAGGTCGAGTATTCGAAATGCAGCGCTTCGCCCGGATGGACCATCGGGTGGATGGCGTGGGCGGCCTGGGCCGCTTCGGAGAAGCCGCAGAGGATCAGCTTCAGCTTGCCGGGGTAGGTGGCGATGTCGCCGATGGCGAAGATGCCGGGGGCGCTGGTGGCGCAGCCGGGCAGCGACACGGCGATGTGGCTGCGTTCCAGGTTCAGGCCCCAATCGGCGATGGGACCCAGATTCATCGACAGGCCGAAGAAGGCGAGCATGGCGTCGGCGGGAACCGCCTTTTCCTCGCCGTCCAGGGTGGCGACGCGCACGGCGGTCAATTGGCCGTCGGCCCCCTCCAACCCGGCGAGCTGGTAGGGCACCACCATCTCGATCTTGCCCTCGCGCGCCAGCGCGTCCAGCCGGGCCACGCTTTCCGGCGCGGCGCGGAACTTGGCGCGGCGGTGGACCAGCGACACCTTTTCGGCGACCTCCGACAGCGACAGCGCCCAATCGACCGCCGAATCGCCGCCCCCGGCGATGACCACGCGCTTTCCGGCGAAATCCTGGCGACGGCGAACCATGTAGAAGACCGAGGTGCCTTCAAAGCCCTCCAACCCGTCGAGCGGCGGGCGGTTGGGACCGAAGGCCCCGCAACCGGCGGCGATGATGACCGCCTTGGCGTCGATCTGAACGCCCTTGTTGGTTTCGACCAGCCAGCGGCCTTCGTCGGTGCGGGTCAGCTTTTCGACCTGCTGGCCCAGATGATAGGTGGGGGCGAAGGGGGCGGCCTGTTCGGCCAGCCGGTCGATCAGCGCGGCGGCCTCGATCGCCGGGTGGGCGGGAATGTCGTAGATCGGCTTTTCCGGGTACAGCGCGGTGCACTGCCCGCCAACCATGTCGAGCGCGTCCACGACGTGGCAGCGCATTTTCAACATGCCGCATTCAAACACGGCGAACAGCCCGACGGGACCGGCGCCGACGATGACGACATCGGTGCGGTGGACACTCTGCGACATGAAAGCCACTTCCTTGACATCGGATGGGGAACGACAAAGGTCATCCATTGTCCGATTTTCCGGCGCGGTCAACCCCAACCGACTCCGCAAGGCTGGCGCGCTTGGCTTGCGGGGCGGCGGGACCCTTCGGGGAACCCCCGATTGCGGAGAGTTGCGTGCTCTGACGCAATTGGTTGGTTGTGCGGAACCACCGCTTTGCCGGACAATAATGGTCGCGGGGCGCGCGGGGCCGATGAGGCGACAAAAGCCCCCTGGTGGGCTGGAGGCCGTGGATGAGGGAGCTTCGTTGTCTGGTCTTCACCGAGCAGGAGGTGGTCAAGGCGATCCTCGACCGTCGCCGCCGCGTGAACGAGCCGTTGCCGACCGGGACCGTGGACAAAGTGACCTATGAGGACGGCGACAACGTCGAAACCAAGCTGGCGATCACCCACGACGACGGCACCCGCGAAACCCTGACCCTGCCGGAGACGGAGGTGGCGGCGGCGCTCGTCGCTCATTGCATGAACCGGCGCATTCCCCTGCCGGTGGCGTCGGACAAGATGCTCTACATCATCAACGGGGCGCTGACCCTGATGATCACGATGAATTTCAACAAATCGCCGCGTCTGGTGGTGACGCACGCCGCGACGGTGGAGGGGGCGGGCGGGTCCAGCGGGCCGGAATTGCGCCCGGCCCCCCGGCGGCGGCGGATCGGCGGCTGAGGGCCGCGCTTGAGTGTTGCGGCGGGCGGGCGCTTCGCACAGTATCCGCCTCATGCAGGACACCCCCTTCACCCATTCCCTGATCGTGCCGGACGAGGCGGCCACCGCGCGGTTGGCCGCAAGGTTGGGCGCGCGGCTGCGTCCGGGCGATCTGGTGGCGCTGCGCGGCGATCTGGGGGCCGGGAAGTCTGCCTTTTCCCGCGCCCTGATCCGCAGCGTGACGGTCCCCGACGCCGAAGTGCCGTCGCCCACCTTCACCCTGGTACAGACCTACGACACCGACATCGGGCCGCTCTGGCATTTCGACCTCTACCGCCTGTCCGACGCCGACGAGGTGATCGAGCTGGGGTGGGACGACTCGCGGGCCGAGGCGGTGGCGCTGGTGGAATGGCCGGATCGGCTGGGACCGCTGCTGCCCGCCGACCGGGTCGAACTGGCCCTGACCATCGTCGGACCGACCGAACGTCGGGCGGAACTGACCGGTTTTGGCGCGCTGGCCGCAAGGCTGGCCGCCGCCGACTGGACGCTGTGATGGCCGCAACGCCCTCAACGCTCCCAACGCCGCCAAACGCCGGCCCTGGCATGGCGAGCCGGGAGGCGGCGATCGTCCGCTTTCTGGCGGCCCAGGGCTTGGCCGACGCCGCCCGCACCCCCTTGGCCGGTGACGCCTCGGCCCGCCGGTACGAGCGGTTGACCCGGCCCGACGGCTCCAGCCTCATCCTGGTCGACACCCCGGTTCCGGCGGAGGATCTGACCCCCTTCATCGCCATCGGCGCGGTACTGGACCGCATCGGCCTGTCGGTTCCCATCGTGCGCGCGGCGAACGAGCGGGAAGGTCTGGCGATTCAGGATGATTTCGGAACCGATACGTTTTTCCGCCTGCTGGCCGACGGCGCGGACCCCGAACCGCTCTACGCCCTGGCGACCGACGCCCTGATCGCCCTGCACCAGCGCTGGCCGGACGGGGAGGGGGAACGGCTGGGGCTGCCGGTCTATGACCCGGCGCTGTTCGTCGAACAGACGTTGCTGTTCGCCGACGCCTATTGTCCGGTGGTCTTGAAACGATCCCTTTCGGAAAAAGACCGTTCCGATCTCGCAACGGTGTGGCGGGCGGTGCTGGAGCCGGTGTGCGCCGGACCGCGTTCGCTGCTGCTGCGGGATTACCACGTCGACAACCTGATGCGGCTGCCGCGCGACGGCGTGCGGGCGGCGGGGCTGATCGACTTCCAGGCGGCCGGGCTGGGGCCGACCGCCTATGATCTGGTGTCGCTGCTGGAGGACGCCCGCCGCGACGTGCCCGACGCGCTGGCGGTGGCGATGACCGACCGCTACCTCGCCGCCTTTCCGACCTTGGATCCGGCGGCGCTTCGCCGCTCCATGGCGATTTTGGGGGCGGTGCGCCACACCCGGATCGTCGCCATCTTCGTCCGTCTGGCGCTGGCGCAGGGCCGCCGCGCCTATCTTGCCCATCTGCCGCGCGTCTGGCGGCTGTTGGACCGCCATCTGGCCCGGCCGGAGTTGGCCCCGGTCGCCGACTGGTTCGACCGTTGCCTGCCGCCCGGGACCCGCGCTGACTTTGTCGTTCCGGAGACGACCTGACATGAGCCTTCCCGTTTCGGTTCCCACCACCGCCATGGTTCTGGCCGCTGGCCTGGGGCTGCGCATGCGCCCGTTGACGCTGGACCGGCCCAAGCCCTTGATCCCGATTCTGGGCAAGCCACTGCTCGACCACGCGCTGGACCGGCTGGCCGACGCCGGGGTGGAGCGGGCGGTGGTCAACAACCATTATTTGGGCGGCATGATCGTCGATCATCTGGCCGACCGCCGGACGCCCGCCATCGTCCATTCCCCGGAAGACAGGCAGCTGGAAACCGGCGGCGGCATCAAACAGGCGCTGCCGCTGCTGGGGACTGCGCCGATCCTGACGGTGAACGCCGACATCCTGTGGCTGGACGGCCCGACCCCGGCGCTGCGGCGGCTGGCCCGCTTCTGGGATCCCGAGCGGATGGACGCGCTGCTGCTGATGATGGCGACGACCAAATCGGCGGGCTATGACGGGCCGGGCGACTATCACATGGATCCGCTGGGCCGCCTGACCCGGCGGGCGGAGCGCGAGTTGGCCCCCTTCGTCTTCGCCGGGGTGCAGATCGTCAAGCCGGAGCTGTTCGCGCGGGACACGCCCGACGGGGCCTTCTCCACCAACCGGATTTGGGACCGGGCGCAGGAGGCCGGGCGGCTCTACGGCATCGCCCATGATGGGCTGTGGTACCACATCGGCACCCCTGACGGGCTGACGGAGTGCGAAGAGCTGCTGGCCATCGGCGGCGTGCGCGCCGTTGCGCATTGATGGTCCCCACCGTGACGCCGCAGCCCAAGGTCTACAGCATCCCGTCCGGCGCGCCCTTCGTCGATCATCTGGCCGAGGGCATCGTCGCGCGGGCGGGGGACGACCCGCTGGCGCTGAGCGCGGTGACGGTGCTGCTGCCGACCCGCCGCGCCTGCCGGTCGCTGCAACAGGCCTTTCTGCGGCGGTCGGGCGGCGCGCCGATGCTGCTGCCGCGCTTCAGCCCGCTGGGGGAGTTGGACGCGGGCGATCTGAGCCTGACCGACGAGGAACTGCCGGGCGTTCCGCTCGACCTGCCCGGGGCCATGTCGGCCCTGAACCGGCAAATGACGCTCGCCCGCCTGATTCTGGGGGCGGAGGGCATGGCGGCGACCACCGCGCAGGCGGTGCGGCTGGGGGCCGATCTGGGCCGCCTGATCGACGCGGTGTGGACCGAACGGGTGGGATTCGACCGGCTCGAGTCGCTGGTCCCCGCCGATTACGCCGAACATTGGCAAACCACGCTGAAATTCCTGACCATCGTGACGGAGGTCTGGCCCGCCATCCTCGCCGCGACCAACGAATGCGACCCGGCCCGCCGCCGGAATCTGGCGCTGGAAACGCAGGCCGCGCTGTGGCGCGCGGCCCCGCCGACCGGGCTGGTGATCGCCGCCGGGTCCACCGGCTCGATCCCCGCCGCCACCGATCTGCTGTCGGTCATCGCCCGGCTGCCGCAGGGGGCGGTGGTGCTGCCCGGCTTGGACCAGCGCGCCGATGACGCGGTGTGGCAGGCCATCGAGACCGACGAGTCCCACCCGCAGCACGGGCTGTCCCACCTGATCGGCGCGCTGGGGGTGACGCGGGCGGCGGTGCGGCCCTGGACCGACGCGCCGGAACCGCGCGGTGCCCGCGCCCGCCTGATCGCCGAATCCCTGCGCCCCGCCGCGACGACCGACGGCTGGCGGCATCTGGAGGAGTCCGACGCCGCGCCGATGGGGGTGGAGGCGTTGGACGGGCTGACCCGCATCGACGCCGCCACATCGGAGGAAGAGGCGCAGGCCATCGCCCTGCTGATGCGCCAGGCGCTGGAAACCCCGGAAAAGACGGCGGCGCTGATCACGCTGGACCGCAATCTGGCCCGCCGGGTCGCCATGGCGCTGACGCGCTGGGGCATCGCCGTCAACGATTCGGGCGGGCAGCCCTTGGCCCACACCGCCGTCGGCACCTATCTGCGCATGACGGCGGAACTGGCGGCCAGCCGCGTCCACCCGCTGGCGCTGCTGGCGCTGGCCAAGCACCCGATGGCGGCGGGCGGGCGCGACTCGGCGGATTTCCGCGCCGCCGCCCGCGCGCTGGAGCGCATCGCCCTGCGCGGCCCCCGCCCGGCGGAGGGATTCGCCGGGGTGCGCGCCGCGCTGGCCACGGCGGCCCGCTTCGACCACGAGGAGCAACCGGCGATCCTGGGGGCGTGGCTCGACGATCTCGAACAGCGCGCCGCCCCCTTCTTGGCGGCGATGCGCGGCGACACGCCGTTGGCCGACCTGCTGCGCGCCCACATCGCCTTTGCCGAAAGCCTGGCCGACGACGACGAGTCGGAAGGACCGCAACGGCTGTGGCGGCAGGAGGATGGCGAGGAGGCCGCCCGCTTCGTCCATGATCTGCTCGACGCGGCGGACGGCTTTCCCGCCCTGCCGCCGGGCGATTACCCGGCGCTGCTCGACGCGCTGATGAGCGCGCGGGCGGTGCGTCCGCGCTTTGGCCTGCACCCGCGCCTGTTCATCCTGGGACCGATGGAAGCCCGGCTCCAGCACCTCGACCTGACGATTCTCGGCGGGCTGAACGAAGGGACATGGCCGCCCAGCCCGGCGGCGGATCCCTGGATGTCGCGACCGATGCGCCGCGATTTCGGCCTGCCCAGCCCGGAACGGCTGGTCGGCATGTCGGCCCACGACTTCGCCCACGCCTGCGGCGCGCCCGAGGTGGTGTTGACCCGCGCCGCGCGGGTGGACGGCACGCCGACGGTCCCGTCGCGCTGGCTGCTGCGGCTGGAAACCGTGTTGAAGGCGCTGTCTCTCAGCGGAACCATCGAGGAGCGCGGCGGCTGCTGGCTGACCTGGGCGCGGCGGCTGGACGAGCCGGACCGCGTGCAGCCCATCGCCGCCCCCGAACCGCGCCCGCCGCTGGCCGCCCGCCCGCGCCGCCTGTCGGTGACGGCGGTGGAAAGCTGGATGCGCGACCCCTACACCATCTACGCCCGCTATGTTCTGGGCCTGAGCAAGCTCGACCCCATCGCCGCCGATCCGGGGGCCGCCGACCGGGGCCAGATCATCCACGCCGCGCTCGACCGCTTCGTCCGCGCCTTCCCCGACGCGCTGCCGCCCGACGCGCTGTCGCGCCTGCTGGAGATGGGGGGCGAGGCGTTCGGCCCGCTGCTGCGCAGCCACCCCGACGTCTGGGCCTTCTGGTGGCCGCGATTCGAGCGGGTGGCCGCGTGGTTCGTCACACTGGAGCGCGACCGTCGCCCGCATTGGCGCACGCTGGCGACCGAGGTGACGGGCAGCCTGAGCCTGACCGGGCCGGGCGGCCCCTTCACCCTGACCGCCAAGGCCGACCGCATCGACCGGGGGCCGGACGGGCTGGTGGTGATCGATTACAAGACCGGGACCCCACCCTCCACCCGCGAAATCGCCCTGGGCTTCGCCCCGCAATTGCCGTTGGAAGCGGCGATGGCCGAGGCGGGCGGCTTCCGTGACCTCGGGGCCGGGCCGGTGGCGGAGCTGGCCTTCTGGCGGCTGTCGGGCGGCGACCCGCCGGGCGAGGTCAAGCCGGTGAAGGGTGACCCCGCCGCGCTGGCCGCCGAGGCGCGCGCCGGGTTGGAGGCGCTGATCGCGCGCTTCGACGATCCGGCGACCCCCTACCGCTCCCGCCCGCGTCCGGCGATGGCCCCGCGCTACACCGACTTTGCCCACCTCGCCCGCGTTCAGGAATGGTCGCTGGGCGGCGAGGCGGAGGAGTGACGGGGCCGGGCGGGTCGGGCAGCGCTCAGGCGGCGGTCGTGGGGGGTGGTGCGTCGGGAGCTTCGATCAAGCGGACGATCACGTCCACCCGCGCGATCCGGGTTCCGTCCGGCGCGCTGGGCAGCGAGCGCAGCATCAGATGGTCGGCGGGGATGTCCACCAGACGCCCCGCGTCCTCGAGAAAGAAGTGGTGGTGGTCGCTGGTGTTGGTGTCGAAATAGGATTTTCCCGCCTCCACCACCACCTCGCGCAGCAGACCGGCGGCGGTGAACTGGTTCAGCGTGTTGTAGACGGTGGCCAGCGACACGGCCAGATCGGCGGCGATCGCCTCGCCGTGCAGTTGTTCGGCGGTGACGTGGCGGTCATGGCCTTCGAACAGCAGGCGGGCCAGCCCCAGACGCTGGCGGGTCGGGCGCAGTCCAAGACCGTTCAAACGATCCAGAAGCGGTCTGTAGGGGCGGGTGGCGGTTGTCATGGGCAATGGCCCCCCACTGAACGGGTTGGGGTCGGGCGTTTCGACGTCATGCGCCCGTTTGTGTTCGAAGCATTCTAAAACCGATGGGCCGTGCGGCGCAATCACGGCGCGGCGCACGGCCCATCGGGGATGGCCCTGAATCGTGGACGGGCGATCAGTAGCCCGAGGCGATCCGTTCGATCAACTGCTTCACCGTGGGGATGAACCCGTTGGCGTAGTAGGGATCGGAGGCGAAGCGGTAGGCGTTGTGACCGGCGAACATCAGCTGGTTTTCGCAGTCGTCGGTGTGGCTGACCGCCTGAAGCGTCTTTTGAATGCAGAAGGATCGCGGATCGGCCTTCTTGCCGGTGGTCCCGGCCTCGTTCTGCATCCAGTTGGAGAAGCCGCAGGCCGACAGGCAGCCCATGCAATCGACCTGATCGCGCAGGATCTGCTCGGACTGCTGTGGGGTGACGAACACCAGCGTGCTGTCGGGCGTCTTCAGGCCGACGGTGAAGCCCTGGCTCAGCCAGCCTTCGGCGCGGACCTTGTCGGTGTCGGTGACGTAGACCGGGCGGCCGCGCGGGCCGACCGGGAATTCCGCCGAATGCTCGCCCACCGGTTTGGGCAGATAGGCGATCTGCCGCTCCGACCGCGCCATCAGGTCGAGCAGGAACGGGTTCTTGACCGCCGACGAATAGAAGCCGGTCGGCGAGAAGCGGTTCAGGAACACGTCGCCGGGCTTCAGCTCCAGCAGGCGCTTTTTCCAGGCCGCCGAAATCGGGCTTTCCTGGGTCAGCAGCGGACGGGTGCCGTATTGGAAGGCGATCGGGCCGAGATCGGGGTTGTCGATCCAGTCTTCCCATTCCGACAACCACCAGACGCCGCCCGCCATCACGATGGGGGTGTCGGTCAGGCCGAAGCTGTTCATCATCTGGCGCAGGGCCAGGACGCGGGGGAACGGATCCTCCGGTTTCTGCGGGTCTTCGGAGTTGGACAGGCCGTTGTGGCCACCGGCCAGCCACGGATCCTCGTAGACCACGCCGCCCAGATGATCGCGGAACTTGTTGTAGGCGCGCAGCCACAGCGCGCGGAAGGCGCGGGCCGACGACACGATGGGGTAGTAGTGGACGCCGTAGCGCACGGCGATCTCGGCCACCTTGTAGGGCATGCCCGCGCCGCAGGTGACGCCGTGGATCAGGCCCTGCGCCCCGTCCAGCACGCCGTGCAGGATGTGTTCGGCCCCGCCCATTTCCCACAGGACGTTCATGTGGATGCGGCCCTGGCCGTTCGACGCCTCGTGCGCCATGCGGGCCTGGGCGATGCCGCCCTGGATGCCGAAGGCGATCAGCTCGTCGTGGCGCTCGCGCCGGGTCTTGCCCTTGTAGATCTGCGGCAGAAGGTTGCCGTTCTCGTCGTAGCTGTCGGCATTGACCCCGGAAAAGGTGCCAATCCCACCGGCCGCCGCCCAGGCGCCGGAGCTTTCGCCGTTGGAGACGGCAATCCCCTTGCCACCCTCAACGAGCGGCAGAACCTCCCGACCGGACATCGGCAACGGCTTCAACGCCTTCAACGAACCCTCCAAAAACCGAACGCGCCCGAACCAGGACGCCGGATCAACAGGCGAACACCCGACGGCAAAACACCCCGCCAAAGACCGGACGGTGTCCGACAGGGTGCGCCAAGCGGTTCTATATATGAGGAATCGAGCCTTGCTTCGAGCGGATTCGAATCCCCACGCAAAAAACGTTCACGATTCCCGGTTGACGCGAACGGAAGAACCGGACAGTTCAGCGGCCATGCGGCCCGGCGCATCGGTAAAGATAGCGCTGACGCCCCAGTCGAACAGGATCCTGGCCCGTTCGGAGTCGTTGACGGTGTAGGTCAGCACCGGCCGCCCGGTGGCGCGGTAGCGGGCGATGGTGTCCGGCGTCTGCCATTCGTGGTTGACGTTGAAGCTGGCGGCCCCGACGCGGTCGGCGATGGCGGCCCAATCCTCCGGCTCCTCCCAGATCAGATAGCCGCGCGGGATCTCCGGCCACAGGCGTTGCGCCACCTCCAGGCAGGGGACTTCGAAGCTGGAGAACATCAGCGGTCGGTCGGCGGGCCACAGCGGGCGCAGGGTGTCCACCGCCACGGTGGCGGTCGCGATCTCCTGCCCCGGATAGGGCTTGATCTCCAGATTGAGGCCCAGGCCCAGCTCGACGATCAGGGCGATGGCCTCTTCCAGCGTCGGCAGTGGCTCGCCCGCGAATTTCGGATCGAACCAGGTCCCGGCGTCCAGCGCGCGCAGGTCGGCGGCGTCGCGCAGCGGCACCGGACCGGTCCCGCTGGTGGTGCGGTCGAGCGTCTCGTCGTGGATGATGACCGGGCGCTGGTCGCGCGACAGCATGACGTCCAGCTCGACCCATTGCGCGCCCTGGCGGGCGGCTTCGCGGATCGAGGCGAGCGTGTTCTCCGGCGCGCTTTCCTTGGCGCCGCGATGGCCGATCAGGCGGGGAAGAGTCGACAGCATGGGTCCCACGGGAGTAAGAGCGATCCCTTTCCTAATGACGCAATCCGCCGAGGCGGGAAAGAGGAATGACGGTGGTGCGCAGCGTTTCCGATCTGGTGGCCGCCGGGCTGATGACGCCCGAGGCGGGCAAGGCGGTGGAGTCGGTGGCCGAACGCTACGCCGTGGCGATCACCCCCTATCTGCGCGACCAGTTGCAGGGCCGTTCTGCGGATGACCCCGCCGCTGACCCGTTGGCCGCGCAGTATATTCCCTCGCCCGCCGAGGCCTACACCGCGCCGGAGGAGCGCGCCGATCCCATCGGCGATGTGGCCCGCAGCCCGGTCAAGGGCATTGTCCACCGCTACCCCGACCGGGTGCTGCTGAAGCCGCTGCACGCCTGTGCGGTCTATTGTCGCTTCTGCTTCCGCCGCGAGATGGTCGGCCCTGGTGGCGAGGCGTTGAGCGGCGAGGAGCTGGACGCCGCGCTGGACTACATCCGGGGTCAGGAGTCGGTGTGGGAGGTCGTCGTCACCGGCGGCGATCCCTTCCTGCTGTCGCCGCGCCGCTTGCGCACCATCGCGCAGGCGTTGTCGGCGATGCCGCAGGTGGGCGTTCTGCGCCTGCACACCCGCATCCCCGCCGCCGATCCCGACCGCGTGACCGATGAACTGATCGACGCCCTGCGCGCGCCCGATCTGGCAACCTGGGTGGCGGTCCACATCAACCACGCCGACGAGCTGACAGCACCGGTGCGCGCCGCGCTGGGACGGCTGGTTGACGCCGGGATCCCGCTGCTGGGCCAGACCGTGTTGCTGGCCGGGGTGAACGACAACCCGGCGGCGTTGGAGGCGCTGTTTCGCGGTCTGGTGCGGGAGCGGGTCAAGCCCTATTACCTGCATCATCCCGATCTGGCCGCCGGAACCAGCCATTTCCGGGGCACGCTGGCCCAGGGGCGGGCGCTGGTCAAAAGCCTGCGCGGGCGGGTGTCGGGCCTGTGCCAGCCCACCTATGTGCTGGACATTCCCGGCGGCCACGGCAAGGCCCCCGCCGCCCCGGCCTGGATCGCGGAGACCGACGAGGACGGCGTGTACGCAGTGGAGGATTTCACCGGCCAGACCCACCGCTATCGCGGCTGAGCCTCAGCGCGGCCACTGAGCCACCGTGCCGAACAGCGGGTCGGGGTTGATGAGCGCGTTGTGGACGCCGACGACGGAGGCAAAGCCGGTCCACAGAATCAGCGGCAGCCAGATCGCGGCGATGGAGGGAGCGTCCTTCAGCACCAGCGCGATCGACAGGATGGTCAGCAGGAAAAACCCGACCGTCCAACCCGCCGCCAGAATCGGGCTGCCCAGGGTGAAATAGACCGCGCTGAAGGTGGCGTAGATCACCCAGGTGACGGCCTGAAGCCCGATCAACGCCCGCCGGTGGCGGATCGGCCGCGCCGGGTCGATCAGGCGCAGCCCGCCCCAGATCTGAAAGACGTTCAGCGTGAACCACATCACCGGAAACACCCAACCCGGTGGCTGGATCGGTGACGGCTGATGCCCGGCGAAGGGCTGTGCCCCGCGTTCGACAAAGCCCCAGATGTTGACCACCACCCAAAACAGCAGCGGCGGCCACCACCGTTGGCGGAGCGGAACGGTGGTGGGCTGGGCGGCGGCGGGTCTGTGCGTCGTGTCGGTCATGCAGCGGCAGATAGGGCGAAGGCCAAGCGGATCAAGCTCTGGCGGATCAAGACCCGCGCGCTCACCCTCATTCGCTGGACGACAGGATCTTCGTGTTGGCCTCGGCCAGTTCGATGGCTTCGGTCAGCAGACCCAGGATGCGGATGTTGTGGGCCAGGATGCGGGCGATCTCCGGGCGGGGATCGGCGGCGTAGCCCTGCATCCGTTCGATCACGTCGGCGCGGACGGTCTTGAGAATCTGTTCGGTGGTGGAGCCGCCGGGGTTGGCGGCGGAGCGCAGCAGGACGGTCATGGCGGTTCCCTCCCCTGTGGACGGGCGGGATCGCGCGCGGCGAGGTCCCTTGCCCTTTGCCATCAAGGTGGACCGATGGGCGGGCGGGATCAAGGCGATCCGGTCCCGCGCCGTGCGGTTGGCTTACGCCCGCGCCCGCAGATAGGGCGTCAACCGCCATTCGGTGTGTTTGATGAAGCGCGACGCCAGGAAGTTCAGAAGCAGATAGATTGCCCCGGCGAGGATGAAGATCTCGAACACCGCGTAGGTCTGCGAGATGATCTTGCGTGACACGCCGGTGATCTCCAGCATGGTGATGGTGCTGGCGAGCGAGCTGGCCTTGACCATCAGGATCATTTCGTTGCCATAGGCGGGCAGCATCTGGCGGATCGCCATCGGCAGCACGATGCGGCGGAAGGCCAGAACCCGCGACATGCCGCAGGCCCGCGCCGCCTCCACCTGCCCGGCCGGGACCGACAGGATCGCCCCGCGCAGGATCTCGCTGGTGTAGGCCCCGGTGTTCAGCGTCAGCGCCAGGATGGCGCACCACATCGGCTCGCGCAGCATCGGCCACAGGATGCTGTCGCGCACCGCCTCGAACTGTCCCAGCCCGTAATAGATCAGGAAGATCTGCACCAGCAGCGGCGTGCCGCGAAAGACGAAGACGTACCCGGCGGTCAGCGTTTCCGCCACCCGGTTGCCCGACAGGCGCAGCAGCGCGGTGGCAAAGGCCACCCCGGCCCCGAACAGCAGCGAGGCGAAGACCAGCGTCAGCGTCAGCGGCAGCGCCCCCAGCAGGCGGGGCAGGCTGTCCCACATCAATTCCCAATCCATGGGTCAGGCCCTCCGCACGCCGCGATTCGCCCGCCGTTCCGCCCGCTCGAACGCCGCCGTCGACACGGTGGTCAGCAGCAGATAGAGGACGGCGGCGGTGCTGTAGAACAGGAAGGGTTGCCGGGTGGAGCCGGAGGCGACGTGCGCCACCCGCATGATCTCGGCCAGCGCGGTGACGGAAATCAACGCGGTGTCCTTCAACGTCAATTGCCAGACATTGCCCAGCCCGGGCAGGGCGTAGCGCAGGGTCTGCGGGACCAGGACGCGGCGCAGGATCAACCAGCGGCTCATCCCGCAGGCGCGCGCCGCCTCGATCTGGCCGACCGGAACGGCCTGGACCGCGCCGCGAATGACCTCGGTCGAATAGGCCCCGGAAATCAGGCCGACCGCCGCCACGCCGATGGAAAAGGCGTCGATCTCGATGTAGCCCTCGTAGCCGAAGATCCCGGCCACCGCCATGATCGCCCCGCTGCCGCCGAAGAACAGCAGATAGATGACCAGCAGTTCGGGAACGCCGCGCACGATGGTGGTGTAGACCTCGGCGATGCCGTTCAGGATCAGGCTGTGGCTCAGCTTGGCCGCCGCCCCCGCCGAACCGAACAGGATGCCCAGGGTGAAGGAGGACACGGACACGGCGATGGTCATCGCCAACCCGCTCAAAAGCTGTCCGCCCCAGCCATTCGGGCCAAATGAAAGAAGTTCCAGCATGGGCCGCTCAAGATAGGACGTGCGGGCAGAAAGGGACGGCCCCTCCCCCACCGGCGTGGGGGAGGGGCCGGTTTCCTCACTTGATGGCGATGTCGTAGCCGAAATGCTTGGTGCTCAACTTGGTGACGGTGCCGTCCTTGGTGGCGTCGGCGATCGCCTTGTTGAACTTGTCCTTCAGGTCCTTGTCGGCCTTGCGCAGGCCGACGCCGACGCCGTCGCCCAGCACGCCGCGCGAGAAGGCCGGGCCGAACAGAACCATGCCCTTGGCCGCGTCGGCCTCCAGCACGGCGCTGACCGCCGAACGGTCGCCGAAGATGGCGTCCACACGACCGGCGGCCATGTCGATGCCCGCGTTGTCGAGCTTGTCATAGGTGCGGACCGCGACCGACGGCAGCAGCTTTTCCATGAAGTTGGCCTGGATGGTCGAGGTCTGGACACCGACCGTCTTGCCCTTCAGCACTTCGCCCAGCTTGGCGACCGCCGCCTTGTTCTCCGGCGTGTCCTTGGTCAGATCGACGCGCTCGGCCCCGAACTTGGCGGCGGCCAGCGGCGAAGCCTTGGGAATGCCGAACATCGACGGTTCGGTGCCATAGGCGTTGGAGAACTCGATCACCTTCTTGCGTTCGGCGGTGATCGACATGGCGGCCATGATGGCGTCGTATTTGCCCTGCTGGAGTGCCGGAATGATGCCGTCCCAATCCTGGGCGACGACCTCGCATTCGGCCCCCATCCGCTTGCACAGATCCTGGGCGAGGTCGATTTCAAAGCCGACCAGCTTGCCCGACGGATCGGTGGCGTTCCACGGGGCGTAGGCGCCTTCGGTGGCGATGCGGATTTTCTTCCAATCCTTGGCGTCGGCCGAACCGCCAGCCACCGCCATCAGGGCGCCCAGCGCCAAAGCCGCAACGATCTTCTTCACGGTTACTCTCCTCTGTTCAGCAGTGCCCTTGTTTCATCGGGCATGGTTGGTTCAAACGGGTCCGCTTGATTCGCTGTGACCCAGGGCGGCGGACGCTGCCCCATAGGACAAGCCTGACCATTTCGTCAGAAGTTTCAAGAGAAACCGCTTATCAGGCGGCCCCGGACAGGTGGCGGGCCAGGAATTGGCGGACCCGGTCGGAGTCGGGGTTGGTCAGCACCTTGTCGGGCGCTCCTTCCTCCTCGATGCGGCCCTGGTGCAGGAACACCACCTTCGACGCCACCTCGCGGGCGAAGCCCATCTCGTGCGTCACCAGGATCATGGTGTTGCCCTCGTCCGCCAATTGACGGATGACGCGCAGCACTTCGCCCACCAGTTCGGGGTCGAGCGCGGAGGTCGGCTCGTCGAACAGCATCACCTTGGGCTGCATCGCCAGCGCCCGCGCGATGGCGGCGCGCTGCTGCTGCCCGCCCGACAGTTGAACGGGATAGGAATCGGCCTTGGCCAGGATGCCGACCTTGTCCAGCAGCATGCGGGCGCGGTCGACGGCCTCGGCCCGTGGTACGCCCAGCACATGGACCGGCGCCTCGATGACGTTCTCCAGGATCGTCATGTGGGTCCACAGGTTGAAGCTCTGGAACACCATGCCCAGCCGGGTGCGGATGCGCTCCACCTGCCGGGCGTCGGCGGGCACGGTGGACCGGCCGTTGCGTATCTTTTTCAGCCCGATGGTCTCGCCGCCGATGGTCACGCGGCCCTCGTCGGGGATCTCCAGCATGTTGATGCAGCGGAGCAGGGTGCTTTTCCCTGACCCGGACGAGCCGATCATGGTGATGACGTCGCCCACCCGCGCGGTCAGCGACACGCCCTTCAGGACTTCCAGCTCGCCAAACCGTTTGTGGAGATCCTCGACGACGACGGCGGCGGGGGCGGTGTCACTGACAGGCGGGTGTCGATGCATGCGGGAAACCGGATCGGTTGTGGTGTTACCAATGCAATACAGGCTAGACCGGGGCGCATGGGTTCCGCAACGCGGATTTCACAGTTTTCCCGGCCCTTACCATAGAAACAGCACGATCAACTGCGGGGCCAGGATGCGCAGGAACATCACCAGCGGGTAAACGGTGGCGTAGGCGAGCGACGGCGCTTCCGACGGCGACAGCGCGTTGGCGAAGGCCAGTGCGGGCGGATCGGTCATCCCGCCGGCCAGCAGGCCGCAGACGGTCAGGTAATTCAGCCCGAACAGCGCGCGGGCGGCCAGCCCGACGATCAGCAGCGGAATCAGGGTGATCGCCGCCCCGCAGGCGATCCACAGCGCGCCGTCGCCGTGCAGCAGCGTGTCGAGGAAACGGTCGCCGGATAGGAAGCCGACCACCGCCAGGAACAGCACGATCCCGATCTCGCGCAGGGCCAGATTGGCCGCCGGGGGCATGAACCACACCAGCGGCCCGGCGTGGCCCAGCCGCGCCAGCGCGATGGCCACGACCAGCGGCCCACCGGCCAAACCCAGCTTCAGCGGGGCGGGCATCCCCGGCACATAGACGGGAATCGACCCCAGCAGCACGCCCAGCGCGATGCCGATGAAGACCGGGATGAAATCCACCTGTTGCAGGCGGCGCGGCGCGTTGCCGACCAGATGGGCGACGCGGTGCAGATCGTCGGGCTTGCCGATGGCGGTGACGATGTCGCCGAATTGCAGGGACAGCGACGGCGACGGGACCAGCTCCACCCCCGCCCGGTTCACCCGGCTGACCACCACGTCATAGGCGTCGGCGAGGTTGAGCTGGCCGATGGTCTTGCCCAACACCGCGTTGGCGGTCACGACCAGCCGGTCCCACCGCACATCGGTCCCCTTGGTGGTCAGCGGCACGTCGGAAACGTCGCCCAGAAAGGCGCGAAGCTGCTCCAGCTTCGGGCGCGGGCCGACCAGATGGAAGACGTCGCCCGGCTGGATCGTGGTGTCGGGGTGCGGCACGCACAGCCGCCCGCCGCGCATCATCCGCGACGCGACGATGCCCAGATCGCCGAACAGGTGGATGTCGCGCAGGGCGTTGCCGAACACCGTCGGGTTGCGCACGGCCACGTCCAGCGTGTCGATGACCGTCACCTCCGCCCGGCGGCGGTCGTCGAAGATCCTGGCCTCAGCCACCGGATCCAGGCGAAACACCGCGCGCACCGTCATCATGGCGATCAGGATGCCGACGATGCCGAAGGGATAGGCAACGGCGTAGCCGAGACTCGGCGTTTCCAGCGCGGCGGCGGGTGCCCCGACCTCCGCCAGAATCTGTTGCGCCGCGCCGAGCGAGGGCGTGTTGGTCACGGCCCCCGACAGCAGCCCCAGCACGGCGGGCAGGGGCAGCCCGACCACGAGATGCAGGACCACCGCCACCGCCACCCCGCCCGCCACCAGCGCCGCCGCCAGCAGGTTGAGCGTCAACCCCGACCGCTTCAGCGCGGCGAAGAAGCCCGGCCCGACCTGGACCCCGATGGTGTAGACGAACAGGATCAGACCGAATTCCCGCAGGAAATGCAGGACGTGGGTGTCGAGCTTCACGCCCAGCGACGCGGCGATCTGGCCACCGGCCAGCCCGGCGAACAGCACCCCGCCGATGCCCAGCCCCACCCCCTTGATCTTGATCTGCCCCAGCGCCAGACCGGCGGCGGCGATCAGGCTGAGGGTCAGCATGATCCGCGCGATGTCGGGCAGACCGTTGAACAGCGACAGCAGGGTGGGCATGCGGACTCCGTCGGAAACCAGAAACCGGACATGGGCGGGAACCGCCCATCATCGCGGCCATCCTGCGCGGGCCATCGGGGGAAGTCCTTGATTCAGAACAATGCCCCAAAAAAATCACACCGGTGGCCCCGCTGCCCCATTTCACCCAAATTTTGCCACTTTCTTGGATTACCTATGAAGCCAACCAAACGGCAGCCGTCCGCTGCATTATTGGGCGTCCCCCCTAACGCCACCCGCAACGGACAGGTCGCCGGACGACCGAGCAGTCACCAGTCAGACCCCGACTGGACGCGCGGCCATCGTGAGAACCCCCTCGCGGTGGCCGTTTCTTTTTTCCGGTCGCCGCTCCGCCCTGTGCTATAGCAGCGGCGCTCCGCTTGTCCCGCCCACTGTGCACCGACCCGACCGCCATGCCCGATTTCGCTGGATTCGCGCTGACCTGCCTGCGCGGCGACCGTCTGGTGTTCACCGGCCTGGATTTCCATCTGGCCCCCGGCGGGGCGCTGGTGCTGCTCGGCCCCAACGGCAGCGGCAAATCCAGTTTGCTGCGGGTGATGGGCGGCCTGCTCAAACCCTTTCGCGGCGAGTTGCGGTGGGGCGACGCGCGGGTGTCCGACGATCCCGACGCCCACCGCGCCAACGTCCAATATGTCGGCCATCTCGACGCGGTGAAGCCGGTGTTGAGCGCGGCGGAAAACCTGGCCTTCTGGGCGGCGATGGCCGGGGCGGCCGACCCGATGGCGCGGGCGCGCCAGGCGCTGGACCGGCTGGGGGTGCCGCACATCGCCGACGTGCCGGGCCGCTGCCTGTCCGCCGGGCAGAAGCGCCGCTTGAATCTGGCCCGCCTGCTGGCCGCACCGGCCCCGCTGTGGCTGCTGGACGAGCCGACCGTCGCGCTCGACCGCGCCGCCATCGCCCTGTTCGAAGGGATGATCGCCGACCACCGGGCGGCGGGCGGCATGGTGGCGCTGTCCACCCACACCGACATCGCGACTCCGGGCGGAACCGACCTGCACCTTGACCGTTTCGCCCCCGACTCCGGTCACGACGACGATGATTTTCTGGATGAGGACGGGGAGGAGGACGCGCCATGACCCGTTTTCTGCGTCTGGTGGGCCGCGATCTGCGGCTGGCGTTGCGCCAGGGATCGGACGCCACCATCGCCGTGATGTTCTTTGTGCTGTGCGTGGTGCTGTTCCCCTTCGGTGTCGGGCCGGAGCCGAACATCCTTGCCCGCATCGCCGCCGGGGTGATCTGGGTCGCGGCCCTGCTGGCGTCCCTGCTGTCGCTGGAGCGGCTGTTCCAGACCGATTACGAGGATGGGTCGCTGGAGCTGCTCTCCCTCACCGCCCTGCCGCTGGAGGCGGTGGTGCTGGCCAAGACGCTGGCCCATTGGCTGGTGACGGGGGTCCCGCTGATCGCCGCCGCCCCGCTGCTGGCGGTGCTGCTGAACATGGACGCGGCGGGCTTTGGTGTGCTGGTGCTGACGCTGGCCATCGGCACGCCGATCCTCAGCCTGATCGGGGCGATCGGGGCGGCGCTGACGCTGGGGGCGCGGCGCGGCGGGGTGCTGCTGTCGCTGCTGATCCTGCCGCTCTACATCCCCGTGCTGATTTTCGGTGCGGGGGCCATCGACGCCGCCATCAACAACCTGACGCCGCGCCCGCACCTGCTGTTGCTGGCCGGAATCTTCGCCGCCGCCCTGCCGCTCGCCCCCTGGGCCGGTGCCGCCGCCCTGCGGCAAGCGGTGGAGTGACAGAGCGGCGGTTTTCGGATTCAGGATTTCGGCAGCAACGCTTCGATGGCCTTGCGGACCTTGGCCGATTCGGGGTCGGTCACGGTGGAGAACCAGGAGGCCAGCGTGCCGTCCGGGGCGATCAGGTATTTGTGGAAGTTCCAGCGCGGCTTGGCGAGCATGCCCAGCTCGTCCCCGGCCCAGCGGTAGAAGGGGTGGGCCTTGTCACCCGACACCACGGTCTTGTCGGCCAGCGGGAAGTCGATCTTGTAATTGACCTCGCAGAAATCCTTGATCGTCGCGGCGCTGCCCGGCTCCTGACCGCCGAAATCGTCGGACGGCACGCCGACCACCACCAGCCCACGGGCGCGGTAGCTCTGCCACAGCGCTTCCAACCCCTTGTATTGTGGGGTGAAGCCGCATTGGGAGGCCGTGTTCACCACCAGGATGGCCTTGCCCTTGAACTGCGACAGCGGCAGCGGTTGGCCATCGATGCCCTGAAAGGTGAAATCATAGGCGCTGGCGGCCATGGCGGACAGGCTCCCGGAGACGAGAAGGACGGCGGACAGGGTGGCGGTGCGGAGAACGGCGGCGATTCGGGCGATCATGGCGGTGGTCCGTTTGCGGTCCTGGCCCGGCGCGGCGGCGTTGGGACGGGCCGTGCGGATCCTGTTGGCTGTTTGTACGCAGCTCCCCGGGTGTTGGATCACCTGGGGGCAAATTGGGTGTAATGTCGGCCCGCCGTTGCCTCCCCTTTGGATTTGAGAGGATCCCCCCATGGTTGGTTTTGGCCCGTCCTGCGCCCTGCTGGCCGCCTTGCTGTTCGGGGTGAGCACGCCGCTGGCCAAGCTGCTGATTGCCGATCTGTCGCCCTGGATGCTCGCGGGCGTGCTCTATCTCGGTTCGGGGCTGGGGCTGGCGGCCTTTCGTCTGGCCCGCCGCCTGAGCGGTGCGGCCGCGCGGGCGGAACGCGGGGTGTCTGGCGGGGAGTGGGGGTGGTTGCTGGCGGCGGTGGCGGCGGGCGGCGTGGCCGGGCCGGTGCTGCTGATGGTCGGGTTGACCGGAACCGCCGCGTCCACCGCGTCGCTGCTGCTCAATCTGGAAAGCGTGCTGACGGCGCTGCTGGCCTGGCTGGCCTTTCGCGAGGCGGCGGACCGCCGTCTGGTCCTGGGCATGGCGGCCATCGTCGCCGGGGCGGTGGCGCTGTCCTGGCCGGGGGAGGGGCCGGGGGAGGGTGTGGCCGCTGTGTCCGGCGGCTGGGGGGCGCTCGCGATTGCCGGGGCGTGCCTGATGTGGGCGCTCGACAACAACCTGACGCGCAAGGTGTCGTTGGCCGATCCGGTCGACATCGCCATGATCAAGGGTCTGGTGGCCGGAAGCGTCAACGTCGCCTTGGCCCTGGCCCTGGGGGACCGTCTGCCGCCGCCCGCCCTGATGGCGACGGCGATGGCGGTGGGGCTGTTGGGCTATGGCGTCAGTCTGGCGCTGTTCGTGCTGGCCCTGCGCTGGATCGGCGCGGCGCGGACCGGGGCTTATTTCTCGACCGCGCCCTTCGTCGGCGCGCTGTTGTCCCTGCCGCTGTTCGGCGAGCCGGTGACGGTCCGTCTGCTGGTTGCGGCGGGCTTGATGGGATTCGGCCTGTGGCTGCATCTGACCGAGGCGCACGACCATGAGCACGAGCATGGCCCGCTGGAGCACGACCACCCGCACCGCCACGACGCGCACCATCAGCACGACCACGCCGGGCTGTCGCTGCCGCCGCTGCCCGCCGATGGCGTGCACAGCCACCCGCACCACCACACGCCGCTGCGCCACAGCCACCCGCATTACCCCGACGCCCATCACGGCCACGCGCATTGAGCGGGTGGGAGGGCACCGAAGAAACGACGAAGGCGGAAACGACAAAAGCCGCCCAAAAGGCGGCTTTGCGTCGAAAATCATGTTTTGGAAGGATGGCGCGCCCGAAGAGATTCGAACTCCTGACCCTCAGATTCGTAGTCTGATGCTCTATCCAGCTGAGCTACGGGCGCATCCTTGATAACCACACCGTTCCGCGCGACCGCGATGCGATGCTGTTCCCATGCCCCAACGCGATGATTTCAGGTGGCGCGCCCGAAGAGATTCGAACTCCTGACCCTCAGATTCGTAGTCTGATGCTCTATCCAGCTGAGCTACGGGCGCAGTACCTGAAACAACGTGCTGAGTTGTGTGTTGCCACACGTCCCGAAACCGGCGGAGGCCGTCGGCGTCGAGGCGCGCAACCTACTCAATCGGTTCGGGGTCCGCAAGCTCTTTTTTTGCCCAGTCCTGCGGAATGTTGCGGTGTTTTTCGCCAAGCCGCCCGGATTGCCCGTTCCGCCCGCCTGCGATATACAGGGAGCTTCTGTTTTTGGAGTGTCCAACCCGTGGCCGAAGCCCCCTTCAACAAGCATTTCCCGGTGTCCTGGGAAGAGATGCACCGCAACGCCAAGGCGCTGGCCTGGCGGCTGATCGACAAAGGCCCGTGGAAGGGCATCATCGCCATCACGCGCGGTGGCCTGGTTCCCGCCGCGATCATCGCGCGCGAGCTGGAAATCCGCCTGATCGACACCGTGTGCGTGTCCAGCTACGACCACCAGAACCAGCGCGAGGCCCGTGTCCTGAAGGGGACCGAGGGGGCCAACGCGGGCGAGGGCGAGGGCTGGCTCATCATCGACGATCTGGTGGACACCGGAAAGACGGCGGTGATCGTGCGCAAGATGCTGCCCAAGGCGCATTTCGCCACCGTCTACGCCAAGCCCGCCGGGCGTCCGCTGGTCGACACCTTCATCACCGAGGTCAGCCAGGACACCTGGATTCACTTCCCCTGGGACATCGAGCTGCAATTCTCCCAGCCGATCGCCAAGCAGCGCGGCAACGGCTGATCCCGGTCGCGCGGCGGTGGCCGGATCGGGGGGATGGCTCCGCCACACCCGTGTTTCCCGGCGACGGGGTGCAACCCTGATCGACGGCCACCGTCCGCTGCGCTAGGATCACCGACTTTGCTTGTCTCGGCCCGTTTTCCGTGCCCCGCCTTTCCGCGTCTGGCGGAGGGCGCGGTGCCGGTCTTTTCCCCGCGCAACCCCCCTTTTCCCGCGTGACGCCCCGCGTATGACCGACTCCTCCCCCGATCCGTTGCGCAGCAAGATCAACGAGTTGGTCAACCGCTTGCCATCCAGCCTCGTCTACAGCCTGTTGAGCGAGATCGAGGGGATGGACGCCGAGCCGACCGACCGTGTCCAGTTGGTCCGTCAATACGTCATCGAGTTCCTGAACCGGCAGCGCACCAACCGTGCCCGCCGCCTGTTCACCAACCTGTTTGAAGAGTTCCTGATCGACGACGACACG
Organism: Azospirillum griseum; assembly: GCF_003966125.1. Classification (GTDB taxonomy): domain Bacteria; phylum Pseudomonadota; class Alphaproteobacteria; order Azospirillales; family Azospirillaceae; genus Azospirillum; species Azospirillum griseum. The sequence continues at coordinate 53,454 of NZ_RXMA01000017.1, forward strand.
CTCTATCACTCCGGGGTGACGATCCCCGGCATGGTCCAGCGGGTGGACGCCGGTGCCCTGTGGGAGGTGTTGAGCCGCGACGCCTTTCCCCTGCTGGCGGTGGAGGCGCAGGAGCTGTTGGACGAGATGGCGCGCGGCGAGGTCATCGACCGGGTGCTGCGCTCCCCCATCGCCATGACGCTGCGCGAGCGGATGCGGGTGGCGGCGGTCAAGCATCTGGACACTCTGCTGGCCGCCAAGAAAACCACCGACGAGCTGCTGGCCGCCCTGTCCCGCAACCGGCCCCGCCGCACCCGGCTGATGTCGGGGTTCCTGGAAAAGACTCCGCCGGTGGAGATCGGCACCCTGCGGCTGATGCACGCCATCCTGACCGGGGCGGAGGGACCGATCAAGCTGGTGGCCGAGCGGTTGGAGGATTTCGCCACCGACCCGCAGGCCCCCGAATCCGAACGCGACCGCAAGGCCGACCAGTTGATGGACGCGACCGAGGGGCTGCGCGAGCGCTGCGGCGACGAGGTGGCGAATCTGCTGCCGCTGTCGGTCCTGTCGGTTCACCGCAATTACGGCGTCATCGCGCTGTACATCCGCCAGAGCGGCGTTGATCCGGGGCGCGGCGACGCGGTGACGGCGGCGCTGACCGGTCATTTCATCGGCGTCACCCGCGCGCTGACGGCGGCGCTGACCGTCATCCTGAAGCTGAACGACCGGGTCCCCGGTTCGGCCATCCGCCCCAGCGCCAAGGAAAAGGCCCGGTTGGAGGCGCTGACCGAACGGTTGACCGCGCTGACCCACGCCGTGACCGCCGCCGGTCTGATGGAGGACCGCCGCAGCGAACCGGCCTTCCGCAACGCCTGGGGCAACGCCAGCAAGATCATCAACGCGCGGGTCGCGGCGGTGGCGCTGGAGCGCTCCGGTCAGGCGGCGTCCGCCCGCCGCCAGCCGGTGGCCGATCACGCCGATGTGGTGTGGCTGAACCAACTGCTGTGGCGCTGGCAGGCGATGACGCGGGAGTTCGGCTTTGAAACCTTCGAGCTGACCAAATGGCGCGACACCCTGCTGGAGGAGATGCGCGCCAACGTCGAAAAGGCGATGAAGTTCGAGGAGCATGAATCGCTCGACGAGCGGATGGAGCATCTGCTGCGCATCAACGCCATCAGCAGCGTGTTCGGCCAGCGCATCAGCGCCTGGATCCCCACCTCCAGCCAGAACATGACGACGCTGCTGTCGCACCGGCTGGTGCGGGCGCACGACCGGGGGACGGAGGAGCAGGCGATCATCGACAATCTGGTCGCCACCGCCCGCGCCGAGGTCGGCAAGTCGCGCTATTGGAAAAGCAACGAGCTGATGGACCTGATCGAGCTGGCCGACAGCGTCCGCGCCACCCGCCGCCGCGACCGGTAGGCGTGCCCCCCCTCCTACAGCAATCCCCCCTTACAGCAACCCGGATGAGCGGTGGCGCGGGTCGAGCCAGTCGCGCAGCCCGTCGCCCAGCAGGGTCAGGCCCAGGACGCTGAGCGCGATGGCCAGACCGGGAAACACCGCCTGCAGGGGCGCGTTGAACAGGTGGGTTTGCGCGTCGCCCAGCATCTTGCCCCAACTGGGGCTGGGCGGCTGGATGCCAAGGCCGAGGTAGCTCAGGGCCGCCTCGTTGACGATGGCGACGGCGAACAGGACGGTGGTCTGCACCACCACCACGCCCAGCGTGTTGGGCAGCACATGCACCAGCGTGACCGACAGCGGGCCGCGCCCCAGCGCCAGCGCGGCGCGCACGAACTCCCGCCGCCACACCGCCAGCGCCGCCCCGCGCGTCACCCGCGCCAGCACGGCGGCGTTGAACAGCCCCAGCGCGACGACGACGTTGACCGCCCCGGCCCCCAGCGCGGCGGTCAGCAGGATGGCCGACAGCACGGCGGGAAAGGCGAAGACCAGATCGCCCAGCCGGGCGACCAGCTCATCCCCCCAGCGGCCCAGTGCTGCCGCCGCCAGCCCCAGCGGCACACCCAGTCCCAGCCCCAGCCCGACCGCCGCCGCCGCCACCGCCAGCGAGTTGCGCGCCCCCACCATCAGCATCGACGCCACGTCGCGCCCGAAATGGTCGGTTCCCAGCCAATGGGCCGCACTGGGCGGGCGCAGCCGCGCCACCACCCGCACCTGTTCGGCGGGGTAGGGGGTCCAGACCAGCGACAGCAGCGCCACCGCCAGCAGCAGCCCGACCAGCGCCGCCCCCGCCCAAACAGCCACCGGAACCGCCGAAACCGGATCCCGCCGCGTCACGACAGCGCCCGGGGCCGGGGGTCGGCGGCAGCACAGGCGATGTCCACCAGCGCGTTGACCAGAACGACGACGACGGCCAGCAACAGAACCACCCCCTGCACGACGATGACATCCCGCTGCCCGATGGCCTGATAGAGCAGGCGGCCCAACCCCGGCAGGGTGAAGACATTCTCCACCACCACCGCCCCGGCCACCAGAAAGGACAGTTGCAGCCCCAGCACCGTCGCCACCGGCAGCAGCGCGTTGGGCAGGGCGTGGCCCAGCAGCACCGCCGCGCGGCCCACCCCCTTGGCCCGCGCGGTGCGGATGTGGTCCTCCCCCAGCGTGTCGAGCAGGGCGGTGCGGGTGACGCGGGCCAGGATCGCCGCCTCCGGGATCGCCAGCGCCAGCGCGGGCAGGATCAGCGCGCGCAGGGCGGGCCAGACCCCGGCCTCCCACCCCGGAAAGCCGCCGGCGGGAAACCAGCCCAGACCGACCGAGAAGACCAAAATCAGCAGGATGGCGATCCAGAAGCTGGGCAGCGCCACCCCGATCTGCGCGAAGCCCAGCACCGCCCAATCGCCGCCGCGCCCGCGCCGGGCCGCCGCCAGCAGCCCCAGCGGGATCGCCGCCGCCGTGCTCATCACCAGCGACAGCAGGGCGAGCGGCAGCGTCACCACCAGCCGTTCGGCCACCAGATCGGCCACCGGCCGGGCGTAGGTCAGGCTGGTGCCGAGATCGCCGCGCAGCAGCCCGCCCGCCCAGCGCAGATAGCGTTCCAGCGGCGGCACATCCAAGCCCATCTGGGCGCGCAGGGCGGCCAGCGTGTCGGGCTGCGCGTTCACGCCCAGCATCATCAGGGCCGGGTCGCCCGGAATCAGCTCCAGCGCGGCGAAGACGACGACGCTCGCCAGCCACGCCGTCAGGGCCAGGGTCAGGCCCCGGCGCAGGGCAAAGGCCAGCACGCCGTCACTTCCACGCCACCCCGGTCAGGTCGTTGGCCTGCACCGGGCGGTTGACCCACAGGCCGGACAGCTTGGCGTTCTGCACGGTGACGGAGGGCAGCATGAACAGGAAGCCGTTGACCGCGTCCTCCGCCAGCATCCGTTGCTGTTGGCCGTACAGCGCCTTGCGCCGCCCGGCATCCTGGGTGCGGTTCAACTCCTCCTCCAGCCGGACGAAGGCCGGGTTGCGGTAGTTGAAATAATAGGAGTCGCGGGCGTAGACGTCGATGTCCAGCGGTTCGGTGTGGGCGATCACGGTCAGGTCGTAATCCTTGCCCTTGAAGGTCTTTTCCAGCCAGGCGGCCCACTCCACCGGCTCGATCGCCGCGCGCACGCCGACCTCGGCCAGCATCGCCGCGATCAGCTCGCCGCTGCGGCGGGCGTAGGGCGGCGGCGGCAGGCGCAGCGTGGTGTCGAAACCGTTGGGGTAGCCCGCCTCGGCCAGCAGCGCCTTGGCCTTGGCCGGGTCATAGGGGTACAGGCCGGTCAGATCGACGTAACCGTCGCGGTGGGGCGGGAAATGGCTGCCGATGGCGACGCCGTTGCCATACAGCACGCCGTCGATCAGCGTCTTGCGGTCGATGGCGTGGGCCAGGGCACGGCGCACCCGCACATCGTCGAACGGCTTGCGGGCGTTGTTGATCGATAGCAGGGTTTCGCCCTCCGTCGTGCCGACGCTGACGGTGAATTTTGGATCGTTGCGGAACTCCGGCAGCGCTTCAAAGGCGTTGAATTGCAGGAAGGCGTCGACGTCCCCCGCCTTCAGCGCGGCGATCTGCGCGGCGGCGTCGCTGATGAAGCGGAAGGACACCCGCTCCAGCGCCGGTTTCGCCCCGTCATAGTCCGGGTTGCGGGTCAGCACCACGCGGTCGCCCGCCACCCAGCGGTCAAACTTGAACGGCCCGGTTCCGACCGGCTTCTGCTTGTTGCCCGCCGCGCTGGCGGGGGAGACGATGGCGGCGTCGCCCGCCCCCAGATGGAACAGGAACAGCCCGTCGGGCCGCGACAGCGTCACCACCACGCTGTGCGGGTCGGGCGTGTCCACGGCGGCGATGGCGGCGAAATAGCCCTTTTGCGCGTTGACCGACTCGGCCCCGCGCGCCCGGTCCAGCGCGAATTTGACCGCCGCTGAATCGCAGGGCGTGCCATCGTGGAACCGCGCGCCGGGCCGCAGGGCAAAGCGATAGCTCAAGCCGTCGGCGCTGACCGTCCAGGATTGGGCCAGCCCCGGCACCATCGCCCCGGTGGCGTCGATGCGGACCAGCGTTTCGAACAGGTTGGCGTAGGTGACTTCCTTTATCGCGGCGGCGGCCCCGGCGGTGGGGTCGAGGTGCGGCGGCTCCAGCGGCATGCCGATCACCAGATCGCTGCGGCCCTGCCCCCAGGCGGCGGTCGGGCCGGTTGCGACCATCAGGGGCACGGCCATCACGGGCACGGCCATCAGGGCCATCCCGGCGGCCACGGCCCACCGCCGCGCGCGCGTTTGCATCATGCTGTCCACTCCCCCGGTTGTTCGTCGCCTGTCCGGCTGTTGCCGCGATGATGCGGCGCAGCGCGGTCCAGCGCAAGGCGGTGTGCGGGGGCCGCTGTCAGGAGCCGGAGGTCAACGCCCCAACGCCCGTCAGCTTGAACGCCCCCTTCCCGGGCAGGGACACCCGCAATTCCAGTTCCCCGCCCGCCGCCTCCACAAAGCGCCGCAGGGTGGACAGATACAGGTCGGTCCGTTTTTCGATCTGGTGGATGGTGGGTTGTTTCACGTTCAGCGCCTCCGCCACCTGCCCCTGCGTCAACGCCACCAAGCGGCGCAGTTCCGCCAGCCCGTCGATTTCGGCCAGCATCTCCGACGCCCGTGCGTCCACGGCGGCGCGTTCGTCCGTGGGCATCGCGGCGAGGATGTCGTCAAGCGGGATCGTCACGGTCATGCCTTGGTGCCTTTCAGGTCGGCCAGATGCTCGTCATACCGGGCGTCGGCGGTGGCGATCAGGGTGGTGTAAAACCGCTTTTCCGACACACCGCTCTTGTCGCCCGCGACCAGCACGACGGCGTTGCGTTTCGGGTCGAAGGCAAAGGCCACACGCCACACACCGCCGTTCGACGCGAATCGAAGCTCCTTCATGTTCGCGTGTTTGGAGCCGTTCAGCGTGTCCACATGCGGCCGCCCCAGGGTCGGCCCACGTTCCCCCAACACCGACGCGGCGGCGGCAAGGTCGATTCGCACCGCTTGGGGCAGCGCCTAGACCTCCGCCACGAACGCGGCATGGAACAGCACGGTGTGCATGGGGAAAATATAGGTTCCACGCTATGTTGTCGTCAAGGACGCACCGCGCGTCGTGCGGCAGCGACCTCCGGTAAACGGGAACCATCACCCCCCTCGCCCCACCGGGGAGAGGGAGGGGACCCGCCGCAGGCGGGGAGGGGGAGGGGGACGGCGCGCGCCGCGCGCCACCAAGGGGCAGCCTGCCCCTTGGCAATCCCCTGGCCTGGGCGAAACGCCCAGGCTGCCCCCTCACCCTAACCCTCTCCCCGGCGGGGAGAGGGGATGGCGCGCGCGGGTGGTCAACCCTCCGCCGTCCCCCCGCGCAGGCGGGCGAGTTGTTGGCGCGCTTGTTCCGCATAGGGGCTTTCGACGGCGACAAAGATCGCCAACGCCTGTTCGGTCAGGGTGATCGCGGTGGGGATGTCGCCCAATTCGGCGTGGGCGTTGCCCAGATTGCCGAGGCGGTTTCCCTCGCCGAGCCGATCCCCGATCTCCCGCGAAATGGCGAGGGCCTGTTGGTGAAAGTCGATGGCGCGCTGTGTCTCGCCCAAAGCGGCGTAGCTGTTGCCCAGATTGCCGAGGCGGTTTCCCTCGCCGAGCCGATCCCCGATCTCTCGCGCGATGGCGAGGGCCTGTTCGTAAAAGTCGATGGCGCGCTGTGTCTCGCCCAAAGCGGCGTAGCTGTTGCCCAGATTGCCGAGGCGGTTTCCCTCGCCGAGCCGATCCCCGATCTCTCGCGCGATGGCGAGGGCCTGTTCGTAAAAGTCGATGGCGCGCCGTGTCTCGCCCAAAGCGGCGTGGGCGTTGCCCAGATTGCCGAGGCGGTTTCCCTCGCCGCGCCGATCCCCGATCTCCCGCGCGATGACGAGGGCCTGTTCGTAAAACTCGATGGCGCGCCGTGTCTCGCCCAAATCGGCGTGGGCGAGGCCCAGATTGCCGAGGTCCTGTCCCTCGCCGCGCCGATCCCCGATCTCCCGCGAAATGGCGAGAGCCTGTTGGTGAAACTCGATGGCGCGCCGTGTCTCGCCCAAAGCGGCGTGGGCGTTGCCCAGATTGCCGAGGT
>NZ_RXMA01000017.1:60040-119725 GCF_003966125.1 Azospirillum griseum
CCTGTCCCTCGCCGCGCCGATCCCCGACCTCCCGCGAAATGACGAGGGCCTGTTGGTGAAACTCGATGGCGCGCCGTGTCTCGCCCAAAGCGGCGTGGGCGAGGCCCAGATTGCCGAGGTGGTTGGCGGCGAGGCGGAGGTTGCCCATCTGGCGCGCGGCGGCGGCGGCGACGGTCAGCCAGACGCTCCACTCCCGTTGGTGCAGGCGCAGATCCAGGACATACACCCCGGCGTCGGGCAACTCTGCAGCGACCCGTTGCGCCGTTGGGTTGTGCTCGGCGTGGGCGATGGCCCAGGCGGCGGCGGCGGCGATGTTGCGGGCGTCGGCGTCGTAGCGGGCCAGTCCGGCGGCCACGCCGTCCTGATCGCGCTTATAAAGCTCATTGGCCGCTTCCAACACCGCCATAAAATGGAGGGCGAAGCGGCCCTGCGCTGTGGCGAGGCGGGCGGGGGTTCCCGGTTCCGGGTCTTCGGCGGGGGCGAACAGGTCACGGGCCAACGGGCGCATCAGGTCGTGCAGGCGGTAGCGCCGCGTCGGCGCGTCGTGCAGCAGCAGGGAGCGGTTGAGCAGGGTGCTCAGGGGACGGGCGGCGTCCGCGTCCGGGACCTTCCACAGCGCCGCAGCGGCGGCGCGGTCGAAGTCGGCGGGGATGATGGACAGGCTTTGCCAGCGGGCGGCCAGGGCGGGATCCTGTTTGGTCAGGCGGTGCAGGCTGTGGCGGAGGATGGCGGCGACGTTGGAACCGCTGTCGCCGTCGAGGAACAACCGGTGCGGGCGGGTGCCCTCGTCCGCCAATTCGGTGAGGTAGTCGGACAGGGTCAGATCGATGGCGGCGGCCAGCGTGGCCCCGGCGACGCGCAGGGCCAGCGGCAAGCGCCCGCACAACTCGGCCAAGCGGGTCCACTGGTCCTCCGTCCCCGTCGCATCGGGGGCAAGGGTGCGCAGCAGGGCCACCGAATCGGCCAGCGGCAGCAGGCCGAGCGTCAACGGCCTTGGGCATCCCGGCGGCTGCACCAGCGTGCGCGCGGTGATGAGCGCGCCGCAGTGGGGTGGCGGGATCAGGTCGCGGATTTGATCGGTGTCGGCGGCGTTGTCCAGCAGGATCAGGGCCTTTTTGCCGGACAGCGTGGCGCGGTAGATGGCGCGGGCCTGGGCCGGATCGGTCAGGGCCGGGGTTTCCGGGTGAAAGGCGCGGATGACGTGCATCATCGCGTCCAGCGGGGCGGTGGGCGCGCCCACGCCATGGCCGTTGAGATCGACGACGATCTGCCGGTCGTAGCGGTGGGTCAGACGTTGGGCGGCGTGCTGGGCCAGCGTGGTCTTGCCCACCCCGCCCATGCCCTGCACCGCCGCAATCACCACCGTCGCGCCGCCGTCCTTGTCCAACGCCGCCGTCAGCGTCGCCAACTCCGCATCCCGCCCAACAAACTCCGGCAAATCCCCCGGCAGTTGCTGAAACGCGGTGGGCGGGACCGGTGGGGCGGGGAGGTGGATCGTCGGGTTGATGACGGCGTTGGGGGCATCCCCGTTGATGGCAACGGCCCCCGGAGCGCTTGCCGTTGTCTGATCTCCGGGGAGCGTCATTTCTTTTCCAGTCTGGTGGAGATCCGCGCACCATTCGCGTTGCCGCCAATCGCCACGGCCCCCGCGCCCGATGCGATGACCGTGTTGCCGCCCGTGCCGTCGGCCAACGCGGCGGCGACCTTTTCCAACAGGTCAGCGTTTCGTTTCAGCAGGCCGGTGATGGCGTCGTCGAGTTCGTTGCGGGCGTCATCGTCATCGGGCGTCGCCGCGAGTTGCTTGGCCTTTGCCACAACACTGTCGCCTTTGGGCGCGCCGCTCAACAGCGCCCAAATCGTCTTTCCCCGCTCAAAGGTGGCGGCAACAGCGGTTTTGCCGATTTCCTTCGCGCCGCCATCCAGAATGGCGGGCAGCAGCGGTGACAACAGAGCGGTGACTTGAGTGGCGGTGGTGACGGCGTCCATGTCGGCGTTTCCCCTGCGGTTTTTACCCGTATGGGTGGAAGCGTAGCAAAGGCATGCGGCGAAATGGAGAGAAAAATGCCCAAACAAAAACCCCGCCGCTGTGGAGCGACGGGGTTGTTTGACCCGCAGGGATGCGGATGGGTGTTACAGCGAGGATTCGACCCACTGGAACAGGGCGCTCTTGGGCAGGGCACCGATCTTGGTGGCGGCGACGTTGCCATCCTTGAACAGCATCAGGGTGGGGATGCCGCGCACGCCGTATTTGGTCGGGGTGGTGGGGTTCTCGTCGATGTTCAGCTTCACGACGGTCACGCGATTGGTCATTTCGGCGGCCAGCTCGTCCAGCGCCGGGGCGATCATCTTGCAGGGTCCACACCATTCCGCCCAGAAATCGACCAGGACCGGACCCGCCGCCTGCAGAACGTCCCGCTCGAAGCTCGCGTCCGTAACCTTGATGGTGCTGCTCATGTGACCTCGTGCCTGAATTCAGGGGGGATGCGAACGCGCGGGCGCGCCGCAGACCATCCACCCCTGTCTGTGGAATTGAGCAAAATGTAGGGTGTACCGCCGGTCCCGGTCAAGTCACCCCATCGGGTCCGGTCCTGCCCCCACCCGGTCGGCCCCCTATTCCACCCCCGTTGGCGGGGCGAAATCAATGGCGTCGAGCAGGGCGGCGGGCAGCTCCATGATGAACGGCCCGTCGGTCCACAGCAGGGCGCAGCGGATGGTTTTGCCGGGGTAAATCGCGGTGAGTGCGGCGCGGTAGGCGGCCATCTGGCGGCGGTAAACCGATGGAACATCGTCCAAAACGCGCGGCGGCGGGCGGTTGGTCTTGTAATCGACGATCCAGACCTCCGCCCCGCGCACGGCCAGCCGGTCGATCCGCCCGGCCAGCGCGCGGCCCTGGACGACGCCGACCAACGGAACCTCCGCCTTCGATCCCGCGCCGAACAGATGCGCGAAGTCCGCATGGCTCAACACCGCCAGCGTCTCCGCCGCGATGGCCTCGCGCTCCTCCGCCGTCAGCTTGTGCGCCGGGCGGTCGAGGAAGCGGCGGCAGGCGTCCGCGCGCGCGCCGGGGTCAAGGTCGGGCAGCGTCTGCAACAGCCGGTGGACCAGCAGCCCGCGCTTGAACCGCTGGCCGTCGTCGGTCCCCAGCGGGGAGCGCACCGCCGGTTCCTCCCCATCCGGGCGGGACGGGGTGAGCGGGCGCGAGGGTTCGGGTTCGGTCGGGGCGGGGGCGGTCAGCCAGACCGGGGTTCCGGGATCGGCGGCGGCGCTGGCGTCGGGCGCGGGAACGGGCGGGGTCGCGGTCTGCGGCCCGGTCAACCGCCAGCCCTCCCCGGCCCAGCCCGCCGGATCCAGCCCGGTGGCGTCGAAGGCCAGCGGCTGGGCGATGCGGCGCAGGGCGGCTTCGACCAGCCGGTACCAGCAATCCTCCGGCGGTTCACGGCGGCCCTGATAACCGCAGACATACAGCCGGTCCTCCGCGCGGGTCAGCGCGACGTAAAGGAGGCGGCGGTATTCCTGATCGCGCCGCCGGTTGGCCCGCGCCCGCGCCTGGGCGCTCTGCCCATCCTCCTGCGCGCGGCGGGCGGCGAAGAGGGGAACCGGGCAATCGGCGTCCGGCCACAGGATCGCCGGGCTTTGCGTCGGGCTGCCCATGGTGTCGGGCAGGAAGACGATGGGGGCCTGCAAGCCCTTGGACCCATGGACGGTCATGATCCGCACCACGCCGCCGCTCTGCTCCTGCTCGCGCTTGATCTCGGCGTCGCTGGCCGCCATCCAGGCCAGGAAATTTTGCAGGGAGGGCGGCTCGGTCCGTTCAAAGGCCAGGCAGGCGGCCAGCAACTCGTCCAACGGATCCTGCGCGTCCGGCCCCAGCCGTTTCAGGATGGCGCGGCGGCCCGACCGGGTGTCGGCCGGGCAGGGGCGGTTCAGCAGACCGGCGAACAGCTCATACGGGGCGGAAAAGTCGGTGCGCGCCAGCAGATCGCCCAGATAACGGCGGGCCGGGCGAAAGGCGGGGTCATGCTCCGCCCGCGCCACCAGCGCCCGCCACAGCGTGCCGCGTCGGCCGTTCGGCATCGACACTTGGGCCAGCGTGAACAGCTCCTCCTCGGTCAGGCCGATCAGCGGGCCTTTCAGCAGGGTGGCGAGCGTCAGATCGTCGTCGGGCAGCAACAGGAAATCGGCCAGCGCCAGCGCGTCCATCACCGCCAATTGCTGGGTCAGCACCATGCGGTCGACCCCGGCCACCGGCACGCCGCGTTCCTTCAGCGCCCGCACCAGTTCGGTGACGAAATCGGTGCGGCGGCGGACCAGCACCATGATGTCGCCGGGCTGGATGGCGCGGCCCTTGGCCGCCAGCCGTTCGCCGCGCGCCAGCCAATCGGCCACGGTGGCGGCCAGCACGGCGGCGAGCCGGGCCGACGGCGAATCGGCGGTTTCGCGCTCCACCGGCGGCGACCATGGCGCGCTGTCCACCGCATCGGCGGGCTTGACCGGCGGCCACAGCTCCACCAAGCCGCCCTGGCCCTTGCGGAAGGCGTGGTGGCGGATGACCGGGGCGGCGTCCGACGCCACGCCGTCGCGCGCGGTGTCGAGCGCGAAGACGGCGTCCACCGCGTCGAGCACGGCGGCGGTGGAGCGGAAGGACACGTCGAGATCGACCGACGCCCACAGCCGTTCCGACGCCTCCGCCTGCGCCTGGAAATGGCGGCGCATCCGGTTGAATTCGGCGGGATCGGCGCGCTGGAAGCTGAAGATCGACTGTTTCTCGTCGCCCACCGCGAAGACGGTGCGCAGCGTGCCGTCCGCCGCCCGCGCGTCCACCCCGGCGAAAAACTCGTCGGCCAGCGCCTCCACGATGCGCCATTGCTCCGGGTTGGTGTCCTGCGCCTCGTCGATCAGGATGTGATCCAGGCCGCCGTCGAGCTTGTAGAGCACCCAGGGCGTGGCGGGCGGTTGCCCCTGCTCGCCGTGCAGCAGGCGGTTGGCCGACAGGATGAGGTCGTCGTAATCGAGCAACGCCCGCCCGGCCTTGCGCGCGCGGTAGGCGTCGAGCATGGCGTCGCCCAGCGTCAGCAGCGCGGCGGTGGCGGCGGCCACCCCGGCGGCGCGCACCCGCTCGCCCACCATCACCAGCCGTTCGGCCTCCGCCAGCAGATCAGCGGGGGCCTGGGGGGCGGACGCGGCGGCCTTTTTGGTGATGAGGGTTTTGCGCGGCGTGCCTTCCGCCGTCAGGAACAGCTTTTGATAGGCGTCGAACCCGGCAACGCGGCGGGGGTGATCGGCGTCGAGCCAGCGTTGCAGGGCGATGCCGCGCTCCTGGTCGGTGGCGCTGCCGCTGGCGAGCGCGGCGCAGGCGGCGCGCAGGGCGGGTTCGTCGGCTGTGGCGTCGTCGCTTCCGCTGGCGCAGGCCGCCGCGATCAGGGCGGTTTCGCTGGTGCCGGGGGCCACCTCCAACCGGCGGTAAACCGCCTCGATCAGCCCGTCCAGCCCGGAAAAGGCGGTGGTCAGGCGCTGGATCTGGCCGCGCTCGGCGGTCAGGGTGGCGAGCAGGCCGGCGAAATCCTCCGCGTTCAGCTCGGCGGTCAGGCGGGTCATCGCCCGGCCCAGCGCGCTGTCGGGGGCCTGCCGCCCGGCGTGGAGCACGGCGTCGCGCGCCTCCACCAGCAGGGCCGAGGCGGTGCGGTCGTCCATCACCTCGAAATGCGGGGCGAGCCGGGCCTCCAGCGGGAAGCGGCGCAGCAGCGATTGGCAAAAGGCGTGGATGGTCTGGATCTTCATCCCGCCCGGGCAATCGACCACCTGGGCGAACAGGCGGCGGGCGTTGATCCGGGTTTCGCGGCTGGGCCGCTCCCCGCACAGCTTGGCGAGCTGGTCCTCCAGCGCGTCGTCGGGCAGGGTCGCCCAATCGCCCAGCGTGCGGTTCACCCGGTTGGCCATCTCCGCCGCCGCCGCCTTGGTGAAGGTCAGGCAGAGGATGCGGGCGGGCGGGGTTCCGGCCAGCATCAACCGCAGCACCCGGTCGGTCAGGACCTTGGTCTTCCCCGATCCCGCCGACGCCCCCACCCACACCGACGCGCCGGGGTTGGACGCCCGCAACTGCGCGACGTTGGGGTCGGGCGGCAGGCTGCGGGCAGGGTCGGGGGCGGGGGTGTCGGGCGGGGAGGCGGGGGCCGTCATCACGCCGCCTGGGTCGCGGTGTCCCCACCGGTCAGGGTGGCGGCCAGCGCGGCGGTGTGGGCGCGGATGTCGTCCGGCCAGGGCTGGATCAGCGCGGTGAAGCGGTCGGCGTCCTGGGCGAACAGGGCGCGCGTGGCCTCCTCGTAATTCGGCAGGTCGCCCGCCATCACGGTCATGAAGCGGTGGACGGCGTCGAGCGCGCGGCGGGCGCGGTCCTTGTCCTGGCTGGCGCGCTTGGCCTCCTCCACCAGCTTGCGCAGCGTCACCGACGCCCCGCCGGGTTGGGTGGCGAGCCAATCCCAATGGCGCGGCAGCAACGTCACCTCGCGCGACACCACGCCCAGCTTGGGGCGGCCCGGCCCGTTCTTGCGCGCGGCCTCCACCGGGGCGGGTTGCGGCAGGCGGGCCAGCACCTCGTCCAGGCTGCCGCGCAGGTCCAGCTCGACCCGCGCGCTGGTCGCGGCCTCGAACACCAGGATCGGGGCGGTGTCGCCGCCGTCGCTGTGCGCCTTGACCGCGCGGGCCAGCGTGGCCAGCGGCCCCATCGCGATGCGGCGGGACCCGGCGAAGGCGATGCAGGGGGTGGTGGGGGACAGGGCGGCGGGGCTGGCGGCGGCTCCGGTCGGGCTGATGGACGGGCTGTCGCTGGCGGACGGGTCGCGGCGGGTCACGGGGATGGGTCTCCTGGTCCTCCGGGAAGCGGAGGGCGGCGGGCGTGGTTTAGCCTGTTTGGTGAAGAAACGTCAATAACGCCGGGGTAAAATCACTCAATTTTTTCGCCGGGGTAGGTCCCCCAGAACTCCGACCGTTGCAACCAGCCGCGATAGCCCTTGATGTCGATCTCGCACCAATCGCCCTGGCACTTCTTCAGGGAACCGATGACGCCGACCTCGGCCCGCGCGATCACGCTGGCGTCGCTTTGCGGGTGCTTGCGCAGGGAACGGACCTGCCCGGTGACGAGCGCGCCGCGCCGCCCGGCCAGCGCGCTTTGGTGGACCCAGCCCTCGGCCCCCTCCCAATCGCGGATGCGCCGCCAGGTGTCGAACTCCTGGATGATTTCCACCGGCATGTCCTTGCGGGTGAACACCCAGTCGATGGGGTAGCTGCCGTTGGGGCCGGAGCGCAGATTGACCTCGCCCACGCGCAGGGTGACGAAGCGCGGGATCGGCAGGCCCGACGCGTGGGTCGGATCCTTTTCCTTGCGCGGTTCGGCGGCGTGGACCCCTCCGGCGCTCCCAATCAATCCAACCCCGAACATCAGGGCCAACGCGACGGAGGCGAAGCGGCGAGCGAGCATGGAGGCACCGGGGCGGAAACGGGTTGGCGAGTCGGGCGGATCGGCTGGACCTTGCGCCGCACTATAGGGAGGCGGACTCGTCCGGGGCAAGGCTCGCGGTGGTGTCGGGGCGGTGTTGGAGCGGTCATTCGTCACAGCGATCTGGACAGTGAAACAACCGCTTGGTATGGCAACCGCTGGCCGTCGCGCGCGCCCGCGCATGGCGATGGAAGGTTAGGGGAGGCACCAGCTCGATGACCGACAAGAAAAAGCCGCTCGTCGTCGTTACCCGCAAGCTGCCGGACGTCGTCGAAACCCGGATGATGGAGCTGTTCGACACCCGTCTGAACCCGGACGACACGCCCCTGTCCGCCGCCCAGCTGGCCGACGCCGTGGCCAACGCCGACGTGCTGGTCCCCACCGTCACCGACCGCATCGACCGCGAGCTGTTGGACAAGGCCGGGCCGCGCCTGCGCCTGATCGCCTCCTTTGGCACCGGCGTCGATCACATCGACCTGAAAGCGGCGCGGGAGCGCGGCATTGTCGTCACCAACACGCCCGGCGTGTTGACCGAGGACACCGCCGACATGACCATGGCGCTGCTGCTGGCCACCGCGCGGCGCGTGGCCGAGGGCGAACGGCTGGTGCGCTCGGGCCAATGGACCGGCTGGGGGCCGACGACCATGCTGGGCCACCGGATTTCCGGCAAGCGGCTGGGCATTCTCGGCATGGGCCGCATCGGGCAGGCGCTGGCGCGCCGGGCGCGGGCCTTTGGCATGTCGATCCACTACCACAACCGCCGCCGCGTGCATCCCGAACTGGAACAGGAGCTGGAGGCCACCTATTGGGCCAGCCTGGACCAGATGCTGGCGCGGATGGACATCGTGTCGATCAACTGCCCGCACACCCCGGCCACCTATCATCTGCTGTCGGAACGCCGCCTGAAGCTGCTGCGCCCGCACTGCTACATCGTCAACACCTCGCGCGGGGAGGTGATCGACGAGGTCGCCCTGACCCGGATGCTGTCCAAGGGCGAGATCGCCGGGGCCGGGCTGGACGTGTTCGAGCATGAACCGGCGGTCAACCCCAAGCTGCTGCGGCTGGACAACGTCGTCCTGCTGCCGCACATGGGATCGGCCACCATCGAGGGCCGCATCGACATGGGCGAGAAGGTCGTCATCAACATCAAGACCTTCATCGACGGCCACACCCCGCCCGACCGCGTGCTGGAAACCCTGCTGTAAGCGGCGGCGGGTTCAAGCAACAGAACCAGCCAACGAAGCCAATCAACGAAACGCCCCTTTCCCCGCCGCTGACGGGGGACGGGGCGTTTCGCTGTCCACCTTCAAGCGGCGAAGAGCTGCTCGTCGGTCAGCGCCATCACCGCGCCCGATCCGGTGACGATGGCGGCGCGCAGCGCGGCCACGCGGGGCAGGAACTGCGTGGCGAAGAAGCGCGCGGTCAGCGGCTTGGCCGACAGGAAGGCGGCGTCGGCATCCCCCGCGCCGCCCGCCAGCAGGCTCGTGGCCACCCGCGCGGCGCGGGCCAGTTGCCAACCGCCCGTCACCAGCCCCAACAGCTCCAGCAGATGGGCCGAGGCCGCCGCCGGCAGGCGGGCGTCGCCCGTCGCCGTCAGCAGCCATTCCACCGCGTCGCCCGCGTGGATGACGCTGTCGCGCAGGGCAAAGCCGGTCAGGCGCAGCGCCTCGTCCGGGCTGTCGCCCAGCTCGCGCCCGAGTGCGGCGATGTCGGCCAGCAGGCCGCGCACCGCCGCCCCGCCGTCGCGCAGGATCTTGCGGTTGACCAGATCGTTGGCCTGGATCGCCGTGGTCCCTTCGTAGATGGTGGTGATGCGGGCGTCGCGGTAATGCTGGGCCGCTCCGGTTTCCTCGACAAAACCCATGCCGCCATGGACCTGCACGCCGTCCGACGCGATGACCTGCCCGGTTTCGGTGCACCAGCCCTTGGCGATCGGGGTCAGCAGATCGACCAGCAGCGCGGCCCGCGCCCGTTCATCCGGGTCGGCGTGGCTGTGGGCGACGTCCACGGCGGCGGCTGCGGTGTAGAGCAGGCCGCGCATCGCCTCGATCCGCGCCTTCATCCCCATCAGAAGGCGGCGCACGTCGGGGTGATGGACGATGGCAAAGCGCCCGTCGCCGCTCCAGCCCACCGGCTTGCCCTGCACGCGGTCGCGGGCGTAGCCCAACGCCTGTTGATAGGCGCGCTCGGCGATCGCCAAGCCCTGCATCGCCACGTTCAGGCGGGCGTGGTTCATCATGGCGAACATGCATTCCAGGCCACGGTTCGGCTGGCCGACCAGCCAGCCGATGGCCCCGCCCTCGTCGCCAAAGGACAGGACGGCGGTCGGGCTGCCGTGGATGCCCAGCTTGTGTTCCAGCGACACGCAGGTGACTTGGTTGCGCGCGCCCAGGCTGCCGTCGTCGTTGACCAGGACCTTCGGCACGACGAACAGGCTGATGCCCTTCACGCCCGGCGGCGCGTCGGGCAGGCGGGCCAGCACCAGATGGATGATGTTGTCCGTCAGGTCATGGTCGCCGTAGGTGATGAAGATCTTCTGGCCGGTGACGAGGAAATGGTCGCCGTTCGGGACCGCGCGCGAGCGGGTGGCGGCAAGGTCCGATCCGGCCTGCGGTTCGGTGATGTTCATCGTGCCGGTCCATTCGCCCGACACCATCTTGGGCAGATAGCGCGCCTTCAACGCGTCGTCGGCGTAGAGCCGCATGGCGTTGACCGCCCCTTGCGTCAACATCGGGCAGAGGGCGAAGGCCATGTTGGCCGATTGCCACATCTCGTGCACGGCGGTGTTCAGCAGGTTGGGCAGGCCGGTCCCGCCCTGTTCGGGGTCGAAGGGCAGGCCGTTCCACCCGCCCTCGATCAGGGTCTGCCACGCGTCCTTCCAGCCATCGGCGGTGCGGACGGTCTTGTCGGCGGTCAGCGTCGCCCCCTGGCGGTCGCCGATTTCGTTGAGCGGGGCCAGCGTGTGTTCGGCGATCTTGGCGGCTTCCGACAGGATGCTGTCCACCATGTCGGGGGTGGCGTCGCCAAATCCGGGCAGGGCGGCCACATCGGCCATGCCGACGAGATGGTCGAGGACGAAGCGGATCTCTTTGAGCGGCGGAACATAGGCGGGCATGGCGAGACGCCTCCCTAACGGATGGGGGATGGACAGGTTTGCGGACGGGGGAGCCTCAGAGCGCGGCGGACAGCTCCGGCAGCGCCTTGAACAGGTCGGCGACCAGGCCGTAATCGGCGACCTGGAAGATCGGGGCCTCTTCGTCCTTGTTGATGGCGACGATGACCTTGCTGTCCTTCATGCCCGCCAGATGCTGGATGGCACCGGAGATGCCGACGGCGATGTAGAGGTCGGGCGCGACGATCTTGCCGGTCTGGCCGACCTGATAATCGTTGGGCACGAACCCGGCGTCGACCGCCGCGCGCGAGGCCCCCACCGCAGCGCCCAGCTTGTCGGCGATGGCCTCCAGCAGGTGGAAATTCTCGCCCGACTGCATGCCGCGCCCGCCCGACACCACGATGCGGGCCGAGGTGAGTTCGGGCCGTTCCGATTTGGACAATTCCGCCGAGACGAAGCGCGACAGGCCGGGATCGGCCACGGCGGGGATCGTTTCCACCGGGGCGGGCGCGCCGTCCCCGGCGGCCTCGAAAGCGGTGGCGCGCACGGTCGCGATCACCAGCGAATCGGCGGTTTCGACGGTGGCGAGCGCGTTTCCGGCGTAGATCGGACGGACGAAGCGGTGGGGGGCGACCACCCCGGTGATGTCCGACAGCATCGCCACGTCCAGCAGGGCGGCGACGCGCGGCAGGGCGTTTTTCGCCGTCGAGGTGGCCGGGGCCAGAATGTGGCGGTAGCCCCCGGCCAGCGTGACGATCAGCGCGCTCAACGGTTCGGCCAGCGGGTGGGCGTGCAGTGGCGACTCCACCAGCAGCACCTTGGTCACGCCGTCGATGGCGGCGGCGGCGCTGGCCACCCCGGCCACGCCCGACCCGACGACCAGCGCGTGGATGTCGCCGCCGATGGCCTTCGCGGCGGTGACGGCGTTGCGGGTCGCGGCCTTGAGCTGGCCCTGCTCATGTTCGACCAGAAGGAGGATGCTCATGGGATGACCTTCGCTTCGTTCTTCAGTTTGGCGACCAGGGTGGCGACGTCGGGCAGCTTCACCCCGCCGCTGCGGCCCGGCGGTTCCGACACCGACAGGGTGGTCAGGCGCGGGGTCAGATCGACGCCCAGCGCGTCCGGCGTCACGGTGGCGAGCGGCTTTTTCTTCGCCTTCATGATGTTGGGAAGGGTGGCGTAGCGCGGCTCGTTCAGGCGCAGATCGGCGGTGACGATGGCGGGCAGCGGCAGGGCCAGCGTTTCCATCCCGCCATCGACCTCGCGGGTCACGGTCAGGCCGCCGTCGGCGGCGGCGATCCTGGACGCGAAGGTCCCCTGGCCCCAGCCCAGCAGGGCGGCCAGCATCTGGCCGGTCTGGTTGCAATCGTCGTCGATGGCCTGTTTGCCGAGGATGACCAGACCGGGGGCCTCCTGCGCCACGATGGCCTTGAGCGCCTTGGCCACGCCCAGCGGCTGGGTTTCGGTGTCGGTCTGCACCAGGATGGCGCGGTCGGCCCCCATCGCCAGCGCTGTGCGCAAGGTGTCCTGGGCGGTGGCCGGGCCGACGGTGACGACGACGATTTCCGTCGCGACCCCGGCTTCCTTCAGGCGCACCGCCTCTTCCACGGCGATTTCGTCGAAGGGGTTCATCGAGAATTTGACGTTGGCGGTCTCAACGCCGGTCCGGTCGGTCTTGACCCGGATCTTGACGTTGTAATCCACGACGCGCTTGACGGCGCAGAGGATTTTCATGGCGGGGATCCTCAAGAACGGATGGGAAGAACGGATGGGGGAGTGGGGGGTGGTGCGGGCGCGCGACGGCCCTGCCCCTCCCCCGCTTGGGGGGCGGGAGAGGGTGGTGGTGGGGACCGTGGCGGGGACCGGGAAAAGGCGGGCGGGTGCCGGGAGGCCCGCTTACAGCTCTTCGGTCTTCTTGCGCAGGACGTATTTCTGGATTTTGCCGGTCGAGGTCTTTGGCAGCGGGCCGAACACCACGGTGCGCGGGGCCTTGAAATGGGCCATGTGGGCGCGGCAATAGGCGATGATGTCGGCCTCGGTCGCGGCGGCCCCGTCCTTCAGGTTGACGAAGGCGCAGGGGGTTTCGCCCCATTTCTCGTCGTGGCGGGCGACGACGGCGGCCTCCAGCACGTCGGGGTGTTTGTAGAGCACATCCTCCACCTCGATGGAGGAGATGTTCTCGCCGCCGGAAATGATGATGTCCTTGGAGCGGTCCTTGATCTCGACATAGCCGTCGGCGTGCCAGACGGCCAGATCGCCGGTGTGGAACCAGCCGCCCGCGAAGGCGTCCGCTGTCGCCTTGGGGTTCTTCAGATAGCCCTTCATCACGTTGTTGCCGCGCATCAGGATCTCGCCCATCGAGCGGCCATCCTTGGGCATCGGTTCCAGCGTTTGCGGATCGGCGACCACGATCTCCTCCAGCATCGGGCCGCGCACGCCCTGGCGGGCCTTGATCGCCGCCTTGTCGTCGATCGACAGGTCGTTCCAGCGGTCGTGCCAGACACAGACCACGGTCGGGCCGTAGCATTCGGTCAGGCCGTAGACGTGCGTCACCTCCCAGCCCATCCGCTCCATGCCCGCGATCACGGCGGCGGGCGGGGCGGCCCCGGCGACCATCACCTTGACCTTGTGATCGATGCCCGCCTTCAGATCGGCCGGGGCGTTGTTCAGCAGATTGAGCACGATGGGCGCGCCGCAGAAATGCGTGACCTGCTCCTCGCGGATCAGGCGCAGCACGGCGTCGGGGCGGACTTGACGCAAGCAGACGCTGGTTCCGGCGGTGACGGCGATGGTCCAGGGGAAGCACCAGCCGTTGCAATGGAACATCGGCAGGGTCCAGAGATAGACCGGGGCGTCGCCCATGTTCCAGGACAGCGCGTTCGACACCGCGTTCAGATAGGCCCCGCGATGGTGGTAGACCACGCCCTTGGGGTTGCCGGTGGTCCCGGAGGTGTAGTTGAGCGCGATGGCCTGCCATTCGTCGGTCGGCAGGATCCAGGGATGCTCACCGTCCGCCCCGGCCAGAAACGCTTCGTAATCGCAGGAGCCGATCAGCTCACCGCCGCTGTAGAGCGGATCGTCGATGTCGATCACTGGGATCGGCGCGCCGAGCAGGGCCAGCGCCTTTTTCGCCACGGCGGAGAACTCGCGGTCGACGAACAGGATCTTGGCCTCGCCGTGGGTCAGGATGAAGGCGATGGCCTCGGCGTCCAACCGGGTGTTGATGGCGTTCAGCACGCCGCCCACCAGCGGCACGCCGAAATGCGCCTCGAACAGTTCGGGCGTGTTGGCGGCCAGCATGGCGACGGTGTCGCCGGTCGTGATGCCGCGCGCGGCGAGCGCTGCGGCCAGACGGCGCACGCGGGAGAAGGTCTCGGCCCAGTTGCGGCGGACGGGACCATGGATGACGGCGGTGCGTTCCGGCCAGACCGACGCGGCGCGTTCCAGATAGGTCAGCGGCGACAGCGCCACGAAATTCGCGGCGTTCCGGTCAAGGTCACGGTCGTAAGCGTTGGCTTCCTTCATCGGACCATTCTCCCCAGGGTAATTTTGTTGGTTGTGATTCTTGTTGGTTGGCGTTGCTGCCGTGACCGGTCGGGCCGGTTGGTTCGGCTCTGATCCGGTGCTGTATCAGGTCAGCTTTGCGAAACTTTCTCCCGATTATGACCAATTGTTGCGGGCGTCCGCGCCACGCCTCACCGCAACCAGGCCACATCCCCGGCAAAGAGATAGCCGGCACCGTAGACGGTCTTGATCAGGCGGGGCGCGCGCGGGTCCTCCTCGATCTTTTTGCGGATGCGCGACACCCGCACGTCGATGCTGCGGTCGTAGGGGAAATCGTCGCGGTCCAGGTCGGGGCCTTGCAACTGCTCGCGCGACAGCACCCGCTTGGGCGCTTTCAGCAGGGTCAGCAGCAGGGCGGCCTCGGCGGCGGTCAGGCTGTCCTGACGCCCGTCGTCGGCGGTCAGGGTCAGGTCGCCCAGATCGAACACCCAGCCGCCAAAGCGGGCGCGCCCGGTTTCCGCCGTGGCGGCGGCGGTGGTCAGTTGCTCGCGCCGCCGGATGGCGCTGTTGACGCGGGCGACCAGCTCGCGCGGTTCAAAGGGTTTGACGATGTAATCATCGGCCCCCAGCTCCAGCCCCAGCACCCGGTCGGAGGTGCCGCCCCGCCCCGACAGGATGATGACGCCAAAGCGGACGTCGGCCCACAGCTCGCGCACCAGGGTCAACCCGTCCATGTCGGGCAGGCCGAGATCGACGATGCACAGGTCGGGGGCCTGGCGCTGGATCGCCTGGCGCGCGTCGCGCCCGCTGCCCCAGGCCGCGACCTCGTAGCCGTAGCTTTCCAGAACCCCGGTGACGAGGTGGCGGATGTCGGCCTCGTCCTCCACCAGATAGATCCGCTTCTTGTGTGTCACGCGCGTTTCCCCCGTTTCCCCGTTTGCCGGGTGTCCTTGCTGCCCCGCACCGTCCGGTCCGTTCGCTTGTTGGACCGTGGCCGTTCAGGCCATGGTTGCTTCAGGCCGTGGCGGCGGGGGTTGCTTCAGGCCGTGGCGGCGGGGGTTTTGGCGGGATCGCCGATGCGGCCGATGGCGGCCACCAGATCCCGCTTGTCCCATGGTTTGCCCAGTATGACCGTGTCGGGGGGCGGCTCGCCAGACTCCACGGAAAAACCGCTGACCAGCACCACGCGCAGGTCCGGGCGCAGCCGCCGGGCGCGGCGGGCCAGCTCGATCCCCGACAGGCCGGGCATGACGATGTCCGACACCAGCAGCGACAGGCCGTCGATCTGCTCCACCAGCTCCGCCGCCTCGTCGCCGCTGGCGGCCTCCACCACGGAAAAGCCCAGCTCGACCAGCTGTTGCCGCATCACCTGCCGCACGTCGTCGTTGTCCTCCGCCACCAGGGCCAGCGTGCCGCGCCACCCGCTGTCCAGTGCGTCGGGCGGCGGTGGGGCGGTGTCGGCCCGGTGCGGGGCCGGTTCGGCGCGCGGCAGCAGCAGGGTGATGGTGGTCCCGCGCCCGGCCACGCTGTCGATGCGCAGATAGCCGCGCGATTGCTTGACGAAGCCATAGACCATCGACAGCCCCAGGCCGGAGCCTTGCGCCTTGGTGGTGAAAAAGGGTTCGACGGCGCGGGCCAGCGCTTCAACCGTGAAGCCGCTGCCGCTGTCGCGGATGCGCAGCTCCAGATAATCGTCGGGGCGGACCGGCTCGTCGAAGGGCAGTTCGTCGGGCGGGGGGGAGTCCGCCACCCCCTCCGCCATCACGGTGCGCCGGGCGACGGCGATGTCGAGCCGCCCGCCGTCGGGCATGGCGTCGCGCGCGTTGATCGCCAGATTGACCAGGGCGTTTTCCAACTGGGTCTGGTCGGCGATGGTCCAGACGTTCGGGGGGGAGGCGTCCGGCCCCTCTCCGGGCACGGTGATGGCGATGTTGCTGGGGAAGGAGCGGCGCAGCAGCACCGCCATGTCGCGCAGCAGGCCGCACAGCTCGATGGGTTCGGGCTTCAGCGGTTGCTGACGGGAAAAGGCCAGCAGCCGCCCGGTGATGTCGGCCCCGCGTCGCCCGGCGCGCTGGGCCGGTTCCAGATAGGCGTCCAACCCCTCCACCCCGGCGTAGCGTTCGCGCGCCGCCGACAGGTTGCCGATGATGATCGACAGCAGGTTGTTGAAGTCATGGGCCAGCCCGCCGGACAATTGGCCGACCGCCTTCAGCCGTTGCGCCTCCACCAGCTGGCGTTCGGTCTGCTTTTCGTCGGTGATGTCGAGCGTCAGCACGAACAGCCCGGCCACCGCGCCGTCCGCCCCGGTGTGGGGGATCAGGGTGGTTTTGGTGATCAGCGTGCGCCCGCCGCGCGGCAGGCTGTATTCGAACGTCACCGCCTCCCCCGCCCGGCAACGGTCGAGGTGGGGGGACAGGGTGGCGTGGGCGCGCCGCCCGACGATGGCGGCCAGCGGCTGGCCGATGACCTCGGCCTTGCTGCGCCCGACCAGCTCGGCCCAGCGCCGGTTGGCGAAGGTCAGCCGTTCCGCGCAATCCAGCCCGGCGATGCTGGCGGGGATGGCGTCGAGGATCACGCGCTGGCGGGCCTCGGCCTCGGCCAGGGCGCGGCGGGCGGTGTCCTGGCTGGCGACGGCGGCGCGCAGGCGGGTGTTGGCGTCCTCCAACGCGGCGGTGCGGTCGCGCACCCGGCTGTCGAGCGTGGCGATGTTGCCGCGCACCCGCCCGACCATGGCGTCGAAGGCGGCGGCAAGCTGGCCGATCTCGTCGTCGCGGCGGATGCCGCTTTCGGCGTTCAGGTCGCCCGCCCGCACCAGCGCGGCGGTGTCGGCCAGCCGCCGCAACGGCCCGACCAGCCGCCGCACCGCAACATAGCCCAGCACGCCGCCGGTCAGCATCAGCGCCACGGCGATGGCGAGGATGCGGTTGCCCAGCACCACCGACGACCGCCGCAGCTCCTCCACATAGACCGACGAGGCGATGTACCAGTCGAAGCCCTGGAAATGCCGGACCCAGCTGATCTTCTCATAGGCGTAATTGCCGGGGTCGTCGGGCTTGTCCCACAGATAGGTCAGCGGTTCGCCGCGCGCGGCGGCGATCTTCAGCTCTTCGGCGATGGGTTTGCCGGTGACGGGGTTGACCAGCGTGCCGAAGGCTGTGTTTTCGATGTTGGCGTTCGGGTGGATGATCATCCGGTTCGCCGAGTCGAAGATGTAGAGATAGCCGGTGCGGGCGATGCGCAGGTTGCGCAGGGCCTGGCGCAGATCCTCGATGGCCTCGGCCTTGCGCCGCTCCACCTCGGCGTCCACGTCGGCCAGATAGGCACCGGTGCCGACGACGATGCCGCGCTGGGGCAGGTCGCGGAAATAGCTGAGCTTGGGCGCGCGCTCGTCGCCGTTGGGCCGCCACCAGGGATAGGTCAGGAAGCCGTCGCCCTCGCGCCTTGCGGTGGCGATGATGGTGGGCAGGATGTAACGACCGGTGTTGTCGCGCAGGTCCGATTTGTCGTGGCCCTGATAGTCGGGCGACGGGTGGGAGAGAATGACCGACTGGTAATCGGTGGCCCAGATGTAGCCGTCGCTGCCATAGCGCAGGGCCTGCAACCCCTCCGCCACCTGCCGCTTGGCCTCCTCGCGGGTGATCTCGCCCCGGTCGGCGCGGCTGTGGACATGGTCGATGTAACCGGCGGCGGCCGACACCATGTCGCGCAGCCGGGTCTTGTAGGATTCGACGGTGGCCGTCCGCTGCTCCTCCAGCCCGCCCCGGATTTTGCTGACCAGCTCGAACACGTTGTCGAGGATGGTGCGGCTGGCGTCCCGCTCGATCTCATAGGCCTTTTCCTCGATCAGCGGGACCGACAGCAGATAGACCGCCGACGAAAACAGCCCCAGCGTCAACAGGATGGCCGAGAACAGCCGGAGGAACAGGGGCGAGCGGACCATGGTCGGGGGCGCGGATGGGGCTGGGGACAGGCCCGGCCATAGTTTCAGCTTCGCCGCCGCCGCTCAACCGCAAAGGCTGCGAAAATTGCCAAATTTGACCTGAAACAATTCGTCATATTTCCGGGAAATTTGGGCAAAAAAGCGGGTGTAGGGGGTGTGGCAGGATCCCCCGCCAAGGGGGCGCGCAACGACAAAAGACGGCCGTCGGCCACGACGGGCATCGTCTGGAGGAAGCATGTCAAACCCCATCTACGCGCGGGTTCGCCAGAACCCGAAATTCCACGATCTGGTCCGGCGGCGCAGCCGTCTGGCCCTGACCCTGTCGGCCATCGTGCTGGTGTCCTACTACGCCTTCATGATGGTGGTGGCCTTTGCCCCGCAGGTGCTGCGCGCCCCGCTGGGCGAGGATTCGGCCCTGAGCGTCGGCTTCCCCATCGGGGCGGCGATCATCGTGGTGTCGTGGCTGCTGACCGGCGTCTACTCGCACTTCGCCAACGGCGTGTTCGAAGAGCTGAACGACCAGATCACGCGGGAGAGCCAGCCATGAGCCGCGCGGGGGAACAGACGGTTTCGGGGCGTTCGACGGCGGCGTTGGTCGCCGGTCTGGCGGGTGGTCTGGTGGCGCTGGCCGCCGGGTCGGCGCTGGCGGCGGGCGGGGATTTGGGCGCGGTGGACAAGCAGCCGGTCAACGTCTCGGCCATCGCCATGTTTCTGGCCTTCGTCGTGATGACGCTGGGCATCACCTATTGGGCGGCGAGCCGGACCAAATCGACCGCCGATTTCTACACGGCGGGCGGCGGCATCAGCGGTTTCCAGAACGGGTTGGCCATCGCGGGCGATTACATGTCGGCGGCCACGCTGCTGGGCCTGTCCAGCCTGGTCTTCGCCAAGGGCTATGACGGCTTCGTCTACACCATCAGCTTTTTCGTCGGCTGGCCGATCATCCTGTTCCTGCTGGCCGAACGGCTGCGGAATTTGGGCCATTTCACCTTCGCCGACATCGCGTCCTACCGGCTGGACCAGAACAAGATCCGCAGCTTCGCCGCCATCGGCTCGCTGACGGTGGTGTGCTTCTACCTGATCGTCCAGATGGTTGGGGCCGGGCAGCTCATCAAGCTGCTGTTCGGGCTGGATTACAATGTGGCGGTCGTCGTGGTCGGCGTGCTGATGGTGGTCTATGTCACCTTCGGCGGCATGATCGCCACCACCTGGGTGCAGATCATCAAGGCGGTGCTGCTGCTGGGCGGCGGGGCGATGCTGGCCTTCCTGGCGCTGTCGCGCTTCGGCTTCAGCCTGGAGGCCATCGCCAAGAGCGCCGTCGCCTCGCACAAGGACGGCATCAAGATCATGGGGCCGGGCACGCTGCTGGCCGATCCGGTGTCGGCGGTGTCGCTGTCGCTGGGGCTGCTGTTCGGCACGGCGGCGCTGCCGCACATCATGATGCGGTTCTTCACCGTCCCCAACGCGAGGGAAGCGCGCAAGAGCGTGTTCGTGGCCTCGGGCTTCATCGGGTTCTTCTTCCTGCTGGTCTGCATCCTGGGGATGGCGGCGATCACCATCGTCGGCACCGATCCGCAATTCTTCGAAGGCGGCAAGGTCGGCGGCAAGCTGATCGGCGGCGGCAACATGCCGGTGATGCATCTGGCCAAGGCGCTGGGCGGCGACCTGTTCCTGGGCTTCCTGTCGGCGGTCGCCTTCGCCACCATCCTGGCGGTGGTCTCGGGTCTGGCGCTGGCCGGGGCGTCGGCCATCGCGCACGACCTCTACGCCCGCGTCATCCGCAAGGGGCAGGCGACGGAGCGCGAGGAGATGCGCGTGTCCAAGATCGCGTCGCTGGTGCTGGGCGTGCTGGCCGTCGTGCTGGGCATCGCGTTCGAGAAGCAGAACGTCGCCTTTCTGGTCGGCCTGACCTTCGGCATCGCGGCGTCGGTCAATTTCCCGGTGCTGATCCTGTCGATGTACTGGAAGGGGCTGACGACGCGCGGCGCGCTGGCCGGTGGTCTGGCCGGTCTGGTGTCGGCGGTGACGATGGTGGTGCTGTCGAACGCCGTCTGGGTGGTGGTGCTGAACAACCCGGCCCCGATCTTCCCCTACGAACACCCGGCCCTGTTCTCGATGACGCTGGCCTTCCTGGTGACGATCGTCGTGTCCAAGCTGGACCGCAGCGCCGGGGCGCAGGCCGAACGCGGGGCCTACGACGACCAGTTCGTGCGCTCGCAGACCGGCATCGGCGCGGCGGCGGCGTCCAACCATTGATGGGCAACCACTGACGCCCTGACCTCCAAACGCCGAGGCGGTGTTGCACGACGACGGCCCTCTCCCGTGTCCACGGGGGAGGGCCGTTGCCGTTGGGCACCGGGGAAGAGCAAGGGGAAAGTCAGGCCCCCGCCGACACCGTGTTGTCCTTGCGGCGGGACAATTGAACCTGACCGTCCAGGCATTTGACGTAGCCGGTCTTGCCCAGCTTCAACCCGTCGAGGATCGTCACCAGGGCGCGGGGGATGGCGGCGAACTCCTTCGATCCCCGGGACTGGGTGTTGTAGTTGGCGATGTGGGCGCGCAGGTCGGCCTTGGACACCGGCTTGCCGTCGTTTCCGATCATGGTGGGCTGTTTCCTGGTTGGGTGGGGCGCTGGGTGGGGGAAGGTTACGCCGGGGGGCTGGGATCGGCCACCGTCGCCATGGCGGCGCGTTCGACGCGGGCGGCGGGGAAGAGGATGCGCACGGTGGTCCCGCGATCCAGATCGCTGTCGATGGTCAATTTGCCGCCGTGCAGGTCGATCAGGTTGCGGCTGATCGACAGGCCCAGGCCGCTGCCGCCGAAGCGGCGGGCGATGGAGCTGTCGGCCTGCTGGAAGGGTTCGGCGATGGTGGCCAGCGCGTCGGGGGCGATGCCGATGCCGGTGTCGCGCACCGTCACCACCAAATCCCCCTGCGCCTCGCCGGAACCGCCGCCACAGCAGACCTCCACCTGCACCTCCACCCGTCCACCGCTGGGGGTGAATTTGACCGCGTTGGCCATCACGTTGAGCAGCACCTGACGCACCGCGCGTTCGTCGGCGTAGAGGCGGGGAAGATCGGGCGGAATCGTCACCGTCAACTGCACCTGGCCACGCTCGGCGGGCAGGATCGACAGCGCACGGCAGGAGTCCAGCGCGTCGGCCAGATCGATCCACTGTTCGTCCAGGGTGAAGCGCCCGGCCTCCAGCTTGGACATGTCGAGCACGTCGTTGATCAGTTCCAGCAGATGGCGGCCGCTGTTCTGCACATGGCGGGCGTAATCGTGGTAGCGCGGGTTGCCCAGAGGGCCGAACAGCTCGTGCAGCATGATGTCGGAAAAGCCGATGATGGCGTTCAACGGCGTGCGCAGCTCGTGGCTCATGGTGGCGAGGAAGGCGCTTTTCGCGCGGTTGGCGGCCTCGGCCTGCTCCTTCGCGGCGGCCAGCCGGTCTTCCGCCTCGATCCGTTCGGTGATGTCGCGCACCAGCATCAGCACGCTGGGGCGCGCGCCGAAATCATCGGCCAGCTTCTGGGTCCGCGCCTCGAACCAGCGCAGCCCCGCCTGCACGGTCAACTGATACTCCATGCGCTGGGGCTGGCCGGTGGACAGGGTGCGGCGCAGGCTGTCCATCAACTGCCGTCCGCGCCAGTCGGGCAACACCTCCTCCGCCCGCCGCCCGATCATCTGCTGGACCGGCAGCACCAGCAGCGCGTCGCTGTTGGCGAAGATCTCGCGGTAACGCCCCTCGTCGTCGAGGATGAAGACCAGATCGGGCAACGCGTGGACCAGAGCCGACAGGCGGGCGGTGCTGGCGCTCAACGCCTCTTCGGCCAGACGGCGTTCGGTGACGTCGCGGGTGACGCCCAGATACAGGCCGTTGTCCAGCCGCACCGCGTTGACCTCGACCCGCAGGGTCGCACCGTTCCGGTGCCGCAACGCCATTTCGCCGCGAAACACCCCGGTGCGTTTGCAGGTGCGGAACCCGTCGGCGCTGCTCGGTCCCATCGGGTGGTCCAGCGCGATCAGGTCCAGCACCCGCCGGTTCAAAATCTCGTCAAGGCTGTAGCCCAGGGTCTGGCAACCGGCGGGGTTCACATCGACGCACCGCCCGGACTCGTCGCTGATGAAAAACCCCTCCATCGCGGCGTCCAGGTAGGAGCGCAAGCGCGCCTCGCTTTCGCGCAGACTGTTTTCGAACCGTTTGCGCTCGGTGATGTCGCGCGCCTCCGTCACCATCAGGACGACGTGGCCCGCCTCGTCGAACACCGGCTTGATCGACACGTCCATGATGCGGACGCCGTCGGCGGTGTGGACGTCGGTTTCGTAGCGGACGAACTGGCCCGACGCGGCGGTTTCGATGGAATGGCGGAACTGCGCGGCGATTTCCGGCGTGCGCGCCCAGCCGCGAAACTCCCACGCCGGGCGGCCGATCACCGCTTCCGGCGGCAGGTTGGCCAGCGCGCAGGCGGGTTGGTTGAGCGCCACCACCAGGCCATCGGGCGACAACAGGCCCATGATCTGGAAACTGCTGTTGAACAGGGCCTGGGATTGCCGTTCGCTTGCGCGCAGGGCCTTGGTGGTTTTCTCCAGCCGTCCGAGATGGCGGAGCAGTTGAACGGCCAGCGCGATCAACAGACCGGTCATCACGGCGGTTTCCGCCACCCGCCGCCAGAGATCGGCGCGCCAGCTCGCCAGATAATCCACCGAACTCATCCGCACCAGAACGTGCAACGGCAGCCCTTCGACCGCGCGCACGGTGCCGACGCGGTCTTCCCCGTCGTAGCTGGACACGCCCGTCAGGGTGTGTGTTTGCAGACCGTCGGTGTAGCGCGGCAGGAAACGGGCGTTGGCGTAGGGATCCGACTCCGTCGGCACGTTGGGGCGCGAGTTGGCCAGCACCGCGCCGTCCTCGTGCCACAGGGTGATGAAGCCCTGCCGCCCGATGTCGAGCGAGGCGTAGAAGCGGGTGAAGCGGCGCAGGTCGATGATGGCGGCGGCCACCCCGGCGAAGTGCCCATCCGGGCCGGTCAGACGGCGGCTGACGGCGATGCGCCACCCATCGCCGTTGCCGTCGCGGAAGGGGGTGGACAGGTGGAGGGTGTCGGTCCGGGTGGCGCGCGGGGTTTCGAACAGATCCAGCCCCTGGACCCGGGTTATGGTCGACGCGCCGGTGTTGAAGCGCACCACCCCCTCCTGATCGGCGACCAGAAGGGAGCGGACGGTCGGGATGGAGCCGCCTTGCGACCCGCTGTCGGGAACCGTTGGCACAACCGCCGGGAGCGGGGCCGGGTGGCGCGCGCCCAGGCTTTCGATCAGCGCCAACAGCGATTGGTCGGCCGAGCGGATGGTGTTCAGCGCGTCGGCTTCCAGCGTGATCGCCAGATTGCGGGTCTGGCGCAGCGCGTCCTCGGTCGCCCGGTCGCGCGCGCGGCGCAGATCCTCGAAGGCGACCAGGGCGATGCCGCCGATCACCGCCGCCAACAGGCCGACACGCCACGCCACCACCCGCCCCATCACGCCGCCCCGTCCGCCCGATGGAAGAGGCGTGCCCCCGGACAGCCGCCAGCCAAACGAGCGTGGCTCCTGGGCCGATCCGGTCCCGGATTCAGGGGTTTCGGGCACTGATGCGTCCGCTCCGTTGGTTCCAACCACGCCATCCGATGGGCCAACCCGCCGCCAACCCACCGGAACGTTCGTCCGATACGAGTGTAGCACG
The DNA here is from genome assembly GCF_003966125.1 of Azospirillum griseum. GTDB lineage: Bacteria > Pseudomonadota > Alphaproteobacteria > Azospirillales > Azospirillaceae > Azospirillum > Azospirillum griseum. The sequence continues at coordinate 83,805 of NZ_RXMA01000017.1, forward strand.
CCCCCCCACCGGGTCCATCCGTTCCCGGCGGGACTGGTGAAAACCCGGATGGTCGCCCCCACGCGCCGGATCGGGCGGGTGTCGGAGTTTTGCTCGACAAAGCGGGCCGTCCGCGCTTCTCTGCCGGTCGTGTCATCGGTCGCCCGCTGGGGGAGCCTTCGTCGTGGATGTTCTTCAGGACCTCGTCAACAGCCCGCTCTATGGGTTGCTGCTGTTCAATCTGGCCATCGTCTGGCCGCTGTGGCGCATCCTGCGCCGGGCCGGTCTGTCGCCCTGGTGGGCGTTGCTGGCGCTGGTCCCGTTCGGGCAGGTTCCGGTGATCGGCGTGCTGGCGCACAGCCGCTGGCCGGTGCTGCCGGTGCGGGAAAAGCGCGCGGCCAAAACCCGCAGGAGCCTGTGAGATGGCCTTCATCAACGATCTGGAACCCTGGCAGCTTCTTCTCTTCATCTCGGTGGTGATGACCTACAGCATGGTCGCGGCCGGGTGGGTGGCGGCCAAGGCCGGGCGCAGCCCGCTGTGGGCGCTGCTGCTGCTCGTTCCTTACCTCAATGTCCTGGCGGTCTGGCTGTTCGCCTACGCCCGCTGGCCCTTCGTGGATGGCCCGGCGACGCCCGCCCCCCGCCCGGACGGCGACGACGCCTGAGGCTGCGGGCGGATGACACCGCTGTGAACGGGGGGGGCCGTGAACGGGGGGCCGTGAACGGGGGGCCGTGAACGGGGGGCCGTGAACGGGGGGTTGAAGGCGGGGGGGAAAGGCCTTACGGTCCCGCCCTATCTCCTTTTCCCACACCGCAAGAGCAGTCCCATGAGCGGCGCCTCCAAAAAGCAGGTCAAGAAAGTTGTGCTCGCCTATTCGGGCGGCCTCGACACCTCCGTCATCCTGAAGTGGCTTCAGGAAACCTATTCCTGCGAGGTGGTGACGTTCACCGCCGACCTCGGCCAGGGTGAGGAGCTGGAGCCGGCCCGCAAGAAGGCGGAGCTGCTGGGCATCAAGCCGGAAAACATCTTCATCGACGATCTGCGCGAAGAGTTCGTGCGCGACTTCGTCTTCCCGATGTTCCGCGCCAACACGCTGTACGAGGGCACCTATCTGCTCGGCACCTCGATCGCCCGGCCGCTGATCGCCAAGCGCCAGATCGAGATCGCCAACCTCGTCGGGGCGGACGCCGTGTCGCACGGGGCCACCGGCAAGGGCAACGACCAGGTGCGGTTCGAGCTGGGTTACTACGCCCTGCGCCCGGACATCACCATCATCGCCCCGTGGCGCGAATGGGATCTGAACAGCCGCACCACGCTGCTGGACTACGCCGAAAAGCACCAGATTCCGATCGCCAAGGACAAGCGCGGCGAAGCCCCCTATTCGACCGACGCCAACCTGCTGCACATCTCCTACGAAGGCAAGGCGCTGGAAGACCCGTGGGTCGAGCCGGACGAGGACATGTTCACCCGCTCCGTCGCCCCGGAAAAGGCCCCGGACACCCCGACCTACATCGAGGTGGATTTCCAGAACGGCAACGCGGTCGCCATCAACGGCGTCGGCATGACCCCGGCGCAAATCCTGACCGAGCTGAACCGCCTGGGCGGTGAAAACGGCATTGGCCGCCTGGATCTGGTCGAAAACCGCTATGTCGGCATGAAGTCGCGCGGCGTGTACGAGACGCCGGGCGGCTCGATCCTGCTGGTCGCCCACCGCGCGATGGAAAGCATCACCCTCGACCGGGGCGCTGGCCACCTCAAGGACGAACTGATGCCGCGCTACGCCGAGCTGATCTATTGCGGCTATTGGTGGTCGCCGGAGCGTCTGGCGCTGCAGGCCCTGATCGACCAGACCCAGGATGTCGTCAACGGGACCGTCCGTTTGAAGCTGTTCAAGGGCACGGTGTCGGTGGTCGGCCGCAAGTCGCCGAACTCGCTCTACCGCATGGATTACGTGACCTTCGAGCAGGACAGCGTTTACAACCAGAAGGACGCCGAAGGCTTCATCAAGCTGAACGCGCTCCGTCTGCGTCTGGGCGCGATGGCCAAGCAGAAGCTGGGCTGAGAGCACGTTTCAGAGTGCGAGAACAGCGGGAGGGCGTTTGCCCTCCCGTTTTTCATGTGTGGGAACCGTCCCTTGGCAAGGGATGGGGTGGTCACTCCGCCGTCAAACTCAGGTTCCCATCCGCGTCCAGCGGGAAGAAGGGGTTCCAGGCGATTTCCCACAAATGGCCATCGGGGTCGGCGAAATAGCCGGAATAGCCGCCCCAGAACACGTCTTGCGCCGGTTTCAGGATCCGCGCGCCCGCCCGTTCGGCCTCCGCCATCAGCGCGTCGACCGCGTCCTTTGACGGCAGATTGTGGGCCAGGGTGATGCCGCCGAAGCGGGTGGGGTCGCCCGCGTCGGGCAAATGGGCATCCTCGGCCAGGGCGGCGCGGCCATACAGCCCCAGCGCCATGCCGTTCAACTGGTAGAAGGCGACGTTCTCGTTGCCCGCCGGGGAGGGCGTCCAACCCAGCCCCTGTTCATAGAAGCGCTGGGCGCGCGGCAGATCGGCGACGCCCAGGGTGACAAGGCTGATGCGCGGTTGCATGGCGGGACTCGCGTGGTTTCCGGGAACGGGCGTCAGGAGGGCAGGGCCTCGACCGCGCCGCAATTGCGGCGGTGGGCCATCAGGCAATCTTCCAATTTGGATTGGCGGGACAAGGCCCCGGTCAGCCAATAGCCCAGCGCCAGCACGATGGCGACGGCGACCAGCGCCCCCAGAGTGGCGGCTTGGCGCGCGCGCTCACTGGTGGGAGAGGGAGCCGGGGACGTGGCGCTGTCAGGACGCGGGGGTACGGGAGGCATAGGCGCAGCGGGCTGATTGAAGAAAGCGGGATGCTACTGCGTTTCTCGGCCGGGCGCACGCCGCTCACGCCGTGGCCTCCCCCCGGACCAGCCGCAGCAGCGCGTGGGCGATCACCTGCTCGCTCATCACCGTGCCGGTGGCCCCGCATTCCTGAAGATGCTCGGCCCCGGCGTCGGAATGGGCGCGGGCCAGGATCTCCAGCGCCGGGTTCGCGGCGCGGGCCTGCTCCACCACCTGACCGGCCTCGAACGCGTCGGGGATGACGACGATCAGGCGCTGGGCGGCGGCCAGATTGGCGGCTTCCAGCACCTGCGGGTCGGCGGCGTTGCCGAACAGCACCTCCGCCCCGTCGGTGCGGGCGGCCTGCAAGGGGGCGGCGCGGTCCTCGATCACCAGGAACGGCACGCCGCATTCCTTCAGCCCCGCCCCGATCACCGACCCGACCCGGCCATAGCCGACGAGCACGGTGTGGTTGGTCAGGCGCGTCGGCTCCAGCGCCAGCGCCGGGGCTTCGGTTTCCGGGGCGGCGCTGGGTGAGGCCACCACCTCCTCCACCGGGACGATGCGGAACAGCAGGGTGAACAGCAGCGGGTTGACCAGGATCGACAGGATGGCCCCGGCCAGAATCAGGTCCTGGCCGATGGTCGGCAGGATCCCCATCCCCACGCCCAGCCCGGCGAGGATGAAGGAGAATTCGCCGATCTGCGCCAGGCTGGCGGCGATGGTCAGGGCGGTCCCCGGCGACCGGCCAAAGGCGCGGACGATCAGCAGGGCCGCCAGCGACTTGCCCGCCAGGATGATGGCCAGCGTGGCCGCCAGCGCCAGCGGGGCGCGGACCAGGATCGACGGGTCGAACAGCATGCCGACCGAAACGAAGAACAGCACGGCGAAGGCGTCGCGCAGCGGCAGGGTCTCTTCCGCCGCGCGCTGGCTGAGCGGCGATTCGTTCAGGATCATCCCGGCGAAAAAGGCCCCGAGCGCGAAGGACACGCCGAACAGCGCGGCCGCGCCAAAGGCCACCCCCAGCGCGATCGCCAGCACCGCCAGCCGGAACAGCTCGCGCGATCCCGTGTGCGCCACCCAATGCAGGAGCCAGGGGATCACCCGCCGCCCGGCGATCAGCATCACCGCAACAAAGGCCGCGACCTTGCCCAGCGTGACCAGCAGCACCCCGGCCAAGCCCAGGCCGAAGGGACCGGCGGCCCCGTCGCCGCCCTTCAGCGCCCCGGCCACCGCCGGAATCACCACCAGCGCCAGCACCATCGCCAGATCCTCGACGATCAGCCAGCCGACGGCGATGCGCCCGCGCTCCGTCTCCATCAGGCGGCGTTCGTGAAGGGCGCGCAGCAGCACCACCGTGCTGGCGACCGACAGGGCCAGCCCAAACACCAGCCCGGCCATCGGCGTCCAACCCAGGACCCAGCCCAGCCCCATGCCCATCGCGGTGGCCACGGCGATCTGCACCACCGCGCCGGGCACGGCGATGGCCTTCACCGACAACAGATCCTTCAGCGAGAAATGCAGCCCGACCCCGAACATCAGCAGGATGACGCCGATCTCCGCCAATTCGTTGGCAAGCTGCTGGTCGGCGACAAAGCCGGGGGTGAACGGCCCCACCACCACCCCGGCCAGCAGATAGCCGACCAGCGGCGACACGCGCAGCCGGTGGGCGAGGGCACCAAAGACGAAGGCAAGGCCGATGCCGGCAACGAGCATGGCGATCAGGGGGCCGAAATGCATGGGTCTCCTGCGCAAGGGCTTGGGGTGGGCGTTTGGGGCAAGCCCCACAGATTGGGGTGCAGGGCGCGGGTTTCAACCGATTGTCGTGGCAAGCGGGCCGGGAAACCTCTCTTGGAAACGAAAAACGGCCCCTGGAAGGGGGCCGTTGCCCGTCGTCGCTGTCCGGTTTGCGCCGGGGTTATTGCGGGGCCATGCGGATGGCACCGTCGAGCCGGATGGTTTCGCCGTTCAACATCTCGTTTTCCAAAATGTGCTGGACGAGGCGGGCGTACTCGTCCGGGCGACCGAAGCGCTTGGGGAACGGCACGGTGGCGGCAAGGCTGTCCTGCACCTCCTGCGGCATGCCCAGCAGCATCGGCGTGCCGATCAGGCCGGGGGCGATGGTCATCACCCGAATGGCGCTGCGGGCCAGATCGCGGGCGGCGCAGATGGTCAGGGCGACGACGCCGCCCTTCGACGCGGCGTAGGCGGCCTGACCGACCTGCCCCTCATAGGCGGCGACGGACGCGGTGTTGATGATGACGCCGCGCTCCCCCGACTCCAGCAGGTCCAGCTTGGACATGTCGGCGGCGGCCAGACGCAGGATGTTGAAGCTGCCGATCAGGTTGATTTCGATCACCTTGCGGAAGGCGTCGAGCGGCATCGCCCCGTCGCGCCCGACGATGCGCTGCGCCGGGGCCACGCCCGCGCAATTCACGGCGATGCGGGCCGGGCCGTGGGCGGCGCGGGCCTGTTCGAAGGCGGCTTCCGCCGAGTCGCCGTTGGTGACGTCGCAGACCAGTCCCAACCCGCCGATGTCGCGCGCCGTTTGCTCCACCGCGTCCTTGTTGACGTCCAGCACCGTGACCTTGGCCCCCAGGCTGGCGAGATGGCGGGCGGTGGCCGCCCCCATGCCCGACCCACCCCCGGTGACGATGGCGGACAGACCGGCGATGTTCATGCTGTTTCCTCCTGATGATGGCCTGACGGTGATGGCCAGATGGCGATGGGCCGCCGCGTGGTGGCCGGTGGATCCGGCCTTGGGTTCCACACCAGTCTATCAGAAGTCAGAGCCTCACCAAACTATACCGTATGGTTAACGGTGCGCGCCGCCAATCATGGGAGGGTTGCGCGTTTCAGGGCGCGGGGATGGGGCGGGAAATTGGGCGAGGGTCAGGCGGCCTGCTGGTGGGCTTCGGACCGGGTGTTGACGGCGCTGGGGCGGCGGGCGTGGCTGGCGTCGCGGTGCATGGTGAACAGGGCGGCCGCCACGATCAGCGCGGCGCCGATCCAGCCGCGCAGATCCATCGCCTCGCCAAAGGCGATCCAGGCGATCACCGCGCTGAAGGGCAGGCGGGCGTAGTCATAGGGCATCACCGCCGGGGCCGGGGCCATCGACAGCGCCCGCGTCATCGCCAGTTGCGCCAGGGTCAACGCCCCGCTGAGCAGGAACAGCCAGCCCCACGCGCTCCAACTTGGCCAGACCCAGGCGAAATGCGATGGCATCGCCAGGGCCGGCAGCGCGGCCAGCGGGGCGGAAAACAGGCTGAGGAACAGGACCACCACCAGCACGCTGTCGTCCCGGGTCAGGCGGCGGGTCATCAGCAGGGTGGCGGCGGCGGCGACGCAATGCAGCACCAGCACGGCGAACGACGCGTCGATCCCGCCGCCGTCCGGTTTCAGCACGATCACCACGCCGGTCAACCCCAGGGCGATGGCGGCCAGCCGGTGCGGGCGCAGCCGCTCGCCAAAAAACAGGGCGGCGCCCAGCGTGACGAACAGCGGGGTGGTGAAGCTGACGGCGGTGGCGGTGGGCAGGGGGATGTGGGCCAGACTGTAATACCACGCCATCATCGCGGCGACGTTGACGGCGGCCCGCGACGCGAACAGCCCCAACCGTCCGCCGGTGACGACGGCGCGGCAGGCGCTGGCCCCGCGCGTGACGATCCAGGGCAGCAGCAGCACCACGCACAACAGGTTGCGCAGGAACACGATTTCCAGCGACGGCAGCGAATCCGTGATGTGGCGGATGGTGGCGTTGCCCATCGCAAACAGCAGCGTGGCGGTCAGCATCCACAATGCGGGTTGCAGCAATCCCCCAACGGAGCGGGTCGACGGGACGGTGGACGGTTCGGTTGACATTGTGGTGCACGCCCGATGGTTGGCGAGCAACACCATGGGTCACGGGGACAATGATGCTGCCGAAGCGTCATCATTCTCGTGCAACCCATGCTCTTCAAGTCTGACCTTAGCGCTATGGTTGTTTGGAATAGCGCATAGTGCGCGGAAACGGCTGTTTCATCCATCTGCCACCCCCCAAAAGGGTTGAGCGGCCGGGGCGGGGGTCAGACCAGCTTCAGCGCGATCACCGCCAGCAACCCGGCGATCACCCACAGGGCGGCGCGGTCGCTGCGGCGGCGACGGTCCCAGCCTTGCAGCATCTGGCGCACCGTGTGCGGGTGCAGGCGCAGGCCGCCTTCGGCCATGTCGGCGGTCACGCGTTCGGCCTCGCGCACCAGGGCGGGCAGGCGGCGGATGGTGGACAGGGCGGCCCCGACATCCTCGACGATCTGCGCCTCCGGCCCGCGATTCTCGCGCATCCACTGCTCGATCAGCGGGCGGGCCAGTTCCCACATGTTGATGCTGGGGTTCAGCAGCCGTCCCACGCCCTCGGCGGTCAGCATGCTTTTTTGCAGCAGCAGCAATTGCGGCTGGGTTTCCATCTCGAACTGTTCGGTGACGGCGAAGAGCTGGGCCAGCAGCCGCCCGACCGAAATCTCGCTCAACGGCTTGTTCTGCAACGGCTCGCCGATGGCGCGGCAAGCCTGGGTGAAGATCTCGATTGATTGATGGCGGGGGACATAGCCCGCCTCGAAATGGACAATCGCGACGCGGCGGTAATCGCCGGACAGGAAGCCGATCAGCATGTCGGCCAGATAGCGGCGGGTGGCCTGGTCCAACCGCCCCATGATGCCGAAATCCACGGCGGTGATGGTCCCCTGTTCGTTGATGAACAGGTTGCCAGGGTGCAGATCGGCGTGGAAAAAGCCGTCGCGGAACACCTGGTTGAAGAAGCTGGCCGAGGCCATGGCGAGGATGGCGTCGCGGTCGAAGCCCGCCGCCTCGATCCGCGCGGCCTCGTCCACCTTGAAGCCGCGAATCCGCTCCAGTGTCAGCACCCGACCGCCGGTGCGGTCCCAATCGACCGCCGGGACGTTGAAGGTCGGGTCGTCCGTGAAATTGCCGCCGAGTTCGGAGGCCGCCGCCGCCTCCATCCGCAAATCCATCTCCAGGCGGGAGGTGCGGGCGAAGGTGTCCACCACCTCGCGCAGGCGCAGGCGCTTCAGCCGGGGCAGCACCGTTTCGGCCAGCGCGGCCAGCCAATAGAACAGGTCGATGTCGCGTTCGAACGCGGCGGCGATGCCGGGGCGCAGCACCTTGACCGCCACCTCCTGCCCGTCGGCGGTGACGGCGAAATGCACCTGCGCGATGGAGGCGGCGGCGACCGGCTTGTCGTCAAAGCTCTGGAACAGCGCCGACAGCGGTTGCCCGAACTCCTCCTCGATGATGGCGCGGGCCTCGCGACCGGGGAAGGGCGGCAGCTTGTCCTGCAACTCCGCCAGATCGACGGCCATCCGCTCCCCCACCAGATCGGAGCGGGTGGAGAGCAATTGCCCCAGCTTGATGTAGGTCGGCCCCAGTTCGGCCAGCGCGCGGGCCAGACGCTGGCCGTCGCGGCCCGGCACCCCGCGCCGGGCGATCCGCCGCCACAGCCAGGACAGGGCGGGGGCGTTGGCGAGCAGCGAGTCGGGCAGGGCGTCGTAACGGGCCGCCGTGCGGCCGATCACCGCCAGACGGAGGAGGTTGCGCAGAATCAGGAACACGGTGCGTCAGATCCGCCAGCCGGAATGAATGGCGGCGATCCCGCCGGTCAGGTTGCGCACGCGCACGGAGGCAAAGCCCGCCGCCGCGATGCGCCGGGCCAAATCCTCCTGCGCCGGAAAGCGCCGGATGCTTTCGGCGAGGTAGCGGTAGCTGTCCTCGTCCTTGGCCACGATGCGCCCGATCTTCGGCAGCACCTGAAAGGAATAGACGTCGTACAGCTCGCGCAGCACCGGCAGCACGACGTGGCTGAACTCCAGGCAATAGAATTTGCCACCGGGCTTCAGCACCCGCCGCGCCTCGGCGATGGCGGCGTCGATGCGGGTGACGTTCCGCAGGCCGAAGGCGATGGTGTAGGCATCGACGGAGCGCGAGGCGATGGGCAGCTTTTCCGCGTCGCCCACGGTCCACTCCACGCCCGACAGGATGTTGCGGTCAATCGCGCGGTCGCGCCCGACGCGGACCATCGCCTCGGTGATGTCGCAGACGATGGCGGCCCCGCCGCCGCGCTGAAGAAAGCGGAAAGCGATGTCGCCGGTCCCGCCGGCCACGTCCAGCAGGGTCATGCCCGGTTTGGGGGCCACCATCTCCATCAGCGTGTCTTTCCACAGCCGATGGATGCCGCCCGACATCAGATCGTTCATCAGGTCGTAATTGGTCGCCACGCTGCCGAAGACGGCGCGGACCAGTCCCGATTTGGCCTCGGGGTTCACGGGCTGAAAACCAAACCATTCCCCTTCGGACCCCGAAACGGGCGGCGGAACGGCGGCGGGCGGGTGGTGGGGCGTGTCGCTCATGACCGGGACCATAGCGCGGCGCGCGGGGCGATGCCAGTGGGGGGATTGCGGTGCGGGTGCGGCGGTTTGGGGGACGGTGGAACGCGTTGGGTGTGTATCCCTTGAACGCATATGGCGCATGATGACATAGTGGCTGATGCAACCTTGGGAGACGATGTGCCGAAGGCCGAGCTGCGCTACAGGGAGCGGAGGGAGCTTGCGGATGGGTCCATCCTGCAGGCGACGATCTGGCAGGTTCCGGCCCCGGTTCCGCCCAGCGGACACACCCTGAAATACAGCCTTGTCTACATCGTCAACGGGGTTCGCGTGGTTGGGTATGACAACGAACGGGGCAAGGGCGATCATCGGCACTATGGCCCCCGTGAAGAGCCTTACCGCTTCACCACGCCAGAGCAATTGATGATCGATTTTCTCGCCGATGTGCGAGCGGCAGGAGGGAGGGTGTGATGGCCGATCTGCAGGTGCTTGTGGGCGATGCCGCCCAGGACTTCGCCGGTCGCTTCGCCGACGCCTGGCACCGCATCGAGGCGGGGGACGCGGTGAATGAGCGGCATTTGTCCTTTGATCGCTTTGAAACCTTGGCGCGCGTGCTGACCGGCAAACGGCTGGAGTTGCTGCGCCATCTGCATCGCCAGCCCGCCGCCAGCGTCAACGCGCTTGCCAAGGCGCTTGGTCGGGATTACCGGCGGGTTCACGAGGACATCGAGGCTCTGGCGCGGGCGGGGTTGGTGGACCGTGAGGATGGTGGAACCGGGTTGACGGCACCGTATGACGTCATCGCCACCCGCATCGCGCTTTGACGTCAGGTCGCAAAGGGACATCAGGTCGTCAAGGTTGGTTGTTCCATCCTGTCTATTCCGCGCCTGTGCTGGACAAGGGGGGCCGTTTCAGCGCGCCCCTCATCCCCCTTGCGCTATCCCCCTCCTTCCCCCCACCCTGACGCCCATGCCTGAGCTTCCTGAAGTCGAAACCGTGTGCCGGGGCCTTGCCCCGCATCTTGAGGGGCGGGTTCTGGTCCGTGTCGATCAGAACCGGCCCAATCTGCGCACGCCCTTTCCGCCGGACTTTGTCGCGCGCCTGACCGGGCGGCGGGTCACGGCGGTGCGGCGGCGGGCGAAATACATTCTGGTGGATTTGGACGATGGGGCGGTGCTGATCGTCCATCTCGGCATGTCCGGGCGGATGCTGATCGCGCCGCAGCGGCCCGAGTCGCCGGGCAAGCACGACCATGTCGTGTTCGAGGTGGACAGCGGCACGACCGTGACCTTCAACGACGCCCGCCGCTTCGGTCTGATGGATCTGACGACGGCGGACGGGTTGGCCGACCACCCGATGCTGCGCGCCCTGGGGCCGGAGCCGCTGGGCAACGCATTCTCCGGCCCGGTGCTGGCCGACCGGCTGGCCGGGAAGATCACGCCGATCAAGGCCGCACTGCTCGACCAGGGCGTCGTCGCCGGGCTGGGCAACATCTATGTGTCGGAGGCGCTGTTCCAGGCGGGCATCCACCCGACCCGGGCGGCCGCCGACGTCAGCCGGGCCGAAGCCGATCAACTGGCCACGGCGATCCGCGAGGTGCTGGGCCGCGCCATCGCGGCGGGCGGCTCCTCCCTGCGCGATTACCGGCAGGCGTCGGGGGAGCTGGGCTATTTCCAGCACCAGTTCGCCGTCTATGACCGGGCGGGGCAACCCTGCCCCGGCTGCGACTGCGACACGGCGGTCAGCGGGGGTGTTCAGCGGATCGTGCAGTCGGGGCGCTCGACTTTCTATTGTGCGGCGCGCCAACGCTGATATACCTGAGCGCATGACGGCTTTTTCGGCCACGCTTCGGGCGACGTTCGGCGCCCTTCTCCTTGCCGGCCCCGCGGTCGCGGGCCTGGGGAGCCTCGCTTTTCCCTTGCTTCCGGCTGCCGCCGTTGCGGCGTCGCCCTTCGTTCCCGGTCTGGCCGACGTGCCAGCGATGCCGGGACTCGAACCGGTGGACGCCGAACCGCTGGTGTTCGACAAACCCGATGGGCGAATCGTCCAGGTGGTGTTGTCGGGCATGGTCCCGCGCGGCGCGGTTCTGGCCTTTTACGACCAGACCCTGCCGCAACTGGGGTGGAGCCGGGCCGCCGAACAGCGTTTCGTCCGCGAGGGCGAGGGGCTGCGGCTGGATTTCGTCACGGGAAGCGGGTCGTCGGACCGGACGACTCTGCGCTTCACCCTGACGCCGCGCTGAGGCGGGGGACACCCTCCGCCCGGCCAGACCCTCCAGCCTCACCAACAACCCCGACCGGAAGCCGAACAACCACAAGCAAGAAACCGGACGCACACCACACGCGGGGCGGCAGAGCCGATCCCTGCCAGAACGGGAGACCGCTGCAATCATGTCGTACGAAACCATTCTCGTCGAAACCCGTGGCCCCGTCGGCCTCATCACCCTGAACCGTCCCAAGGCGCTGAACGCCCTGTGCGACCAGCTGGTGACGGAGCTGGGCCAAGCGCTCGACGGCTTCGAGGCCGACAGCGCCATCGGGGCCATCGTCATCACCGGGTCGGAGCGCGCGTTCGCCGCCGGGGCCGACATCAAGGAGATGGCCGGTTTCACCTATATGGACGTCTACACCTCCAACTTCATCACCGCGAAGTGGGAGCAACTGGCCAAGTGTCGCAAGCCGACCATCGCGGCGGTCGCGGGCTTCGCGCTCGGCGGCGGGTGCGAGCTGGCGATGATGGCCGACTTCATCCTGGCCGCCGACACCGCCAAGTTCGGCCAGCCGGAAATCACCATCGGCACCATCCCGGGGGCCGGCGGCACCCAGCGCCTGACCCGCTTCGTCGGCAAGTCCAAGGCGATGGAAATGGTCCTGACCGGCCGCATGATCGACGCGGCGGAGGCCGAGCGTTGCGGGCTGGTCAGCCGCGTGGTCCCGGCGGCCGAACTGATCGAGGAGGCGGTGAAGGTCGCCACCAAGATCGCTTCGCTGTCGCAGCCCATCGTCGCCATGGCCAAGGAGGCGGTGAACGCCGCCTATGAAACCACCCTGGCCGAAGGCGTGCATTTCGAACGCCGCGTCTTCCATTCGACCTTCGCCACCGAAGACCAGAAGGAAGGCATGGCCGCCTTCGCTGAAAAGCGTCAACCGGTGTGGAAGAACCGCTGAGTCTTGTGACGCCGTCCCCCGCATCTTGTGGGGGACGGTGCCGTTTCAATCATGATGATGTTTCGCTGGGATTGAATGAGATCTGGCCCGGTCGGTGTCTTGACTCTCATTTGGCCTGAGCGTATAAGGCGCGCTCGCATTGCGACAGACGTGTCGTTCGGAGTAGGGTTTCCATGGCCAATCACAAGTCCGCTGAAAAGCGCATCCGTCAGACCGAGCGTCGTACGGAAGTCAATCGTAACCGCATCAGCCGCATCCGTTCCTTCGTCAAGAAGGTTGAGGGCGCGATCGAGGCCGGTGACAAGTCCGCCGCCGCTGAGGCCTTCAAGTCCGCCCAGCCGGAAATGATGCGTGGCGTCACCAAGGGCGTGCTGCACCAGAACACGGTGTCGCGCAAGCTGTCGCGCCTCTCGGCCCGCATCAAGGCTCTCTGATCGAGCCTGTTTGCCGGTTTCAAAAAGCCGCGCCCGAGATTCGGGGCGCGGCTTTTTGCGTTTCAAGGGTATGCGTGGGATTTTGAACAATTGTTTGGAAAAACCCACGGGTCTCTCAGAAGATTCAGCAATGAAATCTTGGTGTTAGGCGTGTCAACCGAGTCTTTTTGACCCGTTCGCCATCTGTCCCATTGCCAGCCATCTGGCAGGGGATTAAAGTTTTCTTCCGTCCGATGTGGCGAAATGGTGTGTTCAACACGCCGCGCACCGTTCGGGTAAACGCTAGAGATGGTGAAGGTCTTGGGCCGAGCGGGCATTTTTATGTCTCGGTTGGTACAAGATTGTTGTTTTTCTAAAAACACGCGCCGGTGATGCTGGTTTGTGCAACCGAATCGGTGGTGTGTGTTTGGTCTTGCCCGCCACTGCGGTCGGCGGGGCCGTGAATGGCGTGAATGGTTTGATCCGTGGGTGTGTGGCGCGTTGGGGCGGGATGGACCCGCCCTTTCGGTGGTGAACGCGTGGTGGCGGCACCGCCGTGGGGAACGGGGGCGGGGGTAGAGGAGCATGTCGGTCGGCGTGTCGTTGGATCAGCAGTGGGCGCGGGTGCGTGGGCGTCTGAAAGACGAGGTGGGCGAGATCGCCTACCGCAGTTGGCTTCAACCGCTGTCCGTCGCCAGCATGACCGGCGGCGAGGTGTGCATCGTCGTGCCCACCCGCTTCATGCGCGATTGGGTGCTGACCCACTACGCCGACCGGATTCGCGCCCTGTGGTCGGGAGAGAACCCCGACGTCCAATCCATCGATGTGGTGGTCGCCTCCACCAGCGCGCCCGCCGTGCTGAGCGCGGACAACGACGACCGCGACGACCCCGGCCCGCGCGATTCCCTGCCATCGCGTGACCGGGGCGAGGCCCGCACCCTGTTCACCGCCGCCGCCGAACGCCGCCCGCCGGATTCGGGCACCATGACGGTCCCGTCCTCCGTCGCGGTGGCCACACCCGCCACCGTCTACACCTCCGCCTCCTACGGCGGGGCGTCGGACGAGTCGCCGAACGGGGTCCCGGCCATTCTGGAAGACCGCTCCGACCTGTCGGCGGCGCTCGACCCGCGCTTCACCTTCGAGAATTTCGTCGTCGGCAAACCGAACGAGCTGGCCCACGCCGCCGCCCGCCGCGTCGCCGATGCCACGACCGTCACCTTCAACCCGCTGTTCCTCTATGGCGGGGTCGGGTTGGGCAAGACCCACCTGATGCACGCGCTGGCCTGGCAAATCCGCAAGAACGATCCCAACCGCAAGGTGCTCTACCTGTCGGCGGAAAAGTTCATGTACCAGTTCATCCGCGCCCTGCGTTTCAAGGACACGATGGCGTTCAAGCAGCAGTTCCGTTCGGTGGACGTGCTGATGATCGACGACGTGCAGTTCATCAGCGGCAAGGATTCGACGCAGGAAGAGTTCTTCCACACCTTCAACGCGCTGGTCGACCAGAACCGGCAGGTCATCATCTCCGCCGACAAAAGCCCGTCCGACCTGGAAGGGATGGAGGAGCGGTTGCGCTCCCGCCTGGGCTGGGGGCTGGTCGCCGACATCCACCCGACCACGTACGAACTGCGGTTGGGCATCCTTCAGGCCAAGGCCGACGCGCTCCAGGCGAGCATCCCGCTGAAGGTGCTGGAGTTCCTGGCCCACAAGATCACGTCCAACGTGCGCGAGCTGGAAGGGGCGCTGAACCGCATCGTCGCCCACGCCGACCTCGTCGGGCGGTCGATCTCGCTGGAAACGACGCAGGAGGTGCTGCACGACCTGCTGCGCGCCAACGACCGCCGCGTGACCATCGACGAGATCCAGAAGCGCGTCGCCGAGCATTACAACATCCGCGTCGCCGACATGCATTCGGCCCGCCGCGCCCGCGCCGTGGCCCGGCCCCGGCAGATCGCCATGTATCTGGCCAAGCAGCTGACCGCCCGCTCCCTGCCGGAGATCGGTCGCAAGTTCGGCGGGCGCGACCACACCACCGTGATGCACGCGGTCAAGAAGGTGGACGAGCTGCGCAGCACCGACCCGTCCTTTGCCGAGGATGTCGAGCTGCTGCGGCGGATGCTGGAAAACTGAGCCGCTTCAGTCGCTTTGCCGGTCTGAAGCGCCGCTGTCGGGCTGTCCGGGGCGCGACGAAATGCCCCATACCCTGACCTTTGGCTGGTTTTCTGTGACTTTTGGCTAGAATGCTGCGAAAATCCCGCCATTGGGTTGCAATGGATGGGAATGGCGCGCGCCGTGGAGACCAATGTTCTCGTCGTTGACGACTCGTCGGTTGTCCGCAGACTCATCAAAGAGCATCTGGAAGACTACAATTACCGGGTCCTGCTCGCCAGGGATGGGGCGGAAGCGTTGGAGCTGTACCGCAGCCAGGACGTCCACGTCGTCATCACCGACCTGGAAATGCCCCGGATGAACGGGCTGGAGCTGTGTTGGCTGATCCGGGCCGACGATGACCAGCACCGCACCTTCACCATCCTGATGACCACCGACGCGGACAGCCAGCGCCGGATCGAAGCCTTCGACGCCGGGGCCGACGAGTTCCTGATCAAGCCGATCGATCTGCCGATGCTGCGCGCCCGCGTGCGCGCGGGCGAACGGATCACCCGGACGCACCGGGCGATGGCCAATCTTCTCAACACCGATTACCTGACCGGGGTGATGAACCGCCGCCATTTCATGGAACGGCTGGAGCGTGCCTACGACGAATCGGTGCGCCACGGCGCGCCGCTGGCGGTGGCGATGTTCGACATCGATCATTTCAAGACGATCAACGACACCCACGGCCATTCGAACGGCGATCTGGCGCTGAAGCGCTTTGCCGAAAACAGCGCGGCGCTGGTCCCGGAGGGCGGTTTCCTGGGCCGTCTGGGTGGGGAGGAGTTCGGCATGGTCCTGCCCGCCGATGATCTGGCGGCGACCATCGCCCAACTGGAGCGCATCCGCGAATCGACCGCCGCCCTGACGGCGGTGCGGGCCGATGGCGGTTGTTTCGGTTTCACCGTCAGCGTCGGAGTCTGCCCGACCCAGGGGGCCGAGTCGGCGGTGGCGGTGCTGGCGCGGGCCGACGAGGCGCTTTATTTCGCCAAGCGCAACGGGCGCAACCGCACCGTGGTGTGCGGGGCGGAGGGGGTGGTGCTGAAGGCGCGCTTCCATGTGATGTGATCGCGACAGGGTTAGGTGATCGCGACAAACGCATGACGCCGCTGTGAAACTTTTCCATCGCCCCGCAGTCGGTCGTGGACGATCCCGGTTTTTCTCAGGCACACTCCTTGCCCTATGCGGAAGCCGGACGGCGCGGTGCGCGGTCGGGTCTCCGCCAACGCTTTGCGAACAGGGAGATTGGGTGCCATGCCGACGATCACGCCGACGCTCGCCACCGCCGCGATGACCGAATCCCAGCGGTCCAGCGTCGAAACCCAACGCGCCGCCAAGAGCTTCTCCCGCCGCCTGCTGCTGAAGAGCGCGGCGGCGGTGGCCGGTGTGGCCTCGGTCGGTCCCTTCATCCTGCGCGAAGGCCGCGCGGCCTCCGGATCGGTCAAGATCTTCTCCTGGGCCGGTTACATCAGCCCGGACATGCTGGCCGATTTCGAAAAGAAGACCGGCGTCAAGGCGACCCTGACCGAATACGGCACCAACGACGAGCTGCTGAACCAGCTCAAGGCCACCGGCGGGGCCGGGTTCGACATCATCCACCCCACGGTGGACCGCGTGCCGAACTACGTCGATTTCGATCTGGTCCAGCCGCTCGACGAATCGAAGGTCAAGTGGGACGGCTGCCTGAAATCGTCGGTCGAGGGATCGGCGGGCATGGGCGGCGTCGTCGGCGGCAAGCGCTACTTCGCCCCGGCCGATTGGGGGACCGAGGCGCTGGCCTATGACATGAAGAAGGCCCCGCTCGCCTATGGGACCGCCAGCTACGGCGACCTGTGGGCACCGGCCAACGCGGGCAAGGTGACGGTGCGCGGCCATTCCTCGCTGATCGGCATCGGGCTGTGGCTGGAAAGCCAAGGCAAGCTGCCGCATTCCCTGCGCGACCAGTTCAAGGACGAGGCCAAGGCCCGCGCCAACTTCGACGCCATTCTGAAGGTGGCGGTTGCCAACAAGAAGTCGGTCGCCCAGTTCTGGACCAACGAGAACGAGGCGCAGGGTGCCTTCCGCACCAACGGTTGCGTCATCGGCCAGACCTGGGATTCGACCGCCGTGGCGCTGCGCAAGGAGGGGCTGCCCGTCCGCTTCATCGCGCCGAAGGAAGGCTCGCTGGCCTGGATGGAAGGCTTCGCCATTCCCAAGAAGGCGGAAAACCTGGAAAACGCCTACGCCTGGATCAACTGGTTCTACACCCCGCAGGCGGGCGCGCTCTACACCAACTTCTCCGGCATCTCCAGCACGGCGGTGGGGGCGGAAGCGCACCTGACCGACCTGAACAAGCAGTTCTTCGCCGACGCCTATCCGGGCGACGCGCTGCAAAAGCTGTGGTGGTGGCCGATCCAACCGGCCTGGTACGTCTCGATCCGCAACGAGTACCAGGACCGCTTCCTGGCCGCGTAAGGCACGGCGCGACGGGGAGGGGGCCGTCCTCCTCCCCTCTCGCCACCCCGTCGCTGATGGGGGAGGATTCGCAGGGACGCATCAGGGGACTCCATGAGCCAAGACGTTCAACTCGATTCCGTGACCATGCGGTTCGGCGAGGCCATCGCCGTCAACAACGTGTCGCTGACCATCAAGGCCGGGGAGTTCTTCAGCTTTCTCGGCCCGTCGGGCTGCGGCAAGACCACGATCCTGCGGATGATTTCCGGCTTCATGGAGCCGACCAGCGGCGTCGTCCGCATCGGCGGGGCCGACATGCGCGGCATCGGCCCGAACAAGCGGCCCACCGCCCTGATCTTCCAGAATCTGGCCCTGTTCCCCCTGATGACGGTGGCCGAGAACATCGGTTTCGGGCTGGAGGTGCGCGGCGTGCCGTCCGCCGACCGGGCCAGGCGGGTGCGCGAGCTGCTGGAGCTGGTGGCCTTGCCCGACACGGCGAACAAGCGCGTCACCGACCTGTCGGGCGGCCAACGCCAGCGCATCGCCATCGCCCGCGCCCTGGCGGTGGAACCGGCGGTGCTGCTGCTGGACGAACCGCTGTCGGCGCTGGATCTGAAGCTGCGCCAGCACATGCGGGCGGAGTTGCGCGAGTTGCAGCGGCGGACCGGCGTCACCTTCATCTACATCACCCACGACCAGGGCGAGGCGCTGACCATGTCCGACCGCATCGGCGTGATGTCGCGCGGCGTGCTGGAGCAGGTGGGCGACGGCCCGACCATCTACGACCACCCGGAAACCGCCTTCGTCGCGTCCTTCGTCGGCGAAACCAACCGTTTTGCCGGAACGGTGGCCGAATCGGCGGAGGGCTGGGCGGTGGTGGACACCGGATTCGGGCGGCTGCGCGGGCGCAACCCCCGGCGGCTGTCGCCGGGCGACCGCGCCACCCTGTTCGTCCGTCCCGAACGCTTGACCCTGGGGCAGGAGGAAAACGCGCTGGAGGCCCGGGTCAGCCACCGCGATTTCGAAGGGGCCTTCGTCAACGCCTTCCTCGACGGCGGGTTGACCGTGCAGGTTCCGCATCTGGGCCATGACCCGGTGTTCGTTCCCGGTCAGGCCGCCCGGCTGGGGTTCCGCGCGACGGACGCGGTGGCGTTGCCCACCGCGCCCTGAGTTGCGATCAGCCCGCGCATTCAGCCGCCGCCCACCGGCAGGCTGGCGCGGAAGATCGCCTTGTCGAAATCGTCGATCAGGGCGTCGATGCGCAGTTCCCACCGGCCCTTCACCGGCAGGATCAGCCCGTCGAGCGCGAAGGCTCCGGGGCCGGTGCGGGTCGGGCGGCGGGTCAGCGGCTCGATCCCGGCGGCGGGCTGCGACAGCTCCACCACCAGCTCTTTCGGGTCGAACGGGCCGCCGTCGGCCTGGGTCAGGTGAATGGTCAACCGGTTGGGGCCGACCCGCGCCGGGTCCAGCCCGATCACCGCCTGCCGCCCCTTTGCCGCCGTCACGCTGCTGTAGCCGATCGGGGCGTCCGCCACCGGCTTGGCGGCGATCGTGCGCGGCGGTGGGGTGGTCCCCAGCCCGGCGGTCAACATCACCACCAGCCCCATCAGCGCCACTTCCGTGGTGATGCTGAGGCGCAGCAGCCGATTCGCCCGCTCCCGCTCCGCCCGCCCGCCGCGCTCCAGCGTCGGCGTCAGGCGCCAGCGGTTGACGGTGGCCAACCCGAGCAGGGCCGCGACTCCGGCCATCTTCAGCAGCCAGATTTGGCCATAGACGGTGGAGCCGACCCGGTCGGGGGCGGTGATCTGCACCACGCTCAACCCCAGCCCGGCCAACAGCAGCAGGGCCACCGCCGCCACCGCCAGGGTGGAGAAGCGGCGGACCAGCCGGGCCGCCTCCAGCGCCGGGGCGTGGCGCAGGATGGCGCGCAGCGGGGCGAGCGCCCCCAGCCAAAAGGCGGCGGTCAGCGCGTGCAGCCCGACCAGCGGGGCCGACAGCGCGGTGGGCGGGGCGGTGGCGGCGTGGCCGGTGGTGGTCAGGGCACCGACGGCGACCAGCGCCCCAGCCATCAGGAACAGCCCACCGCCGGTGCCGGAGCGGTTGCGCCACTGCCCAAGGGCGAGCAGCGCCAGACCGGCCAGCGCGATGGCGGCGCTGAGTCCGCCGGTGCTGGCCAGAACCACCCGCCACGCGTCCGCCGTCAGCAGGGCCAGCGGCGTTTCGCCGATCAGCACCGCCCCGGTCAGGCCGAGATTCAGCGGAACCGCCAGCAGGGCGATGGCCAACGTCATCGGTTGGCGGGCCAGCCGCGCCAGCGGTGCCCAGCTTGTGCCCGTTCCGCCCGCACCGGATCCTCTGGCGGTCTGGATGCGGTAGGCGGCACCCGGTGCCACCAGCGCCAGAAACAGCCCGCCGCCCGCCGCCGCCAGCAGGCTGCCGTAATGCAGCGCGCGGGCGGCCATGGCGGCCAGCAGGGTCCGATTGCGCCCGCGCTCCTCCGCCTGCTCCGGCCGTTCCGGCGTGACGCCGACGCCGAAGATCAGCGACCCCGCCACCGGATGCCCATCGGCCGAGGTGACGCGGTAGCTGAGGGTGTAGGCCCCCGGCGTCGTCGGCAACGGCGGCAGCGGGACCCGCAGATCGGAGTCGCTGGCCTGCGCCGGGCCGGGCAGCGCCAACGCCCCAGCGGGGCCGAAGGCGTGCAGCGCCACCGGCGTCACCGGCTCGTTGAAGCGCAGGCGCAGCTCGGCGGGCGGGCGGTCGAGTCGCGCGCCGTCCACCGGGCTGGACTCCAGCAGCACGGCGTGGGCGAACGCCGAACCGGGCATCAGCAGCAGGGCCACCAGACAGACGAGGCGGCGGAGGAGGCGGGCGGTGCTCATTGCGGCTTGGCCGTCAGCGTCAGGCTGGGGGCCGGTTCCTTGTAATCATGGGCGGTCTTGCCGGGTTCGGGGATCTCGATCCAGCGGTTCACGCCCTTGTCGCACTCCTGCACCACCGGCACGTGAATCACGGTTCCGGCGGGCTTCTCCGGCAATTTGGCCTGGAAGACGAACTCGTCATAGAAGGCGTCGGGCAGCGGGCCGCCGGTCCACGTCACCTCGGTCACGCCCTTGGTGATCGTCTTGCCATGGCTGACGAAGGGGGTGGCGTAGGGGCCCTCGACGGTGGACAGCGTCCAGCCCGGCTTGGGCATCGGCTTGACCGACACCACGCCCTCCGGGATGCGGACGCGGATGGCGGTGGTGGCGCTGCCGTCGCAGCCATGGCCGATGCGGATCACCGCCTTGTAATAGCTGCCGCTCGGGGCCTGCTGGACCTCCAGCGTGGCATGGGCGGCGGCGGTGACGGGCAGGACGGCGGCGGACAGGGCGAACAGGCCGACAGCGGCCAGCGTGGCGCGGGTGGCGCGAATCATGGGGAGTCTCCGAAAAACGGTCTGACGAGGAAGGATGGAACGCGAGTCGTCAGGCCGTGGCCGGAGGGGCGCGGGCGTGGAAGAGGTGATGGGGGTGGTCGGCGCGCGGGGCCGCGCCGCCGAGTCGCGGGCGGTCGGCCTCGACCCAGGCGGGGGTGGGCAACAACGGCCCATCCGCCGGGCCAAGCGCAACCGTGTCCGCCGACAGGCAGAGCGGGCAGCGCTTCAGATGGTCGCCAAGATTGGGGGCGTCCGGGGCGGACTCGCCGGGCGCGTCGGGGCTGGCGCTTTGAGTCGGGGCCAGGCACAGCCAACCGTCCGCCGCCAACGCCCGCAACGGCGGCGGGACATGCCAGCCCAGGACCAGGGCATGGACCAGCAGAACCGCCACGGCCACCAGGGCCGTCGCGTGGGTCCACAGTCGATGATCCGATCCGGTCCGGCGGGGCGCGCGCATGGTCCTGACTATGGCGTCCGAGTCGCGGCGGCGCAAAGGGGGAAATGCCGGTGCGGACGGTTGTGGTCACACGCGCGCGCTTGCGCCAGGCAAAAGCCCCATGATAGGCGTGGATTGTTCGGATTCGTATTTGAATGACCGTTCAACAAAAAGGAGCCGCCCGCGCGATGACCGAGGTGATCCGCCGATACGGCCCGGTTCTGACCGGCCTGATCCTGCTGGCGGTGGCGCTGTGGCTGGCGCTGCTGGTGGTGCTTCCCCAGATCATGATGGTGGATTTCTCCTTCCGCCCATCGCTGCCGCCGTCCAAGCTGGGCGGGCCGGAGGATGTCTACACGGTCAAGAATTACGCCACGCTGTGGACCAACCAAATCCATCTGGCGATCTTCATCAAGACGATCTGGGCCAGCGCCCTGGTGACGGCGGTGACGCTGGCGGTCTGTTACCCGGTGGCCTTCTATCTGGCCCAGGTGGCCCCGAAACGGCGGCTGCCGCTGTTGATGCTGATGCTGATCGTGCCCTTCTGGATCAACGAGCTGCTGCGGACCTTCTCCTGGTACATCATCCTCGCCTTCAACGGCCTGTTGAACAGCCTGCTGGTGGGGCTGGGGATCTTCGACGAGCCGCAACGGATGCTGGGCGGCGACGTCGGCGTGATCGTCGGCATGGTCTATGTCTACATCCTGTTCATGGTCTTCCCGCTCTACAACGCCATCGAATCGCTGGACCGCAACCAGATCGAGGCGGCGCGCGATCTGGGGGCCGGGTGGCTGCGCATCCATTGGCGGGTCGTGCTGCCCCACGCCAAGCCGGGCATCGCGGTCGGCTGCATCATGACCTTCATGCTGGCGGCGGGCAGCTACGCCGTTCCGGCCCTGCTGGGCGGGCCGCAAAGCCGCTGGTTCACCGAGGTCATCTACAACTGGTTCTTCGAGGGCGGGAACTGGAACCAGGGGGCGGCCTACGCCTTCATCCTGCTGGTCCTGTGCATCGGCGTCATCCTGACCGCGATGAAGCTGTTCCGCGTCGGCCTAACCGACATCGCCAAATGACCGGCATCACCACGTAAGGATAGACGGATGTCCGCCGACCGCTTCCGCCGCCTGCTCACCGGCTCCTATCTGGTGATCTTCTTCGCCTATCTGTTCCTGCCGCTGCTGGTGATGTCGGCGGCGACCTTCAACAGCAGCCGCTTTCCCACCATCACGCCCTGGATGGGTTTCACGCTCGGTTGGTTTTCGGCGCTGTGGGCCGATCAACGCATGTGGTCGGCGCTGGGGACCAGCCTGATCGTGGGGGCGGGCGTGATCCTGGTGTCGGTCCCGCTGGGGCTGGCGGCGGCCCTGCTGCTCGACCGGTTGCACAGCCGGGCCAAGACCTTCCTGTACGCGCTGGCGGTGTCGCCGCTGCTGACGCCGGGGGTGATCGTCGGCATCTCCACCCTGGTGTTCTGGCGCGAGTGGTTCGGCGTGACCGGCGGGCTGTTCCTGACCATCGTCGCGCAATCCAGCTTCATCGCCGCTTACGCGATGCTGCTGTTTTCCGCCCGTCTGCAACGGTTCGATCTGACGCTGGAGGAGGCCGCGCTTGATCTGGGCGCGACGCACGGGCAGGTGTTCCGCCGCATCACGCTGCCCTACCTGACGCCGTCGATCCTGTCGGCGTCGCTGCTGGCCTTTTTGCAGAGCTTTGAGAATTACAACACGACGCTGTTCGTGCGCGGCCTGGAAACCACGCTGACCGTCTACATCGCGTCCAAGGTCCGCACCGGCCTGACGCCCGCCGTCAACGCGCTGTCGCTGATCCTGATCGCGCTGACCGTGCTGGGGGCCGTGACCTACGAGATCCTGCGGCGGCGCGAGGCGCGCCGGGCCGCAGGAACCGCAGGGGCAGAGGGCTGAGAGCGCGCGCGGCGAAGGTCCCGCCGCGCGCCGTTCCGCCGGTCTGTTTACTCGTCGTCGCTTTCATCGGCGTCCGCTTCGATCTGCGAGGCGAGATCGCGCAGCATGTCGATGACGTCCTCGTGGCTCGTCTCATCGACGGCCGAGTTGACGGCGGCCTCGATCATGGCGACGGCGATGTAGGGGCCGAGCGGGCCGCCTTCCTTGATCGCCGCGTCCAGATGCTTTTCAGCGATCGACAGCGCCTTTTCGAACAGCGCTTCCGCCGTCTGGTTGGTGTCCTTGCTCATCGTCCGTTCCGTTGCGGAGGGTTGGTTTGGATTCCAATAACACGGACCCCGCGCGGCGGGCGCAGGAAATCGCCGGGGGCTGTGCAAATAGCCACGCTTGCGGGGGGAACGCCCATGCCGCACAGTGCGGCCCCGTATTGACCTTTGCGGCATAGGGCGGACATGAGCGACAACAAGGATCTGACCAACCCCGGCAGCTATGGGTTCTGGTGGGAGGAGCGCGTGCGCTTCAACGACCTCGACGCGCTGGGCCACGTCAACAACAACGCCTTGGGCGTCTTTTTCGAGCAGGGCCGCATCGCCATGTTGCAGGCGGCGGGCGGTTTCCGCGACTCCGACGATTGGACGGTCGTGCTGGCCCGCAGCCTGATCGAATACAAGGCCGAGCTGCTCTACCCCAACACGGTCCGAGTCGGGGTGTGCGGGCTGCGCTTGGGGACCAGCTCCATGACCATCGGCGTCGGCATCTTCCTGGGCGACCGCTGCATCGCCACGCAGGAGGCGGTGTGCGTCATCGTCGACAAGGCGACCCATCGCCCGACTCCGATACCGGAACCGTTGCGCGCGGCGCTGGCACCGGCGTAAAGGGGGGCGTTCCCCCTTTCCCCTGCGCCAAGGCCGCCCGTCGTGAAACCCTTCCCCAAGCGCCCCGTCGCGAAACGGCGTCCGCCCGCCGAACCGCGTGAGTTCGACGTCGCCATCACCGACATCGGCGCGCGCGGCGATGGGCTGGCGACGGTGGAGGGGGCGCGGCTGTTCGTGCCGCTGACCGTGGCGGGCGACCGGGTGCGGGTGCGCGTCACCGATCCGCTGGACGCCGCCACCGCCAAGGGCGAGGGCGTGCGCGCCGACCTGCTGGCGGTGCTGGAACCGGGGCCGGGGCGCGGCGATCCGGCCTGCCGCCATTTCGGCCGCTGCGGCGGCTGCACGTTGCAGCATCTCAGCGCCGACGCCTACCGCGCCTGGAACGTTTCGTTGGTGCAAGGATGCTTGGCGCGGGTGGGTCTGGGCGACACGCCGTTGGAACCGCTGGCCTGCACCCCGCCGGGTGCCCGTCGCCGGGCGCGCCTGGCGGCGTTGAAGCGCGGCAAGCGGGTGTGGCTGGGCTTCAACGAGCGGCAGAGTCACCGGCTGGTCGATCTGGAGGAATGCCCGGTTCTGACCCCGCGCCTGTTCGCGCTGGTCGAACCGCTGCGGGCGTTGTTGGCCGTGGTGTTGCCCGACGGCGATGGTTGCGACATCGTTCTGAACGACTTGGAGGGCGGCATCGACCTGCTGCTGGTTGGTCCCCGCCATTTGGAGCGCGGGGCGCGCGACGCGCTCGCGCTGTTCGAACCGGACGCCGTGGCCCGCATCGCCTGGAAGGCCGATGACCGCAGCGGGGTGGAGCCGGTGGCCAACCGACGCCCCGCCGCCATTCGTTTTGAAAACGTTCCAATTGTTCCGCCCCCCGGAGCCTTCCTGCAAGCCAGCGCGGCGGGGGAAGCCGCACTGGTGGAGGCGGTGCGCGGTGCAATCGGGGGAGCGGGCCGGGTGGCCGATCTGTTCGCCGGGATCGGCACCTTTTCCATTCCGCTTTCGGAACAAAACGCGGTTCACGCGGTGGAAGGCGACGTCGAGGCGGTGGCCGCGCTGAGCCGGGTGGTGCAGGGGCGGCGGTTGACTGTGGAGCGGCGCGACCTGTTCGAACAGCCGTTGACCGCCAAGGAACTCGGTCGTTTCGATGCGGTTGTCTTTGACCCGCCGCGCGCCGGGGCCGCCGCGCAGGCCGAAACCCTGGCGGCGAGCAAGGTTCCGCTGGTGGTCGGCGTGTCCTGCAACCCGGCCACCTTCGCCCGCGACGCCCGCAAGCTGGTCGATGGCGGCTATCGCCTGACGACCGTGCGGCCGGTCGACCAATTCCTGTGGTCGGCCCATGTCGAACTGGTGGGGGTGTTCACCCGCTGAAGTCCCCCCGCCTTGCGGCGGGGGAAAGCGTTCAGTCCAGTTGCAGGACGATGGCCTTGAGATAGGCCGATTCGGGCAGATTGGGGTGAACCGGATGATCCGGCCCGGCCCCGGCGCTGCGCAGGATGCGGCCGGTGCGCCCGGCGTCGTTCAGACCACGGGCGACCTGTTCGGCAAAGGTGGGCGGATCGACGTTGTGGCTGCACGAGCCGCAGAGCAGGAAACCGCCCGGCGCGGTGATGCGGGCGGCCAGACGCGCCATCTTGCGGTAGGCGCGGCAGCCCGCCCCCAAATCCTTCTTGGCCTTCACGAAGGCGGGCGGATCGGCGATCACCACCTCGAACCGCTCCCCGGCGGCGTCGAGCCGTTCCATCTCCTGGAAGGCGTCGGCCCGGCGGGCTTCGAAGCGGTCGGCGACGCCGTTGGCCGCCGCCGCGCGGGCGGCGTTTTCCAGCGCCAGGGCCGAACGGTCCACCGCCACGACGGAGGTGGCCCCGGCGACCGCGCATTGCACGCCGAATCCGCCGTTGTAGCTGTAGAAATCAATCGCCCGCCCGCCCTTGGCCAGCGACGCGATGAAGGCGCGGTTGTCGCGCTGGTCGTAGAACCAGCCGGTCTTCTGGCCGTCCAGCGGGTTGGCGAAGAAGGTGACGCCGTTTTCCTCCAGCCGGATCGGGCCGTCGATCACGCCCTTCACCAGCCGGGTTTCCTCCGCCAGCCCTTCCAACGCCCGTTGTGTCCCGTCGTTGCGCAGGATGAGGGCGCGCGGGGCCAGCACCGAATCGATGGCGGCCAGAACCGCGTCGATGTGGCGGTCCATGAACACGGAATTGGCCTGGACCGTCACCACATCGTCGAAACGATCAACAATCAGGCCGGGCAGTCCATCGGCCTCGGCGTGGACGACGCGGTAGAAGGGGCGATCGAACAGGCGTTGCCGCAGCGCCAGGGCGCGGCCCAGACGGTCGGCGAAAAAGCCTTCGTCGATTCGGGCCGCCGGATCGGGCGACAGCAGGCGCGCGGCGATCAGCGTGTGCGGGTTGAAGGCGGCGATGCCCAGGGGCTTGCCGCTGGCCTCCAGCAGGCGCACGGGGCTGCCGGGGGCGACCGCCTTGGCGGCGGCGTCCATCTGGACTTCGTTGGAATAAACCCAGGGGTGGCCATGCTGGACGCGCCGCTCACGGCCGGCCTGCATGTGAATCGTCGGGTATTTGACGGGCTTGGGGGCGCTGTCGGTCATGGGGCCGCATCCTAGCCACAAATCGGCCCGCCCGCAAATCAGCCCTCCCGCACTTTGGGCATGCACAATAGTTCCGCTGCGGTTTCCGCCGCCCGGATCGGCGCGCGAAATCACTCGGTCATGGCGCGGTCGGGCAGGCGGTTGTCGTTGCTGCTGTCCAGCGCCTTGCACAGCCGGATGGTTTCGCGTCTATGCCCTTGGCGAAAGAAGCAATCCGCAATCGGATTGTTTGTTGTATCATCAAATATACAACGCTCCGGCAGGCTGGTGTGGATGGCGGTGCAGCCAAACCGCCGCGCCACGCCATCCATGGCCTCCACCAGGGTTCCCGCCACCCCCGGAAGATCGAACAAATCCAGCACAACAAAGTTCTCCACGGTCATAACGCGACCGTGGCGCAGATGCTCCCCGATGGCGTATGAGAACAGCCCGTGGAGGTACCCACGCGCGTTCTGCACCGTCATGATGCCAGACCGCGCGTCGGTGGCTCCGCCCGCTTCCAGGACCGCTGCGGCAAAAGCGCGCCATTGCTCCACGGCAAGGCCGGGGGCGATGGTGCACACCAGTGGATAAGCCTGGTCAATCTGACGCCGACCAAGGGGTTTCGCGATGAAGCTGTCGTCCATGACTGTCCGGCCAATTGCGAGGACACTGAACGATGGCAGTCCGGACCCGGGGGCGGCGTTGACGTAGATCAATGTTGTGGCAGCCACCCCTACACATAGTGGGATTATTGGAGGCAGGCGTGTCCGAAGCCGATCCGTGCGTGCATCGGACCAGAACCTGCCCCCCTCCTTAACAGTACGTACCCAGCGGTGGTGCAACCCAGAAGGCGCGGCTTCCGGCCGCCCGGGGCAAACGGGAGAGATTGTATGACATCAGCGACTCTGACTTCAGGGGCCACCCTGGGCAGCCAGCGGGTGTCGGAAGACGTGCGTTACTACGAAGACGCCATCCGACTCTTCGTTATCGCTGCGACGTTCTGGGGCGTGGTCGGCTTTCTGGCCGGCACGTTCATCGCCCTGCAACTCGCGTTTCCGGCGCTGAATCTCGGTCTGGAATGGACCAGCTTCGGGCGTCTGCGGCCGGTCCACACCTCGGCCGTCATCTTTGCGTTCGGTGGCAACGTTCTGTTCGCCACCTCGCTCTATTCGGTGCAGCGCACCTGCCGTCAGTTCCTCTTCGGGGGCGAAGGGCTGACGAAGTTCATCTTCTGGAACTACAACATCTTCATCGTGCTCGCGGCGCTGAGCTACGTCCTGGGCTACACCCAGGGCAAGGAATACGCCGAGCCGGAATGGATCCTCGATCTGTACCTGACGGTGATCTGGGTGTTGTACGCCATCCAGTTCGCGGGCACGGTGATGACGCGGCGCGAGTCGCACATCTATGTGGCGAACTGGTTCTTCCTGGCCTTCATCCTGACCGTGGCCATCCTGCATCTGGGCAACAACATGAACGTCCCGGTGTCGTGGACGGGCATGAAGTCCTACCCGTTCGTGTCGGGTGTGCAGAGCGCCATGGTGCAATGGTGGTACGGCCACAACGCGGTGGGCTTCTTCCTGACCGCCGGTTTCCTTGGGATCATGTATTATTTCGTGCCCAAGCGCGCCGAGCGTCCGGTCTATTCCTATCGCCTGTCGATCGTCCACTTCTGGACCCTGATCTTCCTCTACATCTGGGCCGGTCCGCACCACCTGCACTACACCTCGCTGCCGGACTGGGCGCAGACGCTGGGCATGACCTTCTCGGTCATGCTGTGGATGCCGTCCTGGGGCGGCATGATCAACGGCATCATGACCCTGTCGGGGGCCTGGGATAAGCTGCGCACCGATCCGGTCCTGCGCTTCCTCGTGTCCTCGGTTGCCTTCTACGGCATGTCGACCTTCGAAGGTCCGCTGATGTCGGTGAAGCCGGTCAACGCGCTCTCGCACTACACCGACTGGACCGTCGGCCACGTGCATTCGGGTGCCTTGGGCTGGGTGGCCTTCATCTCCTTCGGCGCGCTGTATTTCCTGGTTCCGGTTCTGTGGAAGCGCTCGCAGCTCTACAGCCTGCGTCTGGTCAGCTACCATTTCTGGACCGCCACCGTCGGCATCGTGCTGTACATCACCGCCATGTGGGTGTCGGGCATCATGCAGGGCCTGATGTGGCGCGCGTACGACAACCTGGGCTTCCTCCAGTACTCCTTCGTGGAAACCGTCGCGGCGATGCACCCGTTCTACGTCATCCGCGCGATGGGTGGTGTGCTGTTCGTCATCGGCGCGCTCATCATGGTCTACAACCTGTGGCGCACGGCGAAGGGTGACGTCCGCATCGAGAAGCCTTACGCCTCCACCCCGCACAAGGCGGCGGTTGGCGCGGCCTAAAGCCCAGGAAGGATGCTAGAAATGGCTCAGGAAAAAAAGGGCTTCAGCCACGACCTGATCGAGCGGAACACGCTTCTGCTCATCGTGTTGACGCTGATCACCGTGTCGATCGGCGGTCTGGTGCAGATCGTCCCGCTGTTCACGATCGAATCGACCATCGAAAAGGTGGATGGGGTCCGTCCCTATTCGCCGCTGGAAGTGGCCGGTCAGTCGATTTACATCCGCGAAGGCTGCTACAACTGCCACAGCCAGCAGATCCGTCCGTTCCGTGACGAGGTCGAGCGCTATGGCCATTACTCGCTGGCGGCGGAGTCGATGTACGACCACCCGTTCCAGTGGGGGTCGAAGCGCACCGGCCCCGATCTGGCCCGCGTCGGTGGCAAATACTCCAACGACTGGCAGGTCGCCCATCTGGTGAACCCGCGCGCGGTCGTGCCGGAATCCATCATGCCGGGCTATGCCTGGATGAAGGACCGTCCGTTGAACTACGGCGACATCAGCGACGTCCTGAAGACGCTGCGGGTTGTCGGCGTCCCCTACACGGATGACCAGATCAAGAACGCCAAGGCGGACCTGGAAGCGCAGAAGAACCCGGACGGCGACACCGCCGCCCTGATGAAGCGCTACCCGAAAGCCGTCGTGGCGAACTTCACGGGCAACAAGACCGTCACCGAAATGGACGCTCTCGTGGCCTACCTGCAGGTGCTGGGCACCATGGTGGATTTCACCAAGTACCAGTCGCCGAAGCAGCTCCAGCAGTAATCGGGGGACAAATCCATGGATTTGGACGCGATCACAGTGATGCTTCGGTCGTTCTGGACCGTGTGGTTGATGGTGTTGCTGACGGGCATCCTGGTTTACGCCATGTGGCCCGGCAACCGCCGCACCTTCGATCACGCGTCCCAGATCCCGCTCAAGGATGATGGTCAGGAGTTTTAGGCCATGGCACAGAATTACAAGGACGAGTTGTCCGGGGTCGAAACCACCGGCCACGAGTGGGATGGGCTGCGCGAGCTGAACAACCCGCTGCCCAAGTGGTGGTTGTACATCTTCTACGTCTGCATCGCCTGGGCGATGGTGTATTACGTCTTCTACCCGGCCTGGCCGCTGGGCAAGACCTACACCAAGGGCCTGCTGGGCTATTCGCAGCGCGAGGAGCTGGTCGGCAAGTTGGCCGAGGCGAAGGCCGGTCAGGCCAAGTTCCTGACCGCCATCGCCGCCAAGTCGGTGGACGAAATCCAGAAGGACAAGGACCTGCTGGGCTTCGCCATGGCGGGTGGCCGGTCCTACTTCAACGAAAACTGCGCGGCCTGCCACGGTGCGGGCGGCCAGGGTGCGAAGGGCTTCCCGACGCTGGCCGATGACGTGTGGCTGTGGGGCGGCAAGACCGCCGACATCTACCAGACCATCCAGCACGGCATCCGTTCGGACGACAAGGACACCCGTGGCACGCCGGGTGCCGGCATGACCGCGTTCGGCAAGGACGGCATCCTGAACCGCGATCAGATCGATCAGGTGACGGACTACATCCTGTCGCTGAACAACAAGGCCGCCGATCCGGCGAAGGTCGCCAAGGGCAAGACCGTGTTTGAGGAAAACTGCGTCGCCTGCCACGGCGACGCGGCGCAGGGTTCGGTGGCCGCTGGTCTGGACGGCGTTGGCGCGCCGCCGCTCAAGCAGGCCAACTGGCTCTATGGTGGCGACAAGGCCACGCTGGTCGAGACCATCACCAACGGTCGCGCTGGCATGATGCCCGCCTGGTCGAAGCGTCTGGACGACGCGACGATCAAGTCGCTGGCCATCTACGTCCACAACCTGGGCGGCGGTCAGTAACCCGTCCTTCTGGTTGAGACGCGTTGATGCTGATGCCGGGGAGGAAACTCCCCGGCATTTTTTTGTTCCGCCCGCCTGTGCCCCGTCTGTGCCCTCATCCGCAGGCGCTGGTGGTGGTTTGATCCAGCGCAATGCCGCTGCGGCATTCGGTCGCCATAGTGGTGCCACGGCCCCCACCCATTCTTGTGTGCGGATGCGGAGCCGACAGCGGCCCGCCCCAACGAAAAGGCGAGGGAATGAGCACGGCCACGGACACGCCCGACAAAGCCCCCAGGATCCGGCGCACCCCTCCCGGCAAGCCCAAGGGTGGTCCGCCCGACACGCTGTTCGAGACGCACAGCAAGGTGTATCCGAAATCCGTCCATGGCCGCTTCCGCCGGATCAAATGGGCGGCGTTGATCGTCATGCTGGCGATCTATTACGTCCTGCCGTGGCTGCGCTGGGATCGCGGGCCGAACGCCCCGAGTCAGGCCGTGCTGCTCGACATCGAACACCGGCGCTTCTACCTGTTCTTCATCGAGCTGTGGCCGCAGCAGATCTATTACCTGACCGGGGCGCTGATCCTGGCGGCGTTGGGGTTGTTCCTCGCCACCTCGCTGGCCGGGCGCGTCTGGTGCGGCTACGCCTGCCCGCAAACCGTCTGGACCGACCTGTATGTCTGGGTCGAGCATCTGGTGGAGGGGGAGCGCGGGACCCGCATCCGCCGCGACCAGGGTGGTTGGACCGTTGACAAGCTGTGGCGCAAGGCGGCGACCAACGCGATCTGGCTGTTGATCGCGCTCGCCACCGGCGGGGCCTGGATCTTCTACTTCACCGACGCGCCGACCCTGCTGGGCGAGCTGCTGCGGCTGGAGGCGTCCTCCACCGCCGTCGGCTTCATCGGGCTGTTCACCGGAACCACCTATCTGCTGGCCGGATTCGCCCGCGAACAGGTCTGCACCTACATGTGCCCGTGGCCGCGCTTCCAATCGGCGATGATCGACGAGGACAGCCTGATCGTCACCTATCAGGAGTGGCGCGGCGAAGGGCGCGCGCCGCTGCGCAAATCCCAAAGCTGGGAGGAGCGGGCCGAGGCCGGGTTGGGCGACTGCATCGATTGTTCCAACTGCGTCCAGGTCTGCCCCACCGGCATCGACATCCGCGACGGCTTGCAGATGCAGTGCATCGGCTGCGGCCTGTGCGTGGACGCCTGCGACGACATCATGACCAAGATCGGGCGTCCGACCGGCCTGATCCTTTTCGACACCCAGACCAACCAGATCGCGTTGTCGTCCGGCGGCGCGCCGGTCAAGGCGCGCTGGCTGCGCCCGCGCGTCATCGTCTATGGGCTGGGGATGCTGGTGATCGGCGGGGCCATCGTCGCCGGTCTGGCCCTGCGCCCCGGCCTGGACATCAGCGTGCTGCGCGACCGCGCGCCGCTGTTCGTCACGCTGGCCGACGGCACGGTGCGCAACGCCTACACCTTCAAGATCTCCAACATGACCCGCGACCCGCGCGATTACGAGCTGTCGGTCAGCGGGTTGGCCGGGGCGACCATCGCCGTGGCGGGGGAGGGGCTGGCCGCCCAGACCGAGCGCCAGCGCCTGACCGCCGCCCCCGACATGGTCGCCACCTATCGCATTTTTGTGACCGTTCCGCGCGCCGCTTTGCGCGAGGCGTCGCAGCCGCTAAACCTCGTCCTCACCTCGGCCACCGGTGAACGCGCGTCGTACCAGACGGTGTTCATGGGGCCGGGAAACTGATAGGACCCGACACGGATTCGACTCCGATTTCGTGATAGGGTCCCGCAACACCAAGGCCATCACCGAGCATGACCATGACCTCTCCCACCACCGGCCTCCGCCCCACCCGCATGCCCCGGCAAAAGGGCTGGTACATCCCCTGGATTTTCGTGGGGCTGTTCCTGGTGGTCGCGGCGGTGAACGGGGTGATGATCCATTTCGCCGTGTCCACCTGGACCGGGCTGGAAACGGAGAATCACTTCCTCAAGGGCATCCAGTACAACCGCGATCTGGAGGGTGCCCGCGCCCAGGCCGAACGCGGCTGGCAGGTCCAGGCCGACTTCACCAGCACCGAACCGCGCAAGGGCCTGATCTCGCTGACCCTGCGCGACAAGGCCGGGGCGCTGCTGGAAGGGGCGAAGGTCACGGCCAAGCTGATCCGCCCGACCAGCGTCGGGCACGATGTGACGCTGGAGCTGCCGTATCTGGGCGAGGGCCGCTACGCCGCCCCGGTCACGGTGGCCCTGGAAGGCCAGTGGGATTTGCGGGTGGAGATCACCCACCCCACCGGCGATTACCAGAACCAGAAGCGCGTCTGGGTGCAGTGAGTGTGTGACGCCGACCACGGCGCGCCCGCTTGGGCGCGCCGGGCTGGGCCGGTGTCTGGCTGTTCGTTTTTCGGGTGATTCGACATGAGCGTCTGCCGCCATTGCGGGCAGGAGGTGACGGCGGGGGCCGATTCGGCGGTCGTCGCGTCCGATGGAACCGGGCCGTTCTGCTGCTCCGGCTGTGCCGCCGCCTATGATCTGGTGCGCGGCCTGGGGTTGGGCCGCTATTACGACCGGCGCAGCGTCGATCCGGCGGCACGCCCGCTGCGCCCGGAGGATGGGGCGGCAACGCTCGATTACAGCGCCCACGCCCGCGACGACGCCGACGGGGCGCAGTGCCTGCATCTGATGGTCGATGGCCTGCAATGCGCCGCCTGCGTCTGGCTGATCGAAACCGCCGTCGGCCAGCAGCCCGGCGTCGTTCAGGCCCGCCTGAACATGACGACCCGCCGGTTGATCCTGCGCTGGAATCCGGCGGAAACCGACGCCAACCGCGTGGTTGGGACGGTGGCGCAACTGGGCTACCGCGTCGTGCCCTTCGACCCCGACCAGTTGGGCGGGGCGCAGGCCAAGACGGAACGCGAGCTGCTGCGGGCGATGGCCGTGGCCGGGTTCGCCATGGGCAACGTCATGCTGCTGTCGGTGTCGGTCTGGGCCGGGCACAGCCAGGGCATGGGCACGGCCACGCGCGACCTGATGCACTGGATTTCCGCGCTGATCTGCATGCCCGCCATCGCCTACGCCCTGCGCCCCTTCGCGCGGTCGGCCTTTGGCGCGCTGCGGCGCGGGCGCACCAACATGGACGTGCCCGTCACCATCGGCGTGCTGCTCGCCACCGGGATGAGCCTGTTCGAGACGATCAACAGCGGGCCGCACGCTTATTTCGATGGCGCGGTGATGCTGCTGTTCTTCCTGCTGATCGGGCGTTACCTCGACCAGCGGGCGCGCGGCCGGGCGCGGTCGGCGGCCGAACAGCTTCTGGGCCTGCGCGCCAACGCGGTGACGATCCTGCGCGAGGATGGGACCAGCGCCGTGGTTCCCCCTGAACAGGTCCGCCCCGGAACCGTCATTCTGGTGGCGACCGGGGAGCGGATTCCGGTGGATGGCCGGGTGGTGGACGGCGTGTCCGACCTCGACACCGCGCTGATCACCGGGGAAAGCGTGCCGGGCAGCGTGCGCCCCGGCGATCAGGTCTTTGCCGGGATGCTGAACCTGACGGCCCCGCTGCGCTTGACGGTGACGGCGGTCGGCGAAGGCACGCTGCTGGCCGAGATCGTCCGCCTGATGGAGGTGGCCGAGCAGGGCCGGGCCAAATATGTGGCGGTGGCCGACCGGGTGTCGCGCCTCTACGCCCCCGTTGTCCACGTCACCGCGCTGACCACCTTCCTGTCCTGGCTGCTGCTGGGCGGGGCGGCGTGGCAGGTCGCCTTGATGAACGCGGTGGCGGTGCTCATCATCACCTGCCCCTGCGCGCTGGCCCTGGCGGTTCCGGTGGTGCAGGTGATCGCCAGCGGGCGGCTGATGCGCCAAGGGACCCTGCTGAAGACGGCGACGGCGCTGGAGCGGCTGGCCGACATCGACACCGTGGTGTTCGACAAGACCGGAACCCTGACCGAAGGCCGTCCCGTCCCGCAGCTCGACGGCGTGGCCGAGGCGGATTTGCGGCTGGCGGCGGCGATGGCCGGAACCAGCCGTCACCCGCTGGCCCGCGCGCTGGCCGCCGCTCTGCCCGGCGTGCCGGTGGCGAGCGGCGTGCGCGAAGTTCCCGGAGCCGGGTTGGAGATGGATGGGGCCGACGGGGTGATCCGCCTGGGCAGCCGCCGCTTCACCGGCGCGCCGGAAGAGACGCAGGACGCCGAAGGGCCGGAATTGTGGCTCGCCCGTCCGGGCGTGGCCCCCGTGCGCATCCTGTTCCTCGACGCCCTGCGCCCGGACGCGGTGGCGGTGGTGGCGGCGCTGCGCGCGCGCGGGCTGGAGGTGCGGTTGCTGTCGGGCGACCGGCGCGGCGCGGTGGCGGCGGTGGCCGCGCGGCTGGGCATCGGCGAATGGCGGGCCGGGCAGACCCCGGCGGACAAGACCGCCGCGCTGGCCGACCTGGCCGGTCAGGGCCGCCGGGTGCTGATGGTCGGCGACGGGCTGAACGACGCCCCCGCCCTGGCGGCGGCGTCGGTGTCGATGTCGCCGTCAACAGCGGTGGACGTCAGCCAGACGGCGGCGGACGTGGTGTTCCAGGGGCGGATGCTACGGCCCATCGTCGAGTCGGTCGAGGTGGCGCGGCGGTCCGGCCGTTTGGTGAAGCAGAATTTCGCCATCGCGCTGCTCTACAATCTGTGCGCGGTTCCGTTGGCGATGGCCGGGTTGCTGACGCCGCTGCTGGCGGCGCTGGCGATGTCGTCGTCGTCGCTGATCGTCATTCTCAACGCGCTGCGGCTGGCCCGTGGCTCTGTGGTCAAGGATTTGGGTGATGGACGAGCTTCTCTATCTGATCGCGATCGCGCTGTGCCTGGGCGGGCTGGGGCTGGCGGCGTTTCTGTGGGCGCTGAAGTCCGGTCAGTTTGAGGATCTGGACGGGGCGGCCAACCGCATCCTGTTCGACGACGAGGCCCCCGCCGCCAATTCGGCCCCCAAACCCGCCCGCGACGGTCAATAGCCCAAGCGGTGGCATGGACAAAGGAAGGGGGGTGCGCACGGGAATCGCATTTGGAAAAGATGAGTAGCAGCGTTCGTTGAAATGGATTCTGTATGTCGGCCCTTATGGCGGGAGCTGGGT
>NZ_RXMA01000170.1 GCF_003966125.1 Azospirillum griseum
GTTCCGGCATGGTGATGTCGCCCTGCGCCTCCACCCAACCGATCAGAAGCGCGGCGTGCGGAGCCAGTTTGCCGCCTCCCGGCGGACGTCCTTGCCGCGCCGGTTCCAGCGATCCCGTCGTCGCCATCCGCTGGGCAAGACGGATGCTCGTGCTGGCGCTCACGTCAAACCGACGCGCCGCTGCCCGACGTGAACCGCCTTGCTCGATCTCACCGTAAATCCGAACACGAAGGTCCGACGAATAGCTCTGACCCATGATCCACCTCCAACTACGGTGAATCACGCCG
>NZ_RXMA01000171.1 GCF_003966125.1 Azospirillum griseum
TTCGAGATGAACGTCGAAAGCTATCGGCGGCGAGCCGCCCTGGAGCGTAAACGCGGACCAGGACGCCCGCCCTCCCGCGCGACAATCATCCTTCAGCCGCGACCCCAGCTTTTCCCATCCTGATTGCCGCGCTCCCTCATCCAGATTGTCGCGCCATAGGCGGATTCCGTCCTCACGCCGATTTGTGCGACAAAGCCTTGTGACGGCGGCTCTCGTTGGCTTTGTATGGCATCGGGGTCTCGGCTTCAGCGGGGCCACCTTCCTACCCCGCTGCACTGCACCAG
>NZ_RXMA01000172.1 GCF_003966125.1 Azospirillum griseum
GCGCTGTTCATCCGCACCATCGGCCTTGGGCGCGCCACGGTGAAGATCGGCATCGCCAACCTCGCCTACAATTTCCGACGCTTGATCTCGCCTACAATTTCCGACGCTTGATCTGGCTCGAGGGGCGAACTGTGCCCGTATATGTAAAGGCCGGATGAAGTTTGGTCCATCCGCATTCCCGGTGCAGAGAATGAATGACCTTCCCCCGGCAGAAAGGACACCGGGTTAAGCGGCTCGAAGCTCGGCTTGGTCTGGTGTGATGTAGCCGAGAGCCGAGTGCAGT
>NZ_RXMA01000173.1 GCF_003966125.1 Azospirillum griseum
AGCTGGCGGTGGCCAGCGTCACCACATCGGTGCCGACCCCGCCGGTCAGCGTTTCCACCTGACTGAGCAGCAGGCTGTTGCCCGTGGTCCCCAGCGTGATGCTGTCGGCGGCGGTCCCGCCGACCAGCGTTTCCAGCCCGGCGACGAGCATGGTCGAACCGACGTTGCCGATGGTGACGGCGTCGGCCCCGCCGCCGCCGGTCAGGGTTTCCAGCGAGCGCAGCAGCAGGGTGTTGCCGCCGTCCGCCAGCGTGGCCACGTCGAGACCGGCGTTGCCGACCA
>NZ_RXMA01000174.1 GCF_003966125.1 Azospirillum griseum
TCGGCCAGCGCGTGTTCATAGGCCGCATCGTCGGCCAGCAGCACCTTGGACACGCCGGACACCGCAGCGGCGGCGGTCGCCACCGCCTGCGCGCCCGACCCGGCGACCAGCAGATGCACGTCCCCGCCGATCTTGGCGGCGGCGGTCACGGCGTTCAGGGTGGCCGCCTTCAGCGCGGCGTTGTCGTGTTCGGCAATGACGAGAATGGCCATGGTCAGATCACCCGCGCTTCGGTCTTCAGCTTGTCCACCAGGGCGGCCACGTCGGCCACCTTCAC
>NZ_RXMA01000175.1 GCF_003966125.1 Azospirillum griseum
GCCAGCGACGTCGGAGCGGATCTTGAAGTGGTCGAATTCCGGACCGACCGACAGGCCGGGGGCGACGACGTAACGGGCACCGATGGTGTACAGCTCGGTCTTGAGCTTGCCGGTGGTGGTCAGGCTGCCGGCGTCCTGCGCGTTCAGATAGCCCAGGCCGACGGTGAACGGGCCGGTGGTGTACTGCGCGCCCAGCGTCCAGACATTCTGGGCTTCGCGGCTGCGGGCCGTGGCCAGGCTGGATTGCTTGACGTAGCCGCTCTTGCCCGACC
>NZ_RXMA01000176.1 GCF_003966125.1 Azospirillum griseum
CGCCGTCGGCGACGGGGCGGCGCGGCCGGCCAGCGCGCTACTCGGACATTGCCATCGAGGCCGGGGTGATGCTGCGCTTGGCGTTTGGTCGGCCGTGGCGGCAGACCGAAGGCTTGCTGGGCTCGCTGATGCGTCTGCTCGGCCTGACGCTGCCGGTTCCCGATCACACGACCCTCTCTCGGCGCAGCGCCGATCTGGAGATCGCGGTGGCGCTGTCCAGCACGGACGGGCCGGTCAGCGTGGTGATCGATTCGACCGGGCTGAAGGTATT
>NZ_RXMA01000177.1 GCF_003966125.1 Azospirillum griseum
TGTCGCCCGGCGGCCAGATCGTCGAGCGCAGCGCCAAGAGCGTGGAGCTGACGCCGGAGGTCCGCGCCTGTTTCGGCATCGAGGCCAGCCATCTGGCCCCGGCAGAGCTGATGCGCCGCCTGCTGACGGCCAAGGTCGATCTGCTGTGGTTCGGCGGCATCGGCACCTACATCAAGGAATCGGGCGAAACCAACGCCGAGGCCGGGGACAAGGCCAACGACGCCCTGCGCGTCGATGGCCGCGACCTGCGGGCGACGGTGGTCGGCGAAGG
>NZ_RXMA01000178.1 GCF_003966125.1 Azospirillum griseum
CAAGGGGAATGGTGGAGGCAGACGGGATCGAACCGACGACATCCTGCTTGCAAAGCAGGTGCTCTCCCAACTGAGCTATGCCCCCAGTCTGGTTGACGTCCGAGGAAATGCACCCCGATCGGCTGTCGCCGCTCGGAGCTTTTTCTTCGAACGCGCCACTGGCGCGTCCGATGCGCTGCGCGCACCGAAAAAGCTGGTGGGCCAGGGAGGATTTGAACCTCCGACCTCACGCTTATCAAGCGCGCGCTCTAACCAACTGAGCTACTAGC
>NZ_RXMA01000179.1 GCF_003966125.1 Azospirillum griseum
CATCCGGGGCTGGCGGTGGTTTCGCCACGTTCGACGGTCATCAGCGACATCAGCGCGACCGGATTCGGTCGCCAGCACTGTTTTTTTTGACGGTAAAGCCGCTGGCGATCAGGAAGCGCGACAGCGAGGCGGGGTGAGCCGTGACACCGCGCTCGGCTTTCAGCTTGGCCGCCAGTTCCGGCAGGGACTATCCGGAATTTCGTGCTCGGCGGGGTTATCCTGAAGCAGAAGGAGACCCTGAATGGCCCGACGCAAAGAACCGGTTATCC
>NZ_RXMA01000018.1 GCF_003966125.1 Azospirillum griseum
ACCAAGGCCACCTCCCTTTCGGTAGCCTTGAATCAAATTTCTGCGACCACGGGAATCCCATTCTTCGCCTGAATGTCAACAGGCCCTAGGACTCATGCATCCGCGTTGACACAAACCACCCCAGCGCTGTTTCAAAAATTTCACAAATCCGCAGCGACGGAGTCATCGACCGTCCGGCATTGATGCTTTTCGTCACAACCGCGCGGTCGGTTGGCGATGAACAGCGCTGGGCAACCGGCGAAGACCACAAAGGGTGTGTGCACATGTCCATCCCGCTCCTGCGCAGCCTGACGCTGAAGCAGGCGATCCATGCCGTTCTGGCCGCCTTCGTGATCGGCTTTGCCATCACGGCGGTTGAGTTCGGCTGGACCGTAACGCGGGAACGCGCCGCCGCGCTGGACCGCATGGCGGAAGTGGCCACGCTGATGGATGGCGCGGCAACGACCGCCGCCTGGTCGCTCGACCACAATCTGGCCGAACAGGTGATGAGCGGTGTGATGGGGGTGCGCACCGTCGGATGGGCCGACATCGTGCTGGACAATGGTTTGGTTTTCATCCGGCGGGAACGCGCGGGCGAACCGAACCACATCCTGCAACGCCTTGCCATCACCCTGCTGTTCGTGGACCGGCCCCAGATCGACCATGCGTTGCTGATGCCCAATGGTGACGATGCCTCCCGCCGTGTTTTTGCCCATCTGCGCATCGGCATCGATCCCACCGCCGTCGCGGATCGTTTTCTGGAGTACGCCGCGACCACGCTGGCGGCGGGGGTGCTGCGCAACCTGTTGATCGGGTTGACGATGGCCCTGGTCTTTCACCGGTTGCTGACACGCCCGTTGGTGCGCATCGGCTACGCCGTGGCCCGGATCGAGCCGGGCAAACCGCAAAACCAACCCCTGACCGTTCCGCGCGGCCATGACGATGACGAGCTGGGCTTCCTGGTCTCCCGCTTCAACGACACATTGGAGATGCTGGAGCGCGAGCACACGGAGTTGCGGCGTCTGGTGACGCGCTGCACCTTGACCGGCTTGGCCAACCGCACCTTGCTGATCGACCGCTTGGGCCACGCCATCGACATGGCCAACCGCACCCAAGGGCGTCTGGCGGTGCTGCATGTGGATTTGGACCGCTTCAAGCGGGTGAACGAAAGCCTTGGGCATGACATCGGCGACGCGCTTCTGATTCAAACCGGCGAGCGGTTGAGCGATGGCGTGCGGCGCTGCGACACGGTTGGCCGGTTGGGCGGCGACGAGTTTCTGGTCATTCTGGAACGGGTGGCCGGTTCGGACGAGGCGGCGATGGTCGCCGGTCGGTTGCTGGGTGCCCTGCGCCGCCTGACCAACGTCGATGGCCACCGCGTCCACATCACCGCCAGCGTCGGCATCGCGCTCTACCCCACCGACGGCACAGATGAACACGCACTGATGCGCATGGCCGACGCGGCGATGCAGGCGGCCAAAGCCGATGGCGGCGACGGTTTCGTCTTCTACACCCGCGAAATGACCGAACGGGCGATGGCCCGCTTGCGCCTGGAAGCCAGTTTGCGCGCCGCCACCGAACGCCGGGATTTTGAACTGGCCTACCAGCCCAAGATCGACGCCGCCACCGGTGCCCTGACCGGGTTCGAGGCGCTGTTGCGTTGGCGGTTGGACGGCATGCCGGTCTCACCGATGGAGTTCATTCCGGTGGCCGAAGACACCGGCCTCATCCTCGACATCGGGGCCTGGGTGCTGGAGGAGGCCTGCCGAACGGCGTCCCGCTGGGCGCTGGACCATGGGCCGCTGCCCATCGCCGTCAACGTCTCGGCCCGGCAACTGGCCGATTCCAGCTTCGCCGATCTGGTCGAAAGCACCCTGCGCCGCAATGGGACCGCGCCGGAGTTGCTGGAGATCGAGATCACCGAAACCGTCATCATGAAAAACGTTCTGCACCATCTGCCCACGCTGAACCGGCTGCGGGGGTTGGGGGTGCGGATCGCCATCGACGATTTCGGCACCGGCTATTCCTCGCTGGCCTATCTGCGGCAATTGCCGGTCGATGTGCTGAAGATCGACCGCAGCTTTGTCACTGACCTTCCCCACGCGCCGGACATCGCGTCCACCGTCATCGCGCTGGCCCAGCGGCTGAAGCTGTCCACCGTCGCCGAAGGGGTGGAAACGCTGGAGCAACGCCGCTGGTTGGCGGAGGCCGGCTGCGACCGCCTGCAGGGTTATCTGATCTCCCGTCCGGTGTCGGCGGATGCCGCCGAAGCCATGGTGATGGCGGCCTTTGCCCGCCAGGACATGGCGTTGACGGGGTGAGGGGAACATCCCACTCCCTGATCAAGGGGAGCAGGTCGGTCTCTGCATTGGGTTCGGGTGGTTCCAGACCGGACCGTTTGTCCCGGCTGGTCCCCTGTTGTTTTGCTGACAAATTAGGGCGAAGAGCATTCGATTGAACAACGGTGAAATGGATATGTTTTAAAGTTACAGTCCAGGCGCAAAGTGGCATTGCCTGTATCAACAGGCATGATCTTTTTGAGCCGAGGAGGGTGGTCAATGGCTGTGGAGGTGTGTGAGCGGATTGACCGCATCATAGGAAATCTCAAACGCCCCCCTGCCTTGGCGCATCCGGATCCAAGCACACACACGCTTCACGATCGAATGGCGTGTCTTTCCATTCCGGGTGTCAGCGTAGCTGTGATCGATCATTTTGATGTCGCGTGGCACAAAGGATTCGGCGTTCGAAAGAATGGGCTGCCTGCCTGCGTGACGGAGGACACACCGTTTCAGGCTGCCTCCATCAGCAAATCCGTTTTCGCTTTAGCGGTCATGCGACTCCACCAAGACAAACGGATTGATCTCGACGAGGATATCACACGCATCATCAGGTCTTGGAACCTACCGACCGACGACAACGGCCTGATTCCAAAAGTGACTTTGCGCCAGCTTCTGAGTCACAGCGCGGGCGCAACGGTTCATGGCTTTCCCGGTTACTCTATGAACGCACAGTGGCCCACCGTCACCGAGGTTTTGGATGGTGCCCCACCGGCAAACACCCCACCTGTCCTCTTCGATTTGGTTTCCGGTACACAGTTCCGTTACTCTGGCGGAGGGACAACCATTGCTCAATTGGCCGTGACGGACGCTACCGATCAGCCATTCGCTGACTTCATGCATGAACTCATGTTCAAGCCGCTCGGGATGCGTGACAGCAGTTACGAACAACCGCTGTCAGAAAATATGAAGGCGCGTGCGGCGGCAGGACATTTGCACGATGGTGTCCCAATTCCGGGGGACTGGCATGTCTATCCCGAGATGGCAGCCGCAGGGCTTTGGACAACAGCGGGCGATCTTGCCCGCTTGGGAGTCGCCGTTATGCGCGGTCTTCGCGGTGAGGCCACTAACCTTGGCTTGTTCCGCGAAAACCTGACCGCCATGTTGCAGCCCCAGATACCGGGGGAAAGCGTCGGAATGGATTTTGCCGGACTGGGATGGTTCTGCACGGGAAAAGATGACCAATTCCGCTTTGGCCATTCGGGTGTCAATCATGGCTTTTTGGCCGAGCTGCAATTGCGCCCCGTCAAAGGTCAAGGCGTTGTTGTTATGGTGAATTCCGATCAAGGGGGGCCGCTGATACGAGAATTGGTGGAATCAATCGAACGTGAATACGGATGGTTGATTTGATGGAATATGAAGAGCACGATAAGCGTCACGGTTTCAGCGGCATAAACAAATCAGCCTCTTGCTCCAATCATTGAAGCATCATCCAACACGCCTACCCCACCAACCCCGACATCACCGCGCGCAGTTGCGCCGGTTTCACCGGTTTGTTCAGCACAAGGCAGTCGGCGGCCTTGGCCTCCGCCGCCAGTTCGGGGGTGCGGTTGGCGGTGATGAGCAGGGCGGGCAGCGGCCGACCGGCGGCGGCGCGCAGGCGGGCGATCTCGTTCACGCCCAGCGCGCCATCGTCCAGGTGGTAATCGGCGATCAGCAGATCGGGCGGGCGATCCAACCCGGCCAGCCGCGCCAGCGCCTGATCGCCGGACATGGCCGACACGACCCGGCAGGACCAGCCGCGCAACAGCGCCTCCATTCCCGCCACCACCGCCGGTTCGTTGTCCAGCACCAGCACCGACAGCCCGGCCAGCCGGTCGGTGCGCGGAACCGGTGCCGGGGCGCAAGGCGCGCGCAGGCCACGCGGCGCGCGGACGCGCGGCACGGTGACGGCGAAGACCGATCCCTTGCCCAGGGTGGACCGGACGCTGATCGGGTGATCGAGCATGCGCGCCACCCGGTCGACAATCGCCAACCCCAGCCCGATGCCCCGGTCGCGCCCGTTGGTCACGGGGGTGTCGAGACGGCGGAACTCCTGGAAAATCTCCTCCCGCTTGTCGGCGGGGATGCCGGGGCCGTTGTCCCACACCTCGATCCGCAGCCCGTCCGCGCAGCGGCGGCAGCCAACCACCACCCGCCCGCCCTGGACGTAGCGCAGCGCGTTCGACAGGAAATTCTGCACAATCCGTCGCAACAGCCGCATGTCGCTGCGCACCACCGCCCCGCTCGTCACCACCCGCAGGCGGATGCCGCGTTCCGCCGCCACCGCCGCGTATTCGGTGGCGAGCGGGACCAGCACGCCGCGCAACGGGAACTCCGTCAGCTCCGGCGTCACCGCCCCGGCGTCGAGCTTGGAAATGTCGAGCAGCGCCGACAGCAGATCCTCGACCGACGCCAGGGCCAGATCGACGTTTTCCACCAGTTCGCCCGTCGCCCCGCCGCGCTCCAGATCCGACAGGGCCGACACGAACAGGCGGGCGGCGTTGAGCGGTTGCAGCAGATCGTGGCTGGCCGCCGCGATGAAGCGGGTTTTCGACAGGTTGGCCTGATCGGCTTGGGATTTGGCCAGTTGCAGTTGATCGTTCAGTTGCATCAGGGCGGATTTTTCCGCCTGTTCGGATTCGCGCCGCCGCGCCTCCTCCCGCTTGATGTCGGTGATGTCGGTGTAGACGCCGACGACCCCGCCGTCGCGGGTGCGCCGCTCGTTCACCTGGATCCACCGGCCATCGGCCAGTTGGTTGAGGAAGACGCCGCGCATGTCCAAACGGTGGTCCATCCGCTCGCGCAGCCATTGATCGGGCGGGGGATCGCTGACCGCCCCGGCGCTCGCCACCATGGCGACCAGTTCGGAAAAGCGGATGCCCGCCTGGATGCGGCCCGCCACCCCCGGCCAATAGGACAGGTATTTGCTGTTGCACAGCACCAGCCGGTCGCTGGAATCGAACAGGGCGAAGCCTTCGTTCACCGCCTCGATCGCTTCGAACAGCCGGGCGCGCATGGTGTCGGCCAACTCCTTGGCGCGGGCGAGGTCGCGGTTGCTGTCCTCCAGCTTGTGCAGGGCGCGTTCCAACTCCAGCGTGCGTTCGCGGATGCGGTTTTCCAGCACGATGGCGGTCTGGAACAGGGAAAAGGCCCCACCCTGGAAATCCATCGACCGTTCCACCCGGTCCATCAGCACCTGATTGATGCGCTGCAGCTTGGCGTTTTCCCGCTCCAGCGCCGCGATGCGCTCGGCGTCGGTCGGTGGAGTCGCGGTCTTGGCGCTGGCGGGCTTCATACCGGGCGCGCCCCAATCGCCACGCCGGTGAAGGTCTGGTTCACGTGCATGCCGTTCACCTGCTCGCCATAGGCGCAGAAGCCAACCACCCGGTGGCTGGCCAGACGCTGCGACATCACCGCGCCCAACTGGCGCTGTTCCATCTCCAACCGCCGCAGGATGCAGTCGCAGCCCAGCACCAGATCGGGCGACCCGACCTCCGCCACGATGCCGGACATCAGCGCGTCGAAATTGGCGACCGGATCGACCCCCTCCGCCACCGTCAGCACGATGCCCTCGTCGATGGCGCAGAAAAAGGTCAGGCTTTCGTCGTCGTTCACCTTCTGGATGGAGCGCACATGGTATTCCCCGCCCACCCGGACGACGACGGGGTGGGAGGCGAAGATCATCGGCGTCAGCGTTTCCCCCTCCAACCCCACCAAACGGGCGTATTCCGGCCCCGCCGGTTCGGCGTTGATTTCGGTGACGATGCGGCGCTGCGGATCGGCCCCGGTCACGACCATCTTGCGATCGGTGCGGACAAAATGCTGGGTG
Source organism: Azospirillum griseum (assembly GCF_003966125.1). Lineage (GTDB taxonomy): Bacteria > Pseudomonadota > Alphaproteobacteria > Azospirillales > Azospirillaceae > Azospirillum > Azospirillum griseum. The sequence continues at coordinate 6,127 of NZ_RXMA01000018.1, forward strand.
TGGAACACGGTGAAGGGCCGCGCCGTGGTGAACAGCGCCACCACCGCCGCGTTGCTGCGGAACCGCCCCTCGTGCAGCACAAAGCTGCGTTCGAAATGCAGATCGTCCCCCGCCGACGCGCCAAACAGCGGAATGGTGATGAGCGCGTTGTGGAGCGCGCTGACCACCGTTTCCTCGCTCATCGACAGGCCGTCGATCAGCAGCATGGCGAAGCTGTCGGCCTCCTCCCCCAACGGAACCGCCCGGTCGGCGAGCGCATGGTCGCGCCGCTCCAGCAGCGATTGCACGATGGCGGTGCTATCGGCGATTTCAAAGCGGTCCACCGGATCGACCAGCGCCGTCACCACCGAAAAATCCTCTGATGGGAAGCCGACGGCGACCAGCGCGCCGGACAAATAGCCGAACGGCCCGATCTCCCCCGCTGTGGTGCAACCGATCACCGGGATGGTCCCGAACGCCGCCGTCAACGCCCCGGCCAAGGCGTCGCGGTCAAAGCTGGGGGCGCAGAAGACGACGACCAGTTCCAACCCGTCACCCAACCCGTCGCGCAACTCCCGCGCCGCCACGCCCGGATCCTCGGCCTGCGAGACGGCGCGCGGGATGGCGTGCGTCGTCGTACCGTCGGCGGGGGCGCTGGCCGGTGGGGGGGCGGGTGCGTCCGTTCCCGGCGGGGGTTCGGCCAGCGTGCTCCACGGGTGGCGGCGGGAAAGTCGGTTGCGCGGGCGGGTGAAAGCGACCATGGGTGCAAGCGCGCCTGTGTCCGGGGAACCGCTGGGCGGCGAGCCGCCTGCGGGTGGGGTGTTACAGCCTGTCCGCAGGCGTCGGCGGCGTCAATTGCGCCGTTTCCTCATCGGTGAACAGCCGCGCCCGCGCGGCGAAGCGCACGCCGTCGGGGGCCTCCAACGAAAAGCCGCCGCTGCGCGCCTGGATCACGTCCAGAATCACCTGACAATGCGCCCAATAGCCATAGGTCGAGGCCCCCATGCAAAAGGGCGTCTCCCCGACCAACCCCAGGCAGAGATCGCCACCACCCATGCGGAACTCGCCGCGCGGCAGGCACAGCGGGGCGGTCCCGTCGCAACAGCCGCCCGACAGATGCAGGATCAACGGGCCATGCCGGGCGGCCAGCCGGTCGAGCAGGGCCAACGCCTCGGGCGTGGCGGTGACGCGGTCCACCATGCGTGATCCTCCGTCGCGAAAAGGATGCGAAACAAAAAGGGCCGGGGACAACGCCCCGGCCCAAGTGCCACCCGATGGGGGGAGGAGCACAGGATCAGAAGAAGCCCAACGCCTTCGGGCTGTAGCTGACCAGCAGGTTCTTGGTCTGCTGGTAGTGATCGAGCATCATCTTGTGGGTTTCACGGCCGATGCCCGACTGCTTGTAGCCACCGAACGCCGCGTGCGCCGGATAGAGGTGGTAACAGTTGGTCCAGACGCGGCCAGCCTGGATGCCACGGCCCATGCGGAAGGCGCGGTTGCCGTCGCGGGTCCACACACCGGCCCCCAGGCCGAAATCGCTGTCGTTGGCGATGGCCAGCGCCTCTTCTTCGGTTTCGAAGGTGGTGACGGCGACCACCGGCCCGAAGATTTCCTCCTGGAAGATGCGCATCTTGTTGTGGCCTTCCAGAATGGTCGGCTGCACGTAATAGCCGCCCTCCAGTTCGCCGCCCAGATGGGCGCGCTCACCACCCAGCAGAACCTTGGCCCCTTCCGCCTTGCCGATGGCGATGTAGGATAGGATCTTTTCAAGCTGATCCTGCGACGCCTGCGCGCCGATCATGGTGTTGCCGTCCAGCGGGTGGCCTTGGACGATCTTGGCGACGCGTTCCACCGCCAGCTTGATGAAGCGGTCGTAGATCGACTTCTGGATCAGGACGCGCGACGGGCAGGTGCAGACCTCGCCCTGGTTCAGCGCGAACATGGCGAAACCTTCCAGCGCCTTGTCCAGGAAATCATCGTCGGCGGCCATCACGTCTTCAAAGAAGATGTTCGGCGATTTGCCGCCCAGCTCCACCGTGGACGGGATGATGTTTTCCGAGGCGTATTGCAGGATCAGGCGGCCGGTGGAGGTTTCGCCGGTGAAGGCGATCTTGGCGATGCGCTTGTTGGTGGCCAGCGGCTTGCCCGCTTCGATGCCAAAGCCGTTGACGACGTTGATGACGCCCGGCGGCAGCAGATCGCCGATGACGTCCATCAGGACCATGATGGCCATCGGGGTCTGTTCGGCGGGCTTCAGCACGATGCAGTTGCCAGCGGCCAGCGCCGGGGCCAGCTTCCACGCCGCCATCAGCAGGGGGAAGTTCCAGGGGATGATCTGGCCGACGACGCCCAGCGGCTCATGGAAGTGATAGGCGTAGGTGGTGTGATCGATCTCGGCGATCGAGCCTTCCTGCGCGCGGATGCAACCGGCGTAATAACGGAAGTGATCGACGGCCAGCGGCAGATCGGCGGCGCGGGTTTCGCGGATCGGCTTGCCGTTGTCCAGGGATTCGGCGAGCGCGATCAGTTCCAGCCGCTCTTCCATGCGGTCGGCGATCTTCAGCAGGATGTTGGAACGCTCGGTCGGCGAGGTGCGGCCCCAGGCATCCTTGGCCTTGTGCGCGGCGTCCAGCGCCAATTCGATGTCGGCGGCCTGAGAACGGGCGACTTCGCACAGCGGCTTGCCAGTGATCGGCGTCAAATTCGTGAAGTATTGGCCATCCACCGGGGCAACCCACTGCCCGCCAATAAAGTTGTCATAGCGGGGGCGAAGGGCGATTTGCTTTTGCAGCGTTTCGAGAGCCTGGTGGAGCATGTTCCGTTTCCTCTCTGGATGGCGGGCCTGTGTTTGCTTCGGCCCGGCGCGTTTGTCGCCGCCATTAATCCAGAGGGAGGGTCATCGGTAAATGATACTATGGGAGGATGCGGAAGGCCGATATGGGGTGCGTTCACATCCCCGTCACGCCGGAACCGCCACGCGCTGCCGCCCGGCCGCCTTTGACAGATCAGCCCCCTTCAAGGTCATGAGGCTGGTCTTGATGCCGGTCAGGTCGGTGCCGATCAGCAACGCCCCGGCCAGGCTGGCGTCGCGCAGGTCGGCCCCGGCCAACCGGGCGTTGGTCAGGTTGGTCGGCCACAGCCGCGTGCCGTCGCCGGTCAGGTCCACCCCGCGCAACCGCGCCCGCCACAGCTTTGCCCCGGTCAGGTTCGCCCCTTCCAGATTGCAGCCGGACAGATCGGCGCTGGTAAAATCGGCATCGCGCAAGTCGCAATAGGACAAATCAGCCATTGCCAGCTTGGCCCCGGAAAAATCCGCCCCGCGCAGCCCGCAGAACCGCATCACGGCACCGCACATCAATTGATTGGCAAAGGAATAGCCGCGCAAATCGACCCGTTGCAGTTCGATGCGGGCACCGGTCTTGCCGTCCTTGTCCACCCAACGCTGATGATCGGACAGCATGTCCGCCATCCGGGCCGCCGTGGTGGTCATGCCGGTCCCATCGACGTCGATGCCCTTGCGCTCCAACGCCGTACGCAACTCGTCGTTCAGGCGCGCGCCGCACATCAGCACACCGTCCAGCACCGCGCGCCGCATCACCGCCCCGGTCAGATCGGCCCCGATCAGGATGGCCCCGCTGAGGTCGGCCCCGGAAAAATCGACCCCCGCCATGTTGCTGCCGGAAAAATCGCATTGGGCCAGACGGCTGTCGGTCAAGATCGCCTCGGCCATGCTGCACCCGACAAACGTCGTGCTGCCGTCGGCGTTGCCGCCGCCACGACGGTCCCCGGCTTCGATCATCATGCCCCGCCGAAGATCGGCACCGGACAGGTTGGCCTTGGCCAGTTGCGCCCCGTCCACCCGCGCCCCGCGCAGATCGGTGTTCTGCAACTGCGCCCCGGAGAGATCGGCGCGCGACAGATCGGCCCCATAAAGGTCAGCGCGGGTCAAAACCGTTCCCATCAGGCGGGCACGGGCCAGACAGGCACCGGTCAGCTTGGCCCCGGACAGGTTGATACGGCTCAAGCCCAACCCGGTCAGATCGAAAAAGCTGAGGTCCGCACGCCGCCCTTGGCCCGCCGGATCGCGCAACAACCACTGTTGGTGTTTCACCAGCGTGTCGCGCACCGCCCGCAAATAGCGTTCGTCCATCATGCGATGGCCTCACCGTTGCGATGGATGCAGCGATTTCGCAGACACGTCACAGGGCGCGCGCCTTTCGAATGGCAACAGGGTCTACAATTGGTCGACGCTATAATACCGGATCGGCACCGCCACGGAAAGGACTCAACCCTCGCCAAAACAGGCCGGGGCGCTAGATTCTTTTGGAATACCCACAAATTTCCAGCTTGAATTTTTGACCCTGTTTTGGGTCACAAGCGTGTGAACCCGCCGTGAGGCCCCTTGGGTTCGGGACAAAAACTCCACATATCCGCTGCCACAGGCCTTTTCCCACTCTCCGGAGGCACCGCCATGAGCAGCAGCACCGTCAATGACCGCGACAAGCAACGGATCCTGACCCCCGATCAGCATCGCGTTCTGCGCGAACACGGCACCGAACGCCCCGGTTCCAGCCCGCTCAACGATGAAAAACGAGCCGGTCTGTATCTGTGCGCCGGTTGCGGCCAGCCGCTCTACAGCAGCACGACCAAATACGACAGCGGGTCGGGCTGGCCCAGCTTTTGGGAGCCGCTGCCCGGTGCCATCGCCACCTCCACCGATTACAAGCTGGCCTATCCACGCACGGAGGTGCATTGCGCCCGCTGCAACGGCCATCTCGGTCATCGGTTTGAGGATGGACCACAGCCAACCGGCCTTAGGTACTGCATGAACGGGGTTGCCATGACCTTTGCCCCACGTGACACCCCGGAAACATAAGTCTTTCGGACAGCGGGCACAGTGGCGGAAGCGCTGCGATCAATCGCCGCTGAAAAATTACAACCCGAACACACAAACTCGGTGGTATGATCGCTCCGGTGCGACGCGGTGTCGCGGCGTGCCCTTTCCTTGCGCCGGCCCGTCCTTCGGGTGGGCGCAAGGGGTGCCGTTGGCCGGGTTTGGGTGGACGTATGGTGGTTTCCGCCGAGTTTCTGGGGTTGTTGCTGTTGCTGACCAGCGCCGCCGCGCTTGGGCTGTCCATTGTCATTGACGTGGGGCGGGTCAGCGCGGAAAAGGCAAAGGAAGGTCTGGCCCAGCGCACCTATGAAAAAAAGCGCGCCGCGCTTGCCGAATGGCGGCAAAAGACGGAACGCAAACGCGTCGATCTCACCACACTGCAGGCCCGCCTGACCGAGTTCACCGGACGCCGCCACAAAACCCAGAGCGAATTGAAAGCGCTTGAATATTCGAAGATTGAACTGGTGCACGAGGTGGGCGACACCGACGGCGACACCGATGTCTATTGGGCACAGTTGGGGGTCAGCGAAGCCTTTGCGCAGTTGGACCGCAAGGACATCGTCTTTTCCCGTCAGATCTGGGAATACCGCAACGTCGTCCACATCCTCGCCAACTCCGCCGATCAGGCTCACGCCACGCTGCACATGGCCTTTGGCCAGCGCAACGGTCTGGCCTCCTCCCCGGTGGTTCCGCTGGCGCTGGCCCCCGACCCCGTGGCGGAGCAGGATGGTTCGGCATGACCGGGATGCTGCTCTATTGCGCGTTGGGCCTGATGGTGCTGACCGTTCTGTCCAACCGCTATTGGCGTCGCCAACTGGTTCTGACCCGCATCGCCAACGGCAAGTTGAAGGAAAAGGTTGATGAGGTGACGCGGGAGGTGGCCGACGTCGCATCGGATTACGCCCAACTTGCCCACCATTACGCCGAAATGGAAAAGCGGGTGGGAAAGGCCGAAACCGATCTGCAAGCGACCCTGGTTGAGTTCGAGAAGAAGAAGGCGGCCCCGATGGACCGCTATTTCATCTTCGACCGTCAGGAACCCCGCCCAGGGCGATTCTGGGAGGTCGCGGTGCGTTGCTCTCCCACCATCAGTTCCGAGGCACGCGGGCAGCGGGGATGGAGCGGTGTGCGCCGTTATCTGCTGGTGTCTGATGGCGACCGCGAGGCGCGCGACCGTGTCGCGTCCCGCTTTCCGCGTCGGGCCGGGTTCGAGGTGGTGGAGGTGGCCGGATGCCGAATCAGCGGCCTGTCGGTGAATCGCATCGCCGAACTCAGCACCTTTCGCCGCCCAGGCCGGGATGAGGATGGCGGCGACGGGGCCGGAAAGGGCAGCGGTCGGGCCGCGCGCAACAAAACATCGGCGGCCCGTCCCTGAACGCGGAGCAACGTTGCCGCACTGCGGTGCCACATCGCGGAGAACCCTAGGCTTTGGGGAAAATCCGCTTATTTCTGTTGTTTCACCGTGATTTAAAATGCTTCCCTGCATCGCGCGTGTCGGTTCGCCGGGCAGTGGGGTGAGCAAGCTATGGATGATGTCGGTCGGTCGGGCGTGTTGCCGGCCTTGGCCAGCCTGTGTCTGCTGGGCCTGTTCGTCGCTGCCGGAATGGCCGCCTTGCCGTTGCGGGGCGCACCACCCAATCTGTCCTTCGTGCCGGTGGCCCCCGAAACGCTGCCACCGTTGAACGGCACCTTTCCGGTTTTGACCCTGCGGGCCGACCGCAGCACCATCCGGTCGGGCTACGCCAACCGCGATTCGGACGGGCGAATCCGGGTCACGCTCTATGATCCCTATGAACCCCTGCTGGCCGACGCCAGCGAAGGCGTGCTGTTTTCCGCCGACCTGCGCGCCCTGTGGCTGTTGGCGACGGACGAGGAGCGCACCCGCCTGCGCGCCGGGGTGAACGCGCTGGCCCAATCGCTGCGCCAATCCGCCGATCAGGTCCTGCATTCCCCGGAATTCACCAACGAATACCGCCCGCTGTTGCAGGACGCCGCCCGCCACGCCATCGAAGCCGCGTGGAAGCTGCCCTCCACCCGCGCTGCCTACAACGAGATGCTGCGCGGAGCCGAACCCATCCTGCGCGACGTCGCCAACCGCGAGGTGCGCCCCCTGCTGATGCGCCGCCTCGACGGGTTGCTGTGGGACATTGTGCAGGCCAACGTCGGCACCGTGTTCAGCGTGTTCAACGCCAAGCCCTGGAACATGGCCCCGGTCGAGCAGGCGGTGGAAGCCGCCTTGCGCGACATGCGTGACCAGGGCGTGTTGGAGCGCGCCTTGGCCCAGATCGTCGAGACCCGGCAGAGCAAGGCGTTTCTGCAGGTGTTCGCGGGCAACGCCATCGACGCGCTGGCCGCCGATCACCGGATCGAGGAAACCCTGTTCCGGCTGGTCACGGATCCGCGCATGGCCGCCTACCTGTCGCCGATGAGCGGGCCAACCAGCGACCTGTCGCTGATGGCCCCCCGCATCCTGTTCGGCGTGCGCGAGGGCGGCGATCTGAACGCGGTCGCGGCCTACACCTTCAACGGGTTGGTCGGCGGACGGCCCGGCCCGGTCATCATCCTGATGACGCCGCAGCAGCGCGACGCGATGCTGAGCGTTGATTCCACTGTGCCCAAGCTTCTGGTGCGGAGCGCCACGCCGTGACCGACATCACCATCGACAATCTGACGATCTCGCGGCCCGGTGGCGGGCGTGTGCTGAACGACACCACGCTGGAGTTGCGCGCGCACGAGGTGGTGTTGCTGGTCGGCCCCAGCGGCGGCGGCAAATCGACCATCGTCAAGCTGCTGGGCGGCCTGTTGGAGGTTGGCGAGGACGGATGGACGGTGACGGGCCAGCTTCGCCACGGCGACCGGACCATCGACCTCAGCCACGAGCGCAGCGACATCGGCGGCATCGTCTTCCAGGATCACGCGCTGTTCGACGATCTGTCGGCCATTGAAAATCTGCGCATCGCCGCCGACCACGCCACCAGCACCCACCCGTCGCTGATGCGCGACGCCGCCGCTCTGCTGGCCGATGTCGGCCCCGACAAGCGCATCGCGGCGTGCAGCGGCGGGCAGCGCCAACGTCTGGCCATCGCCCGCACCGTGCTGGCCGACCGCCCGGTGCTGCTGTTTGACGAACCGAACTCCGGCCTCGACGTCGTGTCGGCCCGCCGCCTGGGCGAACTGATTCGCGGCCTGTGTCAGGTGATGGGCAAACCGGCCCTGATCGTCGCCCACCATGTGAAGGATCTGTTGCCCATCGCCGACCGGGTGCTGCTGCTCGACACGCGCGGGCGGCGGTTGATCGAGGTGCCGCCGGACGCTGATCTGGTGGAGGCCGAACTGGTCCGCACCAGCGTGGACGACGGCCGGGGGACCGCCCCGGCTCCGGCCAACCCGTGGCCGGAGTCCATCGGACGGCGGTCGGGGTTGCACTGGTTCCTGCGCTACCTCGCCGAATATTTCTGGGTGCTGTGCGCCTCGCCCCTGATGCTGATCTACATGGGGATGGGGGCGTTGATCATGGGCTTTGTGTCCATGTGGTTCGGTTTCAATTACAACTCCTTCGGCGGCTTCCTGAAATCGGTGCTGCACGACGAAACGCTGGTCGGGGTCGGTTTGGTGCAAGCCACCGTTGCCGTGCCGCTCATCAGCAGCATCCTGTTCGTGGCCCGCAACAACGCCATCATCGCCGCCGACATCGGCAACCGGGTGCTGTCCTCGCAGTTCAAGGCGATGGAAAACCTGCAAATCCCGGCGCGCGGTTACATCTTCACCGCCATCGTCATCAACATGGTGGTCGGGTCGGGCCTGCTGCTGGCGGTGTCGCTGGCGGTGGCAAGCTGGGGATCGATGGAAACCTGGCATCTGCTGTTCCCCCAACAGCACCGGGAGTTGTGGCAGGATCATTTCTTCCGCAAGCTGCTGGTCAATGGGTTGACGCCGTCGCCGAAGATGGGCTGGGTGCTGTTGAAGGTGGCGCTGAGCGGGCTGGTGGCCAGCGGAATCGCCATTGTCATCGGCATGCGGCCCAAGGATTCGGTGATCGCGATCAACACCGCCATCGCCCAATCCATCATCGCCGGGGTGACGGTGACGCTGATGGTGCACGCCATCGTGTCGGTGTTGACCCTGACGTTCTAAGGCCGGGGCGATGGCGGCCTGTGAAAGCGGAGCGTGGGTTCGGTTTATGCGACGCCGCATAGTTCTTTGCTGCAACCGCGCAAGGGCTGTGTTTAGAATGCTTAAGGATTCCAGGGAGGTGAGCGATGTCCGGTGACGACCAGCCGTCTTTGACGCAGGCGGGGACCGCCCCGAAATCCGGCTATCGCGCCGCCGGGGGGACCACGACGATGGCGGCGGTGGCTCTGGTCGCCGCGCTGACCTCCGCCTTCTGGTCGCCGCCGCTGTTCAAGCTGCTGCATCTGCGCACGCCCGGTGCGGCGGCGGACGCGCGGCAGGATGTGGACATCGGTCGTCTCAACCAGTCGGTCGCTGATCTGGAACGCAAGCTGGCCGACGTCAACGCCAATCTGGCCAAGGCCCAGCAGGACACCGCCAGCGCCCGCGCCGGACAGACCGCCGCCGAGTCGCGGGTCGGTCTTCTGGCGCTGGTCCAACTGCAAGCGGCCTTGCGCCGCCCCGGCCCCTTTGACGTCGAACTGGCGTTGGTCCGCGCCGCCAACCGCGACCTTGGCCCGCTGGCGGCGGCACTGGAGCCGTTGGACAAGCTGGCCCCCTCCGGCATCCTCGTCGGGTCGCAACTCCGCACCGAATTCAACGAGTTGGCCGATGAGCTGACCCGCCGCGATTACAAGGTGATCCCCATCGCCTGGATGAACTCGTTGTTGGGTCGCCCGACGCCGGGGGTGGAACCGGCGGGCGTCTTCCCGCCGGTGGAGCGCGCCTCCGTGCTCGCCGACCGGGTCAAGGAGAAGCTGGCGAACAACGATCTGGCCGCTGCGGTGAACGAATTGGCCTCGATGAGCGGCGACGCCGCTGCCCTGGTCGAACCCTGGGTCAATGAGGTGCGCGCCCGCATCGCCGCCGACGCGGCGATTGTGAAGTTGGGCGACCGCATCGCCGCCACTCTGAGCCGTCCATGATCCGGGGCGGCCGTCTTCGGGGCGTTGCCGCCGCAACCGGTCTGGCGGTGACGCTTCTGTGCGGCCCGGTGGCCGCACAGGCGGTGGCCCCACCGGTCGCCGCCACCGTGACGCCATCCCCGGTGACGCCGCCAGCCGACGCCCCGTTTGCCGTGCTGCCCCCCGGCAAGACACCGATCAAACCCGCCCCCAGCGGCGGCGTGCTCGACGCCTACAGCCGCTACATGTTCACCTGGAACAAGACGGTCTACGGCAAGATCGATGAGTTTTACGGCTGGTGGTACGGGCCACAAGCCACCAAGGCCACCCCCGCCCCGGCGGGCAGCGTCGGCGGTTTGGGCAACGTCGTCGCCAACCTGGTCAACGAACCCGTTACCGCCATCACCGCGTTGGCGGTGGGCGATGTCGGGGCCAGTTGGCGCTCGGTGGAACGGTTCGGCATCAACAGCACCGTTGGTTTGTTGGGCTATTACGACACCGCCACCGCCTGGGGCTACCGCCCGATCCACAACGACGCGGGCCTGAGCCTGTGCAAGGCCGGGGTTGGCGAGGGCGGTTACGTTGTGTTGCCCTTCGTCGGGCCGCGCACGGTGCGCGACGCCGTGGCCGACATCGTGCTGACCAACGCCGTGCTGTGGTACGCGGCGGGCAGCCTGCTCGGCACCGGGGCCAGCCTGCAAACCATCGCCATCGCCGAGTCGGTGGAGATCATCACCGACATCGTCGCCACCCGCCAGATCGACCCGCAGGCCAAGGCCATCGGCTTTTCCGATTACAACACCACGCGCGACCGTTACCTCGCCCAGCGCCGCGCCCGCTGCGCCGTGCTGCGCGGCGAACCGCTGACTCCGCCCAAGGCGGGATAACGCCATGGTGTTGACCGGTTCCCGCCTGCGGCTGCGCCCCTGGTGCCAGTCGGATCTCGACCCGTTCGCCGCGATGAGCGCCGATCCCGCCGTGATGCGCCATCTGCTGCCCCTGCCCGACCGCGCCGCCTGCGCGGCGGTGATCGAACGGTTTGAGCGGCATCGGAACGAGCATGGCTTCACCTTTTGGGCCATCGAAGTGCCTGGGCTTTGCCCTTTCATCGGCTTTGCCGGGCTGCTGCGGGTTGGGTTCGAGGCCCCTTTCACACCCGCCGTCGAAATCGGTTGGCGCTTGGCGTCCGCCCATTGGGGCCAGGGCTACGCGACGGAGGCGGCCAATCTCGCCCTGCGACATGGCTTTGAGGATCATGGCCTGCGGCAGATCGTCGCCCTGACGGTTCCCGACAACAGCCGGTCGCGCCGGGTGATGCAGCGGCTGGGCATGCGCCACGATCCACGCGACGATTTCGACCACCCGCGCGTGCCCGATGGCCACCCGCTGAAACGCCATGTGCTGTATCGGCTGGACCGGGCGGACTATTCCACCACCGCCTGAAACAGATAGCCCATGCCGTGCACGGTGACGATCCGGGTGGGATCCGCCGGATCGGGTTCGACCACCCGGCGCAGGCGGCGCACCAGCCGGTCAATCGACCGGTCATAGGGCACGTTGTCGCCGCGCAGGGTCAAATCCAGCAGATCATCGCGCGACAGCACCCGTCCCGGATTTTCGACAAAGGCTGCCATCAAGTCGAATTCCGCCGAGGTCAGGCGGACATCCTCCCCCGCCGGGTCACGCAGGCGGCGTTTGTCCAGATGCACTTCCCAGCCGTCGAAGCGCTTCACCCGCCCGCTGGCGGGCGCGGCGGCAGCGGATTGACCCGGACGGGCCACCCGGCGCAGCAGGCTGCGGGTGCGGGCCAGGATTTCGCGGGGTTCGAACGGCTTGGTGATGTAATCGTCGGCCCCCAGCTCCAGCCCAATGATGCGGTCCATCCGGTCCGACCGCCCGGTGATCAGGATGATGCCGATGTTGGAACTGGCCCGCAGCTCCCGCGTCACCATCAGCCCATCCTTGCCGGGCAAACGGATGTCGAGCAGCAGCAGATCGACCCGCCCGCGCGCCAGCAGCGCCGAAAGCTGGTCGCCGTCGCGCGCCAGCGCCACGCGGTAGCCTTCGCCTTCCAGATAGGATTTCAGGGTTTCGCGGGTGATGGGATCGTCGTCAACAACGGCGATGGTGTGCATGCTTCCCCACGCTGTTCCCCACGCTGGATGCTGGGGCGACAGGTTATCCGCTCCCCGCGCGCGCGTCATCTTGCGGATTGTCCGTGTTGCACCCTGTTCTGTATGGTGACAATGCTGTGCCCCTTGCCAAAGGGCGGGGACAAGCCCATCATTGTACCCATGACAAATTGGACCCCCGATCTGACCGGCCGCGACGGCCCGCTCTACCGCATCATCGCCGACGCGCTGGCCGATGACATCGCCAGCGCGACCCTGCCGGTTGGTGCGCGCCTGCCGACCCATCGCGACCTCGCCTTTCGTTTGGGGGTGACGGTTGGCACGGTGACGCGGGCCTACGCGGAAGCCGAACGGCGCGGCCTGATCGGTGGGGAGGTTGGGCGCGGAACCTTTGTGCAAGCGCCCCGCCCTGCCCTCCCGTCGCCAACTTCAGCCGCCCCGTTGACCGGGTCCTACTTCACGCCGGGCGCGCCGCCGGTCCCGCCACCGGGCGACGGCACCGTCAACATGACGACCATCCGTCCCGCCCACGCGTTGGCGGGGCAGGCCCTGGCCGACACGCTGACCGCCATCGGGGCGAGCGGCCAGACCGCCGCCTTTCTCGGTTATGGCCCCCACGCCGGGCTGCCGTTCCACCGCGAGGCCGGGGCGGCGTGGTTGCAGCGCCAGCACCGGGTCAACGCCACGGCGGAGTCGGTGCTGTTGACCACCGGGGCGCAGAACGCCATGGCGGTGGCGCTGGCCGCCGTCGCCCGCCCCGGCGACATCGTGGTGACGGAACGCCTGACCAACATCGGCACCAAGACGCTGGCCGCCAACCAGGGCTATCACCTGGAGGCCGTGGACATCGACGAACAGGGCCTGACGCCGGAGGGGTTTGACAGCGCCTGCCGCCGCCTGGGACCGAAGGCGCTCTATCTGGTTCCGACCATCCACAACCCGACCGGGGTGGTGATGGGGGCCGACCGCCGGGTGGAGATCGCCGCCATCGCCCGCCGTTACGGCGTCATCATCATCGAGGACGACGTGTTCGGCTTCATGGTCCCGGACGCCCGCCCGATCCAGACCATCGCGCCCGACATCACGCTTTACGTCACCAGCCTGTCGAAAAGCGTGTCGGCGGGCTTGCGCGTCGGCTACGTCGTCGCCCCGCCGGATCTGCGCCCACGGGTTGAGGCGGCGATCCGCGCCCTGCAATACTCCGCCCCTTCCCTGACCGCCGAGGTGGCGAGCCGCTGGATTCAGGAGGGGACCGCCGACCGCATCGTCGCTGCCCAGCGCGCCGAGGATCTGGCCCGCCAGCATCTGGCCCGCTCCATCCTGCCGCCGGAAACCGTCTATGGCCACCCGGCGGCGCAACATCTGTGGCTGGTCCTGCCCGAACCCTGGCGACGGGAGGATTTCGCCACCGAAACCCGGCGGCGCGGCGTGGTGGTGATCGGCGCCGACGCCTTCGCCGTCGGCCGCACCAGCGCCCCGCACGCCGTCCGCGTCGGCCTGTGCATGCCGGGAACCCGCGACGAAACCGCGCGCGGCCTGCGCGCGATCGCCGATTCCCTGCAAGCCCCGGTGTCGGCGATGCTGTCGATTGTGTGAGCGGAGTGGCGGGTCAGGGGCCGGTCAGCCGATCCAACGCCGCGACGATGATGGTGTCTTCCGACAGGAGGTTCCCGACGCAAGGGCCAAGTTCAGAGACATGAACAGCGCCCGCGAATTGCGTCACCATCACCAGCGGTTCTCCTTCAATCATGAAAACCGGGTTGAGCAGAGTGGCTGGTTGTGGCGCTTCATTCGGCGGCAGCAACGGCGCGACAAAGCGCGTGTTGAGATCCCGTAAAATGTTGGCCTGTAGGTCAAGCAGATAACCAGGGCCATCCAGACGACGGTGAATGTCAAAACGGGCCATCAGTAGGGCCGGTGCTTCGCCAAAGGAAGGCCATGCGCCTCGACATAGGCGTTCGACGATGCAAGGGCCGCGCGGTTTTCGTCCAACCAGCGCTTTTCGCGCAGTTCAGCGATCTGCGCCGCCAACCCGCGCTCGCAGGCCCGCGACACATTGATGCCAAGGGCTTTGGCTTGCTCCAACAGATCGCTGTTGAGGCTGACGTTGGTCGCCCGCTTCGGGGCGGAGGCGTCAAAGGAAAGGCGCGTGTCCGGCATCCCATTTCTCCATGTTTATACACATAGAGAATGCGCATAGTTATGGGCAAGGTCAAGCGGCGACCGCCTCCAGATCGCGCCGCACCCGCTCCACCAGATCGGAAAAGCTCAAACCCTCTTCGGCCAAGCGACCGCTGTAGGGTCCAGTGCGCGAGACCCAGCCGGTCGCCGATATCATCGATAGGCCCGTCTTCAAGCAAGCGCGTGCGGATCTCCCGCAGCGAGATCGCTGTCGCGCGGAAGCAGGACGGTGGTGCGCTGGCCGAAATGAGGGGAGTGTCGAACAGGAATTTGTGATGGCGCCAATGCCCGGTTTGGGTTGTCAGGTTGCGTCAGCCGCACCCCCGCAGGTCAGGGAGCGGACGGATTTCGCATCGAAAATTCGGTCCAGCAGAGCCTCACGGACCCCGAAGAAGGATTGATACCCTCTGCGGTCATACAGTTCGTCCAAATGTTGGCCATGCCAAGCGTCGATGCTGTTGACAAAGGCGATGAGCGTGTTGGGGGCAAAGGGCACCCGCTTGGCTTCTACGCATGTGATGTCGAAAGAGGACGCATACTGAGCGTAGAAAGGCACCGGCATATCTTTTGGCAGCAGAGGACGACCGGAGCCAACCTGTTTATAGAATAAAGTTCCAAGATGCATATGGTCGCTGTCTGGCGGCATATAATATAGAATTGTTAGCGCACCGCGCAGATTATCGATATGAGGTGCTAAAATATGCTTATTCCGCCTTGTCACAAGTTCATCTTGTATGATTTCAAAATCATCCTTTTCCAGCATCAATTGATCGTGCCGATCCAAATCATATCGCCGCAACTGTTCATTAATATCTGTCTTGAGCTTTTCGAATACCAAAGGAAACACACAGTCGATCATAAGCTCTTCAAACTGCAACCAGTCGAGCTTCAGATTATTCACCAATTTGCCAATCTGCCCCAGACTGTCTGGATTGTTTGCATGCATCCCATGAAAACTCATGGCGCGAAAATTGTCACTTCCAACCGGAAGAACATGTTCCTCATGCCAAATTTCCATTAAGCAATCATAGCATGACTACGGCAAAAAATTATGAATGCAAAGATTTTGATCTGGAATCTCTTCAGGAAATGATTTTGAGAATTTCTCAAAAACATTCTTGTGAATATTATAAAATCATATTTTATAACAAAACTCCAAAAAGCATAACAAGAAAACGACGCTGCTCGCAGTGCCAGATCGAATCCCTGCTGAGCAACAGTGTCATCCATTGGTTCTGAGCATTTTTGGTAGCCCTAAGCTCTAAGAACCTCTGCCGAAGGTTTGGAAGATTCTTCAGCGATCGCTCACACCGTTCAGAAAAAATCATTTTTAGGTAGTAGAAGCGGTGTATGCGTTAATTTCAAGAGAGAAAATTTCATGTGAGTGTTTTTATTGTTTTGGCGACGAAACATTCACTCCTTATAAATTGTGCTGTCCGATTAAAAACATTCGGATCGCGCGAAAAGCAACTGGAGTCGACGATGCCCGTTCAGACATTCAACCCATCGGACCTGCCGCAGAGCACCACCAACTGGGCGGTCGCTCAGCGCGTCGTCGGGCCTTTTGCGCCGCATGCGCAGACCACACCCAACATGACCATCATCGTCGATGCCGGGTATCTGCTCAACGGCACCACGCTGACCGAAGTCAACCCGCAGACGGTGGGTCCTTTTACCGCGACACCCAGCCAACGGGTGGACCGTGTGGTCGTGGACCGCGCGACCGGGGTGGCCAGCATCGTCGTCGGCACGGATGGCGGTGTCACGCCACCGGCCCTTCCCGCAGGCAAACTGCCGGTGGCCCGCGTTCATCTCCTGAACACCCTGTCGTTCATCACCAACGCGGCGATCAGCGACGAACGCGCGCTGTCCGACCTGACGACCTCCTCTCTGGCGAATGAGGTTTTCTGCCGAATCACCCTGAACGGCGTCGACCAGACCGGCGTCCCGAATTCGACCGCCACGCGGGTCAATTTGACGACCGCCGACTTCAACGTCGGCGGTGCCTTCGACACCACGACTTACCGCTTCAAACCAACAGTGGGCGGCTATTTCATCATAGCGGCTCAGGTTAATATCGTAAACACAGGCAGTGGAGTAAATATTGGAGCCTCCATTTATAAAAATGGCTCAGCGCAATCCTGGAATTTTGTCGCTCCGGCGCGGACCAGTAATTACCCCGTACAAGTCAACGATATCGTGCAGATGAATGGCACGACGGACTATGTCGAGCTTTATTGTTCACAAGATAACGGCTCTGCCCGCAGCATCAGCGGCGCTAAACATGATACCTGGTTTTCAGCCTCCCGGTTGCGCTAAGCCCGGTGGGTTGGTGGCCCGTTCCGCTTGCCACTCGTGACGCGCATTCACGGGTGGCTAGCGGTCTTCGCCACTATGCATGCTGGTTAGAGGCATCGTGTTGACGGTGGGTTGCAACATGAGACGGGTCAGATGTTGACGTGATTTGTGGAACCGGAGTCTGATCCCGCCCCTGATCGCCCTTCCCACCCTACTGCGCCCGCATCCGCAGCGGTGACACGCCGAACCAGCGGCGGAACGCGCGGCTGAAGGCGCTGACTTCCGAATAGCCCAGCAACGCGCCGATGTCGGCGATGGGGACATGGCGTTGGCGGATGTAGACCGCCGCCAGATCGCGCCGCACCCGCTCAACCAGATCGGAGAAGCTCAGCCCCTCGTCGGCGAGGCGGCGTTGCAGGGTCCAGCGGGCCACGCCCAGCCGGTCGGCGATGTCCTCGACATAGGGATAGCCATCGGGCAACCGCGCGCGGATCTCCGCCGCCACACGGTCGAGCAAGGCCGGTTCGCCGGTGTCGTGGGCGATGCCCACCAACGTGCCGCACAGGGCGGTCAGGCGCGCCATGTCGCCGCCGGGCATCCGCCGGTCCAGGTCGCGGTCGCGCAGGATCAGGGCGTTGGTGCGCTGGCCGAAATGGGCGGGCGCGTCGAACAGGGCTTCGTGCTGACGCCACTGCTCCGGCTTGGGGTGTTCAAAATGGACCTCCTCCGGCATCCAGGACGGGCCAAGGCAGGCGCGCACGACGTTGGCGAACATGCCCATCGTCAATTCGGCGTCCTGCCGCCGCTCGACGATGCGGCCGTCGAGGATGCGGTATTCCAGCCGCAACAGACCGTGGTCGCGCACAAAGCGGGTTTCGGTGGCCTGCTGGTGAAAGGGAAACAGCCGGGCCAGATGCTCCAACGACGATCCCAGCGTCGGGGCCGACAGGGCGATGCGCCCGATCAGCCCCAGCATTTCCGGTTGGAACTGGCGGCCGAACAGCAGGCCGAAATTGTCGTTGCCGGTGTCCTGCGCGGCGACCTCCATCATCGCCACATAGGCGGTGAGGTCGAGCGCCAGGGTCGGTTCGTCGAGCGCGCGTTCCTCCACCCCGACGCGGTGAAACACACGGTCGGGCCGCCCGCCCTGCCGGGCGATGAAGGGGGCCACGCCCGAGGCGGCGGCGGCGAGGATGTTGTGCCGCGTCTGCCCATCCGTTGGGCGCGCGGTGGCGGTCTGCCTAGAATTCGTGCCGTGAGTCGTCATGACAGAGCCTTCCACAGCCGGTTTGCCGCACCGCAGCAAACGCCGTGCCGGATGAGGGCCTCAGCGTCGCAAAAATCGTTCGCACACTCAATTGAACGATAGTCTGATGTTTCTATAACGAAGGATCGCGCCAACGGCAAAGGCCGCCGTCGGGGAACGACGGCGGCCTTCGGCGTGACGCCTCGCCGCGTGTCAGGCGGCTTGCGGGATGGAACAGGCGTCAGGCTCCGTCAACCGGCCAGCCGACCGATCAGTCGGTCATCGACCGCGCTTCGGCCAGGGCAACGTTCAACAGCGGGTCGCCGTCCTGCTTCAGATCGGCGAAGAAGCGGTAGAACAGATAGCCCAGCGCGAACAGCGCCACGAACAGGCCGAACACCAGGAAATTGAAGTAAATCATCGTCCCCAACGCCAGCACCGCCAAGGCCAGCGAGATGGCCGGAAACACCGGGTAGAAGGGGGCGCGGAACGGGCGGGCCAGGTTGGGTTCGCTGGCGCGCAGCTTGAACAGGGCGGCCATGCTCATGATGTACATCACGATGGCCCCGAACACCGACATGGTGACGATGTTGGCGGTCAGCGGCTGCCCGCCGATCTGCACCAGCTCGTCGGAGAAGATGGCGGCGATGCCCACCACGCCTCCGGCCAGGATGGCCCAATGCGGGGTCTTGCGGGTCGGGTGGACGGTGGCGAACACCGGCGGCAGGAACCCGGCGCGCGACAGGGCGAAGATCTGGCGCGAATAACCCATGATGATGCCGTGGAACGACGCGACCAGACCGAACAGACCGATCCACACCAGCATGTGCAGCCAGCCGCTCGATTCACCGACCACCGCCTTCATCGCCTGGGGCAGCGGGTCGTTGATGTTCGACAGCGCCTTCCAGTCGCCGACGCCACCGGCGAAAATCATGGTCCCGAAGGCCAGGAAGACCAGGGTCAGGATGCCGCAGATGTAGGCGCGCGGCACGGTGCGGCTGGGATCCTTGGTTTCCTCCGCCGCCATCGCCGCCCCTTCGATCGCCAGGAAGAACCAGATGGCAAACGGGATCGCCGCCAGGATGCCGCCGATGCTGCCGATGGAGAAGCTGTTTTCCCCCGACCAGCCGTTCGCCGTGAAGTTGGCCCACGAGAAGCCCGGCGTCACCACGCCCATGAACACCAGCAATTCGATGATCGCCAGCACGGTGACGAACAGTTCAAACGTCGCGGCGATGGACACGCCCGCGATGTTCAACCCCATGAAGATGATGTAGGCCCCGACCGCCGCCACCTTTGGATCAAGCGCCGGATATTGCACGTTCAGATAGGCCCCGATGGCCAGCGCGATGGCGGGCGGGGCGAACACGAACTCGATCAGCGTGGCGAAACCGGCGATGAAACCGCCGGTCGGCCCAAAGGCGCGGTAGCTGTAGGCGAACGGCCCCCCGGCGTGGGGAATGGCGGTCGTCAGCTCGGTGAAGCTGAAAATGAAGGTGGTGTACATCGCCGCGATCAGGATGGTGGTGACGAGGAAACCCAAGGTCCCCGCCGCCGCCCAACCGTAACTCCAGCCGAAATACTCACCCGAGATCACCAGACCGACCGCGATCCCCCACAGATGAAGCCCGGTCAGGCTTTTGCTCAATTCAGGCTGCGTGTTCCCAGACATGAAAGACCCTCCTGCCCCTGTTCAAAAGGCGGTTGCTCATGCGTTTTCGATCAGGCCCGGTTGCGTGTTCTTGTCGTCGTTGCCCGGACCCGGCAAGGACGGGGCGTCTTCCTTCAGGCCGACCCCCGTCAATTTCAGCCGCGCCGCCTCGGTGGCGAGCCAGCACAGCTTGTCCGCCGCCGCCCCGATGGACAGGCCGTCGGCGTGAATGTTGGAAATGCAGTTGCGTTCGGAATCGGCGCGCCCCGGCTTGGCGTCCCAGGTCAGATAGACCCCCAGCGATTCCGCCGCCGACAGGCCGGGGCGTTCCCCGACCAGCAGCGCCACCAGCCGCGCGCCCAGCCGGGTGGCCACATCGTCGCCCAGCGCGACGCGCGCCTGTTCGGCCAGCACCACCGGGCCGATGCGCCAGCCCGACAACCGGTCATGGCAGGCGTGGATCAGCGGCGCGGCGTTCACCTGCACCGCCGCCGCCGACAGGCCATCGGCGATGACGAACAGGATGTCCCAGCCCCCGGCCACCGGATCAGCGGACAGCCGTTGCGCGCTGGCCGCGTCCAGCTTGCGGCCCAGGTCGGGGCGGCGCAGATAGGTCGGACGGTCGGGCGCGGCGCTGTGCACGCGCAGGGTTGGCAGCGGCGACAGATCGGTCGCCAGCCGATCGAAATCGACCGCGCTGTGCACCGCGTCACGGGCGCGGGCGTGGGCCAGTTGGAAGTCCAGCAACGCCGTGGTCGGCAGCCCATCGCCCGCGCGGCCCAGCCCGATGCGGGCGCGGGTGCTGCTGCGGAAGCGCGCCCATGGATCGTTGCTTTTGGTATCGTTGCCCTGGGTGTCGTTGGACTGGTCTTTGTTGATCGCACCGTTGTTGATCGGGGTGTGGTCGTTCATGCCGCCGCACTCCCCAACAGGGCCTGGACGACCGGGCTTTGATCGGGC
Organism: Azospirillum griseum; assembly: GCF_003966125.1. Lineage (GTDB taxonomy): Bacteria > Pseudomonadota > Alphaproteobacteria > Azospirillales > Azospirillaceae > Azospirillum > Azospirillum griseum. The sequence goes on from NZ_RXMA01000018.1 coordinate 26,543, forward strand.
CAGGGCGGCAAGCGCCGTTGCGGATCCAGCCATCCGGCCTTGTCCAGCCACGCTTCGAACTCCGGCGCGGGCGGGCGTTTCAGCAGGTGCCGCAGGCCGAGCACGTCGTGATAGGAAAGGCTTTGGTAGTTCAGCATCACATCGTCGGCCCCCGGCACGGCGATGATGAAGTTGACGCCCGCCGTCGCCAGCATGGTCATCAGAACATCCATGTCGTCCTGATCGGCTTCGGCGTGGTTGGTGTAACAGACGTCGCAGCCCATCGGCACGCCCATCAGCTTGGCGCAGAAATGATCCTCCAGCCCGGCCCGCGTGATCTGCTTGGCGTCGTAGAGATATTCCGGCCCGATGAAACCGACGACGGTGTTGACCAGGAACGGGTCGAAGGCGCGAGCGACGGCGTAGGCGCGGGTTTCCACCGTCTGCTGATCGACGCCGAAATGCGCGTCCGCCGACAGGGCGGCCCCCTGCCCGGTTTCGAAATACATCACGTTGTCGCCGATGGTCCCGCGCTTCAGTGACTTCGCCGCCTCCTGCGCCTCGGCCAGCAGCGACAGGCTGACCCCAAAGCCCCGGTTGGCCTTTTCCGTCCCGGCGATGGATTGGAACACCAGATCCAGCGGCGCGCCGCGCTCAATCGCCTGGATCGAGGTGGTGACGTGGGCGAGCACGCAGGATTGCACCGGAATGTCAAAGCGCGTGCGCACCGCGTCCAGCATCTCCAGCAACGTGATGCAGGCGGGGACGTTGTCGGTGGCCGGGTTGATGCCGATCACCGCGTCGCCCACCCCATACAGCAGCCCGTCCAGGGTGGAGGCGGCGATCCCGGCGGGGTCATCGGTCGGGTGGTTGGGTTGCAGGCGGCTGGACAGGCGGCCCGGCAGCCCCACCGTGGTGCGGAACCTGGTGACGACGCAGCATTTGGCCGCCACCGCCACCAGATCAATGTTCCGCATCAGCTTGGACACCGCCGCCACCATCTCCGGCGTCAGGCCGGGGGCGAGCGCGGTCAGCGCAACGGTGTCGGCCTCATAGGACAGCAACCAGTCGCGGAACTGGCCGACGGTCATGTGCGCCACCGGGCGGAAGGCGTTGGCGTCGTGACTGTCCACGATCAGCCGCGTCACCTCGTCGGTTTCATAGGGAATCAGGGTTTCGGTGAGGAAGGCTTTCAGCGGCAGATCGGCCAGCACCATGCGGGCGGCCACCCGCCGTTCGTCGCTGTCGGCGGCGATGCCCGCCAACTCGTCCCCCGACCGGCGCGGCGAGGCGCAAGCCATCACCGTTTTCAGATCGTCGAAGCGATGGCGCTGCCGCCCCAAATCCCGCCAGTAAACCGCCATCTCCGGCGTCCTCCCTGTCGCATCCTGACAACAGCATGGCACGGGGTGCGGCGGGGCCGGTTGACATTGGAACACAAAGTGTCGACCCGCCGGGAAAAAGACGGCCTCTTGCGTTTCAAGTTACGTTATATCATTACATATCCATCACCATCCAACCGAGGCTCCCCCCATGGCCACGCCCGCCGCCGCCCCAGCCGATGGACCGGCGTTCACCCATCAACGCCACGCCACGTCCCGCCCCTACCTCGCCCTGTGCGAGCGTGCCGAGGGGCTGGCGGCGATCCGGGAACCGGGGGTGACGATGGCGCTGTGGCGGCGCGGCCTGCCCGCCGATCTGGCCGACACGCTCACGGACTGGCCGGGGGAGGGGTGGAGCAACCTGCGCCTGACCACCACGCCCGACCGTGTGCACACCGGCGCCGCCGCCGCCGGGCCGCTGGTGCCCGACATCGCCGCGCTGGTCCGCATCTACGCCGATCTGGTCGGCTGCCCGTCGGTGTCGCTGCGTCTGGAGCGCGTGACCGGCAACGGCTGCAAGTTTCTGCACGTCGATTACGTCGGCGTCCGGCTGCTCTGCACCTATCGTGGTCCGGGAACCCAATGGGTCCCCGACGACGCGGTGCGGCGCGACGGCTTGGGCACCGGCAACAACGCCGCCGTCCTGCCCGACGCCCGGCGGCTGCGGCGGATGAACGCCGGGGATGTCGGCGTGCTGAAGGGTGAATCCTGGCCTGGCAACCGGGGGCGCGGCCTCGTCCACCGCTCCCCACCCGCTCGTCCGGGTGTGGGCCGTCTGGTCCTGTGCCTGGACCATGAGGCGCATTGACACGCCTCGCAGCCGTTGGGCGACCCGCTCGGTAGGGCTGATGGCCTCTCCAAACACAACGGCCCGCCCCCAAGGGGAGGCGGGCCGCAGCGTGTTGGATCCGTGCAAAAAGGGTTACGACTTGCCGATGCCCAGCTTGGCTTGCACGGCGGCCAAGCCATCCTTGCCGTCGATGGTGGTGACGCCCTGCAACCAGGCTTTCAGGGTGGCCGGGTTCTTCTTCAGCCATTCGGTGGCGGCGGCTTCGGGCTTCTTGTTGGCGTTCATGATGCCGTCCATGACCGCGTTTTCCATGTCCACGGTGAAGACCAGATTGGACAGGAATTTCCCGACGTTCGGGCATTCGGTGGCGTAGCCCTTGCGCACGTTGGTGCTGACCGTCGCCCCGCCGAAATCCGGGCCGAACCAATCGTCGCCGTCGGCCAGATAGGTGATCTCAAAGGATTTGTTCATCGGGTGGGGTGCCCAGCCCAGGAAGGCGATGAACTTTTTCGCCCGGATGGCGCGCTTGACCTCGCCCAGCATCCCGGCCTCGCTGGACTCCACCATCTTGAAGTCCTTCAGACCGAAGGCGTCGGCCTTCAGCATCTTGTCGATGATGAGGTTGCCGTCGTTCCCGGCCTCGATGCCATAGATCTTGCCGTCCAGCTTGTCCTTGAACTTCGCCAGATCCTTGAAGCTCTTCAGCCCGGCGTCGGCGGCGTATTTCGGCACGGCCAGCGTGTATTTCGCCCCTTCCAGATTGACCCGCGTCACCTCGACCGAGCCGTCGTCCAGCACCGGCTTGATGAAGCTTTCCATCGTCGGCATCCAGTTGCCGAGGAAGACGTCAAGCGACTTGGTCTTCAGACCCAGATAGACGACGGGAACCGAGGAGATGTTCGTCGTCGCCTTGTACCCAAGCCCTTCCAGGGTGACGGAGGCCAGCGCGGTGGTGGCGGCGATGTCGGTCCAGCCCACATCACCGAAGCGCACCGCCTTGCACGAGGCCGGATCGGCGGCCAGCGCGGCCCCCATCGTTCCGATCGTCACACAGGCCGCCGCCAGAACCCCCAACGCGCAACCCGTCGCTTTTGCCGTCATCGTCGTCATGCCCCTGTTGCTCCTCTGTCCGGTTATTGTCAGACGCTGCGGCGTGGGGCCGACGTCTGTGTGGTGTTTGGTCGGCGAGTGATCTTTATGCGTTGATCAGGATGCGGTCTCCACCAGGGCGGCGTCCAGCGCCACGATGTGCGGCTCCACCCCCAGGCTGCCCAGAAAGGCGCGCAGACCATCCGTTGTCACGGCGGTGGTGGCCGTGTTGGCCAGCGGGTGAAAGGCCACGCGCGGGGCCGCCATCAGGGCGGCGTCCAGCACCAACCGCACCCGCTTGGCGCGGTCGTTCACCAGGGCAAAGGGGCTGACCGCCCCCTGCCGCACCCCCAGCGTGGCAAACAGCAGCTCTTCCTTGGCGAAGGACACGCGTTTCGATCCGATGCGCGCGGGCAGGCTTTTCAGGTCGATCACCCGGTCGGTCGGCGCGGCGATCAGCCACAATTGATCCTTGGCGTCCTTCAGCAGCAAATTCTTGGTGTGGAGCGCGTCGAGCGTCGCCCAGAAGGGCATCGCCTCCTCCACCGTGTGGACCGGCGGGTGATGGATGGTTTCCGCCGCGAGTCCCAGATCGGCCAGCCGCTGCAACAGCGCCTCGCTGGTCAGATGGGGGGTGGTGTCGTCCGGCAGCCCGTCGCTCGTCATCGTGTCACGCCCGCTTGGTTCATGCCCGTTTGGTCCATCAACAATCACAAAGCGTCTCACGGCGGCGGACCGGTCCGCTTGAACCGTTTGGGCATAGCGCTTGAACGAATCCGCCGTCCCGGCCCGCCACCGCAAGACCACTGCTCCAGCCGATCAGAGCTTGCCCGTCACCCAATAATCGACGCGGGTCTTGTTGGCCTTGATGTAATTGTCCACCGCCTGTTCGTAGCTGGTCTGCTTGGCGTCCTGCATGATCGCTTCCAGATCACCAATCGGAATCACCATGCGGTTCAGGAATTCGAACACCGCCGGATTGTCCTGGTAGAATCCCTTGCGCACCAGCGCGTTGACGCTTTCCAGCCCGCCCAGCGCGCCCTTGGGATCGTCCAGATAACGCAGCTTCATGCTGGCGAACATCCAGTGCGGAGACCAAGTCGTCACCACGATCCATTCGTTGCGCTTCATCGCGCGATCCAGCGCCGCCAGCATCCCGGAGTCGCTGGCCGACACCAGTTGATACTTGTCCAGCCCATAGGTCTTCAGCGCCTTTTCCGACGCCTGCATCAGCCCCGACCCCGGATCGATCCCCTGGATGCGGTCGCTGAGCTTCTTCTGCACCTCCGGCTTCTTCAAATCCTCAAGCGTGGACAGTTCGCTGGCCGGGATGTAGTCCGGGACCGCCCACCCCAGGCGGGCGCGGGTGTAGAGCGGGCCGAGATCGACGATGTCCTTGCCCACCTTGTCCAGATAGGGTTTGTGGGTCAGCGGCTGCCAGGACATCAGCATCGCGTCCATCTTCCCGGCGGCAAGGCCCTGATACTGCACGCCGATGTCGGCCATGGTCAGTTCGACCTTGGTGTCCAGCCGTTCTTCGATCAGCTTCTTGGCCAGCTTGGTCACAGCCTCGGCGTCCGACCAGGCGGTCCAGCCGATGTTGACCTTCTTGTCGGACGCGGCGAGCGCGCCGGTGGCGGTCAGGGTCAGAGTGGCGACGGTGGCCAGCGTGGCCAACGTGTTGGTGATCGTCTTCAACATGCGTGTTGCGCCTTCCTGTTCGATTTTTGGGGTTTGTTCATCGAAACAACAGCGTCACTGAATCTCCTGTGCCTTCACGACCACCCAGTTTTGATCCGCCGTCACCGGCTGACCCAACGCCTTCTGACGGGCAGCGGCGTCTTCCCACATGGATTGGATTTGCTTGCGGTACTTGTCCTTGCGGTCCACCCACAGCCGCACGCCGCCATGCTCGACGTCCGTGCCGTGCAGCAGCATGTAGCCGTCGCTGGTCGGCGTGTCCCCCGCCACCAGGATCGGCTTTTTCCATGGGTCGATGTAGGTGAGGATCGCGGCGTATTTGCCGGAAAACCACGTCAACGGTGCCCACAGATAGGTGCCCAGCTCCATATCCATGGTCTGGTTCCAATCGTATTTCTTTTGTTCGATCAGCTTCCGGGCGGTGGTCAGCGCGCCGGTCTTGCGGTCCTTCAACAGCATCGTCACGCCGATGATGTTTTCCGGCTTGATGTTGTAGCCGTATTTGGGATCGGCGGCGACCATGCGCACCAGTTCTTCGCTGGCGGCGGTCATGACATAGACCTCGATGCCGTTCTTGTGCATCAGGTTCACCAGCTCCAGTTGGCCGGTGTAGGGTTTGGGCGCGTTGATCTCGATCGCCTTGACGCTGTCGCCCTCGTAATAATCCGACGGGATCGGCTTGCCATAGGCCATCAGCTCATCGACGTAACCCTTCAGCTCGCGCAGGGTGAAGCCGGCGAACACCTGGGCGACCCAGGGGTAACACACCTGATCGTCGATCTCGCACAGCCGGTAGTAATAGCTGTTCAGGCTTTCCTTGTGACCGTTCAGGTCCTTGAAGGGAATCAACTTCAGCGACGGGTCGATTTTGTCCCGCGTCAACACCCCCTTCATTTCCAGGAAGGGCAGCAGCGACTCTTCCAAATCGTAGCGGTAGAGGGTGTTGTCCATGTCGAACACGGCGTAAGCGCCCTTGTTCGCGTTGGCCGTCACCAGTGTTTTCAACGCCGCCGCCGCCGGGGCGGGCCAATGGGCCAACTCGTCCGCCGCCTTGGCCGCGCCGATGCCCCCGCTCGCAACGCCTCCCGTCATCAGACACGCGCCCAGAACGATTCTGCCCAGATACGCTGTGACCCGGTTCATCCCAATCCCCCGCTGATGGTGTGTGAAGGCAAGGCTCCGGCGTTCCGGCGCGGATGACGCGCCGGTGGACCGCCCGGATGGAACCCTATGAAACGCGATAGACCCTGTTCCCCCTATGCGTCCTTACCGTGCCGCCGCCGGACGCAGGCGGGTGAGAAAGGCAAAGCGCCGCGCCGGAGCCTTGACCGATCCGAAACTCTGGGTGATGCGGTCCAGCACGATGGCCAGCAGCACCACCGACAACCCGCTTTCAAACCCCAAACCGATGTCCAGACGCTGGATGCCCTGAAGCACCACATTGCCCAGCCCGCCCGCGCCGATCATCGACGCCACCACGATCATCGACAGCGCCATCATCATGGTCTGGTTGACCCCGGCCATGATCGACGGCATGGCGTTGGGCAGTTGCACCTTGAACAGCAGTTGGTGCGGGTGGCAGCCAAAGGCGCGCCCGGCCTCCACCAGTTCGCCCGGCACCTGCTGGATGCCCAGCATGGTCAGGCGGACGGCGGGCGGCATGGCGAAAATCACCGTGGCGATGATGCCGGGAACCCGCCCCAGACCAAAGAACATCACCGCCGGGATCAGATAGACGAAGGCGGGCATGGTCTGCATGAAGTCCAGCAGCGTCTTGCCCACCTGTTCGGCGATGCGGTTGCCCGCCATCCAGATGCCCAGCGGCACCCCGACCAGCAGACTGAGCAGGGTGGAGGACAGGACCAGCCCCAGCGTGCTGGCCGTCGGCTCCCACAGGCCCATGCCATAGATCAGCCCCAACGACCCCAGCGTGAACACGCCAAAGCCAACCCCGACCCGCCAGAAGGCCAGGGCGGCGATCACCCCGCCCAACACCCAGGCGGGCATTCCCAACAGCGCGGCGTCAATGCCACCGCCAAAGCCATCGACCACGGCGGCGATGGCGTCCAAACTGGGCTGGAAATGGTCGAGGATGAAGGTGACGAGACGTTCCGCCCACACGCCAATCCCGATCTTGCCGTCCATCGCTCACGCTCCCCTGTCCAGAGTTTCCAGCAGCACCGAGGGCGAAATCGCGCCCAGATAGATCCCGTTCGCGTCCACCACCGGCACCGGGCAGGGGGCCGCCGCCACCCGCCGCAACAGCGTGTGCACCGGCAGGTCGCTCGTCACCGGCTCAATCCCCGGCAAAAAGGCGGTGAGAAAGCGCGGCTCGCCGCTGCGCAGGGCGTGGGCCACCGAATCGCGCGACACGATGCCCTGAAAGCGGTTTTCGTTGTCGCGGACATAGCCATAGAAATGGCCGCTTTCGGTCAATTGCTGCAACGCCGGTCCCAGCACGCCCGGCACCCGCACGATGGTGTTCGACGCCTCGAACCGGGCAACGTCGCCCGCGCGCAGCACCCGCGACACATCGACGTTGCGGAAGAAGGAGCGGACGTAATCGTCGGCGGGTGCGCGCAGAATGTCATAGGGCGTGCCGACCTGCACGATCCGCCCGCCTTCCATGATGGCGATGCGGTCGCCGATGCGCATCGCCTCGTCCAGATCGTGGGAAATGAAGATGATGGTGCGTTTCTGCTCGCGCTGAAGCCGCAACAGCTCGTCCTGCATTTCGGTGCGGATCAGCGGGTCGAGCGCGGAAAACGCCTCGTCCATCAGCATGATGGTCGGGTTGTTGGCCAGGGCGCGGGCCAGACCGACGCGCTGTTGCATCCCGCCCGACATTTCGCGCGGGTAACGGTGGGCGTAGGCCCCCAACCCCACCTGCTGCAAGGCCACCATCGCCGCGTCGCGCCGCGCGGTCTTGTCCACCCCGGCGATCTCCAGGCCGAAGGCGGCGTTGTCCAGCGCGGTCAGATGGGGCAGCAGGGCAAAGGACTGGAACACCATCGACATGTCGCGGCGCAGCACCTCCACCAGTTCCCGCCGGGATAATTGGGTCAGGTTGCGCCCGTCGAGCAGGATTTCGCCGCTGCTGGGTTCGATCAGCCGGTTCAACAGGCGGATCATCGTCGATTTGCCGGACCCCGACAGGCCCATGATGACGAAGATTTCCCCGGCGCGCACGTCGAAGCTGGCGTTCATGACGCCGACATTGACGTTCAGCTTGTCCAGAACCTCCGCCTTGCTGGCCCCGGCGTTCAGCATCGCCAGGGCGGGTTTGGGATCGGCGGAGAAGATTTTGTAAAGGTTGCGGACCTGGAGCCGGACCTCGGCCTCCGCATGGGTCTTGCCGGTCGTCGGTGGGGCTGCCGTTTTCGCCACGGCGGGAGGGTCGTCCAAGCGCATCGTCATGGTCATTCCGCCCTCCGTCCTGCGTTGCGGTGTGTGTGTCCGGGCCATCCCGTCCCGGTGGTGTCGGCCCCACTCTCAGCGGCGAAGACGGGGGCCTGGGCTGGTCGGTCGTCGATCGTCATCGCGGCAGCATTCCCTGTTCCTGGAGACAGTCGTAAATGGCGCGGGCGGCCTCGTCGGGCGTCGGCCCGACCAGCAGGCGGCCCTGCCCCGCTTTGGCTTCGGTGGCGGCGCGCAACCGGTCGAGCGCCCCGCCCGACCCGCCGCCCGGCGCGCCCACCGTCAAACGTTTGGGCCGGTCGCGCCAGGGGCGCACGGCGCAGGCGGCCAAGGCCGTGTCCTCCGGCGCGTCCACCGCCTCCACCGTGATCCGCCCGCGCCGCGCCGGGCCGAAGGCCGACGGGCGCGGGGCCGGAGCGGCCGGGTGGATGGTGACGACGAAGGGCATGGCGACGCGCAGCGCGCGGCGCTGCCCACGGGCCAGGGCCTGCACCAGCTCCGCCGACCCATCGTCGTTCAGCGTCAAGGCGACCACGTCGGGCACGATGGCCCAGCCCAGCGCGTGGGCAAGGCTGTAGGGCAACATCCCGCTGTCCTCCCCGCCTTCGGCCCGGTTGCCGGTCAGCAGGATGGAGGGAGCCGGGGACAGGGCGCGCAGACGGGCGAGCAGCGCGTCGGTGGGATCCCGCCCCTCCGCCATCGCCAGCACCGTCAATTCCGCCAACCCCATGCCGAGATAGTCGCGCAGGGCCGGGCTGTCCGGCGATCCGGCGTGCAGCGCGGTGCGGCGGCCCGGCGGCAGCGACAGGGCCAGTTCCAGCGCCCGCGCGTCGGTGGGCGCACGGCGCGCCCGCCCGGACACCGGGTGCCGACCGACCGAGAGCAGGACGGCGACGTCAACCATGCGTGCGCTCCCTCATCAGGCGGATCAGGGCGGGCATGACCGCTTGCGCGTCGGCGATGATCGCCAGATCGGCGCGCTTGATCATCGCCGCGTGCAGATCGGTGTTGATGGCGATGACGTGGCCGACCCCACCGATGCCTTGAAGATGCTGAGGCGCGCCCGCGATGCCGAAGGCGAGATAGCTGCGTGCCGACACCACCATGCCCGACGCCCCGACCTGGCGGTCGCGCGGCAGATGCCCGGCGTCGCACACCACCCGGCTGCCCGCGCGCGTCGCGCCCAGCGCCCGGCCCAGATCGGCGAAGGCCGCCCAGTCGGTGACGCCGTTTCCGGCGCTGAGAATGAAATCGGCCTCGCCCAGCCCCACCCCGTCGGGATCGACCGGCAAGCGACGGGCGGCACCCAGCCGGGGCGCGCACGCCACCGCAACCGGATCGAGCGGGCGGGCCTCGTGACGCAACGGTCCCAGCGGGGCAACCGCATCGGCGGCGATGGACAGCAGGCGCGGCGGGGCGCAGGACAATTCGCGCGAACCGCCTCCGGCGCGGCGGGCGACGCACTGGGCCGACAGGCTTTCCACCCCGGCGAACAACCGCTCCCCGACCACCGCCGCCACCCGGCGGGCAACGTCGCCGCCGTCCTGGCTTTCGGGAAACACCACATGCACGGGGGACCAGCGCGCCATCGCGGCCCCAACGGCGGCGGCGCGGGCCTCCGGCGCGTGCTCCTGCGCCCAGGCGGCGGGCATGGGCAGCACACGGTCGGCCCCCAGCGCGCCCCAATCCTCCGGCCCCCAATCCTCCGGCCCGTCGGGGGCCAGCGCCACCACCGCGCCGTCCAGCGCGTCGGCCAACAGGCGCGCCGCCGCCATCACCTGCCGGTCGAGCGCCGACAGCGCGCCGTCGGCGCGGTCGAGCACCGCAAACACCAGACAGGCCGGGGCGTCGATCACCCGCAACACCGGCTCCGCCACCGCGCGCACGCCCCGCCCGGCAACGGCAGGTGACACGGCGGCGGCTGACGTGGTGGCGGGGGCCGCCAGCGCCTTGCCGCTCCAATCCAGCCGCAGGCGCGGCGCGGTCTGCACCGTCGCGTCGGCCCGGCGGGCGCGCGGGTCGCGGCGCGGGCGGCCCGACGCGGGGGCCGCGCTGTCCGACGCGGTCAGCGCCAGACGCAGGCGGGGACCGCCGGTTGGAACCACACGGGCGGCGCGTTCGGCGCGGGGGTCGCGGCGGCGGGCGGTCATGGCGTCGGCTCCGTCGCGGTCAGCACCAGTTCGGCCAGTTCGGCGACCTGCGGGCGCGGCTCCACCACCCCCTCCAGCATCAGGGTGCAGGTGGGACAGCCCACCGCCAGGGTCGGCGCGCCGGTGGCGCGGGCGTCGTCCATCCGCATGTCGGGGATCCGGCGTTCACCCACCACGTCGGTCAGGGGCGCGCCACCGCCACCGCCGCAACAGCGCGAGCGCAGGCCGGAGCGCTCCATCTCCCGCCGCTGCGCGCCGATGGCGTCGAGCACGGCGCGCGGCGCGTCGATCTCCCCGTTGTAGCGGCCCAGGTAACAGGGGTCGTGGTAGGCCACCGGCCCGTCCAGGGGCCGCGTCACCGTCAGCGCCCCGCTGGTCAACAGCTCCAACAGGACGGCGCTGTGGTGCTGCACGGTCCAACGCCCACCCAAGGCCGGGTATTCGTTGCGCAGGCAGTGGAAGGCGTGCGGGTCGGCGGTGACGATGCGGCGGAAGCGGCGGGCCTCCAGCGTCTGGATGTTGCGGCGGGCCAAATCCTGGAAGGTCGCCTCGTCGCCCAACCGGCGGGCGACGTCGCCGCAATCCAGCTCCGCCGCGCCCAGCACGGCGAACTCCACCCCGGCCCGGCGCAGCAGCAGCACCAGGGCGCGCAAGCTGCGCTGGTTGCGCAGATCGAACGCGCCGTCGCCCAGCCACAGCAGCGTGTCGCAGGTTTCCCCCGCCGCCAGCACCGGCAGACGCAGATCGACCGCCCAATCCAACCGCCGGTCCAACGCCCGCCCGCTGGGGGTGTCGGTGGCGCGCAGTTCCTCCAGCACGCCCGCCGCCTTCACCGGGGTCGCCCCGCGTTCCAGCGTTTGAAAGCGGCGCAGATCGACGACCGCGTCGACATGCTCGATCATCATCGGGCATTCCTGCACGCAGGCCCGGCAGGTGGTGCAGGCCCACAGCGTGTCCGGGTGGATCAGGGCGTCGGCCCCGACCAGCGGGCGCGTCGGCCCCGTCACCGCCGCGCCGACAGGCCGACCCGGATGACCATGCCCGGCGTAGGCGCGATCATCCGACCCATCATCAAGCGACAGGACCAGATCCTGCACCAGCTTTTTCGGGTTCAACGGCAACCCGGCGGCGTAGGCCGGACAGGCGCTTTCGCAGCGGCCGCACTGCACGCAGGCGTCAAAGCCCAGCAAACGGTTCCAGGCGAAATCCACCGCCTGCCCCGCCCCCAGCGGCGCGTCCGCCTGCGCCAGATCCAGCGGGCGCAAGCCGGTGTCGCGCCCGGCCCCATCGTGGAACCGCGCGGGGCGCGGGTGAAAGGCCAGATGCAGCGCGCCATGGACGGCGTGCTTCAGCGGCCCGTTCCAGACGCCGAACACCAGTTCGGCCAAGCCCCAGCCACCGACCGCGACCAGCGTCAACACCAGCCACACCGGCAGGATCCCGCCCGCGCTCTGGTCCAGCGCCACCAGCAGGAAGGCGGCGGAAAAGCCGGTCAACGCCAACGGCAGACGGCTGAAGCGCCCGCCCGACAGCTCCGCCGGGCGCAGCACGCGGCGGCGGTAGCCGACCATCATCCCGCCCGCCAGCATCACCGCCAACGTCAGCGCCAACAGCCCCCACAGCAGTGGATGGCGCAGCGGCGGCAACGCCAGCGCGACCGACAAGGCCAGCGACGCCAGAAAACCGCCCGCCGTCAGCGCGTGGAACCGCGCGTTGAACGGCGTGCGCCCGACCACCTCGTGCACATCGACGAGATAGCGTGCGGGCAGGGCGGCAAGACCGGCCCACACACCGACCTTGGCCGACCGCCCGGCGCGCCAACGCCGCGCCTGCACCAGGGCCAGCCCCAGCCCGACCAGCAGGACCGTCAGCGTGACCGTGGAGAGCGCGGCGGCGATCATCTCACAGATCCTTGCACAGACGCGCGGCGTCGTAGATGGCGGCGTGGATGTTGCGCCCGGCCACCGCGTCGCCGATGCGGAACAGGGCGTAGCCGGAGGTCGGAACCGGTTGCGGTTGCCCGCTCAACAGCCGGTCCAGATCGGTTTGGCCCCGGTTGGCCGCCTGCTCCTTCAGGTCGAGATACAGGCCGTCGTTGGGCTGGGTTCCCAGCTCCACAACGATCTGATCGACCAGCCGTTCTTCCTCTTCGTGGGTGTAGTCGTTGCGCAGGACGGCGACGCGGCGGTTGCCCTCCGGGTAGACCTCCACCAGCGTGTGATTCGTCGTCATCATCACGCCCAGCCGGTACAGCTCGCGCAGATGGATCGGCTGGTTGGTGGTCCCGACCTCCTCCGCGACCATGCGGTCGGGGGTGGCGATTTCCACCAGCGCGCCGCGCGTGGCCATGAACTCGGCGCAGGAGGCGCCGTGATGCTGTCCGGTCCCGTCATACATCAGAACGCTGCCGGTCGGCTCCACCACCCCGGTCAGCACGTCCCAAGTGGTGACGGCCAGGTCCGCGCCGGGGAAGTCGCCCCGGTCGGGACGGCCACCGGTCGCCACGATCACAACGTCGGGCTGTTCGGCCTGCACCAGCGCGGCGGTGGCCTCCACCCCATAGCGGATTTCAACGCCCAGCCTGACCGCCTGCTGGGTCAGCCAGCGGGTGATTCCGGTCAGCGCCTCCCGCCAGGTGGCCTTGGCGGCGACGGAGATTTGCCCGCCCGAGGCCGGGGCGCGTTCCAGCAGCAGCACCGAATGGCCGCGTTCGGCGCAGACCCGCGCGGCCTCCAGCCCGGCCGGTCCCGCCCCCACCACCACCACGCGGCGGCGGGCCGGGGCCTTGGCGATGACGTGCGGCATGGTCGCTTCGCGCCCGGTCGCCGCGTTCTGGATGCACAGGGCGTCACCGCCCACGTAAATCCGGTCGATGCAATAACCAGCCCCCACGCATTGCCGCACATCGTCCAAACGGCCTTCGGCCAGCTTGCGCATCAGATGCGGGTCGGCGATGTGGGCGCGGGTCATCGCGACCATATCGACATGGCCTTCCTCCACCGCGCGGGCGGCGGTGGCCAGATCGGTCACGCGCTGGGCGTGGAACACCGGGATGCCGACCTCGCGCTTGATGCTGCTGGGCAGATGCAGGAAGGGCGCGACGGGAAAGGACATGTTGGGCAGCGAAATCGCGTGCGCCATGTGATCGCGCGCCTGCCCGCCCAGCACATTGACGAAATCGATCAGCCCGCGTTCGGCGTAGGTGCGGGCAATGGTGACGCAATCCTCGTTGGTCAGCCCATCGTCGATCAGCTCGTCGCCCGACATGCGGATGCCGACGATGTAGTCGTCGCCGACCTCCGCCCGGATCGCCTCGAACACCTCGATGCCGAAGCGCATGCGGTTTTCCAGGCTGCCGCCGTATTTGTCGGTGCGGCGGTTGACCGAGGGACTCCAAAATTGGTCAATCAGATGGCCGTGGGCGGCGGACAGTTCGAACCCATCCAGCCCGCCTTCCTTGCAGCGGCGGGCCGCCGCCGCGAAGCTGGCGATGATCCGGGTGAAATCCCAGTCCTCCATCTCCTTGGGCGTGTTGCGGTGCGCCGGTTCCCGCCGGGCCGAGGCCGACACGGTGGGCAGCCAATGCTCGGTGTCCCAGCGCGTGCGCCGCCCCATATGGGTCAATTGGATCATCAGCGCCGCGCCGTGCCGGTGCACCCGGTCGGAGAACTCGCGCAGGAAGGGAATGACGCTGTCGTCGGCGACGGAGATCTGGTTCCACGGGGCCGCCGGGCTGTCCACCGCGACGGAGGAGGAGCCGCCGAACATGGTCAGCGCGATGCCCCCCTTGGCCTTTTCCTCGTGGTAGAGCTGGTAGCGTTCCTTGGGCTTGCCCTCCGATCCATAGCCCGGCGCGTGGCTGGTGCTCATGACCCGGTTGCGCAGGGTCAGATGCTTGATCGTCAAGGGCTTGAGAAGGGTTTCGGCGGGCGACGGCATGGCGGCTCGCTTCTCACTGTCGATGGAAAAAGGATGTCACCGGATCGTCAAGGAAACCTGCCAACCCGCGACAGATCACCGCAGGATTGCGACAGACCGTCGCATTTGGCGTGGACCGGCGGGCGAAGGGTCGGCATGGCGCGTCCCTGTCCCGCCGGGGTGAACGGATCAGCACTCGACGACGTTGACGGCCAGGCCGCCAAGCGACGTTTCCTTGTATTTCGTCTGCATGTCGGCCCCGGTTTCCCGCATGGTGCGGATCACCTTGTCGAGCGAGACATGGTGCAGGCCGTCGCTGTTCAGGGCCAGACGGGCGGCGTTGATCGCCTTGACCGCGCCAATCGCGTTGCGTTCGATGCAGGGGATCTGCACCAGCCCGCCGATGGGGTCGCAGGTCAGGCCCAGATTGTGTTCCATGCCGATTTCGGCGGCGTTCTCGATCTGCGCCGGGGTTCCGCCCAGCGCGGCGGCCAGCCCGCCCGCCGCCATCGAACAGGCCACCCCGACCTCGCCCTGGCACCCGACCTCCGCCCCGGAGATCGAGGCGTTTTTCTTGTAGAGCGTGGCGATGGCGGTGGCGGTCAGCAGGAAATCGAAGATCCCGCGCTCGCTGGCGTTGTGGCAAAAGCGGTCGTAGTAATGCAGCACCGCCGGAACGATGCCCGCCGCCCCGTTGGTGGGGGCCGTCACCACCCGCCCCCCGGCGGCGTTCTCCTCGTTCACCGCGATGGCGTAGACGCTGATCCAGTCCATCACCGCCATCGGGTCGCGCAGCGCCGATTCCGCCTTGCCGCAGGCGTCGCGGTAGAGCGCGGCGGCGCGGCGGCGCACCTTCAGCCCGCCGGGCAGAACGCCGTCCTGGGTGATGCCGCGCGCCACGCACCCTTTCATCGCCCCCCAGATGCGGCGCATCCCCTCGTCGATCTCCTCATCGCTGCGGGTGACGCGTTCGTTGTCACGGACCAGGGCGGCGATGCTGCGCCCGCTGTCGCGCGCCAGCGCCAGCATCTCGTCGGCGGAGTTGAAATCATAGGGAACCTCGGGCGCGCCCGGCGTGGGTTCGTTGCGGTGCAACTCCTCCTCCGTCACGACGAAGCCGCCGCCGACGGAGTAATAGACGCGGGTGTCGAGGAGGTTTCCGGCGGCGTCGCGCGCGGTCAACCGCATGCCGTTGGGGTGGCCGGGCAGCGTCTCGCCCTTGTGCAGCAGCAAATCCCGGTCGGGGGCGAAGGCGATGACGGGACCACCGCCCAGCGCCAGCCGCCGGTCGCGCCGGATCCCGTCGACCAGGGCGGGGATGCGTTCGGGATCGACCGTGTCCGGCCATTCCCCCAGCAGCCCCAGCAGCACCGCGCTGTCGGTGGCGTGGCCGACGCCGGTCAGGGCGAGCGAGCCGTACAGCTCCGCCGTCACCCGCTCCACCGCCGTCCGGTCGGCGCGGTCGGTCAGCCCGGTGACGAAGGCGGCGGCGGCCTTCATCGGCCCGACGGTGTGGGAGCTGGATGGCCCGATGCCGATCTTGAACACATCGAAGACGCTGACGGCCATGGGAAAAGTCCTTGTGCATTGCAGGAATGGACGGGCGTCGGTGCCGGGATGGTCAGCCGGGCCTAAGGCCCTTCGGCCCAATCACAGGCGATTGCCAGCTCGCACCCACCCGACCCGACGGTGACGACGCCGGTCCCCATTGATCCATGATTCCGCCACGCCCGATCCCAAGGCTCAAGATGCGAAACCGCATCGGGATGATTGAGAGGATCGAGTCGTTGGACATGCCTGCCTCGCGCTTTTCGCAGGGGTCAGTAGAATGCTGAATGGATCGGGCAGGCTAGAACAGAGAGGCCATTCCATTTGAACACAAGCGACAGCATCGTCGGAAACGTTCAAACCGGCCTCGCTCCTCCCCCGCCCTCTGCGTCATCCTGTCGCGATCCGGCGGGGCGGCGGGTCAGGGCCAAGGTGATCGTCGTCAGCGCGTCTTCAAACGCCTGGGTTCCCGGCAGGTCGGAGCCTTCCAGCACCGCCGCGCGGATCGCCCCCATCACCCCACGGGTGGCGACGAACAGATCGGCGGGACTGGGCGGCGGGTAATCCGGGTGCGCCCGCTGCGTCAACGCCGCGTGGGTCAGCGCCACGGTGTCCTGCATCATGGCGATGCATTCCGGCGTGTGATCCAGCAGCCACGCCCGGCGCAGCAGCGGGGCGGTGCCGGGGGCCGGGATGCCGAACGCCTGCACCAGCGTGCGGATGTACAGCCGGGTGTGAATCGCCGGATCGTCGTTGGACGCGCCCGCCGCCGCCAGCATCTTTTCCAGATCGGCGACGATCTGCCGACGACGCCAGTCGATCATCGCCAGGATGATCGCGTCCATGCCGGGAAAATACTGGTACAGCGTGCCGATGGACACGCCCGCGCGTTCCGCCACCCGGTTGGTGGTCAGGCCGCTTTCGCCGTGCCGGGCCAAAATCTGAACGGTCGCCTCGAAAATCGTCGCCACCGTGCGCCACGCGCGCGGCTGTCGCGGCTTTTTCCTCATGGAATCAAGCTGTTGATCCGTGTCGTCGGTCATCGCCCTGCGGGTCCGGGAAAGCGAGTTTGCCCGCACACCATCCCTCGCTATCCTGCCCCCGTCCAGATCAAAATCCATACCGGCCAGACAATTGCCAGGCAAACGCCAGACAAATGGAGAATCCCATGTCGGATCTTGTGGTTCGCCGCTTCACGCTTGATGACGCGGCCCTGGAAACGCTGTCCGTCAATTGGCTTGGCGGCGACGTTTGGCGCAGTCAAATGTTCAACGCCAGCTCCCTGATGTTGCCAACCGGCGAGAAATACTTCATCGACACCCTGCGGGAGGCGCTGCCCGCCATCGCCGACCCCACGATGCGCGACGACATCGACCGCTTCATCCGGCAGGAGGCGGCGCACACCGGCATCCATGTCCGCCTGAACCGGCGGCTTGAAGCAATGGGGCTGCGCTTCGTCCTGGCACCCGTCATCGGTTGGCGGATTCGGCAGGGGCGTGGGATGAGCGTGTTGAACAAGCTGGCCATCGTCATCGCGTACGAGCATTTCACCGCAACCCAGGGCGACGCCCTGTTGCGGGACGAGGTGTGGTTGGACGGGGCACCCCCGCACCTGCGCGCCCTGTGGCTGTGGCATTCGGCGGAGGAGCACGAACACCGCGCCGTCGCCTTTGACGTGTACCGTACCTTGGGCGGCGGCTATCTGCGGCGGACCCTGTGGATGCTCTACATCAGCCTGCTGATGCTGGTGGAAACCATGGTGCAGACGCTGGACAACGTGCGCCGGGTCGGCGGCCTGTGGCGCGCCCGGACCTGGGTGGAGGCGGCCCGTTTCCTGTTCCGGCCATCGGGCTATTTTCCCCGCCAGGCCCGGCCCTGGCTGCGCTTCTTCGCCCCCGGATTCCACCCGGCCCAGGGCGGCGACGGAACGGCGGCGCAACGACGCCTGGACGAGATTCGCTCCTGGACGGTCGCGGTGTGATCGCCGTGTCTACTCGTAAATCCGCCGGTCCGGCGGCACGCTGCGCAGATCGAAGGCGCGCAGCAGGGCCGACGGGCCGTCGGTGGGCAGGGTCAGCCCCTCCACCTCCGGCCCGCCGCGCCGCAGGGCGGACGGGGACACGCCGAACCCCTCGCGGAACTGGCGGGAGAAATGGGCGCAATCGGCAAAGCCGCACTCCACCGCGATGTCGGTGATGGAGCGGGTCGAGTTGCGCAGCAGCCACAACCCATAGCGCAGGCGCAGCACCCGGTAAAAGGCGGTCGGACTCATGCCGGTGGAAAAACGGAACAGCCGTTCGAACTGGCGGGTGCTGATGTTGACCTTGCGGGCGATGTCCTCGACCGTCAGCGGATCGGCCAGATGCTGTTCCATCAGCAGCAGGGCGCGGCGCACCCGGTCGTTCACCACCTCGTTGTGGGTCGGCGGCTGGGGCTGGGGCTGGTTGGCGGGGCGGGCCTTGTCGATCAGCATGATGTGCATGGTCTTCTGGGCGCAGGCCCGGCCCAGATGCCGTTCAATCAGGTACGCGGCCAGATCGGCCACCCCGGCCCCGCCCGAACAGGTGATGCGGTCGCGGTCGACGACGTAAAGCTGATCGGCCACCGGCTCGACGTCCGGGAACTCCTCCACATAATCGCTGTAATGGTACCAGCTGACGCAACAGCGCCGCCGGTTCATCAGGCCGATCCGGCTGAGGGCGAAACCGCCGGTACAGACCCCGACCAGCGTCACCCCGGCGGCGGCGGCGGCCTTCAGATAGGCGACCGTCTCGTCGTCCAATTGCGGGCCGGGGTGGAGCAGCCCGCCGACGACGACGATGTAATGGAAGCCGCGCGGATCCTGGAACGCCTCCCACGCGCCGATGGACACGCCGCAGCTCGACCGCACCGGCTCGGCCCCCGATCCCATGATGGTCCAGCGGCAGCGGATTTGCCGCGATCCGTCGCCGTCGTCCGCCGCCAGCCGCAGCGCGTCGAGAAAGGTGGCGAGCGCGGTCAGGGTGAAGCGGTTGGCCAGGATGAAGCCGACCGACAGAACCGCCCCCTCTTTGGAGCGTTTCGCCGCGTCGCCCGGTTGCCCCCCGTTCCAAGCGCCGTCCGGCATCATGCTCTCCCTCATTCCGCGCGACAAACTGTCGCCTGTTTCCCGTCCGGGAACAAGGGGCGCGCGGGTGTTGCCACCCGTGCCGCCGCCGTCCTCCGGGCGATCCGGTCGGTCAGGAGGAAAGCAAGAATCAAACCAGGAGGCTGGCACGATGAAACACCCGCTCCATCAACCGGCGCGACGGTTGGACGGATCGCCGTCCGCCGCCGTGCCGTCGCGGATGTCGGCCAGAAAGCGGTCCACCCGCGCGCGCAGGCCCTCGGTCAAGGCGGCCAACCCGTCGGCGGCGTCCAGCACATGGCTGGTGGCGGCGTCGGTGCGCTCGGCCCCACTGCCGAAACGCTCGATGGCCGCGCTCAACGCCTCCGCCGTCGCCGACACCTCGGCGATGCGCTGGCCGATGTCGTCGGCGGATCCGCGCTGCCGCTCCACCGCCGCCGCCACCGCACCGGACAGGGCGTTCATGTCGCCGATGGTGTCCTTGATGCGGGCGATCGCCTGGATGGTCCCGTCGGTGGTGGCCTGGATGCCCGCCGCCTGGGCGGCGATCTGTTCCGTCGCCCGCGCGGTCTGTTCGGCCAGTTGCTTGACCTCGCTGGCGACAACGGCGAAGCCCTTGCCCGCCTCCCCCGCCCGCGCCGATTCGATGGTGGCGTTCAACGCCAGCAGGCGGGTTCGCGCGGCGATGGCGCTGATGACGCCGACCATGCCGACGATGCTGCGCGCCGCCCCGATCAGGCCGCGCACGCTGTCGTCGGTGTCCTGCGCCTGGGCGACGGCGGCGGACGCGATGGCGACCGATTGGCCGACATGCTGCCCGATTTCGTCCATCGAATTGGCCATTTGTTGGGCAGCGGCCTCCATCGCCCCGACGCTGGCGGCGGTCTGGCCAACCGACGCGGCGGTTTCGATCACCCGCCCGCCGGTTTCGCTGGAAATGCCCTTCAGCGTGCGGGCGGTGGAGTCGAGCGCGCCCGCCGATTGGCCAACCGCGCCCAAGGCCTGCGTCACCGCCGCCTCAAAGCCCTTGATCGCTCCGTCCAACCGCTCCGCCCGCCGCCGCACCGCCCGCTGTTCGGCGATGCGGTGCAGGAAGAAACGCACCTCGGCGTTCTCGTCCGACCGTTCCAGCAGCGCGTCGGGGGTGTCCACCGCCACCAACGCCCCGCTTTTCAGCACCGCCACCCGGTCGGCCACCCGCATCGCGTCCTCGGCGTCGCGCATCGCCAGCACCATGGTGGATCCCAGCGCGCGGGCCACGCGGGCCAGATCGTCGGTCAGCTCCGACCGCTCCAGCGCGGGCAGGCTGGCAAAGGGGTCGTCGATCAGCAGCAGGCGCGGCGCGGTGACGATGGCGCGGGCGAAGCCCACGCGCAGCCGGTCGGCGGCGGACAGGTCGGCCAGCGCCGCCTCCGCCCGGTCGGCCAGCCCGAATTGCGCCAAGGCGGCTTCGGCGCGTTCGCGCCGCTGGCTGCGCCCCTGCCCCATCACCTCCAGCGCGAATTCAACATTGCCCGCGACCGTCCGGTTGGCGAGCAGCGCGGCGGCGGAGGCGAAGACCATGCCCAGCCGTTCGCGGCGAAAGGCGGCGAGCGCGCGCGGCGACAGATCGGCCAGGGCCACCCCACCGACCGTCACCGTTCCGGCGACCGGATCGACCAGCCGGTTCATCAGCCGCAGCAGGGTGGATTTGCCCGATCCCAGCCGCCCGAGCAGCGCCAGAACCTCCCCACCGGCGATGTCCAGCGACAGACCGGCCACGGCGACCTCGACGCCGGTGGCCGCCACAGCCGACCTCTCGGCGCGCGCCGCGATCAGACGCCGGGCTTCCGCCGATGCCTGTCCGTAGACCGCCCACACCCCTTGAAGCGAAACCGCGTCCCCCGCACCCACCGTCATGGCTCGCTCCTTCAAAACTGATAAACCGGATTACAGCGCCCCCACCGCCACCCGCGCGCGCTGGCCCTGCCGGTCGCTGCGCGGCGGCACGCCGAAATGGTCGCGGTAGCATTTGCTGAAATGGGTGGCCGAGACGAAGCCGCAGCACACCGCCACCTCGATCACCGGCAGCGAGGTTTGCGACAGCAATTGCCGCGCCCGCTTCAGCCGCAGGCCCAGATAATGGCGGGCGGGCGAGCAATCGAGATACTTGCGGAACAGCCGTTCCACGTTGCGCCGCGACTGGCCCAGCATGGCCGACAGGGTGGCCAGATCCAGCGGCTCTTCCAAATTGTCCTGCATCAGCCGGATGACGTCGTTGAGTTCCTTGCACTCCATCACCGGGTTGGGCTGGATGGCGTCGTGCTGGTGGGCGTGGCCGGGGCGGATGCGGTCGTGCAGCATCTGTTCGGCGATGTCGATGGCCAGCGTTTCCCCATGGGCGGCGGCGATCCGGTGCAGCATCATGTCGGTGGCGGAGGTGCCGCCCGCGCAGGTGAAGCGGTTGCGGTCGATGGTGAACAGCTCCCCCGTCGCCTCGATCTCCGGGAAGGTTTCGGCGATCCCCGCCAGATTTTCCCAATGGATGGTGCAGCGGTAGCCGTCGAGCAGACCGGCCCGCGCCAGAATGTGGCTGCCGGTGCACACCGCGCCCAGTTGGGTCCCGCGCGTCGCCGCCCGCCGCAGCCAGGACAGCACCGCCCGGTCGTCGTAGCGATGGCCGCCGATGCCGCTGCACACCACCAGGGTCGGCAACAGGGGCGCGTCGTCCAGCCCATGGTCGCACAGCACGCCCACACCGTTGCTCGCGCGTTCCGCCCCGCCGTCGCGCGACAGCAGCACCCAACGGTACAGCGTGCGCCCGCTGATGTGGTTGGCCAGCCGCAGCGGCTCGACCGAGGCGGTGAAGGCGATCATCGAGAAATCCGGCACCAGCAGAAAGCCGATGGTCTCCATCACGTCGCCCCCATCCGTTGCGTGTCGAAACAGTAACACCGTCCCCGCGCCCGACGGATTGAACAGGCTCGCCCTTGTCCTTGTCGCAAACCGACAAGTGCGGAGAACGCTCACGACGGTGTTTATTTTTTATTGGACGATCAATTAAAAAAAACGCCTAAGCTACGGCGACGGCAAAAACCCCAACGCACACCCATCGCGCACCCAGCACACACGCGAACGGCGGAGGCATCCATCATGACGCGGTTCGGGCGGCAAACCCACTACATTCACGGCCAATCGACGGACGCGACCGGCGACGGCTGGTTCACCACCGTCAACCCCACCACCGGCGAAACGCTGGCGGAGGTGGCGCAGGCGACCGCCGCCGATGTGGACCGCGCGGTGGACAGCGCACGGACCGGGCAAGCCGATTGGGCCGCCCGCCCGGCGATGGAGCGCGCCCGGGTGCTGCGCCGCGCCGTCGCCCTGCTGCGCGAGCGCAACGACGCGTTGGCGGAGTTGGAGACGCTCGACACCGGCAAGCCGATCAGCGAGACCCGCGCGGTGGACATCGCCACCGGGGCCGATGTGCTGGAATATTACGCCGGTCTCGCCCCGGCGCTGGAAGGGCGGCAAATCCCGCTCCGCCCCACCTCCTTTGTCTACACACGGCGGGAGCCGCTGGGCGTGGTCGCCGGAATCGGGGCGTGGAACTACCCGATTCAAATCGCGCTGTGGAAATCGGCCCCGGCGCTGGCGGCGGGCAACGCCATGATCTTCAAGCCCAGCGAAATCACACCGCTGTCGGCGCTGCGTCTGGCCGCGATCTACAGCGAGGCCGGGTTGCCAGACGGCGTGTTCAACGTGGTGCAGGGCGATGGCCGGGTTGGCGCGCTCCTCAGCGGCCATCCGGGGATCGAGAAGATCTCCTTCACCGGCGGGGTGGACACCGGCAAGGCGGTGATGGCGGCGGCGGGCGGATCGACGTTGAAGGACGTGACGATGGAGTTGGGCGGAAAATCGCCGCTGATCGTCTTCGCCGACGCCGATCTGGACCGCGCCGCCGACATCGCCATGATGGCGAATTTCTACAGCTCCGGTCAGGTCTGCACCAACGGCACGCGCGTGTTTGTCCACCGCAG
Organism: Azospirillum griseum; assembly: GCF_003966125.1. Classification (GTDB taxonomy): domain Bacteria; phylum Pseudomonadota; class Alphaproteobacteria; order Azospirillales; family Azospirillaceae; genus Azospirillum; species Azospirillum griseum. The sequence goes on from NZ_RXMA01000018.1 coordinate 49,642, forward strand.
CGTCAAGGCGGCGTTCGAAGACCGGCTGCTGGCCCGGGTGGAGCGGGTGCGCATGGGCGATCCGCTGGACCCGGAGACGAATTTCGGCCCGCTCGCCAGTTTCCCCCACCGGGACAAGGTGCTGGGCTTCATCGCCAGCGGCAAGGCCGAAGGGGCGCGGCTGCTGGCGGGCGGCGGCCCGCCCTATGGCGAGGCGTTCGCGCGCGGGGCCTACGTCGCCCCCACCATCTTCACCGATTGCCTGGACCGCATGCGCATCGTGCAGGAGGAAATCTTCGGCCCGGTCCTGTCGATCCTGGTGTTCGACGAGGAAGAGGAGGTCATCGCGCGGGCCAACGACAGCCGGTACGGGCTGGCCGCCGGGCTGGTGACAACCGACCTCGCCCGCGCCCACCGCGTCATCCACCGGCTGGAGGCCGGGATCTGCTGGATCAACGCCTGGGGCGAATCGCCGCCGGAAATGCCGGTCGGCGGCTTCAAGCAATCCGGCATCGGCCGGGAAAACGGCGTGGAATCGTTCGATCACTACACCCGCGTGAAGTCGGTGCAGGTGGAGTTGGGGCCGTACGGCTCGGTCTTCTGACCCCTCCCCACCCCCGACCCACCTGTCCGCACACCGTGTCTGGAACGCCTGGCCGTTCAGAGGGCTGACCCATGTCCATCGTCACGTCCATCGCAACGCGTGAATACGACTACATCATCATCGGGGCCGGTTCGGCGGGCAATGTGCTGGCCAACCGTCTGACCGAGGATCCCGGCGTCAGCGTCCTGCTGCTGGAGGCGGGCGGGCCGGACCATCGTTTGGATTTCCGCACCCAGATGCCCGCCGCGCTGGCCTTTCCGCTGCAAGGGCGGCGTTACAACTGGGCCTTTGTCACCGAACCCGAACCGCACATGAACAACCGCCGGATGGAGTGCGGGCGCGGCAAGGGGCTGGGCGGCTCCTCGCTGATCAACGGCATGTGCTACATCCGGGGCAACGCGCTGGATTACGACGGCTGGGCCGAACAGCCGGGGTTGGAGGATTGGAGTTACCTGGACTGCCTGCCCTATTTCAAAAAGGCGGAAAGCCGCGACGTCGGCCCGAACGATTACCATGGCGGTGACGGCCCGGTGCAGGTGACGACCGCCAAGCCCGGCGTCAACCCGCTCTATGAGGCGATGGTGGAGGCCGGGGTGCAGGCCGGTTACGCCCGCACCGACGATCTGAACGGCTACCGGCAAGAGGGCTTCGGCCCGATGGACCGCACCGTCACCCGCCAGGGGCGGCGGTCCAGCACGGCGCGCGGCTATCTCGACCGCGCCAAGGGGCGGCCCGGCCTGACCATCGTCACCCACGCGATGACCGACCGCATCCTGTTCGACGGGCGGCGGGCGGTGGGGGTCGCCTATCTGCGCGGCACCACCCCGCACACGGTCCACGCCCGGCGCGAGGTTCTGCTGTGCGCCGGGGCCATCGGCTCGCCCGCCATCCTGCACCGCTCGGGCGTCGGCCCGTCGGACCTGTTGCGCGATCTGGGCGTGCCGCAGGTGATTGACCTGCCCGGCGTCGGGGCCGATCTGCAAGACCATCTGGAAATGTACATTCAGTATGAATGCACGCAGCCGGTGTCGCTCTATCCGGCGCTGCAATGGTGGAACCAGCCTGCCATCGGGGCGGAATGGCTGTTTTTGGGGACCGGCGTCGGGGCCAGCAACCAGTTCGAGGCGGGCGGCTTCATCCGCACCGGCGATGATGTGCCGTGGCCCAACCTGCAATATCATTTCCTGCCGGTGGCGATCAGCTACAACGGGACCAACGCGGTGCAGGCCCACGGCTTCCAGGCGCATGTCGGCTCCATGCGCTCGCCCAGCAAGGGGCGGGTGCGGGCGGTGTCGCGCGATCCCAACGCCCCGCCCAGCATCCTGTTCAACTACATGGCCGACGCCCAGGATTGGCAGGAGTTCCGCGACGGCATCCGCATCACCCGGACGATCATGCGGCAAGCCGCCCTCACCCCCTATCGCGGGCGGGAGATCAGCCCCAGCGCCGATTGCCAGACCGACGCCGATCTCGACGCCTTCGTCCGCCACCACGCCGAAACCGCCTATCACCCCTCCTGCTCCTGCCGGATGGGAACCGACGATCAGGCGGTGGTCGATGGGCAAGGCCGGGTGCATGGGCTGGAGGGGTTGCGGGTGATCGACGCCTCGATCATGCCGCGCATCATCACCGGCAACCTGAACGCGCCCACCATCATGATGGCGGAAAAGCTGGCCGACGCGATCCGCAACCGCAAGCCGGAACCCCGCGCCAGCGTCCCCTACTACGTGGCACCAGGGGCGGCCCCGCCGGTGCGCCGGTCGGCCTGATCGGCGCGGGGTTCACCCCAAACCAGCCAACGCCAGCAGACCGGCCCGCAGCCCTTGCGGGTCGGTCAGTTCGGCTTCCACCGCCGCGTGCTCGGCCACCCACAGCGGCAGCGCGCGGGCCAGCAGCGCCCGCCCGTCCGCCGTCAGCGCCAGCAAACGGCCCCGCCGGTCCTTCGGGTTGTCGAGGATGGCGACCAGCCCCCGCCGCTCCAACGGCTTCAGGGCGGCGGTCAGGGTTGTCCGGTCCATCGCCAGCAGGGCGGCGACGGGGGCCATCCCCGGCGGTTCGGGGCGGTTGAGCGCCATCATCAAGGAAAACTGGCCGTTGGTCAGGTCCAGCGGTCGGAACAGATCGTCGAACCGCTTGGCCAGCGCCCGCGCCGCCCGCTGCGCGTGCAGGCACAGGCAGGCGTCGCGCACCAGGATCGTTGTTTCAAAAGGGATTTTCGCGTCGTTTGACATGGGTCAATTATGTTGATATCAACCTATTTTGTCAAGCCCGACGCCCTTTCCCCCTGTGCAGCGAAGTCAAGAAAACGAAATGTTACCGACGAGACAGGCGAATTTTAAGCACGGATGAACACGAATATCCACGGATGAACACGGATAAAAATTCTCTCTTGATCCGTGTTCATCCGTGAGCTGACGCAGTCAGCATCCGTGTTAATCCGTGTCAAATCGCGCCTTCTTAATCATTGTTAACCTGACTTGGTTGCCCTGGCCCTTCCCTCACACTCTGGAGCCGTCCGATGACCATTCAGCCCTATCTGTTTTTCGCCGGTCGCTGCGACGAGGCGATCGCCTTCTACCAACAGGCCCTGAACGCCACCGTCGTTCTGCGGATGGGGTTTTCCGACGCGCCGGAACCCTGCCCAGACGGCATGCTGCCGCCGGGTTGGTCGGACAAGGTCATGCACGCCACCCTGCAGATCGGCGACGCCACCGTCATGATGTCGGATGGCCAGAGCGCCGACGGCCCGACCTTCCACGGCTTCTCCCTGTCGCTGTCGGTTGCCGACGCGGCGGAAGCCGAGCGGGTGTTCACCGCGTTGGCGGCGGAGGGGACCGTGCAAATGCCGTTGGGGGCGACCTTCTACTCCCCCTGCTTCGGCATGGTCCGCGACCGCTTTGGCCTGTCGTGGATGGTGATCGTTCCGATGTGATTGTTCCGATGCAAACGGTTCATCCGTTCCAAACCTGATCCGCCTGCCCAGAACCGCTTGCCCAGAAGCGCCCCGGTCGTCCGGCCCGATCCACCCGTGATCCGGCCCGCGTCTGGGGCGTTTTCATGTCCTGACACCGGCATCGCATTTGGAACAAAAATTCCTGATTGACGGCTTAGGGAATTTTTGTTCTATAATCCAACCAACGGTCAAACGCCGGATCACCTCCGGCGGCTGGAGCCAACACAACCCAAAAACAAAAGCCGGTTGAAACACAGACCGGACGACGGGGAGAGACAGACGCGACGGGACCGCCATCGGCGCGGCCGGACCACGCCTGCGCTTGCCCGCCGTCCGCCGGTCCCGGATTGCAGCGGAGCTGATTGATGCCTCACGAACGCGCTCTCGACGTCATTTCCATTGGCCGGTCTTCCGTTGACATCTACGGCGAGCAGATCGGCAGCCGGTTGGAAGACGTGCAAAGCTTCGCGAAATACGTGGGCGGCTGCCCCACCAACATTTCCGTCGGCACCGCGCGGCTGGGGCTGAAATCGGCGTTGCTGACCCGTGTGGGCGACGAGCATATGGGCCGCTTCATCCGCGAACAATTGATCCGCGAAGGGGTGGACACCAGCCACGTCATCACCGACCCGCAACGCCTGACCGCGCTGGTCATCCTGGGCATCCGCGACCGCAAGACCTTCCCGCTGATCTTCTACCGGGAAAACTGCGCCGACATGGCGATCTGCGAGGATGATGTGGACGAGGCGTTCATCGCGTCGTCGCGCGCCATCGTCGTCAGCGGAACCCATTTTTCCAGCCCCAGCACCGACGCCGCCATGCGCAAGGCGATGCGGCTGGCGCGCGCCAACGGCGTGAAGGTGGTGTTCGACATCGATTACCGCCCGGTGCTGTGGAAGCTGACCGGCCACGGGCTGGGCGAGGAGCGTTTCGTCGCCGACGGCGGCGTCACCGCGCTTCTGCAAACCATCCTGCCGGGCTGCGACCTGATCGTCGGGACGGAGGAGGAGTTCCACATCGCCGGTGGCAGCACCGACACCGTCGCCGCCCTGCGCGCCGTCCGCCGCCTGACCTCGGCGACGCTGGTGTGCAAACGCGGGCCGATGGGCTGCGTCGTCTTCTCCGGCGACGTGCCGGACAATCTTGATCTCGGCGTTCGCGGCCCCGGCTTCCCGGTGGAGGTCTACAATGTGCTGGGGGCGGGCGACGCCTTCATGTCCGGTTTCCTGCGCGGCTGGCTGCGCGACGCGCCGCTGGCGGAGTGCTGCGCCTACGCCAACGCCTGCGGGGCCTTCGCGGTGTCGCGCCACGGCTGCGCCCCGGCGGTGCCGACTTGGACCGAGTTGACCCATTTCCTGACCCATGGCAGCCCGACCACCCGTTTGCGCGAAGACGCCACCCTGTCGCACATCCATTGGGCCACCACCCGGCGCCGCGATTGGCCGGAGGTTCTGGCCTTCGCCATCGACCACCGCGCCCAGTTGGAGGTGATGGCCGAAAAGCACGGGGCCGACCCGGCGCGCATCGCCGACTTCAAGAGTCTGGCGCTGACCGCCGCCCGCCAGGGGGCCGAGGGCCGCGACGGCTTCGGCATGCTGCTCGACGGGTTGCACGGCCAGAGCGCGTTGGAGGAACTGACCGGAACCAACGCCTGGATCGGCCGCCCGATCGAACTGCCGGGATCGCGCCCGCTGCGCTTCGAGGGCGGCCCCGACGCGGCGGTGACGATCCGCGAATGGCCCGCCGAGCATGTGGTGAAGTGCCTTGCCTTCCTGCACCCGGACGATGAACCGGCCCTGCGCGACGATCAGGAACGGCAGATCCAGGCGCTGTTCGCCGCCTGCCGGGGCACCAACCACGAGTTCCTGCTGGAGATCATCCCGCCCAAGGAGTCGGCGGTGGACGACCGCACCATCGCCCGCGCCATGGATCGCTTCTACGATCTGGGTGTTCTGCCCGATTGGTGGAAGCTGCCCTCGCAGACAAGCCAAGCGGCGTGGGACGCGATTTCCGCCGTGGTCGCCGCCCGCGATCCGCTGTGCCGGGGCGTGCTGATCCTGGGCCTGGACGCGCCGGAGGAGGAGTTGAAAGCCGGTCTGGCGCTCGCCGCCCGGCAGCCGGTGTGCAAGGGCTTCGCCGTGGGCCGCACCCTGTTCGGGGCCGCCGCCGATGGCTGGCTGTCCGGCAGCCTGACCGACGCCGAGGCCATCGACCTGATGGCCACCGCCTACCGCCGCCTCATCGCCTTCTGGGACGAGCAGCGGGCCGAGGCGACGCGCGCGGCGGCCTGATCCGGCAGCGAGTCACTCCGTTGCCGCCTCCTGCGGACCCAGCGGCAGGACCGGGACCATTCTCCCGCCCCCACCCCTGCCTTCGCCCCGTCCCCCGCCCCGGCTGCGCGGCAGAACCGTCAGGCCGGTGTGGGTGGCGCTGGCGCGCAGAATCTCGGGCCGGACCGCCGCCGCCGGGTTGGCACCGACGGCGGTGAGATGCGGCACAGCGCCGGTTCCGCCGCAAGCGGCCAACAGCGCCACACACAACAGGGTCAGCGGGGACATCGACATGACAGGCCCAATGATCGGTTGAACGGTCGGATGACACGCCCGCCAGCAAACACCCACAGGCCGTATAAATTCCATGCGTCCTGTTTTCCCACCACCCCGCCCACCCCCCCGCTGATCACCCGCAAGACGGGTGCGACTCCGGGGGCGTGACAAAACGCGCACCCGAAGCAAAACATCCCGCACTGCAAAACATCCGCTTTGCCAACAACAGCCTCTTTACAGCCGCTTTTGGAACGTATATTCTAAATTGGAAAGTGAGACGGAAGAAAAATGCCGTCTCCCGGACGCCCACAGCGCCGGTTCCAAACACACAACGGATCGCCGCCCCACCGCGCGGCGATCCCGGAGGAACACGGGCCGCAACCGGCCCCCTTTGGAGTAGCGAGAATGGCGACCGTTCGCCTCACCGTGGCCCAGGCTCTGGTCAAACATCTGAGCGCCCAATTCGTCATCGTCGATGGGCGGGAGCAGCCGCTCTTCGCCGGGGTGTGGGCGATCTTCGGCCATGGCAACGTCGCCGGTCTGGGCGAGGCGCTGCACGCCGCCCGCGACACGCTGCCGACCTACCGCGCCCACAACGAACAGGGCATGGCGCATGCCGCCATCGCCTTTGCCAAGGCCAACGCCCGCCGCCGGATGATGGCCTGCACCACGTCCGTCGGGCCGGGGGCGGTCAACATGGTGACGGCGGCAGCACTCGCCCACGTCAACCGGCTGCCGGTGCTGCTGCTGCCCGGCGACACCTTCGCCACCCGCACGCCCGATCCGGTGCTGCAACAGGTCGAACAGCCGGGCGATTTCACCGTGTCGGCCAACGATTGCTTCCGCCCGGTGTCCCGTTTCTGGGACCGCATCACGCGGGCCGAACAGCTGATGCCCAGCCTGCGCCGCGCCATCCAGGTGCTGACCGATCCGGTGGATTGCGGCCCGGTCACGCTCTGCCTGCCGCAGGATGTCCAGGCCGAGGCGCATGATTTCCCGCTGTCCTTTTTCGAGCGCACCATCCACCGCACCCGCCGCCCGGAGGCCGACCGCGACGAGCTGGTGGAGGCGCTCGCCGCCCTGCGCGGCGCGGCCAAGCCGCTGATCGTTGCCGGTGGCGGCGTGCATTACAGCGGGGCCTGCGCCGCGCTGGCCGATTTCGCCGCCCGCCACGGCATCCCGGTGGCCGAAACCCAGGCGGGCAAGGGCGCGCTGGCCTGGAATCACCCGTGCAACGTCGGTTCCATCGGCGTCACCGGATCGAGCGCCGCCAACGCGCTGGCCGAGGAGGCGGACGTCGTTCTGGCCGTCGGCACCCGCTTGGCCGATTTCACGACCGCCTCCTGGTCGGTGTTCGGCAACCCCGCCGGTCGCCTGATCGGGCTGAACGTCGCCGCCTTCGACGCCGCCAAGGGCGGGGCCTTGACCCTGGTCGCCGACGCCGCGCGCGGGCTGGAATCGCTGGGGGCCGGTCTGGCCGGTTGGATGGCCCCGACCGCCTGGCGGGCCACCGCGCAGGAACACATGAGCCTGTGGAACCGCGTGGTCGATGCCGCCACCGCCGACGCCGGTCTGGATCTGCCGACCGACGCCCAGGTACTGGGTGCCGTCAACCGCGCGGCGGGGGAGGATGGCGTCGTCGTCTGCGCGGCGGGCGGCCTGCCCGGTGAACTGCACAAGCTGTGGCGCACGGCGCGGCCCGGCGGCTATCACCTGGAATACGGCTTCTCCTGCATGGGGTACGAGATCGCCGGTGGTCTGGGCGTGAAGATGGCCGAGCCGGAGCGCGAGGTCTTCGTCATGGTCGGCGATGGCAGCTACATGATGATGAACTCCGAACTGGCCGTGTCGGTGATGATGAAGCGCAAGCTCGTCGTCGTCCTGCTCGACAACCGGGGCTATGGCTGCATCAACCGCTTGCAGAACGCCTGCGGCGGTGCCCCCTTCAACAACCTGCTGCGCGACGCCCATTTTGAAACGGACGTTCTGCCCGCCGTCGATTTCGCCGCCCATCTGCGCGCCTTGGGCGCGGTGACGGAGCAGGTGACGGGCGTGGCCGCCCTGTCCGACGCGCTGGAGCGCGCCAAGGCGTCGCCCGTGACCTACGCCATCGTCATCAACACCGACCCGCTGCCCTCCACCAAAGAGGGTGGGGCGTGGTGGGACGTGCCGGTGCCGGAGGTTTCCACCCGGCCGGAGGTGACGGCGGCGCGCGCGCGCTACGTCGCCGCCAAGGCCCGGCAGCGCCGCTGATCCTCGTTCTTCTCCGTTCTTGATCCTTCTCTCCGTTCGTCTGGGAGCACCCGATTATGACCGTTCGTCTTGGCGTCAACCCGATCGCCTGGAGCAACGACGACATGCAGGAGCTGGGTGGCGACACCCCGCTGGAGGTTTGCCTCGCCGAAGGCCGTCAGGCCGGTTTCGACGGGTTCGAGCTGGGCCACAAATTCCCGCGCGATCCCGACGCCCTGCGCCCGATCCTGGACCGTCATGGCCTGTCGCTGGTGTCGGGCTGGTACAGCGCCGGTCTGCTGGAGCGCAGCGTCGCCGAGGAGATCGAGGCGGTTCAGCCCCATCTGCGCCTGCTGAAGGCGTTCAACTGTTCGGTCATGGTCGTGGCGGAAACCACCGGCTGCGTCCATGGCGAACGCGGCACGCCGCTGTCCAAGCGTCCGACCATCGACGCCGGGCAATGGGCGGAGTTCGGCCGCAAGATGACCGAATTCGGCGATTACCTGCGCGAACAGGGCACGCCGTTGGCCTATCACTACCACATGGGCACGGTGGTTGAGACGCCCGACGAGATCAACCGCTTTGCCGATGCGACCGGCGACAGCGTCGGCATCCTGCTCGACACCGGCCATTTGACCTTCGCGGGCGGCAAGCCGCTGGACGTCATTGCCGCCTGGGGCCACCGCATCAACCATGTCCATTGCAAGGACGTGCGCGCCGAGGTGCTGGCGACGGCCAAGGCCAGCGACAGCAGCTTCCTCGACGCCGTGGTCAACGGCGTGTTCACGGTTCCGGGCGACGGCTGCGTCGATTTCCCGGCGGTGCTGGCGGCGCTGAAGGCCAAGGCTTACGCCGGGCAATGGCTGGTCATCGAAGCCGAACAGGATCCCGCCAAGGCCCACCCGCTGACCTACGTCACCAAGGGCCGCGCGCATCTCAGCGCGCTGGTCGCCGAACTCGGCCTGTAAGCCACGCTCCTCCGGCCCGCCGGTGCGCCCAGCCGCGCGCACCGGTGCGGGCCAGGGCGCTGCCGCCGCCATTGTGGCCGCCTCTCTTGAAAGATCGCCCTCTCCATGACCCAGATTGTTCAGCATTTCATCGACGGCGCGCGGGTGGACGGCACCAGCGGACGCACCGGCGATGTCTTCAACCCGGCCACCGGCCAGATCAGCGCCCGCGTGCCGCTGGCCACGACGGCGGAGGTTGAGCGCGCCATCGCCGCCGCCCGCGCCGCCTTCCCGGCCTGGTCGACCGCCACGCCGCTGCGCCGCGCGCGCGTCATGTTCAATTTCAAACAGTTGCTGGAGGCCAACGCCGACCGGCTGGCCAGCCTGATCACCGCCGAACACGGCAAGGTGCATTCCGACGCGCTGGGCGAGGTCACGCGCGGTCTGGAGGTGGTGGAGTTCGCCTGCGGCGGCCCGCACCTGCTGAAGGGCGAAATTGCGGAGAATGTCGGCACCCGCGTGGACAGCCACTCGCTGCGCCAGCCGCTGGGCGTGGTTGCCGGGATCACCCCGTTCAACTTCCCCGCCATGGTCCCGATGTGGATGTTCCCGGTGGCCATCGCGTGCGGCAACTGCTTCATCCTGAAGCCGTCGGAACGGGTCCCCAGCGCCGCGCTGTTCCTGGCCGATCTGCTGAAGCAAGCGGGCCTGCCCGACGGCGTGTTCAACGTCGTCCATGGCGACAAGGTCGCGGTGGACGCCCTGTTGACCCACCCGGACGTCAAGGCGGTGAGCTTCGTCGGCTCCACCCCCATCGCCCAATACATCTACGCCACCGGGGCCGCCCACGGCAAACGGGTGCAGGCGCTGGGCGGTGCCAAGAACCACATGATCATCATGCCCGACGCCGACCTGGACCAGGCGGTGGACGCGCTGATGGGGGCCGCCTACGGCTCGGCGGGCGAACGCTGCATGGCGATTTCCGTGGCCGTACCGGTGACGGACGCCATCGCCGACGCGCTGGTCGCCAAGCTGACGGAACGGGTGCGCGCCTTGCGCGTCGGCCCCGGCACCGATCCCAGCGCCGACATGGGGCCGCTCGTCACCGCCGCCCATCGCGACAAGGTGCGCGGCTACATCGACCTTGGCGTCGCCGAAGGGGCGGAACTGGTGGTCGATGGCCGGTCGGTGACGCTGACCGATCCCAGCGCTGGCGACGGCTATTTCCTCGGCGGCACGCTGTTCGACCGGGTGACGCCCGACATGCGCATCTACAAGGAGGAGATCTTCGGCCCGGTGCTGGCGGTGGTCCGCGTGCCGGATTACCGGACGGCGGTCAACCTCATCAACGCGCACGAGTTCGGCAACGGCACGGCGATTTTCACCCGCGACGGCGACACCGCCCGTGCCTTTGGCGCGGAGATCGAGGTGGGCATGGTCGGCATCAACGTGCCGATCCCGGTGCCGATGGCCTTCCACAGCTTCGGCGGCTGGAAACGCTCGCTGTTCGGCGATCACCACATGCACGGGCCGGAAGGGGTGCGTTTCTACACCCGGCTGAAGACCATCACCACCCGCTGGCCAACCGGCATCCGCGCCGGGGCCGATTTCGTCATGCCGACCATGGGGTAAGGCCGGCTATGGGGAAAGGCTGACCAGCGGAGGGAGCTGGCGGCGGGTGGTCCATCCCCACCCGCCGCCATTCCAGACAAGAAGCCAAAAAACAAAGCACAATCAGGGGGAAACAACCAATGTCGATGCGCAGAATGGTCCGAAACGGTGTGGCGGCGCTGGCTCTGCTGCCGGTTCTGTCGGTTGCCGCCCTGGCGGGCGACCCCGTGTTGTTTCCCTCGACCCTGGCCGGTCACGCCGCCGTTCCGGCGATGACGCTGATCCAGCCGCCGCCGGACGCCGGGCCGCTGTTCGCCACCTCCGGCAAATTCGCCGGGCCGGACCGCAAGCGCGTCGACACGCTGGGGGCCATCCCCACCCTGTCCTATGTCTCCGACGCCAAGGCCCCGCGCGGGTCGGGCGTTGGCCTGCCGCTGGCCGGTCAGGCGGTGCAGGGCTTTTCCGCCATCCTGCCGCTGGGCGGTGGGGAGTTCCTGACCCTGACCGACAACGGTTTCGGCTCCAAGGCCAGCTCGCCCGACGTGCTGCTGATGGTGCACAAGGTCAAGGCCGATTGGGCCACCGGCAAGGCCGCCTGGGTCAGCACCCTGTTCCTGCACGATCCCGACAAGAAAATCCCCTTCGCCATCGTCAACGAGAACAGCGAGAAGCGCTATCTGACCGGTTCGGACATCGATCCGGAATCGATGGTTCTGGTCGGCGACCGCCTGTTCATCGGCGACGAGTTCGGCCCCTATCTGCTGGAGGTGGACAAGACCGGCAAGGTCGTCGCCTTCCACGAAACGGTGCTGAACGGCAAGCCGCTGCGCTCCCCCGACCATTACCGCATGTCGCTGCCCAACCTGCCCGCCGTCGCCCCGTTCGAGGTGCGCCGCTCCCGTGGGTTTGAGGCGCTGACCGCCTCGCCCGACGGCAAGACGCTGTATGTCGCCTTGGAAAACGCCCTGTGGAACGCTGAAACGAAGGGGCTGGAAACCGGCCCGGACGGCAAGGCCTTCGTCCGCATCCTGGAATTCGACGTGACAAAGGGGGCCTACACCGGCAAATCCTGGAAATACGCGCTGGAGGACAAGGATTACGCGCTCGCCGACATGTCGATGGTGGATGACGGCACGGCGGTGGTGATCGAGCGCGACGACTCCAGCGAAGGCGACATCGACCAGGCCTGCAAGGGCGAGGTCAAGGCCGATTGCTTCAACATCCCGGCCAAGTTCAAGCGGGTCTACAAGATCGACATCAAGGGGGCCGACGCCGACGGCTATGTCCGCAAGGTCGGCTATGTCGATCTGCTGGCGATCCGCGACCCCGACCGCAAGGCCCGGATCGGTGGCTCCGGCGATCGCTTCTCGATGCCCCATCTGGGGGCGGAGGGCTTGACCGTGGTGGACGCCGACCACATCGCCGTCGTCAACGACAACAACCTGCCCTACTCGTCCGGCCGGACCATCGGCAAGGCCGACGACAACGAAATCGCCCTGCTGAAGGTGACGGAGCTGCTGCGCGCCAAATAAGCGCCCGTTGCCGAGGCCCCCGTTTCACCCCCCGCCCGTCGCCGCTCCCAACAGCCACACGGGCGGGGTGGTTCTCCCCAAAAAGGCCACGGACCATCCCGGTCCCGGAGCCGAACCGATCAGGCCACAAGGTCTGACAACACGCCCATCGCGTTAACAAATCCAAACCGGAGGAATGCATGTCCAAGAACACTCTCGCCCTCGCGTTCGGTGCCGTTCTGACCGCCACGACGGCGCTGACCTCCTTCTCCGCCCTGGCGGCGGGCGAGAAGATCGTCGTCAGCTTCCAAAACCTGTCCGAACCCTTCGTCATCGCGATGAACCGCGCCCTTCAGGCCGAAGCCAAGGTGCTGGACGTCAACCTGACCGTGGTGGACGCGCAGAGCAATTCGCCCAAGCAGTCGGCCGATCTGGCCAACGCGGTGGTGCAGGGGGCCAAGGGCGTCATCGTCGCCCCGAACGACGCCAAGGCGCTGGCCCCGGCCATCGACGATCTGCTGGCCGAGAAGATCCCGGTCGTCACCGTGGACCGCCGCGTGGAAGGCACGTCCAAGCCGGTGGCCCATGTCGGGGCCGACAACGTCGCCGGTGGCCGCACGCTGGCCAACTGGGTCGCCAAGAACTTCCCCAACGGTGCGCGCATCGTCCATCTCAGCGGCCAGCCGGGCAGCAGCTCCGCCATCGACCGCGCCAAGGGCTTCCGCGACGGCATCGCGGCGGCCGGGTCCAAGTACCAGTTGATCGCCGACCAGACCGCCAACTGGAAGCGCGCCGAGGGCCTGACCGTCACCGAAGGCATCCTGACCGCCAACGCCAGCAACCCGCCGGACGTGATCGTCGCCTCCAACGACGACATGGCGCTGGGCGCGCTGGAGGCCGTCCGCTCCACCAGCGGCGGCAAGTCCAAGACCGTCGTCATCGGCTTTGACGCCCTGCCGGAAACGCTGGGCAAGATCCGCGCCGGTGAAATGGCCGCCACGGTGGAACAAAGCCCGAGCACCCAGATCCGCACGGCGCTGAACACGCTGGTCGATCACATCCGCAAGGGGACGGAGCTGAAGAGCCTGGCCCTGGAGCCGACCCTCATCAACAAGGACAATCTGGACAAGGCCGACCGCATCGGCGAGGTCAAGTAACCCTCGTCCCCTGACGCAAGCCTGAACGGGCGGGACACGGACGGACGCACCCCGTCGGCCCGTGTCCCCGCGCCGTTCCACACATCCAGCTTGGGAGGCCGGTGATGGGTCAGACGATCCTTAAGGCGGCGGACATCAAGAAGGTCTTTCCTGGCGTCGTCGCGCTCGACGGTGTCCGGCTCGACATCGAGGAGGGCGAGGTTCACGCCCTGCTCGGCGAGAACGGGGCCGGCAAATCCACCTTTCTGAAAATCCTGGCCGGGGCGCAGCCCAGCGACGGCGGCAGCATGCTGTTCAACGGGCAGCCGCTCGACCCCGCCGACACGCCGCTGGCGCGGCAACGGCTGGGCATCGTCACGATTTACCAGGAATTCAACCTGCTCCCGGCGATGACCATCGCCGAGAACATGTATCTGGGCCGCGAACCGCTGCGCCGCAACGGCCTGATCGACTGGCGGCGGATGTACCGCGACGCCCAGAAGGTCATCGACGATCTCGGCCTCGACCTCGATCCCCGGATGCCGGTGCGCGTGTTGAGCGTGGCCGAACAGCAGATGGTCGAAATCTCCAAGGCGCTGACGATGAACGCCCGGCTCATCATCATGGATGAACCGACGGCGGCGTTGAGCGGCAAGGAGGTCGACAAGCTCCACGAGATCATCCACGGCCTGCGCGCCAAGGGCATCAGCATCATCTACGTCACCCACCGCCTGATCGAGGTGACGGCGGTGTGCGACCGCTTCACCGTGTTCCGCGATGGCCGTTACGTCGACACCCGCCCGGTGGCCGGATCGACGGTGCAGGACATGGTCCGCCTGATGGTGGGCCGCGACGTGGAGTTCCAGCGCCGCCGCGACCGTTTCGCCGGGGACCGGGTGATGCTGGAGGTGCGCGGCGTGTCGCGCGCGGGCAGCGCCACCGATCCGCACGCCTGCGTGCTGTCCGACCTGTCGGTGCAGGTGCGGGCGGGCGAAATCGTCGGCTTCGCCGGTCTGGTCGGGGCCGGTCGGACTGAGCTGGCGCGCGTCATCTTCGGGGCCGACGGCTGCGACAGCGGCGTCGTCCTGGTCGATGGGCAGACCGCCACCATCCGCAGCCCCAGCGACGCCATCGCGGCGGGCATCGCCCTGGTGCCGGAGGATCGCAAGCAACAGGGGTGCTTCCTGCCCCACTCCATCCGTCACAACATGTCGCTGCCCAGCCTGAAACGGCTGTCGAAATGGAAGTTCTTCGTCGATGAGGCGGGCGAACGGGCGCTGATCGCCGATTACACCCGCAAGCTCGGCATCCGCATGGCCAACGACGAGGTCGCCATCGGCACCCTGTCGGGCGGCAACCAGCAAAAGGTTCTGCTGGCCCGCTGCATGGCGCTGCACCCCAAGGTGCTGATCGTGGACGAACCCACGCGCGGCATCGACATCGGGGCCAAGGCGGAGGTGCATCAGGTGCTGTTCGAAATGGCCAAGGCCGGGGTGGCGGTGATCGTCATCTCGTCCGAACTGCCCGAGGTGATGGCGGTCAGCGACCGCATCATCACCTTCCGCGAGGGCCGCATCACCGGCAGCCTGCCCGCCGAGGACGCCACCGAAGAAGAATTGATGAGCCTGATGGCGCTGGGTGGCCCCGCCAGTTCCCTGGCCGGTTCCAGCCTGCCCGGCTCGGGTGCCGCCGCGCACGTGCACGCGGCGCACTGACATGAAGGACAAGACCATGACCACCGCCGCAACCACCTCTCCGCTGGCGACCCAGCCGCCGAAAAAGCCGCGCGGCTTCGACATCGTCCAGTTCCTGGAAAAATACGGGGTCCTGCTGTTCCTGATCGTCCTGTGCATCGCCTTCGGCATCAGCAGCCCGAATTTCCTGTCGGTGCGCAACGTCACCAACATCCTGACCGAGGTGTCGATCTACGGCATCGTCGCGGTCGGCATGACCTGCGTCATCCTGACCGGCGGCGTCGATCTGGCCGTCGGGTCCGTCCTGGCCTTTGGCGCGCTGGCCGGGGCCTGGGTTGTCACCAACGTCGGGGCCGGGGCCTTTTTCGGCATGGGCTTCCTGGTGGCGCTCATCATCTCCTGCGCCATCGGCACGCTGACCGGCTACATCCACGGCAAGACGATCACGCTGTTCAACGTTCCCCCCTTCATCGTCACGCTGGGCGGGATGACCATCTGGCGCGGGGCCACGCTGCTGATGAACGACGGCGCGCCCATCGCCGGGTTTGACGCCGGGTACCGCTGGTGGGGCCGGGGCGACGTGCTGGGCATCCCGGTGCCGGTGCTGGTGCTGTTCGTCGTCGCGGCGGCGGGCTATGTCGTGCTGCGCTACACCCGCTATGGCCGCCAGATCTACGCCGTCGGCGGCAACCCGGAGGCCGCCCGCCTGACCGGCATCAACGTGCCGCGCGTGCTGGTGTCGGTCTATGTCATCGTCGGGTTCCTCGCCGGTCTGGCCGGGTTCCTGCTGTCGGCCCGCTTGGGATCGGCGGAGGCCATCGCCGGAACCTCCTACGAGCTGCGCATCATCGCGTCGGTCGTCATCGGCGGGACCAGCCTGTTCGGCGGCATGGGCGGCATCGGCGGGACCATGATCGGGGCGCTGCTGATCGGCGTTCTGCTGAACGGGTTGGTGATGATGAACGTCTCGCCCTATTTCCAGCAGATCGTCATGGGCGTCATCATCGTGCTGGCCGTGGCCTTCGACACCTACGCCAAGATGCGGCGCGGCAAGCGCTGATCCCTTCCAGGTCCATGGAAAGCCATTCATCATGAACAGCCTGAATGTCGGGTTGGTGGGCAGCGGTTTCATGGGGCGCGCCCACGCCCAGGCCTTCCGCGCCGTCGGCGGCCTGTATGACCTGCCCCTGACCCCCGTGCTCGACCTGTTGTCGGAGCGGGACGAGGCGACGGCGGCCCAGGCGGCGCGCGCCTTGGGGTTCCAGCGCCACACCGGGGATTGGCGGGCGTTGGTCGCCGATCCGGCGGTGGATGTGGTGGCGATCACCACGCCCAACCGCCTGCACGCCCCCATCGCGCTGGCGGCGATCGAGGCGGGCAAGCATGTCTATTGCGAAAAGCCGCTGGCGACCACACTGGCCGACGCCCGCGCCATGGCGGCGGCGGCCGACGCGCGCGGCGTGGTGACGTTGGTTGGCTTCAACTATCTGAAAAACCCGATGATCGCGCTGGCCCGCGAGATCGTGGAGAGCGGGGAGATCGGGGCGATCACCGGCTTTCGCGGCATCCACGCCGAAGATTTCATGGCCGACCCCGCCCACCCCTTCACCTGGCGATGCGAGGCCGACAACGCGGGCGGTGCGCTGGCCGACATCGGCAGCCACATCCTCTCGCTCGCCCGCCATCTGGTTGGCGACGTCACGGCGGTGTCGGGGCATCTGCACACCGTCCACGACCGCCGCCCGGTCGCGCCCGGTTCCGCCGAAACCCGCGCGGTGGCGGTGGACGATCAGGCCCACGCGTTGCTTGAGTTCGCCAACGGTGCCACCGGCACGGTGACGGCCAGTTGGATCGCGCAGGGCCGCAAGATGCAGTTGGCCTTCGAGCTGGTCGGCACCAAGGGGTCGATCGCCTTCACCCAGGAACGCTTCAACGAGCTGAAGCTCTACACCACCGGCGGGCCGCGCGGGCGTCAGGGCTTCCGCACCATCGAAGCCGGACCGGAGCATGGCGATTACGCCGCCTTCTGCCCCGCCCCCGGCCACCAGATCGGCTTTGGCGACCTCAAGACCATCGAGGTCAAGGGGCTGGTCGAGGCGATTGGCGCGCACAAGGCCGGGCGCAAGGCCGCCGCCTACCCCGATTTCCGCGACGCCTGCGCCATCGAACAGATCGCCGAAGCCATCCACGTCTCCGCCCGCGAACGGCGGTGGATCGCGGTGGACAGCGTCTGACCGGCCCGCTTTCCTGTCACCTTGTCATCGTCCTTGGTTCATCGACGCCTTTACCCCTCAGGAGTGTTTCCCATGGTTCGTTTCGCCGTCATCGGCTGTGGCCGCATCGGCCGCATGCACGCCCGCAACATCAAGGCGCACCCGCGCGCCGACGTGACGGTCGTTTATGACGTGGCCGCCGCCGCCGCGCAGGAAACCGCCGCCGCCGTTGGTTGCGCGGTGGCCGCCACGGTGGACGAGGCGCTGGCCAACCCGGCGGTGGACGCGGTGTTCGTCGCCTCCTCCACCGACACCCACGTCGATCTGATCGCGCTGGCGGCCAAGGCGGGCAAGCCGGTGCTGTGCGAAAAGCCGATCGACCTCGACATGGGCCGGGTGGAAGCCTGCTGGGCGGAGATCGCGCCGCTCAACCCGCTGGTGATGATCGGTTTCAACCGCCGCTTCGATCCGTCCTTCAAGGCGGTGCGCGACCGCATCCAGGCCGGGGAGATCGGGCGACTGGAACAGGTCATCATCACCAGCCGCGACCCCTCGCCGCCGCCCGCGAGCTACGTCAAGAAGTCGGGCGGGCTGTTCCGCGACATGACCATCCATGATTTCGACATGGCCCGCTATCTGGCCGGTGACATCGTGGAAGTCCAGGCGATGGGGGCCAACCTGATCGACCCCGCCATCGGGGCGGAAGGCGACATCGACGCCGCCATGCTGGTGCTGCGCGCCGCCTCCGGCGCGCTGGTCCACATCAACAACAGCCGCCGCAGCGTCTACGGTTACGATCAGCGCATCGAGGCCTTCGGCGCCACCGGCATGTTGCAGGCGCAGAACCGCCGCGCCACCACGGTGGAAGCCTGGGGGTCGGCGCGCACCGGGGCGATGGATCCGGTCCTGGATTTCTTCATCGAACGCTACCAGGACGCCTATCTGGCCGAGATCGACCATTTCGTCGATTGCGTCGAAAACGGCACCACCCCGCTGTCCAGCTTCCAGGAAGGCCGCGAGGCCCAGCGTCTGGCCGAAGCCGCCCTGCTGTCGCTGCGCACCGGCGCTGTGGTCCGCGTCGCCGACGTCGGCGTTTCGTAAACGGTTGTTGCCCGCCGGTTGCCTGCGACACAGGCAACCGGCCCCCTCCCCTGCGGCGTGGCCCGCCTGTCCCGGTGTTCGTCCGGGTGCGCGGGTCGGGAGACGGCGCGCGCGCCATCATCAGCCGCCCACCCCAACCACCGCCGGGAGCATCGTCCCATGTCACACCCCGCCAGCGCGTCGCCGCGCGGGACGGTGGGCGCGTTCGCCCACCTGACCATCCGCACCAAGATGGCGGTCAGCGCCGTCAGCTTGTTGACCATTCTGGCCGGTTTGTCGGGCGGCAGCGTCGCCGTGCTGGCCCGCATCGACGGGCAGGTGTCGGCCTTTGCCGAGCGGGTGAACGGGGTGACGCTGGCGCAGGAGATCGACCGGGGGGTGCTCGACCTGCGGCGGTTGGCGCGGGAGTTCGTGTTGACCGGGGCGGAGCCGGTGGCCAACGCCGCCCAGGCCGCCGCCGTGGCCCTGCGCCAGCGGTTGACCGACGCCGGTTTTCCCAACGGCGACGGCGTGCAAGGCCATCTCGACGCCTATGGCAAGGCCCTGTCGGAGCTGACGGAGGGCAAGCGCGAGCAGGTGCGGATGATCCGCGAGGTGCTGGATCCCTCCGGCGCGATGATGCTGGAGCGTTTTCAGGAGATCCGGCAGGCCGCCGCCAAGGACGGCGATCCCGAGATTCAGCGTTTGGCCGGGGATGGCACCGAACGGCTGTTGCTGGCGTGGCTCAACACCACCCGGACCCTGAGCTGGGTCGATCTGGGCAAGGCCGAATCCACCGCCGCCGCCGAACGCCGCTTTGGCGACCTGATCGCCACGCTCGACGCGCTGGTCGAAAAGACCAAGGGGCGCGATTATTACGGCCCGGTCCGGCAAATCCGCACGCTCGCCCGCGCCTACCACAACGCCTTCAAGCGCGCGGTGGAGATCGAGGCGCAGTTGGGCGCGATGGAGGCGGCGGAAAAGGCGGCGGGTCAGGCCATGGTCGCCGACGCCGCCAGCCTGCGCGAGGAGGGGTTGCGGGAGGAGCGCGCCGTCGCCGCCGACACGCAGGAGCTGATTTCCACCACCCAGAGCGTCATTCTGCTCGTCTCGCTGGCCGGGGTGGCGTTGGGCGGGCTGCTGACGGTGCTGGTCGCGCGGGCCGTGGCGCGCCCGGTCATGCGCATGACCGACGCGATGCGGCGCTTGGCGGCGGGCGACACCGACATCGTCATCCCCGGTGTGGGCCGTCGGGATGAGGTCGGCGCGATGGCCGACGCGGTGGACGTGTTCAAGCGCGCGGCCATCGACAGCGCCCAGCGCGCCGAACAGAGCCGGATCGACGAGGCGGCGCGGGCCGAGCGGGTCGCCCGGCTGGAAGCGCTGATGCATGGCTTCGAAGGCCAGATCACCGGCGTGGTCGCCGCGCTGGACGACTCCGCCGCGCGGATGCAGCAGGCGTCGGCCAGCCTGTCCGCCGCGTCGGCCACCACCAGCCGGGAAAGCGACGCGGTGGCCGATGCCTTCGCCCAGGCCAGTGGCAACGTCCGCAGCGTGGCGGCCTCGGCGGGGGAACTGACCCTGTCCATCGGCGAGATTGCCCGGCAGGTGGAACAGGCAACGGCGGTGACGGATCGCGCCGTGGCGGAAACCGATCACTCCATCGCCCTGATCGCCGATCTGGCCCACTCCATCGGGCGGATCGACGAGGTGACGGCGCTCATCACCGCGATCACCAAGCAAACCAACCTGCTGGCCTTGAACGCCACCATCGAGGCGGCCCGCGCCGGGGAGGCGGGCAAAGGCTTCGCCGTTGTCGCGGGGGAGGTCAAATCGCTGGCCGAACAGACCGGGCGCGCCACCGACGACATCGTGCAACAGGTCGCCAGCATCCAAACCGCCAGCCGGTCGGCGGTGGCCGCCATCGAAGGGATCGGCGCGGTCATCCGCGACGTGTCGCGCATCTCCGCCGCCATCGCGGCGGCCATCGAACAGCAGGGAACCGCAACCCGCCGCATCGCCCACAACGCCGACGCCCTGTCTGACGGAACCGCCGACGTCACCCGCCGCATCGACCGCGTGACCGGAGCCGCCCGCGACAGCGGCAACGCCGCCGCCCTGGTTGGGCGTGAAGCCGATGGGTTGAGTCAGGAAAGCCAACGCCTGCGCCGCGAGGTGGAAGGTTTTCTGACCGGGGTAAAGGCCGCCTGATCCTTTGTGCCCCGACCCAATGTTTGCAGGCCCGATCCCATGGCGCGGGTGTGCGTCGCTCAGCGCGTCAATCTGAGTGCATTGCCCTGGCATTGGCACACGGAACGCCGCACGCGGACACCACGGCAGAAACGCGCCAGACGCCCACAGCGCCCGGCGCGCGCCCGTCTCACAACTCGTCGAGAATCTGCTTCCGCTTGGCCTCATACTCCGCCTGGGTGATGAGGTTCCGGTCGAACAGGTCTTTCAGCCGGACCAGACGCTGTTCGATGGTCGGCATGTCGGGCGGGGTTTCCGTCACCGGTGCGGCGGCGGCGGATGGGCTGGCTGGGGTGTTGCCCGCACGGTCCTTGTAGATCGCGCCGTCCTTCATCTTGTCGAACAGCGCGGCGGATTGCGTTTTGGTCTGCTCCAGGAAGGCGATCTTCTTGGGATCGTTGATGACCAGATCCCGGTGCCAGGAGCTGTCGGCCCATTTGCCGCTCTCGTCGGTGAAACCGGCCAAGGTCGGGTTGGTGAAGACCTGATAGGTCAGGAAATTGTTCCGGTTGGCAAAGCGGAACAGGGAGGTGATGAGCGTCCCCGGCATCGTCTGGCCCCGGCGGGCGACGGCGGCCTGGATGTTCGTGCCCTGCACCGGCTTGTAGGTGCTGGTCTTTTCAAACACATAGTGGTTGACGCCCCAGCAGGTTTGATCATTCGGCACATCCGGCCCCCGCATCAGGTAATAGACGTCGGTCCGGCTGCAAAATTTGTTCACCTCCCAGCCCGACCCGCTGATGTCCTGGTTCAGATTGACGATGATGTAGCCCGCCAGGGTCTTGCCATCGACGAAGGACGCCAGTTCGACCTGAGCCAGCAGCGAATTCTGCTTGTTCTTGTACTCGTCCACCGCCGTGACCACCCAGTCGCCGGCAGGCAGCGGCAGCGTCACCCGACCCAGGCGGATCGTGCCGTTGTGGGCGCTGTCCACCTTCACCTCATCGGCCAGCGTGGCGGCCACCGCCCCAACGGCACCGGTTCCGGCCAACCCCAGCAACAGCGTGACTCCCAGCACCGAACGGAACATGACCATCCTCCCCACAAGCGCCGAACATGGCTCTATTGGGGCCGGATAACGCCCCCTGGTCAAGAGTCCTCGGCCAACGCCCGCAGGGCCACACGGTCGCATCGGAAGCGGTTGAACCGCAACTCGGTCAGCACGCCCTGACGCTTCAGCTCCGCCACCATGCGGCTGGCGGTTTCGGTGGTGATGCCCAGGATGGCCCCGACATCCTCGCGGCTGAACAGCTCGCACTCGTCCTGTTCATCCATCAGGATCAGGAACAGGCGCGCCACCCGCGCCCGCGCGCTGCCAGTCCCCAACTCCACCAGAAAGGCGTCGGCCCGTTCGACGGCCTGATGCCAACGGCGCAACAGTTGCTGGTGCAGATGCTGGGTTTCGGTGGACAGGCGTTGAATGACGGCGCGCGGGATCCGGCAGGTCAGCACCGGGTGCACGGCGATGGCGCTGTGCCGGTACGGCTCGCCCAACGCCGCCTCCAGCCCCGCCGTGTCCCCGGCCCGCAGCAGGCGGACGATGCGTTGCGCGCCGTTGGGCAGATATTGGACCAGCTTCACCAAGCCGCTGCGCACGGTGTAGAGCGCCTCGGGCGCGTCGCCGACGTGATAGAGCGCCTCCCCTGGGGCCACCATGTGGGTGTCGATCGGAAGATGAATGAGGTTGAAATCGCTTTCGGTCAGGTCGGCGAACAGGGCGCTGTCGCGGATGCCGCAACCCTTGCAGTTGGCCAAGCCCTGCCACGCCGCGCCGATGTCGGTTTTCTTCACGCCGTCATCCTTGCGACCGGCCGACGCCTGCCACCACACCGAAACGCCTGAGCCATCATGGCCGCAGTCTCGCAGCTTTCGCCCCCCGCCGACAAGCCACCAAACTCAACCCCACTCTTACCCCAACCCTCAATCGCGGAAATAGCCGGGGTAGCGGTCGCGGATGGTGTCCACCAAACCCAGGGTGCCCGCCAGATGGTCGCGCAGATGGCGTTGGGCCTGGTCGGGATCCCCGGCGGCGATGGCGCGAACGATCAGGCTGTGGTCGCTGTGGATGCGCATCGTCTTGCCCGGTGTCGGCAGATGCAGCTTGCGCAGGCGTTCCAGATGGCCGCTGCGGCTGCGCACCAGCCGCCACAGATCGGGCACGCCCGCCGCCTCGTACATCGCGCGGTGAAAGGATTGGTCGAGCGCCCAGAAGCTTTGATAGTCCTCGGTGTTCACCATCGCCTTTTGGCGATCCAGATTGGCGGTCAGGGTGGCAACCACCGTGGCGTCAGCGGCCAGCGCCAGCGTGCGGACCACCTCCAGCTCGATGGACCGGCGCAGGAACTGGGTGTGACGCGCGTGGGTCAGGTCGATGGGGCTGACCATGGTCGCGTGCTGGGGGAAGATGTCCACCAGCCCCTCCTCCGCCAGCCGCAACAGGGCGTCGCGGATCGGGGTCTGGCTCAGGCCGAACTGCTCCATCAGTTCAACGCGCGACAGGACCTCGCCGGGCTTCAGGTCCAGCGCCAGGATCCGCTCCCGCAGATGGTCGAACACCTGCGGGGCGGCCTGACGGCCGCGTTCCAGACGCAGGGGCGATGGATTGGCTTCGGCGGTCATCAACGGACTCTCCACACTCGTCATCGCGCGGCGCTGTTGTCGTCCCTGCCGGGGCACTCTGTCAAATCCGATCGCCCCCACGGTGGTTCACCGCCCCTTGGCGACGCGCCACGCCGCGAAATCGACCTTGGTCTGCTCGTCCGTCGCCGGGTAGAGGCCCAGGATCGAGCGGCCCGCCAACACCTGTTCGGTGACGAAATCCTCGAACGCGGTCATCTCCACCGCTTCGGTCGCCAGCTCGTCGGCCAGATGGGCGGGGATCACGACCACGCCGTCGCCGTCGCCGACGATGACGTCACCGGGATAGACCGGGGCGTCGCCGCAGCCGATGGGAACGTTGATGTCCATCGCGTGGTGCAGGGTGAGGTTGGTCGGGGCCGACGGGCGGTTGTGATAGGCCGGGATGTCCAGCTTGGCGATTTCCGGCGAATCCCGGAAGCCGCCGTCGGTGACGATGCCCGCCACGCCGCGCACCATCAGCCGGGTGACAAGGATCGACCCGGCGGACGCGGCGCGGCCGTCCTTGCGGCTGTCAATCACCATCACGGCACCGGGCGGGCATTCCTCCACCGCCTTGCGCTGCGGATGGGCGCGGTCCTGGAACACGCTCAACGGATCCAGATCCTCGCGCGAGGGGATGTAGCGCAGGGTGAACGCCTCCCCCACCATGGTCGGGCTGTTGGGGTTGAGCGGACGGACGTCCTGGATGAACTGGTTGCGGAAGCCACGCTTGTACAGCGCGGTGGTCAGGGTGGCGGTGCTGACGGTGGCCAGCTTCGCGCGGGTGTCGGGCGACAGGCTCATGATCGTGGTCTTTCCTGGCGGGATCAATAAATGGCGGGTTCGCCGACCGGCGCACCAAAGTCGGTTTGCAGGTAATCGAAGTCACAGCCCTTGTCGGCCTGGGTGACGTGCCGGTTGAACATCCAGCCATAGCCGCGTTCGTAGCGCGGCGGCGGCGGGACCAAGGCGGCGCGGCGGGCGGCCATCTCCTCGTCCGACACCTCCAACCGAATGCTGCGGGCGGCGACGTCCAGCGTGATGAGGTCGCCGTTGCGCACCAGGGCCAGCGGCCCGCCGATGTAGGATTCGGGCGAAACGTGCAGGATGCAGGCCCCATAGCTGGTCCCGCTCATCCGCGCGTCGGACAGGCGCACCATGTCGCGAACGCCCTGCTTCACCAGCTTTTTCGGGATCGGCAGCATGCCCCATTCCGGCATCCCCGGCCCGCCCTGCGGCCCGGCGTTGCGCAGGATCAGCACATGGTCGGCGGTGACGTCCAGGCTCTCATCCTCGACCGCCGCCTTCATCGACGGGTAATCGTCGAACACCAGGGCCGGACCGGAATGCTTCAGGAAACGCGGGTCGCAGGCGCTGGGCTTGATGACGCAACCGGTGGGGGCGAGGTTGCCGGTCAGCACCGCCAGCGCCCCTTCGGCGTAGATCGGGTTGTCGATCGGGCGGATGACGTCGTCGTTGTGCACCTTGGCGTCGGCGATGTCCTCGCCCAGCGTGTGGCCCGACACCGTGCGGCAGTCCAGATGCAGATGATCGCGCAGGCGGGTCATCAGCGCGGGCAGGCCACCGGCGTAGAAGAAATCCTCCATCAGATAGGCGCTGCCGCTGGGGCGGACGTTGGCGATCACCGGCACCTTGCGGCTGGCCTTTTCGAAATCGTCCAGGCCAATGTCCACCCCGGCCCGGCGGGCCATGGCGATGACGTGGATGATGGCGTTGGTCGAGCAGCCCATCGCCATGGCGACGGCAATGCCGTTTTCAAACGCCTCCCGGGTCTGGATTTTGGCCGGGGTCAGATCCTCCCACACCATTTCAACCGCGCGGCGGCCGGCGGCGGCGGCCATGCGGATGTGGTTGGCGTCGGCGGCGGGGATGGCGGAGGAGCCGGGCAGCGACATGCCGATGGCTTCGGCAATCGCCGTCATGGTGCTGGCCGTGCCCATGGTCATGCAGGTGCCATGGCTGCGGGCGATGCCCTGCTCCACCCCCAACCATTCCTGATCGGTGATGGTCCCGGCGCGGCGCTCGTCCCAATATTTCCAGGCGTCGGAGCCGGAGCCGAGGATCTTGCCGTTGAAGTTGCCGCGCAGCATCGGCCCGGCGGGCACGAAGACACTGGGCAGCCCGGCGCTGGTCGCCCCCATCAGCAGGGCGGGGGTGGTCTTGTCGCAGCCGCCCATCAGAACCACGCCGTCGATGGGGTGGCAGCGGATCAGCTCCTCCACATCCATCGCCAGCAGGTTGCGGTAGAGCATGGTCGTCGGCTTCACCGCGCTTTCGCTCAAGGACAACGCTGGCAACTCAATCGGGAAGCCGCCCGCCTGGAAGACGCCGCGCTTCACATCCTCCACCCGCTGTTTGAAATGGGCGTGGCAGGCGTTGATGTCCGACCAAGTGTTGATGATGGCGATGACCGGCTTGCCCACCCAATCCTCGGGCGCGTAGCCCATCTGCATCACGCGGGACCGGTGGCCGGAGCTGCGCAGATCGTCGGGCGCGAACCAGCGGGCGCTGCGCAGGGTGTCGGGGGTCTTCTGGGTCATGATCGTCAAGGCTCGTTGCGGGAGATCGGGGGAGGAACACAGCGCGCCAATCGTGACGCGACGCGACGTTTCGGTGCCTTGAAAAACACTAATGCATTAGTGCATCGGATGGAAGGGGGATTGTTTGCCGATCATGCAGAAAGCACCCCCAATGACATCAGGCCGACACGGACACCGCGCACAGACAATCCAGCAGGGCGCGCTCGGCCCGATTCAGCTTGGCGCTGCTGTTCCACATCAGGTGGACATCGACCGGGGCCACCCCGTCATAGGGCGGCAGTTCCCACAACAGGCCATCGGCCACGTCACGGGCGGCGATGTGGTCGGGCAGCGGGCCAATGCCCAGACCGCAGACGATCATCCGCCTCACCTCGTCCAGATTGCCGGAGGACGCCACAATCCTCCCCGCAAAACCTTCACGCGCCCGAAAAAGGGTCAACGGCAACAGCACCCCGTCGATCTGGTCCGATGTGAACGACACGAAATCCTCGTGCCGCACATCCGCGACATCCAGGCCCCGCCGACCGAACAGACGGCTGTCCGGCCCGCAATAGAGCCGATAGGTCTGGCGCAGAAACACCACACTGGACAGGCCCGGAATTGGTTCCCGCAACAGGCAGAGCGCCATCGCGCCGGTTCGCTGCAGCAAGGCGATGTGGATGGCGGCGGATTCCATCACGTCGATGCGAAACGTCACCGTCGGGTGGCGGCGGTGGAAGTCCCGCAGGGACCGGTCGAGCCGGTCGGTCTGGATGCGGCTGGTCATCAACAACCGCACATGCCCACTGATGTCATCCTGCGTTTCATGCACCAGCGTGTCCAACCGCGACACGGCACCGTGGATCGCCACCGCCTCGTCATAGACGCGCGCACCCGCCGCCGTCACGGCGAAGCGGCCAGCCCCCCGATCGATCAAGGGCAACCCCAGCCGATCCTCAAGCCGTTTCAGGGCCAGGCTGACAGCGGGTTGTGTCAGGGACAGGCGCAAACCCGCCTTGGTGATGCTGCCCTCCTGGACAATGGCGATGAAGGTGCGCAACAGGTTCCAATCCAGCGGGTGCCCCGGATGGGGCCGTTGCCCACGCTCCTCCTTCGCCATGATCCCGTCCCCTTCGACAACGCCACTTCCCATTGGACCGGCTGTTGCACCGGCACCACCCATAAATCAGATTCATGAGGGGAATCAGAAATGCTTATTTGCGCGTCGGCGCTGCGATGATCCCTAATACCGACGCGACACTGACCGCGCGACAACCGGAATCACACCCATGAAGTTCGTTCACCATCCCGACACCGCCCTGCACCACCCGGCCTATTACTTCAACCGGGGCCAGATGCGCGCCCTGCCGGAAAAGCCGGAACGGGTCGGGGCGTTGGCCGCGCTGATCGAATCGCGCGGCGGCGCGCTGATCCATCCCGATGATTATGGCTACGCCCCGCTCGCCGCCGTGCACACCCCGGCCTATCTGGCCTTCCTGGAAAGCGCGCACGCCCGCTGGATCGCGGCGGGCGACATGGGCGAGGTGGTGATCCCCAACGTCAGCCGGATGCAGCGCACCCCGTCCTACCCCACCGGCATCGTCGGCCAGGCCGGTTGGCACACCTTCGACACCGCCTGCCCGATCGACGCCCACACCTGGACCGCCGCCCGCGCCGCCGCCAACGCCGCGCTGCACGCCACCCGACTGGTGCTGGACGGGGCCGACCGCGCGGCCTACGCCCTGTGCCGCCCGCCCGGCCACCACGCCACCCGCGACATGGCGGGGGGCTTCTGCTACCTCAACCACGTCGCCATCGCGGCGCAATCCGCGCTGCCGGTGCTGCGCGCGCGCGGCAAGGCCGGGCGCGTCGCCATCCTGGATGTCGACGTCCATCACGGCAACGGCACGCAGGACATCTTTTACGACCGCGACGACGTGTTCTTCCTGTCGGTTCACGGCGACCCATCGGAATTCTACCCGCACATGGCCGGTTACGCCCAGGAACGCGGCGTCGGCGCGGGCGAGGGCTACACCCTCAACCTGCCCCTGCCCATCGGCAGCGACGAAGACACCGTGCTCGCCACCATCGGGAAGGCGCTGGACGCGGTGGCGCGCTACGCCCCCGACATGCTGTTCATCTCGCTGGGCTTCGACACCTTCATCAACGACCCGCTCGCCGCCTTTGGCGTCACCACCCCCGGCTTTGCCCGTATGGGCGCGGCGATTGCTGACGCCGGGCTGCCGACGGTGCTGGTGCAGGAGGGCGGATACGCCATCGATGATCTGGCCGCCAACCTCGCCAGCTTCCTCGACGGGTTCGAACGCACGGCCGCTTGACCGGGTGCGATGAAGGCGTGACGGCGGGGCGGTGACGGTCGAATAGGCCGCACGCCCCGCCTCTTGCGTTGGCCGGGGCTTTGGCGCAAGAGGGGGGCGTCCGATCCCCAGCGCGGAGCCGCCCCGATGCCGTTCGTCGCCACCTGCGATCTCTTCGACACGTTCAAGGATTCCGCCCGGTTTCTCGCCCCGGTCTTTCGCGACTTCGGGGCCGTCACCCGTTTTTCCGGGCCGGTCGTCACGGTCAAATGCGTGGACGACAATTCCCGTGTGAAGGAACTGCTGGCCACCCCCGGCCATGGCCGGGTGCTGGTGGTCGATGGCGCGGGCAGCCTGCGCTGCGCCCTGATGGGCGACATGATCGCCGCGTCGGCCGTCCAGAACGGCTGGGCGGGGGTGGTGATCTGGGGCTGTGTGCGCGACGTCGCCGCACTCGCCACGCTCAATCTGGGCATCAAGGCGCTGGCCGCGATGCCGCGCGCCTCGACCCGGCGCGACCAGGGCATCGTCGATGTGCCGGTCGAGTTGCCCGGCGCGCCGGTGCGGCCCGGCGATGTCCTGTTCGCCGACGAGGACGGGGTGGTGCTGTTGACCGCCGAACAGGCATCCAGCCTGAAATAAGGCAAATTCTGCAAATGGTCATACCAGACACAGGTAATACCAGCGGAAATCCCCCGCTTTGTTCTTCCTGATCTTGGCATGGCCACAGGCCCGGCCCCTTGCTCTTTGACTTGGGCGGGGATATATACTCGTCTTAAGCTCCAGCGGGTCGTCTGGCGGTGAACACCCGAACTGACGGTGAACACCCGAAAGGCGGCCTTTCATTTATGAGGAACCCAGCCGTGCTCGAAGCATACCGCCAGCACGCGGCCGAACGCGCCGCCCTTGGAATCCCGGCTCTGCCCTTGTCCGCCAAGCAGACGGCGGAGCTGATCGACCTGCTGAAGGCCCCCCCGGCGGGTGAGGAGGCGTTCCTCCTCGACCTCATCACCCACCGCGTCCCGGCGGGCGTGGACGACGCCGCCCGCGTCAAGGCCGGTTTCCTGGCCGCCGTCGCCAAGGGTGCCGACAGCAGCCCGCTGATCTCCAAGGTCAAGGCCACCGAACTGCTCGGCACCATGCTGGGCGGCTTCAACGTGCAGCCGCTGATCGATCTGCTGGGCGACGCCGAATGCGGCAGCGCCGCCGCCGAAGGTCTGAAGAAGACCCTGCTGGTGTTCGATTTCTTCCACGACATCAAGGCGCTGGCTGACCAGGGCAACGCCAACGCCAAGGCCGTGCTGACCTCCTGGGCCGAGGCCGAGTGGTTCACCTCGCGTCCCGAGGTCCCGGCCTCGATGACGCTGACCGTCTTCAAGGTGACGGGCGAAACCAACACCGACGATCTGTCGCCCGCGCCGGACGCCTGGTCGCGCCCCGACATCCCGCTGCACGCGCTGGCCATGCTGAAGAACCCGCGCCCGGGCATCGACGCGGACGAGCCGGGCGCGCGCGGCCCGATGAAGCAGCTTGAGGCGCTGAAGGAAAAGGGCAACCTGATCGCCTATGTCGGCGACGTGGTCGGCACCGGTTCCTCGCGCAAGTCGGCGACCAACTCCGTCCTGTGGTGGACCGGCGAGGACATCCCCTTCGTCCCCAACAAGCGCTTCGGCGGCGTCTGCCTGGGCACCAAGATCGCCCCGATCTTCTACAACACGATGGAAGACGCGGGCGCGCTGCCCATCGAGTTGGACGTCAACAAGATGGACATGGGCGACGTCATCGAGCTGCGCCCGTATGAGGGCAAGGCGCTGAAGAACGGCGAGGTCATCGCCGAATTCACCGTCAAGTCCGACGTGATCTTCGACGAGGTCCGCGCCGGTGGCCGCATCCCGCTCATCATCGGCCGTGGCCTGACCGCCCGCGCCCGTGAAGCGCTGGGCCTCGCCCCGTCGACCCTGTTCCGCCAGCCGGCGGTTCCGGCCGACACCGGCAAGGGCTTCAGCCTCGCCCAGAAGATGGTCGGTCGCGCCTGCGGCCTGGCCGAAGGCAAGGGCGTGCGTCCGGGCACCTATTGCGAACCGAAGATGACCACCGTCGGCTCGCAGGACACCACCGGCCCGATGACCCGCGACGAGTTGAAGGATCTGGCCTGCCTGGGCTTCTCCGCCGACCTCGTCATGCAGTCCTTCTGCCACACCGCCGCCTATCCGAAGCTGGTGGACGTCAAGACCCACCACGAGCTGCCGGAGTTCATCTCCACCCGTGGCGGTGTTTCGCTGCGCCCCGGCGACGGCGTCATCCACTCCTGGCTGAACCGCCTGCTGCTGCCCGACACCGTCGGCACCGGCGGCGACAGCCACACCCGCTTCCCCATCGGCATTTCGTTCCCGGCGGGTTCGGGTCTGGTGGCCTTTGCCGCCGCGACCGGCGTCATGCCGCTCGACATGCCGGAATCGGTGCTGGTGCGCTTCAAGGGCACGATGCAGCCGGGCGTCACCCTGCGTGACCTCGTCAACGCCATCCCGCTCTACGCCATCAAGGCCGGTCTGCTGACGGTGGAGAAGAAGGGCAAGAAGAACATCTTCTCCGGCCGCATCCTGGAAATCGAAGGTCTGCCCGATCTGAAGGTCGAACAGGCGTTCGAACTGTCCGACGCCTCGGCCGAACGTTCGGCGGCGGGCTGCACGGTGCGCTTGGACAAGGCCCCGATCATCGAATACATGACCTCCAACATCACGCTGATGAAGTGGATGATCGCCAACGGGTACGCCGAAAAGCGCACCCTGGAGCGCCGCATCAAGGCGATGGAGGCGTGGATCGCCAACCCGGAATTGCTGGAGCCGGACGCCGACGCCGAGTATGCGGCGGTGATCGACATCGATCTGGCCGACATCAAGGAACCGATCCTGGCCTGCCCGAACGACCCGGACGACGTGAAGACGCTGTCGGAGGTCGCGGGCGACAAGATCGACGAGGTCTTCATCGGTTCCTGCATGACCAACATCGGTCACTTCCGCGCCGCCGGTAAGATCCTGAACGGCAAGTCGGACATCCCGACCCGCCTGTGGATCGCGCCGCCGACGAAGATGGACGCGATGATGCTGACCGAGGAAGGCTATTACGCCACGCTCGGCAAGGCGGGTGCCCGCATGGAAATGCCCGGCTGCTCGCTGTGCATGGGCAACCAGGCGCAGATCCGCAAGGGTTCGACCGCCGTGTCCACCTCGACCCGCAACTTCCCCAACCGTCTGGGCATCGACACCCGCGTGTATCTGTCGTCGGCCGAACTGGCCGCCGTCGCCGCGCTGCTGGGCCGCATCCCGACGACGGAAGAGTATCTGGCCGAGGTTGGCGTGGTGAACGCCAAGGCCGCCGACGTCTACCGTTACATGAACTTCGACCAGATCGCGGCGTTCCAGGACATCGCGGAAACGGTCAAGGTCGCCTGATCCCTCACCGGATCGGCCCATAGCCGCTGACAAGGCCCCCGCCGGAGCGATCCGGCGGGGGTTTTTTTGTGCCTCAGCGCGCAGCGGAACCACCGCATTATTGCAACTCATTCTTACTTGCCTCATACAACAACCCACCCATGCGCCGAGCTGGACGGAAAAGAGGCACACAGGCGCCGATGTCCGTGCTAATTGATATGTTATATCGTAACGCAGTCATCAGCCTGACAGGAACCATGTCCATGACCGCCTTTCAGCGTCTCCGGTTTGGCGCGGCCCTGGGCGTTTGCCTTGCCGCCGCTCTCATCACCTCCCCGACCGTCCGCGCCGCAACGGCGGGCAAGCCGGACGACCGCGCCCTGACCATCGTGGCCCGGTGGGAACTGAAAAACGCCGATCCGTCGGTCAACGGCTACGCCTTCACCCGGATGGAGGTGGCGGAAACCCTGGTGGACGCCGACGGCAACGGCACCCCCAAACCCGGATTGGCCGAGGGGTGGGAGGCCAGCGCCGACGGGCGGACCTGGCGCTTCCGCCTGCGGCCGGGTGTGAGCTTCCACGACGGCACGGCGCTGACCGCCGACCACGTCGTCACCGCGCTGAACCACGCGCGCGCCAAACCCGGCTCCCTGTCCAAGGCCCCGATCCAGGCGATCACCGCCGACAATGGTGCCGTGGTGATCCAGTTGGCGGAGCCGTTCTCACCGCTGCTGTCCTTCCTGGCCGATTCCGCCTCGCAGATTCTCGCCCCCGCCTCCTACGACGACAAGGGCAACGTCACCCAGGTGATCGGCACCGGCCCCTATCGGGTGGCGGAGTTCAAACCGCCGCAGCACCTCGTCGTCACCCGTTACGACTCTTATTGGGGCGGCCCCGCCAGCATCGCCAAGGCCACCTATCTGGCAACCCACCGCAGCGAAACCCGCACGGTGATGGTGGAAAGCGGGGACGCCCAGATCGTCTTCAACCTGGATCCGGCCAGCGTGCAACGCCTGTCGCGCAACCCCAAGCTGACGGTCCAGGCGGTGCCGATCCCGCGCGTCATCAGCGTCAAGGTCAACGCCGGTCATCCGCTGCTGTCCGATCTGCGGGCGCGGCAGGCGCTCAGCCTCGCCATCGACCGGACCGGGATCGCGGTGGGCATCCTGCGCCAACCGGAAACGGCGGCGACCCAATTGTTTCCGCCCAGCCTGGGCGCGTGGCACACCCCCGGCCTGCCCCCGCTGACCCAGAATGTGGATCGGGCGAAGGCGCTGCTCGCCGAGATGGGGTGGAAACCGGGCAGCGACGGCGTGCTGGAAAAGGACGGCAAGCGCCTGCGCCTGACCCTGCGCACCTACCCCGACCGGCCCGAACTGCCGCCGGTGGCGACCGCGCTGGCCGATCAATGGCGGGCGATTGGCGTCGATGTGTCGATCGCCATCGGGCATTTCAGCGACATTCTGTCCGGCCATCAGGATGGCTCGCTGGAATTGGGCCTGATCGCCCGCAGTCTGGCGGTGGCCCCCGATCCGCTGGGCACGCTGATGCAGGATTTCGGCCCCAAGGGCGGCGATTGGGGGGCGATGAACTGGTCGAACCCGGCGCTGACCGAGGCCATCGACCGCATCCTGCGCAGCCAGCAGGCCGAGGAGTCCGCCGCCGCCAAGCGCACGGTCGGAACCATCCTGCACCAGGAGCTGCCGGTCATCCCGGTGGTCTGGTACACGCAGACCGCTGCGGTGTCCAAGACGCTCAAGGGCTTTGAGATCGACCCGTTCGAGCGCTCCTACCTCCTCTCGCGTCTGCGGTGGGTGGAATGATCCGGCCCATCCTGCACCGGGTGGCGCAAGCGGTTCTGGTCGCCCTGATGGTGGGCGTGCTCACCTTTGCGCTGATGCGCAGCCTGCCCGGAGACATGGCGTGGCGGGTGGCGGCCGGGCGCTATGGCTACGACATCACCGACGCCGCCGTGATGGAGCAGGTGCGGCACAGCCTGGCGCTCGACCAGCCCGCCGCGCTGGCACTGCTGTCCTGGTTCGGCGACCTGCTGCGGCTGGATTTGGGCGTGTCACTCATTTCCGAATTGCCGGTGGTGGACGAAATCGCGCACCAGCTCGGCGCGTCGGTCACGCTGGCGCTGACCGCCCTGCTGCTGTCGGTGCTGATTGGGCCGCCGTTGGGGGTGTTGGCGGGGTTGCGACCGGGCGGCGGGCTGGACCGCGCGCTGTTCGCCCTGTCGATCACCCTGCGGGCGCTGCCGCAATTCGTCATCGGCCTGCTGCTGATTTACGGGCTGGCCATTGTGTTCGGGCTGCTGCCCGCCTCCGGCCATGGCGAGGCCGGGCATGTGGTGTTGCCCGCCCTGACCCTGGCCATCGGGCTGGCGGCGGTGTCCAGCCGGGTGGCGCGGGACGCCACCGTGGCGGTGACAAGCTCGGGCTATTACCGTTTTGGCGAAACCAAGGGCTTGCGACCGCTGGAGAATTTCCTGCGCCACGGCCTGCGCAACATCGCGGTTCCCATCGTCACCTATCTGGGCGTTCAACTGGTCTATCTGATCGAAGGGGTGGTGGTGGTGGAAACGCTGTTCGCCTGGCCCGGCATCGGCCACGCGCTGGTGCACGCCATTCTCGCGCGGGATGTGCCGATGATCCAGGGAACCGCCCTGGTCATGGGGCTGATGTTCGTGCTGCTCAACGCCGGGGTCGATGTGGTCTGCGGCGGGCTTGATCCGCGTCGGCGGGCGTCATGATCCGGCCGTCGCGCGGTCAATGGGCGGGGGTGGCGCTGCTGCTGCTGCTCGCCCTGTTCGCCCTGGGCGTTCCGCAACTGATCCCCGGCGACCCGACGCGGCAAAGCCTGTCGAATGCCCTGCTGCCGCCGGGTGGTCCGTTTCCGTTGGGAACCGACGCCTTTGGCCGCGACATGGTTTTGCGGTTGGCCGCCGCCATCCGCCTGTCGCTGGGCATCGCCCTGCTGACCACGGCGTTGGCCGGTGTGATCGGGGTGGCGCTGGGCGTGCTGGCCGGGGCCTGCGGCGGTTGGGTGGATCGCGCCCTGTGCGGGGTGGCCGACACGCTGCTCGCCCTGCCGGGCCTGCTGCTGGTGCTGCTGCTGGTCGCCATCGCACCGGGGCAGTTCTGGCCGCTCTATCTGGGCGTGTCGCTGGTGCTGTGGGTGGAGTATTTCCGCATGACACGGGCCGCCGCCCTGCGCATCGCCGCGTCCCCGGCGGTGGAGGCGTCGCGCCTGCTGGGCTTTGGCCCCGTCTACCGCTTCCGCCGCCACTACTGGCCGGAGCTTGCCCCGATCACCCTGACCGTGGGCGCGTTCGGATCGGCCACCAGCGTGATGTCGGTGGCGGCCCTCGGCTTCGTCAACGTCGGTGTTCGCCCCCCCACGCCGGAGCTGGGGCAAATGATGATCGAGCTGATGCCCTATTACAACGAAGCCCCCCTGATTCTGGCGCAACCGATCCTGGTCGTTTTCCTGCTGGTGTTGGCGCTGAATCTGATCGCCGGAGGCAAGACGCAATGACCGTCCTGATCGAAACCGATGGGTTGGCCGTCGATGGGCTGGACAGCATCGTCCGCCCCACGACGCTGCGGGTGCACGCCGGGGTTCCCTTCACCATTCTGGGCGAAACCGGATCGGGGAAAAGCCTGTTGGCGCAGGCCATCGCCGGGACCCTGCCCGATGGGCTGGCCGCGCGCGGGCGGGTGCGCATCAATGGCCGCGACGTCCTGGGCCTGTCGCACGCGGACAAGCGCCGCCACCTGTGGGGGCGCGCCATCGCCATCCTGCCGCAAGAACCCTGGCTGGCGCTGGACCCCACCGCCCGCGCCGCGCCCCAGGTGTGGGAGGGATTCACCAGGGTTCTGAAGCTGCCCCGCGCCGCCGCGCGCGCCGCCACCGGGCAGGCGTTGCGCGCGCTGGGGTTGGAGGACGCGGCGCGCAAACTGCCCGGCCAATTGTCCGGCGGCATGGCGCAGCGGGTGGCCTTCGTCGCGGCGCGGGCGGGGGGTGCCCCCATCGTCATCGCCGACGAGCCGACCAAGGGGCTGGACGCCGCCCGCCGCGACGACGCGGTCGATCTGCTGAAAAGCGGCATGGGGACCACGGGCGGGCTGCTGGTCATCTCCCACGACATCGCGGTTCCCAAACGGCTGGGTGGGGAGGTGGCGATCATGCTGAAGGGCAGCATCATCGAATCCGGCCCGGTCGATCAGGTCTTGTCCAACCCGCGCCACAACTACACCCGCCGCCTTCTGGCCGCCGATCCGGCCGTCTGGCCCGAACCGGCCGCCTCCCCGGTCGGCGACCGTTTGATCGAGGTGGAGGGCTTGGCCAAGAGCCGGGGCGGGCGCACGCTGTTCCGCGACCTGTCCTTCACCCTGCACCGGGGCGAGATCATCGGCGTGGTCGGCCCCAGCGGCTGCGGCAAAAGCAGCTTGGGCGATCTGCTGCTGGGGGTGATCGCGCCCGATGGTGGAACCATCCGCCGGAATCCGTCCTGGCCTGCCCTGCGCTTTCAAAAGGTCTGGCAGGATCCCCCGGCGGCCTTCGCGCCACAGCTCACCCTGCGCACCGCGCTGGGCGATCTGGTGCGGCGGCACGGCTTGGCCTGGGATCGCATTCCGCCCTTGATGGATCGGTTGGGCCTGTCCACCGCCCTTCTCGACCGCCCGCCCGGCGGGATTTCCGGCGGCGAGTTGCAGCGGTTTTCGCTGCTGCGCACCCTGCTGCTCGACCCGGTGTTCCTGTTCGCCGACGAGCCGACCTCGCGCCTGGATCTCATCACCCAGCAAGAGATCGTCGGGCTGATGCGCGACGTGGCGCGCGAAACCGGCTGCGGGCTGTTGCTGGTCAGCCATGACCACGCCCTGATCAACCGGGTGGCCGACCGCGTGATCGCGATCGGCCCCCAATCTCACCTGGCTTCGTCTCGTTTGGCTTCGCCTCAGGTGGCGTCGCCCAGCCTCACGTCAGGCGATGCGGCCTGATGCGCGGCGTTGCCCCATCACCCCAGCAACGCCGCCGCGTGGTGGCGCAGATGGTCGTCGATGAAGCTGGCGATGAAGTAGTAGCTGTGGTCGTAACCCGGCTGCATCCGCAGCGTCACCGGGTGGCCGACCGCGTCCGCCGCCGCGACCAAATTCTGGGGCTTCAACTGGGCCTCCAGAAAGCTGTCGCGGTCGCCCTGGTCGATCAGGATCGGCAGGCGCTCCGTCGCGGTGGCGATCAGGGCGCAGGCGTCCCACTCCGCCCAACGCGCCCGGTCGGGGCCGAGATAGCGGCCCAACGCCTTTTCCCCCCACGGGACCGCCGCCGGGTTGACGATGGGGGCGAAGGCCGACACCGACTTGTAACGGCCCGGATGGCGCAGCGCGCAGACCAACGCGCCATGCCCGCCCATGGAATGGCCGGAGATCGACCGCCGGTCGTTGACCGGATAGGCGGCCTCCACCAACTCCGGCAATTCCCGCGTCACGTAATCGTGCATGCGGTAATGGGCGGCCCAAGGCTGTTCGGTGGCGTCCACGTAGAATCCGGCACCCAGGCCGAAATCCCACGCGCCATCGGGATCCCCCGGCACCCCATCCCCGCGCGGGCTGGTGTCGGGGGCGACGATGGCGATGCCCAATTCCGCCGCCAGCCGGAAGGCCCCGGCCTTTTGGCAGAAATTCTCATCCGTGCAGGTCAGGCCGGACAGCCAGTAGAGCACCGGCACGGTGGTTCCCGCCGTCGCCTCCACCTGCGGCGGCAGGAACAGCGCGAAGGTCATGGCGCACCCCAGCGTCGCCGACTCGTGGCGCAGCCGCAGCAGCCGACCGCCGAACACGCGGGCGTCCGACAGTTGGGTGATGTCCTGCGTCATGATGCGGCTCACTGGTTGTACAGGATGACGGACCGGATGCTCTTGCCCTCATGCATCAGGTCGAACGCCTCGTTGATGCGGTCCAGACCCATGGTGTGGGTGATGAAGGTGTCGAGTTCGAATTCGCCCGCCAGATAGCGGTCGACATAGCCCGGCAGCTCCGAACGGCCGCGCACGCCGCCGAAAGCCGACCCGCGCCACACCCGCCCGGTGACGAGTTGGAACGGACGGGTGGCGATCTCCTCGCCCGCACCGGCCACGCCGATGATGACCGACTCACCCCACCCCTTGTGGCAGCATTCCAGGGCGGCGCGCATGACGTTGACGTTGCCGATGCACTCGAACGAGTAATCGACGCCGCCGTCGGTCATCTCCACCAGAACCTCTTGGATCGGGCGGTCGAAATTCTTCGGGTTGACCACGTCGGTCGCGCCAAGCTGCTTGGCGATCTCGAATTTCGACTCATTGATGTCGATGCCGATGATGCGGGACGCCTTGGCCATGGTGGCCCCGATGATCGCCGACAGGCCGATGCCGCCCAGGCCGAAGATGGCGACGGTCGAACCCGGCTCCACCTTGGCGGTGTTCATCACCGCACCCATGCCGGTGGTCACACCGCAGCCCAGCAGGCAGACCTTTTCCAGCGGGGCCGCCTTGTTGATCTTGGCGAGCGCGATTTCCGGCAACACCGTGTATTCGGAGAAGGTCGAGGTTCCCATGTAATGGGCGATCGACTGGCCCTTGAACGAAAAGCGGCTGGTCCCGTCGGGCATCAACCCCTTGCCCTGGGTGGCGCGGATCGCCTGACACAGGTTGGTCTTGCCCGACAGGCAGAATTTGCACTTGCCGCATTCGGGCGTGTAGAGCGGGATGACGTGGTCGCCGACGGCGACGGAGGTCACGCCCGGCCCAACCTCCACCACCACACCACCGCCCTCATGGCCGAGGATGCAGGGGAACACGCCCTCGGAATCCTTGCCCGACAGGGTGTAGGCGTCGGTGTGGCAGACGCCGGTGGCGACGATGCGGACCATCACTTCCCCGGCCTTGGGGGCGGCCACCTCGATCTCTTCGATCTCCAGCGGACGGTTTGCTTCCCAAGCGACGGCGGCGCGCGACAGAACCATGCGGATTCCCTCCCAGAACATGAAACGCGGTGTTGGGGAGCGAGTGTAAACCGCCGCCGGTCATTGCCAAAACGATGATTTCAGGGATAGATTTTTGCCATATGGGGATAATGGGGCGGATCTCATGAGCGGCTGGGACGGCATCGATGAGTTTGTGGCGGTGGCCGACACCGGCAGCTTTTCCCGCGCGGCGGAGCGGTTGCGTGTGTCCTCCTCCCACATCAGCCGCAGTGTGGCGCGGTTGGAGGATCGGTTGCAGGCCCGGCTGTTCTACCGCACCACCCGCAAGGTCAGCCTGACCGAGAGCGGGCGCGCCTTTTTCGCCCGCTGCCAGCGCCTGATCGACGAGCGGGACGAAGCGGTGCTCGCCGTCGGCGACCTCCAGGGCGGGGGCGATGGCGCGATGAAAGGGGTGCTGCGGATGACCTGCGCCACCGCCTATGGCGAACAGTTCGTCGTGCCGCTCATCAACGATCTGATGGAGCGGCACCCGCAACTGAGCGTCGAGATCGACCTGACCAACCGCCCGTTGGATCTGGTGCAGGAGGGGTTCGATCTGGCGATCCGCCTGGGTCGGCTGGGCGATTCCAGTCTGGTCGCCACCCGCATCGCCCCGCGCGTGATGCATCTCTGCGCCGCGCCCGCCTATCTGGCCCGCCACGGCACGCCCGCCAGCCTGGGCGATCTGGGCGCGCACGAATGCCTGATCGGCACCGCTGACCATTGGCTGTTCGACGAGGATGGCCGGGACTGGCTGTTCCGTCCGCGCGGGCGCTGGCGCTGCAACAGCGGCCATTCGGTGTTGGACGCCGCGCTGCGCGGCTTCGGCCTGTGCCAGTTGCCCGATTATTACGTGAAAGCCCCGGTGGCCGATGGGCGTCTGCTGACGCTTCTGCCCCGCCACACCCCGCCCAACACCGCCGTGTGGGCGGTCTACCCGCAAAAACGCCACGCCCCGCCGAAGGTGCGCGCCGCCATCCGCCATTTGAAGGAGGGGTTGGCCCGGCGGCCGGAATACCGGTGACGGTCACTACTACATGATATTAAGAATCGTTTGCAATTAGAAAGCGCCCGCTCTACGCTCCCCCGGTCCTGTCCGAACCGGAGCCGACGACATGCTGACCGATCCCGCCTTTTCCGACCGCCGCAAGCGCTTTGCCGAACTGAAGCAGGCCGAAGCGCTGCTGGTGATGACGCTGCGGCTGTGGGCCGAGCCGCTGCGCGATCCCGAAACGATGCACCCGCATTGGCAGGATGGGTTGCAGACCGCCGGGCTGTCGAACGACGCGGCGGTTGCCTTCGACACCGTGATGCGGATCACCATCGCGTCGGCCACGCGCGCGCTCGACGTTCACCGCCCCGGCTGTTCGGCGCTGGGGACCGACGAGGCCCGGCTGTTGGGAATGGTCCGTTTGATCCAGCAGGGCGACATGGCCGAAGCCGGAACGCTTCTGGCCGATTGGCTGCCCATGTCCGGGGTTCGGATGGCGCTGGCCCCGCTGGGCATCCTCGCCCACGCGCTGGATCGGGCGGGGCTGCGCCTGCCCACGCTCGACAACGGCCTGCCCGCCACCGGCCGCATCATCGATTTCCCGCAAGCCCGCCGTATGGCCCGCACCGATCCGGGCGCACGTCTGCTGCATTGACGGGCTGTGCCCGTCGCTCGCATCATCGGCGTGTTTTGCAAAACCGCAGGCGCGCGATCCCAGGCAACAAACGCCTGCGGTTATGCCTGCTTGGCGTCGATGATGCCGCGACGGATGGCGCGGGTCTTGGTGAAGGTGTCCTGCAATTGCTGCCCTTCGCCCCAGCGGATGGCGCGTTGCAGGGCGGTCAGGTCCTCGGTGAAGCGCTGGAGAATCTCCAGAACCGCTTCCCGGTTGTTCAGGAACACGTCGCGCCACATCACCGGATCGCTGGCGGCGATGCGGGTGAAGTCGCGGAAACCACCGGCGGAAAATTTGATGACCTCGGACTTGGTGTCCTCCTCCAAATCCGACGCGGTGCCGACGATGGTGTAGGCGATCAGGTGCGGCAGGTGCGAGGTGATGGCCAACACCCGGTCGTGATGCGCCGCCTCCATGATCTCCACGTTGGAGCCGACGCGCCGCCACAGCTCCGTCACCCGCTCCACCGCGTCGCGGTTGGCCCCGGTCGGCGGGGTCAGGATGCACCAGCGGCCTTGGAACAGGCTGGCAAAGCCGTTTTCCGGCCCGGAATGCTCGGTCCCCGCCACCGGATGGCCGGGAATCAGATGCACGCCATCGGGCAGGTTGGGACCAACGTCGCGCAGCACCGCCTGTTTGACCGACCCGACATCGGTGACGATGGTTCCGGGCTTCAGATGCGGGCCAATGCGTTCCCCCACCTCGGCGAAGCTGCCGACCGGGGTGGCGAGCACCACCAGATCAGCCCCGTCCAACGCAACCTCGACCTCCGTCGTTGCCATCTCGACGATGCCCAACTCCATCGCCTTGACGCACACCTCCTTGCTGCGGTCGGCGCAGACGACCGTCCGGGCGATGCCGTATTCGGTCAGCGCACGGGCCAGGGACGAGCCGATCAGGCCCATGCCGATGAAGGCAACGCGGTTGAACAGGGGGGCGGTGTCGCTCATGATGGTCCACGGGGTTTGCGGGCGCGAAAACGCCTTGCTTTAAACCACCTTGGCGCGGGCGGACCAAGCGAAAACAGCGCGGGGCGGACGGGGCGCATCCGGGATGGCAGCCCCGCCCGCCCACTGGCGTCACTGCGCGTATTTGCCGATCAGGCCGTTCGTCATCGGATCGCGCAATTCGGCCACCTTGGCCCAGAATCGCTGTGCCTGATCCGGATTCGCCTTCACAAAATCATGGTTCAGCATCACATAGTAATCCTTGACCACGATGGGCGGCTCAACCTTTTCAATCCCCGTGTTGCCGCCGGTTTTCAGAATCTGGTCAGCGGTGACGCTTTGCAGGACCAGCGCACTGACCCGTCCCATATCCAACTTCTTCAGATTCATGTCGGTGGCCGGTGCCTCCTCCACCGCAATTCCCATCTTCTTGAGGTCGGCGACGATGGAATAACCAGTGGGCGCGCCGATGGGACCGTTCAGGTTGGTGAATTCCTTGCCCGTCCAGGCAACCGCATCCCCCTTTTTGCGATAGAGCGAAAAGCCGATGGTGGTGATGCGCAGATTGGGGTCGGCCTTGCCATCCACGCCGGGATAGGCCCCATACTCCAACCGTTCCGGTTGGAAGGACGAGTTGAACACCGCGTCCACCTGCCCGGCCTTCAGCGATTCCAGGCAACGTTTCCAAGGCATCCGGGTGAATTCAACCTGAAGCCCGACCGCCTCGGCCGCCGCCTTGACGATCTCCACCGAAATACCGGGTTTGGCCGGGTCAATCGCGGTTCCATCGCCCAAATGGTTGGGGAACTGCTCTTTGTCTTCGAAGGCAACCTTCAGGACGCTGGCCGCGAACAGATTGCCCGGTTGAGCCATCAGCACCAGCGCGCCGCACACCATCAAGAACGTGGCCTTCACCATCTCCAACCCCTTTCCAATGTCAACGGATGGCACAATCACCCGCATTCATTGGAGAATATTGGCAGTGCGTTTGGTTGGTAAAGGAAATCCAGATCAATGAATGGAAGAAAGCAGTTAAGTTTTGTCATCCAAACTTACAAGAAACCCTGAGTGGTTCATTTGTTTCGATTGCGCGAAACAAGTCACCGATCGTCCGAATTTATTAACCAAAATCAAAGTAATGGAGAATTAATCGCAAGAATATTCTCGCAAAACGAGATTCATCACTGGTCTTTCTCGTACATCTCCTCTTCCGCCTGACGGCGGCGGAAGCCGATCAGCGCGGTTTCGTCGAGCATCTCGGCCTCCTTGCGCTTCAGCTTGTGCTTTTCGCGCTTGATGCGCTCTTCCTCGGCCAGTTCGTAGCGCTTCAACTCCTGATAGGCTTCGGCCATCTGGTCGGTGGCGACGCTGATCTGCACCTCCACCTGCGCCAGCGATTCGCCCAGCTTGCGCCCCCGCTCCAGCGCGGCTTGGGCGAAGTTGGCGTAGGTGAAGGACACCGCAAAATTCTCGCGCGCGGTGGCCTGCTCCTGGGCGATCTCTTCTTTCAGCCGCTCGATCTCGGCGCGCAGGCGGTCGCCGAGATTTTGCAATTCGGCCAGCACCCGGCGCTTTTCGTCCAGTTGCAGCTTTTGCAGGCGGATGATGGTTTTCAGGCTCATTGCGGCCACTGCACCCCGAAGATTTCAGCGAGCAGGGCGTAGCTGGTGGCCAGATCGGTCGATTCCCGCTTGCCCTGCTTCAAAAAGGCTTCCAAGGCCGGTTGGTAATGGATGGCTTCGTCCACCTGCGGA
Organism: Azospirillum griseum; assembly: GCF_003966125.1. Classification (GTDB taxonomy): domain Bacteria; phylum Pseudomonadota; class Alphaproteobacteria; order Azospirillales; family Azospirillaceae; genus Azospirillum; species Azospirillum griseum. Next base: position 92,682 of record NZ_RXMA01000018.1, read on the forward strand.
TCCGATCCTCGGCGGTAGGCTCCCAACCGGATCATCTCCGCCATGTTGTCATAGGAGGACAGCAGCCGCCGGGCGTGGCCGACCAGCTCGTTTTCGTTCTTCGAATTGCAGCCCGGCATGGTGCGGGACACGCTGCGCAGAATGTTGATGGCGGGGTAGCGCCCGCGCTCGCCGATCTGGCGTTCCAGCACGATGTGACCGTCCAGAATGCCGCGCACAGCGTCGGCGATGGGTTCGTTGTGGTCGTCGCCATCGACAAGCACGGTGAACAGTCCGGTGATCGATCCCGACCCGCGCAGGCCCGGCCCGGCCCGTTCCAGCAGGCGCGGCAGTTCGGCGAACACGGTGGGCGGATAGCCCTTGGTCGTCGGCGGTTCGCCCGCCGACAGGCCGATTTCGCGCTGGGCCATGGCGAAGCGGGTCACGCTGTCCATCATGCACAGCACATCGCGCCCGGCGTCGCGGAAATATTCGGCCACCGCCAGCGTCATGTAGGCGGCCTGACGGCGCATCAGCGGCGCTTCGTCCGACGTGGCGCAAACGACGATGGAGCGGGACAAGCCCTCCTCGCCCAGATCCTCGGTGATGAACTCCTGCAACTCGCGCCCGCGTTCGCCGATCAGCCCGATCACCGCGATCTCGGCGGCGGAAAAGCGGGCCAGCATCGACATGACGGAGGATTTGCCGACGCCGGACCCGGCGAAGATGCCCATGCGCTGCCCCCGGCAGCAGGTGAGAAAGGCGTTGATGGCGCGGATGCCCAGATCCAGCTTTTCACCGACGCGGGCGCGGGCGTGAGCGTTGGGCGGGTTGTTGCGGATGGGGATGCCGACCGGCCCCTTGGGCAACGGCCCCTTGCCATCCACCGGCTCACCCAGCGCGTTGACCACCCGGCCCAGCCAGGCGTCGCAGGGAAAGATCGATGATTGCCCCGGTGCCACCAGCGCCCGGCAGCCCAGCCCCACCCCGTCGAGCGAGCCGAACGGCATCAGCAGCGCGCGGCCCTGGCGAAAACCGACGACCTCGCAGGGAATACGCCGTTCGTCGCGGGTTTCCACCAGACAGCGCCCGCCGACCGACAGCTCCTTTTCAATACCGCCCACCTCCACCATCAGCCCAGACACGGCGGTGACACGACCGAAACGGCTGGTCGCGGGAATGGCCTCGATGTCGTGAATCAATTGCGCGATGTCGGCGGGCACGGGTGCGCTCCCAGGGGTGCGGCGGGTGGTTGCGGGTGGCGGCAGAGGCGCGGCGGCGGGGTGTCGTTCACCATCCGATCCTATCTTGCGAGCCAAGCATTAACGAGGGGTGAAGCGCATCCTTCTGGCGTTAAGCTGAATCGTCTGTTAACTTGTGTAAACGGCGGGCGTCAGACACCGTTCATGAAGGAGCGGCAGCCGCGCCGGGGTTCAGGTTGCGAAAGCGCACCATCAACGTCGGGATGCCATCATGCGGGTTTTGCTGGTCGAGGACGACACCTCCGTCGCCAAAAGCATCGAATTGATGCTGAACACGGAAGGGTTTATCGTTGATTCCACCGATCTGGGTGAAGACGGCCTGGAAATCGGCAAGCTGTACGATTACGACATCATCATCCTTGACCTGATGCTGCCCGACATCGACGGGTACGAGGTGTTGCGCCGCCTGCGCGCCGCCCGCGTCACCACGCCGATCCTGATCCTGTCCGGCCTGACCGAGATGGACAACAAGATCAAGGGTCTGGGCTTCGGGGCCGACGATTACCTGACCAAACCCTTCGACAAGCGGGAGTTGATCGCCCGCATCCAGGCCATCGTCCGACGGTCCAAGGGCCATTCCGACAGCGTCATCCGCACCGGACGCCTGACCGTCAACCTCGACACCCGCACGGTGGAGGTGGACACCCAACCCCTGCACCTGACCGGCAAGGAATACGGCATCCTGGAGCTGTTGAGCCTGCGCAAGGGCACGACGCTGACCAAGGAAATGTTCCTCAACCACCTCTATGGCGGCATGGACGAGCCGGAGCTGAAGATCATCGACGTCTTCGTCTGCAAGCTGCGCAAAAAGCTGGCCGCCGCCACCCAGGGCGACAACTACATCGAAACCGTGTGGGGTCGTGGCTATGTGCTGCGCGATCCGCACGAGGAGATTGTGGAGGGCGGAACCACCCCGCCGCCGCCCCGTTTGCAGCAGCAGGTGGCGGGCTGAGACCGGTCCACACCACCTGAACATTTTTATTTTTGCATCGCGGCGTGCGCGCCGCCGATTCTTCTTGAAGTGGGGGGCGTTCCCCCCACTTATGGACTCATCATTCTGCTTCACGGACTGCCCGGGCCTGTTTCGCCCACGATCTCGCTTCGCGAGCTTGCCAGATGCGGTCACTCCAAAATCCAGTGTGATGCGCCGCATCGGTGATGCGGTGCCACTTACGTTATGGGAGGCGGAGATGCCCGTCGGCACCGTCAAATGGTTCAACAGCACCAAGGGTTTTGGCTTCATTCAACCGGAGGACGGCACGGCCGATGTGTTCGTGCACATCTCCGCCGTTGAACGCGCCGGTTTGCGCAGCCTGCTGGAAGGCCAGAAGCTGTCTTACGAACCCCTGCGCGACCCCAAGCGCGGCAAGACGTCAGCGGAAAACCTGAAGGCGGTTTGATCCGTCTTCGGTGATTTCCCGAAGGGAAAGGGCATCGGGCAACCGGTGCCCTTTTTCCGTGTTTCCCGAACCGGAGTGACGGTCCATGGCGTTCAAACCCAACTACAACCAGCAGCGCGCCGAGCGCAACCGGGCCAAAGAGCAAAAAAAGCAGGAAAAGCTGCAGCGTCGTGAGGAGGAGGTGGCCGCGCGCCGCGCCGCCGACCAGACGCCGGAAGCCAACGACACCACCGATTCGTCCGAGCAAGCCTGAGCTTCATTTTTCTTTTTTGGAGACCACGACCATGGCCCGCAAAAAGCCACCGGTGGACAACGGATTTCAATTGTTCGACGTCCTCTATCAGGACGGTGCCCGCACCTCGAACCGCAAGGTGCCGACGGCGGGCATCGACAGCTACAACGCCGATCACTCGATCCGCGCCTTCATCGAGGCCCAGGATCGCAAAATCGCTGAATTGTCGGGAAACCCACGCGGCCCGATCAAGACCATCACTCCGTCGGACGCCTGATCGTTCGACAGGATCACGGCGGCGGTTGCCCACCGCCGCCCGCCGATCACATCAGGGAACGAAACCACCCAGACTGTACAGCCCGCGCTGCCCATCCACCGGTTTGAACTTCTCGGTGATGCCAAGCACGGTTTCGGCACCGCCCAGATACAGGACACCGTCCTGCGGCATCTGGCGGGCGATGGCGTCAAGGACCTTGCCCTTGGTCGGTCCATCAAAATAAATCAGCACGTTGCGGCAGAACACGATGTCGAACTGCCCCAGCGGCGACAGATCGCCCAGCAGGTTCCATTCGCGGAAGTTGGCCATCTGCCGCAATTGCGGGCTGATCTGCCACTTGTCACCGTTCTGCTTGAAATGCTTGACCAGCATGGTGATCGGCAGGCCGCGCTGCACCTCGAACTGGGTGTAGACACCGGCCTTCGACCGTTCGACCATCTCGGCCGAAATGTCGGTGCCGACGATCTCGACCTTCCAACCCGCCAGCTTGGCCGCTTCGTCGTTCAGGATCATCGCCAGCGAATAGGCTTCCTGTCCCGACGAGCAGGCCGCCGACCAGATGCGGATCGTCCGCTTGGCCGCGCGCGCCGCCATCAGCTTCGGCAGCACCAATTGCCGAAACTGGTCGAACGGTTTCTGGTCGCGGAAGAAGGACGACTCGTTTGTCGTCATCGCTTCGGTGATGTCGCGCAACAGCGCTTCATCCTTCCGCGTGCGGACGGTGGTCGCCAGTTCCTCCAGCCCCTTCATGTTCCATTTGCGCGCCACCGGCATCAGCCGGGATTCGAGCAAATAGGCTTTGTCGCGGGTCAGGACCAAGCCGGAACGCTGCTTGAGCAGCGTGGAGAACATGTCGAAATCTTCGACTCTCATGCTGCCCTCGACGCGAACTTGCGGATGTAGGGACCGATTTCCTTCAGCGGCAGAATGGCCGAGCAGATGCCCGCCTGCGCCACCGCGCCGGGCATCCCCCACACCACGCTCGTCGCTTCATCCTGACCAACCAGCGTGCCGCCGCCGTTCACCACGTCGGTGCAGCCCTTCAAACCATCCTGGCCCATGCCGGTCAGAATGCAAGCAAGAATCTTGCGCCCGCCATAGGCCTTGAGGATCGAGCGCATCATCGGATCAACCGCCGGGCGGCAGAAATTTTCGGGCGGATCCTTGGTCAGCGCGATCACGTTGGCACCACCGCGTTGCGCCACCAGCATATGAAAATCGCCGGGCGCGATGTAGCAGCGGTTCTGCACGATCGGCTCGCCGTCCTTGGCTTCCTTCGCGTCAATGCCGCACTGGCGGGTGATGTGCTCCGCCAGAATGGTGGTGAAGGTAGCGGGCATGTGCTGGGTGACGAGGATCGGTTGCGTCACCGCCCCCTTCATGTGCGACAGAACTTCAAACAGCGCCTGCGGCCCGCCGGTGGAGCTTCCGATGGCGATGATGTCCGGCTTCACCGGCATGCCGGTGGGGGCCGGACGGGTGGTGATCGGTGCGACCTCCCGCTTGAAGGCCATTGGCACATGGACGGGCGACAGCGGACGGATTTCGCCCCGGGTCCGCGACCCGGCGCGCCGCGCTGCCGCGCCCAACGCCTTGACCTTCGACACCAGCTCCCGCTTGAAATCCTCCGCCCCACCGATCTCGCGGGTCGAGGTCGGCTTGGGAATGTAATCGGCGGCCCCGGCGGACAAGCAGCGCAGGGACACATCGGCTCCACGCAACGTCAACGTCGAGGCCATGATGATCTTGACCTGAGGGGCCACGGCCAGCAGCTTTGGAATGGCGGTCAAGCCGTCCATCACCGGCATTTCAATGTCGAGAACGATGACGTCGATCGAATTGCGCTGCAACGAGTTGATCGCCATCTGACCATCGCCGACGGAGGTGACGACGCGAATGTCGGCGTCACCTTCCAACGCGCGGGTCAGCAGCCCCCGAATGACAGCGGAATCATCCACCACCATGACCCGAACCGGGTCTGGATTCGCAGGTTTGGTGCTGGTGATGGAACTTCTGCCAAAACTGTCCGACATAACCACCGATCGCCTTTCAACTCGACACCCACGCGAAGCCTTGCGTCATACGCAGGTCATCGCCTCACAGCAAGCCCACTTGCTCGAACTTGGTTTGGATGATGTCGCTGTCGAAGGGCTTCATGATGTACTCGTTGGCCCCAGCCGACAGCGCTTCCTGAATGTGGGCGAGGTCGTTTTCCGTCGTGCAGAACACCACCTTGGGCGCATCACCACCCGGAGTCTCGCGCAGGCGGCGCAGGAAATCGATGCCATTCATCACCGGCATGTTCCAGTCCAGCAGGATGGCGTCGGGCATGTGAACCAGACATTGGTCCAACGCCTGCTTCCCGTCCTCCGCCTCGGTGCACGCGAAGCTCAGTTCCTCCAGGATCTTGCGCGCAACCTTGCGGACCACGCGGCTGTCATCGACGACCAGGCAGGATTTCATTTCGATAGCGCCTCAGCAAACAGGACGGGACCGGCGAAGGAGGAAACGGCGGATCAGGCCGTCTCGACCGTCGTGAAGTTGAGCAGACGCGGCACGTCCAGCACAACCATCAACTGACCGTTCAAACGATAAATACCGGTGGACACCTCACGCCAGCGCGGATCCAGGGTCGCCGGGTTGCGTTCGAAATCCTCGTTGGTGAGGCTCAACACCTCGCCCACCGAATCCACCATCAGGCTGTACAGCTCGCCGCGCAGATCGACGACGATGGACATGCCAGCCTTGTCCTTGGTGCGACCGGGCAGCCCCAGGCGCAGACGGACGTCGATGGCGGTGACGATGCGACCACGCAGGTTCAGCGAACCGGCAACCTCCGGCGGGGCCAGCGGAATGCGGGTGATCCGCTGGTGGCCGAGAACGTCCTGGACCTGGAGGACCGGGATGCCGAACAGCTGATCGGCAATCGTCATGGTCACATAGTCCTGATTGCCGGTGGCGACGAGGTCGTCGCCCTTCGACTTGCGGACGGTGGAGGGCAGCTTGGCGTTGCTCATGCGGCACCTTTATGTTCGGTCAGCGTCTGCTGGAGAGCGAAGAGCAGCGCGTCACGGTCGAACTTGGCGACGTAATCGTTGAAGCCGGCGATGCGGCCGCGATCCAGGTCGCGCGGGCTGGCGTGGCTGGACAGGGCCACCATCGGCACCCGCTGCCACCGGCTGCCGTGACGGACCGTCTCGGCGAAGTCAAAGCCGCTCATGCCCGGCATTTCGATGTCCGACACGATCACGTCGAAATCCTCGCCCGCCTCGCACAGGGCCAACGCGTCGTTGGCGTTCTCCACCGCCGTCACGTCGTACCCCGCCACCGACAGCAGCGGTGTCAGCAGGTTGCGGAAGAACGGGCTGTCGTCCACCAGCAGCACGCGCTGCAGCTTCTCTTCCTCGTAGCCGTCGTTGCCGCCCGACCCGAACCAATCCTTGTAAGCCTGGGTCAGGAAGAAGCCCGCGTCGATGACCTCGGTCGCCTTGCCCGCGATGATCGCCGACCCCATCAGGCCCGGACGGTCGGCGGCGAGCTGGACATTCAGCTTCTCTTCCACGATGTCGACGATCTCGTCGACGATCAGGCCCATCGACCGGTCGCCGTCGGCGAAGACCAGCACCGGTTGGCGGCCTTCGGTGCCCAGCATGAAGTTCGGGTCGATCGGGACCAGTGGCATCAGCTTGCCGCGATACTGGACCATCGGCAGGCCGTTCGACATTTCCACGCTGGTGACATCGACGTCTTCCAGGCGGGCGACGAGCGACAGCGGAACCGCCTTCGGCGCGCCTTCGCCCGCACGGAACAGCAGCAGGGCCATCTTGTCTTCCTGGCGCTGGGTCTGGACCGCCGTGGTCTCCTTTCCGGCGACATCGCCCACCGCCATTTCGCCGGTGGCCGACGCGATGCCGTTGGGATCCAGGATCATGATGACGGAGCCATCGCCCAGGATGGTGTTGCCCGAGAACATCTCGATGTGGCGCAGGATCGGGGCCACCGGCTTCACGACGATTTCCTCGGTGTCGAACACCCGGTCGACCATGATGCCGAAGGTGTAGGTGCCGACCTGGGTCACGACGATGAAGGTCTCATCCTCCGCCTTCTTCGACGCTTCGTTGTCGTCCAGCTTCAGGAGCTGTTGCAGCGACACCAGCGGCAACAGACGGTTGCGCAGGCGCAGGACCGGCGTGCCTTTCAGCCGTTCGATGGTGTGTTCGCTGTCGGCGGCGGCGCGCACCAGCTCGACCACGCTGATCTGCGGGATGGCGAAGCGTTCGGCCGCGCATTCCACGATCAGGGCCGACACGATGGCCAGTGTCAGCGGGATCTTGATGACGAAGGTCGATCCCTTGCCCTGGACCGACTTGATTTCGATCGTGCCGCCGATCTTTTCGATGTTGGTCTTCACCACGTCCATGCCGACGCCACGGCCCGACACGTTGGTGACTTTGGCCGCCGTCGAGAAGCCCGGCTTCATGATGAACTGGATGATCTGCTGGTCGGTCATCGAGGCCAGCTCGATCTCCGACGCCATCCCGTTCTGGATGGCCTTCTGCTTGATCTTGTCGATCGCCAGCCCCTTACCATCATCCTGAATCTCAATGATGATGTGACCGCCCTCGTGATAGGCGTTCAGGGTGATGCGACCGGTTTCCGTTTTGCCCGCCTTGACGCGGTCGGCGGGGATTTCCAGACCATGGTCGGCGCTGTTGCGCACCATGTGGGTCAGCGGATCCTTGATGAGTTCAAGGACCTGACGATCCAGTTCGGTGTCGGCACCGAGCATCTGGAGGTCGATCTTCTTGTTCAGTTCGTGCGCCAGATCGCGCACCAGACGCGGCAGCTTGGCCCAGGCGTTGCCGATGGGCTGCATGCGCGTCTTCATGACGCCTTCCTGCAGCTCCGACGTCACATGGTTCAGGCGTTGCAGCGGGGCGGCGAACTCGCTTTCCTTCTGCGAGCGCAGGATCTGGAGGAGCTGGTTGCGGGTCAGCACCAGTTCCGAAACCATGGTCATCAGGTTTTCGAGCAGATCCACGTTGACGCGGATGGTCTGCGCGGCAACCGCCGATTCCTTGGTGGCGTTTTCGGCGTTGCCGTCGTTGGCACCACCGCCGCCCGTCGAGGCCGCCGCCGGGGCCGGAGCCGGGGGCTTGGCCGCCGCCGGTTCGGGTTCGGACACGACCAGATCATGGGACGGTTCGGGGGTCGGTTCCGGCGCGCGCGGCGCAAGCGCGGTGCTGGCCGGAGCCGCCGGAGCAGGGGCCGGAGCGGCGGGAGCCGCCGCCGGGCCGGGGGTTGAGTTCCACAGCGCTTCCAGCTCGTCCAGCGTTGCCGGCCGTTCTTCCGCAGCGGCAACCGCCGGGGCGGTGGGCGGCGGCGGGGGAGGCGGCGGTTCGGCAACGGGAGCGCCGCCCAGCTTGCCTTCGGCGCACAGATTCAGCCGCTCGATCAGCGGCAGATCGTCGCCCGGCGGTTCAGCCTCCGTGGCTTCCAACACCGCCAGCAGGCTTTTGATGGTGTCCAGCGCCTGGAGGATGAGCGACACCGCTTCCGGCGTGATGGTCAGTTCGCCGTCGCGGAACTTGCCCAGCACGTTTTCCGACGCGTGCGCCACCTTTTCCAGGCGCGGCAGGCCGAGAAAGCCGCAGGTGCCCTTGATGGTGTGGACGAGACGGAAAATGTTCGACAGCAGTTCCGGGTTGTTGGGGTTCTGCTCCAGTCGGACCAACTCGACGTCGAGCACCGATAGGTTTTCGTTGGTTTCCGTTAGAAATTCGGAGAGCAGATCATCCATGTCGCATTCCCCAGGCCCAATGTTATGGTCCGCGCCGACCTGTGGCTCGAACGGGTGAATCCGGCGATCCACCGTCCGCGTTCCAGTTCAGGTGTTGCCGGAGCGTGGCAAACACTGATTAAGAGAACCTTACCCGCCGCGATAGGGAAATCTCACAACGCCCCGCCGAAAATTGGTGGGACGCATGGTCACACCCGGCCCCCACCCGCGCTTCACCGCACCACAGGGCTGAGGTTGGGATCCCCATGACGCACAGACCACACGGAATCGGTCGCCGCAGAAACCGCAAGACGATTTTTCGGCGATGATCACCCCATTAAAGTGCGTGTGCGCCGCACACGCGATGGGGCAAGGGTCGACTCGTGCATTTTTCGAAAAAACGCAACAAACACCCGCTTTCACCACACCGCAGCAATGATCAGCCGATCCGGACCGGAAGGGGTGGCGGACACACGCAAACCGGCGTCTTCGGCAAAGCGCCCCGTCAGATAGGCGTGAACGGTGCGCGGCGTCAGCGCGTTTGCGGACGCGCCTCGCAGAGCCGCGTCTGAATCGGGAGTGAGCGCACCGGGGCGGCCGCTGGCGACCACGACGACGCGCCCGCCGGTGGCTCCACCATCCCCGTTCACGCTGATGCGTCCGCCGTAAGGCATGGCCTCATCAGCCAGCAGGATCATGTTCAAAACACTCTTCACCACGCCGCGCCGCTCCGCCAGGGTTGGCGGCAGGCTGTGATCGGGCCAGTCGAGCGCAGTGCGACCACCGTCCAGCCACCCCATGGCGGCGAGGCGGGCGTCGGAAAAACCGCGCAGTTCCCGTCCAGCCGCACCATAGGCCAAGCGGAAAACCCGCAGCCGACGATCCGCCTGAACGGCGGAATGGTCAATCAGGGCCACCGCCTCCGTTAAAAAATCCGGCGGACCGCAGGAGGCGTTTTCCCCATCGTCCCCCACCCCTTCGGCGTCCTCCCGCATCTCCTCGATCAGTTCCAGGCCATTGCGGATGGCACCGACCGGACTGACCAGATCGTGACACAACTTGGAGGCCAACAGTTCCAGCACTCGCAGATCAGTCACCGCCGGAGTCGCGGCGACGGGAAGCGTGTCGACGGAATGAACGTCGGTCAATGGGCATCTCCCCGCAGCAGAGAAGTGGGTTGCTCCCTTTCCAATGTACTCTATATCGTCCACCTTCTCCATATCGCCCGCTTTGCAACGGTGTTGAGAGCCTTGCCTCTGTGAAAAGGACCTCTGTCATGGATGAAACGTTGGTTCCGGGTGCCTGGGTGCGCCATCCCACTCAAGCCGACTGGGGGTTGGGTCAGGTGCAGTCAGCGATCCGCAACCGGGTCACGGTGAATTTCGAACACACGGGCAAGGTGCTGATCGACAGCAACGTGGTCACATTGACCGTGGTCGATCCCGATCACGGGTGAGATTGATCCGCCAACAGGGTGCGGAAAAAGGCTTTTGCGTCGCGAGGGAGGGGGCTTTTCGGCAAGATTAGGAAAGGCCGAAGCAAGATACTGGTGGTATCTTGCAAGGTCTTGACGCGAGATTGCCGGAAAGAACCCGACCGCAGCAGCAAAATGGTTTTCCCGCACCCTGCCAACCGCCATCGATTGGAAAAGGACCTCTGCCATGAAGGCCATGCTGCTCGGCTTTGCCGCTGCTCTTCTGGTCGCCGCCGTCGCCGCCCTGGTGCTGACCGGAACCGATCTGTCCAGCGCCACCCGTTTCTCGTCCACCGCCGTCCGGCTGTAAACGGCGGGATAACACTGGAACCGGGCGCGGGCCTTCACAACGCGACTTTCCTCGGTTGACCACACGGTATAGGCTTTGCCATGTCGGTGGATGCGCGAGGGCGGAGACGCGCGTGATTTCACGGTTGAAGGGGGGGATGAGCGCGTTCGGCCTTGTGCTGATTTTTGGCTTGAACGCCATGATCGGGGCCGATCTCCTGCGTGAACACGACGAGATTCTGGGACAGGCGTGGGAGGAAACACAAAGCCTGAGCCTGATCCTGGAACGCCAGGCCACCGACAGCGTGGCCGGAGTCGCCAAAATTCTGGCGGGAACGGCGGAGGTGCTGAACCGCCGCCCTTATGTCTGGGACGCTGGCGATCTGGGTGCCCAGGCGCTGTTGCGCCGTCAGGCCGCGCTGTCGCCCCTCATCCATGCCCTGCTGGTGGTGTCGGCGGACGGAAAGCTGATCCACGACAGCACGACCATGGCCCCCATGAATCCGGACCTGTCCGATCGCGAGTATCTTACGATCCACGACACCAACGTCGGCGGCGGGCTGTATGTGGGCACACCGGTGTTCAGCCGGGTGGCAGGAGCATGGCTCGTCACCATGAGCCGACGGCTGGAGGCGAACGACGGTCGTTTTGCCGGGGCGGTGGTCGCCATGATCGACCCGACGGCCTTTCGCAGTTTCTATGAGGCCTTCCGCCTGCGCAACGGAACCATGGTCACGTTGTATCACGCGAACGGCCCGATGATGGCCCGCTATCCCGACGCGGCAACCGATGCAAACCGGGTTGCCCAGCCCCTGCCGCCCTCCGCCACACGGTTGAAACCCGGCATGACCGGCACCGAGCATGTCAGCGAAACCAACGACGGGCCGGATCGGATCATCAGCCACCGCCGGTCTGCGGATTTGCCGCTGGTGGTGACGGTGTCGATGGCAACCGACCGGCTGTTGCAGCCTTGGCGCGGCAAGCTGGTGCTGTCCCTCGTCATCACCGCCTGCGGCAGCGCCATGCTGGCCTTTCTCACCTTCGCCCTGGTGCGCGAGGCCGGACGGCGGGAGGCGATGCTGGCCGATCTGCAAAACAGCGAGCGCGCTCTGCGCGACAGCCAGCAACGCCTGATTCAGGACATCGCCGGACGTTACCGGGCCGAGGCGGAACTGATCGCCGCCAAACAGGCGTCCGACGCGGCCAACCGGGCGAAAACCCAGTTTCTGGCGAACATGAGCCATGAGTTGCGCACCCCGCTCAACGCCATCATCGGGTTTGCCGAGGCGCTGGAAACCGGCATCTTTGGCCAGTTGAGCGGAAAACCCGCCGAATACATCGGCGACATCCGCCGATCCGGGCAGCATCTGTTGAGCCTCATCAACGACATTCTCGACACCACCAAGATCGAATCCGGCAAATACGCCCTGCACGAGGAGGTGGTGAACATCCGTGACACGGTGGAGGAAAGCCTGCGGTCGCTGACCCCGCAGGCGGCGGAGAAATCCATCACCCTGACCTCGACCCTGCCGGAGGACCCGCCGTGTCTGTTCGCCGACGAACGGGCGATGCGGCAAGTCCTGCTCAATCTGCTGTCAAACGCGCTGAAATTCACCCCGGTCGGCGGACGGGTGGCGGTGATGGTCGATGTGAGCGAGCGGAACCTCCGCCTGCGGGTGATCGACACCGGCATCGGCATTCCCCAAGGCGAATTGACGCAGGTGCTGGAGCCGTTCCATCAGGTCGACAACTCCCACACCCGGCGTTACGCCGGGACCGGCCTGGGGCTGCCGTTGGTCAAATCGCTGGTGGAAATGCAGGAGGGGCGCTTTCTGCTGACCAGCGCGGTCGGTCGCGGAACCACGGCGACCATCCTGTTTCCCATCTCACGGCTGCGCCGCCCGCCCCCAGTTCCCCCCACACCGGACAGCGGCCCGACCGACGTCGCCGCAACCGACGACACCACAGCCATCACCGTCCCGACCACCGCTGACACCGCCCCCCGTCAGTTGGAGACACTTTCCTGAAGCGTCGCCGCCACACCGGTCACGGCAACAGGAACAGCGCCAGATAGGTGCGTTGAAACGGGCTGAAATTGTCATCCGACACGATGTAAACCAGGGTTCCGCCGCCGGGTGCCGGGCGGGTGGCGATTCCTTCGAAATTGTCGTTCAGCAGCGGGTGCTCCAGCCGGGCCACCTCCTGCCCCGTCGCATCGGCCCCGGCGCGCAGCGCGGTGGGCGGCAGTCGGACGATGCGGGTGGACCAGCCGCCGATCAGCGACACCCGCCGTTCCAACACCAACGCCCCGCCATCGGGCAGCGGCGCGGCCCCGGTCGGGCGAAAGCGGGGAGCGCTGCGGTAGTGGAACGGCAACCAATCCGCTTCCTGACGCGGCACACCGGGCGACGCCGTCACCCAGGCCCGGCGCGGTCGGGTGGGGTCACGCAGAGTGTCCTCCTCCCCCTCCTCAATGGCCAACAGACGGCCATCCGGCAATTGGGCCAGGGATTCCAGCCCCCCATTCTCCGGACTGCCGTCCGTCACCCCGGTGGGTGTGGGAACCGGTGTCGGAACACCGGCGGGGCCGCGTCTGTCCTGGGGGTAGCGCAGCAACCGGTGATCCCGCTCGAACGCGACGATCCAGTCCCCCTCGGTTCCATCCGCCTTGGTCAGACGCAGCAATTCCTCCGCATCCACACGCCGCTTGCTGGAGGCCACGCCCTCCTCCACGGGCAGCGGGCGGGCTTGCACGTCCTGCACGCCGGTCAGTCGGCCATCGGCGCTGTGGGTCAAACGCCCGCTGGCCACCAGACCGGTGTCGCCGATGGCGGAGAACCGCGCGCCATCCGCCGACACCCACAGGCCGGACAAGCCGCCGACCCCGTTCAGCCCGGTGATGTCCAAGGCCCCACGGAACAGCAGCCCTCCCACCCGCTCCACCGTTGGGCGCTCGCGATCCAGCGGGACCGGCTTCCCCTCGGTCGGTTCAACGCCGCGTTCGGCCATGGCCGCGCAGCCGCCCGCCAGGGTCAGCAGCAGAACCGTCATCCATCGGAAACGTCGGGTGGTGCGCATCCCCCAGTCGTGCCACGACCGCGCGCCTGACGGAAGGGGCAACGGAGCGGTTGTTCTCTTTTGTTCACACCGCTTGACAATCCTTTCGAGAATCTTAAGATCAATGTGTCTGCTCCATGGGGAGAGACCGGAACCCGCCAATCGGGGGATCCGCCCCGTCATATCGCTTCGCATGAGGATGTGACATGAGCACCGCGCTCGCGCTCCGTTCGACCGATTCCGGTGAATCGCTGTCGCGCTACATCAACGACACCCACCGTTACCCCGTTCTGTCGCCCGAGGACGAGTTCATGCTCGCCAAGGCGTGGACGGAGCACGCCGATCTGAAGGCAGCTCAACGGCTGGTGACAAGCCATCTGCGGTTGGTCGTGAAGATCGCGTCGGGCTATCGCGGCTATGGGTTGCCGCTGTCCGATCTGATCGCCGAAGGCAATCTCGGGCTGATGACCGCCGTCAAGAAATTCGAACCCGACCGGGGCTTCCGCCTGTCCACCTACGCGATGTGGTGGATCAAGGCGTCGATCCAGGATTACATTCTGCGGTCCTGGAGCCTGGTCAAGATCGGGACCACCGCCGCGCAAAAGAAGCTGTTTTTCAGCCTGGGCCGTTTGAAACGGAAGCTGGGTGAAATCGGTGGCGGCGATTTGCAGCCGGAAAGCGTCACCCGCATCGCCAACGACCTGGAGGTCGGCGAGCATGAGGTGATCGCGATGAATCAGCGTCTCTCCTCGCCGGTCGCCTCGTTGAACGCCCCCATCGCGGCGGATGGCGATGCGGAATGGCAGGATCTGTTGGCCGACGAACGCCCGTCGGTGGAAGACTCCTTGATCGAACGCGGGGAAAAGGGCCGCCGTTCGGCCCTGTTGACCAGCGCGCTGGCCGTGCTGAACGACCGGGAGCGCGACATCCTGATCAGCCGCCGCCTGCTGGAAACCCCGCTGACGCTGGAGGATCTGGCCGTCCGCTACGGCGTCAGCCGCGAGCGCATCCGCCAGATCGAAGAACGCGCCTTTGACAAGGTCGCCAAGCAGACCCTGCAGTTGGCGGCGGCGGCGTAACCTCTCTCCCGATCCTTCGGCGATCCGTTCTCCGCCCCTCCCGCGCCACCGCGCGGGAGGGGTTTTTTGTTGCGCCGATCATCAACCCCAGCAGGGACGCTTGACGTCGCCCGGTCAATTGTTCAACAATCTAGATTGTTGAACAATCTGGATCCCAGCGCATGCCCCCCCACCCGCCCGCAGCCACCGACCGCGCCGCCGACCACATGCGGACCGCCATCATGGAAGGGGGCTTGCAGCCCGGCGAACAGTTGGTCGAAGCCGAATGGACGGAGCGTTTGGGGGTGTCGCGCAACACGCTGCGCGAAGCCTTCCGCCACTTGTGCCGGGAGGGGTTGGCCGAGCATCAGCGCCATTGCGGCGTGACCGTCCGCAGCCTGAGCGCCGAGGATGTGCGGGAGATCTTCACCATCCGCCGCGCGTTGGAGCTTCCGGCGGTGGCGACCGTCACCAGCCCCATCGCCCCGCACCGGCTGGATTCCATGCGGGCCTGCGTCGCGGCGGCCGCCGACGCCGCCAAGACCCAGGACTGGCGCGCGGTGGGCAGCCACAGCCTGCGCCTGCACGGCGAAATCGTCCGGCTGATCGGCAGCCCGCAGCTAGACGCGTTTTTCGCCTGCGTCCTGGCGCAACTGCGCCTCAGCTTCGCCATCACCCCGGACGAGGCCGCCTTCCAAGCGCCATGGCTCGACCGCGACGCCGTCATCCTCGATCGCCTGACCGCCACCGACGCGGTCGGGGCCGCATCGGCGTTGCGCGCCTATCTCGACGATTCCGAACGTGGGCTGCTGGCCCGTTTCCCCGCCCCCCAACTCCCCAAACCCTGATTCCACCGGACAAGGACCCTCACGCCATGCCCAGCTATCCCGCCGCCTATCAGGCCACCAAGGGGTCCGCCCTGGATGTGGACCGCGCCTTTTACCAGCGCATCGCCGACCAGACCGACGGGCGCGAGCTGGTCGAAACTCTGGTCGTGCC
Organism: Azospirillum griseum; assembly: GCF_003966125.1. Taxonomy (GTDB): domain Bacteria; phylum Pseudomonadota; class Alphaproteobacteria; order Azospirillales; family Azospirillaceae; genus Azospirillum; species Azospirillum griseum. The sequence goes on from NZ_RXMA01000018.1 coordinate 108,487, forward strand.
GATCCGGTCGGGGCGGGCCTGGGCGGTTCCCGCCGGGCATGTCTTCCGCATCGTCACCATCGACGGGCCGCAGGTGGCCGATCTGAACATCTGGAACCGCCACGACCCGCGCGAACGGCTGTGGGCGTCGCGCACCCGGCAGCTTCAGCAGGCCCATGTCAGCACCCACGACCGGCTGTGGTCGACCCTGCCCTTCCTGCGCCCCCTGGTGACGATCACCAAGGACACGTTGGCCGATTACGGCATCGACGAGCATGGCGGCCGGGTCCATGACCTGTTGGGCACGCGCTGCGATCCCTACGTGAACCGCATGCTGACGGGGGAGGATTTCCACCATCATTGCCATTCCAACCTGACGCGCGCGGTCGCCCCCTATGGCCTGACCGAATTCGACGTGCACGACGTGCTGAACGTCTTCCAAGTCACCGGCCTGAACGCGGAAGACAAGTATTTCATGAAGGCGTGCCCGGCCCAGAAGGGCGACTTCCTGGAATTTTTCGCCGAAATCGATCTGCTCTGCGCCCTGTCCACCTGCCCCGGCGGCGATCTCAGCGTGCCGCTGTGGGGGCCGGACGCCCGCGATCCGCTGGAGGTCTGCCGCCCGCTGGGGGTGGAGGTCTACCGCGTCGATCCCGCGCTGCTGGACGGTTGGCAATCGCCGCCGGTCGCCGCCTATCGTGGCAACCACGGCCTGACCCTGCCGACGCCGCCCTGGGAGACATAAAGGCCACCGAAAGGCTCGTCACCCGTTGAACAGGGTGGCGTCGATGCGGCGGACCATGGCGATCAGGCGCGGGGCGTACTCCTCCTCCAACCGCACCGGATCGACCAGAAAGGCCGGTCCGCCGCAGTTGAAGGCCAACACCTGCGAACCGTCGCGCGGGACAAAGGGCACGCCGATGGCGTGGACCTCGCTTTTCCAGGCCCCAATGGAGCGGCAATAGCCGCGCGTCCGGTAATCCTCGATGGCCTGGAAAATTCCGTCCCGCACGGCGGGCCACCGCTCGCCCTCATGCTCTTCCAGCTTGGCCATCAGCGGCGCGCGCTCGACCTCCGGCAAGGCGGCGAGATAGGCGCGGCCCATGCCGGTGGTGGACAGCTTGATGTGGGACCCGACGTCCAGCGACAGGGTGATCGGCCCTCCCCCCTTGCAACATTCCAGATAGATCATGCTCAAACGGTCGCGCCCGCCCAGCGCCACCGCCAAGCCGGTCTGGTTGGCCAAATCCTGCATCAGCGGACGGGCCACCTGCCGGATCCCCATGCCCGACAGGCAGGCGTAGCCCAACCCCAGAACCGAGGTGCCCAGCCGGTATTTTCCGGTCATCGGGTCGTAGACCAGATAGCCCAGCTTGGCGAGCGTGTAGCTCAGGCGTGAGATGGTGGGTTTGGGCAGGCCGGTGCGTTCGGCCAATTCCTGATTGCCCAACGCCGTTTCGTTGCGGCGGAAGGCGCGCAGCAGTTCCAGCCCGCGCGCCAGCGCGGTGACGAATCGGGGGTCCTTCTCCTCGTCCACCGCCGGGTCATCGGCGACCAGAGCCTCGTCCCGTTTGCGCATGGCGTAACCTCAACCGTCTGGAGAATGATGGGGTGCAGTCTCGCAGGCTTCACGGCAAAGGTCAATTTTTCGGAACAAATTTCCGTTTATCGGAATTTGTTCACCGCCCTCTACTGCGCGGCCCCCAGCCCCAACGACACCATGCGTTCGTACAGCGACGCGCGGGAAATGCCCAGCAGCTTGGCCGCACGGGCCTTCACCCCGCCCGCCTCCTCCAGCGCGGCGGCGATGGCGTGGCGTTCGGCCGCGCTCAACACCTCCGACAACGGCCGCGCCCCCAACTGCGCCCCGGTCAGGGCGGTGGCCCCGGCCGGGTGGGTCTGCGCGCCGGGCAAAACGCTGCGGATGTGCGGGGCGGTCAGGATCGGCGCGTCGGTCAGCGCCACCACCCGTTCCAAGGTGTTGTACAGCTCGCGCACGTTGCCCGGCCAATCATAGTCGCGCAGGGCCTGCACAGCGGAATCGAGCAGTTCGCGCGGCGGGGTACCCTGCTGGATCGCCAATTGTTCCAGGATGCGGTCGGCGATGCTCTCGATGTCCTCGGGGCGGTCGCGCAGGGGCGGCAGGGTGATCGGGACCACGTTCAACCGGTAATAGAGATCGGCGCGGAACTGCTTGTCGCGCACCAGCCCGATCAGGTCGCGGCTGGTCGCGGCGATGATGCGCACATCGACCCGGATGACCTTGTTGGAGCCGAGCGGTTCGATTTCCCGTTCCTGGAGCACGCGCAGCAGCTTGGCCTGCAACGGCAGCGACATGTCGCCGATTTCGTCCAGGAACAGGGTCCCGCCGTTGGCCAGTTGGAATTTCCCATCGCGGTGGCGGCGGTCGGCCCCGGTGAAGGCCCCAGGGGCGACACCGAAAAACTCCGCCTCCAACAGGGTTTCCGGGATGGCGGCGACGTTGACGCCGACAAAGGGGCGGTTGGCGCGCGGGCTGGCGTTGTGGATGGCCTGGGCCAGCAATTCCTTGCCGGTCCCGGTTTCACCCAGCAGCAGGACGGTGGAATCCATCTGCGCGGCACGACGGCCCAGACGCTTGATTTCCCGAATGGATTCGCTGGAACCAAGGAATTGGGAAAAGCTGTATTTGGCCCGGCGCTCGTGCGCCAGCTCCTGTTGCGCGCGGGCCAGCTCCTCTTGCAGCCGTTCGTATTTCTTCACCAGGGGCCGCAGATACTCCGCCCGGTCAAACAGGACGAAGCCGACCGCACCGATCAGCGTGCCATCGGTCCCGAACAGCGGCAAGCGGGTGACGACGAAGGAACGGTCGCCGAACTCCATGATGTCCAGCGGCATCGGCTGGCCGGTTTCGATCACCCGGCGCAGCAGGCTTTTCGGGATGATGTCCTCCACCGGCTTGCCGCGCGGGTCGCCGGTGATGCGCAACAGGGTCTTGTATTTCTCGTCCATCCAAGCGATGCGGGCGTTGCGGTCCACCGTCAACGCGCCCACGCACATGCTTTCCAGATGTTCGAACAGGGAATGGACGGCGCGCTGCCGCAACGCTTCGAAATCGACGATGTCGTCCACGCCAGCCTCCCAGATTGGACCGTTTATTGTTGCCACGCCGCAAATGTTCGCTGCATCGCAGCGTATTTTCTCAACAATATCAGCCGTCAACATAGTAGCCCATCCGTGAGAGCAAAGGGAAGACGCGCGCCTATGCACAGCACGCGGGCGTCACGCGCGAGCCAACCGCCGACAACATCTTTGTCATTTCGCGCGATTTGCTGATGTTTTGTGACGAATTACGTCGAACGCACCGCACACAACCTTAAGAAAAACAGGGGTGTTGACGCCCTACCCACCAGGGAGGGAGGAGTCCGGAGGTCCGACGCCAACACCCGACCGGCCCTGCGGTCACTGGGACGACCATCCTCCGTCCATCGTCACCGCCGCGCCGGTCATCTGCTCCGCCGCGTCGGAGCACAGGAACACCGCCATGCCGCCGATCTGCTCCGGCGTGACGAACTCCCGCGACGGCTGTTTCTCGCCGACCAGACGGCGACCGGCCTCATCCACACTCAGCCCCTTGGCGACGGCCAGCGCGTCGATCTGCTGCTGCACCAGCGGCGTCAGCACCCAACCGGGGCAGATCGCGTTGCAGGTCACACCGCTGCCCGCCGTTTCCAGCGCCGTCACCTTGGTCAGCCCGACGACGCCATGCTTGGCGGCGACGTAGGCGGCCTTGTTGACCGACCCGACCATGCCATGGACCGACGCGATGTTGATGATTCGGCCCCACCCGCGTTCGCGCATGGCGGGCAACGCCTGTTGCGTGCCGAAGAACACCGCCGACAGATTGATCGCGATCACCGCGTTCCAGCGATCGACGGGAAACTCCTCCACCGGGGCGACGTGCTGGATCCCGGCGTTGTTGATCAGTATGTCGACCCGGCCGAACGCGTCGCGGGCGTCGGTGAACAGGCGGGCGACCTCGTCGGGTTTCGACAGGTCGGCCCCGTGATGGACCACCCGCACGCCGAATTCCGACGCGATGGACCCGCGCAGCCGTTCCACCTCCTCCGGCGCGCCAAAGCCGTTCAGGACCAGATCGGCCCCCGCCCCGGCCAAAGCGCGGGCAATGCCAAGGCCGATTCCGCTGGTCGATCCAGTGACGACCGCCGTCTTGCGCGACAGCATCATGTGTCTTCACTCCCTGTGATGGTTTCTGGATGGCGGGGCCGGTTCATGCCGGTAGTTCAGGCGCACAGCCCCCCAATGGCGGCCCCGCACCAGAATCGGCACCGACACCTCCTTGATGGTGACAAAGCGTCCGCCGCCCATGTCGCGGCGGTAGGTTTGCAGGATGAAGGGCTTGCGGTTGCGCGCCGCCGTCAACCCGGCGCGGTCGTCGAAGATCCGGCGGTTGCGGCAATGGGCGGCGTTCCACACCGGGTCCGGCCCCTGCGGGTTGGCGTAACGCTGGTTGTGGGTGGGCAGATAGCCGTTGCGGTCCACCGCCACACAGGACGCGGTGCGGGGATCGGCGGCAAAGGCCGGTTCGAGGATGTCGGGAAAGGCGCGGTCGGTGAAATCGGTGAAGCGGGTTTTGAACTGCGGCGGGTTGCTGTGGGCGACGGGGGCGTATTCCTCGTCAAACAGGTCGGCCTCGCCGATTTCACCGATGGCCAGACCGGCTTCCAGCCGGGTGGACAATTGGACGGCAACCCGCTGCGCCCGGCGCAGGAACGGGCTGTCGGCGGTTTCCACCCCCAGATCGACCGTCGTTTCGATCAGGCTTTCGCCCAGGCTCAACAGCCCGGCCACCTGATCACGGGCGCTGCCGACGTCGGCGCTGGACGACGCGATGTCGGCGGCGATCTGGGCCATGCGGCCTTCCATGTCGCGGCACTGGTCGTGGATGGTCACAGCCTCGCCATCGATGCGGCGCGCCTCCTCCCCGACCGTGTACATCACGGTGGACACGGCGGCGAAGACCCCGGCGATGGCATCGGTCCCGCCGCGCACGGCGGCGGCGCGCTCCACACCCTGCGCCCCATGGTCGAGCAGGCGGCGCGCCCGCTCGTCCAGGGTCCGCAAGGTGCGCTCGATGCCCACCGTCGCCTCGGCGGTCTTGCGCGACAGGGCCTTGACCTCGGTGGCGACCACGGCGAAGCCGCGCCCGGCCTCGCCCGCGCGGGCGGCCTCGATGGTGGCGTTGAGCGCCAACAGATTGGTTTGGCGGGCGATCGCGTTGATCTCGCGCGCCACCGCGCCGACGCTTTTCATCACCTCGCGCAGTTCGTGCAGTTCGCCGTCGATGGTTCCGACGGTGGCGAGCAGCGCGCCAATCGACCCGATGGCCTGATCCAGCGTGGCCCGCGACTCATCGACCCGGCCGCGCGCCGTCGCCACCGTGTCGCAGGTGGCGCGGGCCGACGCGGCGATCCGTTCCCCCGCCTGCGCCATGGCGACGGAGGTCTGGTGCAGCGCACCCAGGGTGGCGGTGCCACGGTCCATCCGGCCGCTGATGTCTTCGATCCGGCCGGAAATTTCGGCGATGCCGACGGACATGCCGCCCGCCGCCTCGGCGATGCGGTCGAGATGACCGGTGTGCAGGGATGCGGCGGTGACGCTGGAACCATCCATGATGCTGCTGTCCTCCCTCGTCGCGCGGCGTTGAGGTCTCGATCAAGGTGATGGGGGGAGAGACCTGTCGGCCCGGATTGGCGTCTGTTGACGGATCGGCGTGGATTTGCCGGATGTTTTCCTCAACTTGCGCAAATCACGTGCCAGCCGGACGGGGTGTTGTGAAATATTGGCAACACGCGGAAATGATTGGATAAGATGTCAGGGCCAGACAGACGGAAAAAGACCCGCTTTGTTGTCTGCGTCCACAATTCTGGACGGGGCGTCGCCGTCGCGGACAACGCCCCGTCCGGCTCAGCCCTTGCGCCCGGGCAGGCGCGCCAGGATTTCGCCAACGATGCCGCGCCGGAACAGCAGCACGCAGACGACGAAGATCGCGCCGATGACCACCGGAACCGGCAGGCTGGTGGCGGCCAGATAGCTTTCCAGCGTCACCACCAGACCGGCCCCGACCACCGGGCCGACCAGCGTGCCCATGCCGCCCAGCAGCGTCATCAGCACCACCTCGCCCGACATCTGCCATTGCACATCGGTCAGCGAGGCCAGTTGGAAGACCAGCGCCTTGGTGCCGCCCGCCAACCCGGCAAGGCTGGCCGACAGGACGAAGGCCAACAGCTTGTACCGCTCCGTCCGGTAGCCGAGCGAGATGGCGCGCGGCTCGTTCTCGCGGATCGCCTTCAACACCTGCCCAAAGGGCGAATGCACGGCGCGCCAGATCACGGCAAAGCCAAAGACGAAGACGGTCAACACCGCGTAATACATGGTCAGCGGCTGGGTCAGGTCGAAGACGCCGAACAGAACTCCGCGCGGCACGCCCTGGATGCCGTCCTCACCGCCGGTGAACTTCAATTGCAGGGCCATGAAGAAGACCATCTGCGACAGGGCCAGCGTGATCATGGCGAAATAGATGCCCTGGCGGCGGATGGCGATGGCCCCGAACAGCAGCCCCAGCAGCGCCGCCGCCGCCGTGCCCAGCAGCAGCCCCAGTTCCGGCGGCAGGCCCCAGACCTTAACCGCGTGGGCGGTGACGTAGGCGGCTCCACCGAAAAAGGCGGCGTGGCCAAAACTGAGCAGACCGGCAAAGCCAATCAGCAGGTTGAAGGCGCAGGCGAACAGCGCGAAGCACAGCACCTTCATCACAAAGACTGGGTACAGCGCGAAGGGGGCGAGGGCGGCGATGGTCAGCCCGACGGCGAACAGCAGGGCGGTGCGGGCGGTTCCGGCGTCCGGGCCGCGCAGAGAGGCGGCGGCGGTGGCTTGGCTGGCGGCGGTCATGGTGGATCAGCGCTCCCGTCCAAAGAGGCCCGCAGGCTTGATGAGAAGAACAATCGCCATCACGACGAACACGACGATGTTGGAGGCTTCGGGGTAGAAGACCTTGGTCAGCCCCTCCATCAAGCCCAGCCCCAGACCGGTGAGGATGGCCCCCAGGATCGACCCCATGCCGCCGATCACCACCACGGCGAACACGATGATGATCAGGTTGGATCCCATCAGCGGCGACACCTGATAGATCGGCGCGGCCAACACCCCGGCCAGCCCGGCCAGCGCCACGCCGAACGCGTAGGTCAGCGACACCATCACCGGCACGTTGATGCCGAAGGCCTGGACCAACACCGGGTTTTCGGTGGCGGCGCGCAGATAGGCCCCCAGCCGGGTGCGTTCGATGGCAAACCAGGTGCCGAAGCAGACGATCAGCGACGCCGCGACCACCCAGCCGCGATAATTCGGCAGGAACATGAAGCCCAGATTCTGCCCGCCCTTCAGCAGATCGGGAATCGGATAGGGCTGGCCCGACACGCCGTATTGATGGCGGAAGGCCCCCTCCAAAATCAGCGCCAGACCGAAGGTCAGCAGCAGCCCATAGAGATGGTCGAGCTTGTAGAGGCGCGACAGCATGGTCTTTTCCAACACCATGCCGACCAGCCCGACCACGGTCGGGGCCAGGAACAGCGCCCACCAATAGCCCAGCCCCAGATAATTCAGCAGCAGCCACGCCACAAAGGCACCCACCATATAGAGCGCGCCATGGGCGAAATTGATGACGTTCAGCATTCCGAAAATCACCGCCAGCCCCAGGCTGAGCAGCGCGTAAAAGGACCCGTTGATGAGGCCCAGCAGCAATTGGCCGAACAGCACCTGGGGCGGGACCCCCAGCAGATCGAACATGGCCATTCCTCCCCCGAATGTCGCGCCCGCGACCGCGCGCGTGGTGGTTTTGTCTGTGATGGGCGCGGCGGCCCGTCCCGCCCAAGGGATGAGCCGGGCCGGGCCAGCCGCGCCCCGCCCGTCACTTCACCAGCGGGCAGCCGCTCAGGGCCGGATCGAGGAAGGCGGTTTCGGCCGGGATGGTCTTCACCACGTCGTAATAGTCCCACGGGCCTTTCGACTGGCCGGGGGCCTTGACGCGGACCAGATACATGTCGTGGAACATGCGGCCGTTGGCGGCAACCTTGCCCTTCTTGGCGAACATGTCCTCGACCGGCAGTTCGCGCATCTTGGCGGCGACCTTGTCGGGATCGTCGGTCTTGGCGGCGTCCACCGCCTTCAGGTAATGGCGCACGGCGGAATAGACACCGGCCTGGACCATGGTCGGCTTCTTCCCGGCCTTGGCCTCGAACTTCTTCGACCAGTCGCGGGTCTGGTCGTCCAGGTTCCAGTAAAAGCCCTCGGTGAACATCAGCCCCTGCGCGGCGGGCAGACCCAGCGCGTGGATGTCGGTGATGAACAGCAGCAGCCCGGCCAGGCTCTGGCCGCTCTGGGTGATGCCGAATTCGGCGGCCTGCTTGACCGCGTTGGTGGCGTCGGCCCCGGCGTTGGCAAAGCCGATGACGTCGGCCTTGGAGCCTTGCGCCTGCAACAGGAAGGACGAGAAATCCGCCGACCCCAGCGGATGGCGCACGCTGCCGACGATCTTGCCGCCCAGCTTGTTCACCATCTTGGTGGTTTCCTCCTCCAGCGACTGGCCAAAGGCATAGTCGGCTGTGACGAAATACCAATTCTTCTTGCCCTGCTCGTACAGCGCGCGGCCGGTCCCGGCGGCCATGGCGTAATTGTCATAGGCCCAATGGAAGCCGTAGGGGCTGCATTGCGCGCCGGTCAGCGCGGTCGCACCGGGGCCGGACATCAGGAAAATCCGCTTCTTGTCGCGGGTGATGCCCTGCACCGCCAGCGCGGCGGCGGAGTTCGGCACGTCGGCGATGACGTCGACGTTGCCGGTGTCCACCCATTCGCGCGCCTTGCTGGCGGCGATGTCCGCCTTGTTCTGGTGGTCGGCGACGACGATTTCGATGGGGGCACCGGCGACCTTGCCGCCGAACTCCTCCGCCGCCATCCGCGCGGCGATGGCCGAGCCTTCCCCGGCGAGGTCGGCGTAGATGCCCGACCGGTCGTTCAGAACGCCGATGCGGATGACGTCGTTGGACATCTGGGCGTGGGCGGCCCCGCTGGTCAGGGTCAGCAGAGCGGTGCCGGCAAGAAGAAGGCTGCGCATGATCGGTCTCTCTCCCTCGGGTGCGTTGTGTGTTGGTTGGGTGGTCAGGTTTGGGTGGGTGCGTCCGTGCCCGGGCATGGCCGGGCGTTCGCGCGGTTTCATCCGCGCGTGGTTTTAAAATCCAGTGTTCAGGCAAGCCGCCGGGGGTCGCCGTTTTCCCCGGATCACAGGGAAAACGGCGTCGCCGCAGACACGACTTTTAAAACAGGAGGTTTAGACGCCGAGATAGGTGTGGAGCTTGTCCATGTTGGCGTCGAGCTGGTCGTTCGGGATCATGTCGACGACATGCCCCTCTTCCATCACGTAATGGCGGTCGGCGATGGTGGCGGCGAAGCGGAAATTCTGCTCCACCAGCACGATGGTGAAGCCGCGCTGCTTCAGCGCCCGCACCGCCACGCCGATCTGTTCGATGATGACCGGGGCCAAACCCTCGGTCGGTTCATCCAACAGGATCAGAGTGGCCCCGGTGCGCAGGATGCGGGCGATGGCCAGCATCTGCTGCTCACCACCCGACAGCCGGGTTCCCTGGGTCGAGCCGCGCCCCTTCAGATTGGGGAACAGGTCGTAAATCTGCTCCACCGTCATCCCGCCTTCCTTGATGACCGGCGGCAGGGTCAGGTTTTCATCGACGCTGAGGCTGGAGAAAATCCCGCGCTCCTCCGGTACATAGCCGATGCCCAGGCGCGGGATCCTGTGCTGGGCCATGCCGATCAGCTCCTGCCCCTGGAAGCGGATGGAGCCGGTGCGCTTGCCCATGATCCCCATGATCGCGCGCATGGTGGAGGTCTTGCCCGCCCCGTTGCGGCCCAGCAGCGTCACCACCTCGCCCTGCCGCACCTCCAGCGACACGCCGTGCAGGACGTGGCTTTCGCCGTAGAAGCCGTGAAGGTCGCTGATTTCCAGCATGGCGGTTTTCGTGATCGAACCGTCAGGCATGCCCAACCCCTCCACCGGTGCCCATATAGGCCTCCATGACCTGGGCGTTGCGTGATACGACGTCGTATGGCCCTTCGGCGAGGATCTCGCCGCGCCGCAGGACGGTGATGGTGTCCGACAGATGGGCGACGACCGACAGGTTGTGTTCCACCATCAGCACGG
>NZ_RXMA01000180.1 GCF_003966125.1 Azospirillum griseum
CAGGATGTCGTCGGTTCGATCCCGTCTGCCTCCACCATTCCCCTTGGGAATATGTGTTGAGGGATGCGCGATCAGCCGCCCCGATCACTGGGAACCGTCGGAAGGAACCACAACACGGAACACGTGGCCCAGGGCCGCTTTGATCAGTCAAAGCCCCTGGTGCGCTCCACAAGCCTCGAGCCGAGGCGGAGCGGGATCATGGACAAGTGAAGATGATAGTGCAAGTGACCGAGGACGAACCTCGTCCGGTCCAATCAGCGATGGTTGGG
>NZ_RXMA01000181.1 GCF_003966125.1 Azospirillum griseum
CAGGATGTCGTCGGTTCGATCCCGTCTGCCTCCACCATTCCCCTTGGGAATATGTGTTGAGGGATGCGCGATCAGCCGCCCCGATCACCGGGAACCGTCGGAAGGAACCACAACACGGAACACGTGGCCCAGGGCCGCTTTGATCAATCAAAGCCCCTGGTGCGCTCCACAAGCCTCATGCGAGGCGGAGCGGGATCATGGACAAGTGAAGATGATAGTGCAAGTGACCGAGGACGAACCTCGTCCGGTCCAATCAGCGATGGTTGGG
>NZ_RXMA01000182.1 GCF_003966125.1 Azospirillum griseum
GATCGACCAGAGCCCGGCCCATGCGCAGCAGGGCGCGGGTATCGGGCAGGTTCTCCAGGCGTGAGATGGTGGACTGTGAGCACAGGTCGCGCTCCGACGGCAGCCGCTCCAGGGCCATCTTGAACAGCGGATCGGCGCGCAGACTGTCGGCGTCGTTGCCGTCCTCATAGCCCGCCGCGATGGCCAGCAGGCGGAAGCCGATGATGTCGGTCAGCGAATGCACGGTGCGCAAAGGATCGCGCGGGTCCTCGATGCACCCGGCCAG
>NZ_RXMA01000183.1 GCF_003966125.1 Azospirillum griseum
CGAGGCGGAGCGGGATCATGGACAAGTGAAGATGATAGTGCAAGTGACCGAGGACGAACCTCGTCCGGTCCAATCAGCGATGGTTGGGTTGGTTGAGGTTTGCATCTGAAACGGCGGAGAGACGCTGTTGCCGTGAGCAGGCTTGTTCCTGCGCGTGGCGCACAATTCTTCGTTTCGAGATCAAGCGTCTGAAGGGCATCTGGTGGATGCCTTGGCACTGAGAGGCGATGAAGGACGTAGCACGTTGCGATAAGCTGTGGGGA
>NZ_RXMA01000184.1 GCF_003966125.1 Azospirillum griseum
GCCAATCTGGGCGCCACCCAGCGCGGCCGCATCGAAGCCGCCCGCGTTGGTGTCCGGCTGAACACCGACGCCATCGACAATTCGGCGGGTGTGGACACCTCCGACCACGAGGTGAACATCAAGATCCTGCTGGGCGACGTGGTGGCGCGCGGCGATATGACGGTGAAGCAGCGCGACACCCTGATGGCGTCGATGACCGACGAGGTGGCGGCGCTGGTGCTGGCCGACAATTACCGCCAGACCCAGGCGCTGACCATCGCCCA
>NZ_RXMA01000185.1 GCF_003966125.1 Azospirillum griseum
GGCTGGAGGTGCTGGTCGGCAACGCCGGTCTCGACGTGGCCACGCTGGCGGACGGCGGCAACACCCTGCTGCTGCGCTCGCTGGAAACGCTGACCGGTGGCGGCGGGGCCGACGCCGTCACCATCGGCAACGTCGGTTCGACCATGCTCGTTGCCGGGCTGGAAACGCTGGTTGGCGGGACCGCCGCCGACAGCATCACGCTGGGAACCACGGGCAACAGCCTGCTGCTCAGTCAGGTGGAAACGCTGACCGGCGGGGTCG
>NZ_RXMA01000186.1 GCF_003966125.1 Azospirillum griseum
TGCCGGGCCTGCTCAATCCGGACGCCTTCGACAGCCGGGTGTGGGCGGACAGCGCCTACCGCTCGAAGGCCAACGAAGCGGCCATCGCGGCGGCGGGCCGCCGCAGCATGGTGCATTTCCGCAAGCCGAAGGGGCGGCCGATGCCGGAGCCGCACCAACGCGCCAACCGCGCCCGCTCGGCGGTGCGATCCGCCGTCGAGCATGTCTTCGCCGACCAGAAGCAGCGCATGGCGCTGTTCATCCGCACCATCGGCCTTGG
>NZ_RXMA01000187.1 GCF_003966125.1 Azospirillum griseum
CCCTCTGTGCCAATGACGGTGAGACATCAGCCCGGCTGAAGTTTAAGCTCGAGGGCGTAGGAAATTCATCGCGTGACCATGCCCAACAAGACGCCCCTGCCAGCCCCCGTATCGGAGGCGGTTCCCGACGCTGGTGAGAAGCCGCGGGTTGTTGCCGCGCCTGTGGCAGTCCCCCCGGAGTTTTCGTCGCGTCCGAAGCGCCGGACCTTCACAGCGGCGGAGAAGCTGCGGATCCTCGCCGAGACGGATCGGGCGGCGG
>NZ_RXMA01000188.1 GCF_003966125.1 Azospirillum griseum
ATGTCGTTGATGCGTGCCAGCACGTCGGCAAGCCACGCCTGGGGGTCGACGTCGTTGAGCGTGGCCGTGGTGATCAGGCCGTACATGATCGCCGCCCGCTGCCCGCCGCGATCGGAGCCGCAGAACAGCCACGCTTTCCGGCCCAAAGCGATCCCGCGCAGGCCGCGTTCGGCGGTGTTGTTCGTCAGGCACAGCCGGCCGTCGCCGAGGAACCGGGTGAAGCCATCCCAGCGCGTCAGCATGTGGTCCATCGCCTTGG
>NZ_RXMA01000189.1 GCF_003966125.1 Azospirillum griseum
CTTCGATTTGCTGCGCCATCGTGTCCTCGAAGCCGCCTGAATGGCCCGGCTCGAGTTCATTCTCTGCACCGGGAATGCGGATGGACCAAACTTCATCCGGCCTTTACAATTCCCGCATAGCTCTGGGGGTGGGGCATGCCCCACCCCCAGGACGATCAGCAAATTTCCGGACTTAGGAATCACGCCAAATTAAGTACGTTGTTTTCCGCCCGGGGAGCGATGGTGTAGTTCCACTCTGGATGGAAGTCGTTTGGGGTTA
>NZ_RXMA01000019.1 GCF_003966125.1 Azospirillum griseum
AAAGCCTCTGCGCCGATGGTACTGCGTCTTAAGGCGTGGGAGAGTAGGTCGCCGCCAGGTCACTCAGGCACACGAGAAACCACACACAATCCAACACACACACAAGCGCCCGTCATCCTCACTCACCAAACCCATCGCCCGCGGGGTGGAGCAGCCCGGTAGCTCGTCAGGCTCATAACCTGAAGGCCGCAGGTTCAAATCCTGCCCCCGCAACCAAATCACAAAAGCCCCTGAAAGCCAAAAGCTTTCAGGGGCTTTTTGCTGTGTGCCCTATCCGCGAAACCCGTTATCCACCGTCAGCGCGTTGGTGGAGCGCCACGCGTCGTTCAGCAGAACGGACACGCGGTCGCCGCGCCGGACGGGGACCGCGTCGATCAAGGGGCTGAACACCTCCGTCGACCAGATCAGGAAATCACCGAACCACAGCTCCTGAATCCACATCACCGCGTTCAGGATTCCGGCCGATTCCACCGTCAACACCGCCCGTTCCGGCAGCCGGACAAAGCGCCCGCCGCCGTCGTAGCGAATCTCCGTCACTGGGGCGGGATCGCCCAGGAAACGCCCGCCGCCGCGCCGGTGGCGGTAGCCGCCGTTGGTGAAGCCAGGCGACCAATCGTAATCCCCGAACGTCACCGGGCGGGACCGGTTGTAACCGATCTCGGTGGTCATCGCGTCGAACAGCGGGCCAAGCTTCAGGCCGCAACGTTGTTCCAGGTCCGTGACCGAGCGGCGCAGGTCGGTCAATTCGGAATAGACGTCGATCGGCGGCCAATCGCAGGGAACCGCCCGGTACACCACCCGATTCGGCACGGTGACGCAGGAGGGCAGGCCGAAGCGGTGGCGCAGATCGCAGACGGCGGTGGAGCGCGCCTCGTCCACCACGATGTGGTTGGTGTAGATGAAGGCGAACAGCGTGTCGAACCGGCCCGACAGATCCGCCGGGGTCAACTGGCGCAGGTCGGCCTCCAGAAAGCGGATGCGGTCCTCCACCCCGTTGGCGCGGGCCAGATCGCGGGCGAGATCGACGTGGTCGCGGTCCACCGCCACGATCTCCCCGGCCCCGGCCTCCAGAGCCAGGAAGGAGAGAATGCCCATGCCGCAACCGGCGTCCAGCACACGGGCACCGGGGCGGACGGCGGCGCGCACCGCCTGCTTGACGCTGAAGGTCCGATCCAACCGCAGCAGGTTGCGCAGATGCATGGCGACGGAAAAGTGAACGTCGCGGGTCGGCGGCGGGGGGGCGGCGGAACGCTCGGTCATCGCGGTTGGCCTTCCAGTTGACGCAAGTCGGGTGATGGATCGGCGCGTGACGCACGCCCGCGCCGGATCATGGTGGGTTGGGCGGGCTGCCCTCAGATCGCCCGCAGCCGTTCAAAGAAACCGGTGACGCGGCTGTTCAACTCCGCCGCTTCGTGTTGCAGGGCGTCGGACGCGCCGTGCAGATCCCCGGCGGCCTGGCTGGTGGTTTCCGCCGCCCCCGCCACGCCGTTGATGTGGGTGGACACGTCGCGGGCACCGTCGGCGGCGCGCCCGATGCTGCGCGCAATCTCCTGCGTGGTCGCCCCCTGCTGTTCCATGGCCGACGCGATGCCCATGGAGATGTTTCGCATGCTGCCGACGATCCCGCCGATGGCGGAGATGGCCGCCACGGCGCGGTCGGTCTCCCCCTGGATTTCGCCGACGAAGGCCTGGATTTCAACGGTGGCCTGGGTGGTCTGGTTGGCCAGCACCTTCACCTCGCTGGCGACCACGGCGAAGCCCTTTCCGGCCTCTCCGGCGCGGGCCGCTTCGATGGTGGCGTTCAGCGCCAGCAGGTTGGTTTGGGTGGCGATGTCCTGGATGACCTTGACGATGGCCTCGATCCGCTGGGCGGCACTCGCCAGCCCTTGCATGGTGGTGCTGGTGCGTTCGGTTTCGGTCACGGCGCGCTCGCTGACTTCGGTGGAGTTGGCGACCTGCTGGTTGACCTCTCGCACCGCCGCTGACAGCTCCTCCGCCGCGCTCGCGATGGTTTCGACGTTGGCGCTGGTCTCGTTCGCGGCCCGGTTGACCGCGTCGATCCGGCCCCGGCTGTTCTGCGCCATGTCCGACAGGCTGCCCGCGTTGGCGCGCACCTGTTGGGCCGCCGCCACGACCGCCGCGACGATCTGGCCGATCTGGCCACGGAACTCCTCCAGCGACCGTTCGACGGCCTCCTGTCGGCGCTCCTTGGCAGCCTGCTCGGCGGCTTGTGCCGCGATCAGTTCGTCGGCCTTGCGGCGGTTCTCCCGGAACACCTCCAGCGCGCGGGCCAGCACGCCGATTTCGTGGCGGTCGTCCAGATGGGGGATGTCAACCGACAGGTCGCCGTTGGCCAGACGCCCCATGCCGTCGGCCATCACCGCCACCGGGCGGCTGATGCTGCGGGCCAGCGCGTAGGCCAGCGCGCTGCCCACCAGAACCACCACCGCCGAGATGCCGAGGTAGATTTCGAGGATGCGGTTGAAGATCGCATCGACGTCGTCGATGTACAGGCCGGTGCCGATCGACCATTGCCAGGGCTTGAACTCTGCCGCGTAGGCGATTTTGTCCACCGGCTCGGTCTGGCCGGGGCGGGGAAAGCGGAAGCTGTAGAAACCACCGCCGCGCTGGGCCGCCTCGATCTGCAAACGCACGGTCGGCACGCCGTCGGCGGTCTTGAAATCCAGACGGTTCTTGCCCTCGAACGCGGTGTTGGCGTGAACCATCGTCACCCCGTCGAATCGGGTGGCGAAGAAGTAATCCCCGGCACCGAAGCGCAGCGGGCGCATCTGGTCGCGCGCGGCCTGTTGGGCCTGCTCGCGGGTGAGCTGGCCCGACGTCTCCTTGTCGTGCCAGCTCTGCACCATGCCGCGCACCACGCCGACCGTCTGGCGCAGCTGTTCCTTCCGGTCTTCCATCAGGCTGTCGCGCAGCACGCTCAGGCCATAACCGATGACCACCGTCAGGGCGATCAGCAGGACGGGGATGAACAGCATCAGCCGATGGGAAATGCGCAGTCGTTTCAACATGGAACCCTCGCGCGTCGTTTGGTTTGCGTCGTCTGCTTCCTGGGGTGTCTCTGGTCCGCCGGTGGCCGCGTTCAGGCGACCAGACACGGAACCGGGTCGGGGTGTGCGGAGCGGGACGTGGGGGACAGGTTGCGACCCAGAACGGTGTCCGTCAGGTCCAGCGGCAGGCCCAACTCCTGCACACAGGCGGTGGCGTGGGCCTCGTACAGGGCGGACACACCCATGCGGTCGATGAGGGCGATGTCCGCGTCGGTCACGGCCCCACGGTCCCGCGCGATGTAGCGGTAGCCCGATCCGGCGCGGTGGATGCCGGGCACGAAATAGACTTCCGGCTCCTTGGTGAAGATCAGGCTGGACTGGTCGCTGTCGAACGCCTCGACCGCGCCCCAATCGGTGACGGCCTGGGGCGAGAAGTGACCGGTCAAGCCGAGATGGCCGAACAGCGCGGCGGTGGCGCGCAGCGGGTCGCGGCTGGCTTCGTGGGCGTAATGGATGACGGCCACCCCCTCGCGCCGGGCGTAGCGTTCGACCCGTATGGCGTTGAGCGAGGCGAGGATGAAGTGTGCCACCAGCCGGTCGCGCGGCACCCGGTCGGCCCATTTGGTCAACCAGGAGGCCAGGGATCTCACCGGATCACGGTCCAACAGGATCAGGTGCAGCCGGTCGGCGGGATAGCCACCCTCGATCAGCATCTGCAACGGGTTGTAGAGGCATTCGGCCATCAGATAGGGACCGGCCACGTCCTTGCTGAAGATCGCCGCGTGCTCGTGCGCTGGGGGCGGTTGCCAGGAACCCGGCGGGTCGCCGGTCAACGTGCTGCGCATCAGCGCCTTGATCGGTTGGAAGAAGGAGGGAATCCCCGCCTCGCCGAACAGGTTGGCCAGCGCGGTGGAGCCGACGCGGCACCGGCCCCAGCCGTAACAGAGATGGGGAAAGGCGTCGGCGGGAAGATGGTGCAGGTCGTCGGCCAGCAGGGACGCCACCCGGAGGGTCAGGTCGTCCAGCCGGAACGGGCGGGTCTGGTATTTGCCATCCGGCTCCAACCAGAGCGCGCGAAGGGAATCATCGTCCGCCCGGATGCGGTCGGACAGACGGAACAGCGTGTCGGCGGTGATGGTGGCGTCCACGTCGAGCCTCCTTTGCGGCATCGTTTCTGTGTCAACAGACGCGTAACCTTGCCGGGCCGGTGTCAGGACAATGATCAGAGTGATGTTGTATGAAAAATGGCGTATAGAGAGAATGACATATGAATTTTACTTGGTTGGTTCACCGATAAAGAATGTGTTTGCGGCATTAACAAAAAGTTACCTCAATGTATCTCCCATGATCATATTTTGAGGAATATCAGATTTTTTCAAATTTTATTAAAACAACGATGACGATTTTCTGAAACAGTGGCTGTCAGGAAGCTTGGATTTTTGGATGTTGAATTGAATGAACTCGGAAGGTTCGGAAGTAGAATCAAAGATCGGCAATTTGTTTGCGCTTAAAACCGTTGTGTTTCCCCTCAAAGGACGGAGGAGCAAAGCGTGTTTCAAAGGAGCAGCGCAATCCGGTATCTGAGATACGTCCGATCAAGTCACCCGCAAAAGTGGTTCACAGTGTGGTGGTGATCGATCGATCTTGGGTTGTGGCCGGTGGGTCGGTCTTTTCCTTTGGAGGGAATAAAATTTCAAAGCATGAATGAACTGGGATGGCTGCCCGCAAACGCATAGCCGCTATGCGCACACAAGACCGCCCCCTGCGGCGCGGTCAGGCAGCGCAGGGGGCGGTCTTGTGAAGGCGCGCGCGGCATCAAGCCAGCGCGACCATCATCCGTTGGTGGTCATCAGCCGATCTGCGGGCGGCGCTTCCGGGATGTGCTGGGAGACATAGCCTTCGCTGTGGATCTGGTCGTCCTTGGCCCCCAGCGACCGGGCGGCGGTGACGCAATCGCCGACGAAGGCCGGGCTTCCCGCCACAAACACCGCGTGGTTGGACAGATCGGGGAACAGGCCGGGCAGGATGGCGGGGATGCGCCCGGTCAGGCTCCCCTCTTGCGCCTCGCGCGTCAGCGTCACCACAACCTTGAAATTGCGGTGCTTCGCCTGCCAATAGGCCAGCAAGCCTTGCTCGTACAGGTCCCGCCGGGTTTGGGCGGAGACCACAAGCGTCACCGGCGGGCGGTAGCCCCGGCGCAGCGCCGCGTCGGTCAGGGCCAGAATCGGGGCCAGACCGGACCCGGCGGCCATGCACAGTACCGGGCTGTCGACCGATGGGTCGCCGATGAAGGTGCCATAGGGACCGGACAGGCGGACCTGATCGCCAACGCTGAGGCGGTCATGCGCCCAGGCGCTGGTCGGGCCGCCATCG
This sequence comes from Azospirillum griseum, assembly GCF_003966125.1. Taxonomy (GTDB): domain Bacteria; phylum Pseudomonadota; class Alphaproteobacteria; order Azospirillales; family Azospirillaceae; genus Azospirillum; species Azospirillum griseum. The sequence continues at coordinate 5,382 of NZ_RXMA01000019.1, forward strand.
ACCCGCGTGATCTGCAAAACGATCTCGCCGTCCGGGCGCGGGGCGTTGGCGATGGAGTAGCAGCGCGGCGGCGCGCCCGCCGCCGCGTCGCCCAGCATCACATATTGCCCCGGCCAATAGCGCAGCGGCTGGCCCAGCGGGCGCAGGCGCAATTCGACGATGCGCGGGGTGCGGGCGATGCGGTCGGTGACGACGAACAGCGCGTTCTCGCGCGGCGGAAACAGTTTGGGCTTGGCGTCGGCGGTCCCGTATTCGATCACCAATTCGTCGGAAATCGGCTTGGCCATGCACATCAGGCCATAGCCGTCCTTCCGCTCGCCCTGCGACAGCGCCATGTCCAGGACCATGCCCTGGTCGAACTGGCCGCTGATGACCTTGACCTTGCATTCGCCGCAGGCCCCGGCGCGGCAATTGTTGGGCAGGGCGTAGCCCGCCTGTTCGAGCGCGGACAGAACGGTTTCGCCGTCGCGGCACTCCACCGTGCGGCCCGAGGGATGAAGGCGAATGCGGCTCACCGGGATGGTCCTTTGTTTCGAACGGAGGGCAGGGAACGGACGGCAGGGCGGACAAGGCCCCTCCCCCGCGACTGGGGGAGGGGGGAGGCAAGCGCGTGATGTGAAGGCGCGCGATCAGAACACGGGGATGATCTCGTCCATGTCGATGTCGCGGACTTCCTCGCCGGTGATGCCCACCTCGGGGATTGCCGGGAACGGGATGCTGTACCGGTCCAGAACGCCCTTCAGGTTCAGCATGGCGTTGCGCCAGTTCTCCTTCTTGGCCTCGTAGGTCGGGATGTGGAAACCGGCCTTGCGAGCGACCTCCTCACCGGCGCGCTGGTTGGCGATGAAATCCTCCGGCAGGTCCCAGAACTGCGGGGGCGGTTCGAACAGCACGGCGGACAGGAACAGATACCCGGCGCGGATCTGCTTGGTGATGACGGCGCGGTCTTCCGGCGGCAGCTTGGGGTAATCGCGCTCCATCACCGACATGCAGATCGCCATGTGGCGGCCCTCGTCGCGGCCGATGTTGCGGAAGGCGTCCTTGAACACCGGCTCGGTGCAGCCCGCCGCCATCTGGTGGAAGATGGTGGCCGCCGCGATCTCGCCCATCAGGAAGGAGCTGAACAGCACCGCCAGCGAGTATTTCGGCACCGCCTTCTTGTAGCCATCCCAATAGCGGCCGCCGTTGTAATAGAGCCAATGGGCGTTCTTTTGCAGGCGGCGGCCAAGCTCGGTCTTCGGCTCGTAGGTCAGCGGGCTGGAGGCTTCCAACAGCTTGGTGATGGCCAGACCGCACATCTGCTCGTGGTTCTGCTCGTCGCGGGTGACGGAGAAGAAGCAGCGGCGGACGGGATCTTCCTCGTGCACCTCATAGGTCTTGATCAGCGCGTGGGCGAAGACCGGCGGGGCGGAGGCGTCGAACACCGACAGGATCGTCCACCAATAGGCGATGGCCTCGCGCTCTTCCCAGCTGTAGCGGGTGACGTCGAAGGTGTCCCAGCACAGCTTGGCGGGATCCCAGTTTTCCCGCTGGGCGGCGGCGTACACCTCTTCCAGCTTCTTGGTGTGGGATTCCCAGGACAGGGGGTAGACGTTGGGCTGCGGCGTGGCCGGGGGGAGGTCCATCGTGTTGGCGATGGGGGTGTAATCCTTGGCCATGGGGGCGTGTCCTCCTGGACTTTATGGGGGCGCTCGCGTTTGTCCATCGGCGCCGTGTGGTGATTTTATGACGCATATTTTCAGCATCATCAACATTTTATGTATCATATAAACGCGGCGGCAAATCCGGGGTTAAAATTATGATATTAAACAGGAAAATGAGAATTTATGAGGATTGATCCAGATCAATTCTCACAAAAAACCAGAATCTTATATGAAATCTGTATCGTAAAACGCGGGTCTGGTACCTCGCGCGTCTCCGCTCCGGCCCAACGGGGATGGGGCGGGATGCGAAGACGCGGGCAGGCGCGGGCGGATCCGGACGCGGTGGGGTCAGGCGGTGGCGAGGGACTCGGCGTCCGTCGGCGACAACCCGCCGAAACGGGCGAAAAACTCCGGCTGCGCCTCGGGCAACGGGCCGTTGGCGGTGGTCAGGGCCGCCATCAGATGGGCTTCCGACGGTCCGGTGAGGCGGCGGTAGAGGTTGCGGGTCAGCATCCGCGATTCCTGCCCTGGCCAATCCGACGGCAGCAGGTCCTGCGGCAGCATCGGGTCGCGCAGCAGGATGCGGCGGAAGTCGTGGATCATCAGCGTGCGCAGGACGAAGCACAGCCGGGGATCGGGATTGTCCACCCCGTCCAGCGCCGCCCACAGCGGGCGGAAGCGATCCAGAAAGGCGGTGTAATCATGCTCCAGTTGATCCACGTCCCAACAGGCGCGGACCAGATCGCGCAGCGCGCCGAATCCGCCCGCCCGGTCCAGCGAGGCTTTCATGTGCACCACCTTGTCGGCCACCCCCAGCCGGGCGAGCAGCCGGTGCATCGCCCCTTCGTCGCAATTGGGGTGGGCGTACACGGTGGGGGAGGCGGCCCCGAACCCCTCCCACAGCAACTCGCGCTTCAGCGTGTCGCGCGCCTCGGCGTCCAGCGCGTTGGGCGGCAGCATCAGGATGTCCCACCCGCGATCCCACACGCTGGCGAGCGGGGCGTAGATCCGCCGTTCGGCCACGGCGAAGCGTTCCTTGCCGCTGTCGGTGACGCGGTAGAAGCTGCGCCGCCCGATCTGGGTGTTGTCCAGCCAATCATCCTTGCACAGCCGGAAGACGGAGGTGCGGACGATGCGCTCGCTCATGCCGAAATGCGCCATCAGGTCGATCAGGCTGCCCAGCCACGCCGACCCGCCATGCGGTAACACGGCGTCGCCATAGACGGTGATGATGAGCGACTTGGCGCGCGGGGCCACCGCGTCGAGCAGCGGGGCGACGAGATCTTCGGTGCGGCGCGGGCGGGCCATGCGGGCGCGGTGTCCTTACGGTCGGGGCGGATCAAGGCACCTGTATACGCAACCGACCCCATCCAGGGCCAGAGCCAAGGATGCCCAACCGCCCCCGCGCGGCCCGACGCACCCGGACCGTCCAGGCCTGGACCATCCCGGCCCCGGACTTTCCGTTTGACAATCATTAATATGATACACTAACGTCTAAACAGCAATTGAAAGTGTGTCATAAAACGAAGCGTCGGCCGATCAAGCTCTGGCGACTGGTTTGGGTTGTTGGGCGGGGTGCTGGCGCAACATCCACAAAACCATTTTTACATTAGGGGAAAATTTTTTCTTCCGAAACGGTTTCGTTTGAAACATTATGGTTGGCAAATCGTCCCCCGGGCTGAAAACGGGGGCGCATCCAAACGGGAGGACACCATGCGCATCCGCTTGCTCTCCACCATGGCCGCCGTCGTCGGCCTCACCCTTGGCGCCGTTGCCGGAACGGCGAGCGCCGCCGACCCGATCAAGGTCGGGGCCATCGTGTCGGCCACCGGCCCGGCCTCCTTCCTGGGCGATCCGGAAAAGAAGGTGCTGGAACTCTACGCCGACCGCATCAACCAGGCGGGCGGGGTGGCCGGGCGTCCGGTGCAGCTGACCGTGTATGACGATGGCGGTGCGGCGGACAAGGCGGCGTCCTTCACCAAGCGCCTGATCGAAAGCGACAAGGTGGACGTGATCGTCGGCGGCACGACGACGGCGACCACGATGGCGGCGGTGCCGCTGGTCGAACGCGGCGAGGTTCCGTTCATCTCGCTGGCCGGTGCCGTGGTGATTGTCGAACCGGTCAAGAAATGGGTGTTCAAGACCCCGCACACCGACCGCATGGCGGCGGAAAAGGTGATGGACGATCTGAAAAAGCGCGGGCTGACCAAGCTGGCGCTGGTGTCGGAGGATTCCGGCTTTGGCAAATCGGGCCGCGAACAGACGCTGGCCGTCGCCAAGGAACGCGGGATCGAGCTGGTGGCCGATGAAACCTATGGCGCGAAGGACACCGACGTCACCGCGCAATTGACCAAGATCCGCAACAACCCGGCGGCCCAGGCCGTGTTGGTGTTCGGGCTGGGGCAGGGGCCGGCGGTGGTGACGAAGAACTACCGTCAGCTTGGCATCAATCTGCCGCTCTACCAGTCGCACGGCGTGGCGTCGAAGGAATACATCCGTTTGGCCGGTGGTGCGGCGGAAGGCGTGCGGCTTCCGGCGGCGGGGCTGGTGGTGGCCTCCCAGCTTCCCGACAGCGACCCCCAGAAGAAGGTCGTCGTCGAGTTCACCCAGGTCTACCAGGAGGCGTTCAGCGTCGAGGTGTCCACCTTCGCCGGTCACGCCTATGACGGGCTGATGATCGCGCTGGACGCGGTGAAGCGCGCGGGCGGGACCGACAAGGCCAAGCTGCGCGACGCCATCGAACAGACCAAGGGCTATGTCGGCACCGGCGGCACGGTGACGATGTCGGCCAAGGACCATATGGGCCTGACGCTCGACGCCTTCCACATGGTGGAGGTCAAGCAGGGCGACTGGACGCTGGCGAAGTAACGACAGGGATGCGGGTCCGTCCGTCGCCGCGCCGCCTTCTTGCAGGGCGCGCGCGGCGGCGGGCGGAGCCGCCAGACAGAGAAAGTCCACGACAGCGAAAGACCCACAATGCTCGCGGAACTGCTGCAATATCTGCTGTCGGGCCTGACCATCGGCGCGATTTACGCGTTGGCCGGTCTTGGCTTTTCGATCATCTACAACGCCAGCCACGTCATCAACTTCGCCCAGGGCGAGTTCATCATGATCGGCGGCATGGCCTCGGCCACGCTGACCGCGTCGGGGGTCCCGCTGCCGCTGGCGATCCTGATCGGTTGCGGCGGGGCGATGCTGGTGGGCGTGGCCGTGGCGAAATTCGCGGTGGAACGGGCGCGCAAGGCGTCCACCGTCACCCTCATCATCATCACCATCGGCGCGTCGATCTTCCTGCGCGGCGTGGCCGAACTGGTGTGGGGCAAGGATTTCAAACGGCTGGACGCCTTTTCCGGGGAAACGCCGATCCAGCTGTTCGGCGCGTCGCTGCAACCGCAATCGCTGTGGGTGATGGGCTGCGCCGGGGTGCTGATCGTCGCCATCGGCCTGTTTTTCAACAAGACGCTGACCGGCAAGGCGATGCTCGCCACCTCCCACAACCGGCTCGCCGCGCAGCTCGTCGGCATCGACGTCAAGCGGGTGGTGCTGGCCTCCTTCGCGCTGTCGGCGGCGTTGGGTGCGGTGGGCGGGGCGGTGGTCGCGCCGATCACCTTCTCCTACACCGAGATGGGCATCATGCTGGGGCTGAAGGGCTTCACCGCCGCCGTGCTGGGGGGGCTGGGCCATGGGCCGGGGGCCGTCGCCGGGGGCCTGATCGTCGGCGTGGCGGAGGCGCTGGGCGCGGGCTACCTGTCGTCGGCCTACAAGGACGCGGTGGCCTTCGTCATCATCCTGGCCGTCCTTCTCTTCATGCCGAACGGTCTGTTCGGCAAACGCGGCACCGAGCGGGTGTGAGCGCATGAACCGCATTCTTCATGGCCGTTTGACCGGCCTGGCCGTTCTGGGCGCGATCATCGCCGTCCTGCCGGTCTTCCTGACCAACAACTTCCACCTCGACGTCGCCATCCTCGCCGGGTTCAACGCGGTGGTGTGCGTCGGCCTCAACCTGTTGATCGGCTACGCCGGGCAAATCAGCTTGGGCCACGCCGGGTTCTTCGGCATCGGGGCCTACGCGTCCGGTGTGCTGGTCGGCGTCTATGGCTGGCCGCCTGTCGCCGCGCTGCTGGCCGGGGCGGCGTTCGTCGGGGTGCTGGCCTTTGTCGTGGCCAAGCCGATCCTGCGGCTGAAGGGCCATTATCTGGCGATGGCCACCCTGGGCATCGGCATCATCGTGTCCATCGTGCTGCGCACCGAAAGCGGCCTGACCGGCGGCCCCGACGGCATGATGGTCGAGCCGTTCAAAATCTTCGGCGTCGAGCTGTATGGCGAAAAGGCCTGGTACTGGGTGGTCGGCGTTCTGCTGTTCGGCGTGGTCTGGCTGTCCTTGAACCTGATCGACAGCCCGATGGGCCGGGCGCTGCGCGCGGTCCACGGGTCGGAGGTGGCGGCCGAGGTGGTCGGCGTCGACACCGCGCGGTTCAAGGTGATGGTCTTCGTGCTGTCGGCGGTGTTTGCCAGCGTCGCGGGCAGCCTGTTCGCCCATTACGCCGGTCTGATCACCCCGGCCAAGGCCGATTTCTTCAAATCCATCGAGCTGGTGACGATGGTGGTGTTCGGCGGCATGGCCTCCACCTTCGGGGCGGTGGTCGGGGCGGTGGTGCTGACCCTGCTGCCGCAGGCGCTGACCGTGTTCCAGGACTATCAGCAGATCGTGCTGGGCGCGATCCTGATGGCGACGATGGTTTTCATGCCGAAGGGGCTGCTTCCCACCCTGGCCGGCTTGCTCCCGTCGCGGAGGCGGGCATGAACATGCTGACATCGCACGAACCGTCTTCCGACGCCGCGCCGACGGCCCGGCGTCCCGGCCCGCCGCTGCTGCGGGTGGAGCATCTCAGCCGCGAGTTCGGCGGCGTGCTCGCCATCGGGGATCTCAGCTTCACCGTGGCGGCGGGCGACATCCATTCGATCATCGGCCCGAACGGGGCGGGGAAAACCACGCTCTTCAACCTCGTCACCGGGGTTTACAAACCCTCGGGCGGGCGGGTGCTGTTCGACGGGGCCGACGTGTCGGGGCAGGCCCCCTACCGGCTGGCGGCGCGCGGCATGTCGCGCACCTTCCAGAATTTGCAGATCTTCTTCAACATGACGGCGCTGGAAAACGTCATGGTCGGGCGTCATCTGCATCTGGACACCCGGCTGCTGCCCGCGCTGTTCCGTTTTCCCTCGCTGGTGCGCCGGGATTCCGAGGCGCGCGACCGGGCCGCGCAGTTGATGACCGAGGTCGGGTTGTCGCGCTACATCGGGGCCGACGCCGATTCCATGCCCTATGGCGCGCTGAAACGGTTGGAGATCGCCCGCGCGCTGGCGTCCCAACCCAAGCTGCTGCTGCTCGACGAACCGGCAGCAGGGCTGAACGCCACCGAAAGCCGTGAGATCGACGAGGTCATCAAGACGGTGGCCGCCAGCGGCGTCACCGTCATCCTGGTCGAACACGACATGAAGATGGTGATGGGCATTTCCGACCACATCACCGCCCTCAATCACGGGCGCAAGCTGGCCGAAGGCACCCCGGCGGAGGTGGCGGCGAACCCCGACGTCATCGCCGCCTATCTCGGCGCGGCCCCGTAAGGAACCGGATCCATGCTGTTGGAAATCGAGGGTCTGAACAGTCACTACGGCCGCATCCACGCGCTGAAATCGGCCAACCTGACCGTGCGCGAAGGCGAGCTGGTGGCGCTGGTCGGGGCGAACGGGGCGGGCAAGACCACGCTGCTGCGCACCCTGTCCGGCGTCCATCCGGCGTCCAGCGGGGTCATCAAGTTCGACGGGCGCGACATCACCCGGCTGAATCCGGTGCGCCGCGTGGCCGAAGGGGTGATCCAGGTGCCGGAGGGCCGCCAGCTCTTCGGCCCGCAAACGGTCGAGGACAATTTGCGCCTCGGGGCCTTCCGCCGGGGCAGCGGGACCCCCGACGCCGATCTGGAGCGTCTGTACGAGCTGTTTCCGGTGCTGCGGGTCAAGCGCGACCAACCGGCGGGCACGCTGTCGGGCGGGCAACAACAAATCGTGGCGCTGGGACGGGCGTTGATGGCCAAGCCGCGCCTGCTGCTGCTCGACGAACCCAGCATGGGGCTGGCCCCGCTGCTGGTCGCCGAAATCTTCGAGGCGGTGCAGCGGCTCAAGCGCGAGGGTGTGACCATCCTGCTGGTCGAACAGAACGCCCACGCCGCCCTGTCCATCGCCGATCGCGGCTATGTCATCGAAACCGGCGAGATCGTGTTGAGCGACACCGGCCCGGCGCTGTTGAGCAACGAGCGGGTGCGCCAAGCCTATCTGGGTCTTTGATCTTTTTCAGAAAACAAGAGGACGGGAACCGATGTCCACCAGCGCGCCGACCAAAGCCTTCGCCTCCACCGGCGATCTTGAGCCGAAAACCGTCACCTTCGCCGAACTGGCCCCCGGTGCCTACGCCTACACCGCCGAGGGGGATCCCAACACCGGCATCATCGTCGGCGACGACGGGGTGATGGTGATCGACGCCCAGGCCACGCCGCTGATGGCCGAGGATGTGATCGCCAAGGTCCGCACCGTCACCGACAAGCCGATCAAATACGTCCTGTTGACCCATTACCACGCGGTGCGCGTGCTGGGCGCGTCGGGCTACAAGGCCGACCACATCATCGCCAGCCGCGACACCTACGACCTGATCGTCGAGCGCGGCCAGCAGGACTACGAATCGGAGCTGGGCCGCTTCCCCCGCCTGTTCCAGGGGGCCGATTCGATCCCCGGCCTGACCTGGCCGACCATCGTCTTCGAAAACCACATGACGCTGTGGCTGGGCAAGACGCGGGTGGAGATCATGCAGTTGGGCCGGGGCCACACCAAGGGCGACACCGTGGCGTGGCTGCCCGACAGCAAGGTGCTGTTCTCCGGCGATCTGGTGGAGTTCGGGGCCACCCCCTACACCGGCGACGCCTATTTGCAGGAATGGCCCGCCACGCTCGACGCGCTGGCCGCGCTGAAGCCGGAAAAGCTGGTGCCGGGGCGCGGTGAGGCGCTGACGACGCCGGAGCTGTGCGCCCAGGCGATCACCGAAACCAAGGAGTTCCTGACCGCCATGTACGGCGCGGTGGCCGAAGCGCGCGCCGCCGGGGCCGGGTTGGGCGACGCCTTCACCCAGGCCCGCGCGGCGCTGGAACCGCGCTTTGGCCGCTGGGTGATCTTTGAACATTGCCTGCCGTTCGACGTGTCGCGCGCCTTCGACGAATCGGGCGGCATCCGCGACCCGCGCATCTGGACCGCCGACCGCGACCGCGAGATGTGGGCGGCGTTGCAGGCCTGACCGTTTCGCCCTGACGCGTTTGGCGTAGACTCGTCGGCTGATGGCGGCGCTGTTGCCTTCTCCGCGTTCAGCGGGGGCGGGAACAGCGCCGCGCCCCCATTCTCAGGAACCGCTGCTGTGAAGCTGTACGGCTATTTCCGCTCCTCCGCCGCCTACCGGGTGCGCATCGCGCTGAACCTCAAGGGGTTGAAACCCGAGATGGCCTTTGTCCATCTGCGCCATGGCGTGCAGGGGCAGCCCGAATTCACCGCGTTGAACCCGGAAAAGCTGGTTCCGGCGCTGGCGGTGGATGGCCAGGTGCTGTCCCAGTCGCTGGCGATCATCGAGTATCTTGAGGAAACCCACCCCACCCCGGCGCTGCTGCCCGCCGACCCGCTGGACCGCGCGCGGGTGCGGGCGCTGGCGCTGGCGGTCGCCTGCGACATCCACCCGCTCGACAATCTGCGGGTGCTGAAGCATCTGAAAAACGCGATGGGCCACAGCCAGGAGGAGGTCGATTCCTGGTACCGCCATTGGATCGCTGTGGGGTTGAGCGGCCTGGAAGCCCGTCTGGCGGGCGATCCGCGCACCGGGCGGTTCTGCCACGGCGACACGCCGGGGCTGGCCGACGCGCTGCTGGTCCCGCAGCTCTACAACGCCCGCCGGATGGATTGCCCGCTTGATGGCTTCCCCACCCTGTTGCGGATCGATTCGGCTTGCCGGGACTTGCCCGCCTTCATCGCGGCGGCCCCGGAAAACCAGCCCGACGCCGAGGCGTAACCGCACGGCCCACGATCACGGGCCGCTTTCGCGGTTCACCGCCGCCCGCCCATGTTATAAAGAGATCACAGAGAGCCGCCCCCCACCCGTCACACCGGTGCCGAGGGGCGGAACACCGGCGGGCAGCGGGGCAATGCTGGGCAATTTTTCATCCATAGCCTATGACCTTGCCGAGAACATCGCGGCGAGCGCCTTCGTCGTTCTGGCCTACACCGTCATCATCCGCAGCCTGGCCGGTTGGAACCACCATCTGCGCCAGGGGTTGTTCGGCCTGTTCATGGGCCTGACCATCATCTTCACGATGGTCCACCCGATCCACATCCAGCCGGGGGTGTTCATCGACGCCCGGTCGCCGCTGGTCGGGTTGACGACGCTGTTCGGCGGAACCTTCGCCGGCGCGCTGGCGGCGCTGGTGGGCGGGGGCTACCGCGTCTGGTTGGGCGGGGCGGGCATGCCGACCGGGGTGGCGAATGTCGCCCTGTCGCTGCTGGTCGGAATCGGTTATGCGCGCTGGCTTGAGCGGCGGGGTCGGCCGATGCAGGGATCGGACCTGCTGATTTTCGGCTTTGTGCTGAGCGTGGTGACGCTGACCACCATCGCGCTGCTGCCAAGCTGGGATTTGGCGTTGCAGGTGCTGGTCAAGACCGGCTTGCCGCTGCAAATCCTCATTCCCATCGGCACGCTGTTCCTGGGCGGCCTGCTGCTGCGCGAACAGCGCCAGCGCGACGCCGAAATCCGGGTGTCGGAAAGCGAGGCGCGTTATCGCCTGTTGGCCGACAACGTCACCGACCTCATTCTGGTGATGCGGGCCGATGGGCGGATCACCTACGTGTCGCCGTCGATGCGTGACCTGCTGGGCTATGATCCGGCGGACATCCTGGGCACGTTTCCGTCCGCCCTGCTTCACCCCGACGATCAGAAGCACGCGGCCAACGCCTTCACCGGGATGCAGGCGGGCGCACCCACCCGGACCATCACCCATCGGGTCCGGCACAAGGATGGCCGTTTTGTGTGGATGGAATCGAGCATGCGCCCGGCCCGTGACGAAGGCGGCGATTTCACCATCGTGGCCGCCATCCGCGACGTGACCGAACGCAAGATCGCCGAGGAGCAGTTGCGCGACGCCCGGCTGGAGGCCGAAGCGGCCAACCGGGTGAAGTCGGAGTTCCTGGCGGCGATGAGCCACGAGATTCGCACGCCGTTGAACGGGGTGATCGGCTTTGCCGATTTGCTGCTGAGCACCGATCTGACGCCTGAACAGCGCCAGTATGTGGCGCTCCAGCGCGAGGCCGGGCGCGGCCTGTTGGCGATCATCGGCGACATTCTCGATTATTCGAAGATCGAGGCGGGCAAGCTGGAGTTGGAGGAGCGTCCCTTCGACCTGCACCGGCTGATGCGCGACTGCCGCGACCTGATGAGCAACGCCGCCTCGCAAAAGGGGTTGCTGCTGCAATTGTCGATGGGCGCGGCGGTGCCGCGTTACGTGCGCGGCGACGAGGCGCGCGTTCGGCAAATCCTGCTCAACCTGCTGGGCAACGCGGTGAAGTTCACCGATCAGGGATCGGTGCTGATGACGGTCGGCCTGTTGCTGGGGGAGGAAGCCCCGGCAGAGCGCGGCACGCTGCCGCTCCTGCGTTTTTCGGTCAGCGACACCGGCGTCGGCATCCCCTTGGCCGAACAGGCCAACATGTTCCAACGCTTCAGCCAAGGCGACCGCTCCACCACCCGCCGTTACGGCGGCACCGGCCTGGGCCTGATCATTTCCAAGCAGTTGGCGGAGCTGATGGGCGGACGGATCGGCTTTCAGAGCAGCCCCGGCGTCGGCAGCACCTTTTGGTTCGAGCTGCCCCTGCCCATCGCCAACGAAATCCGCACGGTGACGGAGGAACCGGCGGCGCGCCGTTTGTCGCGCACCGGTCGGATTCTGCTGGCCGAGGATGTGCCGATGAATCAGATCGTCACCTCTTCCATCCTGTGCAAGGCCGGGCACACGGTGGAGGTGGCCGAGGACGGGTTGGCGGCGGTCGAGGCGTTGCGCGCGGGCGAGTATGATCTGATCCTGATGGACATGCAGATGCCCCGGATGGATGGGGTGCAGGCCACGCAGGAGATCCGGCGGATGGCGGGCGCGCGGGGAGCCATCCCGATCATCGCGTTGACCGCCAACGCGCTGGCCGACCAGCTTCAACGCTGCCTGGACGCGGGCATGAACGACCATGTCACCAAGCCGATCGATCGCGACACGCTGTTGAGCGCGGTCGATCGCTGGTTGGGGGCGGAATCGCAGGGTGAGGTCGGCGGGTCGGACGGTGCGGAGTTTCCCGCCGATCCCGTGCTGAACCGCGCCAAGTTGCAGACCCTGATCGACACCTTGGGACCGGAGGCCACGCCCCGTTTCGTCACCGGGACCATGAGCGAGCTGGCCTTGCGCATCGACCGCATCCTGGAGGCCGAACGGCTGAAGGACGCGGGTTTCGACGCGCACGCGATGGTGTCGCTGGCGGGGAATCTGGGGTTGGTGGAGCTGGCCCGGCTGGCCCGCGCCCTTCAGCACGCCTGCGAACAGGAGCGGCCCGACGCCCCGGCCCTGAAGGATCAGGTGCGCGAAGCGGTCAACCGCGCGTCCAACGCCCTGCGCGCCGCGTTGGCGGAAGGGGTGGGCGGTGCGCCGGAGCACCGCGATTCCACCGTCCGCCTCCCCCTTGGTGGTTGAGGGGGAGCGGGCGATGGTCAGCGGGTGATGATCACCGATTGACGATCAGGGCCACCCCGGCGACCGCCACGGCGGCCCCCGCCCAGGCCCCCTGACCCGGACGCTGGCCGGTCCACAGCCACAGCATCGGCAAAATCAGAACCGGGCTGAGGGCCGACAGGGTGGCGACCACCCCGGCGTTGCCGCTGGCCAGCGCCACCAGCAGCAGCGTCATGCCCAGCCCGATGCCGATGGCCCCGTTCACCACGACCAGAAGGGCGATCTTGGGCGTCAGCTTGCCGCCGAAGCTCAGATTCTGCCCCGGCAGCAGACCGACCAGCGTCAGCATCACCGCCCCCGCCGCCACCCGCACCGCCGCCGCCGCCACCGGGTCCACGCCCGACGCCATCACCGGCTTGGCGATGACCGACCCGATCGCCTGCCCACAGGCCCCGATCAGGCAGACGCCGACCCCGGCCACCAGGCTGCCCTGCACGGCCTCCCAACTGTGGCTGGAGCCGGAGCGCAGGGCGACGGCCAGCATCACCCCCGCCGTCACCAGCAGGATGCCCAGGATGGTCCATGCGCTCAACGCCTCCCCCAACGCCAGCCAGGCCAGCAGGGCGGTCAACGGCGCGTTGGCGGCGTAGACCACCACGTTGCGGCGGGGACCCAGGCGGCTGAGCGACCAGAACAGCGCCAAATCGCCCACGACGATGCCGAACACGCCCGACAGGATCAGCAACAGGATCGCGTGGGCGTCCAGGCTCGCCCAGCCGCCCATCAGCGTGGCGACGGTCAGCAGACCAAGGGCGACGACGCACAGGCGCAGCCGGTTGAAAGCGATGGAACCGATGGCACGCACCGGACCGATGGCGATGAGGCCGCCGACGGCCCAGCAGGTGGCGGTGCCGAGCGCGGCCAGATAGGCAAGCATGACAGGGAGGATCGTCCAATGGTTGACAGGGCCAGCACTCTACGCCGCTGAGCGGGTGCCCGCGACATGAGCAACACGCATGGCCGGATCGCCTTTGCGCACCCGACCCCGTGCCACGCCGTGGCGGGGGTGATTCGTGCCTGAAATCATCTCGGGAAAACCCGGATCCGCGTTGACGCGGCTTGCCAAGCGGCGCGCAAAGGGCGATGTGTGGATCCTGCGCGCGCCTGCGTTGATTTCGATGGTCGCGGGCGCGGTTTCTGTTCCCCGGAGTTTGGGTCGTCCCATGAGTCAGCATCCCCCCCGTCAGCATGTCTATCGTCAGCCCAACGTCGTCGGCACCGAGGTGACGGCCACCGTCAAGTGGTTCGATCCCGAGCGTGGCTATGGCTTTGTCACCCTGGGCGGTGCGGGGAAGGACGCGTTGCTGCCCGCCTCCGTCGTCGTTCCCGCCGGGCACACGACCTTGCCGGAGGGGGCCACCGTGGTGGTCGATCTGGTCGAGGACCGCAAGGGCCAGCAGGTCAGCGCGCTGCACTCCGTCGATCTCTCCACCGCCGCCCCGCCGCGCCCGCGCGGCGGTGATCGGGGGGGTGAACGCGGCGGTGATCGGGGCGGCTTCCGCGAGCGCGGCGGTGATCGGGGCGGCTTCGGCGACCGGGGCGGTTTTGGTGATCGTGGTTTTGGGGATCGGGGCGGCGACCGTGGTGGTGATCGCGGCTTTGGCGGTCGTCCGGGCGGTTTCGGTGCCCGTGACGGCGGGCGCGATTTCGGCCGTGATGGCGGCGGGCGTGATGGCGGCGGCCGGGATTTTGGCCGCGATGGTGGGCCGCGCGGCCCGGCCCCGCGCCGTTCGGCCGACAGCGGGCCGACCAGCGAAGTGACCGGCACGGTCAAATGGTTCAACAGCAGCAAGGGCTTCGGCTTTGCCTCTCCCGACACCGGCGGGCGCGACGTGTTCATTCACGCCCGCGCGCTGGAGCGCGCCGGCCTGCGCGGCCTGGACGATGGGCAGCGCGTGCGCATGACCATCCGCCAGGGTGAAAAGGGCATGGAAGCGGTCAGCCTGTCGGTGGAATGACCCGGAACGGGGCGGCCGACAAAGGCCGCCCCTGTTCGTCGGTCATTCGCGCTGGCGCGTCATCCCAGCCAATAGAGCGGATCGACGCCGAACAGATGGGGATGGGCGGCGAGCATCGCCCCATAGGCCAGGAGTCCCCCGGCCAACCGCGCCCAACCGATTTCACCCAGCGCCACCGCCCAGCCGCCGACCGGTCCCGGCCAGGGCAGTCGGTGCGTTTCCGCGCGAAAGGCCCGTCCCGCCGCGCTGCGGTTCAGGACGAGGTCGTTTTTGACGATGGCGAACAGGGCGATGGCCGCCATGGTGACGAACAGCACCACCCGCCGCCCGTCGCCGGTGGCGTTGAGATGGGCCAGCGCCCACAGCAACAGCCCCAGACTGCCCGGGCATCGGCTGACCCGGAAAATGCCGCGCGGCGGGTTGGGGGCGTCCAGCGCGCCGAACCGCGTGGTGACGCGCGCGATCAGCAAGACGAAGACCAGCGGCATGACCGCAGCGACCAGCGGGGCCGCCCAGGGGGGCGGCGTGAACAGAAACTCCCCGCCATCGGCGGCGCGATAGGCGGTGACGAACAGCGCCAGCGTCAGCAGCGACCCCAGAGAATGCAGGGCGATGAAGCCGGGGCGGCCCAACCGGGCGATCAGCGCCGGGCGCACCCCCGGCCAGGAGGGCAGGGCGTGGCTGAGGACAACGAGCAGGGCGGCGGCGAGAAGCGGTGCGGTCATGATCGTCATCCCAACGCGAACGCGGACACACCGCCTTGATGCGGGTCAAGCGCTTCCGATCCAGCGCCCCCGATCCGGCGCTTCTGCTCAACCGGTTCCGGTCAACCCTGTGCGGTCAGGGGCGCGCGTGCCCGGCGGACCGGGGTCTTGCCGCCCTTGCAGGCGGTGTAGCCATCGGGACCGAGCTGGCCGAAGGTCAGGCCGGTGGCCTTGGGCAGGGCCGCCCACCGCTCCACCCCCAGCTCCTGCCGCGCGGCCAACCCGATGTGGGCGCAGGCTTCGGCGTCGCTGCCCGCGCGGTGGTGCTCCAGCGCGATTCCCAGAAAATCGGCGAGGCGATTCAGCTTGTGCGCCGCCAGCGTCGGCCAGGCCCGCCGCGACAGCACCACCGTGCACAGATAGGGGCAGGTCGGCCAGGGCAGGCCATAGGCGGTCAGGGTGTGGCGCAGCACGCTGAGGTCGAAGGCGGCGTTGTGGGCCAGGATCAACCGCCCGTCCATCCGCTCGCGCAGGCGCGCCCACACGCCGGGAAATTCCGGAGCGTCGGCGACATCCTCGGCCCGGATGCCATGGATGGCGGTGTTGAAGGGGTTGAAGCGCATCTCCTGCGGGCGGATCAGATGCTCTTCCGTGGCGGTGACTCGGCCATCCTCGATCCAGGCGACACCGATCGAACAGGCGCTGGTGCGCAGTTCGTTCGCGGTCTCGAAATCGATGGCAACCGCCCGGTCGTCGCCCAGGGGCAGGGGCAAGGTCATGGGGGCAGGACCGTCAGGATCGGATCAGGCGGGCGACATCGTCGGGCAGAGAGCCGTTCAGCGCCATCAGTTGCACCTTGAGCAGGCTGGCCACCGACATGGAATCGGTGATCGCGCCGGTCATCGCCATGGCGACGGCCTCGGCGAAGGGAACGCGGCGGACGGACAGCGCCTCGGTGTCGTCCGGGCAGGCGGCTCCCTCCTCCACCCCCCAGGCGAGGAAGGTGTGGGCCACCTCGTCGGTGATGCAGTTGGACAGATGCATCGTCATCAACGGCAGCCAATGGCGGGCGGTCTGTCCGGTTTCCTCCCGCAATTCGCGGGCGGCTGAGAGCTGAGGGTCGACGGATTTGTCCCCGCCCCCCTCCGGGATCTCCCAACTGTACTGATCAAGCGGAAAGCGGTGCTGCCCCACCAGGGTCACACGGCCCTCGCCGTCGATCGCCACCACCCCGGTCGCCAGACTGCGCGGACGGACCACGCCGTAAAGGCCTGGTTTTCCCGTTGGTGCCAGAACCTTGTGTTCGATCACCTCGATCCACGGGTTCTCGTACTGGGTCGTGCTGGACAGCACCGTCCACGGGTTGCCGGTCTGGTGCGGCACGCGACACTCCTGCGCTGTCGGGTCGGGCGTTGGTGTGGGTGGACTATAGGCAGGCATTGCCCAACCCGCAACGACCCATCATGGGAAAACTCGATAAAATTTTCTGCATATTCATCACAAGCAAGAGAAAATCGTTAAATATTGGTTTCTTGACAGGCAATGACTTGGCGCTTACTTTTTAAATCAAGAAGAGCGTCCAGCAAAAGGCCCAAGTGTTAATTTAAATAAAATTCTCCGGAACCAGGCGGAACAGCAAAACCGATGACCTTCGCCCCGCGTGATCTTGATCGTTGGCAAAAGCCCGACTGGCGCACCCGGTTGGCGGCGTGGTGGGAAGGTTATGACCTGTCCCGCCTGCCGTCCGCGCGCCCGGTTGGCCGTGCCGCGATGGATCGCCGGTCCGCCCTGCGCCCGGTGGATGCGGTGGGCGG
This sequence comes from Azospirillum griseum, assembly GCF_003966125.1. Lineage (GTDB taxonomy): Bacteria > Pseudomonadota > Alphaproteobacteria > Azospirillales > Azospirillaceae > Azospirillum > Azospirillum griseum. The sequence goes on from NZ_RXMA01000019.1 coordinate 22,351, forward strand.
TGCGGGTGGTCTGCCGGTGGCGGGTCCGACCTCGCCGTTGCCGGGCGCGGCGGCCACCGCTGCGCAGGTTGACGCCGGTGCGGAACCACCCGCCGCGACCACGGAGCTGGACCGCTTGGCCTTGATGCAGTTGGACCGGCATGGCGACCCGGTGTGGTCGCCCGCCCGCAGCGAGGGCGCGCAACTGCTGTGGGGAGAGGGGTTGACCGGGCCGGGCGACGCGCAATGGATGGTGGACGCCACGCGCCCCTTTGGCTTGAACGCGGCCAAGAGCGTGCTGGATTTGTCCGCCGGGCTGGGCGGCACGGCCCGCGCGCTGGTCAACACCTGCGACACCTGGGTGACGGGGTTGGAGCCGTCGCCCCTGCTGGCCAAGCTGGCGATGGACCGGTCCAAGGCGGCGGGCGTGTCGAAAAAGGCCCCGATCACCCATTACGATCCGGAGCATTTCAACCAGGCGGGCAGTTTTGATCTGGTGATGGCCGACCGGGTGATCCACCGGGTCCGCGACAAGGAGGCGTTCCTCGACCGGATCGGCGATTGCGTCAAGCCCAAGGGCGGCATCCTGATGTTCGATTACGTCATCGACGGGACCCCCGGTTCCTGGGACAATTGGAACGGCTGGCGCGAGGAAGAGCCGATGGAGGTCTATCCCTGGACCGGCGCGCGTCTGGCCGACGAGCTGACCCAACGCAATCTTGATCTGCGAATCCGCGAGGATCTGACCCAGCTTCACCGCCGCCAGATCATCGAACGGGTGCGCAAGCTGGGCGAAACGCTGAAGAACAGCGTTCCCAGCGGCCCGGTGCTGCAGGCGCTGGCGCGTGAGTTGCGGCTGTGGTGGTCGCGGCTGTCCGTTCTGGGCAACGGCTTGCGATTCTGCCGCTATGTGGCGATCAAGCCGGGGTGACGCCGTGGCATCGGGAGGGGGGTGGCTTCTTCCGGTTGCGCCGTTGCCGCCCGGTCATTTGCTGCGACGCCAAAAAATATGGGGAAATCGGGGGTGTTGGGGCATGTCCGCGCTTTTCTTTGCGCGGATATCTGCGATACCGTTTTCCCATGTCAGGAAAAATCATCGCGGTCGGAAATCTGAAGGGTGGCACCGGCAAAAGCACGGTGGCGGTCAACCTCGCCTGCGCCCTGCGCGGCAGCGGCAAGGTCAAGGTCGCGGTCGTCGATGCCGACGCGCAGGGTACCGCCAGCGATTGGGCGGCCAAGGGGCGTTTGGGCCTGACCGTCCACGCCTTGCCTTTTGAGGAATCGGAAAACACCGGGCACGGTGGCGGTTCCGCATCGGGTCGCGATGGTGAGGCCTGGGGCACGGTGGTTGAACGGCTGCGGTTGGAGCATGATTTCGTCGTCATCGACCTGCCGCCGCAACTGGGCGACGCCATCCTCAACGCGCTGGTCGCGGCCAACCTGTTCGTGGTCCCCGTCACCGCCAGCGGGGCGGATCTGAAGGCGACGACCAAGGCGATCGAGCTGTTGCGGCGCGCCCGCGCGCGGCGCGACGATGGCCGTCCGGCCTGCCTTCTGGTTCCGTCGCGGGTGGACCGTCGCACGGCGGCGGGCAAGGAGATCGAGGCCGTGCTGCATGATTTCGGCGAACCCGTCGCCCCGGCCATCGGCCAGCGCACCGCCCACGTCGATGCCTTCACGGCGGGGGAATGGGTGGGGTCCTACGCCCCGCGTTCGGCGGCTCATGGCGAGATCGACGTGCTGGCCGCGATCGTCAAAAGGGTGAAGTGATGGCCTCACGCAAGCGTCCGTCCCTGCGCGACAACCTCACCCCCAGCGATCCGGTTGCCGGGCCGCCTCCCGCAAAGGCTCCGGCCAAGCGCAGAGCAAAATCCAAGGCGGCGGTGGACGCTCCGCCGCAACCGGCACCGGTGGACGCCGTGGTTCCCGTGGGAGCGGCACCCGCCGATGCGCCGGTCGCGAACGCTCCGGTCGAGGCGGTTGAGACGGCACCGGTGGAGCCGACGGTCGCCGTCGTGGTCGCGCCGGTTGCGGTGTCCGAGGTGGTTCCGCCGCCGGAGGCCCAGCCCGCTCCTCAACCCGCGCCGCCAGAGGCGGCAGCAGCACCATCGCCGCCAGAGGCGGCGGCAGAACCATCGCCGCCAGAGGCGGCAGCCGAACCATCGCCGCCAGAGGCGGCAGCCGAACCATCGCCGCCAGAGGCGGTCATGCCACCATCCCCGCCGCCGGTGGCGACTCCCGTTTCGCCCGTGGGGCCTGCACCCGCTCCGCCCGCCGCGCCGGTCGCTCCCGCCCCCATCCTTGTCCCCCCAGTCATGGAGACCGTTGTGTCCTCTGCCCCCAGCGAAACGGTCAAAGCACCGGCCTCTGCCTCCCCCTCTCAGTCCACCTTCGTTCCGGCTCCGCCCCCGGCCCGGTCCGGTGGCCTCCTGGCGACGGTCGCGGTTGTGTTGGCGACCGCCGGACTGGCGGCGGCGGCCACCACCCCGCTGTGGTCGCCGCAGATCAAGCGTCAGGTTGCGGCCAGCCGCGTCCTGGACGAACGGGTGACGGCGGTCGAAGGCAAGCTTGGCACGGCGACGACCGCCAGCGCCTCGTTGACCGAGCGTGTGACCGCGCTGGAAGGCGCGCTGGCGGCGTTGAACAAGAAGGTCGCCGCTCTGCCCGACGCCAAGGCGTTCGGCGCGCTGGCCATCGCCCAGCTGACGGCGGCGCTGGACGATTCCGATCCCTTCGCGGCGGAATTGGCGGCGGTGCGCGCCTCGGGCGTGGTCGATGAACCGCTGAAGAAGGCGTTGGACGCGCTGGTTCCGCGCGCGGCCGTCGGCATACCCACCGCCGACACGCTGGCCGAAAGCTTTGTGCTGATCGTCCCGGACGCGCTGGCCGCCGATTTGCGCGCCGCCGCTGACGAGGCCAAGGCCGCCGCCGAAGCCGCTGCCGCCGCGCCGACTCCGGCCCCCGCCACCCCCGCCGAACCGCCGGTGGAGGCCCCCGCCGCCGCCGACAGCGGGACCAGCCCGGAAACCGCCCCCGTGGTGGCCGACGCCGGTCCCGGCATCGTCGATCAATTGTGGTCGGCTCTTTACGGTGCCGCCGATCTGCTGCGCGTCGTCTCCTTCAGCACCGGCGAGGTCCGCAAGTCCGCGACCGTGCTGGAGCAGGCGGGTGTCCTGATCGCCTCGGGCGATCTGGTCGCCACGGTCGAACTGCTCTCCACGCTGGAAGGGGCTGCGGCCAAGGCCTATGGCCCGTGGCTGGATGACGCGCGCGCGCGCGTGGCCGCCAACCAGGCGTCGGCCCTGCTGACCGCGCGCAGCGCGGCGCTGCTGGGTGGCAAGTCCTGATCTTGACGTGATCCCGCCGTGATCCGTGGCGGATGATCGTGTCCGCCCGGGTCCATCGCGGCCCGCTTACATCTCGTTTGTTTCCACGCCGTCGTTGCGCTCCGTCCATCCGGCGGCGCGCACGGCGGCGTTGTAACGTCGGCTGACCGGAACGCGGCGGCTGTCGGTCAGCACCAGCGTCAAGCGCCCGTCGGCGGTGCGCTCCACCCCCGCCACCGCGCGGTCCGCCACCCAATGGGAACGGTGGACCTGCATCCCCTCCATTCCGGTCAATTCGCCGATGGCGTCGCGCAGCCGCAGCAAAATCAAATCGCTGCCCTGGTCGGTGTGAACCCGGACATAGTGATCCTCCATTTCCAGGGCCAGCAGGTTGCGGCCCAGCCGGGGCGGGATGCGGTCCAGGAACGGGGCCGTGCCGGGATCGGGCGCTGGCGTCGGCATCAGATCCGGCACCAGGGCGGCGTCCGGTTCCACCGCATCGGGGATCGTTGGGGGTGCTGGCGGCGGGGCCGCGTCGATCACGCCGTGGCGGCGCAGCTCCAGCCAGATCGGCGGGGCGGCGACCAGCAGGGTGACGACCAGCACATAGCCGTACAGCGTCAGCAGACTGCCCAACCCCTGCGGGCCGCCGTTCCGCCAGGTTTGTTCGATGAGGGCGACCACGCCGGTTTGCACGACGCTGACGGTCAGCAACCCCGCCGCCAACATCCAGCGCCAGGATCGGGTCAGGTCGGCGGACATCCGTTTGGCAAGCCAGACGACCAGATCGAATTCCAGCGTGCCCGCCAGAAGCAACCCGCCCCAATAGGCCAGCCGCCCGGCGAGGCTCAAATCCTGAAAGGTGCCGAACGGTCCCAGCACCGCCAGCGCGGCGACGCTGATGACCAGAACCGGCGCGCGGCGGGCGAGATGGGCGCGCAAGGCGGTCATTCCGCTCTCCTGCGCAAAGGCGCGGGCGCGAACGGGTGGGGCAACAACGCACGGGCAGGACACCGCAAGATGGACCGTCTCGAAACAGGGGCGACCGATGCGGGAGAGTCGCGCAGCCGTCGGCCCGGTCAAGCGGAAACGCGCGCGCGTCAGTCCTGATAGGGGCAGGAGGCGAGAAAATCGGCCAGGCGGCGGCCGGGCGCGTCCTCGAACCCGCGTTCCAAGGTCTGCACCGCGTCCATCCGGTCGATGCGGAAATTGCGGAACTCCTGGCGCAGCTCGCACCAGGCGGCCAGCGTCCAGGTTCGGCCCCAGAAGAACAGGCCCAGCGGATGGACGGCGCGGGCCGACGCCGCCCCATCCTCCCGTCGGTAATCGAACAGCAGGACCCGGCGATCGTTGATCGCGGCGCGCAGCAGGTCCATCCGCTCGCGCAGGGCGGGCGGGAAGAAATCGGGGGCGAACAGGCGGCTGTCGGCCAACTCCCGCCGCCGGGTTTCCGGGACCACCGCTTCGACCTTGTCGAGCACGCGGGCGGCGGCGGCGGCCAGCGCCCCGCCGGTCCAGGCGCGGGCCAGCCGCGCCCCGACGACCAGCGCCTCCACCTCGTCGCGGGTGAACATCAGCGGCGGCAGATCGTAACCGTCGCGCAGCAGATAGCCGACCCCGGCCTCGCCCTCCACCGGCACGCCGGAGGCGGCGAGGTCGCGGATGTCGCGGTAGATGGTGCGCTCCGACACCTCCAAGCGCCGCGCCAGCTCGCTCGCCGTGATCAACCGCCCTTTGCGGAGCAGTTGCACGATGTCGAACAGGCGGTCGGCGCGGCGCATGGTGGCATCAACCCATGGAATGAAGGCCGATGCGGTTGCCTTCGCTGTCGATGAATTGCGCGAAGTAACCCAGCTCGGGGGTGATCGGCGTCTTGGGCACGACGATGCGGGCACCGGCGGCCTCGGCGCGGGCCAGCGGTTCGGACAGATCCACCCCGCCGTTCAGATAGACGATGGAGCCGCTGTCGCCGGGGGTGTGCCCTTCATGCTCGATCAGGCAGCCGGTCACGGCCCCCTTGTCGGCGGGGAACAGGGCCAGACGGATCGTCATGCCGCTGGGGCAACCGCTCTGGTCGAGAGTGACGGCGAACACCGTTTCGTAAAAGCTGACGGCGCGGGCCAGATCGCTGACCGGAATCTCGAACCACACGGCCACGTTGGTGGGCATCATCGCAACAAACTCCTGACAGAAGAGGGAGGGTGGTAGACAGGGTGTGTGCCGGCACGCACCCTGTGTACGCCCCCCCTCCTGACAGCGTGCTGTCAGGAGGGTGACGCCCGGCGGACAAAATCCGCCGGTGGAGGATCAGGCGTCAAGCACCGCGCGGTCGTTCTTGGCGACCAGGGCGGCGAAGTAGGGTTCCATCGTCGCGTCGTCGAACCCGAAGGCCTGCTGGTACTGGATGATCAGATCGCGTTCGCCCGCCTCGGCCTCGCCATCGGCCATGGCGCTGTCGATCATGTTCAGCAGGATGCACAGCCGCTGCTGTTGCGACAGCTTCGGCGTTGCATCGGCCAGGAACTGGGCGGGGGGCGTGCTGCGGGCGTGCTTCAGGCAGCGGTCCAATTCGTCGCGCGTCGCGTTGCGGCCCAGGACGGAAATGAGATGCGCGACCTCTTCCGGGTCGATCTCGCCATCCGACGCCATGCATTGGATCAGCGCCACCGCCAGCGCGCGGCGGGGGGTGATGTCCAGCGGGGCGGCACCCTTGAACTTGTCGAACAGGCCCATGGAAAAACTCCGTTGTCGTTGAACCGCCCTGCATGTGGGGATGCTGCGCGTGACGAACAGAGGGGCCATGCAAAAAATTATGGGGTGGGGGCTGCGGGCGGGGCCGGGATGGGTTCCGGGTACTGCGCCAGTTCGAACAGCGCGCCGTCGGGGTCGCGCAGGTAGCACATCAGCTTGCCGCGCGGCAGCACGCTGTCGGGAACCGTCACCACCGGGCCGACGGCGGTTGCCCCCGCCGCCAGGGCGCGGTCGCGCACGGCGTGAAGGTCGTCCACCGCCACGGCGAAATGACCGATGGCCTGCGGGCCGTCCGGCACCCCGTCGCGGTCGGGAAAGCGCAGCAGCTCGATGCGCAGACGTCGGTCGGCGTTGACCAGGATCACGCAGTCGGCGGTGGCCCCGGGCCGTTCCAGCAGCGCTTCGAACCAGGGACCGCCCAAGGTCTGGTTCAGCGTCACCGTCATGCCGAACACCGTGCGGTAAAAGGCCACGGCGCGCTTCATGTCGCGCACGATGACGTTGATGTGGTCGTGGCGGGCGTGGCTGTCGGCTATGGCGGGGCTGGCGGGCATGGTGGGGCGGAGCCTTGCGTCGGAACGGGAACCGACTCAGCTGTGCCCGATGCGGGCGGAGGTTTCCAGCGCTTTGATGTGCGACAGGCCGGGCAGGATCTCCGACTTCACGAACTCCATCCGGCGGTTGGGGCCGCCGCCGCCGCGCTGGAACCGGCTTTTCCACAAATTCATCTTCACCGCCAACCCGCACAGCACGCCGCCGATGGTGACGTGGTGGGACGCGATCAGCTCGCGGATGGTGCGGAAGGTGTCGGCGTTGATGTCGCTCCAGAAATCCTTGGAACGGTTGTCAAAGCTTTCGAACCGCCCGGTGATCGAGGTGGAGATGTCGGTCAGGTCGCGGGCGATGTCGTCCAGCATCTTCATCTGGCGCGGGTCGCGCTTGACCTCCGCCGAGGTGCGGATGTCGGCCATCCAGGTGACGAAGCGCTGAACCTCCGGCACGATCTCGTCCAGGCATTTGCGGAAATAGGCCAGCGACAGGAAGATGTCGCCATACTCTTCCAGGAAATGCGGGATCTCGGTCAGCTCGATGTCCAGCCGGTCGGCCATCATGCGCAGGTTGCGCAGCGCCTCGTCCTTGTTGGGGGTGGCGAACAGGCGGATGATGTCGCTGACGTCGGCGACCTGCATGTCTTCCTGGCCGTAGACATACTCCATCAAGGGGCGGGTGAAGACCCGCATGTAGCTGGTCAGTTCCTTTTTCTTGCGGTCCGACAAGGTCAGACACTCGACGTTGTTCACGTCGATTTTCAAACGCCGCAACTCGATGCGCGAGGAATAGACGTCAAAGCTTGACGCGGTGGCGATCTTCTCGATCTTCACCAGATCGCGCTCGACCTCTTCCTTGTAGGATTCGAAATAGGCCGGGACATGGCGGGGAACCACCTGACCGCTGCCGGTCTGGGTGCCGTGAAACATCTCGACCACGGTTTGCAGTCGCACATTCTTGATCAGGCGGGCGTGCTGCAGGCCGGGCGTCTCCAACGGGATGCTGGACAAGGGCAGGATGTGCAGCGAATCGCGCGCCTCCTCGTCCAGCGATCGACGTTTGGTCTCCTCGGCGCTGGAGGATGCTTCGGTTTGTGCGTGTGCGTCGGCCTGACTGGCGTCGCCGTTCAACCCAACCTCTCCCAATGCGTGCAGCGTGTTGCAAATCCGTCATCGTCAGGATGCACCATACAGCAGAGGCCGATGGTGGCAAGGATGGAGATGCCACGATTCGCAACAGAAAACCATTAGGGTACAACGCAATACCCGCCAGCAGCCCGGTTTGGCAACGCGGGGAAGGCGTTGCCAAACGGTCATCAATGGACGCTCAACGGCTCCATGTCGTTCTGGCGGATGGCGGCGAACGCGGTGTCGCGTTCCGCCAGCACGCTCAACGGCGACCCGTCGGCGGCGTGGATGGAAAAGACCAGCGCGCCGTCCCGTTCCATCGGACGGACATAGGCGAGGTGATCCAGGCCCAGCGTGGCGAAATCCTGGACCGAGAGATGGCGCAGATGCTCGATCGTTTCGTGGGTCATGGTCGCGACACTCCAAACGGCCCCCGGACGGTGGGCGGGCCGTGATGCGGAAAGACGGATGCCGATGCAGCGGGCGGCAAGGCGGTCAACGCGGGGGTCAGCCCCCGTTGCGATCCGCCGCAAGGTCGATGGTGCGGGCGGCTCCACCGGGTGCGGCGGCACCGGGCTGCTCGATCTTGATCGTCCGCACCTTCGGTTCGGGCAGCGGGCGGGTCAGGTCGATGTTCAGCAGACCGTTGTCGAGCGAACAGCCCACCACCTCGATCCCATCGGCCAGCACGAAGCTGCGCTGGAACTGGCGGGCGGCGATGCCGCGATGGATGTAGATGCGCGACTTGTCGTCGGTCTGGCGACCGCGAATGACGAGTTGGTTGTCTTCGATCTGCACCGACAGGTCTTCGGACGTGAAGCCCGCGACCGCCAGCGTGATGCGCAGGCCGTCGTCGCCGATCTGTTCGATGTTGTAGGGGGGGTAGCCTTCGGCGGAATTCTTGGCGATCCGGTCGAGCGTGCGTTCGAACTGATCGAAGCCCAACAGCAGCGGGCTGTTGAACAGGGACAGGCGGGTGGTCGTCACGGCGCATCCTCCTCTTGACGCGAGCGAGTTGCACAAAGCTAAGGCCCGTTTCCGGCGCCCGGCGAAGCGGCAGCCCAAACGGATTCGGCGCTGCCACGACAATAGATTGGGAGATGGGGGGCCGTGGTCAAGGCTCTCGATCAGGGATCGACCACGCCCGCCATCCCCGCCACCGCGTCGGCGATGGCCAAACAGGAGGTGAGACCCGGCGATTCGATGCCGAACAGGTTCACCAGACCGGGGATTCCGTGCGTCTCCGGCCCTTGCAGCAGAAAATCACGCTGGGGCTGGCCGGGGCCGCTGAGTTTCGGCCGCACCCCGGAATAGGCGGGAACCAGCGCCCCGTCGGGCAGGCCCGGCCAATAGGCGCGCACCGAGTCGTAGAAGCTCTCCGCCCGCGCCGGATCGACGGCGTAGTCGATGCCGTCACCGGTCGGGCCGGTGTCGGGGTTGCCCAGCCATTCCACATCCGGGCCGAAGCGAGCCTGCCCGGCCAGGTCGAGCGTCAGATGCACGCCCAGCCCGCCATCGACCGGGACCGGATAGACCAGCCGCGCGAAGGGGGAGCGGCCCTGACCCAGTGCGTAATAATTGCCCTTGGCCAGCACGCGCGGCGGCACCTGTTCGGCGGGGAACCCCTCCAGCCCGGCGGCGACCGCCCAGGCCCCCAGACCGGCGGCGTTGATCAGCGTGGTGCAGCCCAGCCGCATCGGCTCAGCCCCGCCGACCTCCAGCACGAAGCCGTCGGCGCTGCGGTGGCCGCGCACCAGCGGGCTGAGCAGGGCCAGCATGGCCCCGGAATCCTCGGCGTCGCCCAGCAGCGCCAGCATCAGCCCGTGGCTGTCGATGATCCCGGTGGAGGGGGAGACCAGCGCCCCTGCGGCGCGCAGGTTGGGTTCCCAGGCCCGCGCGGTGGCGGCGTCGATGGCGTAGAGGTCGGTCACGCCGTTGGCGGCGGCCTGCGCCCGGATGCTCTCCAGCTTGGGCAGCTGGTTCTCGTCGCTGGCGACGATCAGCTTGCCGATGCGGCGGTGCTCCACCCCATGGCTGCGGCAATAGTCATAGAGCGCGTCGCGCCCGGCCACACACAGGCGGGCGCGCAGGCTGCCGGTGGGGTAATAGATGCCGGCGTGGATGACCTCCGAATTGCGGGAGCTGGTCCCGGTGCCGATGGCGTCGGCGGCCTCCAGAACGATGACCTCCCGCCCGGCCTGCGCCAGCCGCCGGGCCACCGCCAGCCCGACCACCCCGGCCCCGACCACCACGCATTCCACCCGCTCCATCGCGCCGCACCCTCTGTTCCGCGTTCCAGGCGACGGGCAGGGGAGCGCAAAGCCGGGCGGGGCGCAAGAACCATGATGATGCCACGGGCATGGGGGCGTTGCGGGCTTTGCCGTCACAGCGCGTTTGACTCGGGGCGCGGGATGGGTATAGTGCGCGCCTTCACCTCCTGGGAAAGCGGGCGCGCGTAGCGTTTGCGCCCCGTCCGTCGCCGCAAGGCGGGCGGAACTACCGGGACAACATCAACTCGTGCATCAACGAGGCAGGTCGTTATGAGCAAGCGTCAAGAGTCCAAGTTTAAGATTGACCGCCGCCTTGGCGTCAACCTGTGGGGCCGTTCCAAAAGCCCGCTGAACAAGCGCGAGTACGGCCCCGGCCAGCACGGCCAGCGTCGCAAGAAGCCGTCGGATTACGGCTTGCAGCTGATGGCCAAGCAGAAGCTGAAGGGCTACTACGGCAACATCGGTGAGAAGCAGTTCCGCCGCATTTACGCCGAAGCCGTCCGCCGCAAGGGCGACACCGGCGAGAACCTGATCGGCCTGCTGGAGCGTCGTCTGGACGCGGTCGTGTACCGCATGAAGTTCGCGCCGACCCCGTTCGCCGCGCGCCAGATCATCAACCATGGTCACATCCTGGTGAACGGTCGTCGCCTGAACATCGCGTCGGCCCGCCTGAAGGACAACGACGTGGTCGAGGTCAAGACCAAGTCGAAGCAGATGGCCCTCATCCTCGAAGCCTCGGCCTCGGGTGAGCGCGACATCCCCGACTATCTGGAAGTCGACAGCAGCGCCCTGAAGGGCCGCTTCGTCCGCGCGCCGCTGCTCGCCGACGTGCCGTACCCGGTCCAGATGGAACCGAACCTGGTCGTCGAATTCTACTCGCGTTGATCGGTCGGGCTTCGGCCCGTCCCATCGCGTCGAACACGGCGAACACGAAAAAGGCCGCTCCTTCGGGAGCGGCCTTTTTCTATGGCTGGATTTTGGGAGGGAGACGCCCGGCGCGCCCGATCGCGCCGTCAGGTCTTGCGGGTCAGCAGCAGCGCGGTCAGATCGTCGTCGATCGGGCCGGTGGCCCGCAGATCGGCCAGCAGCGCGGCGAGGAAGGCGTCGCCCTCCCGGTCGCGGTGGCGGGCGACCAGCGCGGCCAGCCCGGTTTCGTCCAGCACATCGCCACCAACCGGGATTTCGATGGCGGCGTCGGAATACAGGAACAACCGCCCGCCCGGCGGCAGCGGCAGGCTGCGGTTGTCGTATTGGGCGGACGACAGCAGCCCCAGCGGCAACCCGCTGCCATCGCCCAGTTGCGGGGCGTCGTCGCCCGGTGCCCACACCATCGGCGCGGTGGCGGCGGCGGAGGCGTAGTGGAACACCCCTTCCATCGGGTCGATCACCCCGGCCAGCATGGTGGCGAACTGGCCAAAAGGCAGCAACCCGCACAGCCGCTTGTTGAGGGTGGCGAGAAAACGCGCCGGTTCGCCGCTGATGGCGGCCAATTGCTGGCAAATCGCGTGCAGGCGGAAGGTGTTGAGCGCGGCACCGACGCCATGGCCGGAAAAATCGACCAGATACACCGCCAGCCGCCCGTCGGGCAACCGCCGCTCACCCCAGAAATCTCCCCCCAACTCCGACGACGGGGCGAAATGGGCGTCGATGGCGATGCCCAGCGCCTCTTGCGTGCTGGTCAGTCGCGCTGCGGACGGCAACAGCCGTTCCTGCATGCTGCGGGCCAGGGCCAACTCGCTTTGGGCGCGGCGGTGATATCGTTGCAGGTCGTGCAGCAGCGCGCGTTTGGTCAGATGGATGCGCACCCGGGCCAGCAATTCGCCGCCATTGATCGGCTTGGCCACGTAATCGGTCGCCCCAACGGAAAAGGCGCGGGCGCGGTCTTCGGGCCGGTTCAGGCTGGATTGGATCAGGACGGGCAGGGATTTCCATCGGGGATCGGCGCGCAGGTGCCGACACATCTCGAACCCGTCCATGCGCGGCATCATCAGATCCAGCAGGATCAGATCGGGCTGGAACAGCTCCAACCGGGCCAACCCGTCGTTCCCATCCTCGGCCTGCTCGACGTGATGAAAACCGCCGCGCTCCAACAACGCCAGCAGCAGGTTGCGGTTCACCCGGTTGTCGTCCACCACCAGGATGCGGGCGTCGGCGGCGGTCGTCATGGTCCCCTCCGCTCGATCCAGACCAGCGTGTGGTCATCGCCGCTCGCGTGGCCCAGAGCGGCGCGCAAGGCGTTCACGACGCGGGAAAAACCCTCGTCTCCCCCGCCTTCGGACATCGCCCCCGCGATCATCCATCCCAGGCCGACCCCGACTCCCCCCTCGTTCAGCGATTGCAGCACCGCGACGGAATAAAGCGCCAGCACGGCCCCGGGGGCGAGGGGCAGCGTGTCGCTGTGGTAGCGGGTGCCGCTGTTCATCCCGATGGCCATGCCGCCCGTGCCGCCATAGACCGGTGGTTCCCCGTTCGGCGGCAGCAGAAACGGCGGGGCGGATTCGGCGGCGGCGTAGGTGAAGCTGCCCCGCTCGCCATCGATCACGCCATAAATGGCGGTGGCGTGTTGCCCGTCTTCCAGCAAACCCACCGCCTGCCGGTTCAGCGCGGTCAGCATCGCCGCCGGGTCCAGGCCATGATCGACGGTCAGTTCGTGCAGCAGGGTGTGGAGCCGGAAGGCGTTCATCGCCGCCGACACGCCTTGCCCGGACATGTTCAGCAGGAAAATGCCGAGCCGCCCGTCATCCAGCGGCAGCACCCCCCACAGGTCGCCTCCCAGATTGGCTGAAATCTCGGTGTGGGCGCGCAGCACCACCCCAGCCAGCGACCCCAGCGTGTTGCACAGGGTGGGCGAGGGCAACAGATGCTCGTGCATGGAGCGGGCGATGGCCAACTCCCCTTCCACCCGCGCCCGGAAGCTTTGCAGGTGGCGGATGAGCACGCGGCTTTCCAGATGGATGCGCACGCGCGCGACCAACTCCGACCGGTCGAGCGGCTTGGACACCAGATCGGTGGTTCCGGCGACGAAGGCGCGGTTGCGATCCTCGCCGGAGGTCAGCGAGGTCTGCACCAGGATCGGCAGATCGGCGGTCTCCGGATCGGCGCGCAAACGGCGGCACACCTCGAACCCGTCGATTCCCGGCATCATGATGTCCAGGATGACCAGATCGGGTTGCCGCGCCGCCACCAGATCCAGCGCCTCCTGCCCATCGCGGGCGTAATGCAGGTTGTGGAACCCGGCCTCGCTCAGGATCGCCCCGATCAGGGTCCGGTTCAGGTGGGTGTCGTCCACGATCAGAATCGGGCAATCGGGCAGTCCAGCGCCGACATCCGCCGCGAGATCGCTTTCGGGATCCAGTGTCAGCGGCGTCACAGCGAAAACCTCATGCGGATGCGGCGACCGCCGTCCTTCAACTCCACCGAATCCGCCACGGTGGCGATCAAATCCAATCCCCGGCCGGACGCGCCATGGCACTCCGTCCGGTTGGGCTGGAAACCGCCGCCCTCGTCGGCGACCTCAACCGCCAGGGCCGAGGGTTCCAGGGTGACGGCCACCTCCAGACGCCGTTGCGCCAGAACCGGATTCGCCATCTGGCGGACCAGATCGCGGGAGAAGCGCTCCAACTCGGTTGCGCTCAACTCCTTCATGCCCGCGACCTCCAGATTGCCATGCACCAGCGCGTTGCTGATGGCCTCGTGCAGGGCCAGCTCCAGATCGTCGCGCCGCTCCGGCGGCAAGGGGTGGCGGGCGGCCAGCGCGGTCAGCACGCGTCCGGCCAGATGCAGGTCATTGGCGGTTTCGGTGGTCAGATTGATGTAGAGATCGACCGATCCGGCCCGTTCGGTCTGCCAGGTCAGGGTGGGTTGGGCGTCGGGGGCGGATGTCGGTTCGATCCAGGCCGCCACCGGTGGCAGCCATGCGGCGCTGTCCTCCGCCCCTTGCGGACCATCCAGCAGGGCCAGCGTCGAACCGTGCCCCCGCCTGCCCGCGTCGGCACCGGCGACCGATGGCAATCCCAACCACGCGGCGCAGCGGGACAGCCGCTCCTCGTCAATCGCCAGACCGCGCAGGGCGGTGAAGCGGGTTCGTGGGGCGGGCGTCCGGCGGGCCATGCGGCCTCAATCCTCGATGGGGATGAGCTTGCCGATTTGCGCCACGGTCAGCACCCGCTTGACCTGGCCAACCGCGCCGCGCAGCACCAGGGTCTTGTTCACGGCGGTCATTTCCTCCCGCGCGATCAACAACATGCCAATGCCCGCCGAATCGACGAACTCCAGCGACGACAGATCCAGCGTCTGGCGCTGCCCTTTGGCCTGCTTCATTTCGCCGATCAACGCCCGCAGCTTGGCGTGATCGTTGAAGGTCAGGCGTCCGCGCAGGCGGATGGTGTCGTCCCGGTCGCGCTGTTCAATCCCGTAATCCATACTAGTGCTCCCAGAAACCCGTGTCTTTCAACCAAAGAACAGCGATTCGTCAGAACAGCTCAATGTCTCCACCGGCACTGTCGCTATGCGATGCGTCCACGTCAAGCACCCCGTTTTCGTCCAACGCGGTGCCTTCCAACAGAAGTTTTCGCACAAAACGCCCGCGCATTTCGCTCAACGTGAAGCGACTCAACAGGGTGTTCAGCCATTCCTGCGGTTCGCGCGCGCCGACATCCGGTGGCACCTGGTCGCGGATCTGGGTTTCCAGGTCGCTCAGGCCGACGCACAGCACGGCGAGGCTGTCGTTGATCGCCTCGATCCGCTGCTTGGTCAGATCCTGGAACTGCATGCCGGTGATGACGCGCCCGATGGTGGAGGACATCTCCGCCGACACGGTGGCGGCGGTTTCCAGCACGCTTTGGAAATGGTTGGTTTGCTCCACCAGGCTGACCATGGTCTTGTCGACCCGTTCCTTGGCCAGCATCTGCGGCGACATGTCGGTGTTGGCGATCTCGCGCAGGATCTCGTGGCCGTGGCGCACGCCCTTGACCACCGCCGTCACCTTGCTGCGCATCCGTTCGGCCAGCGCGGCGGTGGAGCTGGACAGGTGGCGCACCTCCTGGGCGACGACGGCGAAGGTGCGCCCGGCCTCCCCGGCGCGGCTGGCCTCGATGGTGGCGTTCAGCGCCAGGAAATTGGTCTGCCGGTTGATGCCGTCGATGTCGCCGATGGATTTTTCCAGCTCCACCACGTCCTTTTGCACGTCGTCGAGCAGATAGACCATGCTCATGGCGTGGCGGGACAGGGTGACGATGTTGCTGACCATGTCCGAAATCATGTCCTGCATGCCAACGACCAGCTGGTCCATTGGCACCCGTTCGTCGTCGATGCGGACGGACCCGGCGATGGCGATGATGTCGGCGACGCGCTGGGACTGTTCCAGCGCCTTTTCCGCCAGGATGCGGAAGCGGGTGGAGAGATCGAGCGTGGCGTCTTCCACATGCTGGGAGGTGCGCATCAACTCGCTCTGCACCACGCCCAAGGTCCGGCGCTGAACGTCGGCGAACCCCATCCAGGTGGACAGCAGGTCGTGCGACACCGCCACCGTGTTGGCGGTGGCGTCGACCGAAGCGGTTCCGGCGGCGGGCGTCCGGGGCGCGGCACCGTCAAACGACATATCCAAACTCCTCACTCTGTCCCTTCCGTCCGGGCATCATCCGCCTCAGGAACCGCGCGGGCGGTCGCCGATGGCGTCGTAGGCGCGCATCATTTCGGCGGGAATCTGCGCCAAAGACAGCTCCACCGCCACCGCCCCGCCTTCGCGGGCGGCGCGCGGCATTCCATACACCACGCAGCTCGATTCCTGTTCACCAATGGTGTGGGCACCGGCGTCGCGCATCGCCTTCAGGCCGATGGCCCCGTCGCGGCCCATGCCCGACAGGATGACGCCGACGGCGTTCGGCCCGGCGGCCTTGGCGACGGAACCGAACAGCACATCCACCGATGGCCGGTGGCCGCTGACCGCCGGGCTGTCCTGGATGTGGCAGACCAGCCCCAGACCATCGCGGGCGATGGCAAGATGGCGGTCGCCGGGGGCGATGAAGACCACCCCCTGCGCCAGCCGCGCGCCGTGGCTGGCGACCTGGACGTTGGGGGCGGACATCCGGTCGAGCCGGGCGGCGAAGCTGGGGACGTAGCTCGGCCCCATATGCTGGGTGATGACGATGGGCGGGCAATCGGCGGGCAGGACGGCCAGCACGTCGCGGATGCGTTCGACCCCGCCGGTGGAGGCACCGATGGCGATCAGGCGGTTGCCCGTCTCGGCCCGGCGCGGTCTGGGAAGCGGGGCGACGGCGGCGGCGGGGCGGCGCATCGACAGGCGGGCGGTGGCGGCGACCATGATCTTGGACACCAGCTCGCGTCCGGTCTGTTCGAACCCTTTGCCGTCGGCGCTGCCCGGCTTGGCCAGGCAATCGACCGCCCCCAGCTCCAGCGCGCGGATGGCGGCGTCGGAGCCTTCCTGCGTCAGGGTGGAGATCATGATGACCGGCGTCGGCCGCAGGGTCATGATCTTTTCCAGGAAGGACAGCCCGTCCATCTTCGGCATTTCGACGTCCAGCGTGATGACGTCGGGGTTGGTGGCCTTGATGATCTCGCGCGCCTCGAACGGGTCGCGGGCCACGCCCACCACCTCGATGGCCGGTTCGCGCGCCAGCATGTCCTTCAGCATTTCGCGCATCAGCGCGCTGTCATCGACGATCACGACGCGGATGGCTCGGCTCATCATCAACCCTCGTCCGTGTCGGTGGCGATGAACAGCTCGACGGGGCCATCGATCGGGCCGCGCCGCAGGTTGGACATGAAATGATGCTCCTGGGTGATGGTGTCCACAACCATGGTGGGATTCAGCATACGGCGCATCGCCCGCCCGGCGTGGGGAAAATACCGGATGCGGCGCGCCGACGCACCGCCCAGATCCTGACCGGTCAAAATCAACCCCTCGGCCCGCACATAGTCCAGGGCAAAGCGGCTGTTCATGCCGCCGATGTCATAGCTGCTGTCGATGACGCGGGCACCGCCGAACAGCTTGACCTGCAAGCGCCGCCGCTCGGCCCCGGCGCAGAGCAGCGCGTTGATCAGGCGCTCCATCGCCACCGAGCCATAGCGCGCCGCCTCCCCGTTGCCGCTCAGCTCCGATTCCGGGACCTCGGGCAGCAGGAAATGGTTCATGCCGCCGATGCCGCGCACCGGGTCGTGGATGCAGGCCGACACGCAGGACCCCAGGGTGGTGGACATCATCACGTCCATCCGGTCGCTGACGGCGTGGTCGCCCAGAAACACCTTGATCGTTTCCAGCCCCGTTCCCCGGTTGAGGGCCGACCTGGCGCGCCGGTTGGGGGAGCCGGTGCTGCGCCGGGTGGCGTCCGCGTCGGGGTGATCGTCCGTCGTCTCGCGCGTCATGGCCCCACCCGTTGGTAGATGGTGGGGCCGACCTGCTGGAAACGGTCCGACACGCCATACAGGCTTTCCGAATGCCCCAGGAACAGATAGCCGCCGGGGCCGATCATCCGGGCAAAATTCTCGATCACCTGCATCCGTCCGGGCCGGTCGAAATAGATCAGCACGTTGCGGCAGAAGATGGCGTCGAACGGGCCGGACATCGGCCAACGTTCCAGCAGATTGAGCGGCTTGACGGTGATGAGGCGCTTCAGATCGTCGGTCATGGCGATGGCCGGTTCGCCGTTCAGCGTCGTCGGGCGGGTGAAGCGGGACCGGATCGCCGCCGGGATGCCCGACGCGCTGTCGGCGCTGTACACCCCCCGCCGGGCGGTGTCGACCATGTGGGTGTCGATGTCGGTGGCCAGGATGCGGGCGTCCCAGCGCCGCAGCTCCGGCCCCAGGCTGGCAACCAGCACCATGGCGAGGCTGTAGGGTTCCGGCCCCGAGGAGCAGCCCGCCGACCACAGGCGCAGCCGGGGCTTGGGAACCTTGGCGTGCCGCTCGCGCAGTTCCGGCAGCACCGTCTGTTCCAGAAAGGTGAAGTGGTGGGCCTCGCGGTAAAAGCTGGTCAGGTTGGTGGTCAGAGCGTTGACGAGGTAGCCGATCTCGTGCGCCCCGTCTTCGCTCTGCAACAGGGCGCAATAGGCGTCGAAATCGGGCAGGCGCAGGTCGCGCAGGCGGCGCGCCAACCGGGCGTAGACCATCTCCACCTTGTGCGAGGCCAGCGCGATCCCGGCCAACTGGTGCAGCAGCCGGGCGATCAGGTCGAAATGGTGCCGTTCAAAACGGAACTCGCGGGTGTTCCGAAAATCCGCCGCCGCACCGGTCGGGCGGGGCCGCCGGTCGGCGTCGGGGCGGGGATCATCGGACGGAACCTGCGGGCCGGTCATGGTGGGCCGATCTCAACAAGGGTGGTCAGACGCGGGCGCGGCGGCGGTCGCCCCGATCCCCGGAGGCGCGATCCCCCGAGAAGCGATCTCCAGAAACACGATCCAGGGTGAAATAGGTCATCTGTTCGCGCAGCTGGTCGGCCTGATCCTCCAACGACCGGGCGGCGGCGGTGCTTTCCTCCACCAGGGCGGCGTTCTTCTGGGTCATCTCGTCCATCTGGGCGACGGCGATGTTCACCTCGTCCAGACCGCTGGCCTGTTCGCTGGTGGCGCGGGCGATCTCAGCGACCAGATCGGCGACGCGACCGATGCCGGTGACGATCTCGGTCAGGGCACCGCCCGCCGAACGCACCAGATCGACGCCCTCGCGCACCTGCGCGCCGCTGTCCAGGATCAGCGCCTTGATCTCCTTCGACGCCTGGGCGGAGCGCTGGGCCAGTTGCCGGACCTCCTGCGCCACCACGGCGAAGCCACGCCCGGCGTCGCCCGCGCGCGCGGCCTCCACCGCCGCGTTCAGCGCCAGCAAGTTGGTTTGGAAGGCGATCTCGTCGATCACCCCGATGATGTCGGAGATCTTCTGCGAGGATTGCTCGATCCGCCGCATCGCCTCCACCGCGTCACCCGCCACCTGACCGCCACGCGCCGCCACGCTGCGGGCGTCGGTGGCGAAGCGGTTGACCTGCTGGGCGTTCTCGGCGTTCGACCGCACGGTCGCGGCCAGTTGTTCCATGCTGGCGGCGGTTTCCTCCAGGCTGCTGGCCTGCTGCTCGGTGCGTTCCGACAGGTCCAGGCTGCCCGCCGCCACCTCGCGGCTGGCGGTGGCGATGGAGGACGCCGCGCTGTCGATGCGCCGCACGGTGTCGGACAGTTGCGCGACGGTGTTGTTGAAGTCGTTCTTCAGACGCTGGAACACGCCCTCGTAATTTTGCTCGATCCGGCGGGTCAGGTCGCCGCGCGACAGGGTTTCGAGCGCGGTGGCCAGCTCCTCGGTGACGGCGGAGACGTTTTCCGACAGGCGGTTGATGCCCTCGCTGACCAAGCGGAAGAAACCGGCCTTGTCGGCCAGATCAATGCGGTGGGCGAAGTCGCCGCGCACCGCACGGTCCACCATGCCGCTGATCTCGGCCTCAATCGCCAGTTCGTCGGTGCGGTCGCGCCACTCGATGACGGTCCCCAGCTTTTCGCCCTGGCGGCTGACCACCGGGTTGGCGATCACCTCGAACGTGCGCCCGCCCGCCTTGGCCGACCCGCGATAGGTCTGGGTCAGGGCGCTCAACAGACGGCGCTGGTGGCTGGGGTCGCGGTGGAAGATGTCGTAATTCTGGCCCAACAGCGTCTTGCTGTCGAAGTTGGGCAAGGCCTTTTTCAGATCGGCTTCAGCGTGGCGGAACATGCCCATGATGGAGTCGTTGGCGTAGAGGATCTGGCCATCGGCGTCCGCCATCATGATGTTGGCCGACACCCGGTCCAGCGCGATGCGCAGCCGGGCCGCCTCCACCGCCTCGTCCTTGAAGGCGGCGACGGCGCGGGCCATCTCGCCCATCTCGTCGCCGGATTGGGTGTGGGGAACGGCGACGTTCAGCTTGCCCGCCAGCAGGTCGGTCATCACCGTCTTGATTCCGGTGATCGGGTCGATGATCGACCGCCCGATCCGGTGGGCGGCGAAGACCCCGATCAGCAGCGACAGCAGGCCCAGCCCGATCGACAGGCGGGTGTTCGTCGTTGCCTCCTGCTCGGCAGCGGTCTCGTCGGCGAGTTGCTCGGCCCGCAGGGCGGTGATGATGCCGCCGATCACATCGTTGATCCGCGCCACCTGTTTGGCCACTTCGGCGGTGCGTTGGGTGATGGTGGCGTTGAGCGCCAGCGCGTCCTTGACGGCGGCGCGGTAGTCGGTGGCGCGCGCCTCCACATCGCGCAAAACCGCGCTGACGGTGGGGGAGGCGCGGAAGGCGGCGGTCAACTCGGCCAGATGCTCACCCAGCTCCTTGCTCTGGCCTTCCACCTGGGTGGCGGCGGCGGGATCCTTCAGACCGAGGGCGCGGTTGGCGGCAAAGCGGACGGTGATCCAGTGCTTGATCGCCTCCTGCGCGTCGATGGCGGCGGTGCTGTTGTCCTTGCTCGCCGTCACGACCTCTTCCAGTTGGGCAGTGACACGCTCGCCGTTCGGGTCCATCCGGTCGCGCAGGAGGCGGTCGAACCGTTCGCGCAACACGCGGACCTGTTCGAACTGCTCGTGATACTCGCCGTGCAGCCGCGACAGTTCGGCAAAGGCAGCGGCCTGGGAGGAGGCGTTGAGGGTTGCCTGACGCTCGCTCATCGCCTTTTCGAAGGCGGCGCGCAGGGCGCGCTGACGCTCCAACGAGCTGATGTCACCGGTGAAGATGAAGTCCCGCCCCTGGATGCGCTGGTTGGCCAGTCGGCTTTCCAGATCCTTGGCGAACAGGGCCAGATCGCCCGATTTCAGCGCGTGGTCCAGCCGGTTGTTCAGGCTGTTCTGTCCCAGGATGCCAATCCCCAACTGCGCGGCGATCAAGGCCAGGAGCAGGCCGAACACCAGCCACAGCCGTTGCGCGATGCCCATGCGGCGCAGGGGGGCACCGTTGTCGGTGGCGGCGGGCGCGGTGGTGACTTGCGTGGTCATGACGGTTGTCTCCGGCGTCTTGGGCGTTGGCCAGTGGGGCGGTTGGGGCGTTGGTGGTTGGGGTGTTGGCCGATGGGGCGAGGCCCCGGTCGGGTGGCGTTCAGGGAGTCGCGGCGTTGGCGGCGATCGCCCGGCTGTCAACCGGGTCCTGATGATCGCCATGTTCGTTTGCGAACAGCTTGTCGACGTTCAGCAGCGTCACCATGCGGTTCTCGGCGGTGTAGAGACCGCTGAGATACTCGGCGTCGATCAGGCCGCTGTCCACGTCGGGCGGCGGTTTGATGGCGTCCGGGCCGATGGCCAGAATGTCGGAAATCGCGTCGACCAGAATGCCCCGCGTCCGCTCGCCAACCTGGATCACCACCACCACATGGCGTTTCGTCACCTCGGTCTTGCCGCCGCCGAAACGGGCGCGCAGATCAAAGATCGGAATGATGATGCCGCGCAGGTTGATGACCCCCCGGACATAGTCGGGAAGATTGGGCAGTCGGCTTTCCGGTGTCCAGCCGCGTATTTCCCTGACCGCCAGGATGTTGACCCCGTATTCCTCGGTGCCGACGGTGAAGGAGACGTATTGATCCTCCGTCCCGTTCAGGGACAGGGCGTCGGACCGGCTGCCTCCGACGGTGGCGAGTGCCATGGAACTGCTCATGCTCATCGCTGGGCCTCAGACCGTTTGGCGTTGACGCGGGGAGGGACCGGCCAGCGCCGGAGTGGGGGTGGCGGTTGGGCGGGCGCGGTCGCTGTCGCCGCTGTGGCGGCTCATCTCGCGCAGGCCCGCGACGTCCAGGATCAGGGCGACCCGCCCGTCGCCCAGGATGGTGGCGGCGGCCACGCCGTCCAGGCGGCGGAAGTTCGATTCCAGGCTTTTGATGACGACCTGCTGCTGGCCCAGCACCTCGTCCACCACCAGCCCCAGCCGCGATCCGTCCTCCGTCTCCACCAGCACGACCAGCCCACGGGTGGCGTCGTCCACCGCCTTGGGGATGCCGAACAGGCGGTGGAGATAGACCAGCCGCACATACTCGCCGCGCGCCATCATCACGTCGCATTTGTTGACCAGCCCGTGCAGATCGACGGGTTTGGGGCGCAGGCTTTCCACGATGTTGGTCAGCGGCAGGACGAACCGTTCCTCTCCCACCGAAATGACCATGCCGTCCAGCACCGCCAGCGTCAGCGGCAGCGACAAGACGAAGCGGGAGCCTTCGCCCGGCGTGGAATAGACGCCGATGCGCCCGCCCAGCGCCGAGATGTTGCGGCGCACCACATCCATGCCGACGCCGCGCCCGGACAGGTTCGACACCTGATCGGCGGTGGAGAAGCCCGGCAGGAAGATCAGATTGTCGATCTCCTCGTCGGTCAGGCTGGCACCGGGTTGGACCAGCCCCTTTTCGATGGCCTTGGACAGCACCTTGGCGCGGTTGATGCCGCGCCCGTCGTCCGTCACCTCGATGACGATGCGGCCGGAGCGGTGCTGCGCCGACAGATGGACGGTTCCGGCGCGCGGCTTGCCGATGCGTTCGCGCTCCTCCGGCCCTTCCAGCCCGTGGTCGATGGAGTTGCGGATCATGTGGGTCAGCGGATCGACGAGGTTCTCCACCACCGTCTTGTCCACCTCGGTGTTTTCGCCGGAGGTGGCGAGCAGCACCTCCTTGCCGGTCATCGTGGCGCATTCGCGCACCAGGCGCGGCATCCGCGAAAAGACGCTCGACACCGGTTGCGCGCGAATCGACATCACGCTTTCGCGCAGTTCGCGGGTGTGCTGGGCCAGCTGCTCCAACCCCTCCTGCAACTCCTGGAACTGGCCGGGGGGCAGATCGCGCAGATGCTCGGCGATCATCGCCTGCGTGATGACCATCTCGCCAACCATGTTCACCAGCCGGTCGATCTTGTCGAGATCGACGCGGATGGTGTGGGTGGTCAGACCGCCATGATCGCCGCCGCTGTTGCCGCTGCGCGGCTTGGCCGGGCCATCCGTTTTCGCGCCGTCGCTTTTGGCGGTGGCCGGTGATGTGGTGGCTGGTGTGGTTGTGGTTTGTGCGGCGGGTGGGCCGGGGACCGCCGACGGTTCGGTGCGGGCGGGCGGCGGCGGGGCAGCGCTGGCGGCGGGGGCCGACGGTTCCACGACGGCGGGCAGCGGGGCATCGGCGCTGATCTGGAGGTCGCAATCGTCGGCGACGAACTCGAACACGTCGTCGATCCGGTCGCGCCCGACCGATGCGTCGGCGGTCAGGGTGATGGTCCAGGACAGATGCAGCAGCTCGGCGTCCAGATCGGCCAGTGCGGGCAGGTCGTCCAGATGGCAGTGGATGTCCGCCTCGCCCAAACGGCGCAGGGCGCGCAGCATGTAGGCCGGTTCGTTGCCCGACAGCAGCAGGTCGCTTTTGGGGCGGAAACGGATGGTCCAGCGCACGCGGTCGGCGGTGCCCGAACCGGTGCCGGGCGGGTCGTCGTCGGCGCGGGCGGCGTGGATCGCGGCCAGCGCGTCGCCGAAGATTCCGGCCTCGTCATCCTCATCGTCCGGCGTCGCGCTGGCGGGGGGAGCCGCCGATTCGGCCACCGGCTGCGGCGGGTCGCCGGTGCGATTCGCCGCAAGGGCGTGGCGCAGGGCGGCGACGGTGTCGTCGGTCAGGCCGGGCGGCGGATCGATCTCGTCCCCGGCGCAGCCCAGCAACTGGCCCAACAGGTCGTTGGCGCGGATCAGCGTGTCGATCAGGTCGGTGGTGACGGGGATCGCGCCGTTGCGCAGCTCGTCCATCACCGTTTCGAATTCGTGGGAGAAGGCGACCAGTTCGGAAAAGCCGAAGGCCCCGGCTCCGCCCTTGATCGAATGGACGGCGCGGAAGATCGCGTTCACCTCGTCCATGTCGACGTCGCCGGGGGACAGCCGCAGCAGCCCGGCCTCGGCGACCGCCATCAGTTCGGCGCTCTCGTCGAAATAGGTCTGCTTGAACCGGCTCAGATCGTCCACGATCGCTCTCCTTGCCCGTGCGCGGTTTGCGGGTGCCGACCCGGCGGGGTCAGCCGCAGACCTTCTGCACGACGGAAATCAGTTTGTCCGGGTTGAACGGCTTCACGATCCAGCCGGTTGCCCCGGCGGCCCGCCCCTCCGCCTTTTTCGAATCGTCGGCTTCGGTGGTCAGCATCAGGATCGGCAGGCTGCGGTGGGCCGGGATGGCGCGCAGCTTGCGGATCAGGGTCAGGCCATCCATCACCGGCATGTTCAGGTCGGTGATGACCAGATCGACCTTGGACGCGGCGATGGCGGTCATCGCCGCCTGTCCGTCGGCGGCCTCCACCACCTCGTAGCCGGCCCCGCGCAGGGTGAAGGACACCATGTCGCGCATGGTGCGGGAATCATCGACGGTCAAAACCTTCTTTTTCACGCGCGGCTCCATTGCTTCAGCCAATCCTGAAGGCCCAAATCCTCACACGCTTCGCTCAGGCTGTCCGACGGGGTGGCGATGGCAAAGACGGCCCCGCGCGCGGCGCTGTCGCGGGCGGCCACCACCAGGGTCTGCACGGTGGCCGCGCTGACGCGCTCCACCGCGTCGGCCTGCACCGTCACGTCGTTGGCGGCGGCGAAGGCGGCGCGCAGGCTGTCGAGCAGCGGTTGCGCCATTGGCAGATCCAGGTCGCTGGGCAGGGTCAGGCGGACGCGCCCGGCCTCTTCGCTCCATTTGATCAGAGTCATGCCCCGCTTTCCCTTCGCTGCCCTGCGTTCGGCCACACGGATGTGTTAAGCCAAAATCATTGCCACGTTGCGCAGGGTCCTAGAACTTAGGAGCAACCGCAATCCTTTTCGACGGGCAGCGGCGAGGGATGTGCCGCGAATCGGGAGTCAGCCTTTCAACCGGGCGATGAGGGGGCGGAATTCGGCCAGGACCGCTTCGTACACATGGCGTTTGAAGGCGACGATCAGGCCCGGCAACTCCTCCGCGTCGATCCATTTCCAGGCGTCGAATTCGGGGTGGTCGGTGTCGAGCCGTATGTCGGCCTCGGTCCCGGTGAAACGGGCGGCCATCCAGGTCTGCTCCTGCCCGCGCCAACGCCCCTTCCACACCCGACCCAGCAGATCGTCGGGCAGGTCGTAGCGGTGCGGGGTGGCGGATAGGGCGAGGAACTCGGCCTTGGCGGTGCCGATCTCCTCCTCCAGCTCGCGGAAGGCGGCGCTGCGGGCGTCCTCGCCGTCGTCGATGCCGCCCTGGGGCATTTGCCAGTCGGCCTCCGACCCGGTGCGGCGGGCGACGAACACCTCCCCCCGGTCGTTCAGCAGCATGATGCCGACGCAGGGGCGGTAGGGCAGCGAGTCGCGGTCGATGGGCTTGGGAGCCTTGGTCTTGTCGTGTTTGGACATGGCGGACGGCGCTTTCGTCATTGCTTCTGGATGTTGACCACCGCCGACACCGGGGCCAGCACCACCCCCCGGTCGTTCAGCGAGGTCATCCACAGGGCGATCCGTTCGATCGTGGTCGGGTAGGGGGAGGCCATGCCCACGGCGGCCCCGTTGGCCTTGGCCAGCCCTTCCAGCTCGCGCAGCTGGTCGTCGATGGCCCCGCGCGACAGGTCGCGGTCGATGGTGCGGTCGGCCAGCGCGCGCGGGACCCCGGCCAGCATCGCCAGCGGCCCGGCCACGCTCTTGGGGTTGGCGCGGGCGTCGACGAACAGCAGGCCGCGCGCCTTCAGCGCGTCGATCATCGGCTGGACGGCGGCCTGGTTGGCGGTGAATTTGCTGCCGGTGGTGCTGGTGATGCCGACATAGCCGACGACCTTCCCCAGCGACCATTCCAGCCGCTCCATGTTGCGGTCGGGGCCGAGCATGGTCAGCAGGGCGTTGGGGCCGGGATCGTCGCGCGGGTAATTCTGCGGCTCCATCGGCACGGCCAGCATCACCTCGTGCCCCTTGGTCCGCGCGCGTTCCACCCAATTGTCCAGCCGTTCGGCATAGGGGACGAAGGCGAGCGTCACGGCGGGGGGCAGCTTGGCCAGCGCGTTGCCGGTGGTCACGCCGCTGATGCCCATGTCGGCCATGACGATGGCCACACGCGGACGCTTGTCGGCGGCGGGGAAGGGGCGGGCGTAAACCTGCCAGGGCTTGCGCCCATCCTCCGCCACCTTCGGCAGCGGGCCGTTGCGGCTGTCCTCGACCATGCCCGGGACCGGGGCCGGGGTCAGGGTGACGTTGGCGGTGGCCTCCGGCAGGGCGAGCGGCGCGGCGGTGGTGGGCGGTTGCGCCGGTGCTGGCGTGGCCGGGGTTGGTGCGGCGGGCGGCGTGGCGGCCGGTTGCGGCGCTTTGGGCGGCGGCGGGGCGGGGGGCGGGGCCACCGCGAGGCTGAGTTTCGGCGACGCCGCTTCCCACGCCTGGGTGGTTCCCTCGGCGTTCAGGGCCAGCCAGCCGACCAGACCGCCCACGACCAGCACCACACCGCCGATCGCCCCCAACAGCAGTTTGGGCGGTGGGCGGCGCGGCTTGTCATCCTCATCGCCGAAATCGGCGTGCGGGTTCATCTTGCGGCGAAGGCGGGCCAGGAACCCGACGCCGGGGCGCAGACCCCGGACATCGAATTTCAGGCGCCCAAGAAACGCTGGCGCTTTCACCGCGTCGTGCTCCCGATCCGGTCAGCGCCCGGCGGCGCGCGATTGGAACAGCGCGACACCGCGCAACAGGTCGAGCGCGCGGGTCAACTGGTTGTCGAACGGCGGGGCCGCACCCGGAGCCGCCGGAGCCGGGGCGTCGGGGTCGGCGGGGGCGTTGGCCGGGGTGGGGGCCGGGGTGGGGGCTGCGGGCGGGGTGGCGCTGTTGGCCGCCCCGGCGGCGGGCGGCTTGGCACCCGGACGGTTCTGGTTGGCCGGGTCGGTGTTGCGCAGCGAGCCTTTCAGATCGGCCTCGCGGCGGCGGGCGACGTTGCCCTCCAGATCCTCCACCTTGGCGACGTGCACCTCGATGTCGGGGGTGATGCCCAATTGCTGGATCGAGCGGCCTGACGGCGTGTAATAGCGCGCCGTGGTCAGGCGCATCGCCCCATGGCCGGGCAGCGGGATGATGGTCTGGACCGATCCCTTGCCGAAGGATTGCGTCCCCATGATGATCGCGCGCTTGTGGTCCTGCAACGCACCGGCGACGATTTCCGAGGCGGAGGCCGACCCGCCGTTGATCAGCACGACCAGCGGCAGCCCCTTGATGAGGTCGCCCGGCTTGGCGTTGAAGCGGGTCCCCTCTTCGGACTTGCGGCCACGGGTGGAGACGATTTCCCCCTTGTCCAGGAAGCTGTCGGACACCGACACCGCCTGATCGAGCAGCCCGCCGGGGTTGTTGCGCAGGTCGAGCACGAAGCCGCGCA
Source organism: Azospirillum griseum (assembly GCF_003966125.1). Classification (GTDB taxonomy): domain Bacteria; phylum Pseudomonadota; class Alphaproteobacteria; order Azospirillales; family Azospirillaceae; genus Azospirillum; species Azospirillum griseum. The sequence continues at coordinate 49,647 of NZ_RXMA01000019.1, forward strand.
GCTTGTCGCCCAACTGCTGCTGGATCGCCGCGATGGCCTTTTCCAGGCCGACCTGGGTCTGTTCGTTGAAGCTGGTGATGCGGACATAGCCGATCTCGCCCTCCACCCTGTGGCGGACGGACTGCACCTTGACCACCGCGCGGGTCAGCGACACCTCGAACGGTTCGCCGACGTCGCCCCGGCGGACGGTGATCTTCAGCTCGCTGCCCACCGGGCCGCGCATCTTTTCAACGGCCTCGTTCAGGGTCAGGCCCATCACCGCTTCGCCGTTCAACTGGACGATCAGGTCGCCCGGTTGCAGGCCGGCGCGGAAGGCCGGGGTGTCGTCGATGGGCGAGACGACCTTGACCAGGCCGTTTTCCATCGTCACCTCGATCCCCAACCCGCCGAACTCGCCCCGGGTCTGGACCTGCATATCCTGGTAATTCTTTTTGTTCAGGTAGCTGGAGTGCGGATCCAGGGAGGTCAGCATCCCGTTGATCGCCGCCTCGACCAGCTGCTCGTCCGTGACCTTTTCCACATATTCGGCGCGCACGCGCTCGAACACGTCGCCGAACAGGTTCAGTTGCCGGTAGGTCTCCGACGTGTTGCTGGATTGGGCGGTGACGGTGGCAACCCCAGCGCCGAGAAACACCAGGGCCGCCGCCGTTGCGGCTCGCTTCAACATCCTCATCTACCCGCGTCCTTTTCCCTCTGGGGTGCCGAACCCGCGCTGCGGATTGATCGGCTGACCATTGCGCCGCAGTTCGAAATAGAGGTCCGGCGCTCCGTCGCCCGGCATGACCGCGATGGGTTCCCCCGCCGCCACCGTCTTGCCGACCGCCGTGTCGATCCGGCCCAAACCCGCAATGAGACTATGATATCCGCCGCTGTGTTCAACGATCAAAATAAGGCCATAGCCTTTGAACGGCCCAGCATACACCACGGACCCGCCTTGCGGGGCGACCACGGTGGCCGCCGCGCGGGTCTGGATGGTCACGCCCCGGCTGGTCGCGCCGAATCGGTCGGTCTCGCCGAATCGGGTGGTCAGCTTGCCGCCGACCGGGGTCGGCATGCCCGCCACGCTGGGCGGGCCGCTGGGGGCCTTCTTCGCCAGCGCCAGTTCGGCGGCGGCGCGGGCGGCCTCGTCCTTGGCGCGCTGCTCCTCGGCGGCTTTCTGGGCGGCGGCCTTCTGTTCGGCGGCGCGCAGCTCGGCCAGCTTGCGTTCGGCCTCCTTGCGCTCCGCCTCCTTCTGGGCGGCGAGTCGGCGTTCGGCCTCGCGCTGTTCGGCCTGTCGCTTTTCCGCCTCTTTCCGTTCGCTGTCCCGGCGTTCGGCCTCGCGCTTGGCGGCGGTCTCGGCGGCGGCGCGGCGTTCGCTTTCGATCCGGTCCATCAATTGGCGCAGGTCGCTGGCCTGGCCGGACAATTGCCCCATGTGCTGGGCCAGCTGCTGCCGTTCGGCGTCGGTCTGGCGGGACAGCTCCTCGCGGCGGCTGACCAGACGGCTGATGTCGGCCTGCTTCTCGGCCAGCGCCTTGCGCGCGGCCAGCGCCTTGGCCCGTTGGGCGACCAGCGATTCGCGGGTCTCGGCCAGCCCGGTCAGGGCGGCGAGCAGCGCGTCGGCGCGGGCGCGCAGGGCGGGCACGGTGTCGCGCAGCAGCAGGGCGGAGCGCAGCGTGTCCACCGGCCCCTCCGGCCGGATCAGGGCGGCTTCCGGCGGGACCCGCGCCAGCCGTTGCAGCGCGGCCAGCAGCCCGGCGATCTGGGCGCGTTCGCTGTCCAGCGCGGCGGTGCGGCGCTGCTCCTCGGCCTCCAGCGCGGCCAGCGTGCCTTCCAGCTCGTCGAGGCCGCGTTCCTGCACACGGGCCTGATCGGCCAGCCCGATCACCTGGCCGCGCAGCTCGTTCAGCTCCTTGTCGAGCGTCTGCGACTGGCGGTCCAACTGGCGCTGGCGGTTGCGGTCGTTTTGGAGTTCCTGCTCCACCCGCTTCAACGCCTGCCCGGCGGCGTCGGGGTGGGGGTCGGTCTGGGCGATGGCGGGGGTGGAGAGCGTGAGGAGGGCAACGACGACGAATCGGGCCGAGGACGGTCCGGCACCCGGCACCCCCTCACCCCGACCCTCTCCCCGGCGGGGAGAAGGGAAACGGGGGGGAGAGGGGGGCGGTGATGCCATCGCTGGACCGCTTATTCGGCCGCTGCGCGGGCGGCGTCGCGGGTCAGCAGGTTGCGGCCGGTCATTTCCTCGGGCTGCGGCAGGCCGATGAGGTCGAGCAGGGTCGGCGCGATGTCGGCGAGGCGGCCGTTGTCCAGCCGCGCCCCCGCCGGGCCGTTGACCAGCACCAGCGGCACCTTGTCCAGCGTGTGGGCGGTGTGCGGGCCGCCGTTGTCCGGGTCCTTCATCAGCTCGCAATTGCCATGGTCGGCGGTGATCAGCATGGTCCCGCCCTGGCGCCGCACGGCGGCCTCCAGGCGGCCGATGCTGGTGTCCACCGCGTGGACGGCCTTGATCGCGGCGTCGAGCATGCCCGAATGGCCGACCATGTCGGGGTTGGCGTAGTTGACGACGATCAGGTCGTAGGTCCCGGCGTCGATGGCGGCTTCCAGCTTGTCGGTGACTTCGGCCGCCGACATTTCCGGCTGAAGATCATAGGTCGCGACCTTCGGCGACGGGACCAGGATGCGGTCCTCGCCGGGGTAGACGCGCTCCTCCCCGCCGTTGAAGAAGAAGGTGACGTGCGGATACTTCTCCGTTTCGGCGATGCGGAGTTGCTTCATCCCGGCGTCGCTCACCACCTCGCCCAGCACCTTGGTCAGGGATTTCGGCGGGAACAGGGTGGTCATGCGCTGGGCCAGCGCGTTGGAGTATTCGACCATGCCGACAATGGCCGACAGCGCCGGTTGCGCGCCGCGTTCGAACCCGTCAAAGCCCGGCTCGACATAGGCGCTCAGGATCTCGCGGGCGCGGTCGGCGCGGAAATTCGCCATCAGGATGGCGTCGCCGTCCTTCATGCCGCTGTAGTCGCCGATGATGGTCGGCAGGATGAATTCGTCGTGCTTGCCGGTGGCGTAGCTCTGTTCGATCGCCTGGATCGGGTCGGCGGCGCGTTCGCCCACGCCCTGGGTCATGGCGGCGAAGGCCTTGGCCACGCGGTCCCACCGCTTGTCGCGGTCCATCGCGTAGTAACGCCCGATCACCGTGGCGATCTCCACGCCCGGCAGCTCGAACACGTCGGCCATGAACTCCGCAACCTGATCCTTGGCGCTTTGCGGCGGCACGTCGCGCCCGTCGGTGAAGGCGTGGATGGCCACCGGCACGCCTTCGCGCGCCAGGATCGCGGCCAGAGCGGCCATGTGCTCCTGATGCGAATGCACCCCGCCCGGCGACAGCAGCCCCATCAGGTGGCAGGTGCCGCCGGTCTTGGTCAGGGTCTTGACCAGATCATAGAGCGCCTGGTTGCGCTCCAGATCGCCGTTCAGGATGGCGTGGTCGATCATGACCAGATCCTGCATGACGATGCGCCCGGCCCCGAGATTCATGTGACCGACCTCGGAATTGCCCATCTGGCCCTTGGGCAGGCCGACCTCCTCCTCGCTGGCGTCGAGGAGTGCCGTGGGTTCGTCCGCCCACAGCCGATCCCAATTGGGCGTGTCGCCCAGCGCGATGGCGTTGTCGGCCTGTTCCTCGCGATACCCCCAGCCGTCCAGAATGCACAGGACGACGGGCTTCGGGGTGTGGGCGGGACGCTGCGGATCGGTCATCGCGGGTGCCTCTTGCGGACGGATGGGGGTCAGGAACCGTGGGTTCGGGTGGGTTCGGGTTGGGGTGTTCGGGGGATCAGACTCGGTGATAGGGGTGCCCGGCCAAAATCTGCTGCGCCCGGTAAATCTGTTCGGCCAGCATGCCGCGCACCAGCATGTGGGGCCAGGTCATCGGGCCGAAGGCCATCAGGAAATCGGCGCGCGCCCGCACGGCGTCGCCATGGCCATCGGCCCCGCCGATCAGAAAGGCGAGGTCGCCGGTTCCCCGGTCGCGCCAGTCGCCCAGCTTGGCGGCGAAGGCTTCGCTCGGCAGGGCCTTGCCGCGCTCGTCCAGCGCGACCACCACCGCCCCGGCGGGGATCGCGGCCAGCAGCAGGTCGGCCTCCTGCCGTTTCAACTCGTCGGAGGTCAGGCGTTTTTTCACCTCGACCTCGCGCAGGGTGAAGGGCCAGCTCAGGCGTCCGACATACTCGTCGAACAGGTCGCGGGCGGGTCCCCCCCGCGACCGACCGACGGCGGCGAGCCACAATCGCATGACGCTGATGCCCCTCCGCCCCGTGGACCGTCAGGCGCTCAAACGCGCCGGGTCGGTCGGTGCCGGCATCTCGGCCCCCCACATCTTTTCGATGTTGTAGAAGGTCCGGACTTCCGGCTTGAACAGATGGACGATGATGTCACCGGCATCGACCAGCACCCAATCGCACTGTTCCATGCCTTCGGTTTCGACGTAACGGAACCCGGCCTGCTTCAGCTTTTCGGTCAGCTTGGTGGCCATGGCCCCGACGTGCCGCGTGTTGCGGCCCGAGGCGACGATCATGTAATCCGCGAAGGTGGCCTTCCCGGCGAGATCGATGACGGTGACGCCGTCGGCCTGATCCTCGTCAAGGGCCTGTTCGATGAGCGCCTTCAGATCCTGGACTTCCGGGATCAGGGGAACGGCGACCGGCTGCGCAGCGGACGCGGCCGTTTCGGTGTGCGTGGTGATGGCTGTAACCTCTTGCAACGTGTCACGACGGATGCGCGATCCGGGTGGCGCGTGCGTGCCGGATCGCCGTCGCCGAGGCCGGATTGAGGGGGTTGCGCAAGAACGCCCAGGCCGGCCGCTTTTGGCGCGCCAGCCCCTTCACCCCGCAAACGGACACCCGCCGACGCCTGTAACGCTGGGCGGCCTGGCCGCTCAACGCATTCAGACAATAGGTCGGACGGGCGAAAACCGCAACGGGGACCGACTCGAAGATTCGCGTCCAGGCCCGCCAACGGGGGATTTGCCGCAAATTGTCCGCCCCCATCAGCCAAACAAAGCGGGTTTTGGGGAATTTCCGGATCAGGGCGGCCAGCGTGTCGGCGGTGAAGCGGGTCTTCAGCGCGGTCTCGATCGCCGTCACCTCGATGCGGGGGTGGGCGGCCACGGTCCAGGCTTCGGCCAGCCGTTCGGGCAGCGGGGCCATGCCCGCCTGCGCCTTCAGCGGATTCTGCGGGCTGACCAGCCACCACACCCGATCCAGCCCCAGCGTCTTCAGCGCGTACAGGCTGATGTCCCGATGCCCGTCATGGGCCGGGTTGAAGGAGCCGCCGAGCAGCCCGATGGTCAACCCGGCGTAACGCGGGCCGGAGAAGGGGTGCGGCCCGCCCCTGGGCGGTCTTGCGGGTGCCCCCTCACCCAACCCTCTCCCCGGGGGGGAGAGGGTCTTTCCCGCGTCCGGGTCAGGGCCGGGTCTGGCCATTGCCGCGCACGACGTATTTGTAGCTGGTGAGCTGCTCCGCCCCCACCGGGCCACGGGCGTGGAACTTGTCGGTCGAGATGCCGATCTCCGCCCCCATGCCGAACTGCCCGCCGTCGGCGAACTGGGTGGAGGCGTTCCACAGCACGATGCCGCTGTCGATCCGTTGGAGGAAGCGTTCGGCCGCCGCCGCATCCTCTGTGACGATCGAGTCGGTGTGGTGGGAGCCGTGGCGGTTGATGTGGTCGATGGCGGCGTCCACCCCGTCCACCACGCCGCAGGCGATGATGGCGTCGAGATATTCGGTGTCCCAATCCGCCGCGTCCACCGGGGTCACGCGCGGATCGACCGCCTGGGTGGCGGCGTCGCCGCGCACGGCGCACCCGGCGTTCAGCAGATCGGTGACGAGCGGGGCGAGGGCGGTGTCGGCGATGGCGCGGTCGACCAGCAGCGTTTCCGCCGCCCCGCAGATGGAGGTCCGGCGCATCTTGGCGTTCAGCACCACCTTGCGCGCCTTGTCCAGATCGGCCCCGGCGTGGACATAGACGTGGCAATTGCCGTCCAGATGCTTGATGACCGGGACCCGGCTTTCGTCGGCGATGCGCTGGATCAGCGATTTGCCGCCGCGCGGGATGATGACGTCGATGAACTCGCGCATCCGCAGCATGTGGCCGACCGCCGCCCGGTCGGTGGTGGGGACCAGTTGGATCGCGTCCTCCGGCAGGCCCGCCGCGCGCAGCCCTTCGGCCAGGCAGGCGGCGATGGCGCGGGAGGATTGGACGCTTTCCGATCCGCCGCGCAGGATGGCGGCGTTGCCGGATTTCAGGCACAGGCCCCCGGCGTCGGCGGTCACGTTGGGGCGGCTTTCATAGATGATGCCGATCACGCCCAGCGGCACGCGCACGCGCTGGATGTTCAGCCCGTTGGGCCGGGTCCAGTCGGCCAGCACGCCGCCGATGGGATCGGGGAAATCGGCGATGTCCTCCAGACCCTTGGCCATCGCCTCGATCCGCTCATCGTTCAGCGTCAGCCGTTCGCGCAGGGGGCCGGACAGATCGCCCGCGTTGGCCAGATCGGCGTCGTTGGCGGCCTGGATCGCCGCCTTGTTGGCGCGGATGGCCGCCGCCGCCGCCCGCAAGGCCCGATCCTTGTCCGGTCCTGGCGCGGCCGCCAGCGAGACCGAGGCGGCGCGGGCGGCGCGGCCAAGGGCAAGCATCTGGTCGTGCAGGGCATCGGCGGTGTCGAGCAAGGCGGACATGGCGCTTTCTTTCCAGAAAAGGGAATCCCTCTGACGGGGGACACCGACCTTAAACCAAAGCCGCGCCCCGACGAAAGCCGCACGGAGGGCGTGCGCAGCCGACCCGCCGAAAACGCAATGCGCGGTTTTCGTGGGCGCGGGGCATAGTCGGGGCCGTTTTCCGTCAACGACCGGATGGTTGCCGATGCTCACGCTGCTGCTGATCGTGTCCGCCTTTTTCGCCGGTGCCTTGAACGCCGTGGCCGGTGGCGGCAGCTTTCTGACCTTTCCGGCGCTGATCCTGGCGGGCGTGCCGCCGCTCAACGCCAACGCCACCAGCACGGTGGCCGTCGCCCCCGGCGCGCTGGCCAGCGCCTACGGCTATCGGCGGGAGTTGGGCAAGATCAAGGAGGTGCATTTGCCCTCCTTCCTGGGTGTCAGCCTGATCGGCGGGCTGATCGGCGCGTTGGCCCTGCTGTGGACGCCCGAACGCACCTTCGAAGCCATCGTTCCGTGGCTGCTGCTGTTCGCCACCGTGCTGTTCGCCTTCGGGCCGAAGGTGTCGGCCTGGATCCGGCGGACGGTGACGGTCGGTTACAGCTCGGTCCTGGTGACGCAGTTCTTCATCGCCGTCTATGGCGGCTATTTCGGCGGCGGCATCGGCATTCTGATTTTGGCGACGCTGGGCGTGTTCGGTCTGACCGATCTGCACGCGATGAACGGGCTGAAAACCCTGGTGTCGGGCTGCCTGAACGCCGTGGCGGTCATCGCCTTCGTCTTCGGCGGGGCCGTTTATTGGACCGAGGCGCTGATCATGCTGGTGGCGGCGGTGGCCGGTGGTTACGCCGGGGCGTCCATCGCCCGCCGCATCCCGCCGCCGATCCTGCGCAAATTCGTCATCGCCGTCGGCGTGGCGATGACGGTCTATTTCTTTCTGGTGAAAGCCTGATTGGTACAGAGCTGAACAGGACAGTCTGAGCGCCGCGAGGGCCGCGCCGTCAGGCGCGCGCCCCGCACAGCCGGTCCCAATCCAGCGCGCCCGGATCCTCGACCAGATGATCGACGGCGTCGAAGACGATGCCGGGATCCTGCGGCCAGGCGATGGTCAGCATCCCGGCGGCGGCGGCGCTGCGGGCACCGGTCGGGCTGTCTTCGATCACCGCGCAGGCCTCGGGCGGCAGGCCCAGCTTGGCGGCGGCGGTCAGATAGGGTTCCGGGTGCGGTTTGCCGTTGGCGACATCGTTGCGGCTGATGCTGAAACGGAAATGGGGCAGGGCCATCGCCACCATGTGGGCGTCCACCACCTCGCGCCCGCTGTTGGACACGCAGGCCTGATGCAAGCCGCGCGCGGCAAAGGATTCGACCAGCGCGAAGGCTCCCGGACGCGGCTGGACCTGCGCCACCCGCGTCAGGTAGAGCGCGTTGATCTCGTCCAGGCACTGATCGACCGTGACCGGAAGCGGCCGGGCGGCGTTCAGTTGGGTGCACAGCTCGCGGAAGGACACGCCGACCAGCGACGCGCATTGCGCCTCCGTCAGGTCATGGCCATAGCCCCGGCAGACATCGACGATGGCGCGCTTGTGCCACGGCTCGCTGTCCATCAGCGTGCCGTCGATGTCCCACAGAACGGCGCGGACGGGCGGGCGGCGCATCAGCGCACCACCAGATCGTCGCGGTGGATGATCTCGTCGCGGTCGCGGTAGCCCAGCAACTCTTCGATCTCGTGGCTTTTGCGCCCGGCGATGCGGCGGGCGTTGGCGGCGGAGTAGGCGGCCAGACCGCGCGCCACCTCGCGCCCCTCGCGGGTGCGGACGATGACGACGTCGCCGCGTTCGAAATCCCCGGCCACGTCGATGACACCGGCGGGCAGCAGGCTGGCCCCGTTGGACAGCGCGCGCAACGCGCCGTCATCGACCGTCAGCACGCCGCCGGTGTTCACATGCCCGGCGATCCAGGCCTTGCGCGCGCTCGACGGTTCGGCCTGCGGCAGGAACCAGGTGCACAGCGCGCCGCCTTCCTCCGGGCGCTGTTCCAGCGCCGCCAGCGGGTTCTGGCGCTTGCCCTTGGCGATGACCATACGGCACCCGGCCGACAGGGCGACGCGCGCCGCCGCGATCTTCGTCACCATGCCGCCGCTGCTGTAGCCGGGGGGCGGTTCGCCCGCCATGCCCTCGATGTCGGGGGTCAGTTCGCGCACCGTCGGGATGTGGGTGGCGTCGGGATCCTTGCGCGGGTCGGCGGTGTAAAGACCGTCGATGTCCGACAGCAGAATCAGCGTGTCGGCGCTGATCATCTGGGCCACGCGGGCGGCGAGGCGGTCATTGTCGCCAAAGCGGATTTCGGCGGTGGCGACGGTGTCGTTTTCGTTGATGACCGGGACCGCGCCCAGCTTCAGCAGGGTGTCGATGGTGCTGCGGGCGTTCAGGTGCCGCCGCCGCTCCTCGGTGTCTTCCAGCGTCACCAGCACCTGCGCCACGGTCACGTCATGGCGGGCCAAGGTTTCCTGATAGGCGTGGGCGAGGCGGATTTGCCCGGTGGCCGCCGCCGCCTGCTTTTCCTCCAGCTTCAGCGCCCGCCCGACAAGGCCGAGATGCTCGCGCCCGCAGGCCACGGCCCCGGAGGTGACGATCACCACCTCCTGCCCGCGCTTGCGGCAGGCGGCGACGTCGTCGGCCAGGGCGTCGAGCCAGGCGCGGCGGATTTGCCGCGTCTCACCATCGACCAGCAGCGCGGAGCCGATCTTGACGACCAGACGGCGCGACGACAGCAGGGTGGGATTCTCAGACGACATCGGGCTTGGTTCCGTTCGTGTCTTTCTGGGGCGCGCCGTCCTGGTCCTCGGCGTCTTCGCTGTCTTCGGCCTCGTCGTCGGCCTCATCCGACTCCGCGTCTTCCGATTCGGTCTCGTCCGATTCGGAGTCGTCGCCGTCCTCAAGCTCGCCGTCCTCAAGCTCGTCCTCGGCCAGAGCGGCTTCCTCGCCCTCATGTTCCTCGTCGTCGAACGCCTCATCGGCGTCGTCGCCGCCGACCCATTCGCCGATCTCGTCGTCCCAGTGCATTTCGCCGTCGTCCGGCAGCTTCTGGCCAACCGGCGGGCGGGGCAGGGAGCGGGTGGCGGGGGCGTGGATGACGTCGGGATCCTCCGCCTTCGACTCCTTGATGACGGTGAGCAGACGGTACAGCACCTGCTGCACGCCCTGGCCGGTGGCCCCGGACAGGATCATCACCTCGGCCCCCGATTCGGCTTCCAGTGCGGCCTTTTTCTCCTCGATCTCCTCGTCGAGCAGGGCGTCGGCCTTGTTCAGCCCGATCACCTCCAGCTTGTCGGCCAGATTGCCGCCATAGGCGTTCAGCTCGTTGCGGATCGTGCGGTAGGAGGCGACGACGTCCTCGGCGGTCCCGTCGATCAGGTGCAGCAGGATGCGGGAGCGCTCGACATGGCCCAGGAAGCGGTCGCCCAGCCCGTGGCCCTCGTGTGCGCCCTCGATCAGGCCGGGGATGTCGGCGATCACGAACTCCTCGTCACCGGCGCGGACGACGCCCAGATTCGGGGTCAGCGTGGTGAAGGGGTAATCGGCGATCTTCGGCTTGGCCGCCGTGGTCGCGGCGAGGAAGGTCGATTTCCCGGCGTTGGGCAGGCCCAGCAGACCGGCGTCGGCGATCAGCTTCAACCGCAGCCACACCCATTGCTCCTGCCCCGGCCAACCGGGATGGAACTTGCGCGGGGCGCGATTCGTCGGCGTCTTGAAATGGGCGTTGCCCGCCCCGCCGTCACCCCCGCGCAGGAACACGCGGCGCTGGCCGGGTTCGGTCAGGTCGCACAGCACGGTTTCCTGATTCTCGTCCAGAATCTGGGTGCCGACCGGGACGCGCAGCACCACATCGGCCCCGCGCGCGCCGTTGCGGTTGCTGCCCATGCCGTGATGGCCGCGCTGCGCCTTGAAATGCTGTTTGTAGCGGTAGTCGATCAGGGTGTTCAGGCCCTCGGCGGCCTCGATCACCACATCGCCGCCGCGCCCGCCGTCGCCGCCGTCCGGGCCGCCGAACTCGATGAACTTCTCGCGGCGGAAGGCCACGGCACCGGGGCCGCCGTCACCGCTCTTCAGAAACACCTTGGCCTGATCGAGAAACTTCATCGTGCACCTTTGCCCGGTGGAACGCCCGGTTGGCGGAAAAGACAGAAAAACAGGGGGCTAGAAACAAAAAATCGGGGGTCCGGTCGCCCGGTCCCCCGATTTTATCCCACAACCGTACGGGCCTGCTATATGGGCCGTGCGACGACCCCGATACAGAGGCTCTGGTTACTCAGCCGCGACGGCCGGAACCGAGTCGTTCGCCGGCTCGACAACGCACACATAGGTGCGGCCGTTGGCGGCGTGCTTGAAGAACACGTGGCCGTTGGCGGTCGCGAACAGGGTGTGGTCGCGGCCCAGGCCGACGTTCACGCCCGGATGGAACTTGGTGCCGCGCTGACGGACAATGATGTTGCCCGACACAACGGCTTCGCCGCCGAAACGCTTCACGCCCAGACGGCGACCAGCGGAATCGCGACCGTTGCGGGACGAGCCGCCTGCCTTTTTATGCGCCATTTATCTGACTCCTGTCCTGAAACGACGTCGGCCCGATCAGGCCGCGCCGTTGATCCCGGTGATGCGCAGGACGGTCAGGTCCTGGCGATGGCCGTTCTTACGGCGATAGTTCTGGCGGCGCTTCTTCTTGAAGACGATGATCTTCGGACCACGGTCCTGAGCGACCACCTCGGCCACCACGGCGGCACCTGCCACGGTCGGGGTGCCAATCGTCGTGTTGCCGACGTCGCCGACCATCAGCACGTCATCGAGCGTGATGGAAGCGCCAGCTTCGGCTTCGATCTTTTCAACGCGGATCACGTCGCCATTGGCGACCTTGTACTGCTTGCCGCCGGTGCGGATCACTGCAAACATCGTCGTCACTGCCTATATCAAAACAAACGGCGGGCTGCTCGCCCACCGTTCGATGCGCAAGCCCGTTCATGGGAGCGGGGATCTATACGCAGCCCATGCCGAGAGTCAACAGGTTGCTGTTCGGTCTTCGTGCATTTTTCTGCAAAAAAGGGCTTGCACCGGTCCGGCGGTTTGATTAGGTTCCGCCCACCCCGGAAACGGGGGCGCGGAGGGGTGGCAGAGTGGTCGATTGCACCGCACTCGAAATGCGGCATACCTGTGAGGGTATCGGGAGTTCGAATCTCCCCCCCTCCGCCATATCGCAGAGTTGACACGCCGGACCACGGCGATCTGCGAAGAAAACAGAACGCTCAGTTCACAGAGTTTCAGCAAGGCCGCTCGTTCGAGTGGCCTTTTTGCTGTGCGCGGTCTTTGCGCTCCCTTCCTTTGGCTGCGCATCCCGCGCCGCCGCCCGGTTGGCGACGGCTTCTGTGGCGGGGCCGTTTGGTCACGCCGCGCCCTGCGGCATCGCGATCACGCTGATTCCCTGGGCGTGCCCCTCCATCAAATGACGGTATCCGTCGGCGGTCTGGTCCAGGGAGAAACGGCGGTCGATCACCGGCAGCACCTGCCCGCGTTCCAGCAGGGAGCCAAGCGTCAGCAGATCGGGCCTGTTCGGCTTCATCAGGAACGGGGTCATCCGGCGGCGGGACAGCGCCCCGACGGCCGCCACCCTGGCCATCCACACCAGCGGCCCCACCCAATCGCCGCCCGGCCCGGCGGAGCCGGAGACGAAGACGCCCTCGCGCGTCATCAGGGGAAGCCAGTCCGACGGTGGGCGGTTGCCGACCAAATCCAGAATCACATCGTGGGTCAGGCCGCAGCGGGCCACATCCTCCCGCTGGTAATCCACCACGCGGTCCGCCCCCAGCGCGGCGACGCTGGCCACGTTCCGCCCGCTGCACACCGCCGTCACCTCCGCCCCCAGCGCCTTGGCGATCTGCACCGCGAGCGTTCCCACCCCGCCCGACGCGCCGTTGATGAGCGCGCGCTGCCCGGCTTGCAGCCGCCCGGCGTTGCGCAGCGCTTGCAGCGCGGTCAGGCCCGACAGCGGCAGCGCGGCGGCCTGTTCCGCCGTTCGGTGGGCGGGAATCGGCACGAGGTGATCGGCCGGGACGGCGGCGAATTCGGCGAAGGCCCCGCCATGCACCAGCCCGAACACCTCCTGTCCCACCCGCAGGCCGGTGACGTTCCGCCCGACGGCGCACACCCACCCGGCCAGGGATTGACCGGGAACCCGGTGGGCCGGGCGACGGAGGCCGTATCCGGCGAGCCGAAGCGCGTGGGGGCGGCCGGTGAGGAGATGGACGTCACCCTTGCACAAGGTCGCGGCCCGGACCTGGATCAGCGCCTCGTCGTCCGCAACGACCGGAGGAGGCAGCGCGTCCACCCGCAGGATGTCGGGCGGGCCATAGCGGTCGGCCACCACCGCCGCCATGCTGAGACGGTGGTCGCCACGCCGGGGCGAATCCGCATCAGCCCCCAGATCATCCCCGTCCTCTGCCGGGCTTTTCAGCGCACTCATGATCGGCTACCACCTGTGTTGCAAGGGTCTTGTGCTTACGGCGTAAGCGTGGGATCAGGTAAAACTTACGTGGTAAGTTTGTCAAGCCGGGACGATTCAAGCGATGGCCAAAGCCACCACCCCACCGACTCCGACGCGCCGCGCCCCGCGTTCCTCGACGCGCCAACCGCTGACGCCGGACCGGGTGCTGGACGCCGCCCTGTCGCTTGCGGACGCGGAGGGGTTGGACGCGCTGTCCATGCGCCGGGTGGCCAGCGCCCTGGGGGTGGAGGCGATGTCGCTCTACAACCACGTCGCCAACAAGGACGCGCTGCTGTCCGGTCTGGTCGACCGCGTCGTCGGGGAGATCGACTTGCCCGCCATCGGCGGCGATTGGCGGGCCGAGATGCGGCGGCGCGCGGTATCGGCCCACGCGACGCTGACGCGCCATCCCTGGGCGGCCTTGCTCATCATCTCGCGGATCAGCGTCGGGCCGATGATGCTGCGCTACATCAACGCGACCGTCGGTTGCCTGCGCGAGGCGGGGTTCAGCTACGCCCAGGCCGATCACGCGTGGAACGCCATCGACAGCCATGTCTATGGCTTCACGGTCCAGGCGCTGAAATTTCCGCTGAAGCCGGAAGAATACGCCCCGGCGGCGCGCGGCTATCTGCCGATGATTCCGCCCGATCTGCCCTATTTCCGGGGGCTGACGGCCGAGGTGGCGGAGGGCCGCCACGACGGCCTGCACGCCTTCACCTTTGGGCTGGACCTGATTCTGGACGGTTTGGAACGGGTGCGGTTGGCCAGCCTTGCCGAGTCGCCGTCGGAAACGCCGCCCCCGCAGCACCCGACAGGTGCCTGAAAGACGGGCGGCCCGGCTCCCCGCCATGGGTCGCCCGCGTCATGATCGCCGCCCGTGTGATGGCCCTGGTCAGCGCCAGCGGCGACGCCCGCCGCCGCGCCGGTCGTCCTCGTCGAACAGTTCGGCCAGCTTGTTCATCATGGTTCCGCCCAACTGCTCGGCGTCCACGATGGTGACGGCGCGGCGGTAATAGCGGGTGACGTCGTGGCCGATGCCGATGGCGACCAGCTCCACCGGCGACCGGGTTTCGATCTGTTCGATCACCTGGCGCAGGTGGCGTTCCAGATAGTTACCCGCGTTGACCGAAAGCGTCGAATCATCGACCGGCGCTCCGTCGGAGATCACCATCAGGATGCGGCGCTGTTCGGGGCGGGCCAACAGGCGGTTGAAGGCCCATTGCAGCGCCTCGCCGTCGATGTTCTCCTTCAGCACGCCTTCGCGCAGCATCAGGCCCAGATTCTTGCGGGCGCGCCGCCACGGCATGTCGGCGGCCTTGTAGACGATGTGGCGCAGATCGTTCAGGCGGCCTGGGTTGGACGGCTTGCCCGCCGCCACCCAGGATTCGCGCGATTGCCCGCCCTTCCACGCGCGGGTGGTGAAACCCAGAACCTCCACCTTCACCGCGCAGCGTTCCAGCGTGCGGGCGAGGATGTCGGCGCTCATCGCGGCGATGGAGATGGGCCGCCCGCGCATCGAGCCGGAATTGTCGATCAGCAACGACACCACGGTGTCGCGGAAATCGGTTTCCTTTTCCTTCTTGAAGGACAGCGGCAGCACCGGGTTGGCGACGACGCGGGCCAGCCGGGCGGCGTCGAGGATGCCCTCCTCCAGATCGAAGCTCCAGGTCCGTTGCTGCTTGGCCATCAGGCGGCGTTGCAGGCGGTTGGCCAGTTTGGAGATCACGCCCTGAAGATGCTGCAACTGCTGGTCCAGCAGGGCGCGCAGCCGTTCCAGCTCCGCCGGGTCGCACAGGTCGGACGCCTCGACCACCTCGTCGAATTTGGTGGTGTAGGCCTTGTAGGCGTTGGGATCGGTGTCGTTGCGGCGGCTCTGGTCGGCGCGCCAGGGTTGGCCGGGACCGGCGGGCTGTTCGGCCCCTTCGCCCTCGCCCATCTCCATGTCGCCGTCTTCGCCGGCCCCCTCCTCGGCGCTGTCGCCCATTTCGGAGGAGTCCTGCATCTCCGACGACGCCATCGATTCGGAGTCGCTGTCGGAGTCATCCTCCCCGCGCGATTGCCCCTGTTGCGAGGAGTCGGAATTGTCCGACGCGTTTTGGGTGTCGTCCTCCTCCTGCTCCTGGTCTTCCGGTTCCTGGCCGACCTCCATGTCGAGATCGGTCAGCAGGCGGCGGACGGCGCGGGCGTAGGAATCCTGATCGGCGGCGTGATCGGCCAGTCCGTGCAGATCCTTGCCCAGCTTCTCCTCGATCCAGGGCCGCCAGAGATCGACGGCGTGGGCGGCGGCAGGCGGCGGCGGCGCGCCGGTCATCACCTCGCGCGCGATCATCCGCAGCGCTTCGGACAAGGGGACCTGCCCGCGATCCTCGAAGCGGTCGAAGCCCTGGCGGGCGTATTTGTCGTCCAGTGCCGCTTCCAGATTGCGGGCGATGCCCGCCATGTGGCGCGCGCCCAGCGCCTCGCACCGCGCCTGTTCCAGCGCGTCGAAGGCCAGTCGGGCGGAATCGCCCAGCGGCTGGCGGTGGGCGTGAATCATCGGATCATGGTGACGCAGGCGCAGCGCCACCGCGTCGGCGGCCCCGCGCAGCTTGGCGATGTCCACCGGGTTGAGATCGCGCGCCGGAAGCGGGACCCGCACCCGTTGCCCGGCCATGCCCGGCGGGTCGGAGGAAAAGGCGACCTGCACCTCCGCCCGGTGCGACAGGGCGCGCACGGTGGCGGTGGTGGACCGCTTGAAGGCCTCGACGGGGCTGTCGTTCTGGGTGGTCATCGCTGGGGTCTTCGTTGGTGGCGGTCAATCAGCGGCGGTCCGGCGTTGCAACCGGGCCGCAACGCCGCGCCTGTCCGGTCGGGGAGCAGGCGCGGCGGTCCGGCGGCCGGTCACACGAGGGTGGCTTGGACCCCGGTTTCCGGCAGTTCGACGCCGAAGCAGCGCTGGTAATATTCCGCGACCGTCGGACGCTCCACCTCATCGCACTTGTTGAGGAAGGTGATGCGGAAGGCAAAGGCCACGTCGTTGAAGATGCGCGCGTTTTCCGCCCAGGTGATGACCGTGCGCGGACTCATCACGGTGGAGATGTCCCCCTGGATGAAGCCGGTGCGGGTCAGGTCGGCCAGACGCACCATCGACGCGACCAGATCGCGGCCCTTGGCGTCGTCGTACACCTTCACCTTGGCCGAGACGATGCGGATTTCATCCTCGACCGGCAGGTAATTCAGCGTCGCCACGATGTTCCAGCGGTCCATCTGGCCCTGGTTGATCTGCTGGGTCCCGTGATACAGGCCGGTGGTGTCGCCCAGACCGACCGTGTTGGCGGTGGCGAACAGGCGGAAGGCCGGGTGCGGGCGGATGACGCGGTTCTGGTCCAGCAGCGTCAGCTTGCCTTCCAGTTCCAGCACGCGCTGGATCACGAACATCACGTCGGGGCGGCCCGCGTCGTATTCGTCGAACACCAGGGCGCAGGCGTGCTGCAAGGCCCAGGGCAGGATGCCTTCGCGGTATTCCGTGACCTGGACGCCGTCGCGCAGGACGATGGCGTCCTTGCCCATCAGGTCGATGCGGCTGATGTGGCTGTCCAGGTTGACGCGGATGCAGGGCCAGTTGAGGCGGGCGGCCACCTGCTCGATGTGGGTGGATTTGCCGGTGCCGTGATAGCCCTGGATCATGACGCGTCGGTTGAACGCGAATCCGGCAAGGATCGCCAGCGTCGTGTCGCGGTCGAAGCGATAGGCTTCGTCCACGTCCGGCACATGTTCGGTGCGTTGGCTGAAAGCCGGCACCTGCATGGTGCTGTCGATGCCGAAGACATCGCGCACGGAAACGGTGGTGTCGGGCTTGTGGTCGAACAGGGCCGAACTGGCCTGCGTGGCTCCTTGGGAAGGCATGGGTTGGCTTCTTACGTTCCAGCGAGTGTCGGTTGTCCGGCGGTCGCGGGGAAAACCCGGCCCGCCATCGGGGGTTCACGCAGCATAACAGGCTTTCAGCGTGTTGTAGGCGAGATTGATCTCTTTCAATTTTTCTTCGGCGGCCTTGTCTCCTCCGTTCGCGTCGGGATGGTGCTGTTTGGCCAGCTCGCGGTAACGCGCCTTGATCTGCACGAAATCGACCGGCGGCGTCAGGTTCAGGACGGCCAACGCCTCCTCCTCCGCCGTGCGGACGGCCTGGCGGCGCTGGGCGGCCTTCGCCTCGGCCTCCGCGCTGTCGGCGTCGCGGCCGAATTCAAAGCTGAAGCCGTGCAGCACGCGGTCGCGCAGGAATTTTTCCTGGGCACCCCATTTGCCCATCGGCCAGCTTGGGCGCTGCCATGTGGTGTCGCGGCGGACCTCGGCCTCGATCTCGTCGACGCTCATGCCCGCGTAATAGTCCCAGGCGCGGTTGTAGTCGCGCGCGTGCTCCAGGCAGAACCACCAATACTCGTTCAGCGAGCTGCGGCTTTTGGGCGCGCGATGCTCACCCGCCGCGACGCAATCGGGATGATCGCAGACGCGGGCACCCGCGCGCGCGGCGGCGGGGTGGGGATCATAGCTGTTGCGGGCACGGCTCTTGGTCATCATCGGAGTATGAGAAGCGGCAAACGGTCTGGCAAGCGCGCCCGCGCGTCCGTCCGTCATGCGCGCGCAAGGAGCATCACCGGCTTGACAGGGGTGCCGCAGCTTGCCCCTCTTGGGTGGGCACAAGCCGTTCTGCCTGATCACCAATTGAGGCTCCCATGGAATACGCCGCCCGCATCCGCCAAAAGCTGACCGATGGCCTGTCGCCCGACCGATTGGAGGTTGTGGATGAATCCCACCGACACGCCGGGCACGCCGGGGCCGACGCCAAGGGCGAAACCCATTTCCACGTCACCGTCGTGTCAGCGGCCTTCACCGGGCAATCACGGGTGGCGCGGCAGCGGATGGTTTACGCCCTGCTGGCGGACGAGCTGCGCGAGCGTGTCCATGCCCTGGCCCTGACCACGCAAACCCCAGCCGAAGCGGCGGCGTGAGACCAAATAATTCGAAACATTGCGGGGGGTGCTCGACAGAAATGCACACATAGGCGTGCAACCGATGGTCGTCATTTTAGAAAACCGGGACGCGAAATTCGGCGAGTGTTGTTGCAATTCTCGTATCGTTTAGTAGAGTGCCATCTGTACAACCATGTATCGCGCCAGGACGGACACACACTGCGCGTGTTCGTTGGGGTTCATGGAAAGGGCGGCGAATGGCTAAACGTGGGCCGAAGAAAAAGCGGGCGGATCTTCCCAAGCACGGGGTGGAGCCGCTGAGGAGCCAGAACATCATGGTCGGGGGCCACCGCACGAGCATGCGGTTGGAACCGTCCATGTGGGATGCGCTGGAAGAGATCGGCCATCGGGAAAATCTTTCGGTCAACAAGCTGTGCACCGCGATCAAGGAACGGATCGAGGAGCAGGCCCGCCGTCGCGGCGTGCCACCGGAGGAGGCCGACGTCACCCTGACCTCGGCGGTGCGGGTTTTCATCGCCGCCTATTATCGGCGGGCCTGCACGGAGGACGGCCATCTGCGCGCCGGTCACGGCGGCAGCGATCCCTTTGTGGGAACCCCGTTCGAATTGCCCAAGGGTGAGGGCGATGCGGACGCCGTGTCCGCACCGCCCACCCGCGATGTGAACGATGAAGATTTCTGTACGACCGGTGCGAAGCTGGTGACGGGCGCGCGGTCCTTCGTGGAGGTGTGACGCGCGCCGGGGTGTGACGCGGGGTGATGCGGGCCGAGGCGCGCGTCAGTCCGCCGCTTCTTCAGCGCCTGGGCCGGTGTAATGCTCCGGCCAGTGCTTGCGCGTAACCTCGCCATCGCTGGCGAAGATGTGGCACATGTTCAACAGGGCCGGGCGCTCCTTGCGGTCCGCTGCCGGGCGACCTTCGGCCTTCGCCTTTTCCGCCTTTTCCCGCGTCAGGATGGGAAACACGGTCTGAAAGGCGGTGGTCGCCATCGGTCCCAGCAACTCCACCAGATGGGTGCAGCCCTGCGGCCCGCCCAGCCTTTCCTTGACCGCACGGGTCCAACCGGGGCCGACGCGCAAACCGACCAGTGCCTGGAACCGGGGGGTGATCGTGGGGCAGGCGCGGTAGGGGCTGTGGTCCGTCACCGCCTCCACCGCCTGGACGGTCAACTGGTCGTCCACCGTCAGGCGCATCCACATCTGATGGATGGGGTCGCCCGGTTCCAGGTGGCCGCGCTCGTCCGTGTGGAAGGGATAGGCCTTGACGTCGGTGATGTGGCCCTCGATGTCCCACAGGCCATCGGCGCGGCGGAAGCCTTCGCACGTCACCTTGCGGGTGTGGATCGGCTGGCGGTCGGCGGGGGCGGACAGGGGCATCGCGGCTCTCGGTTCGGTGTGCCTGGGAACGGATTGTCCTGCGGCATCACGAACTATCGGCGGGGTTCGCCCATGGGTCAAGCCAACCCCGCCGCAATGCAGCGTTACCTATGCGTCAGGGGTGAGGCGATCAGGCCGCCCCCTCCGCCGAATAGCCCGATCCGAACATGTAGGCTTCGCGGTCGCGGATCTCATCCTCCAGATGGGCGCGGACCACGGCGAACAGGT
Organism: Azospirillum griseum; assembly: GCF_003966125.1. Taxonomy (GTDB): domain Bacteria; phylum Pseudomonadota; class Alphaproteobacteria; order Azospirillales; family Azospirillaceae; genus Azospirillum; species Azospirillum griseum. The sequence goes on from NZ_RXMA01000019.1 coordinate 69,439, forward strand.
CGCGAATCGACACCATACCCACGGCCTCGCCGTCCACGGCGACGGGAAGATGGCGGTAATGGTGCCGTTCCATCAGGTCCAGCGCGGCGATGGCGGGGGAAGAGGGCGGCAGCGTGTCCGGGTCGGCGGTCATCACCACGCTCAATGGGGTGGTCGCCGGATCCAGCCCGGCGGCCACCACCCGCACGGTCATGTCGCGTTCGGTGACGATGCCCTTCAGGGTCCGGCCTTCCGTCACCAGAACGGCGGCGATGCGGCGCTCGGCCATCAGCAAGGCGGCGTCGCGCGCCGTCGCGCTGGGCGGCAGGCACGACAAAGCCTGATTCTTGATGACGTCGGGCACCAGTTTGCGGGTCGGCATGTGTCCCCCTCCTGATTGTGTGGATTTTAGCGGACAACCAACGTTGCGCGGCGCGCGGTGTGCGCTGCGGACCCTTGATCGTGACAGCGGACCATCCAATCAGTCAACGAGACGGATTGTCATAACCCTATCCATTTCGGCTGGGGTGGAAGGAGGGAAGGCCCCACCCCTGCGCCAAAAGGATCAGGCCGTCACCGCCTCGGTCAACACGGCGCGAACCGCGTCGGCGTCCACGTCGCGGCGGGTGAAGGCCTGGCCGATGCCGTTGGCCAGGATGAAGGTGATGCGGCCATCGGCCACCTTCTTGTCCTTGGCCATCGACGCGATCAGCTCATCGACGTTCCAGGCCACGCCGGGGATGTCGGTCGGGCGCACCGGCAGGCCGACGGCGGCCAGATGGGCGCGGGCGCGCCGCGCGTCGTCGGCCGGGCACAGGCCGAGCTTCACCGACAGGTCAAAAGCCAGCACCATGCCGATCGCCACACCTTCGCCGTGCAGCAGGGTTTGGCCGAAGCCGGTCGCCGCCTCCAGCGCGTGGCCGAAGGTGTGGCCGAGATTGAGCAGGGCGCGGTCGCCGCTCTCCCGCTCGTCCACCCCGACGATGTCGGCCTTGGCCCGGCAACTGACGGTCACGGCGTGGCGGCGGGCGGCGCTGTCGCCATCGACCACGCGCTGGCCGTTGCCCTCCAGCCAGGTGAAGAAGTCGGGCAGGCGGATCAGCCCGTATTTCACCACCTCGGCGTAACCGGCCAGCACCTCGCGCTTGGGCAGGGTGTCGAGCGTGGCGGTGTCGGCGATGACCAGCCGGGGTTGGTGGAAGGCCCCGATCAGGTTCTTGCCGTGGCGGCTGTTGATGCCGGTCTTGCCGCCGACGGAGCTGTCCACCTGCGACAGCAGCGTCGTCGGCACCTGGATGAAGTCGATGCCGCGCAGCAGAGAGGCCGCTGCGAAGCCGCACAGATCGCCGACCACCCCGCCGCCCAGCGCCAGCAGCACGGTGGACCGTTCGATTCCGCGCCCCAGAACCTCCTCCAGCAGGGTTTGGAAGTGGCCGAAATCCTTGGTCTTTTCCCCCGCCGGGACGGTGATGGCCGGGGCGGGCGCAATCCCCGCCTCGATCAGCGCGGCGTTCAGCGTGTCGAGGTGGCGCGGCCCGACGTTGGCGTCGGTGACGACGATGGGGGCGCGGCCCCGCGTGATCGCGGCGATGCGGGACCCCGCGTCGGACAGGATGCCGTCGCCGACCAGAATGTCGTAGCTGCGGGCGCCGAGGTTCAGGTGAACGGTGTCGAGCGGAGCGGTCATGGTCTTATGGAGTCCCGGCGGGTTTGCTGGTGGCGGGGGCGGCGGTCGGCGCGGCGCGGTGGGGCAGGGGGATGCCGAAATGCCGCTCCAGCGCCTCGATCACCAGTTCGACCGTGGCGTCGGGCGGGCGTTCGTCGCTGACCACGGTCAGGTCGGAGTCGGCGTAGACCGGATAGCGCAGATTCATCAGGCGGCTGAGCACGTCGCGCGGGTTGCCCTGGTTCAGCAGCGGGCGGTGGGTGCGCTTGGCGGTGCGGGCGATCAGCACGTCGAGTTCCGCGCGCAGCCAGACCGACACGCCATGGGCGTGGACGGTGGCGCGGGTGTCGGCGTCCATGAAGGCCCCGCCGCCGGTGGCCAGGATGTGCACCGGCTCCTCGGTCAGCAGGCGGGCGATGATCTTGCGTTCCACCGCGCGGAACACCGGTTCGCCATCGCGCGCGAAGATTTCGGCGATGGTGCAGCCCGCCGCCGCCTCGATCTCGATGTCGGCGTCGCGGAAGGGCAGGTTCAGGCGCGCGGCCAGACGGCGACCGATGGCGCTTTTCCCCGCCCCCATCAGGCCGACCAGCACCACCGTGCGGGGCAGGCGCGGCGGCGCGTCCTCCGCCGGAGCCGGATGCGGGTCGGTCGTCGCGTTGCGCAGTCCCATCGTGCCTTGTCCATATCGCCGATTCGTGACGTCGCACCGTCATAGCAAGCAACCGCCCCCGGACGCCATCCCGGAACGCAGGCGGCGGGCGGTTGATCCGCGCATTCCGCACGGTTGCGTCTGTTGCGCCGGGTCCGGTCCTGCGGCTACACTGCGCCCCGTTGAGCGACGGGTGGCCTTCGGGCCGACGCTGCCCGGTGGCCGCGCGCGGGGCGGCGGCCGTTTCTTGTCCCACGCCGCGTGGTTTCCACTCTGATAGGGTTCCTGGCCTTGTCGTTCTCCCGTCACAACAGTTCTGGTGTCATGAGCCGGTTCGCCTCCGTCCTTCTCGTTTTGCTGCTGCTGGTCTTGTGTGGCGGTGTGGTGCTCCTGGCGTCCTGGGACCTGCCGGCTCCGTCCAAGGCGGTGGAGAAGGTTCTGCCGGATGAGCGGTTCCCGCGCTGACCCGTCCCGACCGGGGGCGACCCGGCGGGGGCGGGGAATCAGCCGGTCGTCGCTGGCCTGCGCGCTGACCGCCCGATGCCTGGCCGCTTGCCTCGCGGCGCTTCCACTGATGACGATGGACACCGCCTGCGCCCAGGTGGTTGGCCCGCCGATCCGCCTCACACCGTCGGCTGATCCGTCCGCCTCGGTCCCGGTTCCGTCGCCTGTGGCTCCCCCTGTGACCTCGCCGGTGGAGGAGGCCGCCCCGCCCGCCGCTCCCTCCATGGCGGTGGTTCCGGTGGTTCCGCGCCCGCCGCCGGTCGCGTCCCAGCCGCTGGGGCCGCCCGACCCGGACGGGGCCGGTCTGCTCAGCGGTGGCGAGGGGCTGGGCGGCGATCCCTGGCGCGGCGTGTCCCAGGCCGATGCCCTCCCGCTGCTCGCCGCGTTGCCGGTCAACACCCCGTCGCCCACCGCCAAGGCGCTGCAACGCCGTTTGCTGTTGAGCGCGGGATCCCCCGCTTTGGCGGTGTCCGCTGGCGCGCCACCCTCCGGCCCGGCCCCCGTTTTTGGCGACGCGCCATCCTCCCACCGCTCTGGCCGCCGCTTTGGCGCGCTGCGGGTGACGGCGCTGGCCCGGCTGGGCGACGCCCGCGCCGCCGCCGAACTGGCCGACCGGCTGCCCGGCCTGTTGAGCGGGGATGAGGCCGCCGCCCGCGCCCTGACCGACGCGGAGCTGCTGTTCGGCCCGATGGAGTGCGCCAAGGCTCAGGCCCGTGGGCAGGGGTTCGAGGATCCCTATTGGCGCAAGGTCGATCTCTATTGCCGCGCCCGTCTGGGCGACCGCGCCGGGGCCGATCTGGCGCTGGCGATGCTGCGCGAGCGCGCCGGTCGGGCCGATCCCTTTTTGCCGTTGGCCGAGTCGTTGACCGGCGGACCGCCGCCGGGACGGCGCGCCCTGCTCGACGCCAGCCCGGTGGCGTTGGCGGCGATGCGCACGGCCCGGGTGCCGGTTCCGCCGGACGCGCTGGCGCTGACCGACCCGGCCCTGCTGGCGGCGATCGCCACCAACCCGGCGACCGACCCGGCGACGCGGGCGTCGGCGGGGGAACGGGCGGCGGCGGCGCTGTTCCTCGACACCCGGCAATTGCTGGATCTCTACGCGCAAATCCCGGTGCGGGGGGACGAGATCCTGCGCGCCCGCGATCTGGCCGGGCGCGACCGCTCCGCCTATGGCCGGGCGCTGCTGCACCAGGCGATGGCGGCGACGATGGACGGAAGCCGCCGCGTCGCCCTGGCGGCGCTGGCGGTGGAACTGGTCGATCCGTTGTGGCGCTCCGGTCCGGTGGGCGGGGCGGCGGCGGCGCTGCTCGACACCGTGTCGCCGACGCCGGACGCGGCGGCGCTGGCTCCGGCGGCGACCCGGCTCTACGCCGCCGTGGGGCGGCTGGACGCGGCCAAGCGCTGGTACGATCTGGCCCAGCGTGGGCGGACGGCGGACGCGGCGTGGCTGTGGCCGCTGGCGGCGGTGTCCGGCCTGCTGCCGCGCGGGGCCGACGCGGCGGGCCTGTCCCCCTGGTTGGCCGAAGCGGTGCGCGGGGCCGGGGACGACGCGCGGACGCGGGTGGCCGGGCAGCTGGCCTTGTTGCAGGCGGTGGGCGTGGCCGTGCCCGATTCGGCGTGGCTGGCGGCGACCGACGGGGCCGGGCCGCCCGGTGGCGTGGTGGGCGGCGTCGATCCGGCGCTGTGGCAACGGCTGGGCGACGCGGCGACCGGTGGCCGGGTAGGCGAAACCGTGGCGGTGGCGCTGTTGCTGCTGGGCGAGGGCGGCCCCACCGGAACGCCGCCCCGGCTGGTGGCGCGGGTCGCCGCCAATCTGACGGCGGTCGGGCTGGAGGGCGACGCCCGCGCCCTGGTCCGCGAAGCGATGGCGGCCCTGGTCGCCCCGACAGGATCCGAACGATGATCAAGCCCCCGGCTTCGGCCCCGGCCAAACGGCGCGGCCGCCCGGCCAAGCCCCGCCCGCTGCCGGTGTCGCCGCACCTCGACGCCTTTCTCGACATGCTGACCGCCGAGCGCGGGGCGGCGGCCAACACCCGCATGGCCTATGAGCGCGACCTGACCGATCTGGGGCGCTGGCTGGGCCAACGCGGCACGCCGCTGGACCGGGCGGGAACCGACGATCTGCGGGCCTATCTGGCCGCGCAGAGCGGATCGCCGGACGAATCCTCGTCGGGCCGGATGGCGAAGGGGGATTCATCCGTTGATCCGGCCTCCCCCCGGACCCTTGCCCGGCGGCTGTCGGCAATGCGGCAGTTCTTCCGCTTTCTGGTGTCGGAAGGCTTGCGGGTGGACGATCCGGCCTCCGCGCTCGACAGCCCCAAGCTGGGGCGGCCCCTGCCCAAGATCCTGACGGAGGCGGAGGTCGGGGCGATGATCGCCACCGCCGAGGCGCGCGGCGGGCCGGAGGGGCTGCGGCTGGTCGCCCTGCTGGAGGTGCTCTACGCCACCGGCCTGCGCGTGTCCGAGCTGGTCGGGCTGCCGATGACGGCGATCCTGCGCGACGGGCGCGGGCTGGTGGTGCGCGGCAAGGGCGGCAAGGAACGGCTGGTCCCGCTGTCCGATCCGGCGCTGGCCGCGCTGGTCGCCTATCTGCCCCTGCGGGGTCATTTCGTGGTGCCGGGGCGCGAGGCGGCGCAGACGCCCTTCCTCTTCCCCTCCCGCAGCTCGACCGATGGGCATCTGACCCGGCAGCGCTTCGCCCAATTGCTGAAGGATTTGGCGCTGGCCGCCAACATCGACCCGGACAAGGTCAGCCCCCACGTCCTGCGCCACGCCTTCGCCACCCATCTGCTGGACCATGGGGCCGATCTGCGCTCCGTCCAAAAAATGCTGGGCCATGCCGACATCGCGACGACCCAGATCTACACCCACGTCGTCACCGAACGCCTGCGCGCGGTCATGCAGGAACATCATCCGCTGGCCCGGCGGGTGGTTGGAGACGTTGGGGATGGTTTTGACACAGATGAACACAGATAAACACAGATGGATTTTGATGGATGATGGGGTGTTGTTTTTTGTTGTTTAACAAATAAATGATCCCGTCAATTTCGATGGCTGAATCATTGATAAATCAATTGGTGTTTCAATCAACTGCTGCCGTTTTTTGATCAAATGAAGAGAGTAAATTTTCATCTATCTTCATCTGTGTCCATCTGTGTCCATCTGTGTTCATCTGTGTTCATCTGTGTTCATCTGTGTCAAAAAATCCCAACGCCCTCCCCCCGCGCCCCGCACTGCGACGTTGGGTCGTCCTCAACCAAAAACGGTCGCGTGCTACAAAGGCTCTTCAACCCACCGCCGCAAATCGGGCGGTCACGAACAGGGATGGGGGAGCAGCGCCATGGCCGACATCATCGCGGGTCTGGAGATTCGCGGGTCGATGGAACCCGGATTCGACCGCATCCTGACGCCGGAGGCGCTGGCCTTTCTGGCGGAGCTGGAGGGGCGGTTCGGGCCGGAGCGGTTGCGGCTTCTGGACGTCCGCGCCCAGCGGCAGGCGCTGTTCGATCAGGGCAAGCGCCCGGATCTCCTGCCCGAAACCCGCGCGATTCGCGAGGCGGATTGGACCATCGCCCCACTGCCGGTCGATCTGCGCGACCGCCGGGTCGAGATCACCGGGCCGGTGGACCGCAAGACGGTCATCAACGCCCTGAATTCCGAGGCCAAGCTGTTCATGGCCGATTTCGAGGACGCGAGCAGCCCGACCTGGGCCAACCTGCTCCACGGCCAGATCAATCTCTATGACGCGGTGCGCCGGACGATCACCCACGAGGATCCCGCCACCGGGAAGACGTACCGGCTGACCGACCGCCCCGCCGTGCTGGCGGTCCGGCCGCGCGGCTGGCACCGGGCGGAACCCCGTCTGCGGATGGAGGGGGAGGCGGTGTCCGCCGCCCTGTTCGACGCGGGCCTGTTCCTGTTCCACAACGCGCGGGACCTGCTGGCGCGCGGCAGCGGCCCCTATCTCTATTTGCCCAAGCTGGAAAGCCATTTCGAGGCGCGGCTGTGGCGTGAGGTGTTCGTGCTGGCCGAAGAGTGCCTGGGGCTGCCCTATGGCTCGATCAAGGCCACGGTGTTGATCGAGACGATCACCGCCGCCTTTGAAATGGACGAGATCCTGTATGAACTGCGCGACCACGCCGCCGGGCTGAATTGCGGGCGTTGGGGTTACATCGCCAGCGTCATCAAGACCTTCCGCAACGACCCCGCCGCCGTCCTGCCCGACCGGGCGGCGGTGACGATGGACACGCCCTTTCTCTCGGCCTACAGCCAGTTGGCGGTCAAGGTCGGCCACCGCCGCAACGCCCCCGTCATCGGCGGCATGTCCGCCTTCATCCCGGTGAAGGACGATCCCGCCGCCAACGAGGCCGCCTTCTCCCGCGTGCGCGCCGACAAGGAGCGCGAGGCGTCGAACGGCCATGACGGTACCTGGGTGGCGCATCCCGGCCTGGTCCCGGTGGCGATGGCGGTGTTCGACGCCTACATGCCCACCCCCAACCAGACCGCCCGCAAACGCGCCGACGTGGCCGTGACCGCCGCCGACTTGCTGGCCCTGCCCACCGGGCCGAAGACGGAAGCGGGGCTGCGCACCAACATCGCCGTCGGCATCGCCCACATCGCGGCGTGGCGGCGCGGCGTCGGCTGCGTGCCGCTGTTCAACCAGATGGAGGACGCGGCGACCGCCGACATCAGCCGCAGCCAGGTTTGGCACTGGATCCGCCACGCCGTTACGCTGGACGATGGCCGGACGGTGACGGTGGATCTGGTGCGCGCCCTGATCGCCGAGGAGTTGGCCGCCCGCAACCGGCCCGGCACCCCCACCGCGCCGGACGACCACGCCGCCGCCGCTCTCTTCACCGATCTGGTGACGGCCCCCGATTTCATCGACTTCCTGACCACGCCCGCCGATGACCGGCTGCTGGCGGGGGTGGGGTGAGGTCGAAACGTCCGGGTGCGGTGCGGAGGATCGGAGGCAAGACCTGATCACTGCCCGCCTTGATCCAAAAATGATCCTGGCATCCCAGGGGCGATCACGGTAGAGGAAGGTCGGCGTCCTGGACCCCGTCCTGGGGGACGTGACGTTGTCGTTGTGTCGTTATCCGGTGGCTTGGGGGCGCGCGTCGTGCTAACCAAGCCCGCGCTTGGCGATCCCACGCCGTGCCAAACCCAGGCCCCGCCCAAACACAGTGTCCGGCATGCAAACCTTTCTCGAATTTGAAAAGCCGATCGCCGAGCTTGAAGGCAAGATCGAGGAGTTGCGGCACCTGACCAACGCCGGCGACATCAACATCGCCGACGAAGTCGCCAAGCTGCAAACCAAGGTCGACAAGCTCCTGCGGCAGACCTACGCCAAGCTGACGCCCGCGCAAAAGGTGCAGGTGGCCCGCCACCCCAACCGTCCGCATTGCCTGGATTACGTCAACGGGCTGATCGAGGATTTCACGCCGCTGGCGGGCGACCGCTGCTTTGCCGAAGACCGCGCGGTCATCGGCGGGCTGGGGCGGTTCCGGGGCCGGTCGGTCGTCGTCATCGGCCAGGAAAAGGGCCACGACACCGAGTCGCGCGTCCGTCACAATTTCGGCATGGCCAAGCCCGAGGGCTACCGCAAGGCCCAACGCCTGATGGATCTGGCCGACCGCTTCAACCTGCCGGTCGTCTCGCTGGTCGACACGGCGGGGGCCTTCCCCGGCGTGCAGGCGGAAGAGCGCGGGCAGGCGGAGGCCATCGCGTCGAGCATCGCCCGCTGTCTGCGGTTGAAGGTGCCGATGGTCGCCTCAGTGATCGGCGAAGGCGGGTCGGGCGGGGCCATCGCCATCGCCACCGCCGACCGTGTCCTGATGTTGGAGCACGCCATCTATTCGGTGATCTCGCCGGAAGGCTGTGCGTCGATCTTGTGGCGCAGCTCCGACATGGCGGGGGAGGCGGCGATTGCGCTGCGCCTCATCAGCCATGACCTGAAGGAACTGGGCGTCATCGACCGCGTCGTGCCGGAACCCATCGGCGGCGCGCACCGCGACCCGGCTGGCATGGTCAAGGCGTTGGGCGATTCCATCGAACAGTCGCTGCGCGATCTGGACGGGCTGGACGGGGCGACGCTGCGCGCCAAGCGCCGCGAAAAGTTCCTGGAGATGGGCCAGAAGGGTTTGGGCTGATCGCCCTGACGACCGGGTGGGGGAGGCGCAATCGCCATGGCCGATGAGAACCGTCCCTCCCCCGCGCGGCCCGTTTCGTCCATCACGCGCATCCCCGGTCTCAACGGCGCGGTGGCGGTCCTCACCGCCGCCGCGTTTTTTGTTTTTGCCGGTCGTGTTCCGCTCCCCGATCCCACGCTGGACCGTTTTGCCGTGTGGGCCGGGTTGGCGCTGTGGCCCGCCGCGATCCTGTTCGCCATGGTTGGCGGCGTCATCCTGGCGCGCGGACGGAGCCGGGCCGTCAACCCGCTGACCGATCCCGAATCGGCCTTTCAGCGCGTCAACCAACGGGTGTTGAGCAACAGCGTGGAACAGGCGCTGGTCTTCCTGCCCGCGCTCGCCGCGCTGGTGGCGCTGTCACCGCCGGGTGAGTTGGGCGTGGCGCGGCTGGCGGTGGGGCTGTTCTGTCTGGGCCGTTTGCTGTTCTGGGGCGGCTATCTGGTGCACCCGCTGTGGCGCGCGCCGGGCATGGCGATGACGTTGGCGACCAACGTCACGGTGCTGGGGCTGGCGCTGAGCAAAAGCGTGGCGTGAGCGGCGGGGCCGCAAGCGCGGTATGGGGGACAGGACATGCTCGACCGATCGGATTGGCTGAGCGCGTTTCCGTTGTTGGCCGGGTTGGAGCGCGACGGGTTGGCCGCGCTGACCGCCGCCGGGCAGCGGGTGGCGGTCCCGCGCGGGGCGGTGCTGTTCCGGGCGGGCGACCGCTGCCACACCTTCCTGATGGTGCTGGATGGGTCGGTCCGGGTGCAGATGACCTCCGACAGCGGGCGCGAGATCGTGCTGTACCGGGTGGCGCGGGGGGAGACCTGCATCGTCACCACCGCCTGTCTGCTGACCCAGGCCGATTACAGCGCCGAGGCGGTGGCCGAAAGCGACCTGGACGGGGTGGCGCTGGCCGCCGGGCCGTTCCAGGATCTGGTCGCGCGGTCGGCGGTGTTCCGCAACTTCGTCTTCGCCTCCTTCGGCACCCGGCTGACCGGGATGATGGCGCTGGTGGAGGAGGTGGCGTTCGGCCGCGTCGATCTGCGTCTGGCCCGCTTCCTGTTGGACCACCGCGACGCCGACGGCGGCCTGACCATGACCCATCAGGCGCTGGCGGTCGAGTTGGGGACCGCGCGCGAGGTGGTCAGCCGCCAGTTGAAGGAGTTCGAGCGGCGCGGCTTGCTGGCGCTGTCGCGCGGGCGGATCGATCTGCGCGACGCGGCGGCGCTGGGTGGCCTGGCAGACGGTTGAGGCGTTCCGGAAAATATTAGGAAATCATGTGACTCCGTCACAGACGGGGGTGGGGAAAGGGCGTAGGACGGGAGTCGATCCCGCGTTCTTTCCACCTGAGAGGTGCCATCATGTTCTGCCGCAACGTCGGCCCGGTTGACCGGGCCTTGCGCGCCATCGTCGGGCTTGTGCTGATTTCGCTGACCGTTGTCGGGCCGCAAAGCCTGTGGGGCCTGATCGGCGTCGTTCCCTTGTTGACCGCGTTTTTGGGGTCCTGCCCGGCCTACACCCTGTTGGGGGTGAACACCGGTGCGGGGGATGACCGCGCGGCCTGATCCGGGTCACACGCAACGCGCCCGCTGGCCATGCGAACAGTCCACTCGGTTGATTCCGGGCGGGCTGTTCGCTTTCGCAAGTCCGGGGGCGTCAGCCGCGCGGGGCGTGCTTGTTTAGGATGCGCTGAAGCGTGCGGCGGTGCATCTTCAGGCGGCGCGCCGTCTCCGACACGTTGCGCTCGCACTGCTCGAACACGCGCTGGATGTGTTCCCAGCGCACGCGGTCGGCGGACATCGGGTTTTCCGGCGGCTGGGGCAGGGGGCGGCCATCGGCCAGCAGCGCCGATTCCACCGCGTCGGCGTCGGCGGGCTTGGGCAGGTAATCGACCGCCCCGGCCTTCACCGCCGCCACCGCCGTGGCGATGTTGCCATAGCCGGTCAGCATGACGATGCGGGCGTCGGGCCGGGCGTCGCGCAGGGCGGACACCACGTCCAGCCCGCTGCCGTCGGCCAGCCGCAGATCGACCACGGCGAAGGCGGGGGCGGATTCCTGCGCCACCTCGATCCCCAACTGCACGCTGTCCACGGCCACCACGTTGAAGCCGCGTTTTTCCATGGCGCGCGCCAGTCGCAGGCGAAAGGGCGCGTCGTCGTCAACGATCAAAAGGCTGCGGGTCACGTCGCCGGTGAAGGTGAGTTTGACGGTTTCCCCCGACAGCGCGTCGTCGGTTGTCTTGGCGTTCTCCACCGTTAATCCTCTTTCTTGCTGTTGATTGATTTCCAGCGTACGGAAATCCGGGCACCACCGCCCTTGTTGTTTTCGTAACGCACCGTCGCGCCGGTTTTTTCCAGCAGCGTCTGGGCGATGAAGATGCCAAGCCCCATGTGGCTGGATTGGCTGGAGCGTTCGCCGCGCACCGACAGATACGGCTCGCCGATCCGGCCCAGCAGATGGGCGGGAAAGCCGGGGCCGTCGTCCATCACGGTGACGGTCACGGTCCGGCCGTCCCAGGCGGCGGCGACCGTCACCCGCTGGCGGGCGAACTGGTGGGCGTTCTGGATGAAGTTGCCGATGCCGTGGATGATCTCCGGGCTGCGGCGGAACACCGGCTCCTCGGCTTCGCCCACCGGATGGGGATCGACGGCGAAGGCGATGTGACCCAGCCGGTGCGGCGCGGCGGCGGCCTCGATCAGCGCGGTCAACGGCAGCCGTTCGAACGGGTCGCCGCCGTCGGCCTCCGGCTTGCGCGCCAGATCGGCCAGGATCTCGCGGCAGCGCATCACCTGGCTTTGCAGCAGGCCGATGTCCTCGGCGTAGGGGCTGTCGGGCGGCAGGTCGTGCGCCAACTCCTTGGCCACCACGGCGATGGTCCCCAGCGGCGATCCCAGCTCGTGCGCGGCGGCGGCGGCGAGCGCGCCCAGCGACGACAGCCGTTGTTCGCGCGCCAAGGCCACCTGCGAGGCGGCGAGCGCGTCGGCGAAGCGGCGGGCCTCCGCCGCCACGCGGAAGACGTAGCCCGCGATGAACACCGCCGACACCGACAGCGCCAGCCAGACGCCGAAGGCGTAGAGCGGGGCCATCGAGCGGATCGGCTCCTCCCACGGCAAGGGGAAGTGCCACAGCGCCAGCGCGGTCAGGCAGTTCAGGTTCAGCCCGGTCAGCAGCACGGTGCTGTAGCGCGACAGGATCGCGGCACCCACCGTCATCGGGGCCAGCAGCAGGATGCAGAACGGGTTGCTCAGGCCGCCGGTCAGATACAGCAGCAGCGACAGTTGCAGCATGTCGTAACTGAGATAGAGCGCGGCGTCGCGGTCGGGCAGGCGCAGCCGCCCGCCGCGCTGGGCCATCGCCACCAGATTCAGCAGGACCGACGCGCTGATGGTCGCCAGCACCGGACCCAGCGGCAGGGCAAAGCCCAAGACGCCCTGCACAACCCCCACCGTCGCCATCTGTCCCAGGATCGCCACCCAGCGGATGAGGATCAGCGTGCGCAGGGTGATGCGCCCGTCGGGGTGGGATCCGTAGGTGGGGGGCGACAGCGGGGCCGTCAGGGTGGTGGCAAGCGTGGTCACAGGGGCGTTTCCTCGGTCGGCCGCGTGAGTCGCGGCGCTGTTTTTGTGCGGGTGTCGGCGTGGCGGCGGCGCTTGCGGCTCTGGCGTTCGCGCCGGGGGCCACCATATTCTGTGCCCATGACCCAGCGCCCGCCCGATCCATCCGCCGCCGATGCCTCCCCCCTTCGGCCCCCCGCCATTGCGGTCGAGGCACTGACCAAACGGTTCGACACGCCCGGCGGGGCGGTGACGGCGGTGGATGCGGTGTCCTTTCGGGTGGCGCGCGGCAGCGTCACCGGGTTGTTGGGCGGCAACGGGGCCGGAAAGACGACGACCATCTCCATGCTGCTGGGGGTGTTGCTGCCGACGGCGGGACGGGTGGAAATTCTGGGCGTGGACATGGCGCGCCATCGGCATGCCGTGCTTGCGCGCATGAACTTCTCCTCCCCCTACGTCGAGTTGCCCCATCGATTGACGGTGCAGGAGAACCTTACCGTTTATGGGCACCTCTACGGTTTGACCTGCGTCAAAAAGCGCGTCCGCGATCTGGCCGATCAGCTTGACCTTGCGCGTTTTCTCAATCGTCCGTCGGGCGGTCTGTCCGCCGGGCAGAAAACACGGGTGGCCCTGGCCAAGGCGCTGCTGAACGAGCCGGAGGTGCTGTTGCTGGACGAACCCACGGCCTCGCTCGACCCCGACACGGCGGATTGGATCCGCCGCTATCTGGAGGCGTACCGCGCCCGCACCGGGGCCACCATCCTGCTCGCCTCCCACAACATGCCGGAGGTCGAACGGCTGTGCGACGATGTGCTGGTGATGCGGCGGGGCCGGGTGGTCGACCAGGGCGCGCCGTCCGACCTGCTCGCCCGCTACGGCCGCGCCACGCTGGAGGAGGTGTTCCTGGACATCGCGCGGGCTGAAACCCCCATGACGGAGCGGGCGAATGCGGCGGACTGACGTGGTGGCTTCCCCCGCCTTCTCCCCGCGCCGGGTCGGCGCGATGGTGTTGCGCTATTGGTATCTTCTGCGCGGATCCTGGCCGCGCCTGCTGGAGCTGGCCTATTGGCCGACCGTGCAGATGATCCTGTGGGGCTACATCAACCAGTTCATGGCGACGTCGAGCGGTTGGGTGGCCCAGGGCGGCGGCGTGCTGGTCAGCGCGGTTTTGCTGTGGGACGTGCTGTTTCGCGGGCAGTTGGGGGTGTCGATCTCGTTTCTGGAGGAAATGTGGTCGCGCAATCTGGGCCATCTGTTCGTCAGCCCGTTGCGCCCCGGCGAATGGCTGCTGTCGCTGATGGCGATGAGCCTGCTGCGCACCCTGCTGGGGGTGATCCCCGCCGCCCTGCTGGCGCTGCCCTTTTTCGGCTATTCGGTGTTCGGGCTGGGGCTGCCGCTGCTGCTGTTCTTCGCCAACCTGATCCTGATGGGCTGGTCGCTGGGGCTGGTCATCATCGCCCTGATCCTGCGCTATGGCATGGGGGCGGAGGGGCTGGCCTGGATCGTCACCTTCATGCTGGCCCCGGTCAGCGCCGTCTATTACCCGGTGGCGGTCCTGCCCGGCTGGTTGCAGGCGGTGGCGTGGGCGCTGCCGTCCGCCCATGTGTTCGAAGGGCTGCGGGCGGTGGTCTATGACGGGGCGATGCGCTGGGATCATCTGGCCTGGGCCGTCGGGCTGAACGCGCTCTATATGGCGGTGGCGGTCGGGGTGTTTCTGTACGGTTTCCACCGGGCGCGGGTGCGCGGGGCGCTGTTGCAGACCGGGGAGTGATGGAGCGGGGAGCGCCTGCCCGAACGGCTCGCCAGCGGCGGGGCGACCGTGGTAAGCAGGGCGCGCCCGGCGCGCCGTGTGTGTCCTGATCGCCGCGCCCGTCTTTTTGTTGTGGAGCTTGCGCCGCCATGAACATCGCCGAGATCGCCGCCGCGTTGGGTGCCCAGGTTGAGGGCGACGCCACCCTCGTGATCCGGCGCGCCGTCCATCCGTCGGAGGCCGAGGGGCCGGAGGATCTGGCGCTGGCCATGGACAAGGATCTGCTGGCGCTGCTGCCCGGCAGCCGGGCGCGCGCCGCCGTGGTGGCCGAAGGGGCGGAGGTGCCGGAGGGGCTGGCCGCGCGCATCATCGTCAAGCGGCCGCGCTACGCCATGGCCGGTTTGCTCGACCTGTTCGAACGCCCGGTCCACGCAGAGGCGGGTGTCCACCCGCAGGCATACGTCGCGCCGGATGCGGAGATCGCCGATGGCGTGTCGATCGCGCCCTTTGCCTATGTCGGGCCGCGCGCGCGGATCGGGGCGGGGGTGGTCATCCTGCCGCACGTCACCGTCGGGGCCGACGCGGTGATCGGTGCGGGCAGCCTGCTGCACCCCGGCGCGCGGATCGGCGAACGGGTGGTGCTGGGCGAACGCTGCATCATCCACCCCAACGCGGCGGTCGGCAACGACGGCTTCAGCTTTGTCACGCCCGAGCCGGGCAGCGTCGAATCGGCCAAGACCACCGGGCGCGTGGTCGGCACCAACGTGCTGATCCGCCGGGTCAACTCCATCGGCACCGTGATTTTGGGCGACGATGTGGAGATCGGGGCCGGGGCGACCATCGACCGGGGAACCGTCACCGCCACCCGCATCGGCAGCGGGACCAAGATCGACAACCTCGTGCAGATCGGCCACAACGTGCAGATCGGAACCAACTGCATGCTGTGCGGCCATGTCGGTGTCGCGGGCAGCACGATCATCGGCGACCGCGTGGTGCTGGCGGGCAAGGTCGGGGTGGCCGACCATGTGAAGATCGGCAACGACGCGGTGGTCGCGGCCAATTCCGGCGTCGGCACCGACATCCCGGCCAAAGAGGTCTATATGGGCTACCCCGCCGTGCCGCGCGCCCGCGCGTTCGAGCAGTACAAGGGGTTGGCCCGGCTCAAGCGCCTGTTCGCCGACGTGGCGGAGCTGAAGGCCCGCTTGCGCGCCAGCGACGCCCCCGCCACCCCGTCAACGGACGGCCCGGGTGCCGATCAGCCCGAACGCGGCTGATCCGCCGCCATCCCTCATTTGCGACACCAGACACAGCGTTTGATCCGATGACCTCCGGCCAAAACCCCACCCTGCCGTCCGTTCTGGGCGGCCCGTCCGTCATTCTGGTCCAGCCCCAGATGGGCGAGAACATCGGGGCCTGCGCCCGCGCGATGCTGAATTGCGGCCTGACCGATCTGCGTCTGGTCCGCCCGCGCGACGGCTGGCCGAACGAGAAGGCGCGGGCCAGCGCCTCCGGGGCCGATCTGGTCATCGACAACGTCCGGCTTTACGACAGCACGGCCGAGGCGGTGGCCGATCTGGAGGTGGTGTTCGCCACCACCGTGCGCACCCGCGACATGATCCAGCGCTTCGTCACCCCGCGCGTGGCGGCGGAGGAGATGCGGGCGCGCTACAGCGCCGGGCAGCGGGTGGGCGTGCTGTTCGGGCCGGAGCGCACCGGGCTGGTGAACGACGATCTGACCTTGGCCCAGACCCTCATCACCGTGCCGCTCAACCCGTCCTTCGCCTCGCTCAATCTGGCCCAAGCGGTTCTGCTGATCGGCTATGAGTGGTTCCAGACCGGCGATCTGCCGCCCGACCGCTTCGTCCATTTCGGCGCGACCCGCCCGGCGACCAAGGGCGAACTGGTCAATTTCTTCGAGCATCTGGAAGGCGCTCTGGACCGCACCGGCTTTTTCACCAGCCCGGAAAAACGCCCGTCGATGGTCCGCACCCTGCGCAACGCGCTGGAGCGCATGGAGATGACGGAGCAGGAGGTCCGCACCTTCCACGGCGTCATCGCCGCGCTGACCGGCAAGCGCAAGGGCGACGCCTGAGCGCGTCCGACCGCCGGAACGGTTGGTTGGGGTCGGGATCATCCCACTTGCCGTTGCGGTGCGCCGACGCTCATACTTTGCGGCATGGGCGCGGCGTGGGGGCCGACCGACGGCGGCGATGATGAGCGAGAGCATGACAGTGACCAAGCCGACGCCCGTGTCCCGCTCCCGGTCCCATCGGCTGCTGTTGATCGCCCTGGTGCTGATTGTGGCGCTGGGCGTGGCGCTGCGGGTTTACCACACCTGGACCGATCACGAGGACACCCTGCGCCACGCCGAAGAGCGGGTGCAGAACGCCGCGCGGGTGGTGCAGGAGCATCTGCGCCGCACGGTGGCCACCGGCGATCTGGCTCTGGTCCGCATCATCGAGCAGATCGGTCGGTACGGGCTGGAGGGGTTGCCCGGCAACCGCCCGATGTGGCAATCGATGAGCCAGATGGTCGACAATCTGCCGGAGATCTCGGCGGCCTGGGTTTACGCCCCCGATGGCCGGACCCTGCTGACCACCCGGGGCTTTCCCGCGCCAGCCTTCAACGCGTCGGATCGCGGCTTTTTCCCGCTTCACGCCAACGGAACCGAGTTCCAGGTTGGGGAACGGATCGTCGGGCCGATCACCGGCCAGGACTCCTTCGTCATCACCCGGCGGGTGCCGGACAAGGGGCCGCTTCAGGCGGTGGTGCAGGCGAACGTCGATCTGGATTATTACCAGCAATTGTTCGACAGCCTGGAACTGGGCGCAGGGGCGACCATCGCGGTGTTCCGCACCGATGGAAAGCCGGTGCTGCGCGTTCCGGCGGCGGAGGCGTTGGTGGGGGAGGATGTGCGGGAGGCGCTGCGCCGCGCCATCTACTCCGCCTCGGAAACCTTTGAAATCGCCGCCCCGACGTCAGGCGGCACGCGCATCGTCTCCTTCCAGCGCGTGACCAATCTGCCGCTGATCGTTCTGGTCGGCGTGTCCAAAGCGGCGGAGATGGCGGTGTGGGAGGAGCGCGCGGTGCGCGGCGGTCTCTTCCTGGCGCTGGCGGTGTTCTGCTGCGCCGGTCTGGCCTTTGCCGCCGCCCGCAGCCTGACGCGCGAGGACGCCGGTCAACGGCGGCTGGCGGACGCCAACACCGACCTGGACCGCACCGCCAACCGTCTGGCGGAGGCCAACCGGGCGTTCGCCAACGCCAATCGGCGGATGAACCTGATCCTGCATTCGGCCTCCGACAGCATTTGCGGTGTGGACCGCAACGGCATCGTCACCTTTGCCAACCCGGCGGCTTCGGTGCTGACCGGGTATTCGAACGAGGAGCTGCTGGGCCGCAACCTGCACGCCCTCATCCACCACACCCGCGCGGATGGAACCCCGTACCCGTTTATGGAATGTCCGGTGATGGCGGTGTTGCAGACCGGCGAGATCCGTCGGGGCCTGGAAGACACCTATTGGACCAAGGACGGCAACGCCGTGGCGGTGGAATACACCGCCTCGCCGATGCTGGAGGATGGCCGGGTCGAGGGGGCGGTTCTGGTGTTCCACGAGATCGCCGAACGCAAGCGCGCCGAAGCGGCGATGACGAGCGCCCGTGTGGCCGCCGAAACCGCCAACCGGGCCAAAACCGAATTTCTGGCCAACATGAGCCACGAAATCCGCACACCGATGAACGCCATCCTGGGCCTGACCCATCTGTTGCAGCAGACCGCGCTGTCGGACCGGCAGGCCGATTACCTGCGCAAGGTGCGGGTGTCGGCGCAATCGCTGCTGGGCATCCTGAACGACATCCTGGATTTCTCGAAGGTCGAGGCCGGGCGGATCGAGCTGGAAAGCGTCGATTTCCGCCTGGACGATCTGTTGCAGAATCTGGGCGTCATCATCGGGGCCGCCGCGCAGGACAAGGACATCGAGGTGCTGTTTTCGGTGGCCCCCGACGTGCCGTTGAGCCTGATCGGCGATCCGTTGCGGTTGCAGCAGGTGCTGATCAATCTGGCGGGCAACGCCATCAAATTCACCGACCGGGGCGAGGTGGTGGTGGCGGTCAAGCGGCGGGCCGACACGGACGACGGGGTGATCCTGTCCTTTTCCGTGCGCGACAGCGGCATTGGCATTTCCGCTGAGCAGAAGGAGCGGCTGTTCCAGGCCTTCAGCCAGGGCGACGCCTCCACCACCCGCCGCTTTGGCGGCACCGGGCTGGGGCTGGCCATCTGCGCCCGGCTGGTCGGGCTGATGGGCGGACGCATGGATGTGGACAGCGTGGTGGGGCGGGGCAGCGATTTCCATTTCGAGGCCCGCTTCGGCGTTCGGCGCGAGGCGCTGCCGTCGCGAACCGTTGCGCGGTCGGTTCCGCGCGATCTGTCGGTGCTGGTGGTGGACGACCACCCGACCGCGCGCGCGGTGCTGGCCGAGATCGCTGGAACCTTTGGCTGGGCGGCGACCGCCTGCGCCAACGGGCGCGAGGCGCTGGACGAGATCGAACGCGCCACCCGGTCGGGCCATCCGTACGATCTGGTCCTGATGGATTGGAAGATGCCGGAGATGGACGGGCTGGAGGCCGCCCGCCGTGTCCGCGCCGATGATCCCACCGGCGCGCCCATCATCATCGTCATCAGCGGCTATGGGCGCGAGCGGGTCGGCACGCAATTCGAGGAGATCGGCGTGGCGGGGTTCCTGGTGAAGCCGGTCACGGCCTCCACCCTGCTGGACGCGGTGACGGTGGCCTACGCCCGGCAGGAAGGCCGGGGCGAAGGGAGCGCCCCATCCGCCGACCGGGCGGTCGGGGCCACCGCCGACACCGCGACCACTGTCACCGAGGCGGCGGAATGGTCGGCCCGCCGGGTGCTGCGGGGGCGTCGCCTGCTGCTGGCGGAGGACAACGGCATCAGCCGTGACGTTGCGCGCGAGATCCTGGAGCGCGCGGGCGCGCGCGTGGAAACCGCCGAGGATGGTCGGCACGCCCTGGCCTTGCTGCGCAACAACCCCCAGGGGTTCGACGCGGTGCTGATGGACGTCCACATGCCGGACATGAACGGATTCGAAGCGACGGCCGCGATGCGCAGCTTTCCCGGTGGCGACCGCCTGCCGATCATCGCCATGACCGCCAGCGCGTTGCCCGCCGACCGCCAACGCTGCCTGGATCACGGCATGAGCGACCATGTGCCCAAGCCGTTCGACATCGAACAGCTTTTCACGGTGCTGACGCGCTGGATCGGTCCGCCGTTGCGGGCGGAGCCGGGGCCCGGGTGGGACGCGGCACCGCCGCCCGCGCGACCCGGTCGGCCGTCATTGGCAGCGTCCCCCTCTCCATCGCCGGCCCCAAACCCCGACGCCTTGCCCGATGCCTTGCCGGGGTTGGATGTGGTCGACGCCCTCAGCCGCTTTGATGGCGACGTCGCCCTGCTGCGCCGCTTCGTCGAGAGTTTTGCGAAAACCTACAGCGGCGCGGTGGAGGAGATCGCGGCGGCGCTGGAGCGGGGCGATTTGCCGCGCGCCAAGGCGTTGGGGCACGAGTTGAAAAGTCTGGCGGGCAACATCGGCGCGCGCACCCTGTCAGCGGCGGCGGATGCGGTGCAGATCGCCGCCCATGTGGGCAGCGCCGACGGGGTTGCGGCGCAGATCCCCACCATGCGGGTGGAAATGGCCGCCGTTCTGGACTCCGCCCGGCGTCTGGAGCGCGCCGGGGCCGCCGCCGTGCCACCGCCCTCGGCGGTGTCGTCGTCCGATGATGTTGCCCGTCTGGAAAGGGAGTTGGCGCAATTTGTCAGATTGTTGCAAGACAGTAACTTCGCAGCGGCGGAGGAGTTCGCTATACTCGCACCGCTGTTGACGCCGGTGGTCGAGTCTTCCGCCATGAAGAGCCTGACCGCCGCCATCGACAGTTTGGACTTTCCAAGGGCGCTTGGCATCGTGCAGCGGATTGCGCGAGAGTTGGGTGTCTCCCTGCCCACGGTTTGACACCGCCCATGGCCGACGCGCGCCCGAAGATCCTGGTTGTTGATGACATTCCGTCGAATGTCCATGTGCTCAGCCGGATTCTGAAGGACGACTACGACATCTATTTCGCCACCGATGGCGAAAAGGCCCTGGATCTGGTGCAGACCCGGCTGCCCGATCTGGTTCTGCTGGACATCATGATGCCGGGGATGGACGGGTACGAGGTGTGCGCCCGCATCAAGGCCGATCCCGCCACCCACGACATCCCGATCATCTTCATCTCGGCCAAAAGCGAGGTGGAGGACGAGACACGCGGGCTGGAGGTCGGGGCCATCGACTTCATCACCAAGCCGATCAGCCCGCCCATCGTCAAGGCGCGGGTGCGCAACCATCTGCTGCTGAAACGGCAAACCGATCTGCTGCGCAGCCTGTCCTTTCTGGATGGGCTGACCGGCATCGCCAACCGCCGCCGCTTCGACGAGACGATGGCGCGGGAATGGCGGCGCTGCGCGCGCTCGCGGCAACCGCTGTCGCTCATCCTCCTCGATGTCGATCATTTCAAGACCTACAACGACCATTACGGCCATCAGGCCGGTGACGAATGCCTGCGCGCGGTGGCGGCGGTGCTGGCCGACCGGGTGAAGCGCACCGGCGATCTGGTCGCCCGCTACGGTGGGGAGGAGTTTGTCTGTCTGCTGCCGGAAACGGAGGGCGAGGGGGCGATGCAGGTGGCCGAACGGCTGCGCAGCGCGGTGGCGGACAGCGCCATTCCGCACGCCCAGTCGTTGGTCGCCTCGCACGTCACCATCAGCCTGGGGGTGGCGACGGTCATTCCCACCATGGACGTGGCCCCGGCCACCCTGACGCAAACCGCCGATCAGTTGCTCTATCAGGCCAAGCGCAGCGGGCGCAACCGGGCGCAAGGCGCGCTGGTTCCCGCCCGTTGACGCGCAGGGGCGTGGACGGAGTCGCAGCACGGACGGATCCATGACCGGCTTTGTCTTTCAGGACGCGCGCGGGCGCGGCTTTTCCCGCCGGGTGTCGTTGCGCGACGCGCAGGCCGGGATCGATGCCGCCTGTCCGCCGCTGGCCCCCCGACCGGTTCCGTTGGCCGGGGCGGTCGGCCTGTGTCTGGCCGCGCCCGTCATCGCCCCCGGGGATTGGCCCCCTGCCGACCGTGCGGCGCGCGACGGGGTGGCGATCGACGCCGCCGACAGCCTTGGGGCCGGGAGTTATACCCCCATTCCCTTGATCGGCGCGCACGGCCTGTCGTCGGGCGATCCCCTGCCCCCCGGGACCAACGCGGTGCTGCCGGTGGAGGCGCTCCTGCGCAGCTCTGGCGGTGTCGAAGCGGTCGAGGCGGTCCCGCCGGGGGCCGGTGTGGAGCGGCGGGCCGCCGCCCTGTCGGCGGGGGCCAGTGCGCTGCCGGTGGGCCGGGTGCTCCGACCGTCCGATCTTGGTCTGCTGGCGGGGCTTGGGCTGCGGCTGGTCACGGCGCACCCGCCGCCGCGCGTCCGCATTCTGCTGGTGGGTGGGCCGCGCGGCGGGGAGGGGGAGGCGCTGGGCCTGATGCTGGCCGCGCTGGTCCGCCGCGATGGCGGCGTTCCGGACGTGCTGGGGCCGGTTTCCACCGACGCCGACGGGCGGGTGGTGGCCGACGCGCTGCGCGCGGCCTGTGATGATGGTGGGGCCGATCTGGTTCTGACCGCCGGACGCACCGGGGTGGGGGTGGACGATGTGGCCCCGCTGGCGCTGGCCGCCGCCGGTCGGGTCGCGTGGCACGGCGTGGCCCTGCGCCCCGGCGACAGCGCCGGGCTGGGGGCCGTGGGGGCGGTGCCGGTGCTGCTGCTGCCCGGCGAGCCGATGGCCTGCTGGTCGGCTTACGCGCTGTTGGGGGCGCGCGCGGTGCGGCGGCGGGCGGGCCTGGGCGTGACGGATTTTGTGGGGGCTGGGTTGGGCCGTGCCGTGACCGCCGTGACCGCCCGCAAGCTGGTGTCGGAGATCGGCAGCGTCGATCTGCACCGGGTGCGCTTCATCGGCGATGGCTGGGGCGATGGCTGGGGCGATGGCCGGGGTGGTGATCGGGTGGAGCCGGTGGCGTCCCCGGTGGTTCCGGGCTTGGCGGCGTTGGCGCGCGCCGATGGCGTGGTCGTGTGCCCGGCGGACAGCGAAGGGGTCCCGGCGGGGGCCACGGTTCAGGTTCACATGCTGGTGTGATGGGCAAAGAGCGGGTGCGACCAACGCAGGGGGTGGCGCTGTCGGCGGCTGTGCTAGCATGCGGCTCCGTTTGACCGCCTTTGAGCGATGAGGGTGCGCGCGTGCCGACCGAGGACATCCGCCGTTTCGTGGCCCAGGCCGCCCGCCAGGAGCAGTTTCTCGACGTGATCAGCGGCGAGGAGGCGCGCGCCCGCTTTCACCGCCATCTCGATCTGACCCCGCGCGGGCGCGATGTGGTTCCGTTGGCCGCCGCGCTGGGCCGGGTGTTGGCAGAGGACGCGACGGCGGGTGTCGATGTGCCGGGCTTCGACCGCGCCGTCGTCGATGGTTTTGCCGTGCGCGCCGACGACACGGCGGGCGCCACGGAGGACACCCCCGTCCGCCTGCGCCTGAACGCCGAGGTGTTGGCCGCCGGGCGCACGCCGACGATCCCGGTGGCACCGGGAACCGCCACCGTCATCGCCACCGGCGGGATGATGCCGCGCGGGGCCGACGCCGTGGTGATGGTCGAACACACCGACACCGAGGAAACCGGGGCGGCGGCAGGCGAGACCGGCCTGTGGCTCGTGGTGGGCAAAGCGGCCACGCCGGGGGCTTTTGTCGCCGCCGCCGGGTCCGACATCGGCCGGGGGGAGGTGGTGTTGCGGCGCGGGCAGCTCCTGACCTCGCGCGAGATCGGCGTGCTGGCCGCCATCGGTCAGGCGGAGGTGACGGTCTTCCGCCGCCCGCGCGTCGCCATCCTGTCCACCGGCGACGAGCTGGTGGCTCCTGGCCAGCCGATCCGCCCCGGCCTGGTTTATGATTCCAACGCCGCCATCCTCGCCGCCGCCGTCACCGAACTGGGCTGCGAGCCGGTTGCGCTGGGCATCGCGGCGGACGACGACGAATCGCTCGACCGTTTGATCGCCCAGGGGCTGGCCTGCGACGCGCTGCTGCTGTCGGGCGGCACCTCGAAAGGGGCGGGGGACCGGTCGCACGCGATGATCGCCCGTCTGACCGATCCGGGCATCGTCGCCCATGGCGTGGCGCTGAAACCCGGCAAGCCGCTTTGTCTGGCGGTGACGGCGGGCAAGCCGGTGGTGGTGTTGCCGGGCTTTCCAACCTCCGCCATGTTCACCTTCCACAGCTTTGTCGCCCCGGTTCTGCGCGCGCTGGCCGGGCTGCCGCCCGCGACGACGGAGGCGGTCGCCGCCACCCTGCCGGTCCGGTTGGGGTCGGAGCGCGGGCGCACCGAATACGTCATGGTGTCGCTGGTGCAGGGCGCGGACGGCGCGGAGGCCGACGGGTTGGCCGCCTACCCGCTGTCGAAGGGATCGGGTGCCGTCACGGCCTTCAGCCACGCCGACGGTTTCCTTGCCATCGACGCGCAGGCCGAAGCGGTGGAGGCCGGAACCCCGGTGTCGGTCCAGTTGCTGGGGCGGTCGCTGGCCCCGGCGGATCTGATCGTGGTCGGCAGCCAGTGTTTGGGCCTGAACGCGGTTCTGGGCCGCCTGATCGCCGATGGGATGACGGTGAAGGCGTTGAACGTCGGGTCCAGCGGCGGGCTGGCGGCGGCGCGGCGCGGCGAATGCGATCTGGCCCCGATCCATCTGATGGACGCGGCGACCGGTGCCTACAAC
The DNA here is from genome assembly GCF_003966125.1 of Azospirillum griseum. Classification (GTDB taxonomy): domain Bacteria; phylum Pseudomonadota; class Alphaproteobacteria; order Azospirillales; family Azospirillaceae; genus Azospirillum; species Azospirillum griseum. The sequence goes on from NZ_RXMA01000019.1 coordinate 93,555, forward strand.
ACGCCGTTCCTGTCGCCAGGGCTGGAGCTTGTTCCCGGCTATCGCCGGATGCAGGGCATCCTGTTCCGTCCGGGCGATGGGCGATTCGCGGGAAAGACAGCGGAGGAGGCGTTGGCCGGGGTGGCCGGGCAGGCCGACTGCATCCTGATCAACCGCAACGCGGGCAGCGGGACCCGCATTCTGACCGACCGGCTGCTGGGCGGTGTCCGCCCAACCGGCTATTGGACGCAGGCGAAATCGCACAACGCCGTCGCCGTGGCGGTGGCGCAGGGGCGGGCGGATTGGGGGGTGGCGATCTCCAGCGCGGCGTCGCTCTACGGCTTGGGGTTCCTGCCGCTGCGCGAGGAACACTATGATTTTGTGTTGCCCACGAGTCGCCGCGACCGTCCGGCGGTGCGGCGCTTCATCGCGTTGCTCGAGTCGGCGGAGGTGGTCCAGGCGCTGCGGGAGATGGGCTTCAGCCGCTGAGCATCCCCGCCGACGCGCGGGTCGGTGAGGCGGGGGTCAGTGGGTGGAGCAGGAGCAGCCGCAGCCGCCCGCCGGTGCCTCCACCCGGATCGCCCCGCCCGCCGTCGCCAGCAGGGCGGCGACCGGCAGGCCGATGGCGTCGGCCACCGCGCCGAGGCTGGCCTCGCCCGGCAGCGCGTCCGCCATGGCGAACACCGGGTGCAGCAGGGCCAGACGCGGACGGGCGGAGGGATCCATCCGGTCGAGCGTGGCGAGGCTGGTGTCGGCGGTCAGCGCGGCGTCGGTCAAATCGTCGAGGGGCATGGCACGGGTTCCGAAGGCGGTCGGCCCGGGCGGCGGGCCTGGATGCGGGGCAGAAAGCGCCGGGACGCGCGCGCTGTCAAGCGTGCAGCGCGCGCGTCCCGCGTCCACGCTGGACAGGGCAGGGGTATCGCGGGCACCCTGGGTGGAGTCACCGGAAGCGGGAGCGCGTTGGCCATGGGCGTTGAGTTCCTGTTGACCTCCCTGATCGTGGCCGCGTCGCCCGGCACCGGGGTTCTGTTCACGCTGGCGGCGGGCCTGTCGCGCGGGTCGCGGGCCAGCCTGGTTGCGGCGTTTGGCTGCACCATCGGCATCGTCCCGCACATGGCGGCGGCGATATTGGGGGTGGCGGCGGTGCTGCACGCCAGCGCGCTGGCCTTCCAGATCCTGAAATATCTGGGTGTGCTCTATCTGCTCTGCATGGCCTGGGTGACGCTGCGCGACCATGGCGCGCTGACGGTGGAGCCGGACCACAGCCCCCGCAGCGACGCGCAGGTGATCCTGTCGGCGGTGCTCATCAACATCCTCAACCCCAAACTGTCGATCTTCTTCCTGGCCTTCCTGCCGCAATTCGTGCCCGATGGGGCCGACCAGCCCCTGGCGCGGATGCTGGAACTCAGCGGCGTGTTCATGCTGATCACGTTCGGTGTTTTTGCCGTCTATGGGCTGTGCGCCGCCGCTGTCCGCACCCATGTGGTGTCTCGTCCGCAGGCGCTGACCTGGATGCGGCGGGTCTTTGCCGGGGCGTTCGCGGCGTTGGGGGCCAAGCTGGCCTTGGCCGACCGCTGACGCGCGGGCGTTGCGGTGTGGGCGATCGGGATCTTTCCGCATTGGTTGTTTGCGCATCTGCTATTAAGCTTATGCGGTTTGGCCGCGCAGCAGGGGTATGGGGCGGATGGCGAAGGTTCTGGTGGTCGATGACGATCCGGTGACGCGCAATCTGGTGCGCGCGATCCTGGCGAAGGACGGGCACGAGATCGTCATGTGCGATGGGGCGCTGGCCGCCATCGAGGTGTTGTCGTTGCAGGATTTCGACGTGATCGTCACCGACATCATCATGCCGGAGCATGACGGATTCGAACTGATCCAGGCGGCGCGCAACCTGCGCCCGCACGCCCAGATCATCGTTCTGTCGGCGGTGGACGAGAAGGTCCCCGCCCACATGACCGCCGCCGTGTTCGAACGGCTGGGCGTGACCCGGGTGATTTCCAAACCGATCAATCCGGGGCTGTTGGCGTCCGAGGTGCTGGCCGCTCACGTCATCGGCTGAGGCCACCGGTTGAGTCCCTCGGGGGACACGTCGATGGACCGGCGGAGACACGCCGGGGCCGCGCCGATGTGGCGGTGCTCGCGTTGCGGTGTCATGATGAGGCTCCCATCCTTCCGCGTGGAGATTGTGTGATGCGCAAAATCGGTCTGCTGGCGGTTGCCACGCTTCTGGCGGTCGCCCCCCTGAGCGTTCAGGCGCAGACGGCTGCCCCAGCCCCCGCCGCTCCCGCTCCGGCGGCAACACCGGCTCCGGCTGTGCCAACAACCCCGGCTGCGCCAACGGCGGCGGCTCCAGCCCCTGCGGTTTCCGCCCCGGCGGCCCCGGCCCCTGTGGCTGCGGCCTCTCCGACCGTGTTCGGTCTGCCGCCCGGTCAGGCGTTGGCGATTGGCGTCGGCATGGCGGCGGGGGGTGTTGGCGTCGGCGCGCTGGCGCATGGCCCCTTCTCGACGCTCATCGGGGCGGCGGCGGGCGCGTTGATCGGTGATTGGTGGTACGCCTCCAAGCCCGCCGGTGGTGGTCCGCGTCGCTGAGGCTGGCCGTTCGGCGCGCTTCCCAGGGCATGAAAAAAGCCCCCGGCCCAACAGGGCGGGGGCTTTTTTGTGCCCTTGCGGTTCGCTTTGGCAAAGCGCTGGCGATCAGGCGGGGACGGCGATCCGGCCTTCGCGCGCGCGCATCAGCGCCCACACCGCCGACACGCCCACCAGCTTCGACGCCAGGCTGGCGGCCCACACGCCGGGATCCCACACCCCCAGCATGCCGAAGAACAGCGCGGTGTCCACCGGCACCGACAGGGCCGCGCTCAGCCACAGGCGATCGCGCAGCGGGCGCTTGGTGACGGTGAAGACCAGCCAGTCGATCAGTTCCGACACGGCGAAGGCGGCGACGCTGGCGGTGGCGACGAAGGGGTCCGCCAGCAGATAGGACAGCACGGTCCCGGCCAGCATGGCGGCCAGCGCCCAATGGCCGAAACGGACCTGCACCATGTCGCGCAGAACGAAAATCAGACCAACCCAGCAGGACCAGACGAGATCCAGATGGGGAAACAGGCTGAAGGCGTAGTTGATGGCAAGGATGCTGCCGATGTAGGCGGAAAGCCAGATCATGTTCACGATTCCCGGATGGGCGACCCGTGGCAATACGGGCGCGGATGACCGGAGCAAACCCGCGTGAATGCGAGCGCCCCGCGCGACGCGGGATCTACCAGATTCGCCAAGCCGAGAGAAGAGGCGGCCCGTCACCCCACACGCGCGTTTGCGGCGACGCTTACGGTGACACGGGGCGGCGTCCGAACAGGCCGCGCAGCTTGCGCCCCAACAAGCCGCCCAGCACACCGTTGCCGCCCCCGGCCTTGGGGAACCAATCGGGTTCGGTGGCGCGCAGGCGGCGGATCACGGCCAGGAAGGCGTCCACCACACGGGGGTCGAACTCCTCCCCCGCCTTGGCGGCGATCCAGTCGACCGCCTCGTCCAGCGTCCAGGCCCCGCGATAGGGGCGTTCGGTGATCAGCGCGTCGAACACGTCGGCGACGGCGGTGATGCGGGCGGCGATGGGGATGGCGTCGCCCGCCAAGCCTTCGACATAGCCCGACCCGTCAAAGCGTTCGTGGTGGTAACGGGCGATCTCCGCCGCCATCGCCAACAGCGAACGACCGCGCAGCGGGGCCGCCGCCGCGCTGAGGATGCGGTGGCCGACCTCGGTGTGGCGGCGCACCGCGATCATGTCGTTGCCGCCCAATTCCCCCGGCATGCCCAGCGTTTCTTCGGAAATGCTGAGCATCCCGACATCGTGCAGGATGGCGGCGAGGCCGACGCGGTCCAGGCAATCGGCGTCCAGCTCGTCGCGGAACTGGCCACGGGCGTGCAATTCGCGCGCGGTGTCGCCGACCAGACGTTCGATGCGCTGCAAATGGCCGGGAGCGGCGTTGTCCTTGTATTCGGCCAAGGAGGCCATCGCCAGAACCGTGGCCTTTTGCGCGATGTTCAGCTCTTCGAACAGCAGGGCGTTTTCAAAGGCGATGGCGCATTTGTTGCGGAACAGCTCCAGCAACTGCCATTCACGGGCACCGCTGTCGCGCTGGCCTTCGACATAGATCATGCCGGTGATGCCGCCACGGGCGCGCAGGCGCAGGGCGCAGAAGCCATCCTCGATGATGGTTTCGCTGCTGGGCGACAGCCGGGCCAGCGCCGCTTCGATGGCCGGTTCGCCCACATTGGCCAGATCGGCGTCCTTCCAGGCGGCAAAGCGCCCGATGCAGGCGCGCACGCGGATCTTGCGGTCGCGCGGCTGGGTGTCGCCCTGCACGCACAGCAGAGCGTGCCGCCCCATCCCCAACAGGCCGACGACGCGGGGCAGGATGGCGGGAAACAGGGTGTCGGGCGTGCGCATCTCCAACAGGCCGGTGGTCGCCACCAGCATGCGGGCCAAATCCTTGCGTCCGGCGGCCAGCGCCTGAAGGCTGGCGAAGGCGCGCAATTGCCCGGCCACGGCGGCGCGCAGGGCGCGCGGCGTCAGATCGGCCTTGGCGCGGCAATCGCTGACGTCGTGGGTGGCGGGCAGGGCGTCATCACCCAGCGCTTCCGGATGTTCGGTGCACAGGACGATGCGGGTGCGCTGGTTGCCCATGTCGGTGCGGATGTGCGCGATCAGGTCCAGCCCGACGCGCGCATCATCAGCCCCGCCGCCCAGGGCCGGATCGATCAGGATGAGGGCGATGTCCGGGTGATCGTAGAGCGCCTGTTGCGCGTCGGCGCTGCTGTGTGCGGCGATCAACCGGACAGCGGCCCCCTCCACCGTCAGGGTGGCCAGCGCCTCGGTGGCCAGCGCCATCAGGGTTGGCGCGGCGTCCACCACCAGAATGGGCAGGGATGCGGCGGGTTTGGCCGGGCCAGGAGTGTCCGAGGGTGCAGAACGGTTCGGCATGGCGATCCCGGTGGTTGTGTGTCAGCGTCGCCCGCTGGTCAAAACTACCTGGGCAACGCCGCCGCTTCAATCCTCATCGGTTCGGTCTTCGAACTTTCGCCGCGCTGGGCGCAGGCCGGGCGCGCGGCAGCAAAAAGGCCGCTGTCCCGGATGGGCAGCGGCCTTTTCGTCTCATAACCCGGCGTGACGGGGGCGGGGCGATCCCGTCACGCCGCGCCCAGGCGCGGGAAACGGGATCGCCGCCGATCCGATCACTCGTCGTGCTGCTGCTTGCGCTTCAGCGCGGCGCCCAGGATGTCGCCCAGCGACGCACCCGAGTCGGACGAACCGTACTCGGCCATCGCCTGCTTCTCTTCTTCCATCTCGCGGGCCTTGATGGACAGCGAGATGCGGCGCGAACCACGGTCGATCTGCGTGACCTTGGCGTCGATCTTTTCGCCAACGGCGAAACGCTCGGGGCGCTGTTCGGAACGCTCGCGGGACAGGTCCGACTTGCGGATGAAGCCGGTGTAGCCCTCGCCAACGGACACTTCGATGCCGCCGTCCGTGACCTGGGTCACGGTGCAGGTGACGACCTCGTTCTTCTTCAGACCGGCGGTGGCGGCTTCGAACGGATCGTTCGCGAGCTGCTTGATGCCGAGGCTGATGCGCTCCTTCTCGACGTCGACGTCGAGGACCTTGACCTTGACGCGGTCGCCCTTCTTGTACTCGGCGATCGCCTCTTCACCCGACTTGTTCCAGTCGAGATCCGACATGTGGACCATGCCGTCGATGTCGCCCGGCAGGCCAACGAACAGACCGAATTCGGTGATGTTCTTGACTTCGCCTTCCAGCTCGGTGCCCGCGCCGAACTTGTCCGTGAAGGTTTCCCACGGGTTGTCCAGGCACTGCTTGAGGCCGAGGCTGATGCGGCGCTTCTGCGGATCGACGTCCAGGACCATGACTTCGACTTCTTGCGAGGTCGACACGATCTTGCCCGGATGGACGTTCTTCTTGGTCCAGGACATTTCGGACACGTGGACCAGGCCCTCGATCCCCGGCTCCAGCTCCACGAAGGCGCCGTAGTCGGTGATGTTGGTGACGCGGCCCTTGAACTTGGCGCTGACCGGGTACTTGGCTTCGACGCCTTCCCACGGATCGGCTTCCAGTTGCTTCATGCCCAGGCTGATGCGCTGGGTTTCCGGGTTGAAGCGGATGACCTGGACCGTGACGGTCTGGCCGATCTGCAGGGCTTCCGACGGATGGTTGATGCGGCGCCACGCGATGTCGGTGACGTGCAGCAGGCCATCGACGCCACCCAGATCCACGAACGCGCCGTAGTCGGTGATGTTCTTGACCACACCCTGGAGAATCTGGCCTTCCTTGAGGTTGGCCACCAGCTCCGAACGGGCCTCCGCACGGCTCTCTTCGAGCACGGCGCGGCGCGAGACAACGATGTTGCCGCGCGAACGGTCCATCTTGAGGATCTGGAAGGGCTGCGGCGTGCCCAGCAGCGGCGAGATGTCGCGGACCGGACGGATGTCAACCTGCGAGCCGGGCAGGAAGGCAACCGCGCCCGACAGGTCGACGGTGAAGCCGCCCTTGACGCGACCGAAGATGACGCCGGTGACGCGGCTCTGGTCGGTGAAGGACTTCTCCAACAGCGCCCAGGCTTCTTCGCGCTTGGCCTTCTCACGGCTCAGCATCGCTTCGCCGTTCTTGTCTTCCATGCGCTCCAGGTAGACTTCGACCGTGTCACCGGCCTTCAGCTCGGGAGCCTGCCCGGCGACGGCGAATTCCTTCAGCGCGACGCGGCCTTCCGACTTCAGACCGACGTCGATCGTGACCATGTCGTTCTCGACAGCGACCACGCGCCCCTTGACGACGGTGCCTTCCAGCGAGTCGGCGGCGCCGAGCGACTCTTCCAACAGAGCCGCAAAGCTTTCCTTTTCGACCGTCCGGGCCTGTGCTTGTGCCATTGAAACTCCTAAAGGTGGCGCAAAAGCGGCTCCGCTTCGGCCATGCCCACGGCAAAATGGGCGCGACCCTCACAAAACCGCCGCGCCGGGCACCACGCCCGGCGACTTGGGTTGATGGTTTTCCGTGGAGAGCGTTCGACCCGCCCGCCCCGCGACCCAAGCCCAGCGGTCAGGCCGCAGGCCGCAGTCCGGTTTTCGAGCCGATGTAAGCCACCGCCTGATCAAACACCTCGTCGGCGCTGAGAGCGGAAGTATCAAGCACAAAAGCGTCAACAGCCGGACGGAGCGGGGCCACCGCTCTCTGGCTGTCACGCGCATCACGAGCCTTCATGTCCTCCAGGACGTCGGACGGTATAGCCGGAATCCCCCGAGTCCGCAACTCCTTGAGTCGCCGCTCCGCCCGCACCTCCAGCGAGGCGGTGACGAACAGCTTGGCGCTGGCGTCGGGGCACACCACGGTGCCGATGTCCCGCCCGTCCAGCACCGACCCCGGCGCGCCGCCGGGGGGGTGTTGGGTGAAGCGGCGCTGGAAATCCAGCAGGGCCGCCCGCACCTCCGGGACCGCCGCCACCTTGCTGGCGGCCTGCGCCGCCTCGTCGGTGCGCAGCTCCACCTCGCGCAGGATCGGGTGGTCGGGGGTCAGCGCCAAGGCCGCCTGCGCCGCCGCTGCGGTGTCGGCAGGATCGCCACCCGCCCGCAGCACCGACAGGCCGACGGCGCGGTACAGCACCCCGGTGTCGAGATGGGCGAACCCAAAGGCCTGGGCGACGCGTTGCGACAATGTGCCCTTGCCGCTGGCCGCCGGGCCGTCGATGGCGACAACGATGGGGGTGGTCATGGCGGTCAGGCCTCCGAAATTTTCGCGCCCAGCCCGTTCATCAGCTCCACGAAGCCGGGGAAACTGGTTTCGATGAAGGCCCCGTCATCGACCTGGATCGGTTCGGCCGAAGCGGTGCCGAGCACCAGGAAGCTCATGGCGATGCGGTGGTCCATCGCGGTGGCGATCAGCGCGCCGCCCTTGGGCGGTTCGCCGGTCCCGTGCACGGTCAGGCTGTCGTCGGCCCCGACCTCGCGCGACACGCCGCAGGCGGCCAGCCCGTCGGCGACCATGGCCAGACGGTCGCTTTCCTTCACCCGCAGCTCCTTCAGCCCCAGCATCACCGTGGTCCCTTCCGCGCAGGCGGCGGCGGCGGCGAGCACCGGGTATTCGTCGATCATGCTGGGGGCGCGGTCGGCGGGGACCACCACGCCGCGCAGGCGGCTGTGCTTCACCCGCAGGTCGGCCACCGGCTCCCCGGCTTCGTCGCGCTGGTTTTCAAAGGTGATGTCGGCCCCCATCTCGATCAGCGTGTCGTACAGGCCGGTGCGGCGGGGGTTCATGCCGACGTCCTTCAACACGATCTCCGAGCCGGGGCGCAGCAGCGCGGCCACCAGCGGGAAGGCGGCGGAGCTGGGATCGGCGGGCACATGGATGCTGCGCCCGGTCAATTCCGGCTGGCCGGTGACGGTGACGGCCAGCGCGCCGTCCTCCTGCCGCTCGGTCGTCACCGTCGCGCCGAAATGCCGCAGCATGGTTTCGGTGTGGTCGCGGGTGGGTTCCGCCTCGATCACCGTGGTGGTGCCGGGGGTGTTCAGGCCGGCCAGCAGGATGGCCGATTTCACCTGGGCCGACGCCACCGGCAGCCGGTAGGTGATCGGCACCAATTGGTCGCTGCCGACCACGGTCAGCGGCAGCCGACCGCCCGACCGCCCGACGAAGCGCGCGCCCATCTGTTCCAGCGGCTTGGTCACGCGCGCCATCGGGCGCTTGTTCAGCGAGGCGTCGCCGGTGAACACGCAGGTGATCGGGTGGGCGGCGACCAGACCCATCAGCAGCCGCGCGGCGGTTCCGCTGTTGCCCATGTCCAGCACCTGGGCCGGTTCCTGCAACGCGCCCAGCCCGACGCCGCGCACGCGCCACACCCCATCGGAGTCGCGGTCGGCCTGCGCGCCGAGCAGCCGCATGGCGGCGGCGGTGTGCAGCACGTCTTCGCCTTCCAACAGGCCATGGATCACGGTTTCCCCGACGGCGATGGCCCCCAGCATCAGCGACCGGTGCGAGATCGACTTGTCGCCCGGCACCTGGACGGTGCCGACGAGCGGGCCGGAAAACGAGGAACGCAGCGGTTTGACCTGCGACATGGGAAACCCTCGGGCATGAAGTGATACGGGCGAAACGATATGGGCGCAAAGCCATTGGCCGTGTACCTAGCACAGGCCCGCACGCGACGCGAGCGCGGTGCGGTTTCCGGTGGATTGGGGCGCGGATTCGGGCATGATCTTCCCACTTGTGCGCCGCGTCGCAGGTTTTTTTTGACAAGCGCCGTGCCGCGTGGCAAAGGGCGCAACTTGAGCTTTCCTGATTTTTTCTGTGACGGAGGACGTGGCGTGGCCAAACCCGAATGGGGCGTCAAGCGCATCTGCCCGAGCTGTGGCGCTCGCTATTACGACATGCGCAAGGATCCGCCGGTCTGCCCGAGCTGCGGCGCGCAATTCGACCCCGAAGCGTTGCTGAAGTCCCGCAAGGCCCGCCCGGCCCCGGCGGACGACACCAAGAAGGTCGTCGTCGTCGAGGAGGATGAGGTCGAGGTTGAGGACGCCGAGGCCGCCGAGCTGGAGGGCGTTGAGGACGACGTGTCGGTCGACGACATCGACGACGCCGCCGACGCGGTCGAGGATGAGGACGACGTCCTGATCGAAGACACCTCCGAACTGGGCGAAGACGACATGGACGAGGTCGTGGTCGACGGCGAGGACGAGGAGGAGCGCTGACGCGCGCCCGCCGGTGGCGCGGGCCGCTGGCGGAGGCCGGACAAAAAAGCGATGCCCCCGGAATTTTCCGCTTGCATCGCCCGGCGTCCTGACTATTATCCCGCTCCACCGACGCCGGTTGGAAACGACCGGCTCCCAGAGACAAAGGGGCCATAGCTCAGCTGGGAGAGCGCTACAATGGCATTGTAGAGGTCAGGAGTTCGATCCTCCTTGGCTCCACCAAATAAAGGCCAGCAATCCCAAGGGGTTGCTGGCCTTTTCTCTTTTCGGCCAGTGGCTGCATATTTGGCTTGGGATACGCACGGGATACGCAGCGCGCTTTGGGTACGCCGGTTCATCTGTCCACGCCCAGCGACGGTCGGACCAGCTTCTGAAGCTGGCGCACGAAATCGTCCGTGAATTGCCGGGTCTCCGACAGGTAGGACGGGTCGTATTTGGCGTAGATTTCGGTCGTCGAGCGACCGGGCTTGCGGTGGCCGAGCTGACCGGAGACGTGCCAGTCGTCCACCCCGGCGGCGCGGGCGTGCTTCGCCATGGTGTGGCGGATCGACTTCGCCTGGAGCCAGTCAGGCAAACCTTGCGTGCCCTGAAGGTCCTGGAAGAACCCGCGCACCGAGGCGACCTTCCGACCGCAATAGTTCACGATCTGGTGGTCCGCGTGCTTCAGGAACTCGGTGATGAAGTCCGGCATCGCGACGACCGGCCGGTACTTCTTGGTCTGCCCCCGCCCCTCCGGGTTCAGGGCGATCCGTCGAGAGTCAAAGTTCACCTGATCCCTGGTGAGGTCGAAGATCGCGTCCGGCCGCGCCCAGGTGGCGATCCCCACCAGGATGAACATGAACAGGTGATCCCGTCCGGGAACCTTGGCGCCGTTGGGGGTGAACTCACGGGTTCGATTGATGATGGTGGCGAGCTGTTGCATCGTCAGCGCCCGCTCCGGCGGCTCAGGGCACCTCCACCCTGCCGCCGGTTGAGATTGGCGATCATCCAGTCGCAGGCCTGGGCGAGGGTGGTGCCCTGCGCTTTCCGGCGGTCCTGGTATTCGTCACCGACGATCTTGCCCTCAAGGCTCAAAGCCCACGCCTGGGCAGCCTCGAAGGTCTCAAACGTCTTGGTCAGGCTCTTACCGTCGCGCCGCACGCGCGCCACTGGTACTCACCGCGTTTGTCGATGGTCGCCATGCTGCCCCCGTTGGACCGCGTGCGTTGGACCTGCGTGGTCCAATCTGGTCCAGAAATTCTAAGGGATTTTCGGCCTTAGAACCTAGGAGCTTGCGCAATCTGTTGATTTTTCTGGGAGATTTTTTGGAGCGGGTGAAGGGAATCGAACCCTCGTCGTAAGCTTGGGAAGCTTATTAATTTCCATCATAATATATTGAAATATATAAAATATAGGAAAGAGCATCAAGAAATGTAAGCGATTACGTAAGTGACCGTACCTTGTTTTCGTCTTACCTAATAGCTCTATCCTCGACGCGGTGATGAGCGTGGTTCCAGATGGCGTATACATGCTATTTTTGATATGCTCGTCTAAAATGTCACTGGTCCGTCCGGTATTAGTTTTGCGGTCGCACAACTTATGTCGGTTGAACAGATCAAAGAGATCTAAAGCCCCTAATATCTCAGAAAGACCAAGGAGTAATTAAATGAAAAACCTGTATGTTGCCCTTAAAGATATCCTTATCCGCCAAAAGTCTAATATAGATATTAGCAGTATATTTGAATCTATATTCAGAGAGGAAAGAAATTTTGCGATTGAATCCCTAACATCTAATAAATATTATAGAAATTTCCAATTTGGTTATCTAAATGGATTGTATATTAACGGAGATGAAAGAATTAGCTCTGATCTTATGGCTTTTGTGTGGGGCATAACTAAAGAAGATTTTATAAAAGATCTTATTATCAAAAGATATAAGGAAAAAATTCTCGACGAAAGATCGGCATCAATGGAACGCTTCAAGAAAAATTTAGATCATAATATGTTTGACTACATATCCTTATCATATATCGTGAGATCAAATAACAAATTAGAAAATATTTCATTTGATTCAATGAAATCATATATATGCGAAGATTACCAAATCTTGAAGGATATTTTCCATCAATCTGGTCGGATTTTGACGGATGACGAACTTTTCCATTTTGAGATAGTTAACATGATGTATAAGGATTTTTGTTCTTACATGGTGCCGGCATTTGATGACCCTAGGATAAATTTTCTTGAGGAATATTATAAATCTAAAGGAATAGATTTGAATGATGATATGCAATACAATAAATATGGGCTTATATCTACTGGAAGCAGATTTGAGATAAAGCCAAGCACACAGTCAAAGCTTTATGACAAGACTCTTGATACACACATACTTATAAAAGGCGTGGAGAATTCAATAGTACTTTTTATTAAGGAACTTAAAGACATTGGTGCTATAGTGGATGTCGCGTTTCGTGTAGACAGTCACTATGTAGCAGATAAAATTCCGAATAATTCCATTATCATGGAAGAGCTTGAGTTTGGGAAGATATTTTCACTTTCTGACCTCGGGTCGCCCGAAATCTCAAAACTGTACTCTCCAGATAATTATGACAATCTTTGGGTCGTGATATCAGAAGGAGAAATTACATTTGAAGAGATATGCAGCAACTTTGAAGTTCATGATGATTGCATTGTTACTCAAGGTCTTCACTTGCAGTATTCAAAAATTGGGGGCAAATATATCATAAACCATCTTGATCATGAGTATTTTTTCTATACGATAGACGAGTTTTCTGTTAGGGAAAAGAACCCCCACCAAAAGGGGGAGGCAAGAACTCGATATAAAACATTCAAGATTGACAACTCATCATTGCCGTTTTTTCTTGATGATGGAACTTGCGTCCTGTTTTTCTTCCTTAATCGTCTATTTAGGAACCAAACACTCTTGAAGGAATATTTTTCAAAAGTAGTTTGATTCAGGCAATGAAAGCCTGCCATGAATATCTTCCAAAATTATGGATTATATCAAGCAGGCTTTACCTTGCTGCGTATTCAATTTAATGGAAATACCTATACTGGACTAATATAGAGGGCCTATCAAATACCTGCGATAACATCATGCACTTCCTCCGGTCGAAACGCCACTCCCCAAACCCATTCCCCGAACCCGCCGGCGGCGTTCACCGCCTTCACCCACTCGTCCAGCGCGTCGCGCTTGGCACGGTTCTGCGGGCTGTCTTCGCCCTTGATCTCCAGGGCCAGCGTCTTGCCGTTTGACAACCTGACGATGAAGTCGGGGATGTAGCGCCGTCGGGAACCAGCCCACAGGTAATGAACTTGGAAGCCAAGGTGATCGTTCTTGGCATAGGCAATCACGTTGGGGCTTCTCTCAAAGGCGTTGGCCGCGTATTGCTCCCATGCCGAGTCGCCGACAACATGGCTGATGTGGGATTTGACCGTCGGGGTGGCCGGTTTGGTCGTGTACCAAGTCCGCATCTGTGCCGTTGAACCGATGGGGTTCTCCTCGTCATAGATCGGTTCCAGCTTCGTCGTGTTCTGCTCCCGGACGTAGCGCAACAGATGCTGGACAACGAGATCGATGTTGAGCGCGACCAGAATACGTTTCCTCAACGGGTCCTGATGGAACAGCGACGGGATATCCAACAGGTTGGATGTCAGGAAATGCTCAACCAGCCGGATGAGCTGGAAAACCAGAAAGCCCTCCGTCCCCTTAAAGCTCTGACGCAGCTCGGCAAAGCCCTTGCGCGCCGCTTGGAAGGTCAACCGCTGAAGCCGGAAGCCATCAGGAAGGGCTTCAAGGTCGATACGCGTTACCTTGCTCATGTCAGTGGCACCGCCCAGCGCCGGAGCAAGATCGGTAGAAATCGGGGTTGCCGCTGGGTTCAGCTGAAGAGCCTCCACCCGAGTCCAATCCACCGTGAGAGTCGGCCGCACCACCGTTTCAATCCGCAGCACGTTCGGCCAACGGATCTCCAGCGCGCCACGGTCGGGAAGAACCTCGATCTGCGTGCTGGGCTTGGGTGGGGGCGGCGCTTCTCCAGCATCGCCGACATTCTGGCTGATCGACAGCGGCACGCCGAACACGTTGACGTATTCAGGGATGAAAAGCCCGTTGTCATCGGTGTCGTAGGAGACGCGCCGCAGACCGCGACCGATCACCTGTTCGCACAGAAGCTGAGAGGTGAAGGCACGTAGCCCCATGATGTGGGTAACGTTCTTGGCGTCCCACCCTTCCGAGAGCATCGCGACGGAGACGACCTTCTGAAGCTCCTGGCCGGCTCCTCCGCGCTTGCCCACGCTGTCGACGATGGCGCGCAGCAGATCTTCCTTCTTCAGCTCTAGAAGGGCTTCCTTCCGCGTTTCCGGCAGATCGGCGGCATCGATGATCGCCTTGAGCTTGGCCTCGTAATCTTTGTCGGCAGCGGCGGCCTCGCCCAGTTCCGCCTTCTCCAGCACCTTCGAGTCGACTCGCAGCGTCTTCGTCGGGGCATGGAGTTCCGGCCAATGAGCATCGCCATGGCTGAAATAATGCTCGATCCTGGCGGCGGTTTCGGTGCGGTTGCAGACGGTCAGCATCACCGGCGGCGAATGATGACCGGCATCCTGCCATTGCTGAAGCGTGATCCGCCAATCGGCACCGAGCAGGGTATAGGCGTCCTGCACCAGCTTGGGCAGGGCTTCATGCGGCTGCGCCTTGCGGTTCAGGTCCTCCGACACCGACGGGTCGCGATAGATGTGGTACAGGCGGGACCGCAGCGTCCGGGCATCGGGCAGGGCGTCATCCCGCACCACCACGCGCGGCGTCTTCACCAGCCCGGCTTCGATGGCGTCGTTCAGGCCGAAATCGGACACGATCCAGTCGAAAAGGGCGGTGTCGGTGCTGGCCTTGCCGGTGGGGGCGAAGGGCGTTGCCGACAGGTCGAAACAGCGCTGGATACGCCGGGTCTTGTGGATGCGGTCCAGCCCTTCGATCCAGCGGGTCGCCTCGTCCAGGTCGATGCCCTGTTCCTCGGCGACCTTCTTGCTGATCTTCAGTTCCGGCGGCTTGCGATAGGCGTGGTGGGCCTCGTCGTTGATGACCACGATATCCCGGAAGCTCACAAGCGGACCCAGCACGCGACGGGCAAAGGCGGCGTCCGACTCAGCACCCTTCTTCACCACCGACCGTTTCGGCTCCTTCAGTGGCATCAGGGTGTGCCAGTTCTCGATCCGGATGACCGCCTGGTTCAACTTCTGGCGCAACGCCTCCGACGGGCAGAGCGAGAAGGCATCATAGTAATTGTCCGGCTCGCCAGGATAGAGCACGCGCAGCCGATCCTTCACGGTCAACCCCGGCGCCACGATGAAGACGGCTCGGCTGAAATCCTTGTTGCGCTTGGGATAGGTCAGAGCGTTCAGCACCTGCCATGTGATGATCATCGCCATCACCGTGGTCTTACCGGCGCCCGTCGCCATCTTGTTGCAAAGTCGTTCCCACGGGCCGCCATCGCCGGGCACATAGATGCCCTGGCGATATTCCGCCGCCGCCTCCACCCACCAGATCAGCGTCTCGATCGCTTCAAGCTGGCAAAAGTAGAAGGGGTGCTGTCGGGCCGCCCGGTCGTGCCAATGTTCCAGAAGCCGGCGGGAAACGCTGGTGACACCGGGATAATCGGCGTCGCGCCAGCGGTCCACCCGCTGGCGGATGTCGTTGACCTGGGGCAGTTCCTCGGTTCGGCGGGTATTGTTGCGGATGTCGAAGATCTCATAGGCGGCGGGCCGCCGTTCCGGGCGGATCACCAGCGTGCCGCCCGGCCCTTCCACCCAATGCTGTTCCGGGCACTGGAAGGCGGAATTGATGATGAGAGACTGGGGGGTATTCACGACCGGCTTCTCACTCGTCCAGGGCGACGATCTTCAGGGACTCGATACCCCGGTCGTCCACGATCTTCACCGCGATGCGCCGGTTGTCGCCGGCCGCGAACGGCAGCGACACGGTGCCGTGGAACTGCGACAGCAGCCCTTCATCCAGTTCGGCCCGGATGGTCTTTTTCAGGCGGTTCCATCCGCCCTTCTTGTCGGCCATCGGGAAGAACACCTGATGGGGAAACAGGGAACGCTGGTCGTAATCGATGTCGAGCGACCACATCGCGATCTTGTTCTTGCCCCCGGAAATCAGTTCCCCCGCCTTTGGATCGAAATAGTCGAAGCCGTTGACCTCGACCTCCCACAGGCCATCGGAGCGACGGCGGACATCCACATCAGGCTGTCCCATCAGCCAGAAGCTTTGATTGCTCGACCGCGCCTTCTTCAGATCCTCGGTCAGCAGGTCGGTGTTCATCTGCGCCTTCAGCAGCGTCACCCCCGGCCATTTCACCTCGTCGATGTCCTTGGAGGCCTCGGGATCGAAGGTGAAGGCGCAGAAGACGATGAATTTCGGTGCGGGCCGCAGGGTTTCCGCTTCCGACAGCGCCCGTTCGACCTGCCGCTGTTCCAATGCCGCATGTTCGGGGCCGAAGCTGACGACCACACGTTCTCCGCTGTCGGCAAAGGTGCCGATGGCGTGCAGGTGGCGCAGGCCGGGAACGGTTTCCAGCTCGGCGAAGCGCAGCGTCTGCCCACCCTTGCCGCGGATGCCGGTCTTGATCAGCTCATCCCGCCAAAGGGTTTGCCGCGAGGTTTCGCCGGACCGGGCGACCGTCACCGTCGCCTCGTCGGCCGGCAGGGTTTCGTCCAGCGCCAGCACGGTTGGGTTCGGCACCGCCTCTACCGTGAAGGGGCCGGTGATGCGCAGCTTATTCCGCTCCGGTTCCGGCTGGTCGTACAGGGTTTCCGGTTCGGCATGGGCGGAGATAGAGCGGTCCATCTCCCTCTGCATGGCCTGACGTGCAGCGCGGAAGACGTCGAAAGCCGGGCGTGCGGCGCCGGGCCATTCCTCCGGCCAGTCGCACGGCACTTCCCATTCATGCAGGGTTTCGCCTTTGGCAAACGTCACCTTTTTGCCCTTACGTACTCCCTGATCCGGCGTGAAGGGGGGCGTATTCTTTAGCCCGGCATTGAGCGTGGCAAGCGCCGCCGTTATTACCGGATGCATTCTGTTATAGATCTCATCGATCTCAGGGTTGTTGGCGATAGATTTCAAGGTTACGTGAGGCACCGTTTTATAGATAAATCCACCCTTCAGACCTTCATGTGGATAACGAAGCGCATAATAGTCAAAACTAGCGGTCATCAGCCGCTGCTTTGCCAGCGTCACGGCAACCCGCGACGTATCGCATGTGATCCAACGCCGTCCCCACTTTTCAGCGACGAACGCAGTCGTGCCCGAACCACATGTTGGATCAAGCACTAAATCACCGGAATCAGTGGTCATGAGAAGGCATCGCTCAATTGCCCTCATGGATGTTTGGACGACATATACCTTGGTATCTCCGAATCCACTTTGCCTAGTATCTTCCCAAATGTCATTGCTAGGTTTGAAGGGGAAATCGTCCAGATATCTTGTAAATCCTAGAGTATTCCCACTTGCTATAAGCCTTCCCGCTTTGCTAATACGATCTAGCCCGCTCTTGTCTGTGCTAAATGTCCGTTGCCCAGGGCTAAATTCCTTGTTCTGAAATTTAAATAATTTAACGTCATTTTCTTGTGGAGGACGAGCGCTTGTTATAGGGTTTGGTCGAAAAACTCTTGAATTAGCAGGAATGTCAACAACCCCCAGGGCCTCCTCATTAGTTAAATTTCTCCGAGCTCCATTGCTCAATTCGATAAACCTCAGGTTATAGTCGTCACTTGGCGTTCTGGATTCATAAAGAGAATGGTACTTTACGTTATCCCGATTTTTGGCATACCAAATGATAAAATCACAAGTTGTATCCAAGAGGGTGCTAGCTTTTCCTGTGGTTTTTCTAAAAATAATCTGCGCGCAAAAATTTTCTTTTCCGAAAATCTCATCCATAATATTGCGAACAAAATGTACATTCTCATCAGAGATTTGGACAAAAATACTTCCGCTTTCGGATAGAAGTTCATGAGATAGAAAAATTCTATCTTTTAGGTAAGTCAAATAAGAGTGAATCCCGAGTTCCCAAGTATCCCGAAATGCCTTTATCATCTCCGGTTCTTGAGTGAGATCACTGTCCGCTCCATCCTTCACGTCGCGTTTGTTGGTAAACGGCTGGAAATTTGACCCATACTTGATGCCATAGGGTGGGTCGATGTAGATCATCTGCACCTGCCCGGCCATGCTTTCCTTCTGGATCAGGGAGTTCATCACCAGCAGGGAATCACCCGCGATCAGGCGGTTGGACCAGTTCTTTTCATGCCGGTAAAAATCCACCGCCTGCCGCAGCGGCAGGGTCTCGAAGGGGGCCTCGAACAGCCCCAACTGCACCGCCCGCTCGACCGTTTCCTTACCGGACTTCAGCCGCTTGCGAACGGCGGACAGGATGCTGGCCGGGTCGATGCGCTCATGCACATGCAGCGACACCGTATCGACGGCGAAGCTGGTGTGTTCGGCTTTGCCCGTCCAATTCAGATAGGGGGATTGCAGCCGCTTCAGTTCGGTCAGGGCGTCACGCATGCGCTCCAGATCGCCGCTGTCCAGCGCGTCGTCGATCAGCTTTTCGATGGCGGCCCGGCCGCTGTCGAACTGCAATGCCGGGTCGATGTGGGGATCGTAGGCCCAGACGGTCTTCGGACGGTCGGGATCGTTTTCCGGATGCACCATGCCGACCTCCGGGTTATTCACCCGCTTGTTGAGGTGCCGATAGCTGATGACCTGTGCGTCTTCGGTCGGCTTGGCGCCCTTCCGGGACTTCTGCCTTCCACCCGACGTTGGTTTCCGTGTGGCTGGTGCCTCTTCCGTGTGGGTCAGGGTGAAGCCGTCCTCGGTTTCCTCCTCGTCCTCTTCGATCTCGACAGGGCCGTCCTCGTCCTCCTCAAGGGCGACAGAGGTTTCCTCTTCATCCTCAATGACAACCGGCTCCTCCGCTGGAACCCGGCGCACGGAACCGCCTTTGCCGCGTCCGCGTTCCAACACGCCCTCATCGATCAGGCTGTCGCGCGCCGTTAGGAGCCGATTCAAAATAGATGAATCGGCTTGGCTTGTGGTGCGGTCGGGGATTTTCAGCGGGAGTCGCTGCGGGTAGACTCGAC
>NZ_RXMA01000190.1 GCF_003966125.1 Azospirillum griseum
CCGCTGGCGGCGCTGGTGGTGTCGCTGGCCGGTGGCTATGGCCACATCCTGGCCCCGGCGACCTCGGTGGGCAAGAATCTGCTGCCGCGCGTCGCCGCCTTGCTGGACGTCGCCGCCATCTCCGACATCACCGGCGTGGTGTCGGCCGACACCTTCGAACGGCCGATCTACGCGGGCAACGCCATCGCCACCGTCCAGTCCAAGGATGCGGTGAAGATCATCACCGTGCGCGGGACCGCCTTTGAAGCGGCGGCG
>NZ_RXMA01000191.1 GCF_003966125.1 Azospirillum griseum
GGTGAAGCCGGGACCCGACGCTCGACGGTTCCGAGGCGCGCATGGTGGAAGGGCTGCTGATCCCGGCGCGGCGTTCGGCTACACGTCGCACATCAACATCGACCGCCGGTTCCGCTTGATCCGGCGCTTCCTCGTGACCGACGCAGCACGGCATGACGGCGCGCCGTTGCCGGGCCTGCTCAATCCGGACGCCTTCGACAGCCGGGTGTGGGCGGACAGCGCCTACCGCTCGAAGGCCAACGAAGCGGCCATCGC
>NZ_RXMA01000192.1 GCF_003966125.1 Azospirillum griseum
CACCCGCTCCTCGCCGCCGACCTTCGTCCCGCTGGCGTTGAAGCGCTGCTGGTAGACGCCCCAGCCGCTGCCGTCCTGACCGTTCGACGACCAGGTCACCACCCAGCCGCCATCCTTCAGCGCCGCGGTGGACGACCAGTTCTGGTCGGCCGTCGTCGTTGTGTTCACCCGCTCCTCGCCGCCGACCTTCGTCCCGCTGGCGTTGAAGCGCTGCTGGTAGACGCCCCAGCCGCTGCCGTCCTGACCATTC
>NZ_RXMA01000193.1 GCF_003966125.1 Azospirillum griseum
CGACCCCGCCGGTCAGCGTTTCCACCTGACTGAGCAGCAGGCTGTTGCCCGTGGTTCCCAGCGTGATGCTGTCGGCGGCGGTCCCGCCGACCAGCGTTTCCAGCCCGGCAACGAGCATGGTCGAACCGACGTTGCCGATGGTGACGGCGTCGGCCCCGCCACCGCCGGTCAGGGTTTCCAGCGAGCGCAGCAGCAGGGTGTTGCCGCCGTCCGCCAGCGTGGCCACGTCGAGACCGGCGTTGCCGACCA
>NZ_RXMA01000194.1 GCF_003966125.1 Azospirillum griseum
TGGCTGGGGACGAGAGCGGCAACCGGCGCAACGGCTACGGCCGCAAGACGGTGCTGACGGAGGGCGGGTCGATGGACTTGGCGATCCCGCGCGACCGGACGGGTACGTTCGATCCGGCGCTGATCGGCAAGTACCAGCGGCGGTTCCCCGGCTTCGATGAGAAGATCATCTCAATGTACGCACGGGGCATGTCGACGCGGGAGATCACGGGGCACCTGCGGGAGCTCTATGGCATCGAGGTGTCGGC
>NZ_RXMA01000195.1 GCF_003966125.1 Azospirillum griseum
CAGGGCGTAGGAGGTGACGACCAGATCATACCCGGCCAGATCGCCGTGCGCCGCCTTGCGCTGCGGGCCGTGCAGGACCAGCGTGCGCAGATCGGGGGCGAAGCGCGCCGCCTCGCTGCGCCAGTTGCCCAACACGCTGGTCGGGGCGATCAGCAGACAGGGGCGGTCCATCCGCCCGGATTCCTTCTCGATCAGAAGATGGGCCAACGCCTGCACCGTCTTGCCCAGCCCCATGTCGTCGGCCA
>NZ_RXMA01000196.1 GCF_003966125.1 Azospirillum griseum
CCGGCGGAGCCGATCAGGACGATGTCGGTTCCGGTCCCGCCGGTCAGCGTTTCCAGCAGGGTGGCGACGAAGGTCCCGCCGCCGTCGCTCAACAGCACGCTGTCGGTGCCGGTGCCGCCGGTCAGGGTTTCGATGCCGCTGACGCGCAGGGTGGTGCCGCCGGTTCCCAGCGTCACCGCGTCGGTGCCGGACCCGCCGATCAGGGTTTCGATGGCGGAGAGCAGCAGCGTGGTTCCGGCCGAGC
>NZ_RXMA01000197.1 GCF_003966125.1 Azospirillum griseum
CAGTCGATGCCCTCGAGCAGATAGCCCATCTGCCCGACCGAGATCGACACCGCGCCATCCGCCGGCGTCGGCCAGATGAAACGCCCCCGTTCCAGCCTTTTCATGAACAGGCAACTCCCCTGGCCGTCATACCAGATGATCTTCACCAGATCGCCCCGGCGTCCGCGGAAGAGGAAGAGATGGCCGCTGTGCGGGTCCTGGGCGAAGCGTTCCTGCACCAGCAACGCCAAGCTCGCCCAGCCCT
>NZ_RXMA01000198.1 GCF_003966125.1 Azospirillum griseum
CAGTCGATGCCCTCGAGCAGATAGCCCATCTGCCCGACCGAGATCGACACCGCGCCATCCGCCGGCGTCGGCCAGATGAAACGCCCCCTTTCCAGCCTCTTCATGAACAGGCAACTGCCCTGGCCGTCATACCAGATGATCTTCACCAGATCGCCGCGGCGTCCGCGGAAGAGGAAGAGATGGCCGCTGTGCGGGTCCTGGGCGAAGCGTTCCTGCACCAGCAACGCCAAGCTCGCCCAGCCCT
>NZ_RXMA01000199.1 GCF_003966125.1 Azospirillum griseum
CCAAACGCCAAGCGCAGCATCACCCCGGCCTCGATGGCAATGTCCGAGTAGCGCGCTGGCCGGCCGCGCCGCCCCGTCGCCGACGGCGTCCACGCGGTGATTACCTCCGGCGTCACCCAAATCGTCAGGTCACCGCGTCGGCGCAGCGCCGCATCGTAGGCTGCCCAGTTCTCCACGCGATAGCGGGCGCGCGGGATCTTGTGACGGCGGCTCTCGTTGGCTTTGTATGGCATCGGGGTCTCGG
>NZ_RXMA01000002.1:0-254394 GCF_003966125.1 Azospirillum griseum
GATACGACAAAACAGACACAAGCTTCGCCGCTGCCATCAACCTCGTCGCTACCGTCTTGGCAACACGCTGAATGTCAACAGGCCCTAGACTGCGGTCGTATGACGTTTGGCTCAGACATAGGATGCCCCGCATGGTCTCCCCGCTTCGCTCCCTGCTCACAGCATCGGTTTTTGTTGGATCTCTGGCCATCGCGGCACTTCCCGCCTGGGCGCAGAACGGCACCCTGACCTTTCTGCACATCAACGATGTGTATGAAATCGCGCCGGTGAAGGGCCAGGGCGGCTTCGGCCCGCTGATGACCCTGCTGCGCCAGGAACGCCAGCGCGACGGGCAGGCGATCACCACGGTGGGCGGCGATTTCCTCTCTCCCTCCCTGCTGTCGGGAACCACGCAGGGCGAGCAGATGATTGCCCTGTTCAACGCCATCAAGGTGGACGCCGTCACCTTCGGCAATCACGAATTCGATTTCGGCGTCGAGCCGCTGAAAAAGCGGATGGCCGAGGCCACCTTCCCCTGGATCGGCACGAACGTCGCGTCCGCCGACGGTTCGGCCTTCTCCACCACCGTTCCGCATTGGACCAAGACGGTGGGCGACATCAAGGTCGGGTTCCTCGGCCTCATCACCCCGGAAAGCGCCCGGCTGTCGAGCGGTGGGCCGAGCCTGTCCTTTGCCCCGGTGCAGGCCAGCGCCGCCGCCGCGATCAAGGCGCTGAAGGCGGACGGGGCCGCCGTCATCGTCGCCCTGACCCATCTGACGATCGAGGAGGACCGCGAACTGGCCAACGCGATCAAGGGCATCGACCTGATCCTGGGCGGCCATGACCATGACCCCATCAGCTTTTACGAAGGTTCCACCCTGATCCTGAAGGCCGGGCACGACGCCCAATATCTCGGGGTGATCAAGCTGCAGGTCTCGACCAAGACAACCGACAAGGGACCGGCCACCACCACGCTGCCCACCGAATGGCGTTTCGTCTCCACCGCCGGGGTGGCTCCGGATCCGATGGTCGAGCAGGTGGTCAGCGGCTACACCAAAAAGCTGGACGACGATCTGGCCGCCGTCATCGCCACCACCACGACCGACCTCGACAGCCGCAAGGACAGCGTGCGCACGCGCGAAGCGACCATGGGCAACCTGATCGCCGACGCCCTGCGCAGCACGCTGAAGGCCGACGTCGCCATCACCAACGGCGGCGGCATCCGGGCCGACGCCCTGCGCCCGGCGGGGACCGCCCTGACCCGCAAGGATTTCTTCGCCGAACTGCCCTTTGGCAACGTCGGTGTGCTGGTGGAGATGAACGGGGCCGACCTGCTGGCCTCGCTGGAACACGGCGTCAGCAAGGTGGAGGACAAGGCCGGGCGCTTCCCCCAGGTGTCGGGCCTGACCATGACCTATGACCCCAAGGCCCCGGCGGGCAAGCGCGTGCAGACGGTGGCGGTGGCGGGCAAGCCGCTGGATCCGAAGGCCGTCTACCGGGTGGCGACCAACGATTATCTGCTGAAGGGCGGCGACGGTTACGACGCCTTCTCGCGCGCCAAGGTGCTGGTCGACGCGTCGGGCGCGGTGCTGCTCGCCACCATCGTGATGAACCACGCCGAGGCGCAGAAAACCCTGTCGGTCGGGATCGAGGGGCGCATCGTGGCGAAATGAGCGCATAACGCGTCATATTCGCTCAGCGTGCGGTGGTTTCGTTGCCAGCGGCGGCCGTTTCACTTTACGGTGCAGATGCTTGATCGCCTTGACGGCGATGGAGAGTAATCGCGTTGACGGCGATGGGCTTGCTCACCGTTCGGTGATGGTTTGCCCCTTGACCGCGACGAAACCACCGCAGAAGCCGCCGCCGATGTCCCAGACCCCGCCCGCCCGCTCCAACGATTTCGCCCAGACCTTCAACGCCGCCCATGGCGAGGTTGGGCTGTCGCGGGTGTCGGTCGCCCACATCCTGCAACGGATCCAGGCCGACCCGGCCTATCTGTTCGGGGCGGAGCTGCGGCGCGGGGCCGGGCAATGCCCGTTCCACGCCCCCGCCCCAGCCCCAGCCGAGGCCACCGTCCCCGCTGGCGCTGCGCCCGAGGAGGAGCCGCACCCGGCGGAGGGGGAAGCCGCTCCCGGCCTGCCGCAGGACGACGCCGACAAGATCGTCGTCAACAGCCTGTTGTCGCTGCTGTTCAACCGGTTGCGCGACCACATCGCCGCCAAGATGCCGTTGGACGAGTCGGGCCGCCTGATGCTGCCGCTGCCGCCGCTGTCGCAGCACAGGCTGGACCCGGCGGACCGTGGGGCCATGGCGGCGGCGGTGCCGGACGCGATGTGTTCCGTGCTGCGCGACGCCACCTGTCACCTGCTCGACGCGCTCATCACCGGCTGGGTCAAGGAGTTGCTGCTGGAGGAGGAGCATTACCGCGCCCTTGGCTCCGGCGAGATTTCGATGGACGCGGCGGCCACCTTCGTCTTGCGGACGACGCTGGACAATTCGGCCCTCTACCAGCGCGCCGGGTACGACATGCTGTCGATCACCAAGACCGGCAGCCACACCGCCATCCACATCTGTTGGGCCTTGGTGGAGGCCGCCCCTCTGCTGGTTTCCGGCAAGGGCGCCGCCTTTTACGATGATCTCGTCCGCCGCAGCCTGAAACAGATCATCCCGCTGTCAATGGCCAGCCTGGGCATGCTGGTCCATTACATGGAGCAGAGCGGGATCGAGCCGCATGACGGCTTGGCCGTCCATCGCCTGCCCAAGGACCAGACCGCCTTCGTTCTGGACGAGTCCGGCCTGATCCGGCTGAACGCCGACCCCATCGCGCGCTTTGCCAAGCCGGGCGAGCGCTATTACACCGGCTGCCCCGCCTTCTACACCACCGGCCTGATCAAGCTGTACATGGACATGGTGGCGGCGCTGGCCATTGATTACAGCGTCTATGACCGCGTGCAGGAGGGGTGATTGCGATGGCGCGCCCGAATGATTTCGCCCTGGCCTATCTGGCCGCTCATGACACGGCGGGGATGACCCGGATCAATCTGGCCCCCCTTCTCCACCGGATCGCCGAGGATCCGAATTATCTGTTCGGGCAGGAGCTGCACCAGTTGGGCGGCCATTGCCCGGTCCACGGCGACACCCGCAAAGAGGATTACGAGAAGGTCGCCATCAACGCTCTGCTGGCCCTGCTCTACGCCGATCTGCGCGCCCACATCATGAACCGGCTGCCGCTGGACGAGGACGGCCACATCGTGCTGTCAAACCCGCCGGAGTCGCCGCACGGCCTCGATTTTGCCGACCCCGCCGGTCTGGCCGCCGCCGAGCCGTTGCGGCTGATTGCCTTTTTGCGTGACGCCGTCTGCCATCTCCTCGACGCCATCATCCGCGATTGGGCGGTCAAGGTGATGCTGGAGGAGGACCGCTGCCGGACGGAGGGGACGATCACCGAGCTGGCCGCCGCCTGCTTTGTGCTGTCGCAATCGCTGAACAGCTCCGTCCTGCATTCGCCGTCGGGCTATGACATGCTGTCGATCACCAAGACCGGCAGCCACACCGCGCTGCATGTCTGCTGGAATCTGGTGGAATCGGCCCCGTTGCTGCGTCCGGGCCTCGACACCCCACGCTACGACGACCTTGCCCGCCGCAGCCTGAAGCAGATGCTGCCGCTGGCGATGGGTAGCCTGGGCATGCTGTGCCAATTCATGACGGCGGGGGGGATCGAGGCTGACGACCATCAGGCCATCCACCCGTTGCGCCCCGACCAGACCGCCTTTCTCTACGATGCGGATCAGGACATCATCCTGTTGAACAGCGCCCTGATCGAGCCGACGGCGATGGTGGGCGAACGCCATTACACCGGTTGCCCGGCCTTCTACGCCAACGGCCTGATCAACCTCTACATGGAAATCGTGCTGGCGCTGGCCGCCCATCACGGCATTTACCAGCGTCTGCAGCCCGTGCATGACGCGGTGGCGTAAGGGGAACGCTTTGATGCGCGCTTGACGTTGGCCGATCCGTCCCTATGTTGGCCCGCGTATGACCGTTGGAAGGCAGCATCTTGGCCAACAAGAAATGGTTCCTGCGCCGCATCACCACGGCGCTCGCGGATGGGATCAAGCGCGGGCGGGGTCGCATGGCGACGCCTTGGCAACGGGCGCTCGGCCATTTTGAAAGCGTGTTCATCGATCACGCCTGTTTCCGGCTGATCTATTCCAACACACACCGCATCTCGCCCAACATGTTCCGGGCGAGCCAGCCTTCGCCCTCGCACATCGCGGCGGCGGCGCGGAATGGGGTGCGCAGCATCCTCAACCTGCGCGGTGGCCGTGATTGCGCCTCCTACATTCTGGAGGCGGAAGCCTGCCGGGCGCATGGGCTGGAGCTGATCGATTTTCCGGTCAATTCCCGCGACATGCCGAAAAAGGAAACGCTGCTGAAGGCGCGGGAGCTGTTCGCCACCATGCCCTATCCGGCGCTGATGCATTGCAAATCCGGGGCGGACCGCGCCGGTTTCATGGCCGCCCTGTTCATGTTCGTGCACGAGCAACGCCCGCTGGCCGAGGCAACCGGGCAATTGTCCTGGAAATACGGCCATTTCAAACAGGCCAAGACCGGCATCCTCGATTACTTCTTCGAACTCTACGCCGCCTACAACGAGAAGCGCCCAACCCCCTTTTGGGAGTGGGTGGAGCGGGTGTATGACCCGGTGGAGGCCAAGGCGAGCTTCCGCTCCCGCGAATGGGCCGACGCCGTGGTGGACCGGGTGCTGGGGCGGGAATAACCCCGCCCGTCCCCATCCGGGCGGGGTTATTCCCGCCCATTCCCGACACTCTTCAGGCCGCCGCCAGCGTCCGCGCCAGCGTGTCGCCATCGACGTTGCGGCCCGACAGAACCGCCACCGTCCGCCCGGTGCGGCCCAACCGTCCGGCCAGCAGCGCCGCCACCGCCGCCGCCCCGGCCCCTTCGGCCACCACGCCAAAGGAGCCGTGCAGGGCGCGCATGGCAGCGGCGATCTCCCCTTCCGACACCTCGACCACCGAATCAACCAGAGTGGCGACCACCTCCTGCGGCAGCTTGCCCAGGGCGTGGACGTTGATGCCGTCGGCCAGGGTCCGGCCACCGCGCTGGGCCAGCCGCACGCCGACGACGCGGACGCCGGGCTTGACCGCCTTCACCGCCGCCGTGATTCCAGCCAGCAGGCCGCCACCGCCCACCGGGACCACCAGCGTGTCCAGATCCGGGCGGTCGGCCAGAACCTCCAGCCCCACCGTCCCCTGACCGGCGATGACGTCGGGATCGTCATAGGGGTGGACGAAGGTCAAGCGCCGTTCGGTGGCCAACTCCAGCGCCTTGCCCTTGGCCTCGCCCACCGTCGCGCCGTGCAACACCACCTCCGCCCCCAGCTCCGCCGTGCGCTCCACCTTGCAGCGCGGGGCCGTCTCCGGCATGACGATGGTCGCCTTCACCCCCAGACGGCGGGCGTGCAGCGCCACCCCTTGCGCGTGGTTGCCCGCCGACATGGCGACCACCCCGCCCGCCCGTTCAGGGGCCGACAACCGCAGCAACCGGTTCAGCGCGCCGCGCTCCTTGAACGCCCCGGTGGCCTGGAAGGTTTCCGCCTTCAGCCACAGATCGCGGCCCAGCGCCGGGGCGTGCAGCAGCGGCGTGCGGACGATGTGGCCGTGCAGCCGCTCCGCCGCGTCGGTGACGGCGCGCAGTGGCAGCCAGGCGGGAAGACGGTCTTCGGAGGAGGCGCAGACGGAAAACGGGCGCGCGGCATCGCAATGCGCGGTGAGCATCGGGCAAATCCTTGGGAACGGAATGGCGTGGGTGTGGTTTGGCGTGCCCGGACCGCCTCAGCGGACCGGGTGAAGAATTCGCGCAAACCCACGCATTCGCTCGCCAAGGCGGCGGCCACAAAGCCGGACCGACGCAGGGCGTTCATTCAAAGCGCTGTTGGAGACTGGATTGAGGGTTCCAGAAACCCGATGGTGCAGCGACACGCCACACACTCCCACACACATGGACCACGAACACGGCACACAACCGGCGCTGTCAGAGCGCCGGGCCGGTAATTCGCATTCGCATGGTGAGGGCATAGGTCATATGTCTTGCTTACCCGTTGCGGTGGCGTGGCGTCAACCCACCAAACGCCACCGCCGTGATTTTTGTTCGCAACGCCGTTCGCAACGCCTCAACGTCCCTCGCGCCGGGCCAGGAAGGCCAGACGTTCGAGCGTGTGCACGTCCTGCTCGTTCTTCAGCAGGGCACCGCACAGCGGTGGGATCAGGGTGCGCGCGTCTTTGGCCCGCAGGGTCTCCGGGTCGATGTCCTCGACCATCAGCAGCTTGATCCAGTCCAGCAATTCGGAGGTGGAGGGCTTTTTCTTCAACCCCGGCACCTCGCGCAGATCGTAAAACAGCGCCATCGCCTCGCGCAGCAGCGCCTGTTTCAGGCCGGGGTGATGCACCTCGACGATCCGCTCCATCGTCGCCCGGTCGGGGAAGCGGATGTAGTGGAAGAAGCAGCGGCGCAGGAAGGCGTCCGGCAGCTCCTTTTCGTTGTTCGACGTGATGATGACGATGGGCCGCTGCGCCGCCTTGATCGTCTGCCGTGTCTCGTAGACGTGGAACTCCATACGGTCGAGTTCGAGCAGCAGATCGTTGGGAAACTCGATGTCGGCCTTGTCGATCTCGTCGATCAGCAGAACCGGCGGAGTCGGGGCCTCGAACGCCTCCCACAGCTTGCCCTTGACGATGTAGTTGCCAATGTCCTGCACCTTGGCGTCGCCCAGTTGGCTGTCGCGCAGGCGGCTGACCGCGTCATACTCGTACAGGCCCTGTTGCGCCTTGGTGGTGGATTTGACGTGCCAGGACAGCAGTGGCCGGTTCAGGGCGCGCGCCACCTCCACCGCCAGCACGGTCTTGCCGGTGCCAGGTTCGCCCTTCACCAGCAGCGGGCGTTCCAACGTGATCGCCGCGTTGACCGCCACCATCAGATCGTCGGTGGCAACGTAGGAGTCGGTTCCGGTGAAGCGCATAGGCATCCTCTTGGGCCTGGAGTGGAGGGATGAAGGGCAATGGTGGTGGGTCCACGACAAAATGATTTTCAGAATGCCCCGCAAATTGCGAGCAATCTCGACCATAACAAAATATGGAATAACGGAACATCAGCAAGACCAACGCTAATGAGGAAATTCTGATGACCGACATAATTGGCCCGACTTTTGCTTTTTTGAAATCAAGGTTGCCTGAATGTCGCGCTGCAGGGAGATCACGATCATGTTTGCCAGTCTAACTCGGAGCTTTCAAACCCCTGGGGTTTTTGACTCGGTTAGCACATCATTGCTTGATCATGTTCCGGTTGCGATCATGCTGTGCGACATCCGGTCTTTCCAGATCACGTTTGCCAACAAAAAATCGATCGACCTTCTCAAATCGATTGGTCATCTCTTGAAAATATCCCCGGACTCCATCGTTGGCACATCGATTGATGTTTTCCACAAACACCCGGAACGGCAGAGAGCCATTCTATCAGACTCCAAAAACCTTCCCTTTCGATCCAAGATTGTTCTTGGCGATGAAGTGCTTGATCTTCATGTGACGGCGGTGTTTGAGAAAGGGCGCTACAACGCCGCCATGCTGACTTGGAGCATCATCACCGAAAAAGTCCGGTTGGACCAGGAGACGGACAAACTGTTGCATATGTTGGATGAAATGCCAACGGCCGTCATGTTGTGCGATCCAAATGATGATTTCAAAATCACATACATCAATAACAAAAGTAAGGAAACATTGCAGTCAATCGAAAGTTACCTTCCTGTAAAAATTGAAAAAATCGTCGGACAATCCGTTGATGTCTTTCATAAAAATCCAACGCATCAGCGTCGCATCCTCAGTGATCCTAGAAAGCTTCCATTCAACACAACAATCCGCCTTGGTGATGAGTACCTCAATCTGCGCATTTCCGCTATTCACGATGCCAAGGGACATTACCAGGCCGCCATGCTGTCCTGGTCGGTTGTGACCGCAAGCCACCAGATGGCGGAAAGCATCACCAACGCGGCGGACTTGCTGAACGATTCCGCCATACGCATGAGCGCGGCGGCTGAACAGTTGGTTGGATCCGGGGGAACCGCGAGTGCGCTCGCGGCAAACGCGTCGTCTGCCATCGAGGAAATCCGTGCGTCCGTCAGTGAAATCCGTCAACAAATGTCAACCGTATCGACGATGACGGTCAAGGCGGTGACGGAGGCGGAGCAATCCGATGCGCTGGTTGCATCCTTGTCCCAGAGCGCGCAGGCCATCGGGCAAATTGTGCAGATCATCGCATCCATCGCCGGTCAAACCAATTTGCTGGCGCTCAATGCCACAATCGAAGCCGCCAGGGCGGGAGAGGCCGGAAAGGGGTTTGCGGTGGTGGCTCAGGAGGTCAAAAATTTGGCGAGTCAAACAGCGAAAGCCACCGACGACATCGCCCTCCGCATCAAGGATATTCAAGAGACGGCAACCGGAACTGTGGATGCGTTTGATCGCATTGGTACAGCCATCCGTGATGTGCAAAGCATTGCACAAAGCATCGCGGGTGCAATGGAAATGCAGGAATCCGCAACGCAGGAGGTTTCCCGCAACATTGCTGGTGTCAGCGACGCCACGCAACACACGGATGCAGCCGCTCGATCCGTCCGCAGCATCGCCACCTCCGTATCCAATCTGGCGACGGATATGAAAGGCAATCTCCAGAACTTCATCCAGTCGACCTGATCACAGGGCATCGGGCATCAGTCGTGCCCGATGCCAAACCTTCATTTTGTCTCTGCCATCAATCAATCGACGATGAACAGCGTGGCCCCGGTTTGGGTGAAGGACCGATGGGCGGCGTCGCCGAAATCCGACACCTGATAGCTCATCCCTGCGGACAGGGTGAAGCGGCGACCGTCCTTCAGCTCCGACACCAGTTCACCGCTCAACACGAACAGCACATGGCCCCGGTCGCACCAGTGATCGGCCAGATAGCCCGGCGTGTATTCCACCATCCGCACGCGCAGATCCCCGGCGGTGAAGGTCCGCCACAGCGCCATGCCGGTTTCGCCGGGATGTTCGGTGACGGGAACCTTCGACCAATCGGTGATGGTGAAGGGCATCGTCGGCAATTTCATCGGTCACGCTCCTGATGATGCGGGGTGCGCTGCTCACAACCCTGTGCGCCGGTCACAAAAAAGGCCCGCTGTGGGGAGCGGGCCTTTTCCGGGCCGGATGGGATCAACCGGCGCGCTTGGCGGTGATCGCCTGTTCGATGGCGGCGATGGCCGCCGGGGCCAGCGCCACGTCGGGGCCGCCGGCCTGGGCCATATCCGGGCGACCGCCGCCGCCCTTCCCGCCCAGCGCTTCCGCCGCCACGCGGACCAGCTCCACCGCGCTCAGGCTCGCGGTCAGATCGTCGGTGACGCCGATGACGATGGAAGCCTTGCCCTCGTTCCCGGCGATCAGCACGACCACACCGGAGCCGATCTGCGCCTTCAGCGCGTCGGCCATCGGCTTCAGATCCTTGGCGGGCAGGCCATCGATGACGCGGGCGGCAACCTTCACCCCCGCAACGTCCTTGGCGTCGCCCGCGCCGTCGCTCTTCGGACCCGCCGAACCGCTCAGCGCCACCTGACGGCGCAGGTCGGCCAGTTCGCGTTCCATCTTGCGGCGTTCCTCGACCAGAACCGCCACGCGGGCCGGAACCTCGTCGGGCTTGACCTTCAGAACGGTGGCGGCTTCGGACAGCCACTGATCGCGCTCCGACAGCCACGCCTTGGCCCCGGTGCCGGTCAGCGCCTCGATGCGGCGGACACCGGCGGCAACGGCCCCTTCCGACACGATCTTGAACACACCGATGTCGCCGGTGCGGCGGACGTGGGTGCCGCCGCACAACTCGACGGAATAGGTGCGGTCGGCGCTGTCGTGCGCGCCGCCCATCGACACCACGCGGACCTCGTCGCCGTACTTCTCACCAAACAGCGCCATGGCACCTTCGGCCCGCGCCTCGTCCGGGGACATCAGGCGGGTGATGACCTCGCTGTTGCCCAGAATGCGGCGGTTGACCTCGTTTTCGACCGCCGCGATGTCCTCGGCGGTCAGGCCGACCGGCTGGCTGATGTCGAAGCGCAGGCGCTCCGGGGCCACCAGCGAGCCTTTTTGCGTGACATGGTCGCCCAGACGGTTGCGCAACGCCTCGTGCAGCAGGTGTGTGGCAGAGTGGTTGGCGCGGATGGCGGAGCGGCGGACGCTGTCCACCCGCAGTTCCACCACGTCGCCGACCTTCAGCGCGCCCTTGGTCACGGTGCCGACATGCGCCCACACCGCGCCCAGCTTCTTTTGCGTGTCCGACACGGCGAATTCGGTGCCCTCGGCGGAGAAGATCACGCCGGTGTCGCCCGCCTGACCGCCCGATTCGCCGTAGAAGGGGGTTTGGTTGACGACGACCAGAACCTCGTCACCGGCCGTGGCGCTGTCCACCCGCGCGTCGCCCTTGACGATGGCCGTGACCTTGCCCTCGGCGACTTCGGTGTCGTAACCGAAGAACTCGGTCGCCCCCAGCTCGTCCTTGATTTCGTACCACAGCTTTTCGGTGCCAACCTCGCCCGACCCGGCCCAGGATTCGCGGGCCTTGCGGCGCTGCTCGTCCATCGACGCCTTGAAACCGGCCTCGTCCACGGTGCGGCCCTGGCTGCGCAGCACGTCCTGCGTCAGATCCAGCGGGAACCCGTAGGTGTCGTACAGCTTGAACGCCACCTCACCGGCCAGCGGCTGAGTCTCGCCCAGGCGACCGACCTCGTCCCCCAGCAGGCGCAGGCCACGGTCGAGGGTCTGCTTGAAGCGGGTTTCCTCCAGCTTCAGCGTCTCCACGATCAGGGCGCGGGCGCGGATCAGTTCGGGATAGGCGTCGCCCATCTGCTGGACCAGCGCCGACACCAGACGGTGCATCAGCGGCTCGGTCGCGCCGATCATGTGGGCGTGGCGCATGGCCCGGCGCATGATGCGGCGCAGCACATAGCCCCGGCCTTCGTTGGACGGCAGCACGCCGTCGGCGATCAGGAAGGAGGAGGAGCGCAGGTGATCGGCGATGACGCGGTGCGAAACCGCGTGCGCGCCGTCCGGCGAGGTCTTGGTCGCGTCGGCCGAGGCGACGATCAGCGCGCGCATCAGGTCGATGTCGTAATTGTCGTGCTGGCCTTGCAGAACGGCGGCCAGGCGCTCCAGCCCCATGCCGGTGTCGATGGACGGCTTGGGCAGCGCGACCAGATTGTCCGGCCCCAACTGCTCGTACTGCATGAACACGAGATTCCAGATCTCGATGAAACGGTCGCCGTCCTGGTCGGGGCTGCCCGGCGGGCCACCGGCGATCGACGGGCCGTGGTCGTAGAAGATTTCAGAGCAGGGGCCGCAGGGGCCGGTGTCGCCCATGCGCCAGAAATTGTCATCGGTCGGGATGCGGATGATGCGGTCGTCCGACAAACCGGCGACCTTGCGCCAAATCCCGGCGGCCTCTTCGTCGCTGCTGTGGACCGTCACCAGCAGCTTGTCGGCGGGCAGGCCAAATTCCTTGGTGACGAGCGTCCAGGCAAAATGGATGGCGTCGTCCTTGAAATAATCGCCGAAGGAGAAGTTCCCCAGCATTTCAAAGAAGGTGTGATGGCGCGCCGTGTAACCGACATTGTCGAGATCGTTGTGCTTGCCGCCTGCGCGCACGCATTTCTGCGAGGTCGTCGCCCGCGAATAGGGCCGCTGTTCCGCCCCGGTGAACACGTTCTTGAACTGCACCATGCCGGCGTTGGTGAACATCAGCGTCGGATCGTTGCGCGGAACCAGCGGCGACGATTCAACGATCTGGTGGCCCTGCTTGGCGAAATAGTCCAGGAACGTGCGGCGGATGTCGTTGGCGGTCTGCATAGGACGGTCGTGGCTCCGAAAAGGCAAGGCGGCCAGAGATCAGCCGGACCCTGCTTTTAGCGCGAGTTTCCCACTCTGTCCACACAGCGGACACACCACCGGCGGGAATGGCCCCTCTCCATCAAGGTCATGGAGAGGGGGCTTGCGTCATTCCTCGTCGCCGCGATCCGCCGCGTCGTTACGGCTCTTTTCGATACGACGACCCACAAGGATCGAAATTTCGTAGAGCGCCAGCAGCGGAATCGCCAGGCTCACCTGGCTGATGACGTCCGGCGGGGTCAGCACGGCGGCGACCACAAAGGCGGCGACGATGGCGTAGCGGCGTTTTGTCGCCAGGGCTTCCGTCGTCACCAGACCGGCGCGGATCAGCAAGGTCAGCAGCACCGGCAACTGGAAGGCGATGCCAAAGGCAAAGATCAGCGACATCACCAAATGGAGATATTCGCCGACACGCGCCTCGAACTCGATGGGAAGCGCCGCCGCATCGCCGCCGGGGTGGAATTCAAACCCCAGGAAGAAGCGCCACGCCATCGGGAAGATGAAGTAATAGACCATCGACGCGCCCAGCAGGAACAGCACCGGGGTGGCCGCCAGGAATGGCAGGAAGGCGCGGCGTTCGTGCTTGTACAGGCCCGGCGCGATGAACATCCACAGTTGGCTGGCCACCACGGGGAAGGAGATGAAGCACCCCGCCCAGAAGGCCACCTTCACATAGGTGAAGAAGGCTTCCGTCAGCCCGGTGTAGATCATCCGTCGCCCCTGCCCGGCCAGAATGTCGGCCAAGGGCTGGACAAGGAAATTGTAGATCTTGTCCGACACCGCGTAACACAGAAGAAACGCGATCAAGATCGCCGCGATGGCGTACATCAGCCGGTTGCGCAGCTCGATCAGATGATCGATCAGCGGCATCTTGCTGTCGTCAAGCTCGTCCTGGGTGTCGCCGCTCATGGCCGTGTCACGCCTGCTTGTCGGTCGGGGTGGTCGCCACCGGCACGGGTGCCGGGGAGGAGACGGTGGTGGTCGGGGCGGGCGTGCCCTCCGCCGCCGCTGTCAAGGCGGGGACGGGTGCCGGAGAAACAGCGGTGGTCGTGTCCGCCTCTCCCTCCGGCGGGCTGCCGGGATGGCCGTTCAGGTCGACCTCGAACGCCTTGGACACCTCGCCCTTGGGGTCGATGGTGTCCTCCATCATCTTCTTGATGTTCATGTCGCGGGTCTTCAGGGCTTCGCGGCGAAGCTCGTCCAACTCGGTTTCACGCATCATGTCGTCGATGTGGGTCTGGAATTCACGGGCGACGACGCGCGCCTTCCGCACCCATTTCCCCAAGGTGAAGATCGCCTTCGGCAAATCCTTCGGGCCGATGACCACCAGGGCCACGACCGCAATCAGCATCAGTTCCGACCAGGCAATATCAAACATGATGATCCGGCAGTTGCAAAACGGGGAAGCCGGGAGACGTCAAACACGCCGCCCTCAGCCGCGCGCCGCTTCGTCCTTTTTGGCCGTGAGGTCGGCGCTGTTGGCCGACTGGTTCGGGATGACCTTGGCGGTGGCCGCCGGGTCGGCGTCCTCCCCGTCCTTCAAACCGGCCTTGAAGGACTTCACGCCCTTGGCCAGATCGCCCATCACCTTCGGCAGCTTGCCGGCGCCGAACAGCAACAGCACGATGAGAAGAACGATGACCCAATGCCAGATGCTGGAAAAACCCATGACTCGTGCATCCCAAATGATGGCCGCGCAGACGGGACGGCACTATGGCAGAAAGGGGGTGGGGTCGCAACGCTCCCCCCGCCCGGATTAACCTTTGGTCACAAAGCGTTCATAAGGACGGAAAAAACCGTTATTCGTCCTGGCTGTCCGCCGCGCCGGGCGTGGGCGCGTCGTCCTGGCTCGCCCCCAGCCCCAGCAGAACCGGGCGGGAATCCAGCAGGCCGGCGGCGCGCAGATCCTCGACGCTGGGCAAGTCGCGCAGGCTTTCCAGGCCGAAATGATCCAGGAAATGGTCGGTGGTGATCCAGGTCAGCGGACGGCCCGGCGTTTCACGCCGACGGCCCGGCCGGATCCAGCCATGCTCCATCAGGATGTCCAGCGTGCCCTTGCTCGTCACCACGCCCCGGATCGCTTCGATCTCCGCCCGCGTCACCGGCTGGTGATAGGCGATGATCGCCAGGGTTTCGATGGCCGCGCGCGACAGCTTCTTCGAAACCTCCTCCTCCTGCCGCAGGATGGGGGCGAGGTCGGCGGCGGTGCGAAACGCCCACCCGGCCCCGGTGCGCACAAGATGGACGCCGCGCGGCGCGTAATCGGCGCGCAAACGCTCCAGCAGCGCCCCCACCTCCGGTCCGATCCGCCCGGCCAGTGTTTCTTCATCCAGCGGATCGGCCGAGGCGAACAGCAGGGCTTCCAACAGCCGCAGCTTGCCCTGGCGAAC
The DNA here is from genome assembly GCF_003966125.1 of Azospirillum griseum. GTDB lineage: Bacteria > Pseudomonadota > Alphaproteobacteria > Azospirillales > Azospirillaceae > Azospirillum > Azospirillum griseum. Next base: position 14,345 of record NZ_RXMA01000002.1, read on the forward strand.
CTCGTCCGCGCTGGTCACATCCTCTGTCATACCGTGTGTGCCTGTGTGTCGGTCGTTTTGCGTCAGTCGCTGCCGTCGCGTGTGGCGCGGCGCAGAAAAATGGGGGCGAAGGCCGAATCCTGGCGCAACTCCACCTGCCCCGCCTTCGCCAGTTCCAGGGTGGCGGCAAAATGGGCCGCCATCGCCGAGCGGGTCAGCAAGCTCCCCTCCTCGGCGGGCAGAAAGCTGGCGAGCGTCGCCCAGTCCGGCATATGGCCCAACAGATCGGACAGGCGGCGCACCGCGTCCTCCAGCGAGTAGAGCCGCACCGGCTGGATGCGCAACACCCCGCCTTCCTGCCGCTTGCGGTGATCGCCATAGGCGCGCAGCAGATCATAGAGCGTCACCTCGTAGACCGATTTGCGGCGGATGTCGATGTCCTCCGGCGCGCCGCGCGCGAAAACGTCCTGCCCCAGACGTGGACGGGCGAACAGGGCTTGCGCGGCGGTCTTCATCGCCTCCAGGCGCTGAAGCTGGAAGGCGAGCGCGGCGGCCATGTCCTCGCCCGACGGCTCTTCATCCTCCGGTTCCGGGATCAGCAGGCGCGATTTGAGATAGGCCAGCCACGCCGCCATCACCAGATAATCGGCGGCCAGTTCCAGCCGCAATTCGCGGGCCTCGTCGATGAAGGCGAGATACTGGTCGGCCAAAGCGAGGATCGAGATCCGGGTCAGATCAACCTTCTGGTCGCGGCCCAGAACCAGCAGAACATCCAGCGGCCCCTCGAACCCGTCGAGCACCAGCAACAATTGGCCGGGATCAACCTCCGGCCCCGGGTCCGCTCCGAACAGATCGGCGGTCATGGCCTTGACCTTAGTCGTTTCCGGTCAGGATTTGGATCAGGTCGATCACCGCATCAACCGGCGGTCCGAGAACCCAGCTCATCACGTTCAGATCGACGCCGATCTGCCGCCCGATGGTCGGCAGCAGGAAGGCGGCCCCCAGCAGGATGAGCATGCCGAACCGCTCCAGCCGCGCCAGCGGGAAGGCCAGGGCGTCGGGCAGAATGCCCACCGCCACCCGCCCGCCGTCCAGCGGCGGCAGGGGGATGAGGTTGAAGACCATCAGGATGACGTTGACGAGGATCGACACCTCCGTCGCCGCCTTCAGCCATTGCCCCACCGTCCCGCTGTGCGGATCGACCAACCCCCACAAGAGGGCCGACAGCACGGCCAAGGCGAAATTCACCCCCGGCCCGGCGAGCGCCACCCACACCATGTCGCGACGCGGATGGCCGAGACGGCCGAAATTCACCGGCACCGGCTTGGCCCAGCCAAACACGAATCCGGTGGTGAAATACATCAGCGCGGGCAGCAGCACCGTGCCGAACGGGTCGATGTGGCGCAGCGGGTTGAAGGTGACGCGGCCCAACCGATAGGCGGTGTCGTCGCCCAACCGCCAGGCGACAAAGCCGTGCGCGGCCTCGTGCAGCGTGATCGCCAGGATGGCCGGAAGGGCCACCGCCGTCACGCGGAAGATCCATTCCTCCATCGCCCGCTCTCCTGTTCTCAAACCACTTTGTTAAAACAACCCTGTTACGCCTTGATCAGACGCAACAAATCATCCATGCGTTCCTTCAGCGCGCCGATGTCGGCGGGCTTGGGGGTGCCGCGCATCGCCTGCGCGCGCGCCCAACGCTGGGCCGCCGCGTAGCTCATCGGTGGAACCACCTCCGCCACCGCGCGCATCTCGTCCAACACGCCGTTGCAGTGAAGCACGATGTCGTTGCCCGCCGCCACCACCGCTTTTGCCCGCGTCCGCACATCGCCCGCCAGGGCGTTCATCGACAGGTCGTCGGCGAACAGCAGACCGTCAAAGCCGATGGCCGGGCCGCGCACCACCTCGCGCATGACGATGGCCGACGTGCTGGCCGGGGCTGTCGGGTCGATGGCCTTGAGCACGACATGGGCGACCATCGCCAACGGCAGATCGGCCAGGGCGCGGAACGGGGCGAAGTCGGTGGCCTCCAGCGCCTCGCGCGGGGCGTCCACCACCGGCAGTTCGGCGTGGCTGTCGGCCAGGGCGCGGCCATGGCCGGGGATGTGTTTGATGACCGGCAGAACGCCGCCCGCCATCAGCCCCTCGGCGGTGGCGCGCGCCAGATCGGCGACCAGCTCCGGGTCGCGGCCAAAGGCGCGGTCGCCGATGATGTCGTGCGCGCCATCGACCGGCACGTCGCAGACCGGGGCGCAATCCACCGTCACGCCGACCTCGGTCAGCATATGGGCCAGCAACCGACCGTTGATCCAGGCGGCCTCCCGAGCGGCGGCGCGGTCGCGCTGGGCCAACGCGCCAAAGACCCCCATGGGCGGATGGGCGGGCCAGTGCGGCGGGCGCAGGCGCGCCACGCGTCCGCCCTCCTGGTCGATCAGGACCGGCGCGTCGGGCCGCCCGACGCTGGCGCGCAGATCGCGGACCAGAGTGGCGACCTGATCGGGCGTGTCGCAGTTCCGCCGGAACAGGATGAAGCCCAGCGGATCGGAGGCGGCAAAGAACGCGGCCTCATCGGCCCCCAGCATCGTGCCCGCGCAACCGAAGACAACGGCGCGCGGGCGGTTGGCCGACGCGGTGGGCTTTGCGGCCGACGCGCGGGCAGCGGAATCACGGACGGACAACCACACACCCCACATTCTGGGCGCGCAACTGGGCGCAGATGGATTTGGCCCGCGCCTCGTCAGCGCCGGTGCCTTGCACGCGGTAGAAGGTTCCTTTGCCGTCCAGGTCGATCTTCGCCGCCTGGAAGGACAAGCTGCCCAGCGCTTCGGGATGACGCCCCGCCAACCGCTTCCATTCCGCCGAGGCTTCGGCCTCGCTGCGGACGGAGGCCAACTGCACCCGCCATTGACCGGCCCCGCCCACCACGGCGGGGGTTGCCTTGGCCGGATTGGCCGGAGTGGCCGCCGCCGGGACTGGGGTCGTCGGCGCGGGCGGAACCGGCTTGGCCGCCGTCGATGCGGTGGCTCCCGATGCCGGAGGCGGGGGCGCGATCGGCGCGGCGGCGATGCTTGTGCGCGGGGCTGCAACCGGGGTCGGCGCGGCGGACGGTTGGCTGTTGGCCGCAGGCCTCGCCGCCGGGGTTGCGCCACCTTGCGGCGGGTTGGCTTGCGACGTTGCCACCGGTTTGGCGGCGGAAGAGGCCGCGTTCGTGGACGCTGTCGGTTTGGGCGGTGTCGTGGCGGTGGTTTGCGGAGTGGTCGGCTGCGGCGCTTTGGCCGAAGCGGCCGGGGTGTTGGCCGTGGCTGCCGGTTTGGCCGGAGGTTGCGCGCCGGGCTTGGCCCCCGACGCCGAGGGGGCCGCCGCAACCGGGGCAGTCACCGCTGCCGCGCTGGAGGACAAGGCCGCGCTTTCCACCGTGTCGCGCGGAACAGTCGTCGTTCCACCGGGAGCCGTCGGCAATTGCCCGATCACCGGCACGCTGGGCAGAGACGGCAAGGACGGCATCGGCGGCGTGACGACCGGTCGCGGCAACGCCGCTTCGGGCGGCGGCAACAGCCGTTCGACGTTGGGTTTGCCACCGCGATCATGCAACCGGTCATAGACCAGCTTGTCCTGATGCGGCACGTCCATGCCGCCCGGTTGCTCCGGCCGCGACTTGGTCGCGGTCTTGTCGGCGGTGATCAGCGGCGGGCCATCGCCCGACAGCCGGTCGCCGCCGCGAAAACCGATCATAAGGGCACCGGCAAAGGCAATCAGGCCAAACGCCGCAAAGCCGACCCCCAAGCGGTTGGGCGGGCGATAGCCCACCCTCACCCCATGGGAGGATGGCTGTGGCGGCGCGCCATAGGGTGGGGGCGCGTAAGGCCCCTCGCCCACGCCATTGCCCATGCCGTGGCCCATCTGGTTCATGAACGCAATTCCTCCGCCGGTTCCACGCCCATCACCGCCAGACCGGACGCGATCACGGTGGACACCGCCGCGATCAGGGCCAGCCGGGCGACCGTCACCTCCTCATCCCCGTCGATCAGGAAGCGGAGCGACGCGTCGTCGCGCCCCCGGTTCCACAGGGCGTGGAAATCGCTGGCCAGATCGTAGAGGTAGAAGGCGACGCGGTGCGGTTCGTGCGCTTCGGCCGCCGATTCGACCAGACGCGGCCACACCGCCATCCGCTTGACCAGCGCCATTTCCTCCTCCGCCTCCAGGCGGTTCAGGTTGGCGGCGGCGGCCAGGGCGGACGGCGACAGATCGACCTGCGGCAGGGCGGTGGCGGCGTGGCGCAGCACCGACCGGCAGCGGGCGTGCGCGTACTGCACGTAGAACACCGGGTTGTCCTTCGACTGCTCCGTCACCTTGGCGAAGTCGAAATCCAGCGTCTGGTCGTTGCGGCGGGTCAGCATGATGAAGCGGACGACGTCCTTGCCCACCTGCTCGATCACGTCGCGCAGGGTGACGAAGGTCCCGGCCCGCTTGGACATCTTCACCGGCTGGCCGTTCTGCATCAGGTGCACCAGCTGGCACAGCTTGACGTCCAGGGACGCCTTGCCCTCGGTCACGGCGGCGGTGGCCGCCTGCATCCGCTTGACGTAGCCGCCATGGTCAGCCCCCCAGACGTCGATCTGGTTGGCGAAACCTCGGCGATATTTATCAAAGTGATAGGCGATATCGTTCGAGAAGTAGGTGAAGGAGCCATCCGACTTTTTCAGCGGCCGGTCGACGTCGTCGCCGAAGTCGGTGGACTTGAACAGGGTCTGCGGGCGCGGCTCCCAATCATCAGGCTTCTTGCCCTTCGGCGGCTCCAGCACGCCGGTGTAGATCAGGCCGCGCTGTTCCAGCGTGGTCAACGCGGTGTCCACCGCCCCGGCCTTCACCAGCGCCCGTTCGCTGCTGTAGACGTCCATGGTGACGCCCAGCACGCCCAGATCCTCCTTGATCCAGTCCAGGATCATGGCGATGGCGAAATCGCGGCAGGCGGGCAGCCATTCGGCCTCGTCCTTGCCCTTCCAGGCGGTGCCATCGCGCTTGGCCAGGGCCTCGCCCACCTCCTTCAGATACTCGCCGGGGTAGAGACCGGCGGGAATCTCGCCGATGTCGTCGCCCAGCGCCTCGCAATAGCGCAGGTAGGTGGAGCGGCCGAGCACATCGACCTGCGCCCCGGCGTCGTTGATGTAATATTCGCGGCAAACGGCGTATCCGGCCTTTTGCAGCAGCGCGGCCAGGGCGTCGCCAAACACCGCGCCGCGCCCATGGGCGGCGTGCAGCGGGCCGGTCGGGTTGGCCGAAACATACTCGACGTTCACCGCCTCGCCCTGCCCCATGGCGCTGTCGCCATAGGCGGTTCCGGCGGTCAGCACGTCGCGCACGCGGTCGCGCCAGACCTGCGCCGTCAGGCGCAGATTGACGAAGCCGGGTCCGGCGATCTCCACCGATTGCACATCGGACCGCGTCTTCAGCTTGGCCACCAGCAGATCGGCCAGCGCGCGCGGGGCCATCCGGGCCGGTTTGGCCAGGATCATCGCCGCGTTGGTGGACAGGTCGCCATGGGCCGCCTCGCGCGGCGGTTCGACCGTCAGACGGCTGCTGTCCAGGCCCGCCGGGATCGCACCGTCGGCGGCCAGCTCTTCCAGCAGTTTGCGAATATCGTTCTCGAAGGCCTTGAAAATATTCATCGTCTTAGGTCTTGGCATCCATGTCGAAAAGACGGCCGTACTCGGCCAGCGCATAGCGGTCGGTCATGCCCGCGATGTAGTCGGCGACGTGGCGCGCCCGCACCGTCGCGTCGGTGTCGCCACCGCGCGCCGTTATGTCGCGCTGCCATTCGGTCGGCAGGGTGTTGGGTTCGTTCATGAACAGGTCGAACAGCGCCCGCACCACCCGCTTGCACTTGCTCATTTCCCGGTTCACCCGGAAATGGCGGTACATGCGTTGGCGCAGAAAGGCGCGGACGGGGCCGTGCGCCTCCCACATGGTGGGGGTGAAGCTGACCATCGGGATGGGCAGCGCCCGCAGCTCCGCCGCGCTGCCGGGCTGATGTTCGGCCAGACGGCGGCGGGTTTCCGCCAGCAGGTCGCTGACCATCACGTTGATCATCCGCCGCACCGTCTCATGGATCAGGCGCGGGCGTTCCAGGCCGGGATAGCGGTCCATCACCTCGCGGATCACCGGGCCGACCAGCGGCAGCTCGGCCACCTCTTCCACGGTGAACAGCCCGGCGCGCAGGCCATCGTCGATGTCGTGGTTGTTGTAGGCGATGTCGTCGGCGAGGGCCGCGACCTGCGCCTCCGCCCCCGGGTTGGTGTGCAGTTCCAGATCGCATGCGCCCTGGAAGGCGGCGATGGTGGTGGGCAGCGTGGTTCCCGCGCGCGTCGGCAGCAGCGGGCCGTTGTGCTTGACCACCCCCTCCAGCGTTTCCCAGGTCAGGTTCAAGCCGTCAAAGTCGGCGTAACGCCGCTCCAGCCGCGTCAGGATGCGCAGGGTCTGGTCGTTGTGGCTGAACCCGCCATACGGGGCCATGCAGGTGTTCAGCGCCTCTTCCCCAGCGTGGCCAAAGGGGGTGTGGCCCAAATCATGGGCCAGGGCCACCGCCTCGGCCAGATCCTCGTTCAGCCCCAGCGCGCGGCTGATGGAGCGGGCGATCTGCGCCACCTCCAGGCTGTGGGTCAGCCGGGTGCGGTAATAATCGCCCTCGTGATAGACGAAGACCTGCGTCTTGTATTTCAGTTTGCGGAACCCGCCGGAATGCACGATCCGGTCACGGTCGCGCTGAAAGCACGACCGCGTCGGGCTTTCCGGTTCGGCCACCAGCCGCCCGCGCGTGCCCGCCGGGGCGCAGGCGTAAGGGGCCAACCGACCCAAAGTCAGATCCAGGGGGATATCCGCCGTCATGGGCGGACACTACCCACGCGCCAGCGCCCGCGCAACGGCGAAGGCGTGCCATGCGGCGGCGGAACTTTGACGCGGGGGCCTTTCCACCCTACATTCATGGTCACAGCTTCCCGCATCGCACCAGAGGCGACCTTGCCATGCCCGACACCGCGCTTCCCGTCGCGACCGACCGCGTCCTGATTGTCAGCGAAAGCGCCGCCAAGCGCGTCGCCCATCTCATCACGCTGGAAGGCAACCCGGCCTTGATGCTGCGCCTGACCGTGTCGGGCGGCGGCTGCTCCGGCTTCCAGTATGGCTTCCGCTTCGACGCCACGGTGAACGACGACGACCTCGTGTTCGAACGCGACGGGGTGAAGGTGGTGACGGACGATTCCTCGCTCGACCTGCTGGCCGGGGCGACGCTGGATTACGTCGAGGATCTGATGGGCGCGTCCTTCCAGATCAAGAATCCGAACGCCACCGCGTCCTGCGGCTGTGGCAACTCCTTCGCCGCCTGAACAGACGGAACCGCTTCGTGAAGATCGCCACCTGGAACGTCAATTCCGTCAAGGCCCGTTTGCCGCAAATCACCGACTGGCTGCGTCTGACCTCCCCCGACGTCGTGCTGTTCCAGGAAATCAAATGCGAAACCGCCGCCTTCCCCGGCCCCGCCTTTGAGGAGCTGGGCTATCACGTCGCCGTGGTAGGGCAAAAATCCTACAACGGGGTTGCCCTGCTGTCGAAGGCCCCGGCCAGCGACGTCATCACCCGCCTTCCCGGCGAGCCGGAGGACGAACAGGCCCGCTACATCGAGGCGACGGTGGCGGGCGTGCGCATCGCCTCGCTCTATCTGCCCAACGGCAACCCGATTCCGGGGGAGAAGTTCGCCTACAAGCTCCGCTGGATGGACCGGCTGCGCGCCCACGCCACCGATCTGCTGGCGCGCGAGATCCCCTTTGTGCTGGGCGGCGATTACAACGTGATCCCGGAGGATCGCGACGTTTATTCCCCCGCCGACATGGCCGGTGATGCGCTGACCCAGCCGGAAACCCGCGCCAAGTTCCGCGCGCTGCTCCATCTCGGCCTGACCGAAGCCTACCGCGCCCTGCACGACGATGACCGGGCTTACACCTTCTGGGATTATCAGGCCGGCTGCTGGCCGCGCGACAAGGGTCTGCGCATCGACCATTTCCTGCTGTCGCCGCAGGCCGCCGACCGGTTGGCCGGGTGCGTCATCGACCGTGGCCCGCGCGGCGGGGAAAAGGCGTCCGACCACACCCCGGTGATTTTGGAGCTGCGCGACGCCTGACCCAACCGGGGCTTGGTGGTTGAAGAGCATTTTGTTAAAAGTTTCACCGTTAAGATCATCCCTTCGGGTCCGGCCACGCCGCCGCCCGGCGGCCGGACGGAGGAACAGGGCGGAATGGTGTGGGGCAAGGGGTACAGCCGGGAAGAGGTTCGCGAGCTTCTGACCGCCATCGAGCGGCAGGCCATCGACGCCGCCCGGCTGGCGGAACGGGCGCAGCGCGACATCGGCGATGACCGTTTCGCCTCCTTCCTGGATTTCCGCCGCAAGGTGGAGGAGATCCGTGCCCTCTTCGCCCTGACCGAGGAGCGGTTGCAGGGCGTTGACCACGGCAAGCTGTCGGACCTGCGGACCGAGTTCGACCGCATGGACATGCTGCTGACCGGGATGCTGGCCCGCGTGACCCGCAGCTATTTCGCCACCATGCGCGACGATCAGGTGCTGCCCATCGGCGCGCGTGAGCTGTTCGAACCGGAATTGCGGGCGATCGAACAGACCCGTCAACGACTCTCCCACCCCCGCTACGAGGGCCGCATCGCACCGGAGGTTCTGGAGGATCTGACCGTGACCGCCGATCTGATCCGCAAGACCATCGTCCGCGCGCCCAGCCTGCCCGACTTCTCCGACAGCCCGTCGGCACCCCGCCCGGTCAAGCGCCTGCGCACCCTGGGCCGCCCCATCCGCAACTGACGGCTTTCCCGTCAGCTTTTTTGTCTCGGAACGCTTGACCCGGCCCGTCACATTCGTTAATCGGATCATCCGCGTTGCGCGCAGCGCCCGACGGATGGGTGGCCGAGTGGTTTAAGGCAGCGGTCTTGAAAACCGCCGTAGGTGTGAGCCTACCGTGGGTTCGAATCCCACCCCATCCGCCACCAACCCCTTCATACAGTCCGGTTCAAACACAAGAGCGCGCATTGATGCGCGTTTCCTGTTGATGCGCGCCCCTGCCCCGCTGTTGGATCATCCCATCCCGGCCGAGACCGTAAGGCCCGGTGATCGCGCAAACCTGTTGAGGCAGCCCCACACATGAAGCCCGCGCCCTCCGCGTCGTCCATTCACATCGAGGAAACCGGCCCCCAGACCTTTGTTCTGGCGGTGACGTTCGATGGTCAGCGCTTTGATTGTGGCAACTACATCAGCCGCGCCGCCGCGATGCAGGCTGGGCGGTTGTTCGTTCAACGCAAGGAGGGGGAAGCGGGCGGCGCGCGTGAGCGTGGACGGCGCAAGTCTGGAAAAGGCTGACGCGCCGCTCCACGCAGATCCGCGATCACCCCTGTGGCCATCGCCCAAACACACACGCCCAAACACACAAAGGCCGCCCCATGGGGCGGCCTTTGTGCTCTTACGGACCAGAACGGGCCAGCGTCACGCCATGAAGGGCGGCAGCGCCGTGACGTTCGCGGCCTTTTCCACCACCTGGCCGACGCGAAGCAGGGTTTCCTCGTCGAACGGGCGGCCGATCAGTTGCAGGCCCAGCGGCAGGCCATCGGCCCCCTGACCGGCGGGGACCGACAGGCCGGGCAGACCGGCGAGGTTGATCGGCACGGTGAAGACGTCGTTCAGGTACATCTGCACCGGATCGTCCATCTTCTCGCCAATGGCAAAGGGGGTGCTGGGGGCGGTCGGCGTCAGGATGACGTCGCAGCTCTTGAACGCCTCGTCAAAGTCCCACTTGATGCGGGTGCGCACCTGACGGGCCTTGTTGTAATAGGCGTCGTAATAGCCCGCCGACAGCACATAGGTGCCGACCAGGATGCGGCGCTGCACTTCCTTGCCGAACCCGGCCCCACGGGTGTTCTCGTACATCTCGGCGAGGCTGCCGCCCTCGACCCGCAGGCCGTAACGGACGCCGTCGTAGCGCGCGAGGTTGGAGGAAGCCTCCGCCGGGGCGATGATGTAATAGGCCGCCAGGGCGTATTTGGTGTGCGGCAGGCTGATCTCCACCGGGACCGCGCCCGCGTCCTTCAGCCATTCGATGCCCTGGGTCCACAGCGCGTCGATTTCCGCCGACAGCCCTTCGACCCGGTATTCCTTGGGAATGCCGATGCGCAGGCCACGGATGTCACCGGTCAGGGCGGCGCGGAAATCGGGAACCGGCAGATCGACCGAGGTCGAATCCTTCGGATCGAAGCCGCACATCGAGCGCAGCATGATCGCCGCGTCTTCCACCGTGCGGGTCATCGGCCCGGCTTGATCCAGCGAGGAGGCGTAGGCGACGATGCCCCAGCGCGAGCAGCGGCCATAGGTCGGCTTGATGCCGACGGTGCCGGTGTAGCCCGCCGGTTGGCGGATCGAGCCGCCGGTGTCGGTCCCGGTCGCGCCCAACGCCACGCGCGCGGCCACCGCCGCCGCCGAGCCGCCGGACGAGCCGCCCGCCACGATCTTGCGGTCCCACTGGCCGGGCTGGCCGGGACTCCAGGGGCTGACCGTTTCGCCCTGGTGGGCGGTGATGGTCGCCGACCCCATGGCGAATTCGTCGAGGTTCACCTTGCCCAGCAGCACGGCCCCGTCGCGCCACAGCTGCGACGTCACCGTCGATTCATACTCCGGCATGAAGCCGTCGAGGATCTTGCTGCCCGCCGTGGTGGCGATGCCCTTGGTGCAGAACAGATCCTTCACCGCGATGGGCAGGCCGTCCATCGGCCCGGCCTCTCCCTTCGCGCGGCGCTCGTCGCTGGCCTTGGCCATCGACAGGGCGGCGTCGGGGGTTTCGGTGATGAAGATGTTGAACGGGCGGGCCGATTCGACCGCGCGCACATGCGCCTCGGCCAGTTCCACCGCCGTGAATTCTTTCTTGGCGAGGCCATCCAGGGCCGACGCCATGGTCAGATTCGTAAGCGCCGTCATCACTCGACCACCTTCGGAACGACGTAGAAGCCTTCGGCCGTTTCCGGGCCGTTGGACAGAACCTGCGGGGTGTAGCCGCCATCCGTCACCGCGTCCACGCGGCGGCGCAGCTTTTGCGCGGCCACGCTGGTCATCGGCGGAACATCCGTGGTGTCCACTTCGTTGAGTTGTTCCACGAAGGTCAGGATCTGGCTCAGTTCCCCGGCCAGAGATTCCAGTTCTCCGTCCGGCACCTTGATGCGGGCCAGATGCGCGATCTTGGCCACCGTGGCCTTGTCGAGCGACATGCCTGTACTCTCTGCCAAAACATTGGAAATTGGGGCGGAAGCTATCACCCGGAACCACCCACCGCAACGATTGCGGCGTGTCCCCGTCGTCAAACCCCGCCCAGAGCCGCCAAAAACAGCGCGCCGCCCAGCAGCGTGACCAGCCCGGCCCCGGCAAAGGCCAACCCGCGTTCGGCCAGATCGGTGGCGCGCGGGTGGGCGGACAGCAGCCGTTCCACCCCGCGCCGCGCGCCGATGCCGACGAATCCCGCCGCCGACGTGGTCAGCGCCACCCCGGCGGCCATCACCAGAACCGCCATCAACCCGGCGGCGACCATGTCGTTGGCCAGCGCGAACAGCAGCACCAGCACCGCCCCCGAACAGGGCCGACACCCGACCGCCAAGGCCAGCAGGCGAAAGCCGCGTCGGTCCGGTGCCGCTGCGTGCGTGTGACCGCCATGGCCGTGATGATGGTCATGATGGTGCGCGTGGCCGCAGGCCGGGCCGTGGGCATTGTGATCATGGGCATGACCGGTGGCGTCCCCACCGGAATGGTCATGCCCGCAACCGGTCTGCCCGCGCGCGGCGCGCACCAGCAGGATCAACCCGACCAGCGTCATCAGGCCATAGCTCGCCAATTCCAGATAGCGGATCGACCCCAGCGTGCTCGCCCGCGTCATGTCCAGCAGCAGGACCGGGATCCCCACCAGCAGGATCGCCGCCAGGGCCTGGGTCAAGGCCGCCCCCACCGACAGCCGCACGCCACGCCACCACGCCGCCCGGTTGGCCAGAAAATAGGACGACACCACCAGCTTGCCATGGCCCGGCCCGGCGGCGTGGAGCACGCCATAGACAAAGGCGATCAGGCACAGCCACGCCCCGGCCACCAGGGACCCGCCGTCGTCGGCGTCGCGCATCTCCTGCAGCCGCCGGGTCATCTGACGGCTGAGGTCGGCTTGCAGGCGGTTCAGGCTCTGTGCGGCCCCGCGCAGCGGTTCGGGCAGCAGGGACAGCGATGCGGCGGCCTCGTCCGGAGCGGCGGCGCGCCCACCGGCCAGCGGGCTGGCCGCCTGCGCGTCCGCTCCAACCAGTGTCAGCCACAGCGTCAGGACCAGGGCCAACAGCCCCCGTGCCGTTGTCCGCATCGCCCTCACCCGATCACACAGGACAGACCGGCCACCCCAATCGGGCCGGTGATGTCGGTTTCGCGCTGGAATCGCTGGGTTTTGCATTGATGGCGGAACGGCTTGCCGTGCGCCTTCGCTGCCCCTGCCAGCGTGTATTCGATGAAATAGTCCGGATCGAAGCCCAGCAGATCGACGGTGCCCGAGGCCACCGGCTGATCCAGCGGTATCATGAAATGAAACACCAACGCCCCGCGCTCCGACCGTGCGGTGAATCCACCGGCGTTGACCTTCTTCATCAGGTTTCCGCCCACCGTCACGTCGGTGTAATAACGGTAGTCGCCGAGAAAGCGGAACACGTCGTTGTAAAGCCCTTGGACGCCCGCCGCCGAGAGCTGCTTTTCGCCCTTTTTCAGATAGTCGGGCAGCATCGCCTGCGAATACATCTCGTCAAAGCGCCAGGTCACATCGATGGCTTCCAGCCCCTTGTCGGCGAACTGCAAGCCAAAGGACACTTCGGCGAAGACATGGGGGTGCGCCGCCGCCGGTCGGGCGACCGCGATCAATGCCAGCGCGCACAGGCCGCCGATGAAACCGCCCAAGCGCCGCATTCAGAAGGGGGTGGGCGCGGTGGTCGGGGCCAGCAGCAGCGGGCAGCCGCAGGATGGGCAGGCGGTTTGCCGGATCACCGCGAGGATGCGCGGGTCGGCGGCGGTTCCGCCCAGCGCGCTTTCCAGCTCCGCGATCTGGCGGCGATGATCGGCGGAGGCCCCACACGCCCCGTCCAGCATCGCGCCGTAATCGGACCCCGACCGCACCGTGAAGGCTTGCGCCGCTCCCGCATGTCCCAGCGCCAGACCGAGACCACCCAGCGCCAAACCGCGCAGCAGCCGACGCCGCGACGTCTGAGGCTGTGATGTCCAACGCTGCCGTGCCGTGTGATCCTGTCCGGCCATAGGGGACCCCTCTTGATTCGTGCGTCGCGTCGCTTGGCTTGGCTTCGCATCGCCACCGCGAACGGTTGGTGGCGCGACGATAGACCGCCCCCACCGTCACGAGGCGTGACAACGTTATAACATAGCCAAACACCGGGCAAGCGCGCGGGTGGCTTGGCGTGGGCGGGGGGACGGGTGTATCTGTCGGTGAACCGCAACACAGGATTTCCGATGAGCGACGTCACCCTCTATCACAACCCGCGCTGTTCCAAATCCCGGCAGACGTTGGAGCTGCTGCGCGAACGGGGTGTCGAGCCGGTGGTGGTCGAGTATCTGAAGACCCCGCCCTCGCCCGCCGAACTGGCGGCGATTTTGGCCAAGCTGGGGATGGGGCCGCGCGACATCCGCCGCGCCAAGGAAGCCGCCGAGGCGGGGATTGCCGCCGATCTGGACGGCGAGGCGCTGATCGCCGCCCTGTCGGCCAATCCCAGCGCCATCGAACGCCCGATCGTGGTCAAGGGCGACCGCGCGCGGGTCGGGCGGCCGCCCGACGCGGTGCTCGACCTGCTGTAACGCCGCCGCCCCTTTCCCGCCCTTCCGCCACCGGAGAGTCCGCCCGTGACCGAACACACCGCCGCGACCGCCGCCGCCGAGCTGGTCAGCATCCGCGATTTCCTGCGCTACGCCGTCAGCCGTTTCAACGAAGCCGATCTGGATTACGGCCACGGAACCACCACCGCCTTTGACGAGGCGGTGTTCCTGGTGCTGGAAAGCCTGCATCTGCCCATCGACCAGTTGGAACCCTACCTTGACGCGCGCCTGACGCTGGCCGAGCGCAAGACGGTGGCGGACATCCTGCACGCCCGCGTCGACACCCGCAAACCGGCCCCCTATCTGCTGAACAAGGCCTACATCCAGGGCATCCCCTTTTACGTGGACGAACGGGTTCTGGTCCCGCGCTCCTTCATCGGCGAGTTGCTGTTCTCCGATCTGTTCGGCGGCGATGATTTCACCCTGGTGGAGGATCCGACCTCGGTCGAGCGGGTGCTGGATCTGTGCACCGGGTCGGGCTGTCTGGCCATCCTCGCCGCCCGCATCTTCCCGGAGGCGCAGGTGGACGCCGTCGATCTGTCCGCCGACGCGCTGGAGGTTGCCAAGCGCAACGTCGCCGACAGCGGCTTTGCCGACCGCATCACCCTGCACCACGGCGATCTCTTCGCCCCGCTGAAGTCCCGGAAATACGACGTCATCATCACCAACCCGCCCTATGTCGATCAGGAGGCGATGGACGCGCTGCCGACCGAGTTTCGCCACGAACCGGCGATGGCGTTGGCGGGCGGGAATGACGGGCTGGACATTATCCGCCGCATCCTGAAGGAATCGGCCAAGCATCTGACCCCGGACGGCGGCCTGATCTGCGAGTTCGGCACCGGGCGCGAGATTCTGGAGGCCGATTATCCCAACCTGGATTTCTTCTGGCTGGAAACCGCCAACAGCTTCGGCGAGGTGTTCTGGCTGACCCGCGACCAGTTGAAGGGGGTGAAGTGAGGGGCAACGCCCCTCCCCCGTTTTCGGCCGGTCACACCGAACGGCGCAACAGCACGCTTCCCCCCTGGTGCGGCAACCGCTCGTGCCAGGGGATGGCGGCGCGCCCGGCCTCGACAAAGCCTTCCTTCGCGTAGAGCCGTTGGGCGGCGGCGTTGTCGGCCCAGACATGCAGGGTGACGCGGTCAAAGCCAAGATCGCGCGCCCGCTCATAGAAGCCGCCCAGCAGCCGGGCCGCCACGCCTTGGTGGCGGAACGCCTCGTCCACCGCCAGGGCCGACAGGAAATAGCTGCCCCAATCGTGGGTTTGGGAAAAGCTGGCGAGATGGTCGATCCGGTCGGGCGGCAGGCCGCTGTAATCCTCCGTCCGAATCCAATCGACCGGATAGCCGTGGGCGACGCCGATGACCCGCCCCTCCCATTCCGCCACGCCGCTCTGCCGGTGCGACAGCGATCCGGTGCGCCCGGCCAGCCCCGGCATCAACATCTCCGGCACCGTCATGCCGGGAACCAGCCCATCCAGCAGAAACCCATAGACCCCGCCACCCGCCACATCGATCAGGCGGGCCAGATCCGGCGCGTCGTCGGCGCAGGCGGGGCGGAGAATCAGGCGGTCGTCGATCATGGTCGCGGGCATCGGAAGGGGCATCCCAAAATCGGAGCGCGGCGCGCACCGGCAAGGCCGCCCTTCTGACAGGCGGGTTGACGGGCGCGGGGCCATCTGTGTAGCGTAGCGTCCATGAACACGCATCGGTTTGCCAGCATTCTGCGAATTAGCGGCCCGGTTCTCCTTTGAGAGCCGGGTAAACGCGCGCCCACACCGCAGAATCCGCACACGCAAGGCACCGACGCATCATGTCCAGCACCACCGCCGCATCCACCGCCCCGACCCTGACGCCGCCCGCCGCCGAATCGCGCCCCTGCGATCCCGCCCGCCGCGTGGTGTTTTCCGTCACCGCCGACGCCGATCCCGGAACCCTGCCCCGCGTGTTGGAGCTGGTCGCCAAGCGCGGGCTGGTCCCGCACACGCTGGCCAGCCGCCTGACCGGCGACAGCCTGCTCATCGACCTGGAGGTGGTTGGCATGGTTCGGGCCGAATCCGATCACGTTGGCAATTGCCTGCGCCAAATCCCGATGGTGGCCCAGGTTGTGGTCGCCGAGGCCAGCGCGCTGGCCGCCGCCGCCGAATAACCGGCCCAAGACCAACCCGTCCAAACGAAAGCCGCGCCCGGACAGGTCGGGGCGCGGCTTTCAAAGGGATAGACGGACTCGACTGGGATCAGACCGGAACCGACGGTGGCCGTTTGTCGGCTCCGTCGCCGTCATCCTCCGGCGCGTCGGTCTGCATCAGTTCGGCCGCGCTCTGCAAACGGCGGAACTGCCGGGTCGAAAAGGGCAAGGTGCCGAGATAGGCAAAGCCGATCAGCGACAGGGTCCACCAGGGTTGGTTGACCAGCATCGCCGCGACCAGCCCGACTCCGGCCAGCGCCGGAACCACCCATTGGGCGGGAACCCGCGCGCCCTTGAAGGAGAAGGTCGGCAGGGTGCTGACCATCAGGCCGCCGATCATCAACGTCCAGGGCACGATGACCACCGGATGCCCAACGATGGACGGACCGGCCTCGAACCCCAGCGTCATCGGTAGCAGCACCAGACCAGCCCCGGCGGGGGCCGGAACGCCGGTGAAGTAGTTGTAGGCCCAGGGCGGCAGATCCACCACGCCCAGGCGCGAGTTGAAGCGGGCCAGACGCAGGGCGCAGCACACGGCGTAGGCCATGGCGGCGATCCAGCCCAGCGTTCCCGCCCCCTTCAACCCCCACAGATACATCATGAAGGCCGGGGCGACGCCGAAGCTGATCGCGTCGGACAGGCTGTCCAGTTCCGCCCCGAACTTGCTCTGCCCGTTCAACAGCCGGGCGATCCGCCCATCCAGCGCGTCGAGAATCGCGGCGATCACGATGGCGATCACCGCCGGTTCCCAGCGTTCCAGAATGGCGAATCGGATCGCCGTCAAACCGGAACACAGCGCCAGCACCGTCAGCACGTTCGGCAGCAGATGGTTGATCGACAACCCTTTCAGCCGGGGGTGCGGGCGGCGCGGGCGGCGCGTCCGGTTGGAGCGGAAAATCGGCTGTTTGAACACGGGCGGGCGTTTCATCAGCGCACATCCCCGTAACGCTGCGCTTCCGTGCCGTTCAGGTCGGCCAGGATGGTTTCACCGCCAATGGCGGTTTGGCCAACGCACACCAGCGGGGCGACGCCATCGGGCAGATAGATGTCGGTGCGGCTGCCGAAACGAATCAGGCCGAAGCGCTCGCCCGCCTTCACCGGCTGCCCGGCCTTGACCCACCACAGGATGCGGCGGGCGACCAGCCCGGCGATCTGGACATAGGCGATCTCGCGCCCGTCGGGCAGGCGCTGGCGGAAGGCCATGCGCTCGTTCTCCTCGCTCGCCTTGTCCAAGGCGGCGTTGAGGAACTTGCCCTTGTGGTATTCGGCGGCCACGATGGTCCCATCGGCGGGGACGCGGTTGACGTGGACGTTGAACACGTTGAGGAAGACGCTGATTCGCGTCAGCGCCTTGTCACCCATGCCCAGTTCCGGGGGCGGAACGGCCTGGACGATCATCGTCACGCGCCCATCGGCCGGGCTGACCAGCAGGCCGGGCCGCGTCGGAGTGACGCGGTCGGGATCGCGGAAGAAATAGACGCACCACAGGGTCAGAACCAGACCGGCCCAGCCCAGCGGGGTCCAGACGGCAAGCCCCAGGATCAACGAAACGACGGCGAAAGCGGCGATGAAGGGCCAGCCAGCGCGGTGGATCGGAACGACAACGGTATTGATGGCGGACATCGCCTCGGTCTTCACAGTTCATCCAACAACGAGCGGCCATTGTAGACGCCCGATCAAGCCCTTTACAGAATTTTAGCGGCAAGACACCATGCTAACCGCACACGCAACCGACGAATCGAGCGCCGCCCCGTGACCGTTCCCGATCTGAAGACCATCCAATCCCTGGCCGAGGTGCCGGACGGCGCGCTGCCCATCACGCCGGGATCAATCGTGATGACGCCGGAAGGGGTGTTGGGCATCGCCAAGCCGCCCAAGCCCTGCAAGCTGACCTTCATGGCCGATGGCCTGCCCTTCAACATCGCCGTGCGGCACGAGGGCGACGGGTCGATCTGCCAGATCTGGGCGGATGTCGGCCATGTTCCCTTCACCGCCCAGGCCCCCGACCGCCGCCGCACGCTGCTGTCGCTGCTGCGCGGCATCGATGGGCTGAAGCATGTGAAGTTCATCGTCCAGGGCGGTCAGAAGATCATCCTCTTTTCCGAAAGCACGCTGGACCACCACGCCGCCCCGGAGGATCTGTTCCACCAGACCGTCCTGGTGCTGCAAGAGGCGCGGCCGTTTCTGAAGCTGCTGGGTCCGTATCTGTAAGGGCCGCCGTCTTTGTAAAATCAGGCGTCTTTGTAAAATCAGGGCTGCGGCCAGAAATCATGGTCGATCATCTGCGCGTAGCTCCAGGGGCAGGCGGCGGGAAAGGTTGACTCGCTCAACCCCGTCTCCCGCTCCGCCTCAACCAGCGCCAACCGATAGGCGTCGGCCACCGCCTCGTCCAATTTGGATTTGAGGCTGGGGTTGTCCGCCATGTGGCTGGCCAACCGATAGCGTTGCTCTTTCACGCTCAGACGCCAACTGTTGCCGCGCAGACCGGGCTGAAAGCGCCATTTCAGCAGATGAAGCAGCAGAACGGCCAAGCGATTGACCAACTCCCGCTTTTCGCTGCGGCCCATGCTCTCGATCTCCTCGGCGATGTGGGCGATGTCCGCCGCGTCGAGTTTTCCCGCGCGCAACAACGCCGCCTGTTCGTTCGCCCAGGCGTAAAAGTCGCGGTCGTAGAGGGTGTGCCCCATCGCTGGCCTCCTCACTCACACCCGCCATCATGGGCGTCAATGGGCGTCGGCGGGACCGGAGACTTGCCCCCGGCCCGCCGACGCCCAAAGGCTTACTTCGGAACCTTGCCCTGCACGCCTTCGACGTACCAGTCCATCTTCAGGATCTGCTCGTCGGTGGCGCTCTTGCCCTCGGGGATCACCACCTTGCCCGATTGGTCCTTCACCGGACCTTGGAAGGAATGGCGCTTGCCCGACATGATGTCGGCCTTGATCTGATCGGCCAGCGCCACGACGTCCGCCGGAATCGCCGGGTTGTAAGGGGCCAGGAACAGCATCTTGTCCTTGAAGCCGCCCCAGGTGTCCACGGCCTTCCACGAGCCGTCCAGCACCGCCTTGACGCGGTCGATGTAATAGCCGTTCCAGTCATCGACGATGGCGGTCAGGTGCGATTTCGGCCCGAAGCGGGTCATGTCCGACGATTGGCCAACCGACCACAGGTTGCGGTCCTGCGCGGTCTGGATCGGGGCCGGGCTGTCGGTGTGCTGGACGATCACATCCGCACCCTGGTCGATCAGCGCCATGGCCGCTTCGGTTTCCTTGCCGGGATCGTACCAGCTGTTCACCCAGACGACGCGGACCTCGGCCTTCGGGTTCTGCTCGCGCAGGGCGATGGTGAAGGCGTTGATGCCGCTGACCACCTCGGGAATCGGGAAGGACGCGACATAGCCGATGACGTTCGACTTGGTCATCTTGCCGGCGATGGCCCCGACCACCGTGCGGCCTTCGTAGAAGCGGGCGGAGTAGGTGGCGACGTTGGCGGCGCGCTTGTAGCCGGTCGCGTGCTCGAACTTCACATCCGGGTAGCGCTGGGCCACCTTCAGCGTCGGGTTCATGAAGCCGAAAGAGGTGGTGAAGATCAGCTTGTGGCCGCTGGCCGCCAACTGCTCGATCACGCGTTCGGCGTCGGCCCCTTCCGGCACATTTTCGACATAGGTGGTGGCGACCTTGTCGCCCAGCGCCTTTTCAACCGCCAAGCGGCCCTGGTCGTGCTGGTAGCTGTAGCCGTGATCGCTGATCGGGCCGACATAGACGAAACCGACCTTCAACTTGTCCTGCGCCGCCGCCGTGCCGACGCTCAGCGCGACCGCAGCAGCCCCGGCCAACCCCAGCAGAGTCTTGCCCATCGTCCTTCTGTTCACGTCAAAGCTCCTTGTTTCTTTGTGTTTCGGTTGTCGGTTTGCGGCGAAAGAAATATTCGGCCCAAGAAACGGAAATGTCCGGGTCAGGCGTCCGGGTGGAACAACTTGCCCAAACAGGCCGGTGCGTTCAATCGGGTGCGGGCGACATCCCGCGAAATCAGCACCAACACCAGAACGGTAGCCAGATAGGGCAGCATCGACAAGAGTTGCGAGGGCACGTCCACCCCCAAACCCTGAACGTGAAGCTGCGCGATGGTGACGCCGCCGAACAGCCACGCCCCCAGCATGACGCGCAGCGGCTTCCAGGTGGCGAACACCACCAGCGCCAGCGCGATCCAGCCGCGCCCCGCCGTCATGTTCTCCGCCCACATCGGCGTGTAATCCATCGACAGGAAGGCCCCGCCCAGCCCGCTCATCGCCCCGCCGAACAGCACGGCCAGAAAGCGGATGCGGATGACCTTGTAGCCCAGCGCGTGGGCGGCGGCGTGGTTTTCCCCCACCGCGCGCAGCACCAGACCGGCGCGGGTGCGGTACAGGAACAGATGGACCAGCGGAACCGCCAGAATCGCCAGATACACCAACAGATCCTGGCCGAACAGCGCCTGCCCGATCACCGGCAGGTCGGTCAGGCCGGGGATGTTCAGCTTGGGCAGCCCCTTCAGCGGGATGCCGACGAAGGCCTGCCCGATCAGCGCCGACAGCCCGACCCCGAACAGGGTCAGCGCCAGCCCGGTGGCAACCTGGTTGGCCAGCAGGCCCAGCGTCAACAGACCGAACAGCGCGGCGGTGGCCGCCCCCGCCGTCGCCGCCGCCAGCAGGCCCATCGGGGCGCTGCCGGTCTTCACCGTCACGGCAAAGCCGCACACGGCCCCGACCAGCATCATGCCCTCCACGCCCAGGTTGAGGACGCCGGACTTTTCCACCACCAGCTCGCCCAGTGCGGCAAAGAGCAGCGGGGTGGCCGCCGCCAGCATTGCGGCCAGGATCGGGCCGATCAGTGACAGTTCCGCGCTCATGCCACAGCCCTCCGCGCGCCGAATCGGACCCGGTAGCGAATCAGCACGTCGCTCGCCAACAGGAAGAACAGCAGCATCCCTTGAAACACCCCGGTGATCGCCTTGGGCAGGCCCATCGCGATCTGCGCGGCCTCGCCCCCGATGAAGGACAACGCCATCAGCAGTGCGGCCAGCAGAATGCCCACCGGGTGCAAACGGCCGAGAAAGGCGACGATGATGGCGGTGAAGCCATAACCCGGCGACACGTTCGGCGTGATCTGGCCGATGGGTCCGGCGACTTCACCCATCCCGGCGATCCCTGCCAACCCGCCCGACAGCAGCAAGGCCAGCCAGACGATGCGCTTCTGGTCGAACCCGGCATAGCCCGCCGCCGCCGGAGTCAGCCCGATCACCTTGATCTGGAAGCCGATGAAGGTCCGGGCGATCAACACCCAGCCACCGGCCACCGCCAGCAGGGCCAGGGCAGCCCCCAGATGCACGCGGGTTCCCAACCACAGGATCGGCATCACCGCGTCAGCCTCGAACAGCCGGGATTCGGGAAAGGCGAAGCCGTCCGGGTCGCGGTACGGCCCATGCACCAGGAAATTCAGCAGCAGCAGCGCGACATAGGTCAGCATCAGGCTGGTCAAAATCTCGCTGGCGTTGAAGCGCAGGCGCAGATAGGCCGGGATCGCCGCCCAGGCCATGCCGCCCACCGCCCCGCCGATCACCATCAGCGGCAGCAGCCACCAGCCGCCATGCCCGTAAAAGGCCAGGGCCAGACCGCCGCCGACAATCGCCCCGACGGTCAATTGCCCCTCCGCCCCGATGTTCCACACATTGGCGCGGAAGCCGATGGACAGGCCGATGGCGCACAGCGTCAACGGCGTGGCCTTGACGATCAGCTCCCCGATCCCGCGCTTGGACGACACCGGGTCGATGAAAAAGGCGTG
Organism: Azospirillum griseum; assembly: GCF_003966125.1. Lineage (GTDB taxonomy): Bacteria > Pseudomonadota > Alphaproteobacteria > Azospirillales > Azospirillaceae > Azospirillum > Azospirillum griseum. The sequence goes on from NZ_RXMA01000002.1 coordinate 36,251, forward strand.
CAGCGCCTTCATCGGGTCAAAGCCCAGCAGCAGGAACAGGACAAAGCCGCTCATCAGGGTCAAAACCACCGCCAGCGGCGGGGTCAGATAGACCATGGCCTGCGAGGCCTGACCGCGCGGTTCCAGTCGGATGAGGCTCATGCGTTGCACCCCTTCGCATCGTCACAGCGCACGCGCAATCTCCCCGTCTTCGTCCGGCGGCGTGGCGAACAGCCCGCCCATCAACAGCCCGATCCGTTCCACGCTGGTTTCATGGGTCGGTCGGCTGTCGGACAACCGCCCATGGAACAGCACGGAAATCCGGTCGCTCAACACGAACAGCTCGTCCAAATCCTGGCTGATGACCAGAACGGCGGCACCGGAGCGCGCCAGCCCGATCAGGGCCTGATGGATCGCCGCCGCCGCGCCCGCGTCCACGCCCCAGGTCGGTTGCCCGACGATCAGCAGCTTGGGCCGTTGCAGGATCTCGCGACCGATGATGAATTTTTGCAGATTGCCGCCGGACAGCGACCGCGCTTCGGCCTTGTGCCCGTGGGTGACGACGTTGAATCCCTTGATGATCGTCTCGGCGTAGGCCCGCGCCTTGGCAAAGCGCACCATGCCGCCCGTCACCAGCGTTTCGCTGGCGTAACCGGACAGCAGCGCGTTGTCGGACAGGCTGAGTTCCGGCACGGTCCCGCGCCCCAACCGCTCCTCCGGCACGAAGGCCAGCCCCAGCGCCCGGCGCGCGCGCGGGCCGAGATGGCCGGACGGCAAGCCTTCGATCTGCACGGCGGCGGGGTCGGCGATCAACGCCTCCCCGCTCAGGGCGGCCATCAGTTCGGCCTGTCCGTTGCCCGCCACCCCGGCGATTCCCAGAATCTCCCCGGCGCGGACCTCGAACGTCACGTCCTTCAGGTTGGTGGCGAACGGGTTGTCGGAGCTGGTGGACAGGTTGCGCACCGACAGGCGCGCCGCCCCGGCGGCCCCCTGCGGCGGGCGTTCCGGCGTGGACAGCTCGCTGCCGATCATCATCTCGGCCAGACCGCGCGCGGTTTCCTGCCGGGGATCGCAGGCCCCGACCACCCGGCCGCCGCGCAGCACGGTGGCACGGCTGCACAGGGCGCGGATCTCCTCCAGCTTGTGCGAGATGTAGAGGATGGTGCAGCCCTCCGCCGCCAGACGGCGCAGGGTTTCAAACAGCTTGGTCGCCTCCTGCGGGGTCAGGACGGAGGTCGGCTCGTCCATGATCAGCAGCTTGGGATCCTGAAGCAGGCAGCGGACGATCTCCACCCGCTGCCGCTCGCCGACCGACAGATGGAAGACGTGGCGGTCGGGGTCGAGCGCCAGCCCATAGCGTTCCGACACCGTGCGGATCCGGTTGGCCAACGCCGCCATCGGTCCCGGATTGTCCAGGCCCAGCGCGATGTTCTCCGTCACCGTCAGCGTGTCGAACAGCGAGAAATGCTGAAACACCATGCCGATTCCCAGGCGGCGGGCACCGGCGGGATCGGGCACGCGCACCTCCTGCCCCTGCCACAGCATGGAGCCGGAATCGGGGTGCAGCACCCCATAGATCATCTTCACCAGGGTCGATTTGCCGGCCCCGTTCTCCCCCAACAGCGCGTGGATCTCGCCCCCTTGCAGGACGAGATTCACGTGATCGTTGGCCAGACAGCCGGGAAACCGCTTGGTGATGCCGCGCAGCTCCAGGCGGGGCGGCGGCGCATCGGCAGGGGGGGAGGACTCCAAGGGGCGCGGATCCGAAAAAGTGAAGAGCCAAGCGGCAATGCCAAAGCCATGCCACACCGGTCAACAGAGTAACGCGGCGGGCACACCACCCGTCAACAGCCGATCAACCGCCCAAAGCGAATGCAGGTGCTGAAATTTGCGGCACACACTACCGCATCAGGAGGCCACCACTTCAGGGGGCCGCCCGCCGCATCACCGCCCGCACCACCAGCGGATGGATGCGCCCGACCGGCAGCATGTAAAGACGGCCAAGCGCGTTGTGGATGTGGACCATGGTCGACACCACATAGCGCGGCGCATCCTCCCCCGATTGGACCATGGGTTTGACGATGGACACCTGGACGTTCAGATGGCGGTCGTCGATGCCCATCAGGATTTCATGGTCGTCCATGGCGCGGATGGTGAAAATGCCCAGCCGATCCCCCACGCGATAGGCGGCGGCGGGCTTGCCACCGACCACCCGGATCGCGCCCACCGATTTCAACCCGACCAACCGCACCAGCCCGTTGCGCAGCGCCATCAGCGCCGACACCCAGCCCGGTGTCGTGCCAAAGCTTTTCAAGGCGATTTCCAACGGCATCAGCGCCGGATCGCGCAAGGGCGCTTCATACGCGTCCCAGAAATCGGCACGCTCCAGCCCGGCGCGAAGGGCGCTGCCAGCGGGGATGTCGGTGACGGTGATCGTAGGGGTCATGCGTCCTCCTCCACCGTGCCACACCGGCGCGGCAATGTCAGAGATGCCACATAACGCCCCCCAATTCACCCGGCGCATGGGCCATCGCCGCCTGCGGACCGCGCAAAGCCTTGCCAGCCCACCCACCCCACACCATTTTTCACCCGCACAGGATTCACCCGCACACGAACGAGGGAGCAGGGACGATCATGACGGTGGACGCGGCGGGGTATGCGGTGCTGGAACGGCGCGGCGTGGTGGCGGTGTCGGGCGAAGACCGCGCGGTCTTCCTGCAAGGGTTGGTGTCGAACGACGTCACCGCCGTCACCGACCAGCGCGCCGCCTACAGCCTGTTCCTGACCCCGCAGGGCAAATTCCTGCATGATTTTATCCTGATCGGGTTCGGCGGTGCCCTGCTGCTCGACCCCGAGACGGAGCGCCGGGCCGATCTGCTCAAGCGGCTGAAGATGTACAAGCTGCGCTCCAAGATCGCGCTGGAGGACCGCGCCGAGTCGCTGCGCATCGTCGTTGCCTTCGGCTCCGGAGCGCTCGCCGCGCTGGGCCTGCCGGAGGAGGCCGGGGCCGCCCGCCCCTTCGCGGGCGGGGTGGCGATCACCGATCCGCGCCTGCCCGCCCTGGGTGCCCGCCTGATCCTGCCGGTGGATGGCTTTGACGACGCCCTGGCCGCGCTCGACGCCGCCGGGCTGGCCCGCCGCACGGTCACCGATTACGACCGTCTCCGCGTGACGCTGGGCGTGCCGGACGGCAGCGCCGACATGATCCCCGACAAGGCCATTCCCCTGGAAAACCGGCTGGACGCGCTCAACGCCGTGTCCTGGACCAAGGGCTGCTACATGGGGCAGGAGTTGACCGCACGCACCAAATACCGCGCGCTCATCAAGAAAAAGCTGTTCCCGGTGACGCTCGACGGCCCGCTGCCCGAACCCGGAACCCCGGTGACGCTGGGCGACAAGGAGGTTGGGGAGTTGCGCGGCGGCGTGGACGGCCACGCGCTCGCCCTGTTGCGGCTGGCCGATCTGGAGGACGCCACGGCCCCGCTCACCGTCGGGACCACCCGCCTGTCCTGGCGCGCGCCGGAGTGGGATGCGCCGGTGGTGGCGTAACCCGCTCCGTCTCCCTTGTCAGCCCAGAACCGCGCGCGCCCACCGGCGCACCGCCCCGGCGGCGGTGCGGGCGGTGTCCTTGATCCGCACGACCAAGCGCCGCGCGGCGCGGCAGGGCGGCAGATCCTTGAACCACGCCAGCCAGCCCGACACCCGGTTGAGGATCCAGGCCACCCAGCCGATGGTCATCAACCGGTCGCGGGTCAGGTGGAACAGCCGCTCGACCAGGGTGATTTTCAGCAATTCGGCCACGGTCAGCACCACCAGCCCGGTGGTGGTCTGGCCGCTGGCCAGCAGCCACGCCCCCGCCCATTTGGCCGGTTCCAGCAGGACCAGCGGCAACAGCACCACCAGCAAGGCTGGATAGGGGGCCAGACCGGACAGCCAGCGGGCAAAACCGGCAAAGACCGGCAACGCCCCGACCCAGCGGGCCAAGGGTCGTACGATCCAATAGACCAGCGCGTCGATCAGGAAATAGACCAGCGCCGCGAGCGTCACCACCGGGCGCAACAGCCGCCCGATCCAGGACCGGGGCGCACCGGGTGGAATGTCGGGGGTGTTGGATGATTCGCTCATCATGGTCGCCTTTGCACGCAACAATCGGATCGGTTCCTACCATGAAAACGCCACGCGCGGCCACCAACCCCATGGCACGCCGCCGCTGGCAACGGTGCAGTTCAGCGATGCGGTGGATCGCACGCGACTTTTTTTGCACAGCGGCGTAATGGTGCCGCCGTCGTCGGTTTGCCTTCGTTTCGGGTTGTACGGATCGTGATGCTTCTTCAACGAATTCCCTTGTCGCGCCCGGTTCTGGTTCGGGTCGGGATCGCCCTGGCGGTCGTGCTGGCCACCCCGCCCCTGCTGGTGGGCGGCTGGTATGGCTGGATGCGCGGCCAGCAGCCGCAAACCACCGGCGAGCTGACCTTGCCCGGCCTGGAGGCCAAGGTGGAGGTGCTGCGCGACGCCAAGGGCGTGCCGCACATCTTCACCGCCAACGAACGCGACGGCTACCGCGCCCTGGGCTTCGTCCACGCGCAGGACCGGCTGTGGCAGATGGAGATGATGCGCCGCCTGGGGGCCGGGCGGTTGGCGGAGGTCGTCGGCACCCGCTATGGCGACGCCGCGCTGAAAAGCGACCGGCTGATGCGCACGCTGGGCCTCTACCGCGCCGCCGAGCAGATGACCGTCCTGCTCTCGCCCGACGCCCGCGCCGCCTTCGACGCCTACGCCGACGGGGTGAACAGCTATCTGGAGCGGCGGCGCGAGGCGCTGCCCATCGAATTCCAGCTTCTCGGCCACCGGCCAGAACCCTGGACCATCGCCGACTCCCTGGTGTGGGGCAAGCTGATGGCGCTGCAACTGTCCGGCAATTACCGGGACGAGCTGTTGCGCGCCCGCCTGCTGAAACGCCTGTCGTCGCAGCAGGTGGAGGATCTGTTCCCCGCCGACCCGCCCAACGCCCCGGTGACGCTGGCCGCCGAGCTGCGCGACCTCGATCTCGGGCCGGGCGTCGGGCGGCTGCTGGCCGCCCTGCCCGACCTTGGCCCCGACACCGCGTCGAACGAATGGGCCTTGACCGGTGCCCGCACCACCACCGGCAAGCCGATCATCGCCAACGATCCGCATCTGGCGTTGGACGCGCCGATCCTGTGGTACCTCGCCCGCATCGTCACGCCGGAGGGGACCATCGCCGGGGCGACGGTGCCGGGGGTTCCGCTGCACATTCTGGGGCACAACGGAAAGGTCGCCTGGGGTTTCACCACCACCCACAGCGACACCCAGGACCTGTTCGTCGAGAAGATCGACGGCCAGGATGCCAAGCGCTACGCCGCGCCGGACGGATTCCAACCCTTCGACAGCCGGAACGAGACCATCCGCGTCGCCGGACAGTCCGACGAGACGCTGACCGTGCGCGAAACCCGCCACGGCCCGGTGATCTCCGATCTGGAGGGCGCTGACGTCCCGCCCGCCGGTCACGTTCTGGCGCTGGCCTTCCCCGGTCTGGCCGCCGATGACCACACGCCCGAGGCGCTCTACCGCCTGAACCACGCCGACAACGCCGAGGCGGTGCGCAGCGCCGTCCGCCTGCACGTCGCCCCGCAGCAGAACATCGTCTACGCCGACCGCGCGGGCGAGGTGGGCATCATCTCCCCCGGCCGGGTGCCGATCCGCCGCAAGGGCGACGGGCGCGTGCCGGTGCCGGGCTGGACCGGCGAGTATGATTGGACCGGCTTCCTGCCCAGCTACACCCTGCCCCAGGCGGTGAACCCGCCCAACGGCCAGTTCGTCAACGCCAACAACGCCATCGTCGGGCGCGATTACCCCTACCGTCTGGCGATGGATTGGACGGACCCCGCGCGCGCCCAGCGCATCATCGACATGCTGGGCGACCGCCGCCATTCGGTGGAGGACGCCGCGCGCCAGCAGATGGACATCGTGTCCCTGCCCGCCCGCGATCTCCTGCCGGAGCTGCTGAAATACCCCGTGCCCAAGGGCATCGCCACCGACGCCACGGCGCTGTTGCGCGGGTGGGATGGCAGCATGGCGCGCGACCGGCCCGAACCGCTGATCTTCGAAGCGTGGCTGCGCGAATTGACCCGCGCCGTCTTCGCCGACGAACTCGGCCCCGATTTCACCCATTATTGGGAGCTGCGCAGCCGCGCGCTGCGCCATGTCTTCGCCCACGCCCCGCGCTGGTGCGACGACGCCACGACACCGGAAACCGAAAGCTGCGCCGACATCGTGGCCAAGGCGCTGACCACCGCGCTCGACGATCTGTCCAAGCGCAACGGCAGCACCCCCAGCCGCTGGCGCTGGGGCGACGAGCACCGCGCCGTTCTCAGCCACCGCATCCTGTCCAAGGTGCCGTTGCTGGGGTCGATGACCGATCTGTCCATCGAGACCGATGGCGGGTATTTCACCGTCAATCGCGGCTCCACCCGCCTGCGCGATTCCGCCGCACCCTTTGCCCATGTGCACGGCGCTGGCTACCGAGGGGTGTATGATCTGGCGGATTTGGACAACTCTAGATTTGTGATTGCCACCGGACAATCCGGGAATCCGCTGTCGCCGCATTGGGGCGACCTTGTTTCCACCTGGCGCGACGGCGGTTCGTTGCGTCTGACCGGCGACCGTGGCACGTTGCTCGCGGCAGGGGCGGAGGTGCTGACACTCACACCACGCAACACCGGGGCACAACAACAATGACCATTGGTTTGGAGGACGTGCGCGCCGCAGCGGCGCGCATCGAAGGCCATCTGGCACGCACTCCGGTGGTTGCGGCCACCCGCCTGGGGGACATGGCGGGCTGCCGCATACACCTGAAGCTCGAAAACCAGCACACGACCGGCTCCTTCAAGGAGCGGGGGGCGCTGAACAAGCTGCTGTCGCTGGCCGACGCGGAAAAAACGGCGGGCGTCATCGCCATGTCGGCGGGCAACCACGCCCAGGCGGTGGCCTGCCACGCCACGCGGCTGGGCATCCGCTCGACCATCGTCATGCCCAGCTTCACCCCCTTCACCAAGGTGGAGCGGACGGAAAGCCTGGGCGCGCGGGTGGTTCTGCACGGCGACACCCTGAGCGACGCCGCCAGCTTCGCCCATGATCTGGCGGCGCGGGAGGGGTTGACCTTCGTCCACCCCTACGACGATCCCTTCGTCGCCGCCGGGCAAGGCACGGCGGCGCTGGAGTTTCTGGCCGAGGTGCCCGATCTCGACACGCTGCTGATCCCCATCGGCGGCGGTGGCCTGATTGCAGGCATGGCGACGGCGGCCAAGGCGCTGAACCCGGCCATCCGCATCGTCGGCGTGCAATGCGCGCTCTACCCGGCGATGATCCAGGCGCTGGCCGGGCAATCCATCGACTGCGGCGGGGCGACCATCGCCGAAGGCATCGCGGTGAAGGCCCCCGGCGGCCTGACCCTGCCCATCGTCCGCTCCCTGGTCGATGAGGTGGTCGAGGTCGGTGAAACCCGGCTGGAGGAGGCGGTCTACCGCCTGTCCACCATGCAGAAGCTGGTGGCGGAGGGCGCTGGCGGGGCGGGGCTGGCCGCGCTGCTCGACGATCCCGCCCGCTACGCCGGGCGCAAGGTCGGCATCGTCGTGTCGGGCGGCAACATCGACTCCCGCATCCTGGCGCAAGTGCTGATGCGCGGTCTGGTCTATGAGGGGCGGATCGTCCGCCTGCGCATCGGCATCACCGACGCCCCCGGTGCCCTGTCCCGCGTCACCCGCCTGCTGGGCGAGGCTGGGGCCAACATCGTCGAGGTCTATCACCAGCGCCTGTTCCACAATGTGCCGGTGAAGATGGCAGAGGTCGATGTGGTGCTGGAAACCCGCGATCAGACCCACGTCCAAAGCCTGATGGCCCGCATGCGCGAGGCCGGTTTCCCGACGGCGCTGATGACCGACGTGTCGTAAGCCACCCGGTCGACGAAAAAAGCAGTCAAAAAAAAGCCCCGCGCGCCGTTTCACCGGCGCGCGGGGCTTTTTCGTGCGTCCTCTCGGGGAGAGGCTTTACCCGGCCAACCCCAGGTTGCGGCGCAGCAGCGACAGCGGCTCCGTCTCGTCCAGGCTGGGTTGAAACGCCACTGTGATTTCGCTCAGCGCGTTGGCCCAGCTCGTCGGGTTGGTTCCCTCCGGCGCTTCGACCGAGGTGAAGCCGGTGCGGACCAGAAACTGATACTGGTCGGGAATCACATGGCCGACCGCGCGGATCTCGCCGGTGTAGCCATAGCGCTCCCGCAATTCGCGCGCGGTGGAAAAGCCGCGCCCGTCGCGGAATTTGGGGAATTCCAACGCCACCAGCGCGAAGCGGTCGAGATCGGGCGCGATCGCCCCGGCCAGCGTGCCGCTCTTCAGCCGCACGCCCAGCCTGGCGTTCCGCCCGTCGAAGCTGGCGCGGTCGGACTGCCAGCGTTCATAGCTGATGATGACCGGGCGGTCGTTGGGGACCGGCTCCCCATCGGGGATGAAGCTCCAGGCGTCCTCGCCGATGCGGCCATTCTCAATCAGCGGCATAGATTCTCTCCTTGAACGGGCCGTGGCCAACGCGGGCCAGCGTGTCGAGGAAGCGTTCGCCCTCCGTCCGGTGGGCAAGATAGACCTCGACGATGGCTTCGATGGCGTCCACCGTTTCCTCTTCCGTCAGCGCCGGGCCGAGGATGTCGCCGATGGCGGTGGTCAGGGTCGGGTCGCCGCCGACGGTGATCTGGTAGAACTCCGTCCCCTTCTTGTCCACGCCCAGGATGCCGATGGCCCCGACATGGTGATGGCCACAGGCGTTGATGCAGCCGCTGATCTTGATGCCCAGCTCACCGATGGTGCGCTGGCGCACCGGGTCGGCGAAGCGGGCCGACAGCGCTTGCGCCAGCGGGATGGAACGGGCGTTGGCCAGCGCGCAATAATCCAGACCGGGGCAGGCGATGATGTCGCCGATCAACCCGGCGTTGGCGGTGCCCAGACCGGCGGCGTCAAGCTGTTGCCACAGCGCGAACAGATCATCCTGTTTGACGTGGGCCAGAACGATGTTCTGCACATGGCTGACGCGCAGTTCGCCAAAGCTGTAGCGCTCGGCCAGATCGGCGATCAGATCCATCTGGTCGCAGGTCGCGTCGCCGGGGATGCCGCCGGGCGGCTTCAGCGAGATGGTGGCGATGGCGTAGCCGGGGGCCTTGTGCTCCGCCACATTCACCGCGACCCAATTGGCGAAGGCCGGGTTTTCGGCCTTGGCGCGCGCCAGCGCCTCGGACGTCTCCGGCAGCTCCTCGAACGGAGGTGGAGCGAAATGCGTGCGGATCTCGGCGACGATGGCCGGATCCAGGCGGTATTTCGGGCCGCGCAGCCGGGCGAACTCCTCCTCGACCTCCGCCTTGAACTTCTCAAGGCCAAGCTCGTGCACCAGGATCTTGATGCGCGCCTTGTAGATGTTGTCGCGGCGGCCATACTGGTTGTAGACGCGCAGGATGGCTTCCAGATAGGCGACGAAATCCTCTTCGGCCACCCACTCGCGCACCAGCTTGCCGATGAAGGGCGAGCGCCCCAGCCCGCCGCCGACGTAGAAGGTGAAGCCCGCCTCGCCCGCCTCGTTGCGGCGCGCCAGCAGGCCGACGTCGTGGACGCGCACCGCCGCGCGGTCGCTGACGGCACCGGAGATGGCGATCTTGAACTTGCGCGGCAGATAGGTGAATTCCGGGTGCAGCGTCGTCCATTGCCGCAGGATTTCGGCGTAGACGCGGCCGTCCACCACCTCGTCCTTGGCGGCACCAACGAACTGGTCGGTGGTGACGTTGCGCACGCAATTGCCGCTGGTTTGCAGCGCGTGCATGTCCACATCGGCCAGCGCGTTCAGGATCGCCGGGGTGTCTTCCAGCTTGATCCAGTTGTATTGCAGGTTCTGGCGCGTGGTGAAATGGCCATAGCCCTTGTCGTAGGTGCGCCCGATTTCGGCCAGCTTGCGCAGCTGCACCGCGCTCATCACGCCATAGGGAACGGCGATGCGCAGCATGTAGGCGTGAAGCTGGAGGTAGAGACCGTTCATCAGCCGGATCGGCTTGAACTCCTCCTCCGTCAGTTCGCCCGCCAGACGGCGGTCAACCTGCTTGCGGAATTGCTCGACACGCTCGCCAACGAAACGGCGGTCGATCGCGTCGTAATGGTAGATCCCGGCGCGGGCGCCGGGCGCGATGTGGTTCATATCACGGTTCCCAAGGGCGGGGGGCTGTCAGGGCGCGAACACAACAAGAAGCGCGGCGGGGCCGGTCAGGCCGCCGCCTGCTTGCCGAGATCGAGGCGGACGGACGGGCCAAGGGCGCGGATGCGCTCGCGCATCTTCACCGGCTGGGCGGTTCCGTCGGCGCGCTCCACCTCAAAGGCGTAGACATCAACGCCGAACTGATCGCCGTCGGCCTGGGCCTTGGCGGCGGCCAGCGCGGGTTCGGCCTCGGCCTTGGTCAGCAGGGCGGCGTCGGCGAAGGATTCCACCCACGCGCCGCCCGCCGCCAGAAAGACGACGACGCCGTCCCGCAGGCGGTTGGCGGTGATGGCGTGCAGCGTTCCATCGGGGGACGGCATGTCTGGCTCTCCTCGCATCAGCGGTGCATCAATCTCAAAACAAACAACGGCGTCACACACACATCAGGCGCACAATGATTGCGCCGCCTTGGACCCGCATCCGGTCTGAACGGGTCCGGTCTGTTGCAGCGACGCGATCCAACCGCGCAGCCGCACCACCTCGCCCACCACGATGATGGCCGGGCGTTTGGGTTGTGACCGGGCGGCGTCCTCCGCGCAACGGGCAAGATTGCTTTCGATCACCGTTTGCGCGGCGGTCGAGGCGCTCGACACGATGGCCACCGGCGTCATCGGCGGCTTGCCCGCCGCAACCAGACGGCGCGCGATCTCGTCCAGCGTGCCAAGCGCCATGTAAAACACCAGCGCGCCCGGCAAGGCCGCCAGCACGCCGAAATCCAGATTGTCCGGCAGCGCGCCGGATTTGTCATGGCCGGTGACGAAGGTTGCGGTCGTCGCCATCCCGCGATGCGTGACCGGGATCCCGGCATAGGCCATCCCGCCGATCCCGGCGGTGATGCCCGGCACCACGCGGAAGGCGATGCCCGCGTCGGCCAGCGCAAGGCATTCCTCGCCGCCGCGCCCGAACACGAACGGATCGCCGCCCTTCAGCCGCAGCACCCGCAACCCCTCACGCGCCAGGGCCACCAAGCGGTCGTTGATCGCCTCCTGCGTCGGCGACGGCCGCCCGGCGCGTTTGCCCAGATCGATCAGGCGGGCCGCCGGGTTGGCGAGATCCAGGATCGCCGGATCGACCAGCGCGTCGTAAACCACCGCGTCGGCGTCGGCCAGCGCCTTGGCCGCCAGCAGGGTCAACAGGCCGGGATCGCCCGGCCCGGCCCCGACCAACCACACCGTGCCGGGAGTGAAATCCGGCAGGGCCAGACGCCCGGCCCCGCCCAACACCGGAATCATCTCCGGGATCATCTCGGGGGTCATGGCAGCCATCCCTCCCGCGCAATCAGCTCCTTGGTGGCCTTGGCGATGGCGGACATCGACGCCTTTTCCCCGCGCAGCCGGTCGCGCAGCGTCGCAATCGCGCTCACCCGCTCCGCCCACGCCTCGGGAAACAGGGTTTCCAGCCGTTGGCGGACCAGACTGGCCAGCGTCGGGCTGCGCCCGCCGGTCGACACGGTCAGCAGCAGATCGCCGCGCCGCACCACCGATGGCGAATGGAAATCACACAAGGGAACGACGTCTTCCACATTCACCAGAACGCCGCGCGCCCGCGCCATTTCCGCCAGCGTCTTTTCCACAGCCGGTTCCAGACCCATGACAAACAACACGCGCACCGCGTCCAAATCACTGGTGAAGGGCAGCGCGCGCACCAGACGCTCGCCCGCCAGATCGATCAATTCCCCATCCGGTTCGGGTGAATAGACCACCGGATCCCCGCCACCCTCGCGCAGTTGCGTGAGGCGACGCACCGCCAGCGGGCCGTTTCCAGCCAGCGCGATGGGAACCCGCGCGGGATCGAGCGCCAGCGGAATCACGGCGTCCCCCGCAAAGCGGAGCCGCACGGATTTCCACGGAAAATGATGGTGTTCACGTCCATGGCCGTATTTAGCCGCGCATGAAGGAGACAATCAACACATTTCACACTAACCACACAATCCTATTAAACAGATAGATAATGTATTTCCGTTGCGCCCCGGCAGAACCGGTGATAATGTGCAAATCAGATCATTTAATCTACTTAATAAGTAGAGATAAAGCGGCGACGCAAACCGGTTGAGGACAGCATTCCCCATGGACAGAACGACACAGATCAAGGAGCTGACCGACCGTTACGGCTCGCTGGAAGGCGCGACGCTGCTCGCCGCCGTTCGCGAGGCCTTGGATGGACGGCTGGCGCTGGTGTCTTCGTTTGGCACCGAATCCGCTGTGCTTCTGGCGCTGGCCGCTGAAGTGACCCCGGATTTCCCGGTGATCCTGGTCAACACCGGCAAGCTGTTCGGTGAAACCCTGCGCTACCGCGACACGCTGGTCGCCCGACTTGGACTGACCAATCTGCGGGAGGTCGGCCCGACCGCCGCCGATCTGGCCGCCGACGATCCCGACGGCCTGCTCTTTACCAAAAATTACGACGCCTGTTGCAACCTGCGCAAGACCATCCCGCTCAACCGTGCCCTCGAGGGGTTTGACGGCTGGGTGACGGGGCGCAAGCGTTTCCAGGCCGCGACCCGCGCCGCCCTGCCCCTGTTCGAAGCCGATGGCGACCGCATCAAGGTCAACCCGCTGGCCAACTGGGACAAGGACCGGCTGGAGGAAGAGTTCACCCGGCGCGATCTGCCGCGCCACCCGCTGGAAGCCGACGGGTTCCTGTCGATCGGCTGTTACACCTGCACCGAACGCGTGGCGGCCGGTGCCGATCCACGGTCCGGCCGTTGGGCCGGAACCGACAAAACCGAATGCGGCATACACATGACCATGATTGGAACCGCCCGATGAGCGCCGATCTCGACCAACTTGAGAGCCAGAGCATCTACATCCTTCGCGAAGCCTACAACCGCATCGACAAGCTCGCCATGCTGTGGTCGATCGGCAAGGACAGCAACGCGTTGCTGTGGCTCTGCCGCAAGGCGTTCTTTGGCCGCATCCCCTTCCCCGTCGTCCAGCTCGACACCGCGATGGAGTTGCCGGAGGTCTATGAGTTCCGCGACCGCATCACCAAGGAATGGGATCTCGACCTGATCGTCGAGCAATGCCCGCCGGAAGAGGAGATGGACCAGACCCTGCCGCCGCTGACCCGCGCGGCCGCCCGCAAGACCGAAGGTCTGAAAAACCTCCTGCGTGGCAACGCCTATCAGGGGATCATGGTCGGCATCCGCCGCGACGAGCAGGCGACCCGCGCCAAGGAGCGCGTGTTCTCCCCCCGCTCGCTGGAAGGCGATTGGGACGTGAAGGACCAGCCCGCCGAGTTCTGGGACCATTACAAGACCCGCTTCCCGGAGGGCGTCCACGTCCGCATCCATCCGCTGCTGGCCTGGACCGAGCTGGACATCTGGCGCTATTCCAAGCGCGAGGGGATTCCCATCGTTCCGCTGTATTTTGCCCGCGACGGCAAGCGCTATCGCTCACTGGGGGAAAAGAACATCACCTTCCCGGTGGATTCGACCGCCTCGACCATTGATGAAATCATCGAGGAGTTGCAGGTCACGCGCGTTCCTGAACGCGCCGGCCGGGCGATGGACAACGAATCCGAGGACAGCTTCGAACGCCTGCGCAGCGTGGGGTACATGTAACATGCCGAATTCACAGCTTCGCATCGTCATCGTCGGTCACGTCGACCACGGCAAATCCACCCTGATCGGCCGTCTGCTGAACGACACCGGCAGCCTGCCCGACGGCAAGGTCGAACAGGTCCAGGAGATGAGCCGCAAGCGCGGCATGCCGTTCGAATGGGCCTTCGTCATGGACGCGCTCCAGGCCGAGCGTGACCAGGGCATCACCATCGACACCACCCAGATCCATTTCAAGACCACGCAGCGCCCCTACGTCATCATCGACGCCCCCGGCCACACCGAGTTCCTCAAGAACATGGTGACGGGGGCCTCGCAGGCCGACGCCGCCCTGCTGGTGATCGACGCCGGGGAAGGCGCGCTGGAGCAATCGCGCCGCCACGCCTTCCTGCTGCATCTGCTGGGGGTTCGTCAGGTCGCCGTGGTCATCAACAAGATGGACCGCGTCGATTTCTCGCAATCCCGCTACGAAACCGTCGCGCACGAGATCAAGGAGTATCTGGCCGAGTTGGGGCTGTTCCCCAAGGCGGTGATCCCGATTTCCGCCCGCCACGGCGACAACATCGTCACCCGCACCGATCAGGCCCCGTGGTACCTCGGCCCGACGGTGATCGAGCAGTTGGACAGCTTCCGCCGTCAGCAGGTCTCCCCCGACCAGCCGCTGCGCTTCCCCCTGCAGGACGTCTACAAGCCGGGCGACCGCCGCATCCTGGCCGGCCGCATCGAAAGCGGCCGTCTGAAGGTCGGCGACACCCTGCGCTTTGCCCCCGGCGGGGCCAGCGCCACCGTGGTCAGCATCGAGGCGTGGAACAACCCGGACACGGTGCTGGACGCCCAGGCGGGCCAGAGCATCGGCATCACACTCGACAAGCGCATCTTCGCCGAACGCGGCCACATCGCCCACCACGCGGACAGCGCGCCGACCCTGACCCACAAGCTCAGCGTCCGCCTGTTCTGGCTGGTGTCGGAGCCGATGGCCCTGGGCAAGACCTACACGCTGAAGATCGCCACCGCCGAACACCGGGTGACGGTGGAGCAGGTGACGGCGGTCATCGACGTGGAGGATCTGTCCAGCACGCCGGGCAAGGCGGTGCACCGCAACGAGGTGGCGGAGGTCGTTCTGCGCTCCCGCTCGCCCATCGCGGTGGATCTGGCGGGCGACCTGCCCCGCACCGGGCGCGGCGTGCTGATCGACGGCAACGACGTCGTCGGCGGCTGCCTGGTGATCGAGGCGGAGGATTCCGCCGCCAGCAACCTGACCGAGGTGTCGCACACCGTCTCGTTGGACGAACGCGCGGCGGCCAACGGCCACAAGGGCGGCATCCTGTGGCTGACCGGCCTGTCGGGCGCGGGCAAATCCACCCTGGCGATGGCGCTGGAACGCGCGCTGTTCGATCGCGGCTGGCAGACCTTCGTTCTGGACGGCGACAACGTGCGCAACGGCCTGAACGCCGGTCTGGGCTTCTCGCCGGATGACCGGGCGGAGAACATCCGCCGGGTGGCTGAAACCGCCAAGCTGTTCGCCGACGCCGGTGTTCTGGTCATCGCCTCGCTGATTTCGCCGCTGCGGGCCGACCGGGCGCGGGCGCGCGTGATCGGTGGCGACCGCTTCCACGAAATCCACGTCGCCGCCGATCTGGCGGTGTGCGAGGAGCGCGACCCCAAGGGCCTCTACAAAAAGGCGCGCGCCGGTGACATTCCCGACTTCACCGGGGTGTCCGCCCCCTACGAGTCGCCGGAAGCGGCGGAACTGGTCGTCGACACCGGCAACCTGGACCGCAGCGAGGCATTGGCCCAACTGCTGGATTACGTGGACGAGACCTTTGGCAAGAACAGCCTGAAGTCCGGCAAGGAACTGACCTACGTGATCTGATCCAGCCGGGTGTGATCTGGCCGGGTGTGATCCAACCCCATCCGACCGTTGCGCAGCGGGGGAGCGTTTTCACGCTCCCCTGCTGTGTTTTTCTGCGGAGCCTTTCGTGGGAAACACACGGGACCGCGCCGCGAGCGATGTGCGGAAACCACCCGGTCAATCAACGGATCAATGTGTGAAATTCACAATTCCCTCGTCTCCTACTGTTGAAATGGGTCTTCCACTTCGGAGATTCTGTGCTAAATAACAGCAGAACCCTGTTGAGGATGATCCGATGCTCCGCATGTCCCGCCGCGCCGCCGTCGTTGCGATGGCCGCCTTCGCGTCCTTGGCCACCCTGACCCCCGGTGTCTCGCGCGCCGCCGATCCGGTGAAGCTGGAAATCGGCTACATCCCCATTCTCGCCGCCTCGCCGCTGTTCATCGTCGATGGCCAGG
Organism: Azospirillum griseum; assembly: GCF_003966125.1. Classification (GTDB taxonomy): domain Bacteria; phylum Pseudomonadota; class Alphaproteobacteria; order Azospirillales; family Azospirillaceae; genus Azospirillum; species Azospirillum griseum. Next base: position 52,398 of record NZ_RXMA01000002.1, read on the forward strand.
GCTGGGCGAAGGATGCGGGCATCGCGCTGAAGCTGACCCGCTTTGAATCCGGCCCGCACGCCATCCAGGCGATGGCCGCCGGGCAGATTGATCTGCTCTACGCCGGTGTCGCCCCGGTTCTGGTCGCCCGCACCAAGGGTGTGGATGTGGCCGTGATCGCCAATTCGGCGGTCGAGGAGATGGTCGTCGCCGGGCGCGGGGCCTTCGCCAAGGCGCTGGGGGCCAACCCGACGCCGGACACCTTCAAGAAATTCTTCGCCGACACCGGTCGCAAGCCGAAGATCGGCACCCAGCCGCCCGGCTCGGTTCCCGACACGGTGCTGAAGCACTGGTTGTTCAAGGTCATCAAGGTCGATCCCGCCGATGTCGAGCTGGTGCCGATGGGCATCGAAAAGACCCAACAGGCCCTGTTGGCGGGCGCGCTCGACGCCGCGACCATCCGTGAACCGACGGTGACGGTGACTCAGCAGCTCGACCCGAACGTGACCCTGCTCGCCACCGGGGCGCAGATGTTCCCCGACCAGCCCGGCACCGTGGTGTCCGCCCGTGCGGAGGTGCTGAAGAAGCACCCCGACGCCATCCAGGCGCTGGTCAAGGCCCATCTGCGCGCGGTCGATCTGATCGCCAAGGATCCGGCCGCCGCGTCCAAGATCGTCAACGAGTATCTCGGCAAGGGCCTGATGGAACCGAAGACGCTGGAGGCCGCCTTCCGGGGTCCGGGATCCAAATTCGTCGCCGACCCGCACGGCGTGGTTCCGGCGGTGGAAAAGATGATGGGCTTCGCCAAGGAAATCGGCTCCGCCGAAGGGGTGATCCCGGTGGCGGAGGCCTTTGACTTCCGCTTCTACGACGCCGCCGTCGCCAAGTAACCCGGACACGGCCCCGCGATGAACACCCGCACCTCTCTGTCCTTGTCGGCGCTGGGCGTCGTCGCCTTCCTGCTCGGGTGGGAGGCGGTGGCGCGCAGCGGCGTCGTTCCCGCCGGGCTGCTGCCCTCCCCCAGCGCGGTCCCCACCGCCTTCCTGGCCGAGGTCCAACGCGGGATTTGGCAAAAAATGGTCGTGGCCAGCCTGTCGCACTACGCGGTCGGCCTGGCCCTGGGGACCTTCCTCGGCGTGGCCTTCGGCACGGCGGCGGCGCTGTGGCGGGTGTGGGACGCCTTCCAATCCTGGGTCGTGCGCATGCTGCGCCCGATTCCGGCCATCGCCTGGATCCCCTTCGCCATCATCTGGTTCGGGGTCAGCGAGGGGGCGGCGTCCTTCCTGATCGCGCTGACGGTGTTCTGGATCAACTATTACGCCAGCTATTCCGCCGTGCGCGGGGTGGACAAGGATTTGATCGAGCTGGGGCACGCCTTTGGCCAGGGCGGTTTGATCCCCCGCCTGTTCAAGATCATCCTGCCGGGTGCCCTGCCCGGCATCCTGTCGGGCCTGCGCGCCGGTCTGGGGCAAGGCTGGATGACCGTGGTGGCGGCGGAGCTGTTCGGCATCTCCGGCCTGGGCATGCGGATGATGGAGGCCTCGGGCCTGCTGGCGACCAACATCGTCGTTCTCTACATGGTCACGATCGCGCTGCTCTACGGCGTGTCGGATTTCCTGTTCATGCAGGTGCAAGCACGGGTGTTGTCATGGCAGCGGTGATTGATCTCAACGGCGTCTCCATCGGCTACGGCGACAGCGCGCCGCCGGTGCTGGTGGACGTCACCCTGTCGGTTGAACGCGGCAGCTTCGTCGCCATCGTTGGCCCGTCGGGCGTGGGCAAATCCACCCTGCTGCGGGTGGTGGCCGGTCTGCACAAGGCCCGGACCGGCGGCGTCACCATCCACCAGGACCAGCGCCCGGCCCATCGCCCGGTCGGTCTGGTGTTCCAGGACGCCCGCCTGTTGCCCTGGCGCAAGGTGGTGAAGAACGTCCAACTGGGCCTGGAAGGTCTGCCGATCAGCGCCGCCGACCGGCTGCGCCGGGCCGAAGACGCGTTGAAGCTGGTCCGTCTGGACGGCTACGCCCGCCGCTGGCCCTATGAGTTGTCGGGCGGGCAGCGCCAGCGCGTGGGCATCGCCCGCGCCATGGCGGTCGATCCCGACATCCTGCTGATGGACGAGCCGTTCGGCGCGCTCGACGCCATCACCCGCAACAACCTTCAGGACGAGTTGCGGCGGATCCACCGGGAAACCGGCAAGACCATCCTGTTCGTCACCCATGATCTGGAAGAGGCGGTGCATCTGGCCGACCGCATCATCGTGCTGGGCGGAACCCCGGCGCGGGTGGTGCGCGACGTGAAGAACGACGCCGGACGCGACGGCGCGGTCTTCCGCGATCAGGTGGAAAAACTGCGGCTGGAAATCGCCGACAACTACAGCATCTGACCGTTCACAGACGCACAGTCGCAGACGCAAAAAGGCCCCGCCACCGGATCGCAACCCGGTGGCGGGGCCTTTTGCATGGCAAGACTCAGTGCGACAGCAGGATCGGCACCGGGCAGGTGCGCAGGACATGGCGGGTCCCGCTGCCCCGGTGCAGGAAGGGGAAGCCGTAATGGCCGTGCGCGCCCATCACCAGCAGATCGGCCCCGGTGTCCATCGTGCGGGCCAGCAGCGCGTCCATCGCCCCGATGTCCGACACGGTGAAGTGGGTCTGCTCCGCCGTGATGCCGTGGAAGGCCAGATGGTCGAGCAGGCCGACACGCGGCGATTCGGGCGCACCGGCGGCAGCCTGGGTCAGCACGGTGATGACCGTCACCTCATCCGCTTTTTCCAGCAGCGGCAACGAATCAGCCAACGCACGCGCCGCCTCCCGCTCCGCGTTCCAGGCGACGGCAACCCGCTTGCCGATCACTGGGAAGCTGCCCGCGTAGGGAATCACCAGAACCGGGCGGCCCGAATTCAGCACAACCTGTTCGTTCAACTCCTCCGGCGCGCCATCGGACCCGACCTCGCGGTCATACTGGCCCAGGATGGTGAGGTCGGCGAAGCGCGACCAGATGATGGCCTCGCGAATCACATGATTGTGCTCGCCGTGGGTCAGGCCGTGCCATTGGCCGTTCACGCCCGCCGCCGCCAGCTTTTCGCTGAACAGGGCCTGGCTGCGCACCGCCGCCTCGGCCAGATGATCGCTCGACCGGCGGGCGATCACGCTGGTGGCGTTGCGGTCGTTCTGGGCGAACAGCCCGCGCAAAAAGGCACCGTGGCGCTGCGCCAAGGTGATGGCGGCATCAAGCCGGGCGCCCACGTGCGGGCTGGAATCCAGATGAACCAGGATGTGTTTGTAAGACATAACGATCCTCCCCCGATGGGCCTGGCCTGATTGTCGTTTGCGACCTGTCGGGTCGCCTGAGTTTGGCCGTCGATGCACGGTTATGACAGCCGGTCCATCACTCCACTCCGCAAGACCTCCGTCAAGCCTTCGTCGTCTGCGATCAAGCGTCGCAGTCCAGTGTTTCAACCGAATGAAACTCCGCCCCCACCGGTGTGACGGCCATCACTGACGCCCACAAAAGATGGCATTTAGGATGCATTAACGACTTCTGGCTTTGAGTTGGGCATACGAAGCATCACGACAGTGGCTCCCCCGGACGCCGTCCCCCCTTACACGGCGTCCACAACACTGGACCGGCGGCCCCACCGCCGGTCCAGTGTTGTTGCCCGAGACTCCAGGCCCCCGAGGCTACCTGTCGACGTCATCAGCGATTTGGATTGCGGCGGTGATCGCACCCGACCGGCTCCCCTCGCGTGGTCAACCGAGGTTGCGCCGGACCCCGGCGTAAATCCGGTGCAACCGCGCGTCGGGAATGCCAAGCGCGTCAAGCTGCTGGACCGTGTTGGCGAGATACTCGACGTTCGGGCCGCGTTGGCCGCAGCAACGGGCAATGCGCTGGATCACCGACGCCTCATCCAACCCGCCGCAATATTGCTGGTGCCGTCGATCCACCACAAAGCAGCAAGCCTCCACCCGTCGGCCATCCTGCAAACGCAGACGGCGGAGCAGCGGGCGGTAGACCCGGTTGGTCATCTCCCGGTCCCACAGGTAATCGAGCGCGCCGGGAACCTCCGCCGCTGCGATGCGGAAGACAATGCCCCGACAGGAGCCGCCATGGTCCAGCCCCAACACCAGACCGGGCCGCTCCGGCGTGCCGCGATAGCGGTGGGAGGCCACGCAAAATCGCCGATGATACCCGTTCAGCAGCGCCAAATGGCGCTCGACGAACGGAAAGCCGGGATTCCACATCAGCGAGCCATAGGCGAACACCCACAGATCCGCACCAGGATGCAGCGTGATGTCCTGCGACCAATCGGGCGGGGGGGCGAACGGTTGAAGGGGCATGGTTGGGCTGAAAACGGATCCGACTCGTTGAAAACCAACGGATGTTGCAAAGAATCCCAGGGGCAAGCCTAGCATGGTGGCGGGAGCGTCGCTATAAATGGACCGACACGGAACGGACATGCCACCGATGCGCTTTCCCAAACTCCGCAATCGCCTGATCGCCGGTCTTGCCCTTCTCGTCGCCCTGCCACCCGTTGGTTATGGGCTGTGGTGGTGGCAGGCCGCGCGCGCCGTCGAACGCGGGGTGTTGACCTGGATCGAGCAGCAACGGGCAAACGGTGGCCTGGCCAACCACGCCGGCCTGTCGGTGGAGGGATTCCCCTTTGCCCTGCGCGCCGCGCTGGAACAGCCGCACCTCGCCACACGCGGTGCGGAATGGCGTGGCACCCGACTGGTGGCCGAAGCCACCCCGTGGAATCCGACCGAGGTGAATCTGAGCCTGCCGGGCGAACAGCGCCTGACCCTGGTTCAGGCTGGTCAACCGCCGCTGGACGTGACCGCCCACGGCGGCGGCGGCGGGCGGGCGGTGTGGGCGTTGAACGGCACGCTGGAGACGCTGCGCCTGACCTTCACCGATCTGACCGCCCAGGCGCTCAACCAACCGCTGCCCATCGCCTCGCTCGACCTCAGCGCCGCCCAGCCCAGCCAACCGCCGGGAGCCGCCACCGACACCGCTTTGACGATCGGCGTGACGGCAAACGGCCTGACCCTGCCCGACAACGCCCCGCCCTCCCTGGGGCGCGACGTGAAGCGGGCCGAGTTTTCCGCCCGTGTGATGGGCCGCCTGCCTCAACCCGAACCGGTCAGCCTGTCCAGTTGGAGCCGGGAGGGCGGGACGGTGCAGGTGGATCGTCTGGCGCTGGATTGGGGGCCGCTGGCCATCGCGCTGAACGGAACCCTGTCGCTGGATCCGGAGCTGCAGCCCTTGGCCGATCTGACAGCGGAGATTCACGGCGCGCCAGCGGCCTTGAACGCCGCCAAACCGATGATGCGCCCGAACGAAGCGGCGATGGCCCGCACCGTGGTCGCCATGCTGTCCCGCCCGACCGGCCCCGGCGGCGCGCCAGTCATCACCACCCCGGTGAAGGTGCAGGACCACGCCCTGTTTCTCGGCCCGCTGAAGGTGGCGTCGGTCCCGCGCGTCGTGTGGTAACGCGGCGTCGGACATCGTCACTCCCTCCTTTCTCCAGCCTGATGGCGTCGATCTTCTGGTCCCGTGACCTGAGGAAACACCGTCGCCTGTCCACAGCGTCGCTCTGATACAGCCTGTGCTTGTCCAGATTTTTTGCAAACAATAATCATTTAAAGTTTAAGATCCAAAAATGAGAGTTTCAACCTTTCATTAGTCTTATTAATTGCTGTAAAATTCTCCCATCAATGCTGTCGAAAAATGGTTCGAGAACTAAGAAAATCAAAATCATTAGATTTCGAACCATTCATTTTCGAAGTAAATTCTTCGATGGTGGATCAGAAATGGCAAAATTTTCAATCATACTTCCGACGCTTCGGCGTGAGTTATTGGCGCAAACCATCCATTGCATCCGGGAGAGCAGTGGATCTCACAAAATTGAAATGGTTGTTGTATCCCCGTTTGAGACGGACGGTGATGACATCGTCAATGTTCTGGAGTTTGAGCAAAAGGGAAACTGCACCGCGCACGCCAGCGGATACAATCGCGCAACCGGAGACATCATCGTTGCAATGACCGACGACCACCTTCCAATGCCAGGTTGGTTGGATGGAGTTGAGAACATTATTAACGAGAAAGAGTCTCTTGATTTTCCGTTTCTCGGTGGTATTCATCGCCCATACTGCCCGTATTTCGGGACAGTGTACGGCCTGTACTACGCTTACTTTCCTGTGATGTCCCGCCGCAGCGTCGAAGCGGTGGGGGGATGGTTTTCAACCGACTACCGCGCCCATTTCGGCGATTCCGATCTGGCTCTGCGTGTCTGGGCGGCGGGTGGCCGGTGCGAACTGATGCCGGGGCATCGGTTGCTTCAAAATCCAGCCGAGGACCCGGAGACGGAATCCACCCACAAATCCACATCGTTGGTGAATGACTTTAAAACCTTCACCGGCAAATACCATAAGGCCTTCGGCGACCGGTTCCCGTCACCAACCATGGATTTGCAAGCGGCCTTCCACAGCATCAATTTCGACTATCACCTGAGCGAGCTTGACGACTGGTCGTTCATGGCCCGCGTTCCGCCGTCTCAACACAACGGGCGACCGCATGATTGGTGTGAACAGCCCCAGCCACAACGACAACGTCATTCGGTGCCAGATATGGCGCTGGCGGACGGCTGAAAGGCAAGGAAGCGGGGTGGCAAACACCACCCCCGTTTCCCTCATTCCAGAAACAGCTTGCCCTTTTCGCTGCCGTGCACGCCCAGCGACTTCAGCTTGCGGTGCAGGGCGGAGCGTTCCATGCCGACAAAGGACGCGGTGCGGGAGATGTTGCCGCCAAAGCGCGTGACCTGGGCCAACAGATACTCCCGCTCGAACACCTCGCGGGCTTCGCGCAGGGGCAGGCCCATGATCTCGCCGCCCTTGTCCCATTTCAGCACGGTCGGGGTGATCGCGCCGATTTCCGGCGGCAGGGTGTCGGCGCGGATCGGTTCCTTCGGGTCGCCCTGCGCCATGATCAGCAGCCAATCCACCACGTTGCGCAGTTGGCGCACGTTGCCCGGCCAGTCATAGGCCTGGAGGGCCGCCATCGCGTCCTCGCCGAACTCGCGCACCGGCAGACCGGCGGCTTCGGCCGACCGCTGCATGAAGTGGCGGGCCAGATGCGGGATGTCCTCCCGCCGTTCGGTCAGGGACGGAACGCGGATCGGAACCACCGACAGACGGTAGAACAGATCCTGGCGAAATCGGCCTTGCTCGATCTCCGCTTGCAGATCGCGGTTCGAAGTGGCGATCACCCGGACATCGACCTCGACCCGGTGGCCGCCGCCGACCCGCTCGAACACCTGTTCCTGCAGGGCGCGCACGATCTTGCCTTGGGTTTCCAGCGGCATGTCGGCGACCTCGTCCAGCAGCAGCGTGCCGCCATGGGCTTGTTCGAAGGTGCCGATCTTGCGGCCATGGCCATCCACTCCGGACTCGGTCCCGAACAGCTCCATCTCCAGCCGCTCGGGCCGCATGGTGGCGCAGTTCAGGCCGACAAAGGGGCCGTCGTTGCGGCGGGAACGGGCGTGGATTAGGCGGGCCACCACCTCCTTGCCCGACCCGGCCGGGCCGGTGATCAGCACGCGGCTGCCGGTGGGGGCCACCTTGTCGATGCTCTGGCGCACCTGATTGACGGCGGGGGAGCGGCCGATCATCTCCAGGTCGCCGCCCGCCCGCAGCTTCAGTTCCTGGTTCTCCCGCTTCAGCCGCGACGCCTCGATGGCGCGCTCGACCATCAGCAGCAGGCGGTCAGCCTTGAACGGCTTTTCGACAAAGTCATAGGCCCCGATCTTGATCGCCTGGACGGCGGTTTCGATGTTGCCATGGCCCGACATCATGATGACCGGCAGGTTGGCGTGGTCGCGCATCAACTGTTCCAGGATCTGCAAACCGTCCAGACGGCTGCCCTGAAGCCAGATGTCGAGCACCACCAGGCTGGGCCGCCGCGCCGACACCTGGGCAAAGGCCTGATCGGCGTCGGCGGCCTCGCGCGTTTTGATGCCTTCGTCGTTCAGGATGCCCGCGATCAGCATCCGAATGTCGGCTTCGTCATCGACGATCAGAATGTCATGCGCCATGGGCCGCTTGCCTCGTCTCTCCGCCGGTCTCCGCCGGCCTGTCGTCGCGTCCGGCGGCGTCCGCCATGGCCGCAACCGGGTGTGGGATGACCAGGGTGACGCGCGCGCCGACACCGCTGTCGCGGTCGTTCAGGCTCAGCACGCCGCCATGGTCCTCCATGATCTTCTTGACGATCGCCAGCCCCAGGCCGGTCCCTTTGGCCCGCGTCGTCACATAGGGTTCGGTCAACCGGTCGCGCTGCTCGTCGGTCGGCAGACCCTTGCCGTTGTCCTCGATGGTCAGCGTGACCTTGTCCTCGTCGTTCGCTACGCTGATCGACACCTCCCCGCCGGGCAGCGGGCTGCCGTCGGCCGATGGGCTGCGGCCTTCGATGGCGTCGGCGGCGTTCTGCAACAGGTTGGTCAGCACCTGCGAGATCTGGCGGCTGTCGCACACCACGGTCAGCGGCCCGTTGGACAGCCGGGTGTCGAACCGGATGCTGCCGCTGTGGGCGTTGGATTGCAGGAACACCGCCTGCCGCACCAGATCGTTGAGGTTGCAGGGTTTCATCACCGGCTGGGGCATGCGGGCGAAGGCGGAAAACTCATCGACCATGCGACGGATGTCGTCCACCTGCCGGACGATGGTGTCCGTGCACAGGGTGAACACCTCGGTGTCGCTGGTTATTTCCTTCAAATATTTCCGCCGCAGCCGTTCCGCCGACAATTGGATCGGCGTCAGCGGATTCTTGATCTCGTGGGCGATGCGCCGGGCCACATCGGCCCAGGCCGCCTTGCGCTGGGCGGACACCAGTTCGGTGATGTCGTCGAAGGTGACGACATAGCCGCGCACCTCGCCGCTGCGCCCCTCCGCCGCGATGCGGACCAGCAGGGTCAGGGTGGGCGAGCCGGGGCGGCGGAGCTGGATTTGATCCTGGACCACCCGGCCCGGTCGCTTGGGCGCGTTGTCCAGCAGATCGGCCATGTCCGGCGACAGATCGGTCAGCGCGACGCCGATCAGGGTTTCGGGATCCTCCACCCCCAGCAGGCGCGCGGCCGACCGGTTGGGCAGGTTGATGCAGCCGTTGCCGTCCAGGCCGAGCACCCCGGCGGACACGCCCGACAGCACGGTTTCGGTGAAGCGCCGCCGCTCGTCCAGCAGCCGGTTGGCCGACAGCAGTTCACGCCGCTGCCCCTCGATTTCCGTCGTCATGCGGTTGAAGGCGCGGGACAGCAGGACGAACTCGTCATCCCCCGGCGGTTCGGAAACGCGCACGGTCAGATCACCGGCGCGCACCCGTTCCGCCGCGCCGATCAAGGCGCTGATCGGGCGGGCCAACCGCGTCGCGAAATTCAGCCCGGCCCACACCGCCGCCAGCAGCAGCAGCAGCGCCACCACCAGGAAAATCAGGGTGAAGGTGATTTGCAGGCTGCCGCGCTGGTTTTCCAGGTCGTCATACTCGCGCACCGCGCCTTGCGCGGCGGCCATGTGCGACAGCACGCGCGGTTCCACCATCCGCCCGACATAGAGGAAGGTGTCCGATCCCCGTTCCAGCGACACCAGCGCGCGGACGCGGTCGTCGTTCTGGCTGATGATGAGCACCACGTCGCCACGCCGGGCGATCTGGAGCTTTTCTTCGGAAATCGGATCGAACTCCAGGGTGAAGGTGTATCCCGACCGCGCGATGATCGCCCCGGTGGTCCCGTTGAACACGATGGCTTCGGAAAGCGCGCGCAGCATGGATTGGGTGGCGACGATCTGCTCGAACCGCTGCGGGTCGCTCGACAGCCGGGCTTCCTGCGACAGATCGTTGGCCATGGCCAGCGCGTCGGCGCGGATGTTCTGCTGATGTTCGTGCAGATAGGCGCTGGCGACCACCAACGATTCATTCACCGCCGTGCGGACCCGGTCGCTGAACCAGCTTTGCACACCCACGTAAAAGAAGATGGTGGAAAACACCGCCATGATGATGGCCGGGGCCACCGCCAGCAGGCTGAACACCAGAACGAGCCGGGTGTGCAGCCGCGATCCGGCCAGTCCACGCCGCCGCCCCATCCAGATTCCGACGATCCGGCGGGAAATCAACACGCCCAGCGTCAGCAGCAGCGCCAGATCCAGCGTCAGCAGCAGGGTGACAGTGCGCGGGTTGGATTGACCGAACGGCGCGCTTTCCGTCATCGCCGCGTAGGTGGCAAAACCGGCGGCGAGCGCTGCCAGCGACAGCGCGACCGCCAGACGCTTGGTCAACCCCATGCGGGCCGACCAGCGGAGAACGCGTTGCCACAAAGGGGTTTGACTGTCTGTCGTGGAGGTCATGATCCGGCGCGACTCTGTTGCCGGAATGATACACCTCTGTTGCCGCATTGCCAAGCGACAACCGCAAGCCCGTTTTCAAGCGGATTCTGCCCCTTTCCCGCCGTTGCGGCGAAGGGGCAGAAGCGCTGTCGCAGAAAAGTCACAAGCGCGCCCGCCAACGACCGCTCACTTGATGCCGCGCATCACCTGGATGTCGAGGTCCCGGATCTTCTTGCGCAGGGTGTTGCGGTTCAACCCCAGCATCTGCGCCGCCTTGATCTGGTTGCCGCGCGTCGCCGACAGGCTGAGCGAGATCAGGGGCCGCTCGATCTCGCGCAGCACCCGGTCATACAGACCGTTGGACGGGATGCCGTCCTTGTGCGCGGCGAAATAATCCTTCAGATGGCGTTCGACCGCCGCCGACAGGCCCTCGCTCTGGGTTTCCTCCACCGGCTGGGCGGCGGGGGTGGCGTCGGCCAGTTCGGCCTCAACCACATCCAGGCTGATGACCTCCTGGGAATAGAGCGCGGCCAGACGACGGACCAGATTTTCCAACTCGCGGACGTTGCCCGGCCAGCGATAGCGCTTCAACCGGTCCATCGCCCCCTGGTCGATGCTCTTGGCGGGCAGCCCCTGGCTGATGCCGAGATTCAGGAAATGGCGGACCAGCAGCGGCACATCCTCCGTCCGCTCGCGCAGCGGCGGCAGACGGATGGGGACCACGCACAGCCGGTAGAACAGATCCTCGCGGAACAGGCCCTGGCGGATCAGCGTCCGCAGATCGCGGTGGGTGGCGGCGATGATGCGCACGTCGGTCTTGATCGGGGTGCGCCCGCCGACCGTCGTGTATTCGCCCTCCTGCAACACGCGCAGCAGGCGGGTTTGCGCCTCCAGCGGCATGTCGCCGATTTCGTCGAGGAACAGGGTCCCGCCCTGGGCCTGTTCAAACCGCCCGGTCGACCGGTTGGTCGCCCCGGTGAAGGCCCCCTTCTCGTGGCCGAACAGTTCGGATTCGATCAATTCGCGCGGGATGGCCGCCATGTTGATGGCGACAAAGGCCCCGTTGCGCCGCTTGCCGTAATCGTGCAGGGCACGGGCCACCAGCTCCTTGCCGGTCCCGGACTCGCCGGTGATCATCACCGTCAGGTCGGTCCCCATCAGGCGGGCGAGCACCCGGTAGATTTCCTGCATCGCCGGGGAGCGGCCAATCAGCGGCAATTGCTCGTCGCCGTCGTTCGGATCGCCCGCCATCGGCGCGGCGGGGGTGTTGGCGTTCAGCGCCCGCTCCACCACCGACACCAGCTCCTTCAGGTCGAAGGGTTTGGGCAGATATTCGAACGCGCCACGTTCAGCCGCCTTCAGCGCGGTGATCAACGTGTTTTGCGCGCTCATCACGATGACGCGCAATTCGGGCCGCAGCTTCTTGATGCGCGGAATCAGGTCCAGGCCGTTTTCATCGGGCATCACCACGTCGGTGATGACCAGATCGCCCTGGCCGTCGGCCACCCAGCGCCACAGGGTGGCGGCGTTGCCGGTGGTGCGCACCTCGTGCCCCAACCGGCCCAACGCCTGGGTGAGAACGGTGCGGATGGCGCGGTCGTCGTCCGCGATGAGGATGGTCGCCGCAGTCATCAACGACTCCCCCGACCGCCCCGGACCATCGAAACACCCTGGGACATCTGCGAATCATCATACATGGGCAGCGACACCTTGAAGACGGTTCGGCGCGGCTGGCTGTCGAACTCGATGGTTCCGCCATGATCGCCAATGAGTTTCGCCACCAATGCAAGACCAAGGCCAGTTCCGTTCACCTTGCTGGTCACGAACGGGTCGAACAGGTTGGAGCGCAGGTCTTCCGGGATGCCGTCGCCATTATCCTGAACGGAGACCAGCAACGGCAGATGCAACCGGGTGTCGCCGCCCGGAAGCGCCATGCGCACACCCTGCTGATAGGATGTGCTGAGCGTGATCTCACCGCCTGTTTCGGGGGCAGCTTCTGCCGCATTTTTAATCAGGTTTAGGAAAACCTGCACAAGTTGGTCGCGATTCCCATAAACCGGGGGCAAAGACGGGTCATAGCGCTCAATAAAGCGTATTTTTCGGGCAAACCCGCTTTGGGCGATGGTGCGGACATGCTCCAGCACGGTGTGAATGTTCACATCGGCGCGCTCCAGCGGGCGCTCGTCGGAAAACACCTCCATCCGGTTGACCAGGGCGACGATGCGGTCGGCCTCATCGCAGATCAGCCGGGTCAACACGCGGTCCTGCTCGTGCGCGTTCTCTTCCAGAAGCTGGGCCGCGCCCCGGATGCCGGACAGCGGGTTTTTCACCTCATGCGCCAGCATCGCCGCCATGGCGGTGACGGAGCGGGCGGCGTGGCGGTGGGTCAGCGAATTGTCGATCTTGCGGGCGATGGACCGCTCATGCACCGTCAGCAACAGATGGTCCGATGGTTCGCCCATGGTCGCCACCTGCACCGTCACATGGTGCGGGCCGATGCGCGGGGTGTCGATCACCACCCCTTCCTGCGACACCCGGCGGCTGCCGCGCCGCACCTGCGCGATCAGGCCCAGAACCGGGCTGTCGGGCGGCAGCAGTTCGGTGAGAGCCATTCCGGCCATGGAATTGAAGGACAGGTCGAAAAACTCCTGCGCCTCCAGATTGACGAAGCGGATCTCGTTGGCTCCATCAATCACCAGCACCGGGTCGGGCAGCGCGTTGAGAACCACCGACGGGTCTATGCTGGTTGGACGGGCGGCGGAGGAACGGCTCCGGCTGCGGCCGCGCGGCGGCGGATCATCGGTCGGCAGGGGGTCCATCAGGCGGCCATCCTTTCGATTGCCGGCAGGAAGAAATCACGGATGCAGCGGCGCACCGCCTCGGGATCGCCCAACCGGTTGACCTCCTGGCGGAACTCGTTGGAATCGCGGATGCCGGTGGTGTACCAGGCCACATGCTTGCGGGCGACGCGCACGCCGCCCTCCACCCCGTAATGGGTCAGCATGGCGTCGAAATGCTCCAGCAGCGTGTCCATCCGCTCCGGCAAAGACGGATCGGGCAGCGGCGTGCCGCCCTCCAGATGGCGCATCACCTGCGCGGGGAACCAGGGGCGGCCATAGGCCCCGCGCCCGATCATCACCCCATCGGCCCCGGATTGCGCCAGCGCCGCGTCCACCGCCTCCAACGACGTGATGTCACCGTTGACGATGACCGGCAGCGACACCGCCTCTTTCACCCGGCGGACAAAGGACCAGTCGGCGGAGCCGGTGTAGAACTGGTTGCGGGTGCGGCCATGCACCGTGATCATTTTGATCCCGCAGTCCTGCGCGATGCGGGCCAGCGTCGGGGCGTTGCGGTTGCTTTCGTCCCAGCCGGTGCGCATCTTCAGGGTGACGGGGATGCGCACGGCCTTGACCGTCGCCTCCAGAATGCGGGCGGCGTGGACTTCATCGCGCATCAGCGACGACCCGGCGTTGCCGTTCACCACCTTCTTGACCGGGCAGCCGAAATTCAGGTCGATCAGCGCGGCCCCGCGATCCTCGTTCAGCTTGGCCGCCTCGGCCATCACCTCCGGCTCGCACCCGGCGAGTTGGACCGCCATCGGAAATTCTTCCGGTTCGGTCTGGACCATGCGCAGGGTTTCGCGATTCTCGCGGATCATCGCCTGGCTGGCGACCATCTCCGACACCACAAGGCCGCAGCCCGCGCGCTTCACCAACCGGCGAAAGGGCAGATCGGTGACGCCCGACATGGGGGCCAGGATGACGGGACCGGCGAGCGTGATGGGGCCGATTTGAAGGGTCATTCGCACCTGCCCGTGTGATGGGCAAAACGGGTGTATGATGAGGAATTAGGCACCCTAGCACGAATATGCATCATTGTGCAAGTGCGAAGCCCGAGTCGCATTGGCGTTTCAAGGAATTCCGGTGACGCTTCAACGCGTTTCGGGCCGCTTCAGCCCCGCGCGTCAGCTCCAGGCCGGATGTCCCAACAGGATGGTGGACACGAACTTGACCCCCGGATAGGCCAACGTCAGCAACAGATAGGCGATCAGCACCAGCCGCGCCGCCCTGCGCCCGCGCATGCCGGTGAGGTGCTGGGCGATCAGCAGCGCCCCCACCACCACGAAGGTCGCCAGCGACAGCAGCGTCTTGTGATCCAGACGCAGCGTGGTTCCCTGTTCGAAATGCAGCACCGCCATCCCGGTGGCCAGCCCGATGCCCAGCACCGCTTCGGACGCGATCAACAGGCGCAGTTGCAGCCGCTCGCTTTCGGCCACCGGCGGCAGGAAGCGGGTCAAGGGGGTGGGGCTTTTGCGCTTCAACGCCCGCTCCTGCAGAAACGCGGCGAGCGAGGCGACCGCGCTCAACGTCAGCAGGGCGTAGGTGAAGACCGACACGGCGATGTGCAGGTCGATCCACAGCCCCGGCGCGTTGCCGCGCATGATCGGCGCGCGCGCGTCCTCGGTCAGCGTCGCCAGCGCGCCGACGACGAACAGATAGGGCAGCAGCAGCGGGGCCAGCCGCCACGCCACCCGGTGCAGGCGGCTCAGCGGCAGGAACAGCGCCATGCAGGCGGCGACCGTCACCCACAGCGCGGTCGAAAAGCCGGTTTGCCATTGCCCGGCCACCTGGAGGATGGCCCACATGCCCGGCCCGGCGGCGGCCAGCAGCAGCGCCCCCCAAAAGGCCCAGCCGCGCCCATCCTCCCCCCGGCCCGCCACACGGCGATAGGGGTAGACCGATGCGGGCAGCAGGGCCAGCAACGCCGTGACACTCAAAAGAAAATTCTGCGACATCAGGCCGACCGCGCTCCTGTCCCCCGCCGCCGCGCCCCGGCTGCACCATCCATTGACAGGGCCGGACGCGGGTCTTGGCGGAACCACGGCGACAGGCTAGGCTCCGCCGCGATCCCGTCAAGGGTCCTTGACGGTCTTTCACCGTTTCATTCGGTCATACGAGTCATGTCCATGCCCTCCGGCGCGCCCCTGCCCCGCTCCACCCCGCCTGTCCCGGCCTCCCCCTGCGTCGCCCTGATCGTCGCCGGTGGGTCCGGGCAACGATTCGGGGCGGAGCGGCCCAAGCAGTATCTGGATGTGCTGGGCGCGCCGATCCTGCGACGGACGGTGCTGGCCTTTCTGCGTCATCCCCAAATCAGCGGCGTCCGTGTGGTGATCGATCCGGCGTGGCGGGCCGAGTATGACCGCGCCGTTGCCGGTCTGGACCTGCCGGAGCCGGTGGCCGGTGGCGCGACCCGTCAGGATTCGGTGCGCAACGGGTTGGAGGCGCTGGCCGCCGACTCGCCCACTCCCATCCCCACCCCCGCCCGCGTGCTGATTCACGACGCCGCCCGCCCGCTGATCGATCCGGCGACCATCACCGCCGTCATCGCCGCGCTCGACGACGCGCCGGGGGCGATTGCCGCCGTTCCGGTCACCGACACGCTCAAGCGCGGCGCGGACGGGCTGGTCGCCAGCACGGTGGAGCGGACCGGGTTGTGGCGGGCGCAGACCCCCCAGGGCTTCCGTTTTGACGCCATCCTCCACGCTCACCGCGCGGCGGCCGGTCTGGGTTTGACCGACGACGCGGCGGTGGCCGAACAGGCCGGGTTGTCCGTCCGCCTCATTCCCGCCACCGAGGACAATTTCAAAGTGACCACGCCCGACGATCTGACCCGCGCCGCCCGTGTTCTGATGGCCGGGTTGGGCGACGTCCGCACCGGCACCGGCTTTGACGTCCACCGCTTCACCGACGGGGATTTCGTCACCCTCTGCGGGCTGCGGGTTCCGCACGACAAGGGGCTGGACGGCCATTCCGACGCCGATGTCGGCCTGCACGCGCTGACCGACGCGCTGCTGGGGGCCATCGCCGCCGGGGACATCGGCAGCCATTTCCCCCCCAGCGATCCGCAATGGCGCGGCGCGGACAGCGCCCGCTTTCTGCGCCACGCCGCCGATCTGGTGGCCGAACGCGGCGGAATCATCGCCCATGTCGATGTGACCATCGTTTGCGAACGCCCGAAGGTCGGCCCGCACCGCGCCGCCATGGCCGCACGGATTGCCGAAATATTGGGCATCGCCCTGGACAGGGTCAGCGTGAAGGCAACCACCACCGAACGGCTGGGCTTCACCGGGCGTGGCGAGGGCATCGCCGCCCAGGCCGCCGCCACCGTCCGCCTGCCCGGTTGACGCCGGAGTCCCGCGCGGGATCTCTTCCAACCGAAAGGGTTAACGGGTTAAGCTGCGCCAGCGTCCGACCCTGCACCGGGAGAAATGTGCCGATGTTCCCCGATCTCATCCGTGATCTCGCCGCGCAGACGCTCGCCGAGTATGGATTGGCCGGTTACATGATCGCGACGGCGGAATCCTGCACCGGCGGCCTGATCGCCGGGGCGCTGACCGACATCGCCGGATCGTCCAAGGTGGTGGATCGTGGCTTCGTCACCTACACCAACATCGCCAAGACGGAGATGCTGCGCGTCCCCGCCAGCCTGCTGCACGCCCATGGCGCGGTCAGCCCGGAGGTGGCGGTGGCGATGGCGGTTGGTGCGCTGGCGCGATCGCGCGCCGATGTGACGGTGGCCGTCACCGGCATCGCCGGGCCGGACGGTGGCAGCGATGAAAAGCCGGTTGGCCGCGTCTACATCGCCACCGCCGTGCGCGGGGCGGACGCGCGGGCCAAGGAATACACCTTCAGCGGCGACCGCAGCGCCGTGCGCATGGCGACGGTGCAGGCCGCGCTGGAACGTCTGCGTCTGGCCCGCCCGACCGGCAGTTTCCGCTAACCGTTACGCCGTCAAGCTTCACACCTTGGACGCGGCGGCAGGGCCGTACAGCTTTTCCGCCCGCGTTTCAAAGGCGTGGACCATCCGGCGCACCGCCTCGTTGAACAGCAGGCCCATGATGGATTGGAGCATCTTGGAGCGGAATTCGAAATCGACGTAGAAATCGACGCAGCAACCGCCCGGATGATCCAGGAAAATCCAGTGATTGTTGAGATACTGGAACGGCCCGTCGGTGTATTGGACGTTGATCCGCCGCTCGGCCTCGTTCAGCTCCACCCGCGAGGTGAAGCGTTCGCGGACCATCTTGAATCCGATGATGAGGTCCGCGAACATCACAGCGCCTTCGCGCTTGCGGATGCGGGCGGCCAGACACCAGGGCAGAAATTCCGGGTACTTCTCCACATCGGCGACCAGCGCGTACATCTGCTCCGGCGTGTAGGGAAGTGTCTTCTTTTCCGCGTGCGTCGGCATACCCGTACCCTGTCCAATCCCTCAGTCCGGCTGCGATCAGCCGACGGTGGCCCCCAGCTTGCGCAGGCGCGCCTCCCGCAGTTTCGCAAAATCGTCGCCCGCGTGGTAGGACGAGCGCGTCAACGGCGACGACGCCACCAGCAGGAAGCCCTTGCCCCGGCCCATCGTCGAATAGCCGTCGAACTCCTCCGGCGTCACGAAGCGATCGACCGCCGCGTGCTTGGGCGTCGGCTGGAGATACTGCCCAATCGTCAAAAAGTCCACATCGGCGGCGCGGAGATCGTCCATCACCTGCCCGACCTCCTCCTTCGTCTCGCCCAGCCCGGCCATCATGCCGGACTTGGTGAAGATGGTCGGATCCAGTTCCTTCACCCGCGCCAGCAGTTGCAGCGAGGTGAAATAGCGGGCACCCGGACGGATGGTCGGGTACAGGCGCGGCACGGTTTCCAGATTGTGGTTGAACACGTCGGGGCGGGACTCGACCACGACCTCAACCGCGCCCTTCTTCTTCTGGAAGTCGGGGGTCAGGATTTCGATGGTGGTGCTGGGCGAGGCCGCGCGCACCGCGCGGATGGTGCGGGCGAAATGCTCCGCCCCGCCATCCTCCAGATCGTCGCGGTCGACGGAGGTGATGACGACGTGGTGCAGCTTCAACTGCCCGACGGCCTCCGCCACCTTCTCCGGCTCATGCGGGTCCAGCTTGTCCGGGCGGCCGGTTTCCACGTTGCAGAACGCACAACCGCGCGTGCAGATCGACCCCAGAATCATGAAGGTCGCGTGCTTCTGCTTCCAGCATTCGCCGATGTTGGGGCACGCCGCCTCTTCGCACACCGTGTTGAGCTTCAAGCCGCGCATCAGGCTGCGCGTCTCGTTGTACTCCTGGCTCATCGGGGCCTTGACGCGGATCCAGGCGGGTTTGCGCTGGATCGGGTTGTCCGGCTTGTGGGCCTTTTCGGGATGGCGCAGCTTATCGGTCTGGTCGACGAGGGACATGGCGGAACGACTCCCGACCGCCGACGCGTGGCGGCCCCGAAGAAAGGAACGGTGACAGCGGCGCGCCCGCCCACATTGGCGGACAGCCCCCGGCGGATAGGCCGGATCGCGCGCCCGGTCAAGCTGAAACGCACCCCGCGATGCGGTCATGCCCGGCTGTGGGGCCGGGCATGACGCATCACAGGATCAGGAACGGCGATCCGGATTAGAAATGGATCGCGCGCCCATAGGCATCAAGCACCGACTCATGCATCATTTCCGACAGGGTCGGGTGCGGGAACACCGTGTGCATCAGTTCGGCTTCGGTGGTTTCCATGGTCTTGGCGACGCCGTAACCCTGGATCAGCTCCGTCACCTCGGCTCCGATCATGTGCGCGCCCAGCAGTTCGCCGGTCTTGGCGTCGAACACGGTCTTGACCAGACCCTCCGGCTCGCCCAGCGCGATGGCCTTGCCGTTGCCCACGAAGGGGAAACGGCCGACCTTCACCTCATGCCCCAACTCCTTGGCCTTCTTCTCCGTCAGGCCGACCGAAGCGACCTGCGGGTGGGAATAGGTGCAGCCCGGGATGTTGCGGACGTTCAGCGGGTGCGGGTGCTTGCCCGCGATGTGCTCCGCCACGATCACGCCCTCGTGGCTGGCCTTGTGGGCCAACCAGGGCGCGCCGGTGACGTCGCCGATGGCGTACACGCCCGGCTCGTCGGTCTCGCAATAGGGGTTGGTCTGGATGTGACCACGGTCGGTCTTGACCTTGGTGTTCTCCAGCCCGAGATTTTCCGTGTTCGGCGAGATGCCGACGGCGACGATCACGCGGTCAACGGTGATGTCTTCCGTCTTGCCGCCATGCTCGACCGCCACGGTGACGCTGTCGGCCCCCTTGCGCAGGTTCCCGGCCTTGCCGCCGGTGATGATGCGCATGCCCTGCTTTTCTAACGCCTTGCGGGCGAGGCCGGAGATTTCCTCGTCCTCGACCGGCAGGATGCGGTCCATCACCTCGACGACCGTGACCTTCGCACCCAGCGCGTTGTAGAAGCTGGCGAACTCGATGCCGATGGCGCCAGAGCCGATGACCAGCAGCGACTTGGGCATGACGTCGGGCGTCATCGCCTTGCGGTAGGTCCAGACCAGCTTGCCATCGTCTTCCAGGCCGGGCAGCGTGCGGGCGCGGGCACCGGTGGCGATGATGATGTGCTTGGCCCCAAAGGTGCCGACCGGCGCGTTGCCCTTCGACACCGCAACCACGCCCTTGCCCGCCAGCTTGGCGGAGCCTTCGATGACCGTGACCTTGTTCTTCTTCAGCAGGTGCTTGACACCGCCGTTGAGCTGACCCGCGACCTTGCGCGAGCGCGCCACGACCTTTTCCAGGTCGAAGGTCGGGTTCTGCACGACCAGGCCATAATCGGCGGCGTGCTTGGCCAGATGCAGCACTTCGGCCGAGCGCAGCAGCGCCTTGGTCGGGATGCAGCCCCAGTTCAGGCAGATGCCGCCCAGGTTTTCACGCTCGATGACGGCGGTGTGCAGGCCCAATTGCGCGGCGCGGATCGCCGCCACGTAACCGCCCGGCCCGCCGCCGATGACGATGACGTCGTAATTCATGTCGGCCAAGGGTGTTCTCCCCATTCAGGAGCGAGGCGCGTCCTGGGTTCCGGCGGCAAAGATGCCCTCTTCGACCCGGCACGCCTCGTCGATGATCGTCTGGTACAGGGTGGCCATGAAAGCCGGATCCAGCCCATAAGCCCGTCCCTGCTCCGCCGCCCGCGCCTTCACCGCTTCGATGCGGTCGGGCAACACGGCGGGCAGGCCTTCGGCCTGCTTCACCCGCGCCACCCGGTGGACGACGGACAGACGTTTTCCCAACAGCGCGATGATCTCGTCGTCGATGGCGTCGATTTCGGCGCGCAGTGGGGCAAGGCTGGTGGACACAATCCGGCTCCCTTGGTCGGGTCAGAGCAGCATCGACAACGGATCCTCGATCAGCTTCTTGAAAGCCGCAAGGAATTCCGCGCCGACCGCGCCATCGACCACACGGTGATCCACCGACAGCGTGCAGCTCATCACGGTGGCGACGGCCAACGCGCCGTTCTTCACCACCGGACGCTGTTCGCCCGCACCAACCGCCAGGATGCAGCCCTGCGGCGGGTTGATGATCGCCGCGAACTCCTTCACCCCGAACATGCCGAGGTTGGAGATGGAGAAGGTGCCGCCCTGGAACTCTTCCGGCTTCAGCTTGCCATCGCGGGCGCGCTTGGCCAGATCCTTCATCTCGGACGAGATTTGGGCCAGACCCTTGCCCTCGGCCTTCTTGATGATCGGGGTGATCAGGCCGGTCGGGGTGGCGACCGCCACCGACACGTCGGCGTGGTCGTATTGCAGGATCGCTTCATCGGTCCAGGCGGCGTTGGCCGCCGGAACCTTCTTCAGCGCCAGCGCGACCGCGCGGATGACGAAGTCGTTGACCGACAGCTTGTAGGCGTCCGACCGGCTGTTCAGCTCCGTCCGCGTCTTCAACAGCGCGTCGAGTTCGATGTCGACGGTCAGGTAGAAATGCGGAACGGTCTGCTTGGCCTCGCCCAGACGGCGGGCTATGACCTTGCGCATGCCGCTGTTCGGAATGGCCGTGTAGGTCATGCCGAGCTTGTCCGACAGCTCCTTGGCGTCCACACCGGCGGCCTTCGGGGCCGGGGCGGCGACGGGGGCCGGAGCCGGGGCGGCGGCGACCGGCGCGGCGGCCGCCGCAACCGGGGCCGGAGCGGCCTTGGCCGGACCGGCGGCCTTGGCGGCCTCCACGTCGGCCTTGACGATCCGGCCGTTCGGGCCGGTCCCCTTAACCGACTTCAGGTCAATTCCAGCCTGTTCGGCGATGCGGCGGGCCAGCGGGCTGGCGAACAGACGCGCACCACCGGCCTGCGGGGCCGACGCCGGAGCCACCGCCGCCGGAGCGGCAGCGGCGGGAGCGGCGGCGGCAACCGGGGCCGGAGCGGCGGCAGCGGCGGGAGCCGCCACCGGAGCCGACAGCGCGCTCTCGTCCTCGCCCTCTTCCAGCAGGATGGCGATGGGGGTGTTCACCGCCACGCCCTGCGTCCCGGCGGGGATCAGGATCTTGCCGATGCGGCCTTCGTCCACGGCTTCGACTTCCATCGTCGCCTTGTCGGTTTCGATCTCGGCGAGAACCTCGCCGGACTTCACCGTGTCGCCTTCCTTCTTCAGCCACTTGGCGAGGTTGCCCTCGGTCATGGTCGGAGAGAGGGCGGGCATCAGAATCTGAACGGTCATCGTGTCAGCCCTCCTCTCAACGGTAGCAGGCGCGCTTGGCGGCCTTGACGATGTCGTCCACCTGCGGCAGCGCCAGCTTTTCCAGATTGGCGGCGTAGGGCATCGGCACGTCAACGCCCGCCACGCGGATCACCGGCGCGTCGAGATAGTCAAAGGCCTCTTCCATCATCAGCGCGGCCATTTCGGAGCCGATGCCGGCGAACGGCCAGCCTTCTTCGACCGACACCAGACGGTTGGTCTTCTTGACGCTGTTGACGATGGTGGCGGTGTCGAGCGGACGGATCGTGCGCAGGTTGATGACCTCCGCGTCGATGCCCTCCTGCGCCAGGATCTCGGCGGCGGCCAGCGCGTGGCCGACCATGATCGAGAAGGCGGTGATGGTGACGTCCTTGCCCTTGCGCTCGATCTTGGCCTTGCCGATCGGCAGCACGAATTCCTCGTCGTCCGGAACCTCGAAGCTCTGGCCGTAGAGGATTTCGTTTTCCAGGAACACGACCGGGTTCGGGTCGCGGATCGCCGCCTTCAGCAGGCCCTTGGCGTCCGCCGCCGACCACGGGGCAATGACCTTCAGGCCCGGGCAATGGGCGTACCAGGAGGCGTAGCACTGGGAGTGCTGCGCGCCCACACGGGCGGCGGCACCGTTCGGGCCACGGAACACGATGGGGCTGCCCATCTGGCCGCCCGACATGTACAGCGTCTTGGCGGCGGAGTTGATGATGTGGTCAATCGCCTGCATGGCGAAGTTGAACGTCATGAACTCGACAACCGGGCGCAGACCCTTGAAGGACGCACCGACACCCAGACCGGCGAAGCCGATTTCGGTGATCGGGGTGTCGATGACGCGCGCGTCACCGAATTCCTGCAACAGGCCCTGCGTGACCTTGTAGGCACCCTGATACTGGGCAACCTCTTCGCCCATGACGAACACCTTGTCGTCACGGCGCATTTCCTCGGCCATGGCGTCGCGCAGCGCTTCACGCACCGTGCGCTTGGTGGTCTTGGCGAAGAACTTCTCCTCCTCGGCGTCCGCTTCGGCGACCGGGGCGGCCGGAACGGTCGGAGCCGAGACCGGAGCCTCAACCGCAACCGGGGCCGCAACCGGAGCCGCAACCGGGGCCGGAGCCGGGGCCGGAGCCGGGGCGGCGGTCAGCGCGCTGGCGTCCTCGCCCTCTTCCAGCAGAACGGCGATGGGGGTGTTCACCGCGACGTTGTCGGTGCCCTCGGCGATCAGGATCTTGCCGATGCGGCCTTCGTCCACCGCCTCGACTTCCATCGTCGCCTTGTCGGTTTCGATCTCGGCGAGAACCTCGCCGGACTTCACCGAGTCACCTTCCTTCTTCAGCCACTTCGCCAGCTTCCCCTCGGTCATGGTGGGGGACAGGGCCGGCATCAGCACTTCGATCGGCATTCCTCAACCTCCGGCGGCGTGGGGTCTCCGGTTTCCCGTCCCTCAAACGCCGCGTCCGCTGTTCGTTGATCGTTGGGATTAGAGGAGGACGTCGGTCCAGAGTTCCGACGCGTCCGGCTCAGGGCTTTGCTGGGCGAATTCCGCCGATTCGATCACGATGGCTTTCACCTCGCGGTCGATTTCCTTCAGCTTGTCCTCGTCGGCGTGGCCACCGGCGAGAAGCTTGGCCTTGAGCTGGTCGATGGGATCGGATTCCGACCGCATCTTCTCGACCTCTTCCTTCGTCCGATACTTGGCCGGATCGGACATCGAGTGACCACGGTAGCGGTAGGTCTTCATTTCCAGGATGACCGGGCCGTTGCCTTCGCGGATGTAGTTCACCCACTGGTCGGCGGCGGCCTTGACCTCAAGAACGTCCATGCCGTTCACCTGATAGCCGGGGATCCCGTAGGAGGCCCCGCGCTGATGCAGTTCACCGGCCGAGGCGCGCTCCTGCGAGGTGCCCATGGCGTACTTGTTGTTTTCGATGACGAAGAGCACCGGCAGCTTCCACAGCGCCGCCATGTTGAAGCTCTCGTAAACCTGACCCTGGTTGATCGCGCCGTCGCCGCAATAGACCGCCGAGATGCCGCCATCCTTCAGGTACTTGTGCGCGAAGGCCAGACCGGTCCCCAGCGGCACCTGGCCGCCGACGATGCCGTGGCCGCCGTAGAAATTCTTCTCGCGGCTGAACATGTGCATCGAGCCGCCCTTGCCGTGCGAATAACCGCCACGGCGGCCGGTCAGCTCGGCCATCACGCCCTTGGCGTCCATGCCGCAGGCCAGCATGTGGCCGTGGTCACGGTAGCTGGTGATGACGCTGTCGCCTTCGTTCAGCGCGGATTGGATGCCGACGACGACGGCTTCCTGGCCGATGTAGAGATGGCAGAAACCGCCGATCAGGCCCATGCCATACAGCTGGCCCGCCTTTTCTTCGAAACGGCGGATGAGCAGCATCTCACGATAATAATGAAGCAGCTCTTCGGATGAGACGGCTTGAGCGGGCGCAGACTCGGTTTGCGCCTTCGGACGGCGTCGGGACGCGGCCATGTTTCCTCCCCAGGGTTCACGCGGCGACGGTCTTGAACCAACCGTCGTCGCCGTAACGTTGCGGGCGTGCAAAATCCCGCACCGGAAGCGGCTATGGCGCGCACAGTACACGAGCTTGGGCGCTCGCGCAAACATCTGTTTTTTAAGGCGGATTTCTGATTAACCGATATTCGGTTAATTGACTGATTTGGGCCGCTTCTCCACCGCCGTCTCGTCGGCGTCGTACAGCTTGGGCAGCGTCACAACCACGTCGCGCGGGTTCGACAGGTTCAACATCGTGCGCGCCCGCTCGTCCAGCATGTCGCGGTCCAGGTTGTCGCCGCGCAGCAGTTGGGCGCGTCGTTCCATGCGTTCCCGCTCGTTGCGGAGCTGTTGCAGCACCGCTTCGGCCTGGGCGATCTCGCTCTTGATCTGTTTCATGGCGACCAGACCGCGATCCCCATGCACCGCGTAATAGGCGAAATACGCCGTGATGCAGGCGCACACGCCCGGCAAAATGGCCTGGCGGAGCGCGCTTTTCGCGGCGCGGGCGAGGGAGTCGGCGAGCGAGGTCATCATCGTCATGGTGAGTCGATGGAGCCACAGAGGCCGTCCGCCGGTCAAACAAAAAGACAGCCGATTCGGTTTCTCCGACCTGCAGCGTCGTCGCACCGCAAGCGGTTGTGCCGTCTGGGAAAAACGCCACTAAAAACCCATCGGTTTCTAGACATCCACCACCCGCGAGCGTCCCGCCGCCGCCGCGTCGGCGGACTCGAAGGCCACGCCCTTGACCAGCGCCGTCACCGGGCGGCCCGGCCTCAAATCCAGCTCGCGCACCGCCGCTCGGGTGATGCGGGCGATCAGGACGGAGCCGCCGACGGCGATCTGCACGTCCGCCGAGGAAGGTCCCGACTCGGCCACCGCCGTCACCACCCCCGACAGGGCGTTGCGCACGCTCATCCCACTCGGCGGCGACAGAGCGACGATGACGTCGCGGGCGTGGATGTGCAACCGCACCGCCGCGCCGACCGGGCGCGCGACTCGCGGCACGGTCAACCGCCCGCCATCGAAGGCCAGCACGCTCAGGCCGTCCAATTCGCAATGCTCGCTCACGGTCAAATCCAGCACCGCGCCCGCGTCCTGCATCCCGCTTTGCGCCGACAGGTCGAGCCGCCCCATCACCGCGCCCACCGGCCCGCTCGCCACCACCCGCCCCTCGGCGATCAGCACCATGGTGGTGGCCAGCCGCACCACCTCGTCCACCGCGTGGCTGACCAGCACGATGGGGATGTTCATTTCGTCGCGCAGCCGTTCGATGTAGGGCAGGATGTCGGCCTTGCGCGCGGCGTCGAGCGAGGCCATCGGCTCGTCCATCAGCAGCAGGCGCGGTTGCGCCAGCAACGCGCGGCCCAGCGCCACCCGCTGGGTTTCTCCGCCCGACAGGCCGCGCGGCCGCCGCTCCAGCAGGCCGCCCAGCCCCAACAGCTCCACCACCGGCTCCAGCGCGATCCGCCGATCCGCCGCCGGAACCCGGCGCAGGCCGTATTCCAGATTGCTGCGCACCGACATGTGGGGAAACAGGCGGGAATCCTGAAAGACATAGCCGACCCGCCGACGCTCCGTCGGCACATCGATGCGGCGGGCGCTGTCAAAAAAGACGGTGTCGCCGACCTGAACGCGCCCTTCGTCCGGCCGCGACAGCCCGGCGATGGCGTTGATGACGGAGGTCTTGCCCGACCCCGACCGGCCAAACAGCGCGGTGACGCCGCGCCCGTCCGCCTGGAACGCCACATCCAGGGTGAAATCGCCCAGGCGGCGGCGGATCGCCACATCCAGAGTCGCGGTTTCCGGCATGACGCCCCCCCTACCCTTGCCCGATCAGGCGGCGCAGGCGACGCGCGCCGATTTCCGAGGCCATCAGCGCCACCAGCGCCACCGAAAAGGAGATCACCGCCAGCCGCGCGGCCACCGCGTCGCCGTCGGGCTGCTGGGTGGCGGCGTAGATCGCCAGCGGCAGCGTCTGCGTCTGGCCGGGAATGTTCGACACGAAGGTGATGACCGCGCCAAACTCCCCCATCGCGGCGGCGAAGGCGACGATGGCCCCGGACAGGATGCCCGGCGCCATCAGCGGCAGCAGGATGGTGAAAAACCGGTCCACCGGCCCGGCCCCCAGCGTGCGCGCCGCCGCCTCCAGCCCGCCGTCGATGGCCTCCACCGACAGGCGGATCGCCCGCACCATCAGCGGAAAGGAGGTGACGGCGACGGCCAGCGAGGCCCCCTCCGCCGTGAAGATCAGGCGGATGCCGAAGGTCTGGAACAGCCAGCCGCCGATCACCCCCTTGGTTCCCATGGTGACAAGCAGGATGTAGCCGACCACCACCGGCGGCAGGACCAGCGGCAAATGCACCAGCCCATCGACCAGCGTCTTTCCCGGAAAGGAATAACGCCCCAGCGCCCAGGCGGTCAGCACCGCCAACGGCAGGCTGCACGCAATCGCCCAGCCGGCAACCCGCAGGCTGAGCAGCAGGGCGGTCCATTCCATCGGAGACAACAGGTCCATGGCCGTCAGCTTACGGCGTCTTGGTCATCGGCACGAAGCCGAATTGCTGGAACACCGCCTGCCCTTCGGCGGACGTCAGGTATTCCAGGAACTTGGCGGCGTTGGGGTTGGTCGTGGTCGCCGTCAGCGCGGCGGGATAGACGATGGCCGGGTGCGAATCCGCCGGGAACACGCCGACCACGGTCACGCCCGGGTCCACCGCCGCGTCGGTGCTGTAGACGATGCCAAGCGGCGCTTCGCCCCGGCTGACCAGCGCCAGCGCCGCGCGCACGTTGTCGGCGCGGGCCAGCTTCGGTTCCACCTGCGCCCATTGGCCGAGGGATTGCAGCGCGGCTTGCGCGTATTTGCCGACCGGCACGTTGCTGGGGTCGCCGGTCGCCAGCCGCCCGTCGCCGATCAAGGCGGGCAGATTGCCGCCGGGCGTCAGCTCCGGTTTCAGCGTCGATCCCTTGGGCGCGATCACCACCAACGCGTTGCCCAACAGGTTGATGCGGCTGTCAGTTTTGATCAGGTTGCGTTTGTGCAGATAGTCCATCCAATCGAGATCGGCGGAGAGGAAGAGATCGGCGGGCGCGCCGTTCTCGATCTGCTTGGCCAGCGCCGAGGACGCGGCAAAGGAACTGGTCACGCCCACGCCGGACTTGGCCTTGAACTGGGCCGCCAGCAGGTCCACCGCGTTCTTGGTGGAGGCGGCGGCCAGCACCAGCACATCCTGCGCCATCGCCGCCGGGGCGGCGGCCAGCAAGCCAACCCCGACCACCAGCGCCGACACCCACCGTTTGACCGCCATCGCGTTCTCCATCCGCTCCGTCACTCTATATCCAAACAGATACAGCGCAGGATGGCGACGGTCAAAGCGCAAATGCCGCATCGCCACTCCGCCGAAGCGGGCATGGCCGCGCGCGGGCGGGCGTGCTATGGGAGGGCGCGTTTCGCCCCGCCGGTTTCGCACCGTCGATTCGCGTCGCCCAAGCCCCCGTTTCATCCGTTTGCCAGGGAACCCACGTCATGCGCGCCGTCAAAATCTCCCCGTCCATTCTTTCCGCCGATTTCGCCCGGCTGGGCGAGGAGGTGCGCGCCGTGGACGCGGCGGGTGCCGATTACATCCACATCGATGTGATGGACGGCCATTTCGTGCCGAACATCACCATCGGCCCCGGCGTGGTGAAGGCCCTGCGCCCGCACAGCGCCAAGCTGTTTGACGTCCATCTGATGATTTCCCCCATCGACGCCTTCGTCGCGGAGTTCGCCAAGGCCGGTGCCGACATCATCACCGTCCACCCGGAGGCCGGTCCCCACCTGCACCGCACCATCCAGCTCATCAAGTCGCTGGGCAAAAAGGCCGGTGTGGCGCTGAACCCCGCCACCCCGGTGGACGCGATCCAACATGTGCTGGACGACGTCGATCTGGTGCTGGTGATGACCGTCAACCCCGGTTTCGGCGGCCAGAGCTTCATCATGAACCAGTTGCCGAAGATCCGCGACCTGCGCGCCCGCATCGACGCGCTGGGCAAGACGATTGACTTGGAGGTCGATGGCGGCATCAACGCCGAAACCGCCCGTCTGGCCATCGACGCCGGGGCCGACGTGCTGGTCGCCGGAACCGCCACCTTCACCGGCGGCCCGGACCATTACGCCGCCAACATCCGCGCCCTGCGCTGATCACCACCGCCCGGACGGCCCCACCGCCTGCGCGGGGGCCGTCCGGGCAGCCTGTCCTCACGCGTACTGCGCCACCCCGTTGCCGAGCGACCAGTTTTCCTTGGCGACCTCGACCAGATTGATGAAGACATCCTCCGGCCGCACGCCCGGGGACTCACCCAGCAGTTCGACGATCCGGCGGTACAGCGCCTTTTTCTGCTCCAGCGTCCGCGTGTTGTTGGCGGTGATCTGGATGAACAGCAGATCGTCGCTGCGCGCCACCCCCAGATAGGACGGGCTGTAGCGGAAGCTGGCGGCCTCATGCTCCGTCACCGCCATGAACTGGTCGTCCTCCGGCACGTTGAACGTCTCGTGCATGGCCCGGTACAGCCCGTCGCAAATCGCCTGACGGTGGCTGTCCGGCTTTCCGGCACGCATGGAAATGTGAACAAGCGGCATTGGCGTGTCCTGTCGGTGTGGGTTGGATCGACGCGCGAGGCCCGGCGCGCTCCACCCTACGCAGCGGCGAATCATTCTGGTACGCTATGAATGTTCATTTCAGTGATAAGGGTTGGAAATGGCTGAACGCCCCCTCGACCTCGACGCGGTGCGCGCCTTTCTCCACATCGCCGAATTGGGCAGCTTCACCCGCGCGGCGGAGGCGACGCGCACGACCCAGGCCGCTGTCAGCCTGAAGCTGAAGCGGTTGGAGGAGCGTTTGGGCTGCCGCCTGATCGAACGCACACCGCGTTCGGTCGAACTGTCGGCGCGCGGGGCGGCGTTCCTGGACCACGCGCGGGAGCTGCTGGCCGCGCACGACCGCGCCATCAGCGCCGTCACCACCGCCCGGCGGCGGATGACCATCGGCATCAGCGATCATGTGGCCGGGCCGGAACTGCCCGCTCTGATCGCCCGGATGAACGCGCAGGATCCCGAACTGGTCATCGAAATCCGCATCGGCTCCTCCGGCCCGTTGCTGAACAGCTACGACCGGCGCGAACTCGACAGCGTGATCGTCCGCCTGCAATCCGGGCGCAGCGATGGGGAGTTGCTGGTGGACGAGCCGTTCGGCTGGTTCGCCGGTCCGGGTTGGCAGCACCGCCCCGACGAACCGCTGCCGCTGGCCACGCTGGCCGAACCCTGCGGCGTGCGGGTGATGGCCGGGCGCTTGTTGGACGCGGCGGGCATCCCCTGGACCGAGATCTTCGTCGGCGGTGGCGTCACCGCCGTGGCGGCGGCGGTGATGGCCGGGATGGGGGTGTCGGCGCTGGCCCCGCGCATGCTGCCCTTCGGCGCGGTGGAGGTCGGGGAGCGGCTGCGCCTGCCGCTGCTGCCGCGCCTTCCGGTTCTGCTGCACAGCCGGGTGCGCGACGACCGCTCGCGCGCCGCGCTGGCGGCGCTGGCCGCCGCCTTCCGCAACGCCGCACGCGGCTGACGACCGGCGGCGGAACGCAAGTCCCGATCCCTCAACGCCCCTTCTCGCGCTGCATCCGGGACCGCCATTGCCAGGGCTTTTCCACCTGCCCGGCCCACAGGCCCATTTTCTTGCTTTGCGCGTAGGTTTCGGCCCGCTGATAGGCCATCGACAGACCGGCGTAATGAAAGGCCCAGCCCATGGCCACCATGTTCATGCCCAGATCGACGCCACGCACCCGGCATTCGCCCTTCTTTTCGCCGTTGCGGTCCTTGTCGGCGATGGTGCAGCTCACCTCCTCATCCTTCACCATGTTGGCGAGCACGGCGGTGGCGACCTTGAAGCAATCCAGCTCGTGACCGTAGCGGTTCTTGCATTTCTGACCGGGATCGGGGGCGTCGATGCCCATCAGGCGGATCGGTGTGCCGTCGATGACCAACAGATCGCCTTCGGGCGCTGTGGCGCGGCCTTTGATCGATTCATTGGGCATGCCCGGCATTTTGCCGTTGGGTGCGGCCTTCCCGGCGGTCTGCGCCAAGGCATCGCCCGCACCGCCCATCATCACGGCAAGGGTGAGCAGCGCGGCACCAACCGTCTCACCGAAACGGTGCCGCACAGCGTAAGGCCGCTCAGAACAGGCTGAGTTGCGCATGGGGCGGTTCCGGGGGCGCGTCGGCGCGCAGGTCGGTGCGCGCCGACGGATCCAGAGTGGACGGATCCAGAGTGGGCGGATCCAGACAGGACGGATCGTCGTTGGCGACCGCGTTCACGCGCGGCCCGACCGGGGTGTGATCCAGCCACTCGTCGGGGGCGGGGCGCATCAGCGCCGCGATGTCCGGCATCGGCGTGGCGGGATCCAGCCACGCCGCCCAATCGGCGGGATCAAGCACCACCGGCATCCGATGATGCAGCGCCGACAGGGAGCCGTTCGCGGCGGTGGTCAACACGGCAGCGCTCTCCAGCGGGGCGGCGAGCGGCGGTCCGTCGGCGGGTCCGTTCCAGCGGTCCCACAGCCCGGCCAGCGCGAACAGCGCGCGGTCGCGGCGGCGGATGACGTGGCCCTGCTTGCGCCCGCCTGTGCCGGTCCATTCGTAAAAGCCGTCCACTGGAATCAGGCAACGGCGCGCCCGCAACGCGTCACGGAAGGCGGGCTTCTCGGCGGCGGATTCCGACCGCGCGTTGACCAGCGGCGCGCCGGTCGGCAGCGCCCGCGCCCATCCCGGCACCAACCCCCAACGCGGCAGGGCCAGCGACCAGCCATCCCTGCCGCGCCGCCCATCCCCATTGCGCCGAACCACCGCGATCTCCTGCGTTGGCGCAATGTTCCAACGCGGTTTCAGGTTCGGCCGCTCCGGCACGCCGAAGATCCGTTGCAGGGCACTGACCGGGCTGGTGAGCATCGTTCGTCCGCACATGCCCGCACTATGGCGAGCTTGCCGCCCCCGCGCCAGCGACAAGCGTTGGTTCTTCGCCCACCCTGGCGTTGCCAGGACCCTTGCGTATATTATAGGTAAAAATACCTACAACCATCCCAACCCCGTCGCCGATGCTCCCCCACCGGTCCGCCCCCACAGCATCCGTCCCCACCACCACCCAAGCGGAACCCCCGCGCCCACGCTCTTGCGGCGTGGTCATCGGTGAACAGCGCGCCAAAAACCGTTTCACGGTGTTTCAAACGTTCCACTCCCAGCCGCCTCCCACAGCCGGCCGCCGTGGAACAGGGGGCTTGAAACCGTTTCACGGTGTTTCAAACGTTCCACTTGCCCCCCGATGCCGCTTCGGAAGCGAAGCCCATCCCTTCTCCCCCCTGGGGAGAAGGTTAGGATGAGGGGGTGCCGAAGGCACACCACGTGCGCTGTGCAGGACTCGGTCTCCGCCCTGCCGGGCGTTTCGCCCCCTCACCCAACCCTCTCCCCGGGGGGTAGAGGGCTTTTCGCTGCGGATTCCGTCTCGCATGAGCCTGAGTTCGGTGCCCTGCCATTCGCAGCCACGGGGTTTCCCTTTGGCGGATCGCGCTCTATCTTCGCGGGGGTTGCCAACAAACCAACGCGGACAGCGGGAGTTCGACCATGAAGTTCGGCATTGGCCAAGCGGTTCCGCGCACCGAAGACGCGCGCCTTCTCACCGGGGGCGGCCGCTACACCGATGATGTGTCGCTGCCCGGCCAGACCCACGCCGCCTTTGTGCGTTCGCCCTACGCGTTCGCCGCCATCGGTGCCATCGACAGCGCCGACGCGCTGGCCGTGCCGGGGGTGCTGGCCGTCTACACCGTCGCGGATCTCGACGCCGATGGTTTGGGGTTGCTGCCCTGCCTGTCCGGCCTGAAGCAGCGCGACGGCTCCCCCTATGTCGGCACGCCGCACCCGGCGCTGTGCAAGGGCTTTGCCCGCCATGTCGGCGATCCGGTGGCGATGGTGGTGGCCGAAACGCCGGAGGCCGCGCGCGACGGGGCCGAACGGGTGATGGTCGATTACAGCGAGCGCGACTCCGTCACCGGAACCACCGCCGCGCTGGAACCGGGCCGGCCGCTGGTCTGGGACACCGCGCCGAACAACCTGTGCTTTGATTGGGACACCGGCGACGAGGCCGCCGTGGAGGTCGCCTTCGCCAAGGCCGACCGCATCGTCGATCTGGAGATCGTCAACAACCGCGTCGTCGCCACCCCGATGGAGGGCCGCGCCTGTCTGGCGGCGGTGGACGCCGACAGCGGTCGCCTGCAAATTTACGTGACCAGCCAGGGCGTCCATTCCCTGCGCAAGCAGTTCGCCAAAATCTTCAACCTGCCGGAAAGCCAGTTCCACGTCCTGACCACCGACGTCGGCGGCGGTTTCGGCATGAAGCTGTTCAACTACCCCGAATACGTCGCCTGCCTGTTCGCCGCCCGCCGCCTGAACCGCCCGGTGAAATGGACGTCGGAACGGACGGAGGCGTTCCTCACCGACGATCATGGCCGCGACCATGTCAGCCAAGCCCGCTTGGCGCTCGACGCCGATGGCCGTTTCCTCGGTCTGCGGGTGGACACGGTGGCCAATCTCGGGGCCTATCTGTCCAACTACGGCCCTTTCATCCCGACCGACGCCGGGTCGGCCATGCTGGTCGGCTCCTACACGACTCCGGCGCTCTATGTCCGGGTCAAGGGCGTGTTCACCAACACCCAGCCGGTGGACGCCTATCGCGGGGCCGGCCGGCCGGAAGCCGCCTATCTGCTGGAACGGCTGATCGACCATGCCGGGCGCGTCACCGGGCTGGGGGCCGCCGAAATCCGCCGCCGCAACTTCATCCCCAGCAGCGCCATGCCCTACGCCACCCCCCTGGGGCAGGTCTATGACACCGGCGATTTCGTGCAGAATCTGGAAGACGGTCTGGTGTTGGCCGACGTCGCCGGGCTGGCCGCGCGCAAGGCCGACTCGAAGGCGCGCGGCAAGCGGCGCGGCCTGGGCCTGTCCACCTACATCGAGGCGTGCTCCGGCGGTGGCCCCGAACAGGCGACCGTCCAGGTCAACGCCGACGGGCGGGTCGTGCTGCTGATCGGGACCCAAACCAACGGCCAGGGCCACGAAACCGCCTACAAGCAGATCCTCGCCGACCGTCTGGGCGTCGCCCCGGAGGATGTCGAGGTCGTGCAGGGCGACAGCGACCGCGTCACCTGGGGATCGGGCACCGGCGGGTCGCGCTCCGTCCCGGTCGGCGGATCGGCGTTGGCGGAGGGGGCGGCCAAGGTGGTGAAGGCCGCCACCCCCATCGCCGCCGACCTGCTGGAAACCGCCGCCGTCGATGTGGAGTTCGACCAGGGCCGCTTCACCGTGGTCGGCACCGACCGCAGCGTCTCGCTGAAGGAGGTCGCGGCCAAGGCCGCCGCCACCACGAACGCGGTCGGTGATGGCGGTGCCGTGATCGCCTTTTCCGAAATGGCGCGCTGGACCCCACCCGCCAGCACCTTCCCCAACGGCTGCCACGTCGCCGAACTGGAGGTCGATCCCGACACCGGGGTGGTCGAGGTGCTGCGCTACAGCGTCGTCGATGATTTTGGCACGGTCATCAACCCGATGCTCGTCATGGGCCAGATCCACGGCGGCGTTGCCCAGGGGCTGGGGCAGGCGTTGCAGGAACGGGTGGTGTTCGACCCCGACAGCGGCCAGTTGCTGACCGGCTCGCTGATGGATTACCAACTGCCGCGCGCCGCCGACATGCCGCCGATTTCGGTGAAGCTCAACTGCGTGCCCAGCACCACCAACATGCTGGGCATGAAGGGCGCGGGCGAGGCCGGGGCCATCGGCGCGCCGCCCGCCATCATCAACGCGCTCGTTGATGCCTTGTCGGAGTATGGCATCACCCACATCGACATGCCCGCCACCCCGCACGCGGTGTGGTCGGCGATCCAGGCGGCCAAGGCGCAAGCGGCGGCGTGAGGGTGACGACGCGTGCGGCGGCGCAACCCGTCGCCGCAGCGCCCAAACTGTGCAATGCTCCCGATGCTGTTCGCGTCAGCGGATGGTTTGGGGAGAAGGAGCGACCGGCATGACGGACAAAACACCCTGCGGCGGCCAATGCGCGGAGCGTTTCGCCCTGGATTTCACCATGGCGTTCCAACCCATCGTGAACGTCCAGACCGGCGCGATCTGGGCGCATGAGGCCCTGGTGCGCGGGGTGGAGGGTCAGGGGGCCGGGTGGATTCTCGATCAGGTCAACGACGGCAACCGCTACGCCTTCGATCAGGCTTGCCGGGTGAAGGCCATCGAACTGGCCGCCGCCCTGCCCTTTCAGGACGCCCGGTTGTCGATCAACTTCCTGCCCAACGCGGTCTACAAGCCGGAAGCCTGCATCCGCACGACCCTGGCCGCCGCCGCCCGCACCGGCTTTCCCACCAACCGCATCATTTTCGAGGTGACGGAAGGCGAGCGGGTGCTGAACCAGCAGCATCTGACCGCCATCTTCGTGGAATACCGCCGCCAGGGCTTCATGACCGCCATCGATGATTTCGGCGCGGGCTATTCCGGCCTCAATCTGTTGGCCCAGTTCCAGCCCGACATTCTGAAGCTCGACATGGAATTGACCCGCAACATCGACCAGGACCGGGTTCGGCGCGGCATCGTCAAGGGCATCCTGTCGATCTGCACCGATCTGGGCATCGTCCCGCTGGCCGAAGGGGTGGAAACGGTGGGCGAAGCCAAGGCGCTGCGCGATCTGGGCGTTGAGCTGATGCAGGGCTACCTGTTCGCCAAGCCCGCCTTCCGCAGCGTCTGCAACGACCCCGTCATGCCCGCCCTGACCTGACCGCTCACGCCCCCACCGGCACCGGGTGCACCGGAGCGATCATGTAGGCCATGCCCACGCCATAGCTCGCCAGCTTGGCCGCCAACGCCGCCCCGCCACCCTCATAGGGCCGGAATCCGGTGCGGTGCCAATAGCTTCGCGCTCCCGGCGTCGAGGTCAGCGCCAGCGCTGCAAAGCCGCAACGCGCCGCCAGACCGTGGGCGTAATCCAGAACGCTGGCCCCCAACCCCAGGCCACGCGTGGCGGGCAACAGCGCGATGTCGTGCAGATACAGGCAATCCGCCCCCACCGGCAGCGCCCCCAACGGCGCGTCGAGCGTCGGCGGCACGCCCAACCGCCCCGGATGCATGACGCCATACCCAACCGCCACCCCGTCCCGCTCGGCCAAGCGGCAGCCGTCGGGAAACAGCGCCAGACGCTCGGCAAACACCGCACGATCCTCCGGGTAATCGGGGTGAACCACATCGGCGATGCGCATCACCGCGTCCAAATCCGTGTCCGTCATCGGTCGCCACCGCGCCACCATGCTTTCCCTCCGCCCTTTTTTCGTTCTGCTGCTTCCGGTTTGCCCGTTCCGCGCGCTATGGTGAGTCCCCCATGTTGGAGGAGCCATCATCATGCCCGACACCGCTGCGGCGACCTTGCTGCCGTTCGTCCGCACCATCGCCCACGAAGCGGGTCAGGTCATCCTGCGTTATTACAACAGCGGCGTGGATGTCTCCACCAAGGCTGACGGCAGCCCGGTGACGCTGGCCGACAACGCGGCGGAGGCGGTGATCCTCCCCGCCCTGCACCATCTGACCCCCTCGATCCCGGTGGTGTCGGAGGAGGCGAGTGCCGCCGGTCATCGCCCGGACATCTCCGGTGGGCGGTTCTGGCTGGTCGATCCGCTCGACGGGACCAAGGAGTTCATCTCCCGCAACGGGGAGTTCACCGTCAACATCGCCCTGATCGACCAGGGCGTTCCGGTTTTGGGCGTCGTCTACGCTCCGGCCACCGGCGATCTCTACGCCGCCGCCGGGTCGGGCACGGCGATCCATTGGGCCGAGGGGCGGCACGACCATGCCATCGCCGTCCGCCCGCGCCCCGCCGATGGCTTGACCGTCGTCGCCAGCCGCTCCCACGGCAACGGTTCGACGCTCGATGAGTTTCTGGCCGCCTACCCGGTCAAGGAGCGGGTGTCCTGCGGCAGCTCGCTGAAATTCTGCACGGTGGCGAGCGGCAAGGCCGACCTCTACCCGCGTTTTGGCCCGACCAGCGAATGGGACACCGCCGCCGGTCACGCCGTGCTGATCGGGGCCGGCGGCCGAGTGGAACAGCCCGACGGCTCCCCACTGGTCTATGGCAAGGCCGACATTCGCAACCCGCACTTCGTGGCCTATGGCTGGTGATGGCGGGATGGTGACGTGTTTGGGTGACGCGGCGCGCGCGGTGCTGACCACCGCCGCGCCGATGGACAAGGTGCGGCTGACCCGCGCCCACGCCGCCGCCTGGGCCGAAGGTCGGCTCAGCCCGGATGTGCCGGTGATGCCGCCCGACCGCCCGGCCCGGCCCGACCGGCCGGAGCTGCTGTTGCCGCGCGACATGCCCAAGCGCGGGCGCGGCGGCAACGCGCAAAACCGCGTCGCCCTGCTGCACGCCTTGGCCCACATCGAACTCAACGCCATCGATCTGGCCTGGGATCTGGTCAGCCGCTTCGCCGGGGCTGGCCTGCCCAAGGGCTTCACCGACGATTGGGTGCGGGTGGCCGACGACGAGGCCCGGCATTTCCAGATGCTGGAGGAGCGGTTGAACGCGCTGGGGGCCTCCTACGGCGACCTTCCCGCGCACGATGGCTTGTGGCAGGCGGCGACGGAAACCGCCCACGACCTCGCCGCCCGTCTGGCCGTGGTCCCGATGGTGCTGGAGGCGCGCGGCCTCGACGTCACCCCCGACACGGTGCGCCGCCTGCGCGCCTTTGGCGACGACGACAGCGCCGACCTGCTCCAAACCATCCACGACGAGGAAATCCACCACGTCGCCGCCGGTCGGCGCTGGTTCAACCACCTCTGCGCCCAACGGGGAGTTGAACCGGTGGCGCTGTGGCAGGAACTGGTGACGCGCCATTTCCGGGGTGGGCTGAAGCGGCCCTTCAACACCGAAAGCCGGACGCTCGCCGGGTTCGGGCCGGAATATTACGAGCCGATCACCCCGGTCTTGCCACCCCGTCCCGCCCGCCCGCCGGTTGACCGGCAGCCCGAAACCCGTTAAGGCCCAGGACATCATGGCCGTATACACCGAAGTCTCCGACGAGGATCTCAGCGCGTTCGTCGCCCAATATGATTTGGGCGCGGTGCTGTCGTGCAAAGGCATCGCGGAAGGGGTGGAAAACTCCAACTTCCTGCTGGTGACGGAACGCGGCCCCTACATCCTGACTTTGTACGAAAAGCGGACGAAGCGCGAGGATCTGCCCTTCTTCCTGGGGCTGATGGAGCATCTGGCGGTCAAGGGCGTGGCCTCTCCCCTGCCGGTGGCGGGGCGCGACGGGGTGGCGCTGCGGGAGCTGTGCGGGCGTCCGGCGGTCATCGTCACCTTCCTGGCGGGCATGTGGCCGCGCCGGGTTCAACCGATGCATTGCGCCCAATTGGGGGAGGCGCTGGCCCGGCTGCATCTGGCCGTCGCCGACTTCACCATGACCCGCCCGAACGCCTTGTCGCTCAAGGGCTGGCACGAGCTGTTCGCCAAATCCGCCGACCGGGCGGACGAGGTGGCCGTCGGCCTGCGCGACACGCTGCGGGCGGAGTTGGACGCGCTGGAAGCCCATTGGCCGACCGATCTGCCGACCGGGGTCATCCACGCCGACCTGTTCCCCGACAACGTGTTCTTCCGTGGCGAGACTCTGTCCGGGCTGATCGACTTTTATTTCGCCTGCAACGATTTCCTTGCCTACGACGTCGCCATCTGCATCAACGCCTGGTGCTTCGAGATCGACGGCTCGTTCAACGCGACCAAGGCCCGGCTGCTGCTGGCCAATTACCGCAAGGTCCGCCCGCTGTCGCGCGCCGAGTTGGACGCCCTGCCCTGGCTGTGCCGGGGCAGCGCCACCCGCTTCCTGTTGACCCGCCTGTATGACTGGCTGAACCGCCCGCCGGGGGCCTTCGTGCAGCCCAAGGATCCGGTGGAGTATCTGCGCAAGCTGCGCTTCCACCAATCCACCCGCAGCCTGCGCGATTACTTCATCGATGATGAGGACGGCACGGCCAGCGCGGCGGACCCGGCATGAGCGACGAGTCGGCCCCCGCCGCCGCCAAGGCGGTGGAGATCTTCACCGATGGCGCGTGCAGCGGCAACCCCGGCCCAGGCGGCTGGGGGGCGATCCTGCGCTTTGGCACGGTGGAAAAGGAACTGTATGGCGGCGAGGCCGACACCACCAACAACCGCATGGAGCTGATGGCGGCGATCCAGGCGCTGGAGGCGCTGAAACGCCCGGTGACGGTGCGGCTCTACACCGACAGCGAGTATGTGAAGAACGGCATCACCAAATGGATCCATGGCTGGAAGGCCAAGGGCTGGAAAACCGCCGACAACAAGCCGGTGAAGAACACCGACCTGTGGCAGCGGCTGGAGGCGGCGCGCAAGCCTCACACCGTTGAATTCCATTGGGTGCGCGGCCATGACGGCCACCCGGAAAACGAACGGGCCGACGCGTTGGCCCGCCGGGGCGTGGCCGACATCCGCGAGGGACGGGCGTAGGCTCAGCGCTTCTCCCCTTTTTGACACATTGACGCAAAAAGGGACCGGGATCGCTCCCAGCCCCTCATCGCGCGTTCCAAACCGT
The DNA here is from genome assembly GCF_003966125.1 of Azospirillum griseum. Lineage (GTDB taxonomy): Bacteria > Pseudomonadota > Alphaproteobacteria > Azospirillales > Azospirillaceae > Azospirillum > Azospirillum griseum. The sequence continues at coordinate 91,444 of NZ_RXMA01000002.1, forward strand.
TGGCGAGGCTCAGAGAGCCGCCAGGATCGCTTCCGCCGAGGAGACCTCGAACTGGCCCGGCGCTTCGACGGCGACGTGCGAGACGACGCCGTCCTTGGCGACCAGGGCGAAGCGCTGGCCACGGGTGCCCAGGCCATAGCCCGACCCGTCCATGGTCAGGCCCAGCGCGGTCGAGAAGGTGGCGTTGCCGTCGGGCAGCAGGAACACGGCGTCACCGGCCCCGGCCTTTTCGCCCCAGGCGCGCATCACGAACGGGTCGTTGACGGCGACGCAGACGATGCTGTCGACGCCCTTGGCCTTCAGCGCCTCGGCGTTCTGGATGAAGCCGGGCAGATGCTTGGCCGAGCAGGTCGGGGTGAAGGCACCGGGGACCGAGAACAGGACGACGGTCTTGCCGGCGAACAGCGCGTCGGTCGTGACCTCCTGCATGCCGTTGTCGGTCAGGTGCTTCAGCGCAACCGACGGGATGCGATCGCCAACTTGGATGCTCATGTCTCTAAACCTTTCCGGGTTTTTGTGGCGCGGCGTGGTGGCCCCGCGTTCCAGTGGGAAAGACCTAGCGCCCCACCATGACAATCGCAAGCCCGCCCCGACGCTCCGTTGAAAAATCAGCGGATTAGGACCGCCCCGACGCCCGATTCGACGCCCGGTTCAAGGCGTCGATCACCGCCGCCTCGCTCAACAGCTCCGGCAGGGCGATGCCCTGCGGCGCGCCGGGGCCGTACACGATGTTGAACGGGATGCCGTAGCGGCCATGATCGGCCAGGAAACGGGCGATGGAGTCGTCGGGCCGCGTCCAATCCGCCCGCATGGCGATCAGGGCGGGGTCGGTGAAGCGATCGGCCACCGCGCCGCGCGTCAGCACCAGTTTCTTGTTCGCCTGGCAGGTGATGCACCAGTCGGCGGTGACATCGACGAAGACCAGCTGGCCCGCCGCCACCCGCTCGCGAATCGCCGTCGGGTCGAAGCGAACCCAGCGGTCGGCCACCGGCTTGCCCGCCCCATCCGTGGCCACTCCCGTGGCAGACGCCACCCCCATGGTCGGCCCCACCACCGACGGCAAGGCGAAGGCGGCAAAGGCCAACCCGGCGGCCAGAGCCGGACCGGCCCAACCGGAGCGGGACGGCAAACGCCGCCCGGCCCACAGGGCCAGCACCAAACCCACCATCAGCGCGCCGATGCCGCCCGCCGCCACCGGCCCGACCTGCACCACCAGCACCGACAACAGCCACAGCGCGGTCCCCGCCAGCGCCACCCCCATCAACGCCCGCAGGCGCAGCATCCAGCGGCCCGGGCGCGGCAGCCACGCCGCCACGCGCGGCCACGCCGCCACCAGCAGATAGGGGGCGGCCAAACCAACGCCCAACGCGGCGAAGATCGCCAGAATCTCGACCGGCCCGCGCGCCAGCGCAAAGCCGACCGCCGTGCCAAGGAAGGGGGCCGAGCAGGGGGTGGCGAGCAGGGTGGCAAAGGCCCCGGTGGCAAAGGGACCGGCCAACCCATCGCCCTCCAGCCGGTCGGCCAGCGCGCGGGGCAACGGCACCTCGAACAGCCCCCACAGGTTGGCCGAGAACAGCGTCACCAGCACCACCATGAAGACCAGGAACAGCGGCTGTTGGAACTGGATGCCCCAGCCCACCGCCCCGCCCGCCGCCTTCACCGCCAGCAGCGCGGCGGCCAGCGCCAGGAAGGAGGTGACGATTCCAGCGGCGCTGGCCAGGAATCCGGCGCGCACCGCCCCGGTCGCCCGCCCGCCATGGGCGATCACCGACAGCAGCTTCAGCGACAGGACCGGCAGCACGCAGGGCATCAGATTCAGGATCAGGCCGCCCAGCAGCGCCACCCCCAGCATGGCAACCAAGCCATTACCCGATGCACCTGCGCCCACCAGGGGCGCGACCGTGGCCGGGGTTTCCACCGCCCGCGCGCCGTCCACCAGCGTGACGGTGACGGCCCGGCCCGACAGGTCGAGGTCCTTTGGTGCGTCGGGGACCTTCAGCGACAGGCGCACCCGCCGGTCACTGTCGGAGAACACCGCCTTGGGCGCGCTGAAGCTCAGGGGCGGGTCGGTCTCGATGAACACATCAGGGGAAACAAAGCCATCCGGGGCCGTCGCCTCCACCTCCAGCGCGTCGCCGCTGCCGCGCACGGCGGCAACGCTGACCAGCCCCTCCCCGCCCAACGCCCCCACGCGCGGGACCAGCGATTGCGCGCGGGCGATGTTGTTGGCCGAGTCCCCCGGCAGCGCCGGACCGGTCGGCAGCGCCAGCGACAGCGTGACGATCTGCGGCACGCAAATGTCGGAGCAGACCAGCAGATCGGCGGTCAAGGACAGGTCGAGCGGTTGACCCGGCGCGACCGGCTGGACGCGCAGGGGGAACAGCGCCTCCACATCATACCCCGCGCTTTCGAACCCCAGGACGGAGAAGCGGTGCGGGGCGGGATAGGCGAGCGTGGCCTCCTTCAGATTGCGGGACCCGGACCAGTCCAGACGCGGCGGATAGCCCGCATCGCCGGGGGAGCGCCAATAGGTCTTCCACCCCGGCTCCAGCCGCAGTTCCAGGCCCAAGGGGACGGTCGCCAGATCGCCGACCGCGCGCACCGACGACACCAAGCGCGCCTCCAGCGGCCCGGCCTTGGCCCAGGCGCCTTGCCCGGCGTCCTGCGCCCGCGCGGACGATGCGCCGCCAACCAGCGAGGCCGCCACCAGCGCAACCGCTGCGCCCATCCGCCCGATCAGGCCGTTCATCGTCCGCACGCCGTTCCGTTTCCCGTTCACCGCGACACCCCGCCGAAAAACCCCGATCCGCTCCGCCGCTGTCTCTGCAAGACGCTGACGGAGCGGGAAAAATTCCCGTCACCGCGTGGAAAATCCACTCGTGAACCAGCCGCGCGGTGAGCGCGCGCCAGCGGGCGAATGGAACGTTTGAAACACCGTGAAACGCTTTTCAGAGACCTGTTCACCGGTGTCATGACGACCACCGGGCGCGCGGCGCAACCGGGCGCGTGGAACGTTTGAAACACCGTGAAACAGTTTTGAGGAGCCTGTTCACCGGTTTCACCACCGCCACCGGACGCGCGAAGACCACCGACCGGATGACCGCAACGGCCGACTGACAGGATCGGGCGGGATGAGCAAACAGCGGGTGGCATCCGAAGACTCCGACGGAACGGTGAAAAATCCTATCGCCTGCGGTGCGACGGGGCAATGGCGGGGCGAACATTCGGGCTGTTTGCGACGGTTCTCTGGTTACGCCGTTCCGCCGTCCGTTCCGTGACCACAGGATCACATCCCTCCACGACCGCCCCCTCACCCTCCCCGCCTGCGGCGGGTCCCCTCCCTCTCCCCAGTGGGGCGAGGGCATCCGGCAACCGGCCTATTGCACCAAGCGGGCGCGGCAACCCATATATAGGTGACAAACTTCGCCCTGTGCTGTCACAATCCGGTGATAGCGTCGCACGAACACACAAACAACCGAACGTTCGGACAGGCATGGTCATCACCGCCCATCCTGGATCGACGATCAAGGATAGACGCCCATGCCGAGACTGACCACGTCCACGGATTCGCTGACCGGCCAGCTCCTGATCGCCATGCCCGGAATGGAGGATCCCCGTTTCCAGCGCACGGTCATCTACATGTGCGCGCACAACGAGGATGGGGCGATGGGGCTGGTGGTCAACCGGCTGTTCGGATCCATCACGTTCGAGGATCTGATTGACCAGCTCGACATGAACATCGACCACCCGGCGCAAAACCCGCCGGTCCATTACGGCGGCCCGGTGGAATCGGGGCGCGGCTTCGTGCTGCACTCCACCGATTACGTGCGCGACGGCACGCTGGTGGTGAACGACGAGGTGGCGCTGACCGCCACCATCGACATCCTGCGCGCCATTTCCGAAAACCGGGGACCACGCCGCAACCTGCTGCTGCTGGGCTACGCCGGGTGGGGACCGGGGCAATTGGACGCGGAGTTCCAGGCCAACGGCTGGCTGAACGTGCCGTGCGACGAAAAGCTGCTGTTCGACACCGACCTGGACGCCAAATGGGAACGCGCCATCGGCAAGCTCGGCGTCAGCGTCTCCATGCTGTCGGGCGAGGCCGGGCACGCCTGATTTCCGCCAGAGGTTGGCCGCCCGAGCGCTTGCAACAGGGGCCTGAGCGTTGAGGCGTTGACCGCCACATCGGGATGTGTCGTCACGGCAGAGATGGAAAACGCCCCGCCGACAGACCGTCGGCGGGGCGTTTTCATGCGGGACCCAACACACGCAACCCGACAGAGCACCGCGCGCTCAACACAGAATTGCGCGCGATGCCCTGGGCCTTGCCTGGGCCTTGCCTGGGTCTTGATTGGTCCAGCCGATTCACGCCCCGGTGTGAACCTTCTTGTTCTGCTCGCGCGTCTTCAGGAAGCGCAGCGCCGGATAATCCTCCTGCGAGCGGTTCAGGTGCCAGGCGTTGCGGGCCAGGAAGACCAGCGCACCGTCGTGATCCTCGGCCAGGGCCGACCGGTTCAGATCGATGAACTTCTTCAACTGCTCCTCGTCGTCGGTCTCCACCCATCGGGCCGCGTCCAGCCCCGCCCCTTCGAACCGGGCGGAGATGCTGTATTCGGCCTCGATGCGGGCGGCGAGCACCTCGAACTGAAGCTGGCCGACGACGCCGACCACCCAATCGGCCCCGGTCAGGGGCTTGAACACCTGGGAGGCCCCCTCTTCGGCGAAATGCTCCAGCGCCTTGCGCAGATGCTTCACCCGCATCGGGTCTTCCGGGCGCACGCGTTGCAACAGTTCCGGCGCGAAGCTGGGCACGCCGGTGAAGCGCAGATCCTCGCCCTCGGTCAGCGTGTCGCCGATGCGCAGGCTGCCGTGGTTGGGAATGCCCATGATGTCGCCGGGCCACGCCTCTTCCGCCACCTCGCGGTCACGGGCCAGGAACAGCACGGCGTTGTTGACCGCCATCAGCTTGCCCGAACGGACATGCTTCAGCTTGGCCCCGCGCTTGTAGCGGCCCGAACACAGGCGGACGAAGGCAATCCGGTCGCGGTGGTTCGGGTCCATGTTGGCCTGAACCTTGAACACGAAGCCCGTGACCTTGTCCTCGTCCGGTTGAACCACGCGGGGATCCGCCGGTTGCGGGCGCGGCGGCGGGGCGTTTTCGGCCAGACCGGACAGCAGCTCGCGCACGCCGAAATTGTTGATCGCCGATCCGAAATAGATCGGGGTCAAGTGACCGGCGCGGTAGGCCTCCAGATCGAATTCCGGCATCAGGCCGCGCGCCATCTCGACCTCTTCGCGCAGCTTGGCCACCGCGTGGGCGGGCAGCAGCTCGTCCAGGCGCGGGTCGTCCAGGCCGTTGCACTCGATGCCGTCGTCGATCTCGTCGCCCTTGCTGCGGTCCATCAGGATCAGCCGGTCGCGGATCAGGTCGTAGCAGCCCAGGAAATCGCGGCCCATGCCGATGGGCCAGCTCGCCGGAGTCACCTCCAGCGCCAGGGAGCTTTCGATCTCCGAAATCAGTTCGAACGGATCGCGGGCCTCGCGGTCCATCTTGTTGCAGAAGGTGATGATCGGCACGTCGCGCAGGCGGCAGACCTCGAACAGCTTCAGGGTCTGGGCTTCGATGCCCTTCGCGCCGTCGATCACCATCACCGCGCTGTCGACAGCGGTCAGCGTCCGGTAGGTGTCCTCCGAGAAATCCTCGTGGCCCGGCGTGTCGAGCAGATTGAAGGTGCGGCCATCGTAATCGAAGGTCATGACCGACGCGGTCACGGAGATGCCGCGTTCGCGCTCCACCTTCATCCAGTCCGACTTGGCGCGGCGCTGCTCACCACGCGCCTTCACCGCGCCGGCCATCTGAATGGCACCGCCGAACAGCAGCAGCTTTTCGGTCAACGTGGTCTTACCGGCGTCGGGGTGCGCGATGATGGCGAAGGTCCGACGCCGGGAAACAGCGTCCTGAAGCTCGGACATGCGCGATTCCCATAACTGAAGAGGCAAACGAACGAAAGGGGCCGACAGGCGGTACGCGCCCGTCTGGCCCCTTGGCGTTCTTCATAGCAGCGGACGCACCGGCTTTCCAGAGCTTTGGCGCTGGTTCCATCGGATCGAGGCCGGAGCAAGCGCCCTTTCATGCCTGTTTAGTGGTCGAATTCCGGGTAGATGCCATCTACGCAGATCATGTAGCACATTTCAGGAACAGGAGATTTCCCGCGCAGATCCGGAAGATTGAACTCGTGTCGTGCAGAATTTCCGCCAAACCTGTTCCCTATAAGAGAATAAAGAGGAATAAATTTTTTATCGATTGAATAATTAAGCACCTGACCTTCGCACTTCATAAAACCTTTCGGAACACGATCAAAGGCAAGAAGTGCAATTTGACCAAAAAAGCTATCAAGCATTAATCGGAATCCTTGTTTTTTGTTTGGCAGAAATAATTTTCTACCCGCGCGATTCACGCACGTTGGATGCGCACAATCAACCAACAACAAGCGACAATAAACGACATTTCAACACAACCGATCCCGGTGGGTGAATTTTCTCACCCGCCGGGATCGGTTGCCGATCAATCAGAGATCCAACTCGGCGATCTGCACCGCGTTCAGGGCCGCGCCCTTCAGCAGCTGGTCGCCGCAGACGAACAGGTCAAGGCCATGGTCGCCGAACACCAGATTGGTGCGGATGCGGCCCACCTCGACATCGTACTGGGCGGTGGCGTTCAGCGGCATCGGGTAGGCACCGTTGGCCGGATCGTCCACCACCTTCACACCAGGGGCGTCGGCCAGCACCGCGCGGGCGGCGTCGGGCGTGACCGGCTGGATCGTTTCGATGGTGATGGCTTCGGAATGGGCGCGGTAGGTCGGGATGCGGACGGCGGTGCAGCTCAGCGCCAGATCGGGCACGCCCAGGATCTTGCGCGTCTCCCACGTCACCTTCATCTCTTCCTTGGTGTAGCCGTTCTCCTGGAAGGCGTCGATCTGCGGGATGAGGTTGAAGGGGATCGGGTGACGGAACACGCTGTTCGTCACCGGGCGGCCTTCCAGACGGTTGCGCGTCTGCTCTTCCAGCTCGGCCATGCCCTCGGCCCCGGCCCCGCTGGTGGCCTGATAGGTGGAGACGATGACGCGCTTCAGGCCGAACGCCTTGTGCAGCGGGCCGAGCGCCACCACCGCGATGGCCGTGGTGCAGTTCGGGTTGGCGATCAGACGGCCGCCGCCCTGGAAGGCATGGGCGTTGATCTCCGGCACGATCAGCGGGATGTTGTCGTCGTAACGGAAGGCGGAGCTGTTGTCGATGACCAGCGCGCCCGCCGAGGCCAGCGCCGGGGCGTGCGCCTTGGCGAAATCGCCCGACACGGCCAGCAGCACGACGTCATAGCCCTTCACGACCTCGGCGTCGAAGGCCTGGAGCGTCTTGGGGCCATAAGGGGTGTCCTGCACCTTGCCCGCGCTGCGTTCAGAGGCGAACAGGCCCAGTTCGCTGACCGGGAACTTGCGGTCATGCAGAACATTGACCATTTCGCGGCCAACGGCACCGGTGGCGCCAACGATGGCGACGCGACGGGAGGCGGGGTTGCTGCTGTTGCTCATCTCGGGGTTCCGTCTTTCATCTGTCCAGGTGTGGGACCGGACCGCAGACCCCGAAACGACGAGGCCCCGTCCGTGTCCGGCGGGGCCTTGCTCGTGGGTGAAACGCTGGTCGAACCGATCAGCCCATGCCACGAGGCAGCCCGCCGAAGCGAGTCGCTTTTTTCGTAGTCATGGTGGTGGTCGCGATGCGGATCATGATGCTGTGATAACGAAACGCGCGGGGCTTGTAAAGCGCCCGCGCGGTCGTTTTTTGTCTTTTTTGCCGGGTCTGTCTTTTGCAGGGGGCCGGTTTACCGGAACCCCTCCCCGTCGTGGGTCGGCTTCACCGGATGAACGTCCCAGATCTCCGTCGCGTACTCGTTGACCGTGCGGTCGGACGAGAACCAGCCCATGTTGGCGGTGTTGAGGATGGCCCGGCGGGTCCATTCCTCCGGATCGCGGTAGAGCTGCATCGCCGCGTCCTGCGCCCGGCAGTAATCGGCGAAATCCGCCGTCACCAGGAAATGGTCGCCGCCGTCGGTCAGCGCCTGGAGGATCGGGTGGTAGCGGTTGCGGTCGTCCGGCGAGAAGGCCCCGGTCGAAATCATGTCCAACGCCCGCTTCAGCGCGGGGTTGGAGGCGATGACCTCGCGCGGGTTGAAACCGCCGTTGGCGCGCAGATCGTTCACCTCCTCGGCGGTCAGGCCGAAGATGAAGATGTTGTCGGCCCCGACATGCTCGCGGATTTCAACGTTGGCCCCGTCCAGCGTGCCGATGGTCAGGGCACCGTTCAAGGCGAGCTTCATGTTGCCCGTACCCGACGCCTCCATCCCGGCGGTGGAGATCTGTTCGGACAGATCGGCCGCCGGAATGATGATTTCCGCCGCCGTGACGTTGTAGTTGGGCAGATAGACGACCTTCAGATTGTCGTGCACCGACGGGTCGTGATTCACCACCTTGGCCACATCGTTGATGAGTTTGATGATGAGCTTGGCCATGTGGTAGGAGGGTGCCGCCTTGCCCGCGAAAATCTTGGTCACGGGCACCCACGACACGGTCGGGTTGTCGCGCATCTCGTTGTAGAGGGCGACGGTGTGCAGAACGTTCAGAAGCTGGCGCTTGTACTCGTGCATGCGCTTGACCTGCACGTCGAACAGGCTGTCCACCTGCACCTCTTCACCGGTCTGACGGGCGATGTAGGCGGCCAGACGCTTCTTGTTCTTGCGCTTGGCCCGGCGGAACTCCTCGCGGAACACCACGTCGTCGGCCTTCTCCTTCAGCGCACTGATCTGCTGAAGGTCGGAAATCCACCCTTCACCGATGCGCGTGGAGATCAACTCCGACAGGGCCGGGTTGGCCTGCTTCAGCCAGCGGCGCGGGGTGATGCCGTTGGTCTTGTTGTTGATGCGGTCGGGGAATTCGGCGTGCAGGTCGGCGAAGACCGTTTCCTTCATCAGCTCCGTGTGCAGGGCCGACACGCCGTTGATCTTGTGCGAGCCAAGGAAAGCGAGGTTGCCCATGCGCACGCGGCGGTCGCCGCGCTCGTCGATCAAGGACAGATGCGACAGACGGGTGTTGTCGCCCGCCGCCCGCGCCTTCGACCGGTTCAGGAACTTGGCGTTGATTTCGTAGATGATCTGCATGTGGCGCGGCAAAATCCGCTCCACCATCCGCACCGGCCAGGCTTCCAGCGCCTCGGGCAGCAGGGTGTGGTTGGTGTAGGCGAAGGTCGCCTGCGTCAGTTCCCACGCCTTGTCCCAGCGCAGGCCATGGTGATCGACCAGCAGACGCATCAGCTCGGCGATGCCGATGGCCGGATGGGTGTCGTTGAGCTGGATCGCCGCCTTGCTGGGCAGATTGTCAAAGGTGGTGTGGTGTTGCAGGTAGCGGCGCAGGATGTCCTGCAAGGACGCGGACGTGAAGAAATACTCCTGCTTGAAGCGCAACTCCTTGCCGATCTCCGTCGCGTCGTTGGGGTAGAGGACGCGGCTGAGGTTTTCCGACAGGATCTTCTGCTCCACCGCCTTCATATAGGCGCCTTCGTTGAAGTGCCCGAAGTTGAAATCGCTGGTGGCGCGCGCCGACCACAGGCGCAGCGTGTTGATGGTGTCGCCGCCATAGCCGACGACCGGGGTGTCGTAGGCCATCGCCAGCACCCGTTCGGTGTCCACCCAGCGATAGGCGCGCTCGCCCACGCTGTCGCGGAACTCTTCGACCCGGCCATAGAACTGGACGGGGTACAGCACCTCCGGCCGGGCGAACTCCCACGGGTTGCCGAATTGCAGCCACTGTTCGGGATGCTCGATCTGCCACCCGTTTTCAAAACGCTGTTCGAACAGGCCGAACTCGTACCGGATGCCATAGCCGTAGCCCGGCAGCCCTTGCGAGGCCATGCTGTCGAGGAAGCAGGCGGCCAGACGGCCAAGGCCGCCGTTGCCCAGCGCCGCGTCCGGTTCGGAATCCACCACATCGTCCATCGACAGGCCCAGCCGGTCGAGCGCCTGGCGGCATTCGTCGATGATGCCCAGGTTGGACAGGCTGTTGGTCAGCAGGCGACCGATCAGGAATTCAAGAGAAAGATAATATACGCGCTTGGCGTCCTCGTGATAATAGGTGCGGGTCGTGTCCATCCAGCGATCGACCACCCGGTCGCGCACAGCCAGCGCGCAGGTGTGGAACCAGTCACGCCGGGTGGCGGCGCGGGCGTCCTTGCCGACGGAATAGACCAACCATTCCAAGAAAGACCGCTTCAGGCTGTCGACATCCAGACTGCGGCGTTCGATGTCACGGGATTTGTACCGAGCGTCCATGTCTTGACTTTCTGCGTTGAAAGGCCAACCGGAGCGAACGGCTGCGGGACGACGCTCCTTGACGGTGACACGAGTGGGTGAAACGAGCGGGTGATGTTGGTTAACCAATGCTTTCCAAAACCGGAAACGGCGGCTCTTCCCCTCTGACGCAAAGGGAGTAAGGTTGCAGCCGTGTCCCGCTTTCGATGTCACAACGATGCGTCACTTGATCGCTCCTGTCTACTGCGCTGCAACAGCCCGCGCGTTTCGTCGTGCGGTGTTGCCCGATCTCCCCGATCTGCTGGCGATTGAGGCCGCATGCTTCCCCACCGACCAGATGACCGCGCGCCAGTTCCGCCACGCCATCACCAAGGCCAAGGGGGTCTGTCTGGTCGCGCTGCGGGACGCGGTGGTCGTCGGCTATGGTCAGGTGGCCACGCACGCGCGCACGCCCATCGGGCGGTTGACCTCGCTGGCGGTCCACCCGGATCATCGGCGTTTCGGCGTCGCCCGCGCCCTGCTCACCGCGTTGGAAGAGGCTGCGCAGGCGTTGGGGTGCGACCGTGTGCGGTTGGAGGTGCGGCGTGACAACACCGCCGCGTTGGCGCTGTATCTGCGCAGCGGCTACACGCCATTCGGGCTGTATGAGGATTATTACGAGGACGGCATGGCGGCCCTGCGGTTGGAGCGGCGTTTTCCGTTGCGTGACACCGTTCCGGCCATCGTTCCGACTTGCGTCTGATCCCATATATAGAGTGTGTCGTTGTCACATCGACATGACGGACGGACAACGGTTCAACCAAATCCGGTTTGGTCAGATTTTGAATGCGCCGCAACAGCGTATCGGGTATCGGATCCGGTCGTCGCGGACGAGCATGGGGCAAGACGGACGGGCATGGCGCGCAATCGGGCGGAACCGAGCCTGCTGCTGGGGCCGGTTCTCTATTTCCGGGGGGAGCAGCGGGATCGCTGGTGGCTGTCAGCTCTGTTCGTTCTGGATGGGGAGGTGGAGCCGGACGACCTGCGCGTGGATGGCGTCACCCTGCCCGTCCCGCCGCGTCACGTCACCGTCTGGCGTCGCCGCCATCTCTGGCGCTTTGATTTCGCCGTGCCGCGCGGTGTCCAGGACACCGATGCGTCCTATGGCTTCGCCGACGGCCCGTCCTGGAGCCTGGTCGTTCCCGGGCGTTTTTCCCGACCGCGCATCGCCTTCGTCTGCGGAGGCGGATTGACACCGCCGCCAAGCCAAGCCTCCCAGAAAGACAGCGCCCCACCCGCGTCCAGCCTGTGGCCGGATCTGTTGCGCCAGCACGACCAGGATCGATATCACCTGCTGGTCCAGGGCGGCGGTCAGATCGACGGCGAGGCGGTGCTCGCCGCGTCCCCCCTGATGAGCGCATGGCGCACGGGAACCGCCGCAACCCGCGCCGCACAGCCCTTTTCCCCGGCGCTGGCCGAAGAGTTGATGGACGCCGCCATCGACCAGCATCTGCGCCAGTGGCGGCGGGCGGAGGTGGCGGAGGCGCTGGCCCGCATCCCGTCGGTCATGATGTGGGACGACGCCGACATCGCCGACGGTTGGGGAACCGGAACGGACAGCGAGGCAACCAGCAAGGTGATGCGCGGGGTGTTCATGACCGCGCGGCGCAATTACGCCCTGTTCCAGTTGGGCGCGCTGGCCGAATCGCCGCCCGATTGCGTGTGGGGGGCACCGCGCGCCACCATGACGCAAGGCTTTCATCTGGGGAATGTCGGCCTTCTGGCGCTCGATCTGCGCAGCGAACGGACGCGGCGGCGCGTGCTGTCCGACCGCAGTTGGGCGCTGCTGCCGGACTGGCTGGCGCGCTTTGAGGACTCCCGCCATCTCATCGTCATGACCGGAACGCCGCTGCTGATTCCCGCCACGGCGGGGCTGGAGCGCGTGACCGGTTGGATTCCCGGACTGACCGATCTGACCAAGCGCCTGGGCGATCAATGGCGCAGCCGCAGCCATGTGGCCGAATGGGAACGCCTGATCGGCGCGCTGGGCGACTTCTCCCGCCGTTCCGGCTGCCGCGTCACCGTGCTGTCGAACGGGGCCGGTGTCGGCGCGCGCGGCGTTTTGCGCGGCGAGGGGGTGGAGCTGTGGCAGGTGCTGGCCCCGTCCCTGACCAGCCCACCCCCCACCGGCCTGCGCCGCTTCGCGACGGAGCGCCTGGCCGCCCAACGCGAACAGCCCCTGCCCGGCCATTGGCTGGACATGCCGCGCTTTCGCGACAGCGGGCAGCGAACCATCGCCCGGCGCGGCTGGGTGACGCTGGCCCTGGACGAGAAGGACCAATTGCACGCGCGGTGGTTCGCCGAAGCCGATTCCCGACGCTATGAGCAAGCGATTTGAGGGGATGCGCCCTCAACGTTCCACGATGAACAGCAGGCCGGGAACGCCCACACCCTTTTCCCGGCGTGGGGTGCAGGGTTCCAGCAGACGGATCGTCAGGCCGACGGCCTCGGCCAGGGCGCAAAGGTGGGATTCGGCGTGGGCGTAGCGCCGCGTCGGCCCCAGGACAAACCCCTCTCCCTCCGCCGCGCGCTCGACCGTGGCGGCGAACCGCCCGCCCGGAACCAACGCGCGCGCCGCCGCCTGGAACACGGGGGCCAGATCGCCGATGTAGACCAGCACGTCGGCCGCGACCAGCAAATCCCAGGCCGCCGGAGCCGCGTCCATCGCCGCCACCACGTCACCCACCGCCAGCTCGTCATAAATCCGCCGGTCGCGCGCCTTGTCCACCATGCGCGGCGACAGATCGACCCCGGCGAGAAATCCGGCGAGTGGCCGGAAGGTCACGCCCGCCAAGCCGGTGCCACAGCCCAGATCCAGGATCCGCAACCCCGCCTCTGAGGTGGGTTGAGACACCCGATCCACCGCCGCGCGCAGCAGGTCCGGGGCGGCGTAGCCCAACTTGCCGAGCAAATCCCGGTCGAAGCGGTCGGCGTAGCGATCAAACAGGGCGCGGACATAGGCCGCCGACAGATCGGCCCCCTCCCCGGCTTCCAACGCCTGGATGGCGGCCGCGCTGCCCAGCCGGTCGTCGGGGTCGAGATCGCGGGCGCGGCGCAGCGCAACCAGCGCCTTGTCCGGCTCGCGCAGGGCGATCCAGCCTTGACCGATGGCGTGGTGCAGGGCCGCGTCCTCGGCGTGCCGCCGCGCCAGGGGTTGCAGCAACTCCACCGCCGCCAGGGCGTCGCCGCTGGCGATCAGCGCGTCCGCCAACTCCAAGGCGGCCTCGGTGTCATCGGGCCGCAGGGACACCGCTTCGCGGTATTCGGCCAGAGCGGCGTCACTCTTCCCGGCGGCGTTGAGCGCGCGGGCGTGGCCCAGCCGGACCGGTGCTGAATCGGCGCGGTCCCGCGCCAGATCGGCGAACAGCGCCAGCGCGCGCGGAAGGTCGCCGGACCGGCGCAGCGCCTCTGCCCATCCCAAACGCCACATCCATTGTTGCGGATCGACCGCAACAGCCCGCGCATAGGCCAGCACAGGGGATGAGGTGGGTGTTTCTTTCGCACTGCGAAAATTTTCGGTCGAGTCGATGGTCGAGTCGCTCAGGGCGTCCGCCAGCACCGCCCAGGCCTCCCCATGCCCGGGATCGAGCAGAACCACCCGGACAAAGGCGCCCACCGCGCCCGTCGGATCGGCGGCGTAAAGGCGCTCGTACCCGCGTTCAAACAGGACCTCAATCATCCTGTCCAGCGCGGCAAATGGCGGTGTTCCGCCGTTGGACGGTGGCGTGGACAAGACCGGGTTCCTCGTTCGTGGAAGCAATCAGGGAGAGCGGAGCGCCGGAGTGGAACGCCCGATCCGCAGGCGATGGAACCGGTGGCGTCCGCACCTCAAACGCCGCAAAAAAAGCGGCTCAGCTTACTGCCCCATCGTGCTGCAACGCGCAAGAGGGGCCTGAAAATGAATCCGCCGTGTGATTCAGGCGACACACCGTCGCAGCCGGGGGATTTTTATCAGGGAAAAATTAAGGGGTTGCACGCCCTTGTGCTCATTTTGAATATTTCATTATTTGCAATAATTTAGCGTGTCTTGACCCAAGGGCAACGGTCCCAGCGCATTCCGCTTTTGGCCACCCGTGACGGCGGGGCGGGGTATTACCGGGGCGTAATTGGGTTGACGATGCCTCAAATTTTTGGAAATGTTGCCCCGGCGTCCGATTGGGAGACGTCGAATTTTGGTGAGGAGGCGGTTGCCGTAAGCGACTCGGCGACCGGAACTTGGACCCCGCGCGGGGGGTCAACAGCCACCGTCACACACGGGGCACCAGACTGAGGAGGTCGGAGATGCGAGGACGAAAACAGCGCGTACACGTCACGCTTGGTGGCGCACTCGCACTGGCAACCGGACTCTTGATGGCTCCGCTGACCGCAACGTCAGCCCAGGCGCAAGAAAGCTGCGTGACCCACGCGGTCGACGCTGAACAGCAACTGGACATCCCCTCGGGTCTGTTGGTGGCGATAGCCCTGGTGGAAAGCGGGCAGGACGGTGCCCCCCACCCCTTCGCGATGAGCCTTCAGGGCCGCGCTTATTTCGCCCGCGGTGTCAACGACGCCGCCAAACAACTCCGCGACCGCAAGGGGCAAATCCGCTCCAACGTCTATGTCGGTTGCATGCAATTGTCGCTGGCGTCGCACCGCAGCCAGTTCCAGCCGATGGAACGCATCGTCGAGCCGCGCGACAACGTCTTTTACGCGGGTCGTCTGCTGGTCCGTCTGCACGGCGAGGAAGGCAACTGGAAATCCGCCGTGGCCCGCTACAACGGCGGTTCGACCCGCAGTTCCCAGGCCTATGTCTGCAAAATCTGGCAGAATCTGAGCGGCCTTGACCCGCAGAGCGCCAAGCTGCTCGCCTCCACCCGGTGCGAGGACAGCGAACCGGTCAGCGTGTCGCCCAAGACCCGCCGCAGCTTCCGCAACGCCCAGCAAGTGGCGTCGATCGATTGAGGCCGACGGTTGCGGCCTGTCTTTTGACAATCAGGGGCCAACACATCAGGCACGACAACCGCGCAACCATCATCCCATCTGGCGCGGATCGGCGTGATCGGGTAGATCCCGGTTCATGAATTACCGTCACATCTTTCACGCGGGCAACCCGGCCGACGTGATGAAGCACGCCATCATGGCGTTGATCCTGGACCATCTGCGCGTCAAGCCCGCCCCCTTTTGCGTGCTGGACACCCACGCCGGAATCGGCCGCTACGACCTGACCAGCGAGGCTGCGCAAAAGACGCTGGAGCATGAGGACGGCATCGCACGGCTGTTCGGTGCGCCCGCCCCCCACCCGGCCTTGACGCCCTATCTGGAGGCGGTGGCGGCGATCAACCCCGATGGGGTGCTGCGCGCCTATCCCGGCTCCCCCCGCATCGCCCGCGCCGCGCTGCGCCCACAGGATCGGCTTGTGTTGAGCGAGTTGCACCCGGAGGACGTTCGCACCCTGCGCCGGGAGTTCCGCGACGACCCGCAGGTGGCCGTTCACGAGACCGACGCCTATGTCGCGCTCAAGGCCCATTTGCCGCCCAAGGAAAAGCGCGGGCTGGTCCTGATCGACCCGCCCTTTGAACAGCCCGATGAGTTCGCGCGCATGGCCGACGGTCTCGCCGCCGCGCACCGGCGCTGGCCGACGGGCGTCTACGCCCTGTGGTACCCGATCAAGGAACGGGCGGCGGTCTGGCGTTTTCAGGACGCGGTGGAGAAAACCGGCATCCGCAAAATCCTGTTGGCGGAACTGACCTGGCACCCGGAAGACACCCATCTGCGCCTGAACGGCTCCGGCCTGCTGATCGTCAACCCGCCCTGGAAGCTGGACGAGACGGCGCGCGACCTTCTGCACACCCTGCACGACGCCTTGCCGACCTCCGGCGGCGGCGTGTCCGTGTCCTGGCTGGTCCCAGAGGCCTGACGCGCCCCGTCTGCGGGACGATCAAACAGCAACGGCGCGGGGTGACATCACCGCCGCGCCGTTTTGTTGTGAATCGAAAGGCGAACCGTTTACCGGCCGCCGCCACCAAAGCGGGCCAGGATTTCGCCGGCGATGCCGCGCCGGAACAGCAGCACGCAGGCCACAAAAATCGCGCCGATGACCACGGGAACCGGCAGGTTGGTCGCCGCCAGATAATTTTCCAAAGCAACGACCAGCGCCGCGCCGACCACCGGACCGGACAGGGTCCCCATGCCGCCCAGAAGGGTCATCAACACCACCTCGCCCGACATCTGCCATTGCACGTCGGTCAGGGTGGCGAGCTGGAAAACGATGGCCTTGGTGCCGCCCGCCATGCCCGCCAGCGCCGCCGACAGCGTAAAGGCCATCAGCTTGTAACGGTCGGTGCGGTAGCCCAACGAAATCGCGCGCGGCTCGTTCTCGCGGATCGCCTTCAGAACCTGCCCGAAGGGGGAATGCACCGTGCGCCAGATCACCGCGTAACCGAACAGGAAAACCACCAGCACAAAGTAATACATGGCAAAGGGCTGGTTGAGGTCGATGACGCCCAGCAGAACACCGCGCGGGACCGCCTGGATCCCATCCTCGCCGTGGGTGAAGGGCAATTGCAGGGCCAGGAAATAGACCATCTGCGACAGCGCCAGCGTGATCATGGAGAAATAGATCCCCTGCCGCCGGATGGCGATGGACCCGAACAGAACGCCCATGCCCGCCGCCGCAACGGTCCCCAGCAGAATGCCCAACTCCGGTGACAGCCCCCAGACCTTCACCGTGTGGGCGGTGACATAGGCAGCGCTGCCGAAAAAGGCGGCGTGGCCGAAGCTCAACAACCCGCCAAAGCCAATCAGCAGGTTGAAGGCGCAGGCGAACAGCGCGAAGCACAGCACCTTCATCAAAAAGACCGGGTACAGCGCGTAAGGCGCGACCAGCAGCACCGCCAACGCCACCAGCCCGACGATCCGGGCCAGCGATGAGCCACCGGCCTGAACCGCCACGGTCGCGGCACCTTGCGTAGGAACGCTCATGGCTTACCTCTCCCGTCCGAACAGACCGGCGGGCTTGATCATCAGCACCACCGCCATAATCACGAACACCACGATGTTGGACGCCTCGGGGTAGAAGACCTTGGTCAAGCCTTCCAGCAGGCCCAGGCCATAGCCGGTCAGCACCGCGCCCAGGATCGACCCCATGCCGCCGATGACCACCACGGCGAACACCACGATGATCAGGTTGGATCCCATCAGCGGGCTGACCTGATAGATCGGTGCCGCCAGCACCCCGGCCAACCCGGCCAGCGCCACGCCGAACGCGTAGGTCAGCGACACCATCACCGGCACGTTGATGCCAAAGGCCTGGACCAGCACCGGGTTTTCCGTGGCGGCGCGCAGGTAGGCCCCCAGCTTGGTTTTCTCAATCGCCAACCATGTGCTGAGGCAAACGATCAGCGAGGCGACCACCACCCAGCCGCGATAATTCGGCAGGAACATGAAGCCGAGATTTTGACCGCCGCGCAGCGCCTCCGGAATCGGATAGGGCTGACCGGACACGCCGTAAAAATGCCGGAACCCACCCTCGATCATCAGCGCGCAGCCGAAGGTCAGCAGCAGCCCATAGAGGTGGTCAAGCTTGTACAGCCGCGACAGCAGCGTCTTTTCCAGCGCGATGCCAAACAGCCCGACGATGATCGGCGCGATCAGCAACGCCCACCAATAGCCGACACCAAGCTGGGTCAGCAGCAGCCAGGAGACGAAGGCCCCCATCATGTACAGCGCGCCATGCGCAAAATTGATGACGTTCAACATCCCGAAGATCACCGCCAGCCCCAGGCTGAGCAGCGCGTAAAAGGATCCGTTGATCAACCCCAGCAAAAGCTGGCCAAACAGCGCCTGTGGCGGAATGCCGAATATGGTTCCCATCATCACCGTCGATCTCCCCCGCGCGGATCCGCCCGGTGCCGCTGTTGTGCGGGCCACCGGGCGGATCGCGCCTCGTCACAGCCAGACTGCGGCGGTTACTTCGCGAGCTTGCAGCCGCTTTCCTCGACGGTCGCAAAGGCCTCGTTGCCGGGAATGGTGGCCAGGATCTGGTAATAATCCCACGGCCCCTTCGATTCGGACGGCTTCTTGACGCGGGCCAGATACATGTCATGCACCATGCGGCCGTTCGCCAGGATCTTGCCGTTCTTGGCGAACATGTCGTTGACCGGCATCTCCTTCATCTTCGCGGCCACGGTCGGGCCGTCGTCGGTCCCGGCCGCCTCGATCGCCTTCAGATAATGGCGAACGGCGGAGTAGCTGCCCGCCTGGACCATGGTCGGCATCTTGCCGAACTTGTCGAAGAACTTCTTCGACCAGGCGCGCTTCTCGTCGTCCATGTCCCAATAGAAGCCGGTGGTCAGGACAAGATCCTGCGCCACCGACAGGCCGAGCGCGTGGACGTCGGAGATGAACAGCAGCAGACCGGCGAGCTTTTGCTGACCGCTCTGGGTCAGGCCGAATTCCGACGCCTGCTTGATCGAGGTGATGGTGTCGCCGCCCGCGTTGGCCAACGCGACGATCTTGGCCCCCGACGATTGCGCCTGCAGCAGGAAGGACGAAAAGTCCGAGGTGTTGAGCGGGTGGCGCACCGCCCCCATCACCTGCCCGCCCGCCTTCTTGACCTCGGCGGCGGTGTCGGCCTCAAGCTGATGACCAAAGGCGTAGTCGGCGGTCAGGAAATACCAGCTGCTGCCGCCCTGTTTGACCATGGCGCGCCCGGTGCCGACGGCCAGAGCGCGGGTGTCATAGGCCCAGTGGAAGCCGGTCGGGGAGCAGGCGTCGCCGGTCAGGCGCGAGGTGGCCGGGCCTTCCATCAGGAAGATCTTTTTCTTGTCGCGCGTCACCTCCTGCACCGCCAGCGCCACGCCGGAGTTGGGGACGTCCACGATCACATCGACGCCGTCCTGATCGATCCATTGACGGGCGATGTTGGAGCCGATGTCCGGCTTGTTCTGGTGGTCGGCGGTGATGACCTGGATGGGCTTGCCGAGGATCTTGCCGCCGAACTCCTCCGCCGCCATGCGGGCGGCCACGGCCGACCCCTCGCCACCAAGGTCGGTGTAGAGACCGGAGCGGTCGTTCAACACACCGATCTTGACCGCATCACCAGAGACCCCTTGGGCCGACGCCGATCCGGCGGACAGCGCGGTCCCGATGGTCAGGGCGGTCAAAGCGGCTCCGGCCAAAAGACGTGCGTTCATGGACGTGTTCTCCCCCTTCGCGATTCTTGGGTGTGATTCCTGGGCAACCGTTGACGGCAAACTTCGAAAACACCGGGAGGGCATCCGACGCGGCGAACCGGTTTCAGACGAAACGGGTTCAGCCCGGCGCGCCCCCCTTCCACACATCACTATGCAGGGGTATCGCCTTGTAAGCGAAGCGGAATTTCAGTCATCACAACAAAATTCATTCAGCCAATCATCGCCCCTGTCCTTTTGCATCCGCAGGTGTATGGTGAACGGCTTTCGCCATGCCCGCTGTCGCAAAAGGCGCGGAAACGAAAACACCCCCGGCACCGGGGTGCACGGGGGCGTTCTCAATCGAGCCATCATTGGGCCTAGGCCCTTTGGATCGCATCACCGCCTGAGCCGGAGGCTGGCCGATCCACGCCTGAACCTGTCAGGCCGCCGACGTCATCGGAAAACCGCTGTAATCCAGCGACGCCGACCAGAAACGCTCCAGCTTGCGCATCGTCTCGTTGGCCTTGTTCAGTTCCTCGTCGCTGAAACCGGCCTTTTCCAGGGCGGTCAACTGACGCTCGAACATCTGGCTGATCTTTTCGCGCAGATCCAAACCCTTTTCCGACAGGCGGACGCGCACCGACCGACGGTCGTGCGGCGAACGCTCCTGCCCAAGATAGCCGTTCTCGACCATCTTCTTCACATTGTAGGACACGTTGGAGCCGAGATAGTAGCCGCGCGCGGTCAATTCACCGACCGTCATCTCGTCTTCGCCGATGTTGTAGAGAATCAGGCTCTGGACGTTGTTGATGTCCTGGATCCCCAAGCGATCCAGTTCGGTCTTAAGCACCTCGAGGAAATGGCGGTGAAGCCGCTCAATCAGCAGGATGCTTTCGTAATAGGGTTTGCGCACCGCGGTCTCCTTTGGCTCGATCCGGCCGATCCCCGCGCAAGGACGTGACCGGAACCTTAAGGCCAGATTAACCGATCATTCGTCGCCAATCATCTTAATAATTCTGGAAAAAATGCCATTTCCCCGAGCCAAAGGCACGGGATGCAGACCCCAGGTCCGGTTAAAAGCTCCTGTGGTTTCAGCGGGTGATCCCACTGAAACCACAGGGCTTTGTCTCATGCTGGGCCGTTGACGGCGGGAGATGCGCGATCAGGCGGGAAAGGCCAGATCGCCGCCTTCCGGTTCAACAAAATGGTCGGCGACCAGCGCGGGGCCAACCGCGTCCAGGCTGGACGGCGACCATTTCGGGCTGCGGTCCTTGTCGACCAGGGCGGCGCGCACCCCTTCGAAAAAGTCCACGCCCTTCAGGCAGGCGGTGCTCAAACGCAACTCCTGGATCATGCAGCCGTCAAAATCCAGTCGGCCGCCGCGCCGAATGGCCTCCAACGTCACCTTCAGGCTGGTCGGCGACACGCGGTTGAGGGTGGCGAGCTGCCCGGCGGCCCACTCCGTGCCTTCCGCCGTCAGGGCCGCGATGATCTCCTCCACCGTGTCGAAGGCGTAGCAACGGTCGATCGCCGCGCGATGAACGGCGTTGGGGGCGTCGCCCGCCGAGTCCCGACGCTTGGCGATGGCCTCGTCCGGGGGCGTTCCGGCGGCCAGATCGTCGATCAGATCCTCCAGCCGGTCGCTGGGCACGAAGGCATCGGCCGCGTTGATCGCCAGCATGTCCGCCGCCTTCAGCCGGTCGCCGGTCAGGCCCAGCCAAGTGCCGGTCATCCCCGGCAGGCGCGGCAGGAAATAGGTGCCGCCGACGTCGGGATACAGGCCGATCCCGGTTTCCGGCATGGCGAACAGCGTGCGTTCGGTGACGACCCGGTGGGAGCCATGCTCCGACAGCCCGACGCCGCCGCCCATCGAAATGCCGTCGAGCAGCGCGACATAGGGCTTGGACAGGCGCTTGATGAGGCGATTGAGGATGTATTCCTCGCTGAAGAAGGCGCGGATCGACGAGCCGTCGCCCTGCCCGGCCTTCGCGGCCTTGCCCGCCTCATACAGGCTGACCACATCGCCACCGGCGCAGAAGGCCTTTTCGCCGGCACCCTGGATGACCACCGCCTTCACCTCGGGATCGGCGTCCCAGGCGCGCAGTTGCGGGTCGAACAGGCGAATCATCCCCAGCGTCAGGGCGTTCAGCGCCTTCGGACGGTTGAGCGTGACCAGGGCAATCGCCCCACGGCGTTCAAACAGGATCTCAGCGTTGTCGCTCATCGGATTGATTTTTCTCGATTGTTGATGGTTGTGGTCTCGAACCGGCCAACGAACAGGAACCGGTGCGCGGCGCGTCCTCCTTCGGGCAATGGTGGAAATCATACGGGACGGCAGGCCGCTGTCAAATCAACCATACGGCAACGGATGGATTTCGCTCCCCGCCTTTTTCCATCCGGCACGGGTTGGCGGGACGGCTTGGCGTCCACATGTGTGCGGGAGCGCCTTGGAACCGGAACACCGCCATGAAAATCGCCTTGCTGCTCAACCGGTCCGCCGGATCCCTGGTGGACCAGCCGGTGGACGATGTTCTGGAGGCGGTGCGCCGCCCGTTCGCAGCGCAAGGGGCGGAGGTGATGGCGCAGGCGGTGGATGGGGCCGATTGCACCGCCGCCATCGCCCGCGCGCTGGCGTCCGACGCCGACGCGCTGGTGGTTGGCGGCGGGGATGGAACGGTCAACAGCGCGCTGCGCCAGATCCTGCCGACCGGAAAGGCGTTGGGCGTGCTTCCCTTGGGCACTCTCAACATGTTGGCGCGTGATCTTAACACGCCGATTGAGATCAACGCGGCGGCCAGCGCGCTCGCCAATGGCCGCATCCGCGCCATCGACGTGGCCGAGGTGAACGGCGCGCCCTACCTCAACAGCTCGATCCTCGGGTTCTATCCCACGGTGGTGCGGGAACGGGAACGGCATCGGCGGGTCCATCGCTGGCTGAAATGGCCGGGGTCAGCCTGGGCGATGGCCAAGGCGCTCTACCGCCTGCCGCTGCTGGACGTGCAAATCGATTGGGGCGACGGGCTGCGCCATGTGCGGACGCCGATTCTGGCGGTGTCCAACAATCTGTATGATGATGGCTATGGGTTGCCGTTGCGGCGCACGGTTCTGGATGGTGGTCGGTTGGGCGTGTATGTGGCGCGGGACCGCAGCGCCCTGTCCTTGCTGCGCCTGATGGGCCGCCTGGCCTTGGGCCGCTGGAAAGAGGATGAAGGGCTGGATTGCTTCACCGTCACCCGCCTGACCGTGGCCAGCCACCGCCGCGCCCTGTCGATGGCGAACGATGGCGAGGTGTCGCGGCTCTCGTCACCGCTTCACTACAAGATTCGTCCATTGGCTCTGAGGGTTATGGCATCGTCCTGATGCGGTTTGTGAGGTTTCGATGAAGCGGTTGGCCCACCTGTCCGATCTGCATTTCGGGCGGATCGACGCGCGGGTGGTGGCCGGGCTGCTGGCCGATCTGGTCCACACCGGCCCCGATGGCGTCGTGATCTCCGGCGATCTGGTGCAGCGGGCCAAGCCGGACCATTTCGCCATGGCGCGGGCCTTTCTGGAGGAACTGCCCTTCCCCTATCTGGTGGTTCCCGGAAATCACGATATTCCCGTCTACAACCTCATCAAGCGGTTCACCGATCCGTTCCGCCTGTACCGTCGCTGGATCAGCGCCGACCTCAGCCCGTTCCACGTCGATGACGACATCGCCATCCTTGGCCTGACCACCGCCCGGGCCATCGGTGTCGATTTCACCGCCGGACGGATCAACCGGGCGCAGATCGCCCGGATCCGCGACGTGTTCGATCCGTTGCCGGACCGGCTGTTCAAGATCGTGTTCGCCCATCACCCGTTTTTGCCGCCCCCCGACGCGCCGGACACGCCGCTGGTGGGTCGGCATGGGTTGGCATTGTCCGCGCTGGAGTCCTGCGGCGTCGATCTGATCCTGTCCGGGCATCTGCACCGCGCCTACACCGGCGACGCCGCCATCCGCCACCCCGGCCTGTCGCGCTCGATCCTGGCGTCGCACGCCGCGACGGCCACCTCCACCCGGCTGCGGGGGGAGGCCAACGCCTACACCCTCATCACCGTTGATCCGCCCCGTGTGTCGTTCCGGCTGCGGGTGTGGGACGGCGACCGCTTCACCGCCGGATCGCGCAGCGATTGGCGCAAGGACACGGACCGTTGGGTCCTGGACACGGAAGCCAACCCATCGGCACCGCAGCACCCCCTCGCTTGAGGTTGAGTTTGCCGGGGGCGCGGGCGTAGGATCGCGCACCCGATTTCACGAGCGCTGTGGTTCCCCGATGCCGATCTCCGTCCCCGCCTCCTTCCCGCGCACCCGTCTGCGCCGCAACCGCGCCGACGCCTGGACCCGGCGTCTGGTGGCCGAGCACACGCTGACGGTTGATGACCTGATCTGGCCGGTCTTCGTGATCGAAGGGGAGAACCAGCGGGTTCCGGTGGCGTCGATGCCCGGCGTGGAACGGATGACCATCGACCTGCTGTCCGAAGCGGTGGTGGAGGCCGGATCGCTCGGCATCCCCTGCGTCGCCCTGTTCCCGGTGGTGGGTTCGGACGCGAAGTCGGAGGACGCGGCGGAAGCCTACCGCCCCGACAATCTGATGAACCGGGCGATCCGCGCCTTGAAGGCGGCGGCCCCCGACGTGGGCGTGCTGTGCGACGTGGCGCTCGACCCCTACACCAGCCACGGCCATGACGGCATCCTGCGCGACGGTTACATCCAGAACGACGAGACGGTCGAGATCCTCGCCCGTCAAGCGCTGTCGCAGGCCGACGCCGGGGCCGACATCGTCGCGCCGTCGGACATGATGGACGGGCGCATCGGCACCATCCGCGACCGGCTGGACGCCAGCGGGCACGAGCTGGTGCGCGTCTGCTCCTACGCCGCCAAATACGCCTCGGCCTTTTACGGCCCGTTCCGCGACGCTGTGAATTCCGGCGGTTTCCTGAAGGGCGACAAGAAGACCTACCAGATGAACCCGGCCAACACCGACGAGGCGCTGCGCGAGGTCGCCCACGACATCCAGGAGGGGGCCGACATGGTGATGGTCAAGCCCGGCCTGCCCTATCTCGACGTTATCCGCCGGGTGAAGGACGCCTTTGCCATGCCGACCTTCGCCTATCACGTCTCCGGTGAATACGCGATGCTCCGCGCCGCCGCGCTCAACGGCTGGCTTGATTACGACAAGGCGCTGATCGAAACGCTGACCGGCTTCAAACGGGCGGGCTGCGACGCGGTGCTGACCTATGGCGCGGTGGACGCGGCCCGGCTGCTGCACCGGGGCTGAGCGCCGCACGGATCGCCTGAGCAAAGATCGCCTGAGCAAAACGGGCGCGTGTTTGAGCGGATCGGGGCCACGGCGCTGGCCCCGCCCCTCTATCGTCGGGACCACACACCCCGAACCGATGGAGACCCGCCAATGCGCGCCCCGTTCCTGTCCCTCACCGCCGCCCTGCTGGCCCTGGCCGCCCTGCCCGCCGCCGCGTTCGAGCTGCGCAGCCCCGACCTGTCGGCGGACAAGCCGATGGCGATGACCCAGGTGGCCAACGGCTTCGGCTGCACCGGCGGCAATGTGTCTCCGGCCTTGAGCTGGAGCGACCCGCCCGCCGGAACCCGCAGCCTCGCCGTCACCGCCTATGACCCGGACGCGCCGACCGGCAGCGGCTGGTGGCATTGGCTGGTCTTCAACCTGCCCGCCAGCGCCCGCAGCCTGCCCGCCGGGGCCGGTGACGCCGCCGGGGCCAAGCTGCCCGCCGGCGTGGTGCAGAGCCGCACCGACGTGGGCAGCCCCGGCTATTTCGGCCCCTGCCCGCCGGTGGGCGACGCGCCGCACCGCTACATCTTCACCGTGCACGCGTTGAAGGTGGACGCGCTGCCGATGGTCACGGCGGACTCCTCCGGCGCGATGATCGGCTATTTCCTGACCGCCAACAGCCTGGGGACCGCGTCTCTGACCGCGCGCTTTGGCCGTTGATGGGATAGGATACGCGTCATGACCGACGATCCGTTCGCCAAGCTCACCCGCTATGCCGCCCGCGACAACCGCCCCAGCGGCGGCGTGCCGCAAGCCCCGACCTTGGGCAGCTTCATCGCCCGCGACCGCGAACGGATCGCCGATCTTGAGGTCAGCGCCACCGGTTTCATCATTCTGCTGGATGGGCGGAAGGAGATCAGCGACGCCGACGGCAGCCATCATTATCGCAAGGGCGACGCCCTGCTGTTGCCCGCCGGTTGGCGCGGCACGGTGGTGAACGAACCCGACCCGACCAGCGGGTTTTACCGCTCCCTGATTTTGCTGTTCCCGGCCGAGATGGTGCGCCGCCTGCTGCGCGCCCACGGCGACGCCCTCATCGGCGATGGGCGGCGCGCCCGCGATTACCGGGTGACGCCCACCCCCGGCCTGAGCGACGCGGTGCTGCACGCCGCCGAGGGCCTGTCCCGCACGCCACCGCTCAGCCCGTCCATCGTCGAGCACCGCTGCATGGAGGTGTTGCTTGCCCTGCTGGAAAGCGGTGTGTGGTGGCTGGGTCCGGTCGCCCCGAACGGGTTGGTGGAGGCGGTGCGCGCGCTGGTCCGCAGCCAACCCGATCAGGCCTGGACCGCGGAACGCGTCGCCAGCGCGCTGAACCTCAGCAACGCCACCCTGCGCCGCCGTCTGGCCGAGGAGGACAGCTCCGTCCGCCGCATCATGACGGAAGAGCGGGTTGCCCACGCCCGCCATTTGCTGGAAACCGAAGGACGAACGGTGCAGGAGGCGGCGGAAGCCTGCGGCTACGCCTCCCGCTCCCACTTTGCCCGGCGGGTCCGCAGCGCCACCGGCCGCACACCGTCGGCGTTGCAGCGCGGCGGGTGACGCTCTACGTCAGCGGCCATAGGCCCGCATCAACTGCCCCACCGCCTCGGCGATCACGCGGTCGTCGTCGGCGTGGACCGGCAGGCCGAGCATGGTCGGCCAGAACATCACCTCCTTGATGCCGCCCAGATACTGGCTTGCCACCGTCGCCGGGTCAGGGGCGTTCAGGCGGCCGCGCGCGTGCTGGCTGGCGATGTAGGTTTCCAGCAGCGCCACGGCGCGGCTTTTCCCCTCCTTCAGATAATCCTCGGCCAAATCGGGGAAACGCTGGTGTTCGGCGATGACCAGCCGCAACAGGCCCTTCACCTCCGGGCGGCGCATGTGGGTCAGCAATTCGCGGGTGAAGGCGGGCAGCACCGCGTCGGGTGGTTGATCGGGCGGTAGGCGGCCGGGATCGGCGACGTTCAACCCCTCATACAAACCGGCGACCACGGCGCGGAACAGGTCGCGCTTGCCGGGAAAATGGTTGTAGACGGTGCGTTTGGACACGCCCGCCTCGGCGGCGATGGCGTCCATCGAGGTCGCCTCATAGCCCTGGGTGGTGAAGGCGCGGGTTGCCGCCTGCACCACCGCGCGGCGTTTGGCGTCGCCGCGCCCGGTTGGACCGTCGTTGCCGATTGACATGGCTCTCCCCATAAAAGTACACTGCACCGTGTAGTGTACTTCCAAATCTTCCTGCGTCACTGTAATCCGCCCCACCACGGGGCGGGAGGGGAAAAGCATGGACCAACGCACCCTGGGTGGAACCTCCCTGACCGTGTCGGCCCTTGGGTTGGGCTGCATGGGCATGTCGGAGTTTTACGGACCGACCGACGATTCCCAATCGCTCGCCACGCTGGAACGGGCGTTCGAGCTGGGCGTCACCCATTTCGACACGGCGGACATGTATGGGTCCGGCCACAATGAAACGCTGCTCGCCCGCTTTTTGCCCGGCAAGCGCGACCGTCTGGTGATCGCCACCAAATTCGGCATCGTCCGCCAACCCGGCGTCTATGACCGCAGCATCGACAGCAGCCCGGCCTATCTGCGCCGTGCCTGCGAGGAGTCGCTGAAGCGGTTGGGGGTGGACGCCATCGATCTCTATTACGCCCACCGCCTGAACCCGGATGTTCCGGTGGAAGAGACGGTCGGGGCGATGGCCGATCTGGTCCGGGCGGGTAAAATCCGGGCGCTGGGCCTGTGCGAGGTGTCCGCCGCCACCCTGCGCCGCGCCCACGCCGTCCACCCCATCGCCGCCGTGCAGAGCGAATATTCCCTGTGGACCCGCGACATGGAGGCGGAGGTGTTGCCGACCTGCCGGGAATTGGGCGTGTCGCTGGTCGCCTACGCCCCGTTGGGCCGAGGCTTGCTGACGGCGACGATCACCAACCCGGCGCACTTGGCCGACAATGATTTCCGCCGCATCGCCCCGCGCTTCCAGGACGGGAATCTGGACTCCAACCTGCGTTTGGTGGAGGCGGTGAAGGCGCTGGCGGCGACCAAGGGCTGCACGCCGGGGCAAATCGCCTTGGCGTGGCTGTTGGCGCAGGGCACCGACATCCTGCCGATCCCCGGCACCAAGCGCATCGCCTATCTGGAGGACAATGTCGGAGCCGCCGCCGTCACCCTGTCAGCGGCGGAGGTGGCCGCCCTGTCCGACGCGCTGCCGCCCGGTGCGGCCAGCGGCGACCGTTACCCGGAGGCGGGGATGCGGGGACTGAACGCCTGAAAGCCTGAAAGCCTGAACAGGGCCTGACACGCTGGCCATCCGGTTGGGGAGGCCGTTTACTTCGGCGTCCCCGACCAGACTTGGAACTGCGGCGTTTCCAGCAGCAGGTCGGAATGGCCGAAGGCGGTCTTGAACAGCTTGCCCACGCCCGCCGTGCGCTGCGTCACCGCGATCAGCGTGCCGCGCAGCTTCAGATATTGCTTGGTTCCGGCCACCAGCGCTTCCAGCATGCCGAAATCCTCGTCCTTGCCACGGTGCAGCGGCGGGTTGGACAGGATCAGGCCGAAGCGCTCGCGGGTGCCCAGACCGTCCAGGCCATCGCTCAACACCAGTTCGGCCCCCGGCACATTCTGACGGGCGGCGTGCAGCGCCACCGCGTCGATGTCCAGCAAGGTCAATGGCGCCTCGGGCTGGCGTTCGCGCACGGCGCGCCCGATCACCCCGGCCCCACAGCCGAAATCCAGCACGCGCACGCCCGCCGCGATGTCCGGCAACACCCGCAACAGGCATTCGGTCCCAGCGTCCAAGCGGCCATGGGCGAACAGGCCGGGGTAGCTGACCAGATCGAGCGGGCTGGCCGGTGCGGGCAGCGGCAGGGTGACGGTTTCCCGCCAATCCTCCAACTGGCCACGCGCGGATTCCGCCGTCCGGCGGGTTTCCAGAACGCGGGCGCGCCGTTTGATGATGAGGGTTTCCGCCCCCTCGACCAACCCGTCGAAGCGCTTGACCGCCGAGGTCACGCCCTCGTCGTTGCTGCCGACGATCCACAGCGGCGCGCCAACCGGCAACCGGGCGGCCAGCGCGTGCAGGGCCATTTCGAACGACGCCCAACCGCGCGGCAAACGCAGCACCGCGCCATCGAACGCCCCATCGGCGGGCCACGCCGTTGCGCCGTCACGGCTGGCACCCGTCGTGGCCAGTCGCAGCCACGGAACGACCTCCGCCCCGCCCGCCCGCAGCGCGTCGGCGATGCCGCCGTCGCTGTCGAAGGCCACCAGAATGCGGCCCTGCGGCTTGCGCTCGCTCAACGCCTCCGCCGCGACGGCGGCGATGGTGGAATCGCGATCCGTCGCGCGGTTGTCCAGTCGGCTCACCACTCAAACCTTTTTTGTCAGTTCTTGTCCCGCATCAGCCGCGCCTTGTCGCGCTGCCAGGTGCGTTCCTTTTCGGTTTCGCGCTTGTCGTGCTTCTTCTTGCCGGTGGCGACGCCGATCTCGACCTTGGCCATGCCGCGATCGTTGAAATAGATCGACATCGGAATCAGCGTCACGCCCTTTTGCTTGATGCCAGCGGCGAGCTTGTCCAGCTCCCGCCGACGGATCAGCAGCTTGCGCGGGCGTTTGGGTTCGTGCTGAAGCCAGCGCCCGGCCTGGAGATATTCCGGGATGTAGGCGTTGAACAGGAACAGCTCCCCGCCCTTCAGCCCGGCATAGGCCTCGTTCACGCTGGCGCGGCCACCGCGCAGGGATTTCACCTCGGTGCCGGTCAACATGATTCCGGCTTCCAGCGTGGAATCGATGAAGAAATCGAAGCGCGCACGGCGGTTCTGCGCCGCGTATTTTTTTACTTCCGTCTCGCGCGACACAGCGTCACTCCTTGCGGCCTGCCGCGCGTCGCAACGCACGGCAGGCCGTTGGTCATCAGATCATGGTCATCAGGTCAGCAGGCCAGCCTTGGTCATCGCCGCGCGCACGGACGCGCGGGCGCTGTCGCTGGCCGGAACCAGGGGCAGGCGCACCTCGTCGGTGGCCAGACCCAGCAGGCTGGCGGCGAACTTCACCGGAGCCGGGCTGGTTTCCACGAACATGGCGTCGTGCAGCGGGGTCAGCACGTCGCGCAGGCGGAAGGCCTCCGTCAGGTCGCCCTTGGCCCAGGCGGTTTGCATGGCCGAGCACAGCGAAGGCGCGATGTTGGCCGTCACCGAGATGCAGCCGACGCCGCCTTGGGCGTTGAAGGCCATCGCCGTGGCGTCCTCGCCCGACAGTTGGATGAAGTCGGAACCGACCTCCGCCAGCAGGCGCGACGGGCGCGACAGGTCGGCGGTGGCGTCCTTCACGCCGATGATGTTCGGCAGCTTGGCCAGACGGGCCATGGTCGCCACCGACATATCCACGACACTCCGGCCCGGAATGTTGTAAATGAAGATCGGAAAATCCGCCGCGTCATGGATCGCCTTGAAATGCTGGTACAGACCCTCTTGAGACGGCTTGTTGTAATAGGGCGTGACCACGAGCGCCGCCTGCGCGCCCGCCTTCTTGGCGTGGCGGGTCAGGGCGATCGCCTCGTCGGTAGAGTTGGAACCGCTGCCGGCCATCACCGGAACCTTGCCGCCCGCCGCCTCGATGCACAGCTCGACGACCCGGTTGTGTTCCTCATGGCTGAGAGTCGGCGATTCGCCGGTCGTGCCGCAGGGAACGAGGCCGTGCGTGCCCTGGGCCACCTGCCATTCCACGAAGGACTGAAAGGCAGCCTCGTCCACTTTCCCGCCCTTGAACGGAGTCAAGAGAGCGACGATGGAACCGTGAAACATGGCTGCCTCCTTGAACGGACTGCTGGAAAAAAAGAGTTGCGCACCTTAGACCTCCCCGCCGCTGTGGGCAAGAGCGCCCGGCTTGCTCTGATCGCCGCCCTGCTCTGCCTTCCCATCACCAGCCTGGCCGACGCCGCCGCCCTCAACCCGGCGGACGCCGCGCTGTACCGGCAGGCGTTCAAGGCCGCCGACAACGACCGACTCGACGAGGCGCAGCGGCTGGCCGCGCAGGCCGGGGAACGGCTGCCCGCCAAGGTCATCCGCTGGCTGGCGCTGACCGCGCCCACCGGCGGGGCCAGCTTTGACGAGATCGCCGCCTTTGTCCGCGACAACCCGTCCTGGCCCAATCTGGCCCCTTTGCGGCGGCAGGCGGAAAAGGCGATCCCGCCCGGCACCGATCCGTCGGTCCTGATCGACTGGTTCCGGCAGTATCCGGCCCTGACCAACGACGGCTTTCTGCAACACGCCGACGCCTTGATCGCCACCGGCAGCGCCGAACGCGCCACCCCGCTGATCCGCGCCCGCTGGGTCGAGGCGACGCTGACCGCCTACGACGAGGCCGCCTTCCTGGGGCGCTACCGCTCCTTTCTGCGGGCGCAGGACCACAAGGCCCGCATCGACCGGCTGCTGTGGGACCGGCAGGAGGCGGCGGCGCGCCGCATGCTGCCGCTGTTCGACGACGCCTATGACACCCTGATCGAGGCGCGGATCGCCCTGGACGGCGACAAGCCGGGGGCCGAGGCCGCCGCCGCGCGGGTGGCGTCCAGCCTCGCCAACGATCCGGGCCTGCTGTTCGACCTCGCCCGCTACCGCCGCCGCAAGGGCGACGACACCGGCGCGCTGGCCATCGTGACGCAGGCCCCGGCGGAGATGGGCCGCCCGCAATCCTGGTGGAGCGAGCGGCAGTTGCTGGCCCGCCGCGCCATCGAGCGCAGCGACTTCAACCTCGCCTATCAGTTGGTCAAGGCCCACGGGCAAAAGGACGGGTCGGGGCTGGCCGAGGCGGAGTTCCTGGCCGGGTTCATCGCCCTGCGCTTCCTCGACCAGCCGTCGGACGCGTTCGCCCATTTCCACAAGCTCTACCGGTCCGTCACCGCGCCGATCAGCAAGGCGCGCGGGGCTTATTGGTGCGGACGGGCGGCGGAGGCCACCGGCCAGACCGCCCAGGCGCGCGAATGGTTCGCCAAGGCCGCCCCCTACGGCACGACCTTTTACGGGCAATTGTCGGCCCGTCATCTGGGCGACGGCCGCGTGACCCTGCCCAACCCGCCGTCGGTGTCGAACGCCGACGCCACCGCCTTTGAACGGTGG
Source organism: Azospirillum griseum (assembly GCF_003966125.1). Taxonomy (GTDB): domain Bacteria; phylum Pseudomonadota; class Alphaproteobacteria; order Azospirillales; family Azospirillaceae; genus Azospirillum; species Azospirillum griseum. Next base: position 123,407 of record NZ_RXMA01000002.1, read on the forward strand.
GAGCTGGTGCAAGTCGCCCGGATGCTGTCGGAGATTCTGGGCCGCGACGACGACCGTCTGGCCGCCTTCCTGCGCCGCATCAGCCTCGATTCCAAGACGCCCACCGATTACACGCTGGCCGCGCGGCTGGCGGGGGAGATCGGTCGGCGCGATCTGGCGGTCGCCGCCGCCAAGGACGCCGCGCAGAACGAGGTGTTCCTGGTCGATGCCGGGTATCCGGTGATCGAGGAGCGGCCCAGCGCCCCCGAACCGGCGCTGATCCACGGCATCATCCGCCAGGAAAGCACCTTCAACACGCAGATCGTCTCGTCGGCGGGCGCGCGCGGGTTGATGCAGTTGATGCCCAGCACGGCGCAGCTCGTCGCCGGAAAGCTGGGGTTGAAGCATTCGGTTCCCCGGCTGACCGCCGACCCCGCCTTCAACATGACCTTGGGATCGGCCTATCTCAGCGAGTTGATCGACCGCTTCAACGGCTCCTACATTCTGGCGATTGCCGGGTACAACGCCGGGCCGGGCCGGGTGCGGCAGTGGATCCAAGCCTATGGCGATCCGCGCAGCGGCAACATCGACCCTGTGGATTGGATCGAGCTGATCCCGATCTACGAAACACGCAACTATGTGCAGCGGGTGATGGAAGCGGTGCTGGTCTATCGCGCCAAATTGCAGGGGCCGAGCGCCGACCTGAATTTGGACCGCGATCTGCGGCGCTGATCACAGCACGGATCCCCAACCCCACAGATCCCCGGCAGGTGCATGATTCTACCGGGGTCTGCTTGGGCCGGGGTCTGCTTGGTCAGAACGCGCATTCCTTGGGGATGGTGGTGTCGTCCCAATCGGCCAGCAGCAGCGGCTTGATCGCCACGGTGAAGGGTTTGCCGTTGCGCTGGCCCTTGCCGGACAACAGGTTGAGATCGCAGGTGAAGCCGTTCTTGGGATCCAGCGTGTCGCGCGCGACATAGGTGTAGCCCGCGACCACGATGGCCCCGTCGCGGACCGCGATGGTCAATTGCTGCCGCCAGCGGTCGCGCCCGATGGATTCGTTCTGAAACACCAGCACCAGCGAGCCGCGCGCCGTCGCCGACATCGACGGTTCGGTCCCCGCCATCGCCCCGCGCCAGCCGACCGCCCGCTTGAACAGCGTCGGCTTGTCCGGCACGCGCCCGCCCGCGCTGAGATGCAGGGCGACGTCAACCTCGTCATCCTCGCCGCTCAACACCACCCGGTCCGCCACGCCGTCGCCGTTCAGATCGGCGGAGAGTTCGGCAACCGGCGGGCGCGTGTTGGCCGCCGCAACCGGGGCCACCCAGAGCATCGACAGCGCCAGGGCCAAACCAGCGCCCAGCATCAGATTGGATCGCATCCGCCTGTCCCTGTTCATCGTCTCTGTCGGTTTCATCGTCGCGGCCGGGTCCCGGTCAGCGCGTGGCCGGAGGGACCGGCCCTGCGCCATCGGCGTCGTCCGCCGCCTCGGCGGCTTCCAACGCGGCGTTGATCTGGTCCAGGGTCCGCCCGCAACCGGTGCAGACATCGCCATCGATCGCGCACATGCCCAGGCAATCAGGATCGCCGCTCATCCGATCAAACCCATCCGGTGTCTCCGCCGCCCATCGCGACGCCGTTCCCTTACTCCACCATGCCGCTCTGCGCCAGAACCAGGAAGATCTTTTCCTCCAGCTGGTCCGGGGTGAAGGGTTTGGCGATGTAGGCGCTGACCTGATGGGCCAGGGCCTGTTTGACCGCGTCCAGCGTCGCCAGCGCCGTGACCATCAGAAAGGGCAGATCGGGCCGCACGGCGCGCACCCGCTTCAGCACCTCCAACCCGTTGCGGCGGGGCATCATCCAATCGCAGATGACCAGATCGCAATCCCCGCCCTGCTGCCCCAGAAGCCGGTCCAACGCCTCCTGGCCATCCGCCGCCGTGTCGATCTGGGCGACCCCCAGATCGCGCAGGACCGACGCGACAAAGTTGCGCGGCCCCTCCTCGTCATCGACCACCAGCACCCGGCGGCTGGGCAGATCGACGAAGGGAACCCCCACCCCCGCCAGCGATTTCCGCAACCACTCCACCCGCGCCAGCCGTTCCTTGGAACTCGGCGCGCTGAGCAGGAAGCCACGGACGAAACGCGGTCGGTGGGTCTGGCGGTAGAGCGCGCGGGCCACCGCCATCCGGCTCTTGCCCTTGCAAAACGCCCCTTCGCCCGCCAGACGCACCAGATCCAGCACGATGTCGGGGTGCGGATCCTCCTTGGCGGTGTGGGTCAGGGGAAGGAGAATGCGTTGGGTGCGCAGGAAGCTGCTTTGAATGTCGTCCACCTGGGTGCACAGCCAATCGCGATCCTCCGCCGGAAAGGCGCTGGCCGCCACCATCGCCTGCACCTCGGCCAGCCCCTTCAGCTTCTCCCCCCGCTCCTTCCAGCAATCCAGGATGCGGCCGGGAAAGTCGCGGGCGTCGAAGAACCCCTTGAGATAGGCGTTGACCGCCCGCGCGGCGCTGGGCGACAGCGGCATCTTCTGCAACAGGAACAGGACCCGCAGCTTCTGCACCAGATTGCGGCCCTTGGTGATTTCCGGGATCGTGTCCTCGTTGACCAGCAGGGCGGTGCGCCGTTGCAGGGCGGCTTCGGTCTTCGCCCCGCCCAGATACGCCCCATCGATTCCCGGTTCGGACCGGCGCAGACGGGACGACACCTCGCTGAGCGCCAGGATCTCGCGCTGGATCGCGTCGATCCCGTGCATGTCGCCCGCGCTGGCGATGGTGAAGAAGTGGGGTCGCGCCATGTCCCGGCGGAAGGCGCGGATCAGGGCATCCGTCAGCCCCGGCATGGCCGCCCGCGCCATCAGCGCGGCCAAACGCCGGAACACCGGCGGGGCCGTGTCCGGCATCGGGCGGTCGGCGACCGCCAGCGTGACGATCAGGTCGATCAGGGTGGGAAAGGCGGCGTCCTGCGCGCAAGACGCGGTGCCGACCTCGCTGGACAGGATGTCCGCCAGCAGCCGCTCAATGGGCGCGAGCGCGTCGGCGTCCTCGGTCGCTTCGGCCAGGGTCAGCAGCGCCTTGGCCTTGTCGGCGAAGGTCCGTTCGGCGATCAGATGCTGGGCCAGCGCGGCATCGACCAGGAAGCGCCCGAGCAACCCGCCCTTGCCCAGAAGGATTCCGGCGGTTTGGCTGTAGCGCTCCGGCGTCAGCTCCGGCGGCGGGTTGTCCTTGGCGCGTTCACGGGTCAGGCGCGCCACCTCGTTGACCAGCGGCGTCAACGCGCCCTTGCGGTTCTGCACCCGCTCGACCTGCCCCAGAATGGCGACAAAGGTCGGGGTGTTGGACAACGCGTTCTGGTGGCGGTTGTTGTGCAGCAGCTCCGTGGCCGTCAGCGCGTTTTCATCAAGAAAGCGGCGGCAAAAGCGCCCGACGCTGTCGCGGGCCGCCGGGCCGTAGAAATCCGCCGGTTCGCGGCATTCAACCGACTCAACCGCGCCATCGGAGTCCAACTCCGGGCTGTCTAGCGTTGCGGCACTGTCCGACGCCATGGGCGTCCGCTCCTCATGTATATCCGCTGCGGCCATCCCCTGTGCGGGGCATCATTCGTCAGCCAAAAGCTCGTTCAGGGCTTCGAGCAGCCGTTCCGGCGGCAAGGGTTTCATCACGATCCGCCGCCCGGCCTGCGCGGTCAGATCGGCGGCGGTCTCCTTGGAGGCGTAGCCGGTCAGGAACAGGATCCGCAGGCCAGGGTTCCGCTCCTCCAGGGCGCGGGCGAGGTCGGGGCCGTTCATGCGCGGCATCGACACGTCCGTCACCACCGCGTCGAACAGGCCGCCCGCCTCGTCGAAGCGCTCCAGCGCCTCGACCCCGTCGGCGGCTTCCGTCACCACACAGCCCGCCTCCTCCAGCGCGAGGCGCAGATAGGAGCGCACCGACGCCTCGTCGTCCACGAGCAAAATCGCCGCACTGTCGCCGTCGGCGATCAGCAACGGGGGCGGGCTGGCGGCCAGCACGGGCGGGTCGATGGCGGGCAGATAGAGGGCGAAGCAGGCCCCTTGCCCCGGCGCGCTTTCCAATTCCGCCACGCCACCCGCCTGCTGCGCGGCTCCATAGACCATCCACAGGCCAAGCCCGGTTCCCTTGCCCGGTTCCTTGGTGGTGAAGAACGGTTCCCACACCCGATCACGGATGGCGTCCGGCACCCCGCTGCCCTGGTCGGTGACGCGGATGACGGCGTAGCGGCCCGGATGCAGCCCGCCATGGCGGGCGAAAAAGGCGCGCGGCGGCGTTTCCACCGTCAAACCAATGGTGAGACGCCCACCGGTCGGCATCGCATCGCGCGCGTTGAGCGCGAGGTTGAGCACCGCCTGATTGAGCGTGACCGGGCTGATGAGGGTGTGGGCGTCCTCGTCCCGGATGTCGAACACCACGTCGATCCCGGCGCTGATGAGCGGCTTGAGGAACACGCGCAGATCGCGGACCAGCGGGGCGATGGCGACGATTTCCCGCTCCTCCGACACCCGGCGGTGGGAAAAATCCAGCAACTGGCTGGTCAGCGTCGCCGCCCGTTCCGACGCCTTGGCGATCTCGCGCACGCAGGTCAGCACGCGGTCGGCGTCGGCCGGGTTGCGCTCCGCCAGCCGGGCAAAGCCGCCGATGGCGGTCAGCATGTTGTTGAACTCGTGCGCCACGCCGCCGGCCATCCGGCCCACCGCCTCCATCTTCTGGGCGCGCTGCAACTCGCCCTCCACCCGGCGGCGGTCGGTGACGTCGTTCAGCACCAGCAGCACCGCCGGTTCGCGGCGATGAACGGCGGGCGAGGCGCGCAGCTCCAGAAAGCGCCGTTCGCCCGATGGGCGGATCGCCTCGCCCTCCACCCGCAGATCCCCCCCCTGGGCGGCGGCGGCGAGTTGCGCCTCCAACGCGGCACCATCATCGAAAAAGCGGGCGAGCGGTGCACCATCCAGGCCATCGGCCCCCACCCCCAGGATCGAGGCGGCGGCGGTGTTGGCGAAGCGGATCGCGCTGCGGTCCCAGATGACGATTCCATAGGGGGCAAGTTCGACCAGTTGGCGGTAACGCCGCTCGCTCTCGCGCAGGGCCGCTACGGTGACTTCCAGCCGGTTGGTCTGCCCGGCCAGCTCCTCCTCCCGTGTCTTCAACTCCGTGATGTCCATCAGCAGCTTGACCACCCCGCCGGTTCCGGTGGCGTGCTCGCTGATGCGGTACCATCGGCCATCGGAGAGAAGGCCATCCACCGGGGCGGCGTGGCGCAGATGGCGCTTCAACCGCTGCTCGACCCAGGCACCGACGTCCCCCTCCCCCTCGTAACCACCGCGTTCCGCCGCCGTGCGCAGGATCTCGGCAAAGGTGGCTCCGGGAACCAGACGATCGGCGATGGTCGGGTAGGCCTGCCGATAGCGTTCGTTGCAGATCAGCAGGCGGCCGTCGGCGTCGAACAGCACAAACCCCTCGGAAATGCTGTCGAGCGCGTCGTGAACCACGGTCTGCATGAAGCGCGCTTCCACCAGCGCCAGCGTTTCCGCCGTGGTGTCGATGCCGCAGCCGCGATAACCCCGGAAGCGCCCCTGCGCGTCGCGCACCGCCGTCGCGTTCAACCGCAGGAACAGGCTGCCGCCGTTGGTGGTGGGGATCGACAGTTCCAGCTCCTGGAAATCGCGACCGGCCAGAATGTCGGCGCGATACTCCGCCCAGGTGGCCGCGTCCTCCACCAGGGATCCGAGATCAAGCAACCCGGAGCCGAGCACCGACGACGGATCCACCCGCAGGATCGCGCTCAGCCGATCGGACACGAAGACATACCGGTGGTCGGCGTCGGTTTCCCAAAACCAATCGGTGGACGCACGGGCAAAGTCCAGCGCGCGCGCGCGGGTGTCGTGCAGCGACTCCGCCGCCACCGCCGCCGCGCGCTCCGACCGGCGCAAGGCGTTGGCGCGGACATTGGCCCGCCACGCGCTCCAACCGGCCAAACCGACCGTCGCGGCCAGGGCAGCCAATGGGAGCGGATCGGTCAGACCGGACGCCACCACCGCGCCAAAGGACACCGCACCACAGGCAGCGGCCAAAGCGGCGGGCAGGCCCGACCGCAACGGGCAGGACAATCCGTTCGAAGAGCGTGCGGAATTGTTGGATTCTGCAACCTGCACGAACACTCTCCCGAACAGCCAGACCGTCCTGACGGATGATCATCCGTCATAGGTCAACTGTGATAGGAGAGAAGCCGTTAACGCAAAGTTTCGTCGCAGCGATTTATTCTGTCTGTTGTTGGGAACTTGACCGCAACATGACGCGAAACAACGCCTCTTCCGCTCGCGCCATGCTGTTGCCAATCAGCCGTCCACACGCATGTCTTGCGGACGGGTGACGTTCAAAGATTGATGTCGATGTCGATCTCGTCGTCGTCCTGCGGCGCGCGGCCCAGCAGCAGGTCGGCGGCGTCCAACGTCAGCGCCTCCACCTCCTCGTTCCGGTCCTCGTCGGGCAAACGCAAGGAGTGCATGAGCTGGGTGGCCAGATGGATCAGCATCGCCCGGACGCAATCATCCTCCGGGTACTCCAGACCAACCGTGTCCTTCAGGAAGGCCCCCAGCTGCTCCGGGCTATTCCAGGCGTGGGTCGTCACGCTGCTGATGCCGCTGGTGCCGAGAAACACCGCGTTCAGCGCGATGGCCTGCCGGTTGATCGCCTCGACCGCGTCGTCGTCCGTCCGCGCCTTGTGCAACGCGCCCTGGAAGGCGGCCAGGCTGTAATCGATGAAATGACGCACCAGCAGACGGACAACACTTTCATCGGACAAGTCGTTCTGTCCCTGGGCCAGGCTGGGCAACGGCTCCAGGAGTGCTGCGATGATGGGGTTGGTGATCTTGCTGTCCATCGCGTTGCGACTCCTGAACAATCAGCCGCAACGCGGCAAAGGGTGTTCCACCGGAATACGCGGTTTTCCCGGCCCTGTCCACAAAGCCAAAAGGCCGCCCCCCTTTCGGGGAGCGGCCTTTTTGCGCGTCACCGGGCCAAGCGGCCCGATGCGTTCACACGTCAGCCGACGATTTCGGTGCCGGCGAAGAAGAACGCGATTTCCTGAGCGGCGGTTTCCGGCGCGTCGGAGCCGTGGACCGAGTTCGCCTCGATCGATTCGGCGAATTCCTTGCGGATGGTCCCTTCGGCGGCGTTGGCCGGGTTGGTCGCGCCCATGATTTCACGGTTGCGGGCGATGGCGTTCTCGCCTTCCAGAACCTGCAGGACCACCGGGCCGGAGATCATGAAGGAAACCAGATCGTTGAAGAAGCCACGCTCGCGATGGACGCCATAGAACGCCTCGGCCTGGGCCTTCGACAGCTGGACGCGCTTCTGGGCAACGATGCGCAGGCCGCCGTCTTCGAACTTGGCGTTGATCTTGCCGGTCAGGTTGCGGCGGGTGGCGTCGGGCTTGATGATCGAGAGGGTGCGTTCAACGGCCATGGCGGTGGACTCCTAAAGGATGCAAAACGTGAAAACAACACGGAGGGGCGCCGCCGTTGGCCGGGGCGCCGATTGCGCGGCTTTATAGAGAGGACCGGACCGTCGGGCAACCCTGTTCCGCGCCGCAGCGGGTCCGTTGTCAACAATGTCAGAAAATCGTCATGCCGTTGCGCCGCTTCTCTTCGCCGGGGCCGCGTGCTACATCCTGCGCTGTCATGCTGCACATCAATGATCTGACTTTCCGCTTCGGCGGGCGCGTCCTGTTCGATCACGCCACGGCGGTCGTCTCCAAAGGGCACCGGGTGGCGCTGGTCGGGCGCAACGGCACCGGCAAATCCACCCTTCTGAAGCTGATTTTCGGGTTGCTCCAATCCGACGACGGGGCGGTCACGCTGCCGGTCGGCATGCGGATGGGCATGGTCGCGCAGGAGGCCCCCTCCGGCCCGATCACCCTGATCGACGCCGTGCTGGCCGCCGACAAGGAGCGCACCGCCCTGCTGGCGGAGGCCGAGACGGCGACCGACCCGATCCGCATCGGTGAGATACACAACCGGTTGGCCGACATTGACGCCCATTCCGCCCCGGCGCGGGCGGCTCAGGTCCTGTCCGGCTTGGGGTTCGACGCCGAGGCGCAACAGCGCCCCTGTTCGGATTTCTCCGGCGGTTGGCGGATGCGCGTGGCGCTGGCGGGCGTGCTGTTCTCCCGCCCCGATCTGCTGCTGCTGGACGAGCCGACCAACCATCTGGATTTGGAAGCCACCATCTGGCTGGAAGGCTATCTGAAGAATTACCCGCACACGATCCTGATGGTCAGCCACGACCGCGAGCTGTTGAACGCGGTCCCGACAACGACCATCCACATCGACAACGGGAAGCTTGTCACCTACAGCGGCAATTACGATTCCTTCCTGCGCCAGCGCCGGGCGAACCAGGAACGCTTGCAGTCGATGGCGGCCAAGCAGGAGGCCCGGCGCAAGCACATGATGGCCTATGTCGACCGTTTCCGCTTCAAGGCCAGCAAGGCCCGGCAGGCGCAAAGCCGGTTGAAGGCGTTGGAAAAGCTGGAAACCATCACGCTGATGGAGGACGACGCCGAGGTTGTCTTCAACTTCCCGCCGCCCGACGAGCTGGCCCCGCCGATCATCGCGCTGGAAGGCGTGACCATCGGCTATGGCGACACGCCGATCCTCAAGCGGGTCAACCTGCGCATCGACATGGAGGACCGGATCGCCCTGCTGGGGGCCAACGGCAACGGCAAATCGACCCTGGTCAAGCTGCTGGCCGGACGGTTGCAACCAATGGTCGGGGAGATGCGGCGGTCGTCCAAGCTGCGCATCGGCTATTTCGCACAGCACCAATCCGAAGAGCTGGATCTGTCGTTGACCCCGATCCAACAGACCCAACGGATCATGCCGTTGGCGCTGGAGGAAAAGGTCCGCGCCCATCTCGGCCGCTTCGGCTTCCAGCAGAGCAAGGCGGAAACCAAGATCGCCGACCTGTCGGGCGGGGAAAAGGCCCGTCTGCTGCTCGCGCTGATGAGCCGCGAGATCCCGCACATCCTGATGCTGGACGAACCGACCAACCATCTGGACATCGACAGCCGCGAAGCCCTGATCGAGGCGATCAACGATTTCCCCGGTGCCGTCATCCTCATCAGCCACGACCCCCATCTGATCGAGCTGACCGCCGACCGCCTGCTCTTGGTGGCCAACGGCACGGTGCAGCCCTATGACGGCGACCTGGACGATTACCGCCGCTTCCTGCTCGACCGCGCCAAGGCCGAACGGGCGGTGGCCAAGGCCAACGCCCTGGGCGACCGCGACACCGGCCCCAACAAGAAGGACCAGCGCCGCGCGGCCGCCGAATCGCGCGCCGCACTCGCCCCGCTGAAGCGCAAGGCGACCGACGCGGAGGCGCTGGTCAACAAGCTGACCGAGGAAAAGCGCAAGATCGAAGCCAAGATGGCCGACCCGGCCCTGTACACCGGCCCGGCGGACAAGCTGACCAAGCTGCAAATCGATCTGGGCACGGTGGACAAGAAGCTGGCCAGCGCCGAGGAAACCTGGCTGGAGGCGCTGGAGGCCTATGAAACGGCGGCGGCGGAGGCGGGCGCGTGACCTCCTCCCCCATCCCCGACCGCGCCGCGCCGGACGACGCCGAGGACGACCGCACGTCGGACGTTCTGTCCCATTTCCGCGCCAATCTGCCCGCCGATGCGGTGTCTCTGGGCGATCTGATCCAGGCGTTGGGCGACCGCTCGCTCGGGACCATCCTGCTGGCCCTATCGCTGCCCACCATCGCGCCGGTTCCGTTGGGCGTGTCCTGCCTGTTCGACCTGCCGATCCTGCTCTACACCGCGCAACTGGCCTTTGGGTCGCGCGGCGCACGGCTGCCCGATTGGCTGCTGAAACGGTCGGTCAGCCGCAAGATGGCCGCGCGCACGCTCGACGCCGCCATGCCGCGCCTGATCGGCATCGAAAAGCTGCTGAAACCGCGCAACCACCGCCTCGCCACCATCGACCGCGAACGCTGGTTCGGGCTGCTGCTGTTCATCCTGACGCTGACCTGCATCGTGCCGCTGCCGTTGACCGGCTGGCTGCCGGGCTTTGCCCTGGTGCTGATCTCGTTGGGCCTGATCGAGCGCGACGGGGCGGCCATCGGGGTCGGGTTGGGCCTGACCGTGGCGGCGTTGGTGTTTTTCCTGCTGGTCGCCAGCGGGTTGTCATACGCGGGTCATCAACTTCTGGCAGCTACGGGGTAAGGGGTTGGCCTGACCGGGATCGGACGACCGGGATCGGGCGGCCCCGCCCACCCGCTGGACCGGAGCACCCACCGTGACCGTCACGCCCGCCTCGCCCGCCGCATCCCACAGGCCCGCCACACAGGGCGATTCAGCCGCCGCCGCGTGGCTGTTCTTCAAACGCTGGCTGGCCGACCCCTGGGCGATGGGATCCATCGCGCCGTCGTCCGCCGCGCTGCGCCGTTTGATCGGCTCCAACATCCAGCGCACGCCCGATCAATTGGTGGTGGAGTTCGGCGGCGGCACCGGGGCCGTCACCCGCGCGATCCTGGAGGCCGGGGTTCCCGCCAACAAGCTGGTCAGCTTCGAGATCGATGGCGAACTGGCCGATTACCTTGGCAACCGTTACCCCGACATCACCGTGTTCCGCGAGGATTGCCGCAAGGCCGCGTCGCTGCTGGGGGCGGAGCAGACCGGCAAGGTCGGGACCGTGGTGATCGGCATCCCGATGATCACCTTCCCGCTGGAATTTCAGCGCGAGGTGATCGACGCCACCTTCACCATCCTGCAACCGGGTGGCCGTTTCCTGCTCTACAGCTTCATGCCCCATTCGCCGCTGAACCGGGCGGCGCTGGGGTTGCGGGGCAAGCGCCTGGGCTTCACCCCGTTCAACCTGCCGCCCGCCTCCGTCTGGGGCTATTGGCGGGGGTGATCGGAGGGGTTTGGGGTGGGCATGGCCAGCCCACCCCAAAAATCATGATATCCTGTGATGGATCAGGGCTTGATCGCGTTGTCCAGGGCCTTGGCCTGCTCGGTGGTCACGCGGGTCAGGCAATTCAGGATCACCAACCCGCTCATGCTGCCGTCGCGATACAGGCCATCGCCCTCCCATTCGCACATGGCGTCACGGTATTTCAGCCACGCCCGTTGCGCGTCGAGCAGAAGGGCGCGGGCCTTGTCGTCCGGCATCTCCTTGCGCGCCGCCTGATAGGCGGTGTTGAGCGCCTTGTCAGCCTGCCGGAACTCCGCCGCCGCGCAGATCTTCAACGACAGCATGTTGGCGTCGCAATCCTTGGGGCGTGGCTCGGCCGGTTGGGCCAGAACCCGTTGCGCCAGCCCCGGCCCGTCCGCCGCTTGGCCGGTTCCAACCGTTGCGCACAGCGTCACGCTGAGCAGCGCCGTGCCCGCCATCCACCGCACCGTCCGTGTCCTGGTCGTCATTCCCCTGCCCTTCCTTCACCGGTTTCCAACACGGCGGTCACGCGGTGCCAACGAAATCGAACCCGGCGTCCTCGACCGCCTGACGAACCACATCCTCCGCAATGCCCCCATCGACCATCACCCGGCCGGAGGCCAGATCGACGGTGACGGCGGCGTTCGGGGCCGCCTTGACGATGGCGTTCGACACCGACCGGGCGCAGCCGCCGCAGGTCATCCCATCCACCTTGTACGCGTCGGCCATCTCGAAATTCTCCTGTTTGGCAAGGGCCTTAAAAGGGCTTGACGGCTTGGGTCAGCGCCGTCAGCCGCCCGCGTGATGGGCGCGCACCACGGCGCTGACCGGAACCAGACTGAAGCCACGCTTTTGCACGTCCGGCAGCCAGGACGCCAGAGCCTCGAATGTCGCATCGTGCGGGTGGCCGATGGCGATGGCGTAGCCCTGCTGCTTGGCCACCGTCTCCACCTTGCCCAATTGGGCGCGGATCGCCCCCACCGCCGGGATGTTGTCGAGAAACACGTCGCGCCCGGCAAAGGGCATGTTGAGGTCCTGGGCGATGCCCAACCCGGCGCTGTGCGGCGTCGTCTTGCTGTCCAGCCACAACAGACCCCGGCGGTGCAGCTCCGCCAGAACCGGCGACAGCGCGGAACGGTCGGCGGTGAAGCGGCTGCCCATGTGGTTGTTGACGCCGACATAGCCGTCGAAACTGTCCAGGGCGGCGCGGGCGCGGCGCAGGATCTCGGTCTTGTCGAGCCGGACCAGCAGCGCGTCGGGACCGGGGTCGGCGTCCACGCTGGGTTCCATCGGCATGTGCAGCATCAATTCATGCCCGTTGGCGCGGGCGGCCTGGGTCTGCCCCGCCAACTCGCGGGCGTAGGGCAACCAGGACAGCGTCAGCGGCCCCGGCAAACCGGCCATTTTGGTGGAGCGCTTGCGGTCCAGCCCCATGTCGTCGATGACCACGGCGATGACCGGACGGCCCGGTGCCACCGCCTTCACCGGCACGGCGAAGCGTCGCCACGGGGCGGCGTTGCCGGACGGCGGTTGAACCGCAGGCAAAGGAACGGAGGGCGGGACCGGCGGGGGCAACAGGGCAACCGTCCCCTTGCCCGGCGGGTCGGACGCCTCCGCGACGCTGCCCGCGTCCGGTTCGGTGATGACCGGGGCAGCGGGCGGCGGGACCACCGGCGGGGAGACGGCGGCGGACACCGGAGGGCGAGCCGGAACCGGCGGCGGCAAGGGGGCAACCGGGGCGGCAACCGCCGGGGGCTTGGCCATGGACACCGGTTTCGGCTCCGGTTGGCCCATCAACCAGGACACGCCCAACCCCAACGCGAACACCCCCGCCACGGCGGCCAGCGCCAGCGCCACCGGATTCGTCGCCACGGCGGGCAAGGCGATCCGTGATTTTTTGCGAGGCACCTTGCGGGCCATGGCGGCGACGTCCATAGCTGATCAAATCGTTGCGGCAGAGTGGCACCACGTCCGCGCCGCCGCAATCGCCCTTTCTCCCGCTCGACCACCCCACCCGCCAGAGGTTCCCGCTTCCCATGCGCCCGCAACCGATTCCGCTGGTGCTTGCCGCGTTCCTCGCCAGCCTGTCCGCCCCGGCTCTCGCCGCCACCGAACTGCGCTGCCCACCCAGCCTGATGGTGCAGGCGCAACCCGACGCGCCCAGCGGCTGGTCGCCCTACCCCGGCAAGGACAGCCACCCCCTGGTCGGCGTGACCATCATCGAGGGCGACCGCGCCGCGCAGATGGCCTCCGCCTCCCCCGTCACGCTGGCCCCGGACCGCGAGGTGCGACGAGGCCGATCCATGATCCAGGTGTGGGAGTTTCCCGGCGCGCGGAAGGAAAACGTCTTTTTGTTGTGCCGCTACCGCAACACCCAGGCGACGCTGGCCGCCGACCTGCCGCGCGGCGTGCGCCGCTGCACGGTGACGCTGGAATTGGACGCGCGCGGGGAATGGGTGCCGGAGCCGAAAGGCCCGATCCAAACCGATTGCCGGTGACGGTTGCGCGCCTGATTGCGCGGAAACGACCGCCCAAGGCTGGAAATCCACCCGATCAGCCGTTAGGGTGTCGCACAGGTTGGAACGGGGCCGGAACGGCGAAGGCATAAGGCGACGCGCATGCTGCTGCTCATCGACAATTACGACAGCTTTACCTACAACCTCGTCCATTATCTGGGCGAGCTGGGTGCCGACGTGCAGGTGCGCCGCAACGACGCCTTGACCGTGGACGAGGCGATGGCCCTGCGCCCGTCGGGCATCGTGCTGTCGCCCGGCCCCTGCGATCCCGATCAGGCGGGCATCTGCCTGCCGCTGATCGACGCGGCGGCCACGGCGCGCATCCCGCTGATGGGCGTGTGCCTGGGCCATCAATCCATCGGCCAGGCCTTTGGCGGCCGGGTGATCCGCGCGCCGCTGCCGATGCACGGCAAGGTGGACAGCATGATCCACCAGGGGCGCGGCGTGCTGGCTGGTCTGCCCAGCCCCTTCCGCGCCACCCGCTACCACTCGCTGATCGTCGAGCGGTCCAGCCTGCCCGATTGCCTGGAGGTGACGGGGGAGACGGCGGACGGCCTCATCATGGCGCTGGCCCACCGCGACCTGCCGATCCACGGCGTGCAGTTCCACCCGGAAAGCATCGAAAGCGAACACGGCCACAAGATCCTTGGCAATTTCCTGGATCTGACCCGCCCCCGGCTGGAGAACGCGGCATGAGCGCGCACGGCCACGGCGGCGACATCGCTGACATGAAATCCATCCTCGCCCGCGTCGCCTCCGGTGCCACGCTGACGGAGGAACAGGCCGGGTTGGCCTTTGACATCATCATGTCGGGCAACGCCACCCCGTCGCAGATGGGCGGATTCCTGATGGCGCTGCGCGTGCGCGGCGAAACGGTGGACGAGATCACCGGGGCCGCCCGCGTCATGCGCGGCAAGGCCATCGCGGTGGACGCGCCCGTCGGGGCCATCGACACCTGCGGAACCGGCGGCGATGGGGCCAGCACCTACAACATCTCCACCGCCGCCGCGCTTGTGGTGTCGGCCTGCGGGATTCCGGTGGCCAAGCACGGCAACCGCGCCATCTCCTCCAAATCGGGCGCGGCGGACGTGCTGAGCGCGCTGGGCGTCAATCTGGATTGCGACCTGTCGCTGGTGCGCAAGGCGCTGTGGGAGGCCGGGATCGCCTTCCTGATGGCCCCGCGCCACCATCTGGCCATGCGCAACGTCGGCCCGACGCGGGTCGAGCTGGGCACCCGCACCATCTTCAACCTGATGGGGCCCCTGTCCAACCCGGCGACGACCAAGCGCCAGCTTCTGGGCGTGTTCGCCAAGCAATGGGTCGAACCGCTGGCCCAGGTGCTCAAGCGTCTGGGGTCGGACACGGCGTGGGTCGTCCATGGCTCCGATGGGTTGGACGAGATCACCACCACCGGTCCCAGCACGGTGGCCCAGTTGAAGGACGGGGCCGTCACCGTGTTCGAGATCGCGCCGGAGGATGTCGGCTTGCCGCGCGCCACGCTGGAGGATCTGCGCGGCGGCGACGCCCAGACCAACGCGGCGGCCATCCACGCCCTGTTCGATGGCGCGCCCGGCCCCTACCGCGACATCGTGCTGTTGAACGCCGCCGCCGCCCTGCTGGTGGCGGGCAAGGCCGACACGCTGAAAGACGGTGTGGCGCTGGCCGCCGCCGCCATCGACAGCGGGGGTGCGCGCGAGCGCCTGCGCCGTCTGGTCGCCATCACCAACGAGGTTGTTTCGGCATGAGCGACGTTCTCGACCGCATCAACGCGGACAAGCGCGCCCTGGTCGCCGCCCGCAAGGCCGCCCGCCCGCTGGCGGCGGTGGAGGAGGCGGCGCGTGCCGCCGACCCGACGCGCGGCTTCATCGACGCCCTGCGCCGCACGGTGGCCAGCGGGCGTTATGGCCTGATCGCCGAGATCAAAAAGGCCAGCCCGTCCAAGGGCCTGATCCGCGCCGATTTCGATCCGCCGGCACTGGCCCAGGCCTACCGCGCCGGTGGGGCGACCTGCCTGTCGGTGCTGACCGACGAGCCGTATTTCCAGGGCAAGGACGACTATCTGGTCGCCGCCCGCGCCGCCGTCGATCTGCCGGTGCTGCGCAAGGATTTCATGGTCGATCCCTATCAGATCGTCGAGGCGCGCGCGCTGGGGGCCGACGCCATCCTCATCATCATGGCCTCGCTGTCCGACGCCCAGGCCGCCGAGATCGAGGACGCCGCCATCGCCCAGGGGCTGGACGTGCTGGTGGAGGTCCACAACCGCGAGGAGCTGGACCGCGCGCTGGCGCTGAAAACCCCCTTGCTGGGGGTGAACAACCGCAATCTGAAGACTCTGGCCGTCGACATCGCGACGACGGAGGAGTTGGCCGCCCATGTCCCCGCCGACCGCACGCTGGTGGCCGAAAGCGGCCTGTACAGCCCGGCGGATCTGACGCGGATGGCGGCGGTCGGGGCGCGTTGCTTCCTGGTTGGCGAATCGCTGATGCGCCAGTCCGACGTCACCGCCGCCACCCGCGCGCTGCTGGCGCAGGGCTGACGCGCGATGACCGCCAGCGCCGTCACCATCGCCCAGGAAAGCCCGCGCCAGCCCGACGCGGTGGCGCTGGTCGCCGCACTCGACGCCTATCTGAAAGAACGCTACGCCGACGACACCTGCCACCTGCTCGACATCGAGTCGCTGGCGGCGGACGATGTGCGCTTCTTCCTCGCCCGCCGGGACGATGATGGGCAGGCGGTCGGCTGTGCGGCGCTGCGCGTCGATCCGTCGGGTTATGGCGAGGTCAAGCGGATGTTCGTGTCGCCTCAGGCGCGCGGTGGGCGGATCGGCGAACGGTTGCTCGACCGGCTGGTTGAACAGGCCCGCGCGGAGGGTTTGACCGCCCTGCTGCTGGAAACCGGCATCCACCAGCCCGAAGCGGTGGCGCTCTACCGCAAGGCCGGATTCGCCGCGCGCGGTCCCTACGCCGATTACCCCGACATCCCCGAAAGCCTGTTCATGGAGCGTCCGCTGTGAGCGGTTTCACCCATTTTGACGCCGAAGGGCGCGCCGTGATGGTCGATGTCTCCGACAAGGCGGAGACCGAACGCACCGCCACCGCCGCCGCCACCGTGCGGATGCAGCCGGAGACCCTGCGCCTGATCCTGGAGGGCGGGGTCAAAAAGGGCGATGTCCTGTCGGTGGCCCGGCTGGCGGGCATCATGGGGGCCAAGCGCACGCCGGACCTGATCCCGCTGTGCCACCCGCTGGCGCTGACCTCCGTCAAGGTCGATCTGCGCTGCGACCCGGAACGCAACGCGGTGGACGTCACCGCCACCTGCAAGCTGAAGGGGCAGACCGGGGTGGAGATGGAGGCGTTGACCGCCGTCACCGTCGCCGCGCTGACCGTCTATGACATGTGCAAGGCGGTGGATCGCGGCATGACCATCACCGACGTGCGTCTGCTGCACAAGGCGGGCGGCAAAAGCGGCGTGTGGGACGCGTCCGGCACCCAGGCCGGTGACAGCGCAGCCAGCGAGTCCAACCCCGGAGCGGCCTGATGATCCCGGTCGCCGAGGCCCGCGCCCGCATCCTGTCGGCCTTTTCCGCCCTTCCGGCGGAAACCGTCGCGCTGCCGGACGCGCTGGGCCGCGTGCTGGCCGAACCGGTCGTCGCCCGGCTGACCCAACCGCCCTTTGACGCCGCCGCGATGGATGGCTGGGCGGTGCGCGCCGCCGACATCGCCGGGGCCAGCGCGGACCGCCCGGTGTCGTTGCGCCGCATCGGCGAATCCGCCGCCGGTCACGCCTTTTCCGGCATCCTGCGCGCGGGCGAGGCGGTGCGCATCTTCACCGGCGCGCCGATGCCCGGCGGGGCCACCGCCGTGGTGATGCAGGAGGATTGCGCCGACGACGACAGCGTCGTCCGGGTGGGCCGCGCCGTGACCGCCGGGCGCTACGTCCGACCGGCCGGGTTCGATTTTTCCGAACGCCAGGAGCTGATTCCCGCCGGGCGGCGGATGACGGCGCGCGATGTCGCGCTGGCCGCCGGGGCGAATGTGCCGTGGCTGAGCGTGCGGCGGCGGCCGCGCGTGGCGGTGCTGGCAACCGGCGACGAGATCGCCATGCCCGGCGACCCGCTGGGGCCGAGCCAGATCGTCAGCACCAACGCGCTGGGCCTGTGCGCGCTGATCGCCACCCAGGGCGGGACCGCGCTCAACCTCGGCATCGCCCGCGACAGCGCCGAAAGCGTCGCCGCCATGGCCGCCGGGGCGGTGGGCTGCGATCTGCTGGTGACGACGGGGGGAGCCGCCCAGGGCGATTACGACCTTGTGCGCGACGTGCTGGCCGACAAGGGCGTGTCGCTGGACGTGCACGCCATCGCCATGCGCCCGGGCAAGGCGCTGATGTTCGGTCGGGCCGGGTCGGTGCCGCTGCTGGGCTTGCCGGGCAACCCGGTCTCCACCGGCGTCACCGGCGTTCTGTTCCTGCGCCCGATCCTGCGGGTGTTGCAGGGCTTGCCGCCGGACGATCCCGGCGGGCCGCAGCGCGCCCGGCTGACCACCGCGCTGAAGGCCAACGACCGGCGGCAGGACTACTTGCGCGCCACCCGGTCCACCGCCGCCGATGGTGCGGCGCTGGTCACGCCCTTCGCCCGCCAGGACAGCGCCATCACCT
The DNA here is from genome assembly GCF_003966125.1 of Azospirillum griseum. Classification (GTDB taxonomy): domain Bacteria; phylum Pseudomonadota; class Alphaproteobacteria; order Azospirillales; family Azospirillaceae; genus Azospirillum; species Azospirillum griseum. The sequence continues at coordinate 141,505 of NZ_RXMA01000002.1, forward strand.
CGCTCTTCGCCCAGGCCGATTGTCTGGTCGTCCGCCCGCCCCACGCCCCGGCGGCCCAACCGGGTGACATGGTGGAGATCGTTCCGCTGACCGGCGGATCCTGCAATCTCTGACCCGCGTGGCCGCTTTGACCCGTGTGGTTGAGCGGCGCTTGCGTCGCCTCCACAACCCAGACCCGATAATCCGCCTTGACGCGCGAACGGAACCAAACTAGAACACAAGCTAACGTTTTGCTTTTGTTCTATCAATGATTTGGCGACCGCCGGGAGGCAACCATGCTGACGCGCAAGCAGCACGAATTGCTGCTGTTCATCCACGAGCGTCTCGGCCAGGGCGGGGTGTCGCCCTCCTTCGATGAGATGAAGGACGCGCTTGGGCTGAAGTCCAAATCCGGCATTCACCGCCTCATCACCGGTCTGGAGGAACGCGGATTCATCCGCCGCCTGCCCCACCGCGCCCGCGCGCTGGAGGTGCTGCGCATGCCGGAGGGGGCCGAAGCCGCCAAGCTGAAGGCCGCCGCCGCTGCGGCGCGGGCCAAGTTCCAGCCCAACGTCATCAAGGCTGATTTCGCCTTCACCGGCCGGGAAATCGCGTCAGCCCCGGCGGCGGAAACCGTCCAACTGCCGCTCTATGGCCGGATCGCCGCCGGCACCCCGATTGAGGCGCTGCGCGACCAGTCCGCCTTTGTCGACATCCCCGCCACCATGCTCGCCCCCGGCGATCATTACGCGCTGGAGGTTGCCGGTGATTCGATGATCGAGGCCGGGATTCTCGACCACGACACCATTGTCATTCAACGCTGCGACAGCGCGGAGAACGGGACCATCGTCGTCGCCCTGGTCGATGAGGAGGAGGTCACGCTCAAGCGGCTGCGGCGCAAGGGCAACACCATCGCGCTGGAACCGGCCAACGCCGCCTATGAAACCCGAATTTTCGGGGCGGACCGGGTGCGGGTTCAAGGCAAGCTGGTCGGACTGGTCCGCAAATACTGATCGGATCCGCCGCTATGGGCGTGACGCGGTCCAGGGGCGGTCCCCGCGATGGTCGCGCACGCTGTCGGCCCGAACACCATCGGGCGTGACGTAGAGGGCGTGCGCGCCCTCCCGCCGCAAGCGCCAACGGTCGATCACGAGCGGCGCGCGGCAGCCACGGGCGGAAACGGCAGCGATCACGGCGTCGGTGGCCCCGCAATCGTCGTCCAACGCGTCGGGCAGGCGGAGAATCGACGCGCTGCGGCCATGCAGCCGGTAGACACAGCCCAACGCGTCGCAGGACAAACGGCCGTCCGCGCCGCCCCCGCTGACCGGCCAGGAATCGGCGGCTTGCGGGGTGCCGTCGCGCTGCAACCACGTCTCCCCCGTCCGGCCCGGCGATTTCGCGGACAGGCTGAGGCGGCCGGACGCCGTGCGCACCCCCACCAGCTTGCCATCGCCCGACACCAACAGATCGGGCCGCGCCACCAGCGCCGGAGAGGCCAACCCGCCCAGCACCGCGACCAGCCCCAGCCAGCGCCAGGGCCGCGTCCACCCGCACAGCCACAGACCGCCCAGCACCACCGCGACGAATCCACCGACCGGCATGGCCGGAACGGTGATGGAGGACCAGGGCAACCCGGCGAAGAACACGGCGGTGGCGATCACCGCCCGGTCGCCCCAATTCATCGCGATCACCGCCGGAGCCTCCCAGCCAAAAGGGAACAGGGCGTAGGCCACCAGACTCCAGGGCATCACCCAAAAGGAGGTGATGGGGATGGCGATCATGTTGGACAGCACGCCGTAAAAAGCGATCTGCTGAAAATGGAACAGGGAGAAGGGCAAGGTCGCCAACGTGGCGATGACGCTGGTCAGCACGATTCCGCCGACATAGATCAGCGATTGCCCGAACCAGCCAAAGCCGCGCCGCCACACGGCCATCGGTTCCGAAATGCGCTCGAACACCGCGATCAGCGCCACCACGGCGGCAAAGGACATTTGAAAGCTAGGGCCGAGCATCCCCTCGGGATCCAGCGCGGTGGTGACAAGCCCGGCAAAGGCGACCAACCGCATGCTGAGCGGATCGCGGTCCAGCATGATCGCCCCCATCACCATGCCGGTCATCAGCACCGACCGCACGGTTGGCAAGGGCGCACCCACCAACAGGGTGTAGGCCAAGGCCGACAGGATGCCGAACAGCGCGGCGATCTTCTTGATCGGCCAGCGCAGGGCGATCCAGGGCGACAGCGCCAGCAGCGCGCGCACCACATAGAACAGGATGCCCGCCGCGATGCCGACATGCAGGCCGGAAATCGACAGGAGATGCGCCAGCCCGCTGAAGCGGAAGGCGTCCATCGTCGCGTCGGGAATGGCGAACTCCTCGCCGTTCAGCAGGGCGGCGGTGACGCTGGCCTCGACCGGGTCGGCGATGGTGGCGGCGACCCGTGCGGCGATGTGGCCCCGCGCCTGCTCGAACCACACCGCCACCCGCGACCAGCCGGTGACCGGTGGCGCTTCGATGGTCTCCGCCCCGCCCACCGAAAAGCCGGTGGCCCCCAGCCCCATGAAAAAGGCCCGGCGCTGGAAGTCGAAGGCCCCCGGCTCGGCGGGTGGGGCCGGGGGCGACAGGCTGGCGCGCAACCGGACCATGGCACCGGGTGCGGGCGGCGGGTGCCGGTCCGAGATGCGGATCCGCACCGCTTTGGGCGTTTCCTCGGGATTCAGACGGCTGATCGTCGGGTCGCGCAGGGTCAGCCGCACCGCGCCCGGACGCCGCTCCACCGCCATCACCCGCCCCGTGACCTCCGCGCCCGCCAGCTCGCGCGTCAGGATCGGGGCGGCGACGCGCGCGGTTTCCGCCTGCGCCACCAGAAAGCCCAGGGCCACCACCAGCCCGGCCAACGCCAGAATCGCAGCGGCCAGCCAGCGCCGCAGCCCGATCAGCAACACCGCCGCGCCGCCGACCGCCGCCAGCCCGCTCCACCAGGGCGGTTCCGCGTGCAGGGCGAAGTAGAGCGCGGCCCCGGTGCCAAACCCAACCGGCCCCCACAGCACCCAACGCTCCCGGTCGGCCGCCACCTCCTCCACCAACCAGCGCCCCAGACGCCGCAGCGGGGCCAGCGCGCGCGCGACCGGTCCACCCGCCGATGGCGGCGGATCGTCCCACGACTCCGTCAACGCGCCGCCATCGCCACGGCGTCCGTCCCGCTCCGTCGTCACCGACGCCGTCATCCTTTTGACGCCCATGCGCGCATGGCATTGCCCCGAAGCCGGTCGGCTGTGTTACACAACGCGGATGCGCCCATCGCGCGCCCTGTTGCATTGTAACAGCGCCGAACCCGGAATTGAGACACCGATGACCGTCGTCACCCGTTTTGCCCCCTCGCCCACCGGCTTTCTCCACATCGGCGGTGGCCGCACCGCCCTGTTCAACTGGCTGTACGCCCGTCGGATGGGTGGTAAGTTCCTGTTGCGGATCGAGGACACCGACCGGCAACGCTCGACCGACGCGGCGGTGGACGCGATTCTCGATGGTCTCAAGTGGCTGGGCCTGGATTGGGACGGCGAGGCCGTGAGCCAGTTCGCCCGCAAGGACCGGCACGCCGAGGTCGCCCACCAGATGCTCGCCGCTGGCAAGGCCTACCGCTGCTATTGCAGCCCGGAGGAGCTGACCGAGATGCGCGAGGCGCAGAAGGCCGCCGGGCAGCCGATGCGCTACGATGGCCGGTGGCGCGACCGCCCCGACTCCGACGCCCCGGCGGGCGTGGCCCCGGTCATCCGCCTGAAGGCCCCGCAGGAGGGGGAAACCGTTCTGAAGGATCTGGTTCAGGGCGAGGTGACGGTGCAGAATGCGCAGTTGGACGATCTGATCCTGCTGCGCGCCGATGGCACGCCGACCTATCTGCTGGCCGTGGTGGTGGACGACCATGACATGGGCGTGACCCACGTCGTGCGCGGCGACGATCACCTGACCAACACCTTCCGCCAGATCCAGATCTTCAACGCCATGGGCTGGGATCTTCCGCAGTTCGGCCACATCCCGCTGATCCACGGGGCCGATGGGGCCAAGCTGTCCAAGCGTCACGGCGCGCTGGGTGTGGACGCCTACCGCGACCTCGGTTATCTGCCCGAGGCGGTGCGCAACTATCTGCTGCGTTTGGGCTGGTCGCACGGCGATGACGAGATCATCGCGACCGAACAGGCGATCGAGTGGTTCAACCTGGAGGGCATCGGTCGTTCCGCCTCGCGATTCGACTTCGCCAAGCTCGACAGCCTCAACGCCCATTACATGCGTCAGGCCGACGACGCCCGTCTGGTCGGGCTGATCGCGCCGCGCCTGGAAGCCGATCTGGGTCGCGCCCTGACCGACACCGACCGCGACCTTCTGACGCGGGCGATGAACGGGCTGAAGCAGCGCGCCCGCACGGTGGTGGAACTGGCGCAGAGCGCCCGATTCTACCTCGCCGCCCGTCCGCTGGCCTATGACGAGAAGGCCGCCGCGCTCTTGGACGAGAAGGGCCGCGCCGTCCTGGCCGAACTGGCCGGACGCTTTGCCCAGGAGGCTGATTTCACGGCGGCGGCTTTGGAGGCACAGGTGCGCGCCTTTGCCGAGGAACGCGGGGAAAAGCTGGGCAAAATCGCCCAACCGCTGCGCGCCGCGCTGACCGGATCGACGGTCTCGCCGCCGATTTTCGAGGTGGCGGAATTGCTGGGCCGGGAGGAGACGCTCGCTCGCATCCGCGATGCAGCAGTTGCAGCATAAAGGTCATTTCCGTGCGTTGCCATCGGTGCGGCATGGAACTATGCTGCGCCGACGAAAAAAGGGCACCAAGCCCACCGCTCAACGATAAGGACGTGCCGAGATGACCCAAACCAAGGACGTGTCGAACACCGTAACACTGACGGACAATCGCACGGGCAAGCAAGTGACGATGCCGATCCTCGACGGCAAGATCGGGCCGAGCGTGATCGACATCCGCAAGCTCTACGCCGAGACCGGTTGTTTCACCTACGATCCCGGTTTCACCTCGACCGGCAGCTGCGAATCGCAGATCACCTACATCGACGGTGATGAAGGGGTTTTGCTGCATCGCGGCTATTCGATCGATGAACTGGCCGCCAAGTCGACCTTCCCGGAGGTCTGCTTCCTGCTGCTGAACGGCCATCTGCCGACCGCCGCCGAAAGCGCCGAGTTCGACAGCATCCTGCGCCGCCATTCGATGGTGCACGAGCAGCTGACCCGCTTCTACAGCGGCTTCCGTCGCGACGCCCACCCGATGGCGATCATGTGCGGTGTCGTCGGCGCGCTGTCGGCCTTCTACCACGACTCGACCGACATCAATAAGCCGGTGGAGCGCAAGATCGCCGCGCACCGTCTGATCGCCAAGATGCCGACCATCGCCGCGATGGCCTACAAATACTCGGTCGGCCAGCCCTTCATGTACCCGCGCAACGACCTGTCGTATGCGGAAAACTTCCTGTACATGACCTTTGGCACCCCGTGCGAGCCGTACAAGGTGAACCCGATCCTGGCCAAGGCCATGGACAAGATCTTCATCCTGCACGCCGACCACGAGCAGAACGCCTCGACCTCGACCGTCCGTCTGGCCGGTTCGTCGGGCGCCAACCCGTTCGCCTGCATCGCCGCCGGCATCGCCTCGCTGTGGGGCCCCGCCCATGGTGGTGCGAACGAAGCCGTTCTGAAGATGCTGGAAGAGATCGGCACCGTGGACCGCATCCCCGAATGCGTCCGCCGCGCCAAGGACAAGAACGACAACTTCCGTCTGATGGGCTTCGGCCACCGGGTCTACAAGAACTACGACCCGCGCGCCCAGGTCATGCGCCAAGCCTGCCACGAAGTGTTGGGCGAGCTGGGCATCAAGAACGAGCCGCTGCTCGACATCGCGATGGAGCTGGAGCGCATCGCGCTCACCGATGAATATTTCATCGAGAAGAAGCTGTACCCGAACGTCGATTTCTACTCGGGCATCATCCTGAAGGCGATGGGCTTCCCGACCAGCATGTTCACCGTGCTGTTCGCGCTGGCCCGCACCGTCGGCTGGATCAGCCAGTGGAAGGAAATGATCGAGGATCCGGTGCAGAAGATCGGCCGTCCGCGTCAGCTCTACACCGGCGAGACCCGGCGCGCCTTCGTGCCGCTGGCCGAGCGTGGCTAACCGGCCGACCGCCAGCAAGGGAATGGGTGGCTCCAACGGAGCCGCCCAGGACCCCATGGCGTACATCGTGCCCGTGCGGCGCGTGCGCTTGCCCGCGCCCGCAAACGACAACGCCGCGCCACTGGGGTGGCGCGTGCGTCGTCTGTTGGTTTACGTCGTGATCCTGGCCTTGATCGCCGGAATCATACTGGTCTGACACGCCCGTCCGGCCAGACCATTCGTTTCGTGTGAGTCCGTCTATTCGCCGACCGACCGCACCGTGCCGGGTTCGACACCGGTGGCGAAGGCGAACCCCTCATCCGCCCAGCCGGTGATTCCGCCGATCATCAGCTTGACCGGACGCCCCTGCCGGGCCAGACGCAGCGCCGCGCGATCCGCGCCGTTGCAATGGGGACCGGCGCAATAGACCACGAACAGCGTGCCGTCTGGCCATTCCGCCATCTTCCGCTCGGTCATCTTGCCGTGCGGCAGGTTGAGCGCGCCCGGCACATGGCGTTCGCCGTAGAGCGCCGGGCCACGCACGTCCAGCAGCACGAAATCCTGCGCCCCGGTGGACAGCGCGTTGTGCACATCCCAGCAATCGGTTTCAAACGACAGGCGACGGGCAAAATGGGCGGCGGCGTCCTCCGACGGGGCGGCGGCGATTTCGCTGACCAGACTGGGCATGACAGACTCCGATGCGGTGGGTGTGATTGGGAGTTGATGTGACGCCAGCATCGCCGGATCACGTCGGGCTGGAAAGTGGCGCTCTGGACAGCTACCGTCAGGATCATGCCAAACACACGCGCCGCCGACCACGCCCCTTCCCCCGACACCGCCCCGCTGGTCGTGGCCCTGGCCTATGACGGGCTGTGCACCTTTGAATTCGGCGTCGCGGTGGAGATGTTCGCCCTGCCCCGGCCGGAGTTGGGGCCGGATTGGTACCGTTTCGCCGTCGCCGGGCTGGATCCCGGCCCGCTGCGGGCGATGGGGGGAGTCCGGATTCTGGTCGATGGCGGGTTGGACCTGCTCGACGACGCCCACACCATCGTCATCCCCGGTTGGCGCGGCGCGCGCACCCCGGTTCCCGACCCGTTGGTCGCCGCGTTGAAGCGTGCCAACGCGCGCGGTGCCCGCCTGCTGTCGATCTGCTCCGGGGCCTTCGTGCTGGCCGCCACCGGGCTGCTGAACGGGCGGCGGGCCACCACCCACTGGCGTTACGCCCAGGCTTTGGCCGACCTGCACCCGAACATCCAGGTCGTGCCCGATGTGCTCTACGTCGATGAGGGGACCATCCTGACCTCGGCGGGCAGCGCCGCCGGGATCGACCTGTGCCTGCATCTGGTCCGTCGGGATTTTGGCCATGAGGCCGCCAACAGCGTCGCCCGCCGTCTGGTGGTCCAACCGCACCGGGAAGGCGGGCAGGCGCAGTTCATCGACACCCCAGTGCCGACGGCGCGGGAAGGCGCGCGGCTTGCCCCGCTGCTTGATCACCTGCGCGCCCATCTGGCCGACGACCACAGTCTGGCGGCCATGGCCGAACGGACGGGGATGAGCCTGCGCACCTTCCTGCGCCGCTTTTCCGCCCTGACCGGTCTGACCCCCGGCGAATGGCTGCTGACCGAACGGCTGGCCCACGCCCGCCGCCTGTTGGAGGACGGCGATCTGTCGGTGGAGGAGGTCGCCACCCGCGTCGGCTTCGGCACAGCGGCCACCCTGCGCCACCATTTCCGCCAACGCGTCGGCCTCAGCCCCACCACCTACCGGGCGCGGTTCCGACGGACGTCGTAGTCCGCGCAATCAGAAAATGTCTCGGCAAAATTGTCCCGTCGGCAGAATCATCCCACCGATTGGGACGCCAACTGCTGGGCCAGAAACAAAAGCCGAGCCTTTTTCAAATCCTGAAGATTTTGATACTCGGGGTCACGCTTCACCGCTTCCTCATCAACCGTTGCCTTTGGCATGTCCAAGCCATCATATTGCTGCTGTGTGATGGCGGTTTCGGCCATTTTTATGGTTCCCCCCATGGCCCGTGCGATGACCTCGGCCCGCATTTTCGCCAGGGTTGGCCCTGTTCCACCGCTGGGTGTCTGATTGGGCAAGGTTCCATCCACTTTTGCCGCGACGCTGTTGGGCATTGTCACCACACCATGATTGTTCACACGGGCAACCTCTTTGCCGTTGACCATCACGCGCGCGAAGTCCTGATAGGCTGGATGATTCCTGATGTCCGGCAGAATGAAATGGCTGGATCTCAGCGCACGCTCGCCAGCCTCCAGAAAGCTTTGAAACACCTCTTCCGAGGCCTCCGCTACCTTGAAAGGCTTGTAGCTTGATGGATCAAGCGGAAACGCCTTCATGGTTGAGTTGCCCAAATACACGCCTTGATCCGACATCGAACATCCCCCTTTCGGTTTCACAGCCCCCGCTGTTCAAGGAGCGGTTCAGCAAAAAGCGTGCCAAAGCAGCAAACCGGAAGGAGAACATTACTCTTGAGTTGCACCATCACGCTTGAGGGCAACGACGTCCAAATTGCGATGATCGTTCGCCGCCTCGGCCACCAGCCACGCGCGAAAGGCCAAAGGCAACCGCCGCGCCTGCCCGACCGCTGGCGCGGACAACACGTAACGATCCCCGCAGGCCGCCAGCGGCCCAAAGGGGCAGACCAGCCGCCCGGCGGCCAGCGCCGACAACGCCAGCGATGGCCGCGCCAACGCCACCCCCAAACCGGCTTCGGCGGCCTGCATCACCATCACCGAATCGGAAAAGCTCAGGCCACCGGACACGTCCAGCGCGTCCAGCCCCGCCGCCGCCTTCCACACACTCCAATCCGGCCATTCGTGAACGTGCAGCAATGTGGCCCCCGTCAGCAAATCCGCTGGCTGCCGCAGCCGTGCCGCAACAGCGGGAGCGCACACCGGCAACAGCCCGTCTTCGGACAGCGTGATCCCCTCGGGAACCGGATCGCCGCCACGCACATAGCGCACCACCACCCAGCCGCTTTCCATCTCGGCCGGGCGATCGTGGTTGCTGCCGTCCAGATCCACGCGCAACCCCGGCCAGTCGGCCAGAAAACCCGGCAGGCGCGGGACCAGCCACAGTGCGGCCCAGGCGCGCGGTGCCGCAACCCGCAGGCGCAACGGCCCGCCGCTGGCCACCCGGTCGAACGCCTCCGTCATCCGGCCCAGACCGCTGGTGCAGGCGCGCGCCAACTCCCGCCCGGCCTCGGTCAGGACCAGACCGCGCGGCGTGCGATCGAACAACCGCACACCCAGCCGCTTTTCCAGGTCCCCCACCTGGCGGCTGATCGCGCCATGGGTCAGCCCCAGCTCATCGGCCGCGCGGGTCATGCCGCCGTGGCGAGCGGCGGCTTCGAAGGCCGCGAGCGCGGTCAGGGGCAAACGGGACATGATGCGTGCGTCAAGCCGCCAAAGAGCTGTGAGAAATCCTCACACCCACCCGTTTCGAAGTCAATGGACCGGACACCAGGTCCAGGGGAAGATTCGGGCATGGACACACACACTCCCCCTTCCCTTGCCATCGCGCGCCTTGATCGGTTGGATGACCCGCAGGTGCGCGCCGATTTGGAATCGCTGTTGACCGACGCCGTGGCAAGCGGCGCGTCGGTCGGCTTTCACCACCCGTTGGATCCGGCGCGGAACACCGCCTTTTGGGATGGGGTGGCCGCCGCCCTCGCCACAGGCCATCATCATCTGCTGATCGCCCGCGATGAATCGGGCCGCGTGATCGGATCGGTGCAGTTGGCGCTGTGCGCCAAACAGAACGGACCGCATCGGGCCGAGGTGCAAAAGCTGCTGGTCTTGACCGACCAGCGCGGACGCGGCGTGGCGCGGGCCTTGATGGAGGCGCTTGAAGACGTCGCGCGCGGGCTGGGCCGCAGCCTGTTGCAACTGGACACACGCGCCGGGGATTATGGCGAACCGTTCTACAGCCGCACCGGCTGGACGCGCGCCGGTCTGTTGCCCGCCCACACGCTGGAGGCCGACGGCAGCTATCACGACGCGGTGATCTTCTACCGTCGGCTCTGAAGCTTATTTCTTCTCGATCAACTCGACCTTGTAGCCGTCCGGATCCTCGATGAAGGCGATCACGGTGGTGCCGTGCTTCATCGGGCCGGGCGGGCGGGGGATCGACACCCCTTCCGCCGCCAGCGCCGCGCAGGTGGCGTGAATGTCCGGCACGCCCAAGGCGATGTGACCGAACCCGCTGCCGATGGCGTAAGGCTCGGTCTGGTCCCAATTGTGGGTCAGTTCGATCACCGCCGTGTCGGATTCGTCACCATAACCGACGAAGGCGAGGGTGAAGCGGCCGCTTTCGTAATCGGTGCGGCGCAGCAGCGTCATGCCCAGCAGGCGCGTGTAGAAGTCGATGGACTTGTCGAGATCCAGCACGCGCAGCATGGTGTGCAGCAAACGAAAATTGCTCATGTTCCACCTTTCCCGTTTCGGGCTTACCCCCTGTTGGGGTGTTGGCTGACGAGATCCAGGACGACGCGGGCGGCCCGTTCGCTGGGCGGAACATCGCCCTGCCCCAACCAGCGCGCCACCTCCGCCACACCGTCGATCTGGGCTTGGCGAGCCTGCGGATCGTCGAGAAGGCGGCCAAGGGCGTCGGCGAGACGGTCGGGGCGGCACTCCTCCTGCAACAGCTCCGGGACCAGCATCCGGTCAAGCATCAGATTGACAAGATTGACGTATTTGACCCGGATCAGCCGACGATAGAGCGCCACCGTGATCGGGTTCAGGCGATAGGCGATGACCGACGGCAAGCGGGCCAAGGCAAGCTCCAACGCCACCGTGCCCGACGCCGCAAGCGCCACCTCCGCCGCCGCAAAGGCGTCGTGTTTGTCCGCGTCGCCCTCCACCAAGATGGTGCGCAGCGGCCAATCGGCAAGCGCGGCGGCCACCCGGTCGCGCACCGTGGCCACCGTTGGGACCACCGCCACCAGATTGGGATGGCGGGGCATCAACCGTTCCAGCGTGGCGCGGAAATCCGGCAACAGGCGCGCCACCTCGCCCTTGCGGCTGCCCGGCAGCACCACGACCACACGGTCGCGGTCCGCCAAACCGTGCGCGGCGCGGAAGCGGGAACCATCGCCCCGCCCCGCCCCGCCTTCCACCACCGAATGGCCGACGAAGCTGCACGGCAGACCTGCGCGTTCAAAATAGGGCGGTTCGAAGGGCAGGATCGCCAGCAAATGATCGTAAATCGCCGCGTATTTTGCCGCTCGCTTCGGCTTCCAGGCCCACACCGTGGGGGCGACGTAATGGATGAGCGGAATGGACGGCTGCGCCGCGCGGACCTTCTTGGCAACACGCAGGGTGAAGCCCGGCGAATCGATGCCGATCACCGCGTCGGGCCGCACGCGCAGGATCTCGGCCGCCGTCTGGTCGATGCGCCGGATCAGGTTGGGCAGGTGCGGCAGCAGTTCAAACACGCCGAACAGGGTGAGTTCGCCCATGGGAAACAGGCTGACCAACCCCTCGGCGATCATCTTTTCGCCGCCGATGCCGATGAAACGGACCTGCCCGCCGGTCAACCGCCTGGTCGCCGCCATCAGCCGCGCGCCCAGCGCGTCGCCCGACGGTTCCCCGGCCATCACGAACAGGGTTGGAACATGCGGGGTCGGGTCGGTCACTCAGCACTCCCGGTGGAAAGATCGATGCCGACCACAAACAGACCAAGCCGGTCGGCGGTCGCCGCCACCGCCTCGCGGTCGATCAACAGACTGCCGCCCGCCTCAATCGCCACGCCGCGCAGCCCCGCTGCCGCCGCCCGCTCCACCGTGGTCACGCCCATGGTCGGCAGATCGACCCGGCGATCCTGGTTCGGCTTCTTCACCTTGACCAGAACGCCACCCGGACCGGGCCGAGCCAAAGCGGCGCAACGCGCGAGCATGGCATCGGTGCCCTCAATGGCCTCCACCGCCAGAACCAGCCCCTGTTGAACGACCGCCCCTTGCCCCACGTCGAGATCGCCCAGGGCGCGAGCCACCTGGACGCCGCGCGCGATGTCGCGTTCGGCCTCCGCGTCGGGTGTCAAGGCACCGACCGGACCGGGAACGGTCAGCAAATCCTTCAGCACGTCGTGCAGGCCAACAACGCGAAAGCCCTCCCCCTCCAACTCCCGCGCCACCGCGCGGAGCAAGCCATCGTCGCCCAAGGCACGGGTGCCGACCCGCGCCAGGAACCGGGCGGTCCACCAATCGGGCAGCAATTCAGTGAAGGAAGGGCGCTTGACCGGGCCGGCGAACACGATGTCGCCGACTCCCTCGTCGTGCAGACGGCGGATGATGCCGCCCGCCGCGCCGAAGCGACTCCACAGATGCGGCCATCCGACGACCGTTTCAGGATCGGTGTGACCTTCGAAGGCGACGATGAACACGTCCCGCCCCTGTCCGCGCACCGCCGCTGCGATCCGGGCGGGCAAGCTGCCGCCGCCCGCCAGAATGGCCATTTTCCGTTCGACCATGCCGACGGTTCCCGCCGGTGTCAGTTGTCGCGGGGTTGGCAGAGCGACCGCGATTCCTTGGCACGGATGAAAGCCAGCACATCGGCCACCAGCGCACGTTGGCCGAAATCGCGCTCCACCTCGTCCAGACGTTCGGCAAAAGTGCCTTCCGGGCCGAACAGGTTGCGATAGGCCGCGCGCAGGGCGTGGATGTCGTCCTTTTTGAAGCCGCGACGCTCCAACCCGATGATGTTCAGCCCGGCCAGACGGGCGCGGTCGCCCATCACCGTGCCAAAGGGAATCACGTCGTTCTCAACGCCGGACATGCCGCCGATCATCGCGTGCGCGCCGATGCGCACGAACTGACGCACCGCCGACAGGCCGCCGATGATGACGTAGTCACCCAACACAACATGGCCGCCGAGCGTGGCGTTGTTGGCCATGATGACGTGATCGCCGACGATGCAATCATGGGCAACGTGCGATCCCATCATGAACAGCCCGTCATCCCCAACCTTGGTCAGCATGCCGCCGCCCTCGGTTCCGGGATTCATCGTCACATGCTCGCGGATCTGGTTGCGCGCGCCGATGATGAGTTCGGACGGCTCGCCGTGGAACTTCAAATCCTGCGGGCGGTGGCCAATGGAGGCGAACGGATAAATCACCGTGTCGGCCCCGATCCGCGTGCGCCCATCAACGGCGACGTGGGACACCAGCCGCACGCCATCGCCGAGTTCGACCTGGGGGCCGACGACGCAGAAGGGGCCGATCGAAACGCCCTCGCCCAGCGACGCCGCCGGATCGACGATGGCGGACGGATGGATGGTTGTGGTCATTTCTCGTCCAGGATCATGGCGGAATAGACGGCTTCGGCGACCAGAACGCCGTTCACCTTGGCTTCACCCTTGAACTTCCAGACGTTGGCGCGCTGGCGCTGCTTGGTGACGTGGATGTGCAGCGTGTCGCCCGGCGTCACCGGGCGGCGGAACCGCGCCTCATCCACCGTCATGAAATAGACCAGCTTGCCTTCCGCGTCCTTGCCAAGCGTGCCAACCACCAGAACGGCGGAGGTCTGGGCCATCGCCTCGATGATGAGAACACCGGGCATGACCGGACGGGAGGGGAAATGGCCCTGGAAATACGGCTCGTTGATCGAGACGTTCTTGACGCCCACCGCGCTTTCGCCCAGCACGATGTCGACCACCCGCTCGATCATCAGGATCGGGTAGCGGTGCGGAATCATTTCCATGATGCGGACAACGTCGATGTCCGCCATCCGCTTGTCTTGCGAATTGTTTTCTGCCGTTGCGTCCATAATCCGGCCGCCCACCTTTCCAAACACCGCCTGAGGTTATCACGGAACCCGGTGCCGTTCCCAACGGATCACCGCCGCACCGATTCCGACGCCCGTCTTCATGCCGCATTTTCGCGGCACTCGCAACGACCGCCATCCCTTACGGAAAAAGCCGCCACCATCCTGTGCAGAGGACGATGGCGGCCTTCCGATCAATCGGGCGAGCTTACTGCTTGGGAACGTTCAGCGCCACTTGCGGGAGCTTCTTGTTCACCCGGTCCATCACCGCGTCGGTCACGTCAAGCTGCGTGTCCACCAGAACAAACTGCTGGCGCGCCAACACCAGATTGGCTCCACGTTCGCGGGCGATGTCGGCAACCACCTCGACCATGGTCTTGTGAACGACGGCCATTGCATCGTTCAGCGTCGTTTCCAGCACACGCTTGCGCGTTTGCACCGTCTTCTGGACGTCCGCGACCTGCTTTTCAAAGTCACGGCGCTTGTTGGCCAACGCGTCCGCCGAGAGAACCGTCTGTTGCTTGCGCAACTCGTCCTCTCCCTTGCGCAGCTTGTCTTCCAGACCGGAAATTTCCTTCTGGTAGGTGTCGCGCAAAGCCTCGAAGGACTTGGTGATGCTCTTGGAGGCGTTCGACTCCTGCATCACCTTCTGCACGTCGATCACCGCGATGACGGGAGCCTTCAACTCCGCCGCCTTCGCCGCTTCGGCCGCTTTGGCCGCATCGGGCTTCGGAGCCTCCTGGGCGAACGCCACCGGAGCGGCCAGGAACAAACCGGCGCTGATCGCGGCGGAAAGCGCGGCGGCGCGAACCGCCGTCTGGAAAATGCTGACTTGCATGTTAGAACCTGGTTCCGAAGCTGAAGCGGATGAGTTCCTTCTTGTCGTAGCTTTCCTTGCGCAGCGGCAGCGCCAGATCAAGCCGGATCGGCCCGAACGGGGACTTCCACGACACGCCGGTGCCCACCGACACGCGAATCGACTCGTTTTCCTTGACCACCGGGTCGGTGACACCGGACTTGCCAAGCGTGCCTGCGTCGGTGAAAGCGTGGCCCAACAGGCCGAACTCTTCCGGCAGACCAAAGGGGAAGCTCATTTCCACCGAGGCGCGGGCGTAACGCGTGCCGCCCAGCGCGTCACCGGTCGAGATGTCGCGGGCACCAATGCCAGCGGTGTTGAAGCCGCGCAGCGTGTCACCACCGATGAAGAAGCGGTCGGACAGCGCGACCTTCTGCCCAAGACCCAGGATGTAACCCAGTTCACCCGACGTGCTGAGAACCCAGTTTTCAGCGCCCAAAGGCAGGTAATAACCACCGCTCAACCGGTTGCGCAGAAAGCGGACCGACCCGCCAAGACCGGCAATGTCGTTGGTCAAGCGGATGTAATAACCCTCGGTCGGCGTCAGCTTGCTGTTGCGCATGTCATAGGTCAGTTCCTGACCGATGAGAGAGGTCAAGCGCTCGCCCCGCTGCTCCTTGACCCATTTCGACGCGGTGGAAGCCACCTCTTCGATCAGCGTGTCCTGAAGCTGGTAATACACGCGCTGGCGCAGATGCTCGCTCAACGGGAAGCCCAGACGCAGCGCAAAGCCCGTGTTCTTTTCGTTGAAGGAGCTTTCGTTCTGATAGTTGCGACGCACCCGGAACAGGTCGACGCCCGCCGACATGTCGCGATCCATGAAATACGGTTCCGTGAAGGAGATGTCGTATTCCTGGCGCTTGCCGGAGATGGTGGCCCCCAGGCGCAGATCCTGGCCACGGCCCAGCAGATTGCGCTCGCGAATCGAGAAATCGCCCAGCGGACCGTCGGAGGTCGAGAAACCGGCACCGATGGAGATTTCGCCGGTCGATTGTTCCGCCACCTCGACGTTGATCGCCGATCGATCCGGGACGCTGGTTTCCGCCGTGGTGATGTTCACCCGTTCGAAATACCCCAAATCCTTGATGCGCTGTTCGGAGCGCTTCAGCTTGGACGCGTTGAAGGGATCGCCTTCCGACAGCAGCATTTCACGGCGGATCACCTTGTCCAGCGTGCGCACGTTGCCATTGATGTCGATGCGGTCCACGAACACGCGCGGGCCTTCCACCACCTCATAGGTGATGTCAACCGTCTGGTTTTCGCGATTGCGGGTGATGCGTGGGCGAATGTCCACGAAGGCGTATTGCAGATCGCCGACCGCGTTGGTCAGCTTGGTGATGGTGTTCTCGACCTCCTGCGCGTTGTACCAACTCCCTTCCTTTGTGGTCAGGATATCGGACAACTGCGACGGGTCGATCTGCTTGATCTGGGTCTTGACGTCGATCTTGCCGAATTTGTAGCGCTCACCCTCTTCGATCGTGAAGGTGATGAAGAACGCCTCGCGATCCGGGGTGAGTTCGGCCACCGCCGACACCACGCGGAAATCGGCGTAACCTTCCTTCAGATAGAAGCGGCGCAGCAGATCG
Source organism: Azospirillum griseum (assembly GCF_003966125.1). Lineage (GTDB taxonomy): Bacteria > Pseudomonadota > Alphaproteobacteria > Azospirillales > Azospirillaceae > Azospirillum > Azospirillum griseum. The sequence goes on from NZ_RXMA01000002.1 coordinate 157,857, forward strand.
CGGTCATAGGCCAGACGGTCGGGGTCATAATTGTCATCCGAACTCAGGAAACGCCACCACGTGGTCTCCTTGGTCTGGATCGACTCGCGCAACGACCCGTCGGAGAATTTTTCGTTGCCAACAAAGGTGATGCCGCGAACGCCGGTGCGCACACCTTCGTTGATCTCAAACACCAGATCGACGCGGTTCTGGTCGAGCTGGATGATCTTGGGTTCCACCGTCGCCGCGAAACGGCCCTGGCGCCGGTAGATGTCCTGGATGCGCTGGACGTCGTTCTGAACGCGCGTGCGGGTGTAGACGACGCGGGGGCGAAGCTGGATTTCCTTTTCCAGATTCTCCTTTTCGATGCGCCGATTTCCCTCGAAGGCGATGCGGTTGATGATCGGGTTCTCCGCCACCGCCACGACCAGAACGTCGCCTTGACGCTTCAGATTCACGTCGGAAAACAGACCGGTGTTGAACAGCGCCTTCAGCGAGCGGTCGATCCGATCCGGGTCAAACGGGTCGCCCGGCTGAATCGTGAGATAGGAGCGGACGGTCGACGCCTCGATTCGCTGAATGCCCTCGACGCGTATATCCCGCACCGTCCCGCCGGAAAAGACCTGCGCGACCAGCGTGCCGGGCACCGTCAGCGGCGCACCGCTCTGGGCAAGGGCAACAGACACCGTCGTCATGGCGCAGCCGGCCAACAGGCCCGCCACCAGAACTTTGCTCGACACCGGCAAATCACCGCTCCCTGGCATTTGGGGGTTGGTTAAGACACCAATCCCCGGAAGAAATCGACCACGCGCAGCTGAACCAAATCGTTCCACGTGGCGAAGACCATGAGCGTTAATACCAAAGCCAATCCAATGCGGAAACCGTATTCTTGCGCCCGCGCACCAAGAGGCCGACCAAGCGCCCCTTCAATCGCGTAAAACAGCAGGTGCCCACCGTCGAGCATCGGCACCGGAAACAGGTTGATCAGGCCCAGATTGACCGACAGGAAGGCCATGAACCACACCAGCGGGTACCAGCCGGATTGCGCCACCTCGCCCGACATCTGGGCGATGCGCAATGGCCCACCCAGCTCCTCCGTACCGCGCGAGCCTTCAATCATCTGCCCCAGCGCGGTGAAGGTCCCGGAAATCATGCCGTAAACCTCACGCCCGGCCTGCCAGACGGCGGTCAACGGATCGTGGCGCTTCATGTCCGATCCACCGCGCGAGATGCCAAGCTGGCCGACGCGGTGGCTGTTGCCCATGCGGTCCACCACCTCGCGCGCGTCGGGCGTGGCGGTCAACGCGATCATTTTGCCGTCGCGCTCGACGTCCAGGCGCAAAGCTTCACCGGGCTTGATCGACACCACCGCGCGGATTTCCTCAAAACGCTGGATCTCCGTTCCGTCGATGGCGCGAATCAGGTCGCCCGGCTTCAGCCCGGCCCGTTCCGCCGCACTGCCCGGTTGCACCCCGCCGACGTCGGGCGGCGTGAAGGATTGCCCAGCGGTGGCGAACAACAGGGCCAACACCGTGATGGAAAAGACAAAATTGGCGATCGGACCGGCGGCGACCACCGCCGCGCGCTGCCCCAGACGCTTGTGATGGAAGGAAACCGCGCGCTCTTCGTCGGTCATCGCGGTGAGATGAGCGCCGGGCGTGCTGGCCGGGTCGGCGTCGCCGAACATTTTCACATAACCGCCCAGCGGCAAGGCGCTGATCTTCCAGCGTGTTCCCGCCTTGTCGGTGAAGCCGAACAGCTCCGGCCCGAATCCGATGGAGAACACCTCGATCCGAACGCCGTTGCGGCGGGCGACGAGGTAATGGCCCAGCTCATGCACGAAGACGAGCACGGTCAGCACCAGCAGGAACGCCAGCACCGAAGACGAAAAACCGCCGAGAATGTCCATGCTACCCTTTGCGCCCCTTGCCTCTGCGCCCCTTGGGGGCCTGATCGCGGATCACCGGCTGCCGACGCCGCCGGAACGCATCAGGACGGCACACGGGCAGCGGCGACGCGTCGCGCGTCGGCGTCCGCCTCGCGCACCGCGTCAAGATCACGCAGCGGGCGGTGGGGCAACGCCGTCAACGTCTCCTCGACGATCCGTTCGATTTCGAGGAAGCCGATCCGGCGGTCAAGAAACGCCTGAACGGCCACTTCATTGGCGGCACTCAAAAGAGTAGGTGCGCTCCCCCCGCTTTGCAAGGCGGCCCGGGTCAGGCGCAAGGCCGGGAATCGGACCGGATCGGGCGCCTCGAAGGTCAGCGTCGCCGCCCTGGTCAGATCGAGTCGCTCCGCCGGGGTTGCCAACCGCGCGGGCCAGCCCAGGGCGTAGGCGATGGGCGTGCGCATGTCCGGTGTGCCAAGTTGGGCCAGAACCGAGCCATCGACGTATTCGACCAGCGAATGGATCACCGATTGCGGATGGACCAGGACATCGATGCGCGGTTCGGGGATGTCGAACAGGAAATGCGCTTCGATCAGTTCCAACCCCTTGTTCATCAGGGTGGCGCTGTCGACCGAAATCTTGGCACCCATGTCCCAGGTCGGGTGCGCCACCGCCTGTTCCCGCGTGGCCGTCGCCATGAAGGCGCGGTCCTTGGTGCGGAACGGGCCACCGGACGCGGTCAGGATCAACCGCGCCACGCTGTCCGGGCGGACGAAGTCAAAGACCTGATAGATGGCCGAATGCTCGCTGTCCACCGGCAGCAGGGTCGCCCCATGGGCGCGCACCTCCTCCATCATGAAGGCTCCGGCGCAAACCAGAACCTCCTTGTTGGCGAAGGCGACGATGGCCCCGCGCCGGATGGCGGCGAGCGTCGGTTCCAACCCGGCGAATCCGACGATGGCCGCCATCACCCAGTCCGACGGACGGGCGGCGGCCTCCACCACGGCTTGCGGACCGGCGGCGGCCTCAATCCCGGTTCCGGCCAGACGCTCCTTCAACTCGGCGTATCCGGCGGGGTCGGCGACCACCGCCAAACGGGCGTTCAGGCGCTTGGCCTGATCGGCCAGCAGGGCGACGTTGCGGTTGGCCGTCAGCGCCTCCACCGGAAAGCGGTCGGGGTCGCGCGCCACCAGATCGACGGTCTGGGTTCCAACCGAACCGGTGGACCCGAGAATCGTCACGCGCCGCCGTCCGACGCCCGCCGTCGCACCGCTGTTGGTCGTCACCACCATGAGAGAGTCGTTCCGAGGGTCGCGTGAAACACAGCCAGCACCGGGGCGGCGACCAGAAGCCCATCGATGCGGTCCAGGATGCCACCATGCCCCGGAATGAGGTGGCCGCTGTCCTTGACGTTGTAGCGGCGCTTGACCGCCGATTCGAACAGATCACCGATCTGCCCGACCACTGCCGACAGCGCGCCGACGACCAGCGCCAAAGCGGGCATGGCGGCCCCGGCCACCAACGCGACCAGCCAGCCGACCAGCGCGGCGGACAGCATGCCGCCGATCAACCCAGCCCAGGTTTTCTTCGGGCTGATGCGGGGGGCCAGCTTCGGCCCGCCGATGGTCCGGCCCGCCGCGTAGGCACCAATGTCGGTGGCCCAGACCGCCAGCATGGCGAACAGGAACAGCGCCAGCCCCTGCCCTGGCAGTTCGCGCAGCCACAGCAACCCGGCCACGCCCGCCCCGACATAGATCACGCCGAAGCCGAGCAGCGCCCGATCCTTGCCGCCGCCCAACCACGCGGTTGCCAGCGCGCCGGCAACGGCGGCGGCAAGCCCGGCCAACGGACCGGCCGCCGTCTGGGCGACCAGCAGCGTGGCCACGGCAAACACCGACACGGCGCGCGCCAAGGGGCGCCGATGGCACGGAACCAGCGCCACCCATTCAAGCGCGGCGAGAACCGCGCCGAGCAAAATCAGGGCAAGAAACACCCATCCCCCCGCCCACACCGCCCCAAGAACCACCGGGGCCATGACCAGCGCGGACAGAACGCGCGCCTTGAGGTCGCTGGGTTTAGCGGGTGCTGGCGGTGGTGGCGCCGAAACGGCGTTCCCGTCGGTGGAACTCGTCAATCGCCGCCTCCAGATCGCGCTTGGTGAAGTCAGGCCACAGCGTATCAACGAAGACCAGTTCGGCATAGGCCGCCTGCCACAGCAGGAAATTGCTGATCCGCTTTTCGCCGCTGGTGCGGATGATGAGATCGGGGTCGGGAAGGTCGGCGGTGAACAGGCGGCCGGACAAGGCATCCTCGTCGATGGCGTCGGCGGCGATGCGCCCCGCCGCCACATCCTCGACCAATCGCCGTGCGGCGGACGCGATTTCCTGCCGCGAGCCATAGCTGAGGGCGACGACCAAGGTCATGGTCCGGTTGTCGCGGGTCAGCGTTTCGGCGTCGTCGATCAGACGCACGATGTCGTCCGACAACCGACAGCGTTCCCCGATCACGCGCAGGCGGATTCCCGCCTTGTGCAGTTCGGCAACCTCGCTGCGCAGGTAGAAGCGCAGCAAGCCCATCAGATCCTTGACCTCGTCTTCCGGACGACGCCAATTTTCCGACGAAAAGCTGAAGATGGTCAGGGTGCCGATGCCAAGCTCACGCGCGGCCTCGACCGTGCGACGCACCGCGTCCACGCCCTTTTTGTGACCGGCGGTGCGCGGCAAGCCGCGCGCCTTGGCCCAACGCCCATTGCCATCCATGATGATGGCGACATGGGCGGGTGCCCCCAGCGGGGGCGTCCGGCTGGTCAGGCTGTCGTCTGCGTGGCGCATTCCGAATCAGACCTGCATGATGTCCTTTTCTTTGGCCGCAAGCGCGTCGTCGACCATCTTGATATGCTGGTCGGTCAACGTCTGGAACTTGTCGGCCAGGGTCTTGTGCTCGTCCTGGGTGATCTCGCTGGCCTTTTCGGCCTTCTTCAGACCATCCATGCCATCGCGACGGACGTTGCGGACCGCCACGCGCGCCTGCTCGGCGTATTTGTTGGCGACCTTGGCCAACTCGGCGCGGCGCTCCTGGGTCAGATCGGGCAGCGGCACGCGGATGACCTGGCCTTCGGCCTGCGGGTTCAGGCCCAGACCGGAGTCCCGGATGGCCTTTTCCACAGCTTTGGTCATGCCACGGTCCCACACCTGCACGCTGATGAGGCGCGGCTCGGGAACCGACACCGTCGCCACCTCTTTCAGGTGCATCCGGTTGCCATAGGCTTCGACCGTGACCGGCTCCAGCAGGCTGGACGACGCACGACCGGTGCGCAGACCGGTCAATTCCTTGCGAAACGCTTCAAGCGCGCCTTCCATGCGGCGCTTGAGATCCGAGATGTCGGGCGCAGCCACGGGTCTACTCCCTTTCTTCCGTGATGATGGTGTGCTTGCCACGGCCTTGCATGACCTCGGCGAAAGCACCAGGGGTGTGGATCGAGAACACCAAGATGGGGATGTGGTTCTCGCGCGCCAAGGAAATCGCCGACGCGTCCATGACCTGGAGATCCTTGGTCAGGACATCCATGTAGGTCAGACGGTCGTAATGCTCGGCGTTCGGATCCTTTTTGGGATCGGCGGTGTAGACGCCATCGACCTGCGTGCCCTTCAACAGCCCGTCACAACCCATTTCGGACGCGCGCAGCGCGGCGGCGGTGTCGGTGGTGAAGAAGGGGTTGCCGGTTCCGGCGGCGAAGATCACCACACGGCCCTTTTCCATGTGACGGATCGCACGACGCCGGATGTACGGCTCACACACCGACGACATGGGAATGGCCGACTGCACGCGGGTGGTCACACCGATCCGTTCCAACGCGCTCTGCATCGACAGCGCGTTCATCACGGTGGCGAGCATGCCGATGTAGTCGGCCGAGGCGCGCTCCATGCCGCCCGCCGCACCCTTGACACCACGGAAGATGTTTCCCCCGCCGATGACCAGGCAGACCTGGACACCCAGCTCGATCACCGCCTTCACCTCGTTGGCGACGCGGTTGACCATATCCGGATCGAGGCCGTAGTCGCGTTGACCCATCAACGCCTCGCCCGACACCTTGAGAAGCACCCGCTTGTAACGGTTGCTGTTCGGCGCGGTGGTCCCGGTGGTCTCGACCATGGGGGAAACGCTCCTGTGCTGTTGCGGAATGCGGCTTGCGGCCGGAAGCGCCGTCTGGATCAGGCCTGACCGGCGGCGGTCGCGGCGACTTCAGCGGCGAAGTCGCTCTGGGCCTTCTCGATGCCCTCGCCCAGCGCGAAGCGGGCGAACGCGGTCAGCGTCACCGGAGCGCCGACGTCCTTGGCGGCGTTCTCAACGATCTTGCGGACCTTGGTCTCACCGTCGATGACGTAGACCTGCTCCAGCAAGCACACTTCTTCGTAGTACTTGCGGATGCGGCCTTCGACCATCTTGCCGATGAACTCTTCCTTCTTGCCGGTGGCGCGGGCCTGTTCGATCAGGACGTTGCGCTCGCGGTCGAGGGCCGAGGTGTCGACGTCGGCGATGTCCAGGGCTTCCGGACGGGCGGCGGCGATGTGCATGGCGATCTGCTTGCCCAGATCGGACAGCTTGGCGGCGTCGCCGGTCGATTCCAGCGCGACCAGCACACCGATCTTGCCCAGGCCCGGCGCGATCGCCGAGTGGACATAGCTGACGACCACACCGGCGTTGACCGACAGGGTGATCGAGCGGCGCAGGTTCATGTTCTCGCCAACGGTGGCGATCAGGGCGGTCAGCTCATCCTGGGCGGTGTGCGCGGTCCCCGGATAGGCGGCGGCCTTCAGGGCCTCCACGTCGCCCGAACCGGCCAGCGCCAGGGTGGCGACGGTGGCGGCATAGCCCTGGAACTTGTCGTTGCGGGCCACGAAATCGGTCTCGGCGTTCACCTCGACGACGGCACCCTTGGTGCCTTCGGTGGCGACGGCAACCAGACCTTCGGCGGCGACGCGGCCCGACTTCTTGGCGGCAGCGGCAAGGCCCTTCTTGCGGAGCCAGTCAACCGCGCCTTCCAGATCGCCCTGGGTCTCGTTCAGCGCCTTCTTGCAATCCATCATGCCCGCGCCGGTCTTCTCGCGCAGTTCCTTAACGAGCGAGGCGGTAATCTCGGCCATGTTGCGCCCTCTTCCTTGGCAAGCGATCCTTCGTCGGACCGCGTGATCGTCATGAACAAAAAACGGGTGTCGCGCCACACAAAAAGGGCAGCCGGGCCATCGAACAGGCCCGGCTGCCCCCTTCGTCGCTCAGGCTCAGGCCTGGGCGGCTTCGGCGGCGTCTTCTTCCGGCAGCTGCTCGGCCGGAGCGTCTTCACGGGCACCGACGTCGATGCCAGCGGCGCTCATTTCAGCCTGCAGACCGTCGAGGACCGAACCGATCACCAGGTCGCAATACAGGTCGATCGCGCGCAGGGCGTCGTCGTTGCCGGGGATCGGGAACGCCACGCCATCGGGATCGGAGTTGCTGTCGAGGACCGCGACGACCGGGATGCCCAGCTTGTTGGCTTCCTTGACCGCGATCGACTCCTTGTTGGTGTCGATGATGAAGATGATGTCCGGCAGGCCGCCCATCTCCTTGATGCCGCCCAGGGCGCGTTCCAGCTTGTCGCGCTCGCGGGTCAGCTCCAGGACTTCGCGCTTGGTCAGGCCCGAGGTGTCAACGCTCAGACGCTCTTCCATCTCGCGCAGGCGCTTGATCGACAGCGAGATCGTCTTCCAGTTGGTCAGCATGCCGCCGAGCCAACGGTGGTTGACGTAGTACTGGCCGCACTTCGAGGCGGCTTCAGCAACCCGCTCCTGCGCCTGACGCTTGGTGCCGACGAACAGCACACGACCACCACCGGCGACCACGTCGCGCACGGCCTGGAGGGCGCGGTGCAGCATCGGAACGGTCTGTTCCAGGTCGATGACGTGAACGCCGTTGCGCACACCGAAGATGTACTGATTCATCTTCGGGTTCCAACGGCGGGTGTGGTGGCCGAAGTGGACGCCGGCTTCCAGCAGCTGGCGCATGGTGAAGGTGGGCATAGCCATGGAAAAATCCCTTTTTCCGGTTGATCCGCCGCAAGCGTCTGTTCACGGATGTGAACACCGGAGCGGGCCTTCGGCGCAAAGCCAAGGGTCCGCCAGCTCGCGTGAGGTTTTGACGACGGCGCTTTCATAGCCCGCCCATCCGGGTTTGGCAACAGCGATGGCGGGAAAAAACACGGGTGGACGCAGGGGTTGCGGGGATTCCCGTGCTTGTCACAGGGCAGCCATGCACACTCCACGGGCGACCGCCCGAACGAAACGGGCCGCGCCTGTGCAGCGCGGCCCGATCCGTCGACGTGTCTGATCGGCCCCCTTACGCCTGCGGCGCGGCGACCTTCGGCTTGGGCAGGTCGAGTTTGAGATGCAGTTCCTTCAACCGGGCGTGATCGACCGGGGCCGGGGCCTGCATCAGCAGATCTTCCGCGCGCTGGTTCAGCGGGAAGGCGATGACCTCGCGGATGTTCGGCTCATCGGCCAGCAGCATGACGATGCGGTCGATGCCCGGCGCGGAGCCGCCGTGCGGCGGCGCGCCCAGCTTGAACGCGCTCAGCATGCCGCCGAATCGCGCTTCCAGCTCCTCGGGCGGATAACCGGCGATCTCGAACGCCTTGTACATCACTTCCGGCAGATGGTTGCGGATGGCACCCGACGACAGTTCGACGCCGTTGCAGACGATGTCGTACTGATAGGCGTTGATCTCCAGCGGGTTCTTTTCCTGCAACGCCTTCAGGCCGCCCTGCGGCATCGAGAAGGGGTTGTGGCTGAAGATGATCTTGTTGGTCTCTTCGTCGAGTTCGAACATCGGGAAATCGACAATCCAGCAGAAGCGGAACGCGTTCTTCTCGATGAGGTCCAGCTCCTCGCCGATGCGGGTGCGGGCCAGACCGGCCAGCTTGCTCGCCGGGCCGACCTGATCGCAGACGAAGAACACGGCGTCGCCGTCTTCCAGCCCGACCAGATCGCGCAGGGCGGCCTGGGCGGCCTCCGGGACGAACTTGGCGATCGGTCCCTTGCCCGCCGCACCTTCCATGATGATGTAACCCAGGCCCGGAGCGCCCAGACCGCGCGCCCAGTCGTTGAGCTTGTCAAAGAAGCTGCGCGGCTTGTCGGACACCTTCGGCGCGCGGATGGCGCGGACGACGCCGCCCTTCTCCACCGTCTGCTTGAAGGCGCGGAACTCCACGTCGTCGCGCTTGAACACCTCGGTCACGTCGGTGATGACCAGCGGGTTGCGCAGATCGGGCTTGTCGTTGCCGTATTTCAGCATCGATTCGGCGTAGCTGATCCGGCGGAACGGAGCCTGATCGATGACCGGCTTGGTCTCGCGGCGGAACCCACCGAACTCGTCGAAAATGCCGTGCAGGACCGGCTCGATGGCGGCGAAGACGTCTTCCTGGGTGACGAAGGACATCTCGAAATCAAGCTGGTAGAACTCACCCGGGCTGCGGTCGGCGCGGGCGTCCTCGTCGCGGAAGCAGGGGGCGATCTGGAAATAGCGGTCGAACCCGGCGACCATCAGCAATTGCTTGAACTGCTGCGGGGCCTGCGGCAGGGCGTAGAACTTGCCGGGATGGTTGCGGCTGGGAACCAGATAGTCGCGGGCACCCTCCGGCGACGAGGCGGTGAGGATCGGCGTCTGGAATTCGGTGAAACCCTGGTCGATCATCCGGCGGCGGGCCGACGCGATGACGCGCGACCGCAGCAGGATGTTTTCATGGATGCGCTCGCGGCGCAGATCCAGGAACCGGTAACGCAGGCGCATGTCCTCGCCGGTGTCGGCCTCCTGGTTGACCTGCAACGGGATTTGCTCCGCCTCGCCCTGGATCTCCAGGTCGGCGATCTGCAATTCGATCCGGCCGGTCGGCAGCTTGTCGTTGGTGGTTTCCGCCGTGCGCGTCACCACCTTGCCGGTCACGGTGATGACCGATTCCAGCTTCAGACGGTTGGCAACCTCAAAAGCCGGGTTGGAGGTGTCGACCACGCACTGCGTCAGGCCGTAATGGTCGCGCAAATCGATGAACAGCAACTGTCCATGGTCGCGCTTCCGGTTGATCCAGCCCGACAGGCGGACGATCTCACCGGCGTTGTCTTCACGAAGCTGGCCGCAAGTGTGCGTGCGGTAGGGGTGCATGGGTCGAAACACCTTGAAAAGGTCGGATTCCGGCAAGGAAATGGAGTGCGACACACCACACCGGACGCGCGCGAATGTCAAGCCGCCCGGCGCGTTTCGCATGGTCGCGGCCAAGGCAATCGCTTGAAGCAGCGTGCACCAGATCAAAACAAGAATGGACACGAATTTCACGGATTTTTTCACGGATTTCGCGGAACGCTCCCCCGATCTGCCTTGCTCCCGATCTGGCGACAAACCTCATGGCGGGATGCAGGAGGCCATTGGAGTCGAAAATCCGTGCAATCCCTCATTTTGTCCGTGAAATCCGCGTCCATTCTTGTTTGCGGAACGATGAGCGTTCGTTCAAGCGATTGCCCTGTGGTCGCGGCGCAGCGGGCATAAGGCGCTTGCGCCGGATGGGCTGCCTCCACAGGATCGCAATCGACAGGAACGGGCACCGGGGGCCGCCGCATGATCATTCCCAGCGATTACCGCACCGGCTTTGCCACCGCGCAACGGATTGATGCCGATCTGGCCACGCTTTACGTCCGCCACACCACCATCGGCGATCCGGCGGCGGACGCGGTGATGGAGGCGTTCCGCGCCCACCCCGGTCCGCTGCAACGCGACTGGATGCGGCGCGGGATCGAGGACGGGCCGTCCGCGCTGTCCGACGCGCCCGACGCCGTGCGCGCCTTTTTCGCCGACATCGAAACACCACCGCCCTGGTTTTCCCCGGACCGCGCGCTGCCCGGTTGCCGTGCCTTTCACCGCAATTCGGAAATGTTCCTGGGCGCCTTTGTCGCGGCGGTGCTGGTGGAAGGCTTCTCCACGCTGATCTCCAAATCCTTCAGCATCACCGGGCGGTTGGTGGACCAGGGCGTGCGGCGGCTGAAGCAGAACAACCTGCATCTGGTTGAAATCTTCCTGCCGGGCGGGTTGGAACGCCATGGCGAGGGCTGGAAGCTGTCGGTGCGCATCCGCCTGATCCACGCGCGCATCCGTCACCTGCTGGCGGAGTCGGAGGATTGGGACGCCGCCGCCTGGGGAACACCGCTCAGCTCCGCGCACATCGCCTACGCCACCGCCGCCTTTTCCGGCCTGCTTCTGGAACGCGCCCGCGCCCTGGGCGTGACGCTCTCGGCGGAGGAGAGCGAGTCCTTCATGATGATCTGGCGCTATTCGGGCCAGCTTATGGGAGTGGATCCGGCCCTGCTCTTCACCGATCTGGATTCGGCGTTGCGGTTGCAGCGCGTCGGCGCGCTCTGCGAACCACCGCCGGACATCGAATCGATCATCCTGGCGAACGGACTCATCAACTCGGCCCCCGTCGTCGCGGGCATCACCGCACCGCATGCCCGAAAGGCGCTGGTCCGGCGCATCTACACCATTTCCCGCGCCTTGATCGGCGATGAGCTGGCCGACCGGTTGCGTTACCCGCCGGGCCGGACCTTTGGCGTGCTCGCCGCTCTGCGCTGGACCAACCGGATGGAACGCTGGCTGTACCGCGCGGTGCCGACGCTGGGAGCGCGGCGGCGGGTCGGCCAGTTCCAACGCATGCTCGATGTCTCCTTCCACGAGGCCAGCGGCATCAGCTACCGCATGCCCGAACGGTTGCACGCCGAAAAAGACGCACCTTTGTGAGCCTTCCCCTGCCCTCCGCTCCATGAGGCCGCTGATGCCCCGTCCCGATTCGCGCCCGCCGACCGACAGCGCCCAATGCCCGCTGGGGGCTGTGGGGGACATTTTCGTCGCCTTGATGCAGCGGAATTTTCAGCGTCCGCGCCCGGATGGCTCCCTGCCGCGCATTCTCCATGACAAGGGACACGCCTGCCTGAACGGCACCTTCACCGTCGAGTCTCCCGCCGATCCGGCCCTGCGTCAGGGGTTGTTCGCCGCGCCGGGCCGTTACGATGCCTTTGTCCGCTTCTCCAGCGGTTTGCTGGCGGAGGATCGACACCCTGACAGCCGAGGTCTGGCGATCAAACTGCGCGGGGTTCCGGGAGAGGTGTGCGACGGCGCGCCGGAAGGGCAGCAGGATTTCCTGATGATCAACGCCACCACCCTGCCCGCCAGCACCGTCCGTGACACCGTCGCCATTTTCCAGGCGCTGGACGGAATCAAACAGGTCACACCGCTCAGCCTGATCGCGCCCTCTTACCTGATGCCGGGACTCCGTCCCTGGCGGATCCGATGGGACTGCCTGAAGAGCATGCTGTCCGTCGCGATTGAGCACGCGCGCACCCCCGACCTGTCCCGCATGATCTATCACAGCATTGCCCCCTACCGCCTGGGCCTGTCCGGTGCGATGACGTTTCAATGCTGTCCGGTGCCACCCACCACCCTGCGGCGTCCCCGGGGCCGCAGCTTTGCCGAAAAGCTGCAAAGCCGGCTCGACGACGGCCCCATCCTGTTCGATTTTCTGGTGCGACTCCGACAGGGCGACGCCGAGTCCCTGGAACTGGATGGACCGGCGTGGACCGGGCCCTATCAGCGGGTCGCGCAACTCACCCTGCCGCCGCAACCGGTCCGCGACACCATCGACCGGGGAGAGCGCGTCGCCTTCAGCCCGTGGAACGCGCTGCGCGCGCATGAGCCGTTGGGATCGATCAACGATCTGCGCCGCCGCATCTACGCGGCGTCCGCGACGGCGCGCGGTGCCGACGCGACCTTTCCCACCGACACCACCGACTGACCGTTCGGGTCAAAGCGCACGCTTTCAAGCGGCCGATGCCTCGTGTATGAAGCAACCATGACGCTCATCACCACCACCGACGCCCTGGACGCCTTCTGCCAATCGCTGGCCGGGGCGGAATACATCACGGTCGACACCGAGTTTCTGCGGGAAAAGACCTATTGGCCCCAGCTTTGCCTGGTGCAGATCGCTGGCCCCAACGGCGCGGTCGCCATCGACCCGCTCGCCGAGGGCATGGATCTGGCCCCTCTGTACGCGGTGATGGACGACCCGGCGATTCTGAAGGTGTTCCACGCCGCCCGCCAGGATGTGGAAATCTTCTGGCACCTGTCAGGCCGCATTCCGACCCCCTTGTTCGACACCCAGGTCGCGGCCATGGTCTGCGGTTTTGGCGAAAGCGTGGGGTACGAGACGCTCGTCACCAAGCTGGCCGGGGCACGCATCGACAAATCCAGCCGCTTCACCGACTGGTCGCACCGCCCGCTGACCGACCGGCAACTGACCTACGCCCTGTCGGACGTGATTCATCTGCGCCCGGCCTACGAGAAGCTGAAGCGCCGCCTTGCCCGCTCGGGACGGTCGCATTGGTTGGAGGAGGAAATGGCCATCCTCACCGACCCCCGCACCTATCAGGTGGATCCCGACAGCTCATGGTTGCGGCTGAAGGTCCGCACCAACAAGCCGCGTTTCATGGCGATCCTCAAGGAACTGGCGGCGTGGCGGGAGCGCGAGGCGCAGCGTCGCGACCAGCCGCGCTCGCGCGTTCTGCGGGACGAGGCGCTGTTGGAAATCGCGGCCCATGCCCCGACCAATGTGGATGACCTCGCCCGCACGCGCGGTCTGGGGCGCGGCTTCGCCGAAGGACGCCAAGGAACCGATGTGTTGGCTGCGGTGCAGGCGGGTCTGGATCTGCCGGATCGTGATTTGCCCAGAGTGGAGCCGCGCGAAGAACCGCCCCCCGGTTTGCAACCCATCGTCGAGTTGTTGCGCGTTTTGTTGAAGATGAAGTGTGATGAACACAACGTCGCGGCAAAACTCGTGGCGTCTTCGGCCGATTTGGAAGCGATGGCGGCGGATGATACCGCTGATGTTCCGGCCCTTCACGGCTGGCGGCGTGAACTGTTCGGAGACGATGCGCTGGCGCTGAAACATGGCCGCATTGCGCTTGCGGTTATGGATCGCCGCGTGCGCATTGTTCCGGTTGGGTCATCCCTTGACACCACCACAACGGAGTGTGCGGAGACTTGACCATTTGCAATGGCGTCGATTGGATGCGGACAGGACAACCGTGAGAGTGTTTGTCGCATTTCAGCGTTAACCACGCTTTAAGGGCTTCTTAAAGAAAGTTCCTTTTACAATCGACCAGGGTCGATGGCTGGGTCTTTGCCGACGCGCGCGCGCGTCGAGGTATCGAAAATGGCCACTGCGTGGCTTCATCATCGGGGCTGGTGGTGTGGAGCGCGGTGGTGGGTTTGAGCGGTGATGAAGCAGGCTGATTGCGACGGCTTGAACAAAAGGTTTCTTTGGGGGAAGACACGGAATGAGCAGGTTTGGCGGAAAACCACCGATGGGACGGGACCGGGTCCGCCTTTCCACCACGGAAAAGCAGGCGGCGGTGGCCGCCGCCAAAGACCAGCGTCCTGAATTCGACAACGACAAGTTGCTCAACCTGCTTCGTTCCGCCAAAAGCGAATTGCAGGGCATGCGGTTGATCCACATGCATCTGTCGCTGTTGAAGGACAAGGACCCGGCTGGTCAGATGATGGTCCGCACCATCATCCAGGAATTGGCCAGCAAGGCGTCGTACCTGCAACCCTTCAACATCTCCAACGGCGACGTCATCGTCCTTTACAAGGGATTGAAGCTGACCGGCGTCACCGACGTCTGCCAGAAGCTGGAACAGGTCTTCCTGTCCAAAACCACCCTGACCGGAGCCAACCCGTACAAGGAATATTCGCTCTATTCGATCATGGAACTGGCGTTGAATTTCATCAACGTCATCCGCTTCATCGAAGAGTTGCAGGCGAGCGAAACCGGCAACGCCGTCACCGAAACCAAGCCGCCGATCACGCTGGAGGAGTTGGGTAAGCTCGAACGGTCGATGCAGATGTTCGATCTGTCGCCGTTCCTGTTCAACCAGGCGATTGCGAACATCGGATCCAGCTCGGAAAGCGAGATGGAGTACTTCGAACTCTACATCTCGATCAAGCTGCTTCAGGAACGCCTGTGCCCCGAATACGACATCACCGCGAACAAGTGGTTGTTCAATTACTTCACCGCGAATCTTGACCAGTCGGTTCTCCGCGCTCTCAATCACGGGTTGAGTTTCATGCGCGGCCGTCGGATCGGCATCAACATCAATTTGTCCACGGTCATCTCCACCGGCTTCGTTAAGTTCGACGAACGGTTGCCGATTGATTTCCGTGGGCAGGTGGTGCTGGAGGTCTCCAAGGGCGATCTGATCGAAAATCTCTCTCTGTTCAACGAGGTGGTCGAGTTTGCGCAGGATCGCCGTTACCAGATTGCCGTCGATGGTCTGAATCCCTTCTGGGTCACGAACTTCGATCTGGAGTATCTGAACGCCGACTACGCCAAGATCTTCTGGTCGAACGACATGCTGGAGATGGAGCCGGCGTTCGAGAAGTTCTTCCGCGACCGGATCGCCGAACAGGACCGCTGCAAATTCATCCTCGCCCGCTGCGACAGCGTGTCCAGCCTCGTCTACGCCCATAAGATGGGGATCAGCCTCGTGCAGGGCCGCGCTGTGGACAACATCCTGCGCAAGGGCGTCAGCGTCCGCGAGGCCATCGCCCACGCCAAGATGGGCTGAAAAGCCATCCTGGCGTTGTCTTTGGGGGCAATGGGATCCCCCCCGTCAGCCCTTCCGGGGCGCGCGGGCCAGAATCCAATCCGTCCAGGCGGGTGGCAGCAGCGCCAGCAACCAGACCGCCGCCGCCATCGGCCAGGGAAAACTGATCCGTGCCGCGTTGCGCGCCAACCCCCGGCGAATCACCCACGCCGCCGCGTCCGCTTCCATCAGAAACGGCATGCGGAAGCCGTTGGCGGCGGTGATGCGGCTTTTGACGAATCCGGGGCAGATCACCGACACGCCCACCCCATCCCCGGCCAGATCACCGCGCATCGCCTCGCCAAACACCCGGACCGCCGCTTTGCTGGCGCAATAAGCCGGTGCGCCGGGTAGGCCGCGAAAACTGGCCTGGGACGCCATCAACGCGATCTGGCCTCGACGACGGGACTGCATGCGGGGCAGCAGCGGATAGACGCTGTTCAGCACCCCGTCGATGTTGATCGACAGAATCCGCCGGGCCTGCTCCTCGCTCTCCACCGCGCCACCGGTTCCGGCGGAGATTCCGGCGTTGGCAATGACCAGATCGACCGGCGCGTCGTCGTCCACCATCGCCAACCAGTCGGCCATCTCCTCCCGGCTGGCGACGTCCACAACGCGGGCAAGGACCTGTGCGCCTTGGCTGCGGCAACGGGCGGCCACCGCATCAAGCCGGGCGGCGTCACGCCCGGTGAGGGCCAGACGCCGCCCCGGTTCGGCGTAACACAGGGCCAGCGCTTCGCCGATGCCGCTGGACGCACCGGTGATGACCAAAGATCGCGGGTTCCGCATGCAGCCCTCTCTGTTGCGCGCTTGTTGCCGGATGGCGGCACCGGTATAACCGGCCCACACCGCACGCTCATCCATACACCGGAGGCCGCCGCCTTGTCCGCACATCACCCTGTTGTCGCCAGCATGACCGGTTTCGCGCGCGTCGACGGGCATGGCGACGGCTATTCCTGGACGTTTGAGGCCAAGAGCGTGAACGGCCGCAGCCTGGATGTGCGGTGCCGGATGCCGACCGGTTTCGACACCGTCGAAGCGCAGGCGCGGGCCGAGGTGCCCAAGCGTCTGGCGCGTGGCAACGTCAACCTGTCATTGACCGTCACCCGCACGCAGGCGGTGTCACAGCTGCGCATCAACCGCGACCTGTTGGCCCAGGTGCTGGAATTGGCCCGCGAAATCGAAGGGGCCGGGGCCGCCCCGCCCCGCCTGGATTCGCTGCTGGCCGTGCGCGGCATCATCGAACCGGTGGAAGAGGATGAAACCGACGCCCGCGACCGGCTTGAAGCCGGGCTGAAAACCGATCTGTCGACCCTGATCGACCAGTTGGCGGGCAACCGGTTGATCGAAGGCGCGCGACTCGCCGTCATCCTGACCGGCCATTTGGACGAGATCGCCCGGTTGGTGGACGCCGCCGCCGCCTGCGACTCGGTCCAGCCTGAGGCGTTGCGGGAGAAGCTGCGGCAGCAGGTCGCGGCCATCCTGGGAGCCTTCCCGGCCCTGCCGGAGGAACGACTGGCCCACGAGGCCGCCGTGTTGATCGGCAAGGCCGATGTGCGGGAGGAGTTGGACCGGCTTCGCGCCCACATCCAGGCCGCCCGCGACATGATGGCCGAAGGCGGGGCCATCGGTCGGCGCTTCGATTTTCTCTGTCAGGAATTCAACCGCGAAGCCAACACCCTGTGCTCCAAGTCCGCCGACGTGGAGTTGACCCGCATCGGCCTGTCGCTGAAAGCCTCGATCGAGCAGCTTCGCGAGCAGGTCCAGAACATTGAGTGACCCCGCAATGGCCCCGATTCCCTCACCATCCACCACCGCTCCGAAGGACATCTCCCGCCGTGGGCTGATGCTGGTTCTGTCATCGCCATCCGGGGCGGGCAAAACCACGATCTCGCGCCGCCTGCTGGAGCGGGAATCCGGCATCACCATGTCGGTGTCGGCCACCACGCGGGCCATGCGCCCCGGCGAGGTGTCCGGAGTCGATTATCATTTCATCGACCAGGCCCGCTTTGACCGGATGGCGGAGGACGGTGCCTTCCTGGAATACGCCCGCGTCTTCGGCAACTGCTATGGAACTCCGCGCGGCGCGGTGGACGAGGCGCTGAGCGCCGGGCGTGATGTGCTGTTCGACATCGATTGGCAGGGCACCCAGCAGTTGGCCGAAAACGCGCGCGACGATCTGGTCAGCGTCTTCATTCTCCCCCCATCGGGAGAAGAGCTGGAACGCCGTCTGCGCGGCCGGGCGCAGGATTCGGCGGAGGTCATCGCTGGTCGCATGGCCAAAGCCTCCGACGAGATCAGCCACTGGGCCGAATACGATTATGTGATCGTCAACCGCGATGTTGACGAGAGCGTCGCGGCGGTGACGGCCATTCTTCACGCCGAACGACTGCGCCGTCGTCGACAGGTCGGCATGACACAATTTGTCAAAAATGTTCAGGCCGCGCTGTAAGAACAGACGGAAAACAATCAAAAACAGGCGTTCACCGGCACCAATTGGGGAAAACCCGATCCGTTTCCGTGTTGGCTTTGCAATTCACGATTCTTATAATCCAACAGCGGATGTCTGTGAATGAACACGCATTCGCTTCACAGACGCGCCTCTTTGCTGCTCCTGCGGGAGATCGGATGCGACAACGGCGTTGCATCCGGTGGGCAGCCGGTAAGGATGGGTGGAACTGATTGAGGAGCTGCGGATGGTCCGTTCCCTGACGGCAGGATTGGTCTTTGCCCTGTGCTTGGCCACCGCTGTCATCGGCACGGCGAACGCGGCGGGATCGGCTGACGCAACAGACAGTGAAAAGCCGACCATCACGTGGTTGCTCAACGATTTTCCACCCTTCATTCAGGTGGATGGCCCCTTGCCGGGTAAAGGATTCGTTGATGCGGCGGTTCGCCACATCATCGAACGAACCCCGGAATTCAACCACCGGTTCGAAGTGTCGGGAATCGCCCGCGCCTTGAATCTGATGCAATTGGGTTTGCCCGTTTGCCACCCGGCGCTGTTGCCGACCTCGGAACGTCTGGCGTATGCCGTTGCCAGCCGCCCGGTTCATTTTGCCCTCCCCCATCATGTGGTGGCGCGCGCCGACAACGCCGACCGCCTGCGTCCGTTCCTGAACGCACAAGGGCGGATCAACATTGATGGGCTGCTGAACGACACCAGTCTGAAGACCTCGGTTACGGAGCAGCGGGCCTTTGCGCCAGCCATTCAATCCGCCTTGAACGCGCGCAAAGGGGCACCGAACATTCTGATGACCGGTGTCCATTTCAACGCGCCGTTTCTGCAACTGGCCGCCGGGTGGGTGGACTACATCATCGCGTATCCGGTGGAACCGCGCTGGTACATCAGCAATGAAACAACCCCTGGAGCGTCGCTGGTGTATTTCCCCATCGTTGGGGTGGAAGACTATACTCTTGGGCATGTCCTCTGCACCAAAGGGGCGGTCGGTGACGCGTTGATCAAGCGGATCGATGCGATCGTGGCAGCGGCGTCTCCGCGCCCGCCATGGATCGATGTGGAGGTCGCCCTGTCCGACTCCGCCAGCGCCCAACAATTGGAAGATCTGTTGACCCGCTTCAATCCATACACCCGGCCGTAAGGATCACGAGGCTGGCAATGGAACACGCGCCGGTGTCGAGAACAATGGTCCGCAACTGGTCACGTCTTGGCCCCCGGCTGTTGCTGTGGGTTCTGCTCATCAGCGGCGTCATCACCCTTGCTTCGATCACCCTGCAAGTGACGATGGAATACCGGCGCGACATGAGCAATCTGCGCAACGCCCTTGACGTGATCGAGAAAATGGAACTGCCAAGCCTGACGGTGGCCGCCTGGAACTTCGACCGGAACCAGCTTCAGGCCCATGTCGGCGGTATGCTGGAATCGCCATGGGTGTCCGCCGCGCAATTGCGCTATGGGGTGAAGGAGAACGCCGTCATCACCGCCGGGGATCTCGGGGCGGACATGTCGGACGTTCGGGAATACCCGCTGCTCCACATCAACGGCACAACGCAGGTGCAGGTCGGGCGTCTTCTCGTGCGCCCGAACATGGAGGAGGTGCATCGGCGCACCAAAGAGCGGCTGGTGTTGATCCTGGGCACACAGATCGCCAACGCAATCGTCATGTCGGCGTCGCTGTTGCTGCTGGTCTCGGCTCTCATCACCCGGCATCTGCACCGCATGGCCGCCTTTGCCCGTTCATTCGTGCCCGGTGAAACCTTCACCCCTCTGGCGCTCGACCGGGGACAGTCGCCGCCCAACGACGAGTTGACCCTGCTGCAGGAAAGCCTGAACAACGCCTACCACCGCCTGAACGACGCCCACGCGCGCGAACAGCGCCACATTGAGGAGTTGGAGCGTTGCGTCGCCATCCGCACGGAGGAACTGCGCACCATCAACGCCCGCTTGAGCGAAAGCGAGCAGGCCATGCGGGTTCTCGCCCACAGCGATCCGCTGACCGGCTTGGCCAACCGTATTCTGTTGGATGAGCGGTTGGAGCGCGCCCTGTCACGGGCGGTGCGGCATCGGCGCGACGTGGTGGTGCTGTTGATCGATCTCAACGACTTCAAGCCGATCAACGACCGCTACGGTCATGCCGCCGGCGATGATCTGCTGCGCACCCAGGCCGACCGCATGCGCCTGCTGCTGCGCGACACCGACACACTGGCCCGCATTGGCGGCGATGAGTTCGTCGTGGTGCTGGAGGATCTGGAACCGAAGGCCGACATCACCCGCGTGATCGACGCGATGGCCACCGCCCTGTCCACCCCCTGGGTGTGGGAAGGCAAAACAATCACGGTGTCGGGCAGCATCGGCCTGGCGCGCTTCCCCGCCGATGCGAACAACGCGGCGGCACTGCTGCGCCACGCGGACGACGCCATGTATATCGCCAAGCGGCTACGGCGGCGGGCCTGAACCGCCGTCGCCATCGGTCGGAACGTGGTCGGGAAATCAGTGGCTTTTGGCGAGACGATCAAACGCCTGAAGTCGGGCCAGCAGGGCGGGCATCTCCGCCAACGGGACCATGTTCGGGCCATCGCTGGGCGCGCAATCCGGGTTCTCGTGCGTTTCCATGAACACCGCCGCCACACCCACGGCGATGGCCGCGCGCGCCAGGACCGGAACGAACTCCCGCTGTCCGCCTGACGTGGCACCCTGCCCGCCCGGCTGCTGAACCGAATGGGTGGCGTCGAACACCACCGGGAATCCGGTTTCCGCCATGATCGGCAGCGACCGCATGTCCGACACCAAGGTGTTGTAGCCAAAGCTGACGCCGCGCTCGCACAGCATCACCCGCTCGTTGCCGGTGGCGACCAGCTTGGCGGCCACGTTCTTCATGTCCCACGGGGCGAGGAACTGGCCCTTCTTCACATTCACCGCCCGCCCGGTCTTGGCGGCGGCGATCAGCAAATCGGTCTGGCGGCAGAGGAACGCCGGAATTTGCAGAACATCGACCACCTCGGCCACCGGGGCGCACTGCTCGGCCTCGTGCACGTCGGTGATGACCGGGCAGCCGTACCGTTCCTGGATTTCGGCGAAGATCGGCAGGGCATTGTCCATGCCCAAACCGCGCGCGGTGGAAATCGAGGTGCGGTTGGCCTTGTCAAAGCTCGATTTGTAGATCAACCCGATGCCCAGCGCGGTGGTCATCTCCACCAAGGCCGCCGCCGTGGTCAGGGCGTGATCGCGGCTTTCCATCTGGCAAGGCCCGGCGATCAGGGTGAAGGGGCGGTCGTTGGCGATGGTCAACGAGCCGACCTGAACGGTGCGCGGCGTGGTCATGGGACGGGGGAACTCCAAACAAACGGGCCAGACAGAAGGGAGGAGAGCGACGGCTCCACCCCACACATGGGGCTGCCGCGCCGGGAGGGAAGCCTTGCCCCCAACCCGCACGGCGCTTTGTGAATCCCACCAAAGAGCGGGCAGGTCAACGCGCTTGCAGCCAACAGCGTGGACTGTGCCACAAAAAGCCGGGCGCGGCTTTGCCCACTGGCCCCGCCGCGCCCGCCTTGCCCTCCCGAACCGCGATCAGAATCCGACGCTGACCCCGGCATACGCGCCAAAATCACGCGTGCGCTGCTGCGCCAGCCGGGCGTCGATGCCAAGCGTGCCGGTGACGGCGTCGGCCAAACGCACCGTCGCGCCCGCCGTGGCGTTGAGCCACCCGCGATCGCCCTTCGCCACCGTCATGCTGTAGGGCAAGGTCGACACGCTCCTGCTCTCCACCGTGATGCTGCGCTCGGCGCTGGAGAACTCCCGGCTCAGCGTGACCTTGGCGAAGGGGCGAACCGATCCGGCGTCGTAAGCCACCTGATAACCGACGCTGCCCACCAGGGCGTTGCGCCGCTGCTCGCGATAGGTGAAGCCGAACAGGCTGCTGTCCTCGCTGAAGCCCTCGACCGAGACATGCTGATACCGCAGGCCCAGCAACGGCCCGTGGGTCAACCCGCCCGCTGAGAACTCGTATCCGGTTTCCAGCGCGAACGACGCGTTGATGCCTTCGGTGCTGCCGCCGGTGGAATGGTCGGTTCCATTGATGGTCACGCCACGACGCAGATCGAAATTGGCAAAGCCGAAGGAGCCGACCCCGCTGACATACAGTCCATCGACGCGATACAGGCCATAGGCGCTGGCGACATACTCCCGCTGCTTGTAATCACCACCGGTGGAAAAGGCCCCCCGGTAATGGGAAATCGTGCCCGCAACGCCGACCAGCAGGTTGTCGGTGAACCGCTTGTCCACACCCACGCTGAGATTGAGCGGTGTTCCCCGCGCTCCCGCCTGGTCGCCTTGGCGGTCAAAGGTCAAACGCCCGCCACCGCCGACGATCCAGGCTCCGGATTCACCGGTCTTGCGGGTCCACAGATTGGCCGCCGCCTGCGCCTGCACCAAGGTCATCACCCGATCACGCGTGTGCAGCGGTGATTCGGCCAGACGCGCGACGTTGCCGGGGGCCGACAAGGCGTTCAGCACAAAATCGGAAATGGCACGATGCCCGGCGGTGGTCGGGTGAACCCCATCGGCAAACAGATAGCTTTGCGCCGCCGTCGAGGTCGCCAGGGTGGAGGAGGTGCAGAGCAGGGAACTGCTGGTGGTGCAGGCCGTGCCGGTGACGTTGCTGAAGCCGTAGGAGGCCGGGTTAGCCACCGCGTCGCGCAGCAGGGAATAGGTGTCGATGGGAATGACCGACACCCCGGCGTTGCCCAACCCCAGCGTGACCAGTTGGTTGTAACCGCTGACCAACTGCGTGATCTGCGCCGCCGCTGTCGCGCCTTGCGCCTGACCAAAGGGGGTCAGGCCGATGTCCGGCAGGGTCGGGACCAGGATCGTTTTTGCTCCCGCCGCCCGCAGCCGCGCCACCTCCCCCACCAGATCGGTGGCCGCCTGGGTGATCGCCGCCTGCGCGGTGGAGGGGCTGGCAAGTGCGGCAAAAATGTCGTTCGCCCCACCCCACACCGAGTACAGCGCGTTCGGATCGGCCCGCCCACCGGTCGAGGCCAGATAATTGGTGATCTGCGTCCGCACCGGGGTGGCCGTGGCGGTCGGGGCCGTCGCCGGAACGCCGGGCAATTGCGACACCCGCGCGCCGCCAACCGCGTAATCGGTGCCCCCCGACACCGCCGGAGTCGCCGATTTGCCATAGGCGGACGCGACATTCTCCGCCCACACCGGCCCCGGGTTGGTGGTGAATTTGCCACCGGTCGGCACCACGGACCGGAAGGTCCCGCTGTCGGTCAGGCTGTCGCCAAAGAAGATCGTGCTGGAATAATCCCCAGCCGACGCCGACGTTGCGGCAAACGCCAGCACCGCAGCCACCGCCGATCCGGCGACCACCCTGTTGCGAAACGAACCCATGCGAATCCTCCCCAACCCAAATTGCTTGGTTCCCTAGCCAATGGGATGCTCGCACAAGGGTGACGTTCGCTCAAGGACTATGACGTATACGGCATTCTTAAAACGTATTGGTTCATCCGATGCGCTCAGGCGCAAAAGAAAACCCCGCCTTCCTGGGAAGGCGGGGCTGCAAACCGGACAGAAAGAACTCGCGCGATGAATCAGACCAGACGGCTCTGGTCCATCGCCGCCTTGATGAAGGCGGTGAACAGCGGGTGCGGCTCGAACGGCTTGGACTTCAGTTCCGGGTGGAACTGAACGCCGATGAACCATGGGTGATCCGGCAGTTCGACAATTTCCGGCAGTTCGCCATCCGGCGACAGGCCGGAGAACAGCATGCCGCAATTTTCCAGCCGGTCCTTGTAATAGACGTTCACCTCGTAACGGTGACGGTGGCGCTCGCTGATCTGGGTGGCTCCATAGACCTCCGCGACCTTGGACCCGTCGAGCAGCTTGGCCGGATAGGCACCCAGACGCATCGTTCCGCCCAGATCGCCCACTTCCGTGCGGCGTTCCAGCGTGTTGCCGCGCAGCCATTCGGTCATCAGGCCGACGACCGGGTTGCCGGGCTTGCCGAGTTCGGTCGAACCGGCGTCCTCGATCTTGGCGAGGTTGCGCGCCGCTTCGATGACCGCCATCTGCATGCCAAAGCAAATGCCGAAATAGGGAACCTTGCGTTCGCGGGCGAATTGGGCCGCGCGAATCTTGCCCTCGGTGCCGCGCAAGCCGAAGCCGCCCGGCACGAGAATGCCATGGACGTTCTCCAGCCGCTTCACCGCCGCCTCGTCATCCTCGAAGATCTCCGAATCGATCCAGTCGAGGTTGACCTTGACGTTGTTGGCGATGCCGCCATGGGTCAGCGCCTCGGCCAGCGACTTGTAGCTGTCGAGAAGGCTGATGTATTTGCCCACCACCGCGATGGTGACTTCGCCTTGCGGCTTGCGCACGCGGTCGACGATGCGGGTCCAGCGCGACAGATCCGGGGCCTTGTCGGTCGGCAGACCGAAATAGGACAGGACCTGCGTGTCGAATCCCTCTTCGTGGTAGCTGATCGGCACCTGATAAATCGAATCGACGTCCAGCGCCGCGATCACCCGCTCCGGGCGGATGTTGCAGAACAGCGCGATCTTCTTGCGCTCGTTCTCCGGGATCGGGCGGTCGGCGCGGCACAGCAGGATGTTGGCCTGAATGCCGACGCTGAGAAGCTCCTTGACCGAATGCTGGGTCGGCTTGGTCTTCAGTTCGCCCGCCGTCGGGATGTAGGGCAACAGGGTCAGATGGATGAACAGGGCGTTTTCCGGCCCGACCTCGTTGCCGAACTGGCGGATCGCCTCCAGGAACGGCAGCGATTCGATGTCGCCCACCGTACCGCCGATCTCGATCAGGACGAAATCCTCCTCGTCCGAATCGGCGCGGATGAATTCCTTGATCTCATCGGTGATGTGCGGAATGACCTGGACGGTCCCACCCAGGTAATCGCCGCGCCGCTCCTTGGCGATCACGGTGGAATAGATGCGCCCGGTGGTGATGTTGTCGCCGCGACGGGCCGAGACGCCGGTGAAGCGTTCATAGTGCCCGAGGTCGAGGTCCGTCTCCGCCCCGTCGTCGGTCACGAAGACCTCGCCGTGCTGGTAGGGACTCATCGTGCCGGGATCGACATTCAGGTAAGGGTCCAGTTTGCGGAGCCGAACCTTGTAACCACGAGTCTGGAGGAGTGCCCCGAGCGCCGCAGACGCCAGGCCCTTGCCCAGCGAAGAAACGACGCCACCAGTGATGAAGATGTAGCGAGTCATGTCCGTCCGAAAAGCTTGAGAGCCGTTTCCTGTCCCCAGAAACCCCGCCGACGCGTTGACCGCGCGCGTTCGGGATCCTCAAAAGAAAGAGGCGGCTTCGGGGAGGCCGCCTCGTCTGTCGCACCCGTGCCGAAACGCAGCCGTTACTGGCTGACCGGCGGAGCGGGTTGGGCCGGAGCCGCCGGCAGAGCCGGGATCGCGGACGGCAAGGTGTCGATGATGGAGGTCGGCTTGGAATGACCGCCCGCCAAGATCGCCAGAATGATGCTGGTGGCAAAGAAGCTGCCCGCCAGGATGCCTGTGGTGCGGGTCAGCAGGTTGGCCGTGCCACGGGTGCTCATCATGCCGCCCATGGTTCCGCCGCCGATGCCAAGGCCGCCGCCTTCCGAACGCTGGATCAGGATCACGCCAACCAGCGCGACCGCAATCAGCAGGTGAACAACGAGAATCACCGATTCCATGCGTTCCGTTTCCCCACGCCCATCCTGAAAATCGAATAGCGCGCCACAGGCCGTATGACAGGCCCGTGGCGCGCGCCCAGTGTTTTTACCGCGCCATCGCGCGATATGCTAGCGGCAACTGGTCGCGATGGCCCAGAAATCGTCAGCCTTCAGCGAAGCCCCGCCGACCAGCGCGCCATCGACGTTTTCGACCGCCATCAGTTCGGCCGCGTTGCTGGGCTTCACCGAGCCGCCATACAGGATTTTGGCGGCACCCGCGTCGGCGATCTTGCCCTCCAGTTCCGCCCGGATGTGGGCGTGCACCGCGCGCACATCCTCCGGCGTTGCCGTCTTGCCGGTGCCGATCGCCCAGACCGGTTCATAGGCGATCACCGTGTTGGCGGCGGTGGCCCCCGCCGGGATCGATCCGGCCAACTGGCCCGACACCACCGCGTTCGCCTGCCCGGCGTCGCGCTGCGATTCGGTTTCGCCGACACAGATGATGGCGATCAGGCCCTGGGCGTGCGCAGCGGCGGCCTTGGCGGCGATCAGCGCGTCGCTTTCGCCATGGTCGGCGCGGCGTTCCGAGTGGCCGAGGATGACGTACCGGCATCCGGCATCGGTCAACATGGTCGGAGCGACATCGCCGGTGTGCGCTCCGGAGGTCTTGGCCGCGCAATCCTGGCCGCCCAGCGCCAACGCGCTGCCCGCGATGGCGTCCGCGACCGGAAACAGCAGCGGGAACGGCGGGCAGATCAACAGGTCGAAGGCGGTCGCCCCGGCTCCGTTCACACGACCGGCAAGGTCCGAGGCGAGCGCCAGCCCATCGGCCTTCAGCCCGTTCATCTTCCAGTTTCCAGCGATCAGCTTCCGACGCGCGGTCATGGTGTGTCCTTTTTATGAAGCGTTTGGGGCGCGCCCCTGTCTAGCAAGACCCGCTTCGGATTTCCACCGGCCCGACCATAGATTTTCCGTCAACGACAAAAGGCCCCACCATGGGGGCCTTGCGCGATCATCGGGCCTGGGACAGGCTGGTGTGGTGGGCGATGAGGGGATCGAACCCCCGACATTCTCGGTGTAAACGAGACGCTCTACCGCTGAGCTAATCGCCCGGCTGCTCCACACAGACAACCGGCACAAACAAAACCGGCCGGGTACGGCCCGGCCGGCGGCACTATGCCCCACGAGGCGTGATCAGTTCAAGGCGTCCTTCAAGGTCTTGCCAGCCTTGAACTTCGGCTGCTTGGACGCCGGGATGTCGATCTTCTCGCCCGTGCGCGGGTTGCGGCCCTCGCTGGCGGCGCGTTCGGCGACCGCGAAGGTGCCAAAGCCCACCAGACGCACCTCGTCCCCCTTCTTCAATGAGTCGGTGATCGCATCAAAAACCGCATCAACCGCTTTGGTCGCATCCGTTTTAGACAATCCCGACGCATCGGCAACGTGCGCCACCAGATCATTCTTGTTCACGAAATCCCCCTTCCGAATTCGGCAAATACTCAATGGGAAAAAGCCGCCCCACGACTTTCCAGGGGCAAAGGATAATCACAGCGTTGCCCGCCCGTCAATTGGCGACGAGCGGGCACGTTGGTCACACCGCCGTGTTCAAACCATGATTGTCCACGGTTCGATCAATGACGCAGATGATCGCCGGTCGCGTCACCCGTCTTTTCCGCCTGCGCCTTCGCCGCCGCCGGATCAACCTCCGGTTCCGTCCATTCGATGGGCGTCACCGGACGGGTCAGGGCGTTGCGCAGCACCTCGTCCACCGTGCCGACCGGGATGATCTCCAGACCGCGCTTCACGTTGTCCGGGATGTCGGCCAGGTCCTTTTCGTTGTCCTTCGGGATCAGCACATGCTTGATGCCACCGCGCAGGGCGGCGAGCAGCTTTTCCTTCAGGCCGCCAATGGGCAGAACGCGACCCCGCAGGGTGATTTCCCCGGTCATCGCCACATCCTTGCGGACGGGAATCCCGGTGAGCACCGACACGATGGAGGTGGCCATCGCCACACCGGCGGACGGACCGTCCTTCGGCGTCGCCCCTTCGGGGACGTGGACGTGGATGTCCTTCTTCTCGAACAGGGTCGGCTTGATGCCGAAGGCCGTGGCCCGTGACTTGACGTAGCTTTCGGCCGCCTGCACCGATTCCTTCATCACGTCGCCCAGCTTGCCGGTCGTGGTGACGCGGCCCTTTCCGGGCAGCCCCACCGCCTCGATCGACAGCAACTCGCCGCCGACTTCGGTCCAGGCCAGGCCGGTGGTGACGCCCACCAGATCCTCAAGCTCCGCCTCACCGAAGTGAAAGCGGCGCACGCCCGCGTATTTGTCCAGGTTGCGACGGGTCACGGCGACCTTGCCGGCCCCGCCCGTCTTCAGCATGATCTCCTTCACCGCCTTGCGGCAGAGGTTGGCGATCTCGCGTTCCAGGCTGCGCACACCGGCCTCGCGGGTGTAGTAGCGGATCAGGTCGCGCACGGCGTCGTCGGAAATGGTGAATTCACCCTTCTTCAACCCGTTCGCCTCGATCTGCTTTTCGATCAGGTGGCGCTTGGAGATCTCGACCTTCTCATCCTCGGTGTAGCCCGCGACCCGGATGATCTCCATGCGGTCCAACAGCGGCTGCGGCATGCGCATCGTGTTGGCCGTGCAGACGAACATCACGTCCGACAGATCGTAATCGACCTCCAGATAATGGTCGTTGAAGGTGCCGTTCTGCTCGGGATCAAGCACCTCCAGCAGCGCCGACGACGGATCGCCGCGCCAATCAGCCCCCAGCTTGTCGATTTCGTCGAGCAGGAAGAGCGGGTTTGACGATTTGGCTTTCTTCATCCCCTGGATGACCTTGCCGGGCATCGAACCGATGTAGGTCCGGCGATGCCCGCGCACCTCGGCCTCATCGCGCACGCCGCCGAGCGACATGCGCACGAAGTTGCGACCGGTCGATTTGGCGATCGACTTGCCGAGCGAGGTCTTGCCGACGCCGGGCGGGCCGACGAGGCAGAGGATCGGTCCCTTGACCTTGTTCATCCGGTTCTGGACGGCGAGATACTCAAGGATGCGTTCCTTGACCTTCTCCAGGCCGTAATGGTCAGCGTCCAGCACCTTTTGCGCCAGCTTCAGGTCGCGCTTGACCTTGGTGCGCTTCTTCCAGGGAATCGACAGCATCCAGTCGAGGTAATTGCGCACCACGGTCGCTTCCGCCGACATCGGACTCATCGAGCGCAGCTTCTTCAGCTCCGCCAGCGCCTTGTCGCGGGCTTCCTTGGAGAAGCGGGTCTTGTTGATCTTCTCTTCCAGCTCCGCCGATTCATCGCGACCGTCCTCGGTCTCGCCGAGTTCCTTCTGAATCGCCTTGAGCTGTTCGTTCAGATAATACTCGCGCTGCGTCTTCTCCATCTGCCGCTTGACGCGGTTGCGGATGCGCTTCTCAACCTGAAGCACACCGATCTCGCCTTCCATGAAGGCGTAGACCCGCTCCAGGCGCTCCGACACGGTGGCGCATTCCAGAAGCTGCTGCTTTTCGGGAATCTTCAGCGCCAGGTGGGACGCGACGGTGTCGGCCAGCTTGCTGGAATCCTCGATCTGGTTGATCGAGACCAGCACCTCCGGCGGAATCTTTTTGTTGAGCTTGATGTATTGCTCGAACTGGGAGACGACGGCGCGGCTCAGCGCCTCCAGCTCCTGGTTCTCGCCGATCTTTTCCTCGACCAGCTCGGCCTGCGCCTGGAAGAACTCTTCGTTGTCCGAGAATTTGGTGATGGCGGCGCGCTGACCACCCTCGACCAGGACCTTGACGGTTCCATCCGGCAGCTTGAGAAGCTGCAACACGGTGCCGACGGTGCCGACGCTGTAGATGTCGGACGGAGACGGATCGTCCTGCGCCGCGTTCTTCTGGGTGACGAGAAGGATCTGCTTGTCGTCCTTCATCACGTCTTCCAGAGCGCGCACGGACTTCTCACGCCCGACGAACAGCGGCACGATCATGTGGGGAAACACCACGATGTCGCGCAGCGGCAGGACCGGGTAGAGGGCACCACGGGAGAGTTCGATCATCGGCAAAGCCTCAATGGATGGATCGCCGCCAGCCCGGAATGGGCCTGATGTGATACCCCGCCTCCGGTTGAGCGCGAGGGACCGTCTACGGCACGGGAGTAACGTGGCACACGCCCCCGCCCCCTTCAAGGGGGTGAGAACCTGCCAACGGTGTTTTCCGAACCGTAAGCCGACCGGAAATCGCCGTGAACCCGCCCCGTCAAACCGAATCGCAGGGCGCAGAGGGGGCTAGTTTGGGATTCACCACCGTTCGACGCTGATTTCGGCCTCGCATGGCCCACGACGTCCAGCCATCAACGCCCCAACCTCGGCGATTCGCCGCTGCCTCCCTCTGGATTTGGACAAAGGACCGCGCCGCAATCGCCACGGTGCAAAGCCGCCGAAATGCCCCCCGGCCATCACACTCAAACTGTTTGCGCAAACCCCATGAAAAAAGCCCCACCGAAACCGGCGGGGCTTTTCGCAACGGCAACAGCACCACCAATGCTCCCGACACGCACAACACGTCAGGAGCACCGGTGTCGCGCATCAGACCGAATAGTACATCTTGTACTCCTCTTCGACCTTGAACGCATTGAATTCACTTGGTTTTGGAGCAGAAAAAGTCTAACGCGTTAGACTTTCTTGTTCCGGCGACGTTCCGCCTTCTCCCACTTTTTGATGGCCGCCCGAGCCATCGCGCCCGTGCGTGGCAGGTACGTCTCGAGGATTTGCCGCGTCGTCTGGATGTTGTGTCCGGATACGGCGCTGACCTGTGTCTCGGTTGCTCCAGCCTCGGCCATGCGCACGCAGGCCGTACGCCGCAGGTCGCGCGCCTGCAGCCCGGAGTCGGCGAGGCCGGCCTTGGCCAGGATCTCCCGGAAGGCAGCGTTGAACGCCGGGTAGCTCACCGACTTGCTGCTGTACGCGACGATGGTGGTGGCCGTTGGCCGGAGGTTCTCCAGGTGCGCGACCAGCGCCGAGTGACACGGCACTTCGACCAGCTTGTTGGTTTTTTGCTGGCGGACGAGGGCGGCGCCCGACCGCAGATGCGACCAACCCATCTTGAGCATGTCGATTGGGCGCTGGGCGACGTAGTGCAGCAGATGGAACGCTGTGATCATGGCCTCGCCGCGCGGGTGCGACGCCGCGGCCTCGAGCCAGGCGGCGATCTCCTCGTCGGACCAGATGCGCTCGCGGGCCGCCGGTGCCGAGAGATCAAGTTTGGAAGCGTGGTTGTCCGGGACGATCCGCCAGTACTGCGCCGTTTTGAACAGGTTGCGGAGCACGGCGGCGACCTTCCGGTCATCGCCGATTCCCTCATAGGTTTCGATGAAGTCGAGGACCATGCGGCGGTCGAACACCTCGAACGGCAGGCCGGGGCCGAGTTCGTGAATATCGTCCAGGAAGCGGTTGTAGTACTTCAGCGTGCCCGCCGACAGCTTGCCGTAGGATTTGCTCTCCTTGTACTTGCTGATGACCCATGCGATGCTACCCTCCGCTACCACCTGCACGCCAGCGGCAGCGCGGTCAGCTTGGGCATTGAGCTGCTCGGCCCGCGCGAACCGCTTCACCGGGTCGTCAGGCAACCGGCACAGCGGATGCCCTTTGCGATCCCAATACCACCGCGACTTGCCGTTAGCGTTACGCCGCTCGGTTACGTAGCGCAGCTTTACGCGCATTGATGGACTCCGTGAGCTTCGTCTTGGCGTGCGATGCTGTCCCGGCGGAATCTTTGCTCAGTCCGCTGAGTCCGTCGAGGGCGTGGTCGAGCGCTCGAAGGTCACAGACGTTCCGCGCGATTCCGGCTCGGTTGAGCGGGAGCGGAGGCGGGTAGAGCCCGGCCTGGATCGCCCTCTCAAAGGAGGGTGCGGACAGACCGACGTACTCGGCGGCCTCATCGATCGTGAGGCATCGTTTCGAGATGTTGGTCGGCAGCACCTTTCGCATCGCATCACCTTGGATGTGACGGCACCATCGCCGCCGGGGCGTATTTCGGTCCGGCGATTTCGGGCGTCCCCGAACCGCAGAAAAAAGTGCGGGAACTTGGTGCCGAATCTTCTATGCGTCAGTGATCTCTCGCTCCGGTCCCGTTCGACGCCTGGAGGTGGCGCGGTGTCCAGCGGGGGTGGTGCCGTCGGACGTACGGTCCATAACGCGGACGGCCGCCGCGCTCGGCGGGTAGGCACGGTCGAGCCCGCGGTCATGGGCTGAGCGCGCTTCAGGGCGGCTCCGCGTGAGCGCCTGGGTCAGAACGCCGCACGCCTCCTCGGTCGTGCCACTTCCGCCGTCTCGGCGCAGCAGAAGCCGCGCCGCCGCGACGAGATCCCGCCAAGCCCGGCGCAGGCGCCCCCGAGCCTCCTCGAGGCGGTCGGCCCTGGCCGAGCGGACCTTCCACCAGTCCAGAAGGGCGCTGACGTAGGACCCGAGCTGATCGGCGAGGGCCAGGTCGACGGGGGCAGAAGTACCGACTGCGGGTTCCGCGAGGCGCGGTCTTTGCGCTGTCAGATCCCGGATCCGGCGGGCGGCGGTCTTGGCCGCGTAGGCCTCGCGCCGCCGGTCTTCGTCCGGCGATGCGACGGATGGCGGAGACGGCACGCTGAGGAGCTGGACGTCGTTCCACTCTGTCCGGTGGGGCTTCGGCGGACGGGATGGGCGAGACCGCGCGCCGCCGGTTGCTGGCGGGGCACCCGGACCGCCGCTAGCCACCGAGGTCCCGGCGGGCGGCCGAAATCGGACCTCCGTGTTGTCTCCATTCCGATCTGCGGGCGGTGCGCGACGATCCCGTACCGGTGCGGGACGGCCCCGGAGCGCGGCGCTGCTGGACGGCTGGACGGCGGACGGCGACGCCACCTCCAGGGCTGTCGTGTCCTTCACCGCCGATCTTGCCTGCCCGGAAGCCGGGGCCTTGACGCGTACCGTCGCCGGTGCGCGGCTTGCGCCGCACCTGCCTTCGCGCTGGTCCTGCGACGGCGGCGCCATGATGGCGGCGCCGGCTGGGAACGCCGTCGGGAGCGTGACGGCGGACCGGACTGGCTCCGCCTGCGGAACGTCCTCCACCGTCTCCACGATGTCTTCGCCAACGCCGGGAGTGGCGGCGCTCGATGTCGTCGACACCGATGCGCCGGCGCCCAGCCGGCAGATGATCGGCGCTGGGGACGGCCGCGTCGGGGCGACGTCGTCGGGCTCGGTCGGCCAGTAGGAGTCCGCCTCGTCCATCGGCGTCAGCGCGACGGGTTCCTTCCGCTTCGCCGGCGAGGTGACAAGATGGGCGCCGAGCCCGCTCGTCTTCACGGAGGACGACCGTGCATTCTCCGGGACCGCGTCCTCGCGCAGGCGGCCGCGAAGCTCCTCGACGGTCGGCAGCGCGTCGAGGACGCCCTCGAGATCCTTGCGCACGCGCGCCGCGGTCCAGGCGCCGCGCTCGCCGGCTGAGAGCAGGCGGTGAAGTGCCCAGGCTTCCCCGGCGGCGTCGACCGCGAGCACCGCGTTGCGCCGATCACCCCGGGCAAGGGTGAAGCCGGCCTCGGACAGGGCCGCGCGGCGCGCCTGCGGGCTGTCGGCAAGCCGCCATGCTGCGGCGGCGCACTCGGCGGCGGTCGCCTTGCGGGAGCCCGAGCGGCTCTCCTGCTGCGCCTCGGCTTCCGAGCGGTCGGCACGCGGACGCCGCCGTTCGGTCAGGCCGCGGAGTTGTCCGGCTTCGTCGCTGTAGCCGTGCTGCTCGAGGTAGTTCACGACGGCCCAGTTGTGGGCGCCCTGCGTCAGGGGGTGCTCGAAGCTCAACTCGCAGAGCCGGGCGACGACCTCGTTCACCCGGTGCGTGAAGCCGAGGTGAACGGCCCGACCGTCCGCCTGAATGCGCAGATAGACACGATGCCGATGGCTGGGCCAGCCGGTGTCGCCGGGCTTGCCGTGCTCCACCTCGATGAAGGGCTGTCCACCGAGGCCGTGCTGCCGCTCGTAGATCTCCCACGCCTCGGCCCACTGCGTCCCCGACAGCGGCTGGGCGGGCGAGATGGCGGCGTGAACGAGAAAGTCGCGCGCCCTTGACCCAGAGAGGCGCCATTGCGCCTCGAACTGGCGCAGAACGAGCTGGACATCCAAAGCGATGACGTCGCGCCCGCCGACGATCGCCACCGACTCGTTGGTGTCGGTGCGGGTCAGGTGAGCGGCGAGCCAGGCGGCGCGATCCCGCTGGGACGTCTTGACGATCATGGCGCCCGCGTCCCCAGCGCCGCGGCGATGATCCGTTCGGCCAGTTCCAGAACGGCCTTCTCGGCCTTGGCATAGCCGGCCATGGCCGGTCTGACGGCACCGGCGTTGCCGCGGGCGGCCAGCTGATTGAGGAGGGCACGGATGTGCCGGAGGTCGCTCTGCAGGGCGCCGAGGAGAGGAAGCGCCGCCTGAAGCTCCGGCGACGCCTTGATCGTTCGGGGGCGGCGGACCCTCGGGATGGCCTGCCCGGTGGCGGAGAGGGCGGCGGCGCGGGCGTACTGCGCCGCCGACATCCCACGCTCCTCGCCGGCGCGCCGGAGGGTGGCGAACTCGTCCGGCTTCACGCGGTAGGTGACGATGCAGGACAAGGCGCGCTGTTCGCTGCCGCTGCCGATGCGGCCGGGGTGTCGGGGCGTTCGCGGCATCGCGGCCTCCTGGGTGGGTCCACGGGAGGGCTGGCCCCTCCCTGGCGGGGTCCACGGGGCGGAGCCCCTGGCCGGCCCTGCGCGCGTTGAAGCCCCTCGGGGGCGTAAACCGCGCACGGCTGGCCGGCCCCTGAAGGGGCCGAGGCGGCCGGAGAGATGGCGGTCGGCAGCAGCAGCGCAACGGGAAGAAGGGCGATCGGGACTGCAGGGAGGACGGTGTCGGTGGCCGACGCCGTCCTCCGGGTCAGGCGGCGGCGACCGACGGGGTCGGCGCGCCGGACGCCCCATCGTCGACCGGAGACGGCGCGGCCAGCACCAGGTTGGCCAGCGGCTGGTCGGCCGAGATTGTCTCCGGCACCGGCGCCGGCGCGGTGCTGTCCTTCACGCGCGCCGCCGCTGTGGTGCCGGCGTGCTTCGCCGGGCGGGAGCGGGGCGGAGCCGGAGCCGCCGACGGTAGTGCAACGGCGCGGGCCAACTGGCTGGTCAGTTGTACGACGACCTCCTCCAGCGCCTTGGCGCGCCCGGCGATCTCGGCGCTGGCGACGAGCTGGGCCGATAGCGCGGTGATGCGGGCCTCGGCGGCGTGCAGAGTTGCCTCGAGCGCCGGGACACGCGAGGCAGCCTCGAGCGCACCCTGATGCCGGAGTTCGGCCTGAGCAGCGGCGTCCCGCAGATCCGCGATGCGGGCCTCCGCCGTCCGGGCCTCGGCCTGCCACCGCTGGAGATCGAGCTCCAGCGTCGGGATGCGTGCCGCCGCCTCAGTCCGTTCGCGGATCCGCTCGATCGCGTGGGCGGCGGCGGCGCGCAGATCGTCGGGATCGTCGGACGGCTCCAGTTCGACGGTCGCCAGCAGGATGGCGACGATCCCCTGCAGCGCCTCCACCTCGGCGGCGACGGCGTCAAAGTCCGTCTCGGTGCGCGCCCGGCTCTCCTCGAGGGCGCGCCGAAGCGCCTCGTTCTCCACCCGCGCCGCGGCGACGGCGGCGGTCCGGGCCGCCGTCTCCGCGTCGAGAAGCTGCGCCGCCCGCTCCCGCTCGTCCGCGATCGTCCGCGTCATGATCCGGGCGACGGTCCGGTTCAGCCCGTCCGCGACTTCCAGCCACTCGAGCGGCAGCTCGACCGGCACCTCGTCCGAAGGCGGCGCGGACGGCGCCGGAGGCGGGGGTGCCGACGGGGACGAACCGGCGCCGATCTGGCGCAGGTGGCGGGCGATCGTGGTCATCGAGCCGCCGCCGATCTGCTCCCGGACCGCCTCGTAGGTCGGCGGGATGTCCCGTGCGACGAGGCTGTCGTAGGCGGCCTGCACCGCGGCCCGTGTTGCTTTCTGCGTCATGGTGTCTCCCCGGTGGCGTTCTGTCGCGGTGATCCAAGAACGGGGCCGGCGCCGCTACGGCACCCTACGCTCCTACACCCCTACGGCCGGCCAGGGTGTAGGGGTGTAGGCTATGGCGCCACCCCTACGGGCCATATGGTTCCCTGTGGGCACCCTGTTTTGAGACGCGCACGGGGCGCCGCCGCCATCCGGCGCGGCGCCCGCTTCCGTGACCCGTCAGGGGCCGAAGGGTGCCTCGACCTTGGAGAAGGGCAGGATGCGGCCGAAGCCGCGCAGCGGGCGCAGGGTCGGACGCTGGAGTTCGAGGCGCAGGCGGTCGATCTGCCGGTCATCGACCACGACGACGAGGCCTCCGGGGGGCTGGCCCGCGGTGACGAGGATGTCGTTCAGCCGAACCAGAGCCTTCGTCGCCTTCCCGGCGTTGGTCTCGACTTCGTAGAGCCGGAAGAGTCGGCCGTCGCGCAGCACGGCGACATCGACCTGGGCGAGGCTCCGCTCCGCCGCCGCGTCACCGAGACTGGGGAGGGTCTCGACCAGCCGATCCCGCAGACCGGGATGCCGGCCGCGGTCCCCCGGCGGCAAATAGACGGTGTCGCCCAGCATGAGGTGGACGCCGGCCAGCAGTCCCTGGAGGCGCTCGTGCCGCGACGGCGGCCGGGGCACGCCGGGGACGGCCGCCGGGGAGCCGGTGCCCGCCAGCGCGACCGCGCGGATGAGGGAGCCCGCCCGCACCTCGATGTCGGCGTAGCGGCCGCTCCGGGCGGGCGGAAGCAGCTTGGCGCGCAGTTCGTTGGCGATCTGCCCGGTCGCCTTGCCGGCGCGGTGCGGAGCGTGGGCGGCGGCCAGCATCTCGGCGAGGCGGCTCGCGTGGAGCCAGCTCCCCAGGATGGCTGGATTGCGCAGCAGGCTGAGAGCATCGCCGACGAGAGAGCCCGGCCGATGGCGGGCGGAGGCGTGCACGACGGACGAAAGCATGGCGGTCTCCTCGAACATCCGGCCCGCCGGCACAATGCCGACGGCGGAGCAAGGAGGGCGGGACGGCCGCCGATGTCCGCGTTCTGCCGGATCACCCGCGTGGATCGCCACCCCGCCGCGCGGCGGCCGCGCGTTCCGGAACCATCGG
This sequence comes from Azospirillum griseum, assembly GCF_003966125.1. Lineage (GTDB taxonomy): Bacteria > Pseudomonadota > Alphaproteobacteria > Azospirillales > Azospirillaceae > Azospirillum > Azospirillum griseum. The sequence goes on from NZ_RXMA01000002.1 coordinate 194,687, forward strand.
ATGAGCCATGAAAAGACCGTGCATTGTCCGGGAACCGTCGCGCGAACCCGAACCCATATGACCCTCAGCTCCTGCTCTTGACCGCGCCGATCCATGGATCGGCCGCCGTCGTCACGACAGGAGTCCCCGCATGCGTATCGTCTACATCCACGGCACCTCCGCACCGGCCGATCAGCTCGACGAGCACACCGCCGCAGTCGCCGACGCCATCGTCGTGCGCGACGCCAGCGCCGGCCGAACCAGGTACGACGCTCTGCTGGCGCTGCTCGACGAGGGCGACGACCTGCTCACCCCCGGACTCGAGCATCTCGGCGACACCGCCCGCACGGCGCTGGCCGCGCTGCGCCGCGCGGTGGACGCCGGAATCCGCGTCACCCTGCTGCGCGGCGGGCGGGATGGCGGGGTCGTTCTCCAGGCCGTCGCTCTGCTCGAGGCCCTGCACGACGTCGGCGAGGCACCGCCGCTGAGGCGACCGGGAGGCCGTCCCTAAGGCCGCGTGACGCCGGAACTGGTCGCCGAGATCCTCGCCCTGTCCGCAACCGGCGTCGTGGTTCGGGAGATCGCCGCGACCGTCGGGCTGTCGGTCGGAACGGTCATGCGCGTCCGCCGCGCGCATCGCGCGGTCCCGCGAGCGCCCTGGACCGCCGACGGCCTCGCGGAGTGCCTGGGCAGCGCCGACTGACCATCATCGCCAGGAGAACCGTCCATGAAGCCGAACCGCCACATCCTGATCCACCTCGACGAGCCCCCCTCCCGGACGACCGTCGCGGTGTCGATCGAGACGTCCTTCGTGATGCTCAACCGCTACACGCCGGACGGGCTTTACGACTCCAGCGAGCGGCTCGACCGGCCGCCGACCCGGGAGGAGGCCTGCGCGGCGATCTGCACCGCGCACCGAAGCCCCGACTTCCTGTTCCTGTCCCCTCAGAGCCGGACGGGCATCCTCTACCGCCTGGCTCTCGTCGCCGCGGGCATCCCCCGGGCCGTTCCGTGATGCCGGTCGCCGCCACCCACTTCCCCAGGCATCGGACGGCCGCCGCGTCGCATGGACGGCCTGCGGCGGTACGGGACCGGGTTCGCCGCCCACAGGGTCAGGCGTGGGCGGCGGCGGGGCGTGGGGGGGGAGTGGCCGAAGGGGGGCTCCCTGTCCAACCTCCCCCGGCCTTGCGGGGCCCTCTCCGTGTCGATTGCGTAGATGTAGGGAGGACCTGTCTCATTCGGCGCGGGTTGCCGCTTCCTGCTTCCGCCGCCTCCGGTACCAGGTCGCCCGGGAGACGCCTTCGGCCTGCCAGGGCTGGGAAGAGCTGGCGGTGTTGGCCGCCAGATAGGTGGCCCGGTCCTGGCCGGTGTGGTTGGCACGCGTCTTTTCGCGGTCGCGGCGGCGCTTCTCGTCGGCATCGATCAGGCGCTTCATCCCCTTCATCTCCTCTGGGGTGATCTCGAGGAGTTCGATCAACCTCTGCTTGCTGTAGGTCCAGATCGGCCCGGCGCTCATGCCGTCGTGCTGAACCCGGTCGCTGGCGGCGGCCTGGCTCGCACGATCCAACAGCGTCGAGCAGTGCCGACGGAACTCGCCCTCAACGTAGGACTCGGGCAGGATGAGCCGCGCCCACGCCTCGACCTCCGCCGCCAGCCGGTGCGCCGGGATGACCTTGGCGAGCTGGCAGGTGCCGAGGTGGCCGAAGAGGTCCAGGCCGACCCGGCGGCCGGCCCCGGCAACCTGGACGATGCCGGAGTCGTGCCGGGTCGCCGCGAGACGGCGCAGGTCCTCGAGCACGCCCCAGTGTCAGTCCTCGCGGTCGAAGGGCTTGCGGCCGAGCCGCCGGAGTTCCTCGACGGCCTCACGGGGCGTGACCGCCCGTTCGGCCCCGGGGCGCGATAGCGGCACGATCGCCGCCGAGCGGGCGACCAGTGCGTCACCGGTGGGAAGGACGGCGTCGGCGAAATCCCCGAAGTCGTAGCGCACGACGTCGCCGTCGGCGTCGTTGCTCCAGACGACCTCCACCGTCTTGCCGGACCGGCTGTTGACGGAGCCGACCACCCGCAGGATGCGGCTCAGGTCGACCGCGGCGGGGTCGGCGCCGAAGTCCCGGAAGGACCGGACCAGCGCCCGGTTGATCGCCATCGCCCGGCCGGCCTCGGCGCGGGGAACCGGCTCCCGCCAGAACCACTTCAGATACAGCCCACGGCCGGAATGGACGATGCAGGACGGACGGGGGATTTCCCATTCATCGCAGTCCCACAACACCAGACGGGCGACCACGTCGATGCCCTTCCCGTCGGACATCATCGGCGACTTATAGGAGTCGAGATCGACGTAGGCGTGGGTGATGTGGGACAGATGGACCGCGCGCCGCGAGGGCCGCTCGAAGACACCTTGGGACATGTAGACGTCGGTTCCACGTCCCCGGGCGCCGAGGACGGCGGCGAGCTGGTTGAGTTGATGATGATCCTGGGTCATGCGGCCTCCGCGCTGAAGCTGGTTCAGCGTCCACCAGCCGGAGGCGGGCAACACCCGGCCCTCGAGGCGGTCTTCGGGGACGGTCGGCAGGGCGGCGGGAAGGCGCGGAATGCTGGTCGGCAAGGCGGTCACGGCAAGGTCTCCTGAAAGCCGGAGACCGCTGGACAGCAGGCGGGGATGACCCCATTTGCGGGGAGCTGTCGCATGTGCGGTCTCACATGCTCGGCCGGCGCGGGGGCCGCCACAGCCCTCGCGCCATCCGGGTTCGAGGGCCTGAGCCGGCAAGCTCGGGCCCTCCTCGTTGCTGGGCAGTTGGGGGAATTGGGGGTCGGCGCAAGCAGGGGCGCCGTGGGCGGCGGGACCGCGACGAGGTCAGGTCGATTGGTGGCGCTTGCGGACGCAGTCGATGGTGGCCCAGGCGACGCCGACATCCTTGGCGATGGCATTGACCGTTTCGCCGTTCCCCAGGCGACCCATCATCTCCTCGTCGGAGATCGGCCGCCCCCGTTTCCGTCCGCCGCCGTTCCGGGTCGACATCGGGCTCGCCGCCACTTCCGGACTGTGGCCGATCCCGCCAACTCCGTCGGGCTGCAACCCCGTCGAGGAGAGGCTGCGCAGCAATCCGAGAGCCTGGACAACGGTTCGGGTCGTGTGGTTCTCCGCGAGGATCACCAGTTCGGCCTTCGCCTTGAGGACGTCCTGAGCCAGTCCATCCAGTTCGTGAATGGAGTCCGCGGCCTGGCGGACCGATCGGATGATCAGCGTGTCCTCGGCCCGCATGAGCTGGCGGATGTTCAGCAGCGCCTTGCGGCCTTCTCCCAAGCTGTCGTGCAGGACGCACTCACAGCCGACCTCGGTGAGAGCCGCCCGATTTTCGCTGAAGGCGTCGTTGGAGCAGTAGGCATATCCGATTTTCATGATGGCGCTCGTTGGGGTGGTTTTCGACGCCGCCCAGATGGGATCCCTGGAATTGGCGCATCCTCCGATTCTGGGAAATTTTCAGGCCGTTCAGCCGGAACCGGCTCCGGGGAGCGAACCCACATCGGCCTGAATGCGGGCGTCTGGCGACGCCGGAGGAGCCACCGTTCGTGCGATGGACATGCGCCGACTTTGCCGGGAACCAAGTCCGAAACCTCTACCAGTAGAGGAGACGATCTTGCCCCGAGCAGACTGGCAGCGGAGATGGCGGGAGAAGGCCCGGGACCGGGGCCTGCATCCGATGACGGTCCACCTCGACGACCGCGAGGTGGCGCTGCTCGACGCGGTGGCCGTCGCCGTCACGGTGGCGCATCCGGACCTGGGCGGCGGTGACGTGCCCCGAAGCCGCGTGCCCAGCCGGACGGCCGCGCTGCGGATCGTCCTGCGGGCGACTCTCGGGGGAATCCCGGCGCCATCGCATGACGAAGCGGCCTTGGCGATGCACTGGGTTCGGCTGGCGAGTTGGGCGGCGTGGCGTCGCGACCGCGGCGATCCCCCACCCGAGTCGACCGAATCCACGGAAACCGCGCATGAGGCCGCCGCAGCCGCGCGAGCACGGGCGCATCTGCTGCGCGTTGCCGGTCAGGTGCTCGAGCGTATCGGCGTCCGGGCCATCACGGACGACACCGAACCGGAGACGCCCTGACAACCCGACAGGACGAGAAGAACGGCGGGTTGGCACGACGGACGGGCCACTCTCGCGTTGGTGTGCCGCCCTGCGAGGCGGTGGGACCGCCGGTGTCGTCGCGCTCCTCTGACCGCGGAGTCATTTGCGAAAACCGCCATGGGTTCTTCGGGGAAAGCTGGTTTCCACGCTGGAGGAAAGGCTGAACCGAGATTCCATCGATTCTCTGGAATTCAGGATTCGAATAAAAAGATCGAAGAAACAGCGAGGATCATCTCATGGACACCATCGCGAATTCGTACTTCGATCAGTACGCTTGGTCCAAGCGCCTGCCGCACTACTATTGCTCCGCGCGTCGTGGTGTCGAGCGGTGGATTGATCTTCATGGGCGTGGAGTGCCGTCGGGGATTTCCATCCATCGGGGAGATGGCGACTACCAGCTCACCGCCCCCGATCCCTTCTTCGGCTCCCTGACGGTCAGGGAGGACGCCCTGTGTCGCGCGGAGACCTTCAGATACAACGCCATGCATGACTGGACGGTGGTTCAGCGCGCCATCCACCTCGTTCGCCGGGAGGTCAAGCACCCCGAGCGAGTGCTGGCGGCCTTGGTGCTTCTGCAATCTGAGGATGAAGTTGCTCGAGACTATGTTCGCCGCAAACGGCTTCCCAGCCGGATGCAGGAAGCCGTCCTCGACCTCGCCCAGAGAAACGACCTGACGGTCACGATGCATCACAGGGCGGCGCTTGCGCGGGTGTTCACTCGTCCGAAGAAAACGCCGTAGCAACACGGATTTGGGGTGCGACCCGACCCGACCTCCTGCCGAGGACGGCTATTCTCCTCCCTCAGACGACGTCATGGCGCCAGACGCTGCGGAAGCGATCGCGGCTGGCTGCGTGCAGCCTCTGCAAGCCGACGTCGCGGGGTTGGGATGGCGTCCTCGCCCGTGGTCCCCTCGTCCTTCACGGCTCTCGCCAGGGCAGCCAGCTCCGGCAAGGCGATCTCATCGACAGGCCGGGGCTCGTCCCCGGCCAGGCGACGGAAGGGCGGCCAACCGGCCTTACTCATGCCGGTGCCGGCGGGCCAGGGTGATGACGCGGTCGCGGATCTTGGAATCGGCGCGAAGCCTTGGCGTACGCCACACATGTTTTCCGGGACGCGACCGATCCTTGATCCCGCGCGGCTCTACGCCGGCCAGTAGAGCCGCTTCAGCGCCAACAGCCGCTTCGCCTCGACGTCCAGCGCGTCGTAGCGCTCGAGCGCGAGCGCCACGAGGTCGTCGAGGTCGAGCAGCGACAGCGGAACGGCTGCGCGGTCGGCCTCGTACTTCGCATCGCGGGCGAAGCCGCCGGTCGACACGTAGAGACAGCGGTCACCCGGCCGTCGGCCGCCGAGAAAGGACCGGACCGTCGGCGCGCCGATCGCGCCGCTGCGGCGCTTCACCTCCACGAAGATGCGGGGATCCTCAAGCCCCAGCCCATCCGGCGAGATCCCCTCCCGCGTCGCTTCGTGCATGGACCGTCGCGGCAAGTTCCACGGGCGCGCGGTCTCCCGGAGCGGCGAGCAGCGCGTCGAGTTCCGCGGCCGTGTCGGCTGGCACCTGAAACACGGTGGTGACCGAACCCAGCGAGTTTTTGGCGGCGACGGTCAGCGCGTCGCGCGGTACCGTGCCGATCCAGGCCACGGGGCGGACGTTCGGGTAGTCTGGGTCGAAGGCCGGCTCGAAAGCGTAGCCACCGCCGACCGAGCCGACATGGTAGACGCGGCCCTCGGGGTCGTAGGAGATGACCCGGTCGCCGGCCTGGATCTCCGACCGGAAGCGATGAAGCTGGCCGGCATTGTTCCCCACCTCGTAGGCATTCCAATCCGGCCACTGCGTCCGCACCAGGGCGACCATCGCCGGCCGGTCCGCGACCGCGGCCAGCGAGCCGAGGTCGGCCCAGCCGATCGCCACCCGCCTGGCTGCCAGGAAGCGGTCGATCTGCGCGCCGCGCTTGCCGGCGCGGACCATCCAGGTCTTGGGGGGCATGTCAGTCCTCTTGCGGGCGGGCCGGCTCGACCATGGTCATCAGACCGCGCCGGGCGTCCCAGCCGATGGCGCGGCCAGTGAAGAGATCGACCACGGTCAGCGAACGGCTCATGACGCCCAACTGGTCGCCGAGGTCGCGGTGGATGGTCGTGATGTCCCGCGTGGTGCCGACCAGCCAGACGGTGTCCGACAGCGGCACGATCCAGCGGGACAGCCGGCGGAGATCCGCGATGAAGGCGTCATAGACAGACGCCCCGTCCGGGTCGGGAAGGCTCAGGCCCGGAATCGCCTGGTCCCAGGCGATCAGGACATTGCCGGCCACGCGGGTGCAGGGAGCGACCCAATCGGGCACGCCGTCGGCGTCGGTGATCGCCAGCGCGTAGGGCATGCTCGTTGAGGGCTCGGCGACGCCCAGTGCGATCGCGGAGTCGTAGGGAGACTTCGCCGCTTCGGCTTTCCAACGCGCCAGCACATTCCGTTGGCTGACCGGCGGCGATGGCGGCGGCAGCGGCGGCGGGGCGGGCTTGCGACGTCTCCATCCGAACACGCGATTCCCTCATTTCTCGGTCGGAAGTTCGCGCCGTGGCACGGTGCCGGTGGCTGCGCGTCCGGTGCCGTCATCCGGCGCCTCGCGACGGTCGTCGAACCAGGGGTCGGACAGGACGGCGGTCGGCAATTCTTCCGGTGCGCACTTGTCCGCATTCGCCCACTGGTCCGGGTCGAACTCATCGTGAAGGAAGGTCCAGAGCGATTCCTTGAGTTGCCGTGCCAGTTCGCTGGTGCTCACCACCGCCTGAAGGTGAATGGTTTCCTTGAATGTCTCCATGATCGTCAGGAAGCCCTTTCCCGGCTGGTCGGTGCCGAGCAACTCAAGCCGCTTCAGCGGGCCTTCCTCGTCGATCTCGACGGCGACTTGGGTTTCGCCGGCGTCGATCCGCTTGGCCCATTCCACGAGGTCGCGGAAGGGTGGAAAGACATCCGTGCAGTCGATGCGCACGGTCTGTCCATTGGCCGCGATGTCGAGCCAGACCGTGTAGCAGCCACTGAATCGGAACGCGACGGAAAGACCGGCGTCCGGCAGATCGGGCCGCAGCGTGAAATGGTCGGCGAGGCGAAGTTCCGGCACCGTGACCGAGTGCCGGGTTCCCCAATGCTCCAGCCAGGGGCCGATCCCCGCGGCCCGGCCGAACACCAGCATCGTGGCGAGATGTGACCAGGGATGAGGACGATCGTCGAAGGGGGCGTGATACCACTCCAGCGCCTCGCCATAGCTGCGCCAGGGAAAGGGTTCGGTCGCCAGGACCTCGACGGCGCCTGCGGGATCGTCGCGCAGCCGGGTCACATGGTCGAAGCAGCGGTGCAGGGCGCCGAACAGGGCCGGCGTGCGGGCGAGGCCCAGGAATCCGGCGGTGTCGCCATCCTGGAGCAGCGTGAAGCCGCCGCCGACGGCGTCCAGCAGGGTCTGAGCCTCGCGCCGCCGCTCCGCCCGCTTGCGGCCATCGCGCGCCTTGAAGAGGCGGACGGTGTCTTCCAGCGCCGTGCGCACCGCCGGATCGCGGCAGGACGACACGGGAAGGATCAGTCCGGCGTAGGCGCCGGCGGACCTCGACGGCGACAGGTCGGCGATGCCGAACAGGCCGCGCCGCTCGTTGCCGGGGCCGCCGTCCTTGAACCGCCCCCGCCACGGCCCGCGTTCGGCCACCAGAAGGAAGGGGAACAGCCCATCCAGGCGGCCGTCGAGCGCCCCCCATTCCAATTCGACCGGACCGCTTCGCAAGGGTCGTCCCCGCCTGGGAATGCTCATGCCGACGCCTTTCCCCCGCCGCGCCGTCCGCGCCGGGGCGCTGCGCCCGCCGCCGCGCGCTCGGCGCGGATGCGCTCCAGCAGGACGGAGGCCGGTTCGTCGTTCGGATCCTGCGGAACCAGTTCGCCCCGGAACGCCTTGGCGAGAATGGATTGGTCGAGGGTGGCGAGGCGGTCGGTGGCTGTATCGAGTTGAACGCGACACTTTTCAATGGCGCCCAACCCCAGCCGTATGTGCCGAATCTCCTTTGCCTGAACGTCGATGCTTGGCACATCCACCGTGATGGAAGAGAGGTCGTGCTGAGAGATCTTCCAAATTCCGGCTGTGGTCTTCACGCGGGATCGTATCTGTTCGCGTATTTGAGGCGCGCCCCAGATTAATGCGAACCACTCGGGAAGAATCGTATTCTGATCAAGGCGCATACGGATCATCGTATCGGGGAAGACAATCTCCTCGGGCGGAGTTGATGCCAAAGCACCCCGCCCCACCAATTCAAGGCTGCCGTTGCCTCGTGAAACAAAGAAGTCATTCTTGCGGATATAGATCCTTCGCGCTCTGCTTTCCTCAAGTGGAATATAGCGGCGAGCGTCAAAGTTGATCCCTTGATCCGTGAGAGCGTTCAGTTTCAATGCCGGAATTCCAGGAGGGATATCGGTTCCTCTGATGGAGATTCCATTGCACGTTGGCTCCGCAACCAATTCTCCCACAGGCATTGATCGTCGTCCGCTGTCTCCGTCGCTCGTCAGGTCGCCGCGGAAGGCGGCGGCGAGGATGGATTGGCGGTAGCGGTCGATCAGCGCTGGCAGCGAGTCCAGCGCCTCCCGCGCCCGGCGCGACCGGGCTGTCAGCGCCTCGATCTTTTCGACGATGCGGCGCTGTTCGGGGAGGGGAGGGATTGAGCATTCAATTTCCTTTATTATCTGCTGACTGATATTTGGTTGTGCGCCCCCTTGTGCTTTGGCTTTGAGATCATTTCTCATTTCCTTGAGATAATAGAACAGATAGGGTATTATATCGCAATTCTGTCCGGAAGCTATCAAAGCGGCGCACGCTTGATTTGTTGCCGCTGGAATTGGCAACAGGCCAAGCTTTCCAGTCGTAGCGCCGTACATGGCTACTAGCAAACTTCCAGTTGGAAATATTTTCGCCGAACTATTCAGCAATCCATCCTGAGTGATGTGATCCTCAATTTCCTTGATGATGCCATCGTTCAGGTCCCCGGTTTTTACCCAGGGTATGTTTCCACCATAATATGACGCTACCTTTGTGCTTGGAGTTCCACCACTGGACCATTCCCCAAGCTCGCCAAGCGTTGCAAAACTCCACCCCGTCGGCAACTCCCGCCCGCTCATTCCGCGACCTCCGACACGGCGTCGCCAGCCGTCTCGTCCATCCCCAGCAGGTCGGACAGCGCCTCCATCTCCTCCAGCGCGGTGCGCAGCGCGTCCATGATCTCGGCGGCGATCACGTCGGGTTCGGGCAACTCCGTCTCGGCGCTGTCGTCGCGCAGCCACGCGATGTCCAGGTTGTCGTTGCGCGCGGCGATCTGCTCGCGGGTGAAGCGGCGGAAGCGGCCCTGCTCGCCCTCGTCGGTGCGCGGGGCCTTGCCCAGCGGGTCGGGGCCGTAGGCGGCCTCGAACGGGGCGAAGTGGTCGCGGGTCAGGGGGCGGGTCTTGCCGAACTGCGGCATGTTGGAGCGCAGATCGTAGATCCAAACCTCCCCCGTGTTGCCCCGGTCGGTGTGGCCGCGGGTGAAGAACAGGACGTTGGTCTTGACCCCCTGGCTGTAGAAGATGCCGGTCGGCAGGCGAAGGATGGTGTGCAGGTCGCACTTGTCCATCAGGTCGCGGCGGATGTCGCGCCCGGCGTTGTCCTCGAACAGCACGTTGTCGGGCAGCACCACCGCCGCCCGCCCGCCGGGCCTCAGGCCCCGGTAAATGTGCTGGAGGAAGGCCAATTGCTTGTTGGAGGTGGGGTAGGTGAAGTCGTCGCGACTCGGCAGGCCGCCACCCTTCTTCGTCCCGAAGGGCGGGTTGGTCAGGATGACGTGCGCCTTCGGCAGCCGGGTTCCCTGCTCCGACAGCGCGTCGCCGAGTTGGAGGTCGCCGGTGACGTCGTGCAGCATCAGGTTCATCAGCCCCAGTCGGTGGGCGTCCGGCACCAGCTCCATCCCACAGAAGGCGGTGTGGCGCTGGAAATACTGCTCGGCCTCCGTCAGATCCCACAGGTTGTTGGTGTGGGTCTTGATCCAGCGGTCGGCGGCGATCAGGAAGCCGCCGGTGCCCGCCGCCGGGTCCTGGACATACTCGCCGGCCTTCGGCTGCATCAGCGCGACCATGTTGTCGATCAGCGGGCGCGGCGTGAAGTACTGGCCGGCGCCCGACTTCTTCTCCGTCGCGTTGCGCTCCAGAAGGCCCTCGTACATGTTTCCGAGGCCCTCTTCCCGCGCCGAGTACCAGTCCAGCCCGTCGATCGCCTCGACCAGCGCCTTGAGGATGCGCGGCTGGCGCAGGCTGGTCTGCGCGTTCTGGAAGATCGCCTGCACCTGCGACGACCCGTAGGTGCCCAGGTGGATCAGCATCTCCTTGTAGAAGGTGAGCTGTTCCAACCCCTGGCGCCGGCTGACGTCGGTCCAGCGGTAGCCTTCCGGCAACTGCTCCTCCGCCCCCGTCTCCGCCGCCATCTTCAGGAAGATCAGGTAGGTCAGTTCCGTGACGTACTGATGGTAGGTGATGCCGTCATCCCGCAGGATGTGGCACAGGCCCCAGAGCTTGGAGACGATGTCAGTGGTGGCAGTCATGGGGTGTGATCTTGTTCCGTTGCAGGCTAGCGCGTAATCAACACGCTAAAAGAGAAACTACCATCACCATTCATGGAGTTGTACAATCGAATAGCGTTTACTGTTAATATTGCAATCGACAGGGCTACAGAAAACCCTGATATAGCCACGATAATTCGACTGTAGTTGGTGTTTTTGCTAGAATTAGAAAATAAGAACGCGGAAGCAACGATGAGAATAGGAACTGAGGCGGAGCATACCAATCGAGTCATGCGAAACTCTGGAATTGATATACCAAAATAATAATAGTGTAGGCTTGATTCTATCATTCCAGTAAAAATCATTACAATTAAAACGGCCATAAGCCCGCCAAATCCAGCGGCAAATCCATTTGGTGGATCAAAAGAAAGACCAATCATAATCGCCCAAAAATATATTATATGGTACAATCTAAAATCTTTATCAGATTTCGGAGTCCAAATTTCACTAAATTCCACACCATCAAGAATAAATTTAGCGGCGATAAAAAAGAAGAAAGCACCAAATAATCTTCCGTATACTTTGTCAAACAATAGGCTTCCCATTTGCAATTTTCCTTTTTAGCCAACCATCCACATATTGTCGCTGAGGCGGCCTAAAATTTCATCCAATCGCCCGTCAAACACCTTGTCCAGCCGTTTGAATCCGCCGCCCTGCTGGCGGAACTCGCCCTGGTCCAACACCTCGCAATCGACGATGACCTCCTTCTTCATCTGCCGTCCGATCCGTTCCAGCCAGTCGCGTTGCGCCTTGGTCCAGGGTTGGCTGGATAGCACCCGGCGCATCGCCCGGTCCACCCGCTCGTCGTAGGGGATCAGGGGATCGCCCAACGCGGCCTGCCGGATGTAACCGATGACCGAGGCGGCGATGTCGGCGTTCGTCGCGTCACGGAACGCGGCGCGCAGCTCTGCCTCGCCGAAGCCGTCGCGCTCCAGCAGCAGGCGGACCTCGCGAAGCTGGGCGCGGGTCAGCTCGCGAGGGCGGTTGGCGACGGCGTTCAGCGCCGGAACCCGGTTCAGGTTCTCCGCCAGGTAGCGACGGAAGCTGGCGAGGTAGTCCTCGGGCCGGGTGATGTTCGGGCCGTAGCCGGTCTCCTCGTGCCGAAACTCGTCGGTGCCGCCGTAGAGCGGCACATGGATGGGGTCGTCGGCGACGCGGGTGTCGAGCAGTTCCATCAGGGCGCGATGCTCGAGGAGGGTGCGGGCCGCTTCCTCGGGCGGCGCGTCCTTCACGCGGCGGATGAAGCTGTCCGGGTCGGTGCCGGCCAGCTCACGGAACCGGCGCTCGCCGGCCTCCGACAGGCGGCGGCGCTTGCGGTGCAGCTTGGCGACGATCTGGCCGACCAGCCAGCGCGCCCGCTGCGCGCGGCGCTCTGCGATCTCCGGGGCTGCGGGCGGCCCTTCGAACGGCGCCTGTTCCTCTTCGGCGAAGCCGGGCGGCGGCAGCGCCGGCGGGGGGGCCGGAAGGGGCGTGCCGGTGGCCTCGGCCAGTTCCTCCATCAGCGTCGCGAAGGTGATGTTCGGGTTGGCGACGACCGGTCGCATCTCCGTCAGGTCCTGCATCGCGGCGTAGAGGCCGACCGCGTCGAAGATGCGGAAGGCGGTCTTGTGCCGACCGGGGCCGAACAGGTCCTCGCACAGGCGGGTACCGCGGCCGATCATCTGCTCGTACAGGATGCGGCTGTTGACTCGGCGGATGAAGACAAGGTTGACGATCTCCGGCACGTCGATGCCGGTGGTCAGCAGGTCCACGGTGACCGCGACCTTGGGCAGCGCCTCGTTCTTGAAGCGGCGGATCTGGCGCATCGGGTCGTCAGACCGCCCGGTGATCTTGGCGACCGTGTCGTTCTCCACCGCGCCGTAGCGGGCGGCGAAGGCGGTGCGCAAGGCGCCGACGACCATGTCGGCGTGCAGGTCGGTGGCGCAGAAGACCAACGTCTTTCCCGGAAGGCCGGGGTCGATGTGGCCGGCGAGCCATTCGGCGATGACTCGGTTGAAGTCCGGCGTCAGGACCCTGCGGTTGAAGTCCTGCACGTCGAACCGGACCTCGTCATCCAGATGGATAAGGTCGAGCTGCCCGGTCCGGGTGTCGAGGACGTCCACACGCTCCCCGGCGTCCCAGTGGATGCCTTCCTGGCTGAGCGCGGTGTGGGCGCGGATGGGCGGCTCGTGGTCCACCAGCCAGCCGTCAATCACCGCTTCCTGATAGGTGTAGCGGACGACGGGTTCGCCGAAGATCTCCACGGTGTGCAGGGCCGGCGTCGCGGTCAGCCCGACCTTCACCGCGTCGAAGCGGTCGAGCACGCGGCGGTACTTGGAGACGTAGTCGTCCTGGCTGCGGAAGCTCAGCTCCTCGTCGCCCATCTCGCGGTCGAGCAGGTAACCGCGATGGCACTCGTCGACGACGATGCAGTCGTACTGGTCGATCGCCGGCGGCTCCTCGCCGTAGAGGACGCGCTTGACCAGGGCCTGGACGGTGGCGATGTGCAGCTTGGTCTCGGGGTCGGGAAGGATGTCGCCCAGCTCCTTCACCGCGAAGATGTCGGCGAAGACCTGATGGTGTTCCATCCGCGTTTCCTTGAACGCGTTGCCGGCCTGCTCGCCGAGCGCCGTCCGGTCGACCAGGAACAGGATGCGGCGGAACCGCTGCGCCTTCAGCAGGCGGTAGACCAGCGCGATGCAGGTCTTGGTCTTGCCGGTGCCGGTCGCCATCGCGACCAGGATCTCGCGTCGGCCGGCGGAGATCGCCTCCTCGACGGCGCGGATGGCGCGCTGCTGGTAGTCGCGCAGGGGGAAGTTGAAGGCGAACGGGTCGCGCGACAGCCGGGCGTCGGCGGCGCGCGGGTCGTTGCGCAGCGCCTCGAGGAGGCCGGCGGGGGTGTACCAGCCGTCCAGCGCCTTGGCGAGGTTCTGCGGGTGGCGGCCGTCGCGGAACCAGATGCCGGACAGCGCCTCGAACTGGCGCAGGAAGGGGCGCCCGTTCGTCGAGAACAGGAAGGGCACGCGCAGGTCGCCCCACGGCCCCTCGGATGGCGGCTGATCGTCGCCGCGCGGGACGTAGCCGCGGCTGTAGCGCTCCGCCCGGTTGATGAACTCCGACACGTTGGCGTTGGCGCGCTTGGCCTCGACCATGCCGACGATGGTCAGGCCGGCGAACAGCGCGTAGTCGGCGACGCCGTCGGCGGTGGGCCATTCGGCGATCGCCAGATTGCGCCCCTTCTGCGGGCGGGCACCGGCGGCGTGGGTGAGCACTTCGCTGTCCGCCTCCCAGCCCGTGTCGCGGAGCTGGGCGTCGATCAGGCGGCGGGTTTCGCGCTCGTCGAGGTCGATGCCCTGGCCGATGGCATAGGCCACCTCGACGCGATCCTGGATGGCTTCCGCAGGCTCGCTCGCCGCCTGGGCCTGGGCGGCTGTCAGCTCGGCCTCGAGTCGCGCGCGGTCGGCGTCGGCCTCCTGGGCGAGCCGCTCCCAGGACTGGCGCTCGGCCTCGGCGCGGGCGGCGCGCTCCTCGGCGGACAGGCGGCGATCGGCCTCGGCCTGGGCCGCCGCCTGCGCCTCCGCCGCCATGCGCTCGTGCGCCGACTGCCGTTCGGCGAGCTCGCCGCGCAGCCGATCCAGTTCGGCCTTCAGCGCGGCGCCCTCGGCGCGCGGGTCCGGCGGCGGGACGAATGGGCTTGGCGCGAAGGCGCGATCGCCGGTGATGGTCCGGTGGAACCAGACTCCCAGCGTCCGGGCGTTCTTCAGGCAGGACAGCGCCATCCGATGATCGCCGTCGAGATCGTGCGCGGCGTCGTTCCGGGCCTTGCGGAGAAAGTGGAAGAGGTCACCGACCTCGCGGGTCAGCACGCCGCGATCGCGGAGGCGGCGCAGCAGGTCGGCCTGCTTTTCCTCCGGGGAGGTCCACATGCCGAGCTTGGCCGCCGTCAGCTGCGCCAGGAACTCGGCGAACTGCCCGATCTTAATGATGGAGGTGTTCGCGTCTTCCGCGAAGAAGCGCTCGGCCAAGGCACCCAGCCGTTCGAGCTGGACATCATGCCGTGCCAGGAACCCGAAATTGGACGAACGCGCCACAAGAATTCTCCCTTCGGTAGAAAACTCTACACGCGGGTGCGGCCGCTGTCATCAGGTTCGATCAAGCTGGGGTTGGGGGAGGTATGCCCTTGAAGAAGGCGAAGCGAAGACCAGATCGCACTCGCGAAACGAGAAACGGGCCGGCAAGCCGACCCGTTTCCACGTTAGACATCCGAGACTGCGGCTGTTGATTTTCCTTGGGTTTCTTTGCGCCAAATCTGGAGCAAAAGTCTAACGACTCCCAACGAAATCAACAACTTACATCAAACGGAGTAATACATCTTGTACTCGATCGGGTGCGGCATGGTTTCGAACGCCATCATCTCTTCCGTGCGGAGGTCGATGTAGCCGTCGATCATGTCCTTCGAGAAGACATCGCCCTTGCGCAGGAAGTCGTTGTCTTCGCGCAGCGCGTTGAGCGCCTCACGCAGCGAGCCGCAGACGGTCGGAACCTTGGCCAGCTCTTCCTTCGGAAGGTCGTACAGGTTCTTGTCCATCGCGTCGCCGGGATGGATCTTGTTCTGGATCCCATCCAGACCGGCCATCAGCATGGCGGCGAAGGCCAGGTACGGGTTGGCCGACGGATCCGGGAAGCGAACCTCGACGCGCTTGCCCTTCGGCGAGGCGACGTACGGGATGCGGCAGGAGGCCGAACGGTTGCGGGCCGAGTAGGCCAGCAGAACCGGGGCTTCATAGCCCGGGACCAGACGCTTGTAGCTGTTGGTCGACGGGTTGGTGAAGGCGTTCAGGGCCTTGGCGTGCTTGATGATGCCGCCGATATAGTACAGGGCCAGTTCCGACAGGTCGGCGTACTGGTTGCCCGCAAACAGCGGCTGGCCGTCCTTCCAGATCGACTGGTGGCAGTGCATGCCCGAGCCGTTGTCACCGAAGACCGGCTTCGGCATGAAGGTCGCGGTCTTGCCATAGGCGTGGGCGACGTTGTGCACGACGTACTTGTAGTACTGCATGTTGTCGCCGGTGCGGACCAGCGTGTCGAACTTGATGCCCAGCTCGTGCTGAGCGGCGGCCACCTCGTGGTGGTGCTTTTCCACCGGAACGCCCATCTCGGCCAGGACGCTCAGCATCTCGGCGCGCAGATCGTTGGCGCTGTCGATCGGGGCGACCGGGAAATAACCGCCCTTGGTGCCCGGGCGGTGGCCCAGGTTGCCGTCTTCGTACGACTTGTCGGAGGAGTAGGAGCCTTCGTCCGAGGCGAACTCGTACGACACCTTGTTCATCTCAACGGCGTACTTGACGTCGTCGAACACGAAGAACTCGGCTTCCGGGCCGAAGAACACGGTGTCGCCGATGCCGGCCGAAGCGGTGTAACGCTCGGCGGCCTTGGCGATGCCGCGCGGGCAACGCTCGTAGGCCTGGCCGGTGCCCGGATCATACACGTCGCAGAGGATGTTCAGCGTCGGCTGGGCGGCGAACGGATCCATCACGGCGGTGGTCGGGTCGAGTTGCAGGATCATGTCCGACTCTTCGATGCCCTTCCAGCCGGCGATCGACGAGCCATCGAACATGATGCCGTCTTCGAACACGTCTTCATCAATGGTCGAGACGTGCTGAGCGGTGTGGTGCAGCTTGCCGCGCGGGTCGGTGAAGCGGAGGTCCACGTACTTGACGTCGTGTTCCTTAATCAGGTCGAAGACCTTGCTGATGTCGGACATATCTCTTTTTCCACGCTTAAGAGGGTTTGGATCCCGCTGCGTCAACGCCAGCCCTCGGCAGGATTGGCGATCAACGAGGCTCGCGGCGGACGTTATGTCACGCCTTTCCCGCCTGCACAACGCGCCAACCGAAAATGTCGCAAGCCGCACGGAACGTCACAAACGAACCGGATCGGGGTGCGGCCTTTTCGTTAACGGTCATCGGCATTTGGGAAACGCGCATGTTGGCTACGGCTGATGGTTTGGGTTGGGTGGGGACTGCCGCGATCAGATCGCGTCGGCACCCTTTTCGCCGGTCCGGATGCGGACCACTTCTTCCACGGGCGTGACGAAGATCTTGCCGTCGCCGATCCGGCCGGTGTGCGCGGCCTGCTGGATCGCCTCGATCGCCCGTTCGACCAGGGTGTCTTCCATCACCACCTCGATCTTCACCTTGGGCAGGAAGTCAACGACATACTCCGCGCCACGGTAGAGTTCGGTGTGGCCCTTTTGACGGCCAAAGCCCTTGGCTTCGGTGACGGTGATGCCCTTGATCCCGACTTCGTGAAGGGCCTCCTTCACCTCGTCGAGTTTGAACGGCTTGATGATGGCTTCGATCTTCTTCATGGGTCTCTCGTGTACGAGGTGCCAACGTCGGCAGGCACCGTCCACGGCACTGCCGACACAACGTCGATAAGCATGGAGCGTGCCAGAAACACGCAGTCCGTTCAAACGGCGTCAACGCTGGCCCCGCAACGGTCGGACGACGCCGTTTCGGGCAGGCTGCTGCCGAATAATGCAGCGAAGTGAACATTATTTGTGCAATCAGCGCAAGCTCCACTCCGCCACCGCCAACATCAGCGGCCTTTCGGCAATCACACCCTGCCCAGTTTCACGCCGTTCGCCCAAGGGTTGGACGATGGCTGACCCACCCACCGTTCGGTGCACGCCACCGCGCGCCCTATGCCGTCGATCAATTTTTTCCATCGACGCCGAAAAAAGCGCTTGACCCAAAAGTCTCCCTGAGGCAAATAAGCGCTCCCGACGGCGGCGGTGGTAGCTCAGTTGGTAGAGCGCTCGGTTGTGGTCCGAGTGGTCGTGGGTTCGAGTCCCATCCATCGCCCCAAACTCCTTTTGCATGGAGTACCGTCGAAGCCCGCACGGCGTTTTGCCCGTTTGCGGGTTTTTTTGTGTTTGCCGTATCATCCACCACATCCCCAGCGCAGCCACAGCCAACGTCGAGGAGGGGTGATGGACGAACTTTTGTCCGTCGCGGAAATGCACCGGGCCGACGCCCTGACCATCGCATCGGGAGTCCCCGGTGCCGCGCTGATGGAAGCGGCGGGCGCGGCGGTGGTACAGGCCATTTGCGAGCGCTGGGCACCCCACCCCACCGCCGTGCTGTGCGGCCCAGGAAACAACGGCGGCGATGGATTTGTGGTCGCGCGCCTGCTGCTTGAAGCCGGATGGCCGGTGCGTCTGGCGTTGCTCGGCACCCGATCCACGCTGACCGGCGACGCGGCCCTGGCCGCCGACCGCTGGCCGGGGCCGATCGAGGCGGCGGATCCCTATATCCTCAAAGGCAACCCACTGGTGATCGACGCCCTGTTCGGGGCCGGCCTGTCGCGGCCACTGGATGGCCTGGCCAGAACCATCGTCGAAGCGATGGCGGGACGAACCGTTGTGTCCATCGACGTGCCGAGCGGCCTGCACGGCGACAGCGGGCGCGTGTTGGGGGTGGCCCCGCAGGCCGCTCTGACCGTCACCTTTTTCCGCCG
The DNA here is from genome assembly GCF_003966125.1 of Azospirillum griseum. GTDB lineage: Bacteria > Pseudomonadota > Alphaproteobacteria > Azospirillales > Azospirillaceae > Azospirillum > Azospirillum griseum. The sequence continues at coordinate 212,900 of NZ_RXMA01000002.1, forward strand.
CAAACCCGGTCACGCCCTGCTGCCCGGGCGCAGCCTGTGCGGCGAGGTCGTGGTCGCCGACATCGGCATCCCCGACCGCGTGCTCGACGGACTCGGCGCGCAAACGGTCATCAACAGCCCCGCCCTGTGGCGGCGTCAGATGCCGTGGCCAAAGCTCGACGGCCACAAATACGCGCGCGGCCACGCCGTGGTGCTGGGCGGCGGCCGGATGACCGGAGCCGCCCGTCTGGCCTCGGTCGCGGCCTTGCGCGCCGGGGCCGGTTTGGTGACAATCGCCTGCCCGGAGTCGGCTTTTCCCATTTACGCCAGCGGATCGCCCAGCGTGATCGTGGAACCGATGGCTGGATCGGTCACAGTTGCACAAATTTTAGGCGACACCCGCAAGAACGCCATCCTCCTCGGCCCGGGCGCCGGTGTTGGTGCGGACACGCGCGCTCAGGTGCAGGCGGCGCTGGCGGCGGGTGTGTCCTGCGTGCTCGACGCCGACGCGCTGACCAGCTTCGCCGATTCACCCGATGACTTGCTGGACCGCTTGCACGCCCGATGTCTGCTGACTCCGCACGAGGGAGAATTCACCCGCCTGTTCGGAGCCTCCGTCGGCTTGGACAGCGACAAGCTCTCCCGCACCCGCGCCGCCGCGTCGCGGTCCGGAGCCGTTGTCCTGCTGAAGGGGGCCGACACCGTGATCGCCGCCCCGGATGGCCGGGCCGTTGTCAACATCTCCGCGCCGCCGGAGTTGGCAACCGCCGGGTCGGGGGATGTGTTGGCCGGATTCGCGCTTGGTCTGATTGCCCAGGGCATGGAGCCGTTTGAAGCGGCCTGCGCCGCCGTGTGGATGCACGGCGAGGCGGCCAAACTGATCGGCCCCGGGCTGATCGCCGAGGATTTGCCGGGTGCCTTGTGCGGTGTCCTGCGCGCGTTGAAAGGGTGACGTCTCGTTGCGCCGCCGCACGCGGGGCATCGCCTGAAGAATTCATTGTTTTTCAATATTTTGTAATGATTTCTGAAGGTATGATGTCAGGATCGGCCTTTCCTTGCGCACCCCTCTTCTGCCCGCTTCCAAGACAAAAGGAAGATTGTGATTTTTTGTTTTAATCAATTGTTTAATCGAATTTTCTCACATCCCACTTCACAGATGCTTTCCATGGCGTTGCCGCGTCCTGAGCTGCCCATCGACCGATGGAGAACCGCCCCCTTAGACACCGGGACCGCACCCCCTTGCCGTGCCACGCCGCATGGCGCGCGCTCGACCGGAGCGGCGCGGCACCCGCAAACCCGCTCCACGCGCGGCGGGACCATTTTGCCTGTTTGCAACGGGCACGCTGTGCTATAGACCCAACTTCGCCGGTGGTCCGGCGGGTGTGCGGCACCCGTTGAGGCTGCCTTTTGCCATGAAAACTGCGGGCGTGGCGGAATTGGTAGACGCGCTGGATTTAGGTTCCAGTGACTTCGGTCGTATGGGTTCAAGTCCCTTCGCCCGCACCATGGCAAAGACGTGGACCGCAAGAAACACGGTTTCGGGCCGCCCGGACGGGCGCCGCCGGGCCGGAACAACGAGATAGGCTTTCGTTCCGATGAACATCACCGAGACCAGCACCGACGGCCTCAAGCGCGAATTTCAGGTCGTCATCTCCGCCAAGGACATCGAAGAGAAGGTGAACGGCAAGCTCGAGGAGCTGCGCCGCACGGTCCAACTGCCGGGCTTCCGTCCGGGCAAGGTGCCGGTCACTGTCATCAAGCAGCGTTACCACGGCGGCGTGCTGTCCGAGGTTCTGGAAGACGCCATCGCCACCAGCTCGCGCCAGGCGCTGAGCGAACGTGGCCTGCGCGTCGCCCTCCAGCCGAAGATCGAGGTCGAGTCTTACGAAGAGAACGGCGACCTGACCTATAAGATGGCCGTCGAGTTGCTGCCGGACGTCGAGCCGGGCGATTTCGGCGCGATCGAGCTGGAGAAGCCGGTCGCCGACGTCACCGACGAATCGGTTGCCGACGCCCTGTCGAAGCTGGCGAGCGCCCATTCGACCCAGGTGGCGATCACCGAGGAGCGTGGGGCCGAAAACGGCGACATCGCCCTGATCGACTTTGCCGGTTCGGTCGATGGTGAGGCCCTGCCGGGCATGGACGGCAAGGATTACCCGCTGGAGCTGGGTGCCGGTCGTTTCGTTCCGGGCTTTGAAGAGCAGCTGATCGGTGCCAAGGCCGGCGAACACCGCAGCATCAACGTCACCTTCCCCGCCGACTACCCGCACGAGCGCCTGAAGGGTGCCGCCACGGTGTTCGAAGTGGACGTCAAGGAACTCCGCAAGAACGTCCCGGCCGAGGTCAACGACGACCTCGCCAAGGAGTTCGGGATGGAGAGCCTGGAAAAGATGCGCGACGCCGTGCGCGACCGCATCAAGAGCGAATACGCCAACCTGTCGCGCCTGCGCGTGAAGCGCCAGCTGCTCGACAAGCTGGCCGAAGCGCACGCCTTCGAGGTGCCGGTCGGCATGGTCGACATCGAGTTCGAAGGCATCTGGGCGCGCCTCCAGGAAGAGCTGAAGAACGGCACGGCCGGTGAAGACGCCGCCAAGTCGGAAGACGATCTGAAGACCGAATACCGCGCCATCGCCGAACGCCGCGTGCGTCTGGGTCTGCTGCTGTCCGAAGTGGGCCGCCGCAACAACATCCAGGTCACGCAGGACGAAGTGAACCGCGCCCTGATCAACGAAGCCCGCCGCTTCCCCGGTCAGGAACGCCAGGTGTTCGAATTCTTCAAGAACAACCAGCAGGCGCTGGAAAACCTCCGCGCGCCGATTTTCGAGGACAAGGTCGTTGACCACATCCTCGAACTGGCCAAGGTCAGCGAGAAGACCGTGACGGTCGAAGAGCTGACCAAGGACGAGGACGAAACCGCCGAGGCGGCGTAACTTCCCAACGAAGGGGGGCGGACCGGACTACCCGCCGCCCCCTTTCGCACCTATATGTGGTTTCGTGCCGGTGACAACAGCCGGTTCACAGCCAACCGCCGGGGCAAGGAAGGACACATGTACGACTTCGAGCCGAAGATGAATGCTCTGGTCCCGATGGTCATTGAACAGACCAACCGGGGCGAACGCGCGTATGACATCTATTCGCGCTTGCTGAAGGAGCGGATCATCTTCCTGGTCGGTGGCGTGAATGACACCGTTGCCAGCCTGATCTGCTCCCAGCTTCTGTTCCTGGAATCGGAAAACCCGACGAAGGACATCGCGCTCTACATCAATTCGCCGGGTGGCTATGTGTCGGCGGGCCTCGCCATCTACGACACCATGCAGTACATCCGGCCGCAGGTGTCCACCGTGTGCATGGGGCAAGCGGCGTCGATGGGGTCGCTGCTGTTGGCCGCCGGTGCGCCGGGCAAGCGGTTCTCCCTGCCCAACAGCCGGATCATGATCCACCAGCCGTCGGGCGGTGCGCAGGGTCAGGCGTCGGACATCGAAATCCAGGCGCAGGAAATCCTGAAGCTGCGCTCGCGCCTGAACGACATCTATGTCCGTCACACCGGCCAGACGCTGGACACCATCGAATCCGCGATGGAGCGCGACAAGTTCATGTCGGCGACCGAAGCCAAAGACTTCGGCCTGATCGACGAGGTGGTCGAGCGGCGCCCGGGGGCCGACGGTCAGGCGTCTTGAGCCTGTCCAACAAAGGGTTGATCGGACCGTTTGCCTGTTGTTGAATGACCGGGAAGCGGTCCCGATCACACGGGCTGATCTGATGCGGTTGTGATGACCGCGTGACCGCACCAGCGGCGCAAGTTGCTGGTGCCCTATGGAATGGACCGGCGTCGGGGGGCGCCACAGACGGGCATGGTCCCAGGACCACGTCCCCCGCGAGATGACGGAGTACCGATGAGCAAGTCCAGCAGCGGCGATTCGAAGAATACGCTCTACTGCTCCTTCTGCGGCAAGAGCCAGCACGAGGTCCGCAAGCTGATTGCCGGTCCGACCGTGTTCATCTGCGATGAATGCGTCGAGCTGTGCATGGACATCATTCGCGAGGAGAACAAGACCACCCTCGTGAAGTCCCGCGACGGCGTTCCCACTCCGCGTGACATCCACGCGGTGCTCGATGATTATGTGATCGGTCAGGTGTACGCCAAGCGCGTGCTGTCGGTCGCGGTCCACAATCATTACAAGCGGCTGGCGCACGGAACGAAGCACAACGACGTTGAACTGGCCAAGTCGAACATTCTGCTGATCGGGCCGACCGGCTGCGGCAAGACCCTGCTGGCCCAGACCCTGGCGCGAATCATCGACGTCCCCTTCACGATGGCCGACGCCACCACGCTGACCGAAGCCGGTTACGTGGGCGAGGATGTGGAAAACATCATCCTCAAACTGTTGCAGGCCGCCGACTACAACGTCGAGCGCGCCCAGCGCGGCATCGTCTACATCGACGAGGTCGACAAGATCAGCCGCAAGTCCGACAACCCGTCGATCACGCGCGACGTGTCGGGCGAGGGCGTGCAGCAGGCGCTGTTGAAGATCATGGAAGGGACGGTGGCGTCGGTGCCGCCGCAGGGCGGACGCAAGCATCCGCAGCAGGAATTCCTCCAGGTCGACACCAGCAACATCCTGTTCATCTGCGGCGGTGCCTTCGCCGGGTTGGACAAGATCATCGCGCAGCGGGGCAAGGGGACCAGCATCGGTTTCGGTGCCGATGTCCGCTCGCCGGACGAGCGGGCGACCGGCGAAATCCTGCACAGCGTCGAACCGGAAGATTTGCTGAAATTCGGGTTGATCCCGGAATTCATCGGTCGTCTGCCGGTGCTCGCGACCCTGTCGGATTTGGACGAAACCGCGTTGGTCGAGATTCTCAGCAAGCCGAAGAACGCCCTGGTCAAGCAATACCAGCGGCTGTTCGAGATGGAGGATGTCCATCTCGAATTCTCTGACGACGCGCTGAAGGCCATCGCTCACAAGGCCATCGCCCGCAAGACCGGTGCACGCGGTCTGCGTTCGATCATGGAAGCCATCCTGTTGGATCCGATGTTCGATCTGCCGGGTTTGACCGGCGTTGAGAGCATCCTGGTGAACAAGGAAGTGGTCGAAGGCCGCGCCAAGCCGCTTTACGTCCACGCCGAGCGACGGAGCGAAGCGCCGGGCGCGTGATGACGCGCACGGTCTGATCGGTTGCCTGTCAACAAAAGCCCCGCCCGGTTCGGCGGGGCTTTTGCGCGTCTGGTGCGGTGTGTCTGGATCACGTTTGCCGCTGTCTCAACCGTCCCAGCTCTCGATTCACCATCCCAGCCCCCCGCCCCACGCACAAAAAAGCCCCAGACCATTGTCTGGGGCTTTGCATCGGTGCCAAAAAAACGCGCACCGAGTCTCAGAACGGAATTTCATCGTCCAGATCGTCATGACGCGGCGGTGGGGACGAAGAGCCGCGCGACCCACCCGCCGACGAACCCGCGCCATAGCCACCACCGCGAGGCTCACGCGCTTCGTAACCGCCGCCACCGCCGCCACCGTAGCCGCCACCCTCTTCACGGGCACCGCCGGTGAAGTCGATTTCAGCCACACGCACGGTCAGGCCAGCCCCACGAGTCCCATCGCGCTTTTCATACTCGCGCAGGGTGACTTCGCCGGAAATCACCACCTGCTTGCCCTTGGTCAGGTGGGGAGCCAACGATTCGGCGCGGCGGCCCCAGATCGAGCAATCAACCCACTGGGTGGTCTTGCGTTCGCCAAACCCGACATCGTTGGCCACGCGAAACCCCAGCACCTTTTCGCCGCTCTGGGTCGTGCGCAATTCGCCGTCGGCCCCCAAGCGTCCGGTAAAGGTCCACACATTCATCGCTCGATTCTCCTCCAGCGCGCATGATCGGGCGTTGTGGCGGATCATCATCCGCACCAACGCCACACATCCAAAATACACCAAGCCAGCGGCGTCAAACGCGCGGCAGCAGCGTCCGTGTTCGCAGCACCGAACCACGCGAACCGCCTGCGGTCAAGCCACAGTGGATTTGCGGATCACGCCACCACCGGCCAATCAGAACACTTCACGAACATATGTAACAGAGGTGAACGGCTTTGAAAACCGATTCCACCGCCCCGCTCATCGCCCCGCCGGACCAAGCCAGTCAATGCCGCCGGTCGTGGGGGAGGCCCCCCGGGCGGGGGCGTGCCGGGTTGGGCTGGGCGGGCTTTCCGATGTCAACCACGAGGCTGGAACCGGCGGCGGGGACAAGGGTGAAAAGCCCGATCGAGCGTCGACAGAAGGGGATTCAGGGATCGGATTGTCCCGCCCGCGCGACGGGGGTGGAGCGACCGGAACAGACTCAGGACGCGGAGCGGACGTCACCGGGGGTGACGCGCGGCGTGGCGGCGGCGGCTCCATCACCGGACTTGCTCCATGCCACGGCGTGGACTCGGGCAACGGTACGGTTTCCTGACGGGAGTCCGCTGCCACCGGCTCGGGGGCGATGGGCGTCGGCGCGGCGCGGCGCGGCATCGGGTCGCCCGCCACCACCCAGCCGGGACGCTCGTCGTCGCTGGCCGGTCCGGTGCGGCTGTCCAAACGACGGACCTGTTCACGCACCTCCAGCAATGTGCCAACGGCGAATTCCAAAAGTGTGGCCATGGCCGCCGGATCGGCCATTTCGTCGGCGCTCAACAGGGCGAAGCGGTCCCGCACCTGTTCCACCGAATCCTCGACATGGGCGCGCAACACCTCGGTTCCCTGCGTCAAACGCTCCAGATCCTCACGCAGGGTTGAGATTTCCAGCGCCTGCCGCAACTCGTGAAAACCGATGCCGGGCGCACCGCCGGTGCCTCCACCGGCAGGCATCCCGGTGCGCCGGTTGTGTGTCCCGTTTGACCCAAAATCGTGAGGCATCTTCGCCATACCCCGGACTGTTCGGCCCGCAACCGGTCGCGGACACCGACCGCCACCCGGTCAGAACGGGCGGCCCCGCTCGTCACCACCACCGTGCGCTCCGGTTTGCCGTCCTCCACCTCGGTCGGAAACCGTTTGCGCACTGTGGCCGCTTGTACTATTTTTTGCCCGCCAGGGGAACGGATTCCTTATGGCCCATCGCTTTAGCGGCATCCTATCCAACGCTTCCCCCTTGCCGGAATACCCGAACGGTGTCGATCGATCGCACGGAACTTGAGCGGCTCCTTGCCGATCGCCCTGCCGGAAGCCGCAGCGCGATGCAGGCGGTGCGCGAGAGCTACACCGACATCGGACTGATGCGGGAGCGTGGCCTGTCCTGGGCTGAAATTTCCGACATTCTGGCCAAACTGGGCGTCACCGCCCGCGCCAATCAGCCGATTTCCCCCGTCACCCTGCGGTCGGCGTTTTTTCTGGTCGGGAACGAAGGCCGGGGCGACAGCGTGGTGGAGGGGGAAAGCGCCACGCCCGCCGAAACCCTGGCGGCGGTCCACCGCGCCGCGTTGGAGGCTGGCCGCCCGCCCATCGCCGACGCCCCGGAGGCGTCCGACGCGACGGGGGGAATGGTCATGGACAACGCCGCCAACGCGACGCCCGCCGACACCAATGCCCCCCCCGAAGAGACACCACCCATTGACGAGGGGGGCGCGCCAATGACCGACGGTGGCGACGACGCGGCCAACGCGTTGGATCGCATCGGCGATGATCAGGATTCCTTGGTCTCCGCAAGCGTGGCCACGGTCCCGGACGGCACCGATGAAACCATCCTGCCGGACACACGGCCGCCGGACGCCGCTGATGCGGCTGGCACAGCACCGGCGATGTCCGCCCCCGAACCGCCCACCCTGCCCGCCGTTCCCCCGGTGGAACCGCAAGGCACACGCACACTCATGTCTCACGACGACTCAACGAACGTATACTGGAAAGGCGATCGCATGCTGGGCACGATCTTCGTCCTCAATGACCGTGGCGGTGTCGGCAAGACGCTGTTGTCCCATCACCTGATGGCGACCGCCATGCTGGAAGGCCTGCAATGGAAGGTCGTCGAGTATGAGGTGAACGAGCGTCTGGCCCGCCTGTTCGGACCGGAAATGGTCGAGCACCGCCGCATCACCCAGGATTTCATGAACATGATGGGGTCGGGTGACGGCTTCTATGAGTTCTGGGACTTGATCGGCCCGGAGTTGCAGCGCGGTGGCCGCCTGTACGACTTCGGCGGCAACATCTCCCAATGGTTCTTCAATTGGGCCGAGGTGTCGGGCTTTGATTACTATGTCGGCGAAGGCGAACGGCTGACCTTCATGGTTCCGGTCACGGTCGATCTGGCCTCGCTGTCCACCGGCATGGCCACGCTGGAACGCGTTGCCAACATCGCGCCGAAGGCCAAGCGCGTGCTGGTCGAAAACGGCTTCTCCGGCCCCTTCAGCCAGTTGGAAGACAGCCAATACGCCCGCCGCAAGGCCGAAATGGTCGAACGCGAAGGCTTGCAGGTCATTTCGATGAACCCCTGCTCGGCCCCCGCCTGGGCGCGGTTGACCGGCCATCGCCTGGACCATGTCGCCAACATGACCCGCGAGGATCTGGTCAAGCTGGGCATGACCCCGCCGGTGGCCTCGCGCTCCTTGATCGTGATCCACGAGTGGCTGCGCACCATGCGGCAAGCCCTGTCGCCCTACCTGCACGATGCCCTGCGCCAAACCGGCGGCGTGCCCGGCAAGGCGCGCTGATCCCGACACGGCACGGTGACAGCGATGAAGGCGCGCTCTGGCTCCGGCCAGGGCGCGCTTTTTTTTGCGGACGCGCCTGATTGCCTCGGGTTGATTGGCTCGGGCTGTCTGGGGGCCGACGCGGACCCGATTGTGGGCTGGCTCAGGCGGTTGGATTCTGGGCGGACGAATAGAGATCGGTCTTCACCGCCGCCACCGACTTCACCTGATAGCCGGGCTTGGCGCTGAAACGCCGGTTGGCCCGCTCCGTGGCGTCGCGTTCGGTTTCAGCCCAAACCAGATACTCCCGACCGCGCGCCCACTCGCTGGCCAGAGGGTGGGCCGCATCGATCTCACCGATCTGCGGGTTGGCGACCGTCACCAACCATTCCTTGTCGTTGGGATTCCGGCGGTCGCTGAGGATGAGGATTTGCGGGCGGCGACGGGATTGCGCAGCGGCCAGACGGTTTTGCACCTCTGTCTGATCCTTGCGCAGTTCCACCGTTTCCCGCGTCAGCACCTCGATCTCCTCATGCAGCTTTTCCTCGTCACGGTGCAGGCGTTTGATCGCGTGGTCGAGTTTGTCGACGGTTCCGCGCGCTCCCCGCACACGGTTGCGCGTTTGCGACACGCGGGATTCGACCACCAGCAGAATGTTGCTGAGCCATGCGCCGATGGCGATGATCGCCAGGACGATGATGAAGTTCAGCATCATGACCCCGCACCCATGCGCGCGGACATGGACGGCTTTTTCGGCACCATGCCTTTGCCGCCGCTGCGCAAGAACTCCTTCTCAAAACCCATTTTGAAAGGAAAAGCCACCTCCAGCATCTGCTTGGCGTCTTCAAAACCAGTGGCCCAAACCTCCGCCACGTTGGCGCAGCGCCAGATCGGGTTGACTTGTACCTTTTCCCCCGACGCACGGGCTTCGGCGGAGGCCTTGGCGTGGCTCAAGGTCGCCACGAACTTCATCAGTCCCGCTTGCGGATCCCCCACCTCATGCACAAACATCGGCGGCAGATCGGACAGTTCCTTGATCAGTTTTTCCGCCTTGCGTATGTCGCTTTCCAGTCGGCTTTTCTCCGACGCCTGACTGTTTCGGCGTTGGGTCAAATGGTTGACCCGATCCTGCAACTCGTGAACCTCCGAATGCAGGACGTAAATTTTGTTTTCCAACTGATCCATGCCGGAACTCTTTTCCATGAGATTCGGCAAAAAATCCTTCAGCATCATGGCGATGGGGATCGCGGCCAGCATAATCACGACAATGGCGATCAAAAAGAGTGTCGTGTTCGACATGCGGTTGCCGCACCCCCAGGTTGTTTCCAATCACCACCTCTGAGCAAAACCCCAGCGGCCAAAAGGAAGGCAATCAGAGTCGCCAAACAATCCGGTTTCGTCAATCCGGCCTGTCGGATACGTCCAATTTTTCCATGATTTGCAACAAAATGTCGATATTGCATGCAATTCTTCCGACCGCTGCCATCGCGCCCCCATTCAGGCCCGCACCGCGTCGATCACACGGCGCACCGCGTCGCGCACCGGCCCCGGACGGCGTTGGTCGGCCAGCGTGGTGAACCAATGGTCGGGCGGGTTGCGCCCGGCCGCGCGGTGCCAGGTCAGGCCACGCAGCACCGCTACGGCCGACGCTGTGGGGGCCGCGACGGGATCATGACCGTTCAGCACCGCCCACAGGCCGGTCCAGCAGCGGCCAACCGACCAGGGATTGTACCCACCCCCGCCCACCACCAGAATTTTCGGGGCCAGCGGCAGCAGATCGGCCACCGCGTCCCACAGGGCGCGGTTGGACAGCTCCAAACGGCTCAACGGATCCTCGGCCAGCGCGTCGGCCCCGGTCTGGATCATCATCGCTTGCGGGGCGAAGGTGCGGGCCAGCGGCAGGACCGCCTCGCGCATCGCACAGGCCATTTCGCTGTCGTTGAAGCCTGGTGGCATCGGCAGATTGCGCGCCATGCCGCCCGCCCGATCCTCCACCTTGCCGCTGTAGGGCCAACGGCCATCCTCGTGAATGGAGATGGTCAACACCCGGTCATCATGGGCAAAGGCCGCCTCCACCCCGTCGCCGTGATGGGCGTCGAGATCGACGTAGAGGATCCGCTCCAGCCCCCGGTCGAGCCATTCCAGGATTCCCAGCACCGGAGCGTTGAAATAGCAAAAGCCGCTGGCCCGCCCCGCCCGCGCGTGGTGGGTTCCGCCCGCCGGGGCATAGACCACATCCGCCTCCCCCGCCAGCAACAGGCGCGCGGCCTGGAGCGTGGATCCGACGCTGGTGGCCGGTCGGCGATACATTTCGGCGAAGATCGGGTTTTCCAGCTTGCCCAGATTGTAGCGCGCCCCGGTCTCGGCATCGACGCGCTGTTCGGCCTCCGCCCGTTTCAGCGCGGCGATGTAGTCCGGCGCGTGAAAGCGGGCGATCTCGCGCTCGCTGGCGACGTGGGTGTCGCGGTATTGCGCGTCCGGCAACCACCCCATGGCGCGGCTGAGGTCGATCACCGTCGAGATGCGCGGGATCGCCAGCGGGTGTTTCGCCCCATAGGTCGAACCCCGGTAGATCTCGCCGCCAATGAACAGAGGGGGTCGGAAAACGGGCATGGCCTCATCCTCGTGTGTCGCGATGAGGTGGCGCACGGGCGGGGGCTGGTCAAGGGGCGCTCGCTCAAGGGAGGCTTGCCCAAGAAAGAGTGGGGACACGCGCACCGACATTGCGGCCCGGACGCCGGTTTGACAGCGACTCACAGGACGACCATCATGCGGCTTGATCCAGCCCACTGGAACGCAGATCCGGGACAGCCGACGGAGGACGCATGACCACCCCACCGACCCCGGCGGATTTCCCCCGCCACACCCACGACAAGCTGCGCTACGCCGACACCGACCGGCAGGGCCACGTCAACAACGCCGTCTTCGCCACCCTGTTCGAAACCGGCCGGGTGGAACTGCTCTACGATCCCGCCGGGCCGCTGCACGCGGAAAACGGGGCCTTTGTCATCGCGCGTCTGGCCATTGACTTCGTCGATGAAATCCGCTGGCCCGGCGCGGTGGACATCGCCACCCGCGTCGCCTCGCTGGGGCGCAGCTCGATCCGGCTGGAACAGGCGCTGTTCCAGGACGGGCGGCACGTCGCATCGGCCGAAAGCGTGATCGTCCATGTCGATCAGGGCGACCGCCGGTCCCGCCCCCTGCCCCCGGCGGCGGTGGCGGTGTTGAGCGCGTGCCGCGCGCCCGACGCCCCTCTTGCGGCGGATGGCGCGCCACGCCTATAGTCGCGGCGTCACTGGGGGGAGCCGATGGTCGGCTGAGAGGTCCTGTCACACCGGGACGACCCCTGGAACCTGATCCGGTTCACACCGGCGTAGGGATCAGTGAGCCACCATGAGCCAGATCGACCTGGATCAGACCCATCAGGACCAGATCGAACGGGACCACACCGGCCGTTTCACGGGCGTCCCGTCCGTTTCATCATCGCCATCATCCGCCAATGGCCCGCCGCAGGCGCGCCCGGCGGCGGTTCCGCCGGGTCTGGCCGTTGCGATCGCGTCGGCCCGCCTGACCTATGGCGGCACCTGTCTGTTTTCCGATCTCAGCCTGACGTTGGAGGCTGGCCTCACCACCTGTCTGCTGGGTCCGAGCGGTGTCGGCAAGACCACCCTGCTGCGCGTGCTGGCCGGGTTGGCGGAGCCGGAGGCCCCGACGCGGGTGGAGACCAGCGACGGTCTGCCCCTGGCCGGGCGCGTCGCCTATATGGCGCAACAGGATTTGCTGCTGCCCTGGCTGTCGGTGCTGGACAATGTGCTGTTGGGCGACCGGTTGCGCCGCACCCGCATCACCCCGGAACAGGCCGCCCGCGCCGCCGCCCTGCTGGAGCGTGTCGGGCTGGCCGGGCGCGAGGCCGACCGCCCGGCCACCCTGTCGGGCGGGCAGCGGCAGCGGGTGGCGCTGGCCCGCACGCTGATGGAAGACAAGCCACTGGTGCTGATGGACGAACCCTTTTCCGCGCTCGACGCGCTGACCCGGCTGCGGTTGCAGGACACGGCGGCGGAAACGCTGGCCGGGCGCACCGTGCTGATGGTCACGCATGACCCGTTGGAGGCGCTGCGCATCGGCGACCGGCTGCATGTGATGACCGGTCGGCCCGCCAGCGTCGGCCCGGCGCTGACCCCGCCCGGCCGCGCGCCCCGCCGGGCCGACGATGCCAACCTGCTGGCGCTCCAGGCCGAATTGCTGCGCCGGTTGGACGCATGAACGCGCTTGCCCCCCTGGGCCGCGCGCTGGTCACGCTGGCGGCGCTGCTGGGCGCGTGGCAGACGGTGGTGTGGGCCACCGCCGCGCCGCGCTATCTGCTGCCGGGACCGCTGGCGGTGGCCGAGGCGATGCAGCGGCAGGCGTCCACGCTGGCCAGCCACGGCCTGACCACCTTGAGCGAAATCCTGCTGGGCCTGATCGGCGGCGTGCTGCTGGGCGGTGTCAGCGCCCTGTCGCTGGCGCGCTTCCGCACGGCCCGGCGCTGGTTGATGCCGGTGCTGGTGGTCAGTCAGGCCATCCCGGTCTTTGCCCTGGCCCCGTTGCTGGTGCTGTGGCTGGGCTATGGCATGCTGTCCAAGGTCGCCATGGCGATCCTCATCATCTATTTCCCGGTGACGACCGCGCTGTTCGACGGATTGCGGCGGACCGAACCGGGGTGGCTGGATCTGGCCCGCACCATGGGGGCCACCCCGGCGGCCACGCTGTGGGTGATCCGCCTGCCCGCCGCCCAGCCCGCCTTCTGGTCGGGGTTGCGGGTGGCCGCCGCCGTCGCCCCCATCGGGGCGGTGATCGGCGAATGGGTCGGCTCCTCCTCCGGCCTTGGCTATCTGATGCTGCACGCCAACGCCCGCATGCAGATCGACCTGCTGTTCGCCGCCGTGCTGGTGCTGGGCCTGTTCGCCGTGGCGCTCTACGCCGCCGTGGACGCGCTGGCCCGTCGCGCCACCGCCTGGCAGGTGGAAACCCAACCCTCCGATGATTGACCCGTTTGTTGCAGAAAAAGGATTCCGCTCGATGAAGCGCCTGTTCACCATGACCGCCATCGTCGCCGGTCTGCTCGCCGCCGCCCCCGCCGTCGCGCAGGACAAGCTGTCGGTGATGCTGGATTGGTTCGTGAACCCCGACCACGCCCCGCTGATCGTCGCCCAGGAAAAGGGCTTCTTCAAGGACGCCGGGCTGGACGTGACCCTGACCGCCCCCGCCGACCCCAACGACCCGCCCAAGCTGGTGGCCGCCGGTGGGGCCGATCTGGCGATCTCCTACCAGCCGCAGCAGATCATCCAGGTGTCGGAAGGGCTGCCGCTGGTCCGCGTCGGCACGCTGGTGTCGACCCCGCTGAACTCCCTGGTCGTGCTGCGCGACGGGCCGGTGAAGAGCCTGAAGGATCTGAAGGGCCGCAAGGTCGGTTATTCCATCGCCGGGTTTGAAGACGCCCTGCTGGGCGCGATGCTGGAAAAGCACGGTTTGAGCCTGAAGGACGTGACGCTGGTGAACGTCAACTTCTCGCTGTCGCCGTCGCTGCTGTCCGGGCAGGTCGATGCGGTGCTTGGCGCGTTCCGCAACTTCGAACTCAACCAGATGGACATCGAAAAGCATCCCGGCCGGGCCTTCTACCCGGAGGAGGAGGGCGTTCCCGCCTATGACGAGTTGATCGTCGTCGCCCACAAGGACAAGACCGCCGACGGCCGCATCAAGCGCTTCCTCGACGCGGTGGAGCGCGCCACCCTCTACATCCTCAACCACCCGGAAGAGGCGCAGGCCACCTTCGTCAAGGGCCGCCCGGAGCTGAACGACGAGCTGAACCGCCGCGCCTGGGCCGACACCCTGCCCCGCTTCTCCCACAGCCCCGCCGCGCTCGACGCCGCCCGCTACACCCGCTTTGCCGAGTTCCTGAAGGCGCGTGGCCTGATCAAGACGGTGGAGCCGGTGGAACGCTACGCCGTTGTCGTGAAGTGACAAGACCAGCCTGATGTCGTCAGCCTGACGCGGCCCAACCGCGCAGGCCGACGACGGACCATTGCCATCCGGTGCGGCGGGGCGTTACCACTAGCGGGTGACGCCCCGCTGTCCGTTTCAGCCCGGTTGACGGGACCCTGTGGACGGAATCGAAAACCAGCGGATTCGACCAAACCGGGAGAGTGTGGGATGCCGATCAAGACCATTCTGCTGCACATGGCCAACGACGACGCCCACGCCACCCGTCTGGCGGTTGCCGTCGCGCTGGCCCGGCGCTTTGCCGCCCATGTCCAGGCGCTCTACATCGCCACCCCGGTGTCCATGCCCGCCGGGGCGACCGGCCGCGCCGCCTCCTATGGCTACATCGCCGAAGCCACCGCCATCGCCCACGAGAACGCCGAACGGATCGAGGCGGAGGTGCAAACGGCGCTGGCGGGCCTGCCCCATTCCTGGACGGTCGAAGAGGGCGATCACCTCGCCCTGCTGGCGGAGCGCAGCCCCTACGCCGACCTGACCATCATCGCCCAATCCGCCGCCCAACGCTCGGGCGAACGGGTGGCGCTGCACGCGCCGGACCGGTTGCCGTTGGAAAGCGTCGGCCCCACCCTGTTGCTGCCGCCGGTGCAACCGGCCGCCGCGCCGATCGGGCGCAACGTTCTGATCGCCTGGAAGAACAGCCGCGAATCGGCCCGCGCCGTCCGCAACGCCATGCCCTTCCTGGAGGAGGCCGAGCGCGTGACCGTGCTGACCATCGACGCGCCGGGCCGCGCGCACGACGATGGGCTGGCCCTGGTCGATTGGCTTGCCCGTCACGGCGTGTCCGCCCGCCACCACCCCGCCGCCGCGCTGGGTGGCGAGGTCGGCGATCTCATTCTGGCCTGCGCGGCGGAGATTGGGGCGGATCTGCTGGTGATGGGGGCCTATGGCCATTCCCGCCTGCGCGAACTGGTGCTGGGCGGGGCGACCCGCACCGTGCTCGACCACACGCCGCTGCCGGTCCTGCTGTCGCATTGACCGGCGGGGCGTTTGGCCCGTCTGATCAACCGAACCCCACTCAACCGAACAGGTGATCGCGCAGAACGCGCCAGCTTTCGGCGTCGGGGGCGGCCAACAGGCTGCCGCTGCGCAGGCTGGGCCGGTAGGGAGAGCCATCGGCCAGCGCGGCAAACCCGCCCGCTTCGGCGTGCAGCAGAATCCCGGCGGCGTGATCCCACGGCATCAGCCGGTGATAGAGGGAGGCGTGCGCCCGCCCTTCCAACAGCCGCAGATATTCCTGCGCCGCGCTGGACAGGTTCACCCGCTCGCCCACCCCCTTGGCCCGCTCCTCCAATTGGGCAGCGAGCGCGTCATCGCAAAAGCGGGTGGACAGCGCGCACACCATCGACGGCAAGGGAACCGCATCGGCCACCCGCACCCGACGCCCGTCCAGCCATGCACCACCGCCCTTGAGCGCCGTGGCCATCCGCCCGTCCATCGGATCGTGAATCCATCCGGCGATGGTTTCCCCCCGGTGGACCAGCGCGACGATGACCGCGAACAGCGGGCGACCCTGGGCGAAGTTCATCGTTCCATCGACCGGATCGATGATCCACACCGGGTCGTCGCCGTCGAGATGAGCGAACACCCCGTCATCCTCCGACGCCGCTTCCTCCCCCACCACCCGGCTTCCGGGCAGCAGGGAGGCCAGGGCGGGGGTCAGGGCGCGTTCCGCCGCCTCGTCCGCCTTTGTCACCAGATCGAGCGGCCCGGTCTTCTCGCGAATCGCCGACGCGTCGAGATTGCGGAACCATGGCAGGATTTCGGTTTTGGCAACGCTGCGAATCAGCGCCGAAACCTGATCGACATCGGGCAGAACCGCCGGGGAATAGCTGGGATGGGTCACGGAACGCGTCTCACCTGGATCATGATCGGGGCGCGGCCCCACAATGACGCGACAGACCGGGGGACGACAAGGGCAACCGTTGCCGGTCTGTGACCTTCGGTCTCTCTCGGCGATGCCGCAGCCCGTTGGTCTTCTCCGGTTGAAACTGATAGGAGACGATCAACGTTCAACGAGAAGGAATGGGACGATGCTCCCGTGGCAGACGTGCACGATCGGCAGCGGCTTGATGCTTCATGCATCGCTGGAGTTGACCCCGGACATCACCGCGATGCGTTCGGAATTCGCGGCCCTGGACGCCAGTCTGAGCGCCGAGCACCGGACCTGCTTCGGCGGGGATGGCAGTTGGACCGCCATTTCCCTGATGGACCGCTCGGCACCGGGCCGGTCCACGGACCGTGGTGGCTCCCCAACGCCGACTCTCAACACCATGCCCAGCGTGCGCACCTTTCTGGAAGGCTTTGATTGTACGATTGTCGCGTGCCACATCAGCCGTCAGGCCCCCGGTGGCACGCTGAAATGGCATTACGACAATCAGGCCCTGCATTTGACCGAAGCCCGGTTGCTGCTTCCCATTCAGGTCCCCCCCGAAGCCAGAACCTACATCGGCCATGAGATCGTTGCCTACCCCGAGGGTGTGGTGTGGACCGGTGACTTCAGCTTTCCGCACATGGTCGAAAACCCGTCCAGCCACCAACGGATCGTCTTGCTGATCGACATTCTCAGCAACGATTGGATTCGTGGCCGCGCGCCCACCGCCTTGAGCGAAAACGCTCATCGACGCGCGGCTCTGTCGGGTGCGGCGCAAAACGCATGGCTGGAGTGGCCGGGCCGCCAAGCCGCCTACACCTGACCCCGGACCACGACGGTGACAGCCTGCCGACGCCCGCGCCGTCAGGGCTTTTTCGGTGGGGCTTTCGTTGGCTTGCTGTCCAACTGCAAGGTCGGGCCGTCGCCCGCCGGGTTGGTCAGCAGAACCTTGCCGTCCAAACCGGTTTCCTTCAGCGCTTTGGCCAGCGCGTCAAAGGTTGCCTTGTCCGCTTCGGCCGCCGCCGCGTCGCGCGCGGCGTTGCTGGGGGGTGGCGGCACCGGGCCGCCCTTGGCCGGTTCGCGTGGCGCTTTGGGATCGGAGGGGGACGGCGGCGCGCTGCGCGCCACCGACGGATCCGGTTCCGGTTCGGGCGGCGGTGGGGGGGGAGGCGGGGGCGGACGCCAGAGCCGGAAACAGTCGGTAAAGGTCTGTTCCTTGCACGCCTTCAAAAGTTCGGCAGCGTCCGGCGCTTCATGAACCGGCTCGCTTGGTGCGATCTCCAACTCACGCGGCAGCGGCGGCAGCGGATCTTCCGGTGGGTTTTCTGGCTCTTCCACGTATCCGGGGGGGAAGGGCAAGCGGATGGGACCACTCGGCGGCGTCTGCGCCACCGCCGGTTCCAAGGCCAGAACGGGAACGGCCAACGCGACGACGAGCGGCCAGGATACGGAACGAACGCGCACGAACAACCCGGAAACGGTGGCGGTGGGCGCATTATGCCGTCCCCGCCGCCCCCGCGTCATCCGTGATCTGCGACCCTGCCCGTTCCGGTCCCGATCAGGGATCGGGCTGTTGCAGGAACCGCTTTTCGAACCGTGCCAGATCCGCCGGATCGATGGCGACCTGGAGATGGGCCAGATCCTCGTCGTCCTCACGCTCCAGCACCTCGCCCTTGGCATAAAGCCAAGCCAGCGCGGCCCCGTCACCCAGGGCAATGTCCAGGGTGACGACTTGGCGATGAGCGTTCATCCGCTCGTCCAGCAGGCGGTCGAGCGCGTCGATCCCCTCCCCGGTCCAGGCCGACACCGCGACCGCGCGCGGGTTGCGGGCGGTCGCGGTCAGCAACGCCGCCCGGCTGTCCGCGTCCAGCGCATCGATCTTGTTCAGAACCTCGATGACCCGGTCGTCGCTGTCCGGGTCCAGCCCCATGTCGCCCAACACCTCGTACACGTCGGCCCGTTGGGCGTCGGTGTCGACGTGGGCGATGTCGCGGACGTGCAGGATGATGTCGGCGGCGTCCACCTCCTCCAACGTCGCGCGGAAGGCGGCGACCAGACCGTGCGGCAGGTCGGAGATGAACCCCACAGTGTCGGACAGGATCACCTTGCGCCCCGATGGCAGCGTCACCTGCCGCATCGTCGGATCCAGCGTGGCGAACAGCAAATCCTTGGCGAACACGTCGGCGTTGGCCAACCGGTTGAACAGGGTGGATTTTCCGGCGTTGGTGTACCCGACCAGCGCCACCACCGGATAGGGAACCTTCGCCCGCGCCTTGCGGTGCAGGCCACGGGTGCGCCGCACCTCGTCCAGTTCCTTTTTGATCTTGATGATGCGGTCGCCGATCAGACGGCGGTCCATCTCAAGCTGCGATTCGCCGGGGCCGCCCAGAAAACCGAAACCGCCGCGCTGGCGCTCCAAGTGGGTCCAGGACCGGACCAATCGGGATTTCTGATAGGTCAGCGACGCCAGTTCGACCTGCAACATGCCTTCGCGCGTGCGGGCGCGGGCACCGAAAATCTCCAGGATCAGACCGGTGCGGTCGATCACCTTGGCCTTGAGCGCGCGTTCCAGATTGCGTTGCTGAACCGGTGACAGCGCGTGGTCGAGAATGACCAGCGTCGCCTCCAGCTCCGTCACCTGTTCGGCCAGATGCTCCACGGTTCCGGACCCCAGCAGGGTCGCGGGTTGGGGCCGGTTGACCTTCACGCATTCGGCGTGGATGACGTCCAGTTCAATCGCCTGGGCAAGGCCGATGGCCTCCTCCAGGCACGATTCGGGGGGGCGAGACACCCCGTCCGCCTCACTGCGGAGGACGGGGTGGACCACAATCACCCGGCCAGCGCCAAGCGGCGCTGCACCTTCGTCGTTGGTCATGGGATCAGGCGCTCTCGCCTTCCTTCGGCGGTTCAAAGAGTTGGATCGGATGGGCCGGCATCACCGTCGAAATCGCGTGCTTGTAGACCAGTTGCGAATGGGCATCGCGACGCAGCAGCACGGAGAAATTGTCAAACCAGGTGATGATGCCCTGAAGTTTCACGCCGTTCACGAGAAAGACGGTAACGGGAGTCTTGTTCTTGCGAACGTGGTTGAGAAACACGTCCTGCACGTTCTGGCTTTTTTCAGACATACACATGCCCCCTTCTTGAATGTTCTTGGGACCGGCCCGAACCAAGCCGATCCGCGTAAGCCCACGGTCTTTGATCCGGTCCGCCGAAGACCCGATCAAACACCCGACTGGACGGATATGGTATCACCACCCGCGCCAACCAAGCCACACCCAACCAAGCCACACAAGGCTGCACAGTCGGCGTGACGATGGGCTGGGGGAAAACGGTCGAATCCGCTCCCCTCGCCCTGACCTATTAGCACCGGAATCAAGCCCGCGCCATGGGCGCATTCCATATCGATGTCCGCGTCGCCGAGAAACCAGACCTGCGGCCCCGGTTCCAACCCCGACGGTTCCAGCGCCATTCGCACCGGGGCGATGTGCGGCTTGTCGAATGCGGCGTCCTGCGCTCCGACCAGCGCGCCGAAAAAACCGCCCCACCCCAGCGCCTCGGCCTCCGCCCGCAGGAAGCGACCGGTCTTGTTCGACACCACCGCCTGATAGACACCGCGTTCATCAAAACAGCGCAACAGATCCTCGGCACCCGACAGCGGGCGCAGATGATCCAGATGGTGGGCGGCGAAATAGGCGTAGAAGAGATCGCGCGCCTCGGTCCAACGCTCGCCAAAGATGCGCGGGAAGCTGTCGCGCAGCGATTGCTTGATGCGGGCGCGCGCCTCCTCCTCGTCCCAGGTCGGCAGGCCGAACGCGTCCAGGGCGTGATTCAACGCCGCGCGCACGGTGCCCCAATTGTCCACCAGAGTGTTGTCCCAGTCATACAGGACCGCGCGCGGCAGGATGATGCTGTCCACAGCCATTCCCCCAAAACGCGGTCTGTGCCCAACGTCAGACCGCAGAGGGGCCTTTTAGCGGATTCAGAACCGCCAGGGTAAGCCTGTGAGGTGGGGCAACGGATGGCTTCGGCAGAAAAGCAACACCTCGGCGTGTTGTGACGAATTCGTGAAGGTGGCCTCTTGTTTTCACACCAACCGCGTGGGCAAATTGACGCAGCGTTGTTGCGCGACTGCCGAAAGGTACGCCCGTCGATGTGTCGTTTCCTTGCCTATTGCGGCGAACCGGTGCTGCTGGAATCCCTGGTCTGCACCCCCTGCCATTCGCTGATCGAACAATCCATGCACGCGTCGGAGGCAAAGACCGAGACGAACGGCGATGGGTTCGGAGTGGGATGGTACAGCGATCGTGTCGAACCGGGCCGCTATTGCGAGGTTCGCCCCGCCTGGTCGGATGAAAATCTGCAATCCATTTGCGGTCACGTCCGATCCCATCTGTTCTTTGCCCATGTGCGCGCCGCCACGGGAACCGCCGTCAGCCGCGCCAACTGCCACCCCTTCAAGTCCGGTCGTTTCCTGTTCATGCACAATGGGCAGGTCGGCGATTGGAGCAAACTGCGGCGGCGGGTGGAGGCGATGATACCCGATCACCTCTACGCCTCGCGCACCGGGACCACCGACAGCGAGGCGATCTTCCTCACCGCCATGGGGCGCGGGTTGGACTCCGATCCGGTCGGGGCGGTCCAATCGGTGCTGGCCGATATTCACGACGACATGAAATCCAGCGGCATCCGCGCGCCGCTGCGCTTCACCGCCACATGGACCGACGGTGAACGGGTGTGGGCGGTGCGGTGGGCCTCGGACAACAAGCCCCCCAGCCTCTATTGGCGCTACACCGACAGCGGCCTGATCGTGGTGTCCGAACCGGTGGATTCGCAGCGTGAATGCTGGCAGCCCGTTCCCAACGGCGGCGGTCTGGTCGCCCGTTTGGGCGGTGGGCCGGAGGCGTTTTCCTTCCACTGATCCGGCGGATCAGCCCAGAATGCGCGCTGCGGGCAGGCGGATGACCACTTCGGTCCCCTGCCCCGGCGCGCTGGTCAGGTCCACCGTACCGTCGTGCAGTTCCGCCATCCGCCGCACGATGGGCAATCCCAGACCGATCCCTTCATGCTTGCGCACCAGCGACCGCTCCGCCTGGGTGAAGGGATTGAAGACCTGTCCGAGCAGATCGGGGGGAATCCCCGGCCCATTGTCGCGCACAAAAATGGCCAGCGCGTCGCCGCGCAGCGCAGCGCCCAACCAGACGCTGCCCCCGCTGGGGGTGAACTTCACCGCATTGTCCAACAGATTGAGGATCATTTCCCGCAACCGCCGCCGATCGGCCCGCAGATGGATGGGCGGGGTTGGTTCCAGACTGACGGACAGCCGCTTGCTCTCGGCCTTGCCCGCCAACAGATCAACGCAGCTTGTCAGCAGTTGCGGCAGATTCACGTCGCATTCCTGCAATTCGATGGAACCGGTGGATCCCCGTGTGTAGTCGAGGATGTTGTTGACCATGGTCAGAAGCGATTTGCCGCTCTCCTCGATCAACTTCACATACTCGACGTAATCCGGATTCCCCAGCTTTCCCATTGATTCGCTGCCCAGCACATCGGCAAATCCGATGATGGAGTTGAGCGGGGTGCGCAGTTCGTGGCTCATCACCGACAGGAAATCCAGCTTGGCCCGGTCGGCCTGCCGGGCGGCGTCCAACGCGCTGGACAACTCCGCGGTGCGCTCCATCACCCGCTGCTCCAATTCGCGATTCTGATCGGCGGCGCGGCGGTAGAGGGTGCGGATCTCCACCATGTTGCGGACCCGGTGGAGCAGTTCCCAGGCGATGAAGGGTTTGGTCAAAAAATCATTTGCGCCCAGTTCCAGCGACCGGCGGCGGGTGTCCTGGTCGGTCTGGGCGGTCAGCACCAGGATCGGCACATAATCACCGCCGAAGATCGGCCGGACCCGCTCCATCAGCTCGAAGCCGCTCATGTGCGGCATGCGGATGTCGATCAACAGCAGATCGAAGCCAACCGATTCGCACAGGGCGGGAACCTTGCGCGGATCGGTTTCGCCCCGGATGTCGCGGTAGCCGTCGTGGGTCAGGATTTCCCGCAGCAGTTCGACGTTGGACGCGTTGTCGTCCACCACCAGAATGCGGGCGCTTTTGATCTGCGCCTCAAGCTGCGGGTCGATCTGGCTCCGATGCATGCGGCTGCGCGCCCCCAGTGACTGGTCAGAAGGATCTGACCGAACGGTCCATCGCTCGGTCCAACCTTGCCGCATGGGCGATGCAATGCAACGGCTTTTCGCGGCGACCAACGCGTCTTTCGATCAACTGTCCTTCGGCTTCTGGGTGTCGCTGATCGGCTGGACGGTGGCGGGGGCGTCCTGCGGCGCGGCGGCGGGCGGCGGAGCGACGTCCGCCGGGCGCGGCGGCGGTTCGCTGGTGGGCGAACGGCGGGGCGGTCCGGCCTTCACGTCGGTGTAAACCGCCTTGGCGATCTCCAACAGCTCCTCTTTCGACAGGCGACCGGCCAAGGCGTAGGACAAGGCCCCTTCCACCCAATAGAAGGTCGCGACGTCGCCGTTCTGGGTGAAGCTGAAGGTCGAGGGGTTGCCCGACTGCGGCGCGCCGACGAACAGCGTGATCCGCTTGTTGGCGTCGTTCACATACATGTACTGCGCGCCAGCGCCCAAATCGGTCGGCAAGGAACGCCCGCCGATCAGGCGAAAGCCGATGCGCGCCAGATCGGGGCCGAACACGTCGCGCCCCACCCGCTTGGACAGCCAGCCGTTCAGTTCATCCTGATTGTCGGCCCCCAACTCCACCTGGAACCGCTCGTCGGCGGTGTAGAAGCGGTGGGCCTGGGTCGCTTCCTCGGCGAAGGTGGCAAGCGTCTGGCGCTGCTGCCCGGCCGGAGACACGGTTTGCACGCCGCGCCCGAACCATCCGCCACCGGCCCCGGCCAGCAGCAGCAGCACGGCGGCGGCAACCCGCAGCAGCGGGCGGGCGTGCCAGGGCGGACGGTTGTCGTTGAAGGCCAGACGGCCTTTCAAGCGGTCGCTGAGATCCTGAACCGCGTCGCTGGGCGGTTCGCGCAGAACGCCGTCGAACAGATCGTGCAGCAGCGCCGTTTGCGCGCGGTAATCCTCGACGCGGGCCGCCGCGTCGGGGTCATCGGCCAACCAGCGTTCCACCGCCAGACGGCGGGTGCTGTCCAATTGCCCATCCACATAGGCGTGGAGATCGTCTTCCGTCACCGCTCGCGCGTTCATCACTTCACCCGTCGGAGGGCAACGCCACCCTCATTCGCCAGTTTCGCCCGGATCGCCTCCCGCGCCCGAGACAGGCGCGACATGACGGTCCCGATGGGGACGCCGAGCATTTCGGCGACCTCCTCGTATTTCAGGCCCTCCAGCGCCACCAGAAGCAGAACCTTGCGCTGCTCCTCGGGCAAGGCGTCGATCAGGCGCATCATCTCGCGCAGCTCGACGCTTTCCTCCTGACGGGACGGGGACACCAGCTTCGATTCGACGTCATCGACATCGACCTCCGCCGGCTTTCCGACCTTGGACCGGACCTGATTGACGTGAACGTTGTGCAGGATGGTGAACAACCACGCCCGCAGGTTCGTTCCCGCCTGGAAGCTGTCGGCACGCGACACCGCGCGCACCAACGCCTCCTGCACCAAATCCTCCGCGTCCGCACGATTGTTGCGCAGCAAGGCCCGCGCATAGCGCCGCAAGGACGCAATGTGGACTTCCAGATCAACCCCGAATGTGCTCAACCGTGCACCCGATCGTTCCGGTCACACCATGACCGCAGCCATGGCTTTCCTCTCATCGAACTGAGCGAACAGGACGAAGTGGCCTCGCAATCCAGGGTCGGGCCAAAGGATGACCCGGTGCTTGCTGGTGCCAACGTCCGCCGCGCGCCCTTTATTCCAGACTTTTTGCGGCTTCGCGTCAAAATTCTGCACGCACGTCGATTGGGTTCGAAAACCACCCCCACGCCACAACCGAAATCGCGCGCAAACCGGAGTTCGCACGCGCATCGCCGTCAGCATGCAGGGGGAAAAGCGGATCGCGCATGATGCGCGGTGGCGACCCCAGCTGGATTCGAACCAGCGACCTATCGCTTAGAAGGCGATTGCTCTATCCAACTGAGCTATGGGGCCGTCTGAGCTTGCGGAAACGGGTGGGTCAAAATAGGGGATGGGTTCGGCGCGCCGTGGGAAAAAGCGGACCCACGGCGGACCCCATCGGTCGGTCAGAAGCGCGGGCGGTCGAGGCGGAAATTGTCCGGGTAGTTGCGCGGGCGGACGCGGCGCACCGGCTCGTTCGACACCACGTAATCCCAACCCTTGCGCTCGGCAAAGGCGATGGCCTCTTCCTTCGTTTCGAAGGTCAGGCGGATTTGGTTCAGCGTGTCGCCGGAGCTGGTCCAGCCCATCAGCGGTTCCGGGCGGCGCGGCGTCTCGATGTCGCAATCGAGCTGCCAGCGGTGCGTCTTGGCACGACCGGACTGCATGGCGGTCTTGGTCGGCTGATAGATCCGCACGTTCATGGCTCGATGTCCTCTCCAAGATCGTCGCTGCGGCGATGGTCGGGGAGCCCGGATTCGAACCGGAGACCTCCAGTACCCAAAACTGGCGCGCTACCAGACTGCGCTACACCCCGTCGCCGCGTTGTGAGATACACGAACGTCGGGCCGACGGCAAGAAGCCGACGCACAATTTGGTGTCGGATTTCGGACCGATGAGACGATTTTTCCGTGCGCCGTGCCACGCACGCCTCGGGCAACGGCCTTCCCGCGCGCCCACTGTTCCGCTTCACCAACGATTTTGGATCCTCCCGCTGTGTCCCTCCCCCTGCCGCGAATCGCCCTGTTCACCGCCGATCTGACCGACCGGCCCGACCGCCGCGCGCTGGTGGCGTTGGCCCACGCCCTGGCCGATCTTGGTCATCCGGTCGATCTGGTCGCCCCGATGGGCGGCGGATCGCTGCGGGCCGGTCTGGATCCGGCGATCGGTCAGATCGATCTCTGCAACCGCTGGGCCGCCACCTCCGCCTTTGCCCTGGCGCGCTGCGTGGCGGAGCGGCGTCCGGCGGTGCTGGCCGTGCCTGTGTCGGTGGCGTGGGTGGCGCGGCTGGCGGTGCGGCTGGCCCGCAGCCCGGCCCGCATCCTGACGATTGCCGCCGATGCCGCTCTGGACGACAGCCTGTCGGCTATTCGTGACGCAGCGCGTCAATCGGGTTGAGCCGGGCGGCGCGGCGGGCCGGGTACAGGCCGAAAAACACCCCGACCAACCCGCTGACCACCACCGCCAACAGGATGGAGTTCGGTTGGATCAGCGTCGGCCACCCCGCCAGATGGGCGACCAGCGCCGCCGTCGCCACCCCGGTCAGCACGCCGATGGCCGCGCCGATCAGGGACAGCGCGGTCGATTCGATGAGGAACTGCACCAGAATGTCGCGTCGGCGCGCGCCAATCGCCAGCCGCAAACCGATTTCCCGCGTCCGCTCCGTCACCGACACCAGCATGATGTTCATGATGCCGATACCGCCGACCAGCAGCGACACCGCCGCCACCGCCGCCAGCAGGAAGGACAGCGCGCGGGAGGATTCATCGCGGGTCGCCGACACGTCGGACAGGTTGCGCATCCAGAAATCATCGTCCTGGCCGGGGGCCAGCCGGTGGCGCTGGCGCAGCAGGTCCCGAATCTGCCGCATCGCCTCGGCCTGATCGACGCCGTCGTCGAGCTTGGCGACGATGGTGTGGACGAAACGCGGGTTGGATTTCGCCATACCGGGGATGTTGCGCTTGGCGGTGGAGATCGGCACGAAGATCACGTCGTCCTGATCCTGGCCTTGGGTGTTCTGGCCCTTTTCGCCCAGCACGCCGATGACGGTCAGCGGGGTGGAGAACACGCGCACCGTCTCCCCCACCGGATCACCACCACCGAACAGGTTGCGCACCACGGTTTGGCCCAGAATCACCACCTTGTTGGCCTGGGTCACATCGTCGTCGGAAAAGCCACGGCCCTGGACGATGGTCCATTCCCGCGCGTCCAGATAGTCGGGGGTCAGGCCGAACAGGGCCGTTCCCCAATTCTGGTTTCCCGCCACCACCTGCAAGCCCCAGCGCACCGACGGGGCCGCCACGCGCACGCCGGGAATCTCGGTCATGATCGCCGTCGCGTCGTCTTCGATCAGGGTGGAGGCGGTCCCGGCCCCCAGCTTCACCCCGGCGCGCACGACGCTGCCCTGCCCGACCAGCAGGAGGTTCGATCCCAGGCTGGCGATCTGCCGCAACACCTGATCGCGCGCGCCCGCGCCAACGGCGACCATGGCGATGACCGCCGCCACGCCGATGACGATCCCCAACATGGTCAGGGCGCTGCGCAGCGGGCTGGAGCGCAGCGACTCCAGCGCCGAGCGGAGCGCGTCGAGCGCGGTCACGCCAGCACCTCGTCCAGCGCCGCCCCGGCGGCGGTGGCATCGGCCGCCGCGTCCTCGGGCGTCTGGCGACGGTCGCCCACCAGATGGCCATCGCGGAAGGTCAGCAGCCGTCCGGCGTAGCGCGCCACCTCCGGTTCGTGCGTGACCAGCACGATGGTGATGCCCTGGCGGTTGAGGCGCTGGAACAGGGCCATGATCTCCAGGCTGGTGGCGCTGTCGAGCGCGCCGGTCGGCTCGTCGGCCAACAGGATCATCGGGTCGTTGACCAGCGCGCGGGCGATGGCGACGCGCTGTTGCTGGCCGCCGGACAGTTGCGTCGGGCGGTGGTGGGCGCGGTGATCCAGCCCGACGGCGGCCAGCGCCGCGACGGCGCGCTCCGCCCGAACCGCCCGCCGGTGCCCGGCGTAGATCATCGGCAATTCGACGTTGGCCTGGGCGGTCTGGCGCGGCAGCAGGTTGAAGGATTGGAAGACGAATCCGATCTTGCGGTTGCGCACCGCCGCCAGTTGGTCCGACGACAAGCCGCCGACCTCAACCCCATCCAGGCGGTAGGATCCGCCGTCGGCCCGGTCCAGGCAGCCCAGCAGATTCATGAAGGTGGATTTGCCGGATCCCGACGGCCCCATCACCGCCACGAACTCCCCCCGCCGGACGCAGGCCGTCACCCCGTGCAGGGCGTGAACCACATGCGACCCCATTCGGTAGGAACGGGCCAGCCGCTCCACGGCGATCACCTCCGGGGCCTCGTCGGGCAGCGTTGTTTCCCGCTCAGAAGCCAAGGCGCGGCCCCCGTCTGGCGTCGCGGTCGGGCGGCACGATGCCGACGATCACCTCCTGCCCTGGCTTCAGATCCCCGGCGATCAGCTCGGTGCTGCTGCCATCGCCGATGCCCAGCCGGACCGGCACCGGGACCGGCGGGCCACCCGCCGCGCCGGGGGCGGAAATCCACACGGTGCGGGCGGTGTCCGCCGCCGGGCGCGGTTCCACCAACCCATCGAATCGCGGGCGTTGATCGGGATCGAGCAGAGCGGCGATGCGGTCCAGCGTGTCGCGGCGGATGGCGGCGGCGGCCACGCGGCGGCGCTCCGGGTCGCCGCCTTCGGCGTCGAGCGCCAAAAAACGGTCGCGCGCGTGGGCGGTCAGCGCGGCGATGTCGCGGCGGCGCGCCTCGTCCAGCTTCAACCCATCGGCCACCCGGCGGGCGCTGGCCTCCAACGCTTGGGCCGCCCGTCCGCCCTCCCCACCGCCGCCAGACGGCACGGCGGGTGCCTCGCCCGGTGCCTCCACCCCCGGGGGGCGGAAACGCAGGGCGGCGTTGGGGATTTTCAGGACGGAGGTCCGTTCGTCCACCGTGATCCGCAAATTGGCGGTCATGCCGGGCAACAGCCGCATGTCGGGATTGTCGACGGTGATGACGACGATGTAGGTGACGACGTTCTGGTCCTCCTTCGGGGCGAGACGCACCTGCGCCACCGCGCCGACAAAGGGTTCGCCGGGAAAGGCGTTGACCGTGAAGCGCACCGGCATGCCCTCGCGCACCCGGCCGATGTCGGCCTCGTCGATGTTGGCCAGCACCTCCATGTGGCGCAGATCCTGGGCGATGGTGAACAGCGTCGGGGCCGACAGGCTGGCCGCCACCGTCTGCCCGCTGTTCACCGCCCGGTTCACCACCACCCCGTCGATGGGCGAGCGGATGACGGAGCGGTTGGCGTCCACCCGGACCAGTTGCAGGGCGGCTTCGCGCTGGGCCACCTGGGCGCGGGCCACGCCGACCTGCGCCGCCCCGACCGCCAACGACGCCTCGGCGGAGGCCACCCCGGCCTCGGCCTGCTGTTTCTGCGCCAAGGCGGCCAAACGCTGGGCCTGGGCGCTGCGGGCGGCGGTTTCCGCCTTTTCCAGATCGGCGACGGCGACCACGCCGCGCCCGCGCAAATCCTGCCGCCGGATCAGATCGCGTTCGGCGTCGCGCAGGGCCAGATCGGCGCGCACCAGTTGCGCTTCGGCGTTGGTCAGATTGGCCTTGGCGTTGGCCACGTCGGCGCGGGCCTTGTCCTGTTGGGCCTGCTGCTGGGTCAGGGTGGCGCGGGCGGCCTCCAGATCGGCGGCGGCTTGGGCCAGCCGGGCGTCAAGCTGGTCGCCGTTCAGCCGGGCCAGAACCTGCCCCTTGGACACGCGGCTGTTGAAATCGGCGTTCAGCTCCGCGATCTGGCCGGAGAGTTGGGAACTGACCTCCACCGTCACCAGCGCGCTCATGGTTCCGGTGGCGGTGATGGCGCTGGTGATCGGGCCTTGCTCGACACGGGCCAAACGGTAGAGCGGCGGCGCGTCCGCCCGGCCCCAGGCGGCGTATCCCGCCGCCCCGCCCGCCAGAACCAACGCCCCGGCCCACAGAATCAGCCGCCGCCCGCTCATGCCCTCACCCGAAACGCCACGCCGACACGTCGGGTTCGCGACCCGACGCTGGATGAAGTGGGGTGCGATGACGCCGCAACAAGCGTCCTCACGGTGCCGTGATGGCCGGATGCGCCACCCGGTCGCCGGGGCGGATGCCCAGCCGGGCGCTCATGCCGCCGTTCAACTCCAGGATCGCCTTGACCGGACCGGCGGAATTGACCGACGCCAGCGATTGCGGAACCGCGCGTTCGTGGATGTTGACGATGCGGCCATCGGCCCCGATGAACAGCATGTCCAGCGGGATCAGCGTGTTTTTCATCCAGAAGCTGGCCGGTTGCACGCGGTCATAGACGAACAGCATCCCGGCGTCGGCGGCCATCGTTTCGCGGAACATCAGCCCTTGCGCCTGCTGGGCCATGGTCAAGGCCAACTCAACCTCGAACTTGAATTTGCCGCCGCTGGCGGTTTCCACGGTCAGCGTCGATTTTTGAAAGCTTTCCAGCGCGGCGGCGGGCAAGGCCGCCAGCATCAGCATCCCCACCAGAACCGCCCGCATCATCCGCCCGATCATCGCGCCAACCCATTGATCCGTTGTTCCAAGGCCCCGACGATGCCCGCCCCCGCCCCGCTTGTCCAGTCGCGCCCCGCACTCGACCGGCGGCCCTCTTTCACCACCCCGGTTTCCAGGCTGTTGATCGCTTGACTTGCCCCGGCGTCCCGCTCAGGCTGCGGCCCCAACCGACACAGGAACGGCACCGCGCGGATCATGGCCCCTCTTGGCTCCTTCATCATCGTCACCGGGGGTGATTCCCGCTATTGCCCGCTGATCCGCGAATTGGTCGCCTCGCTGCGCGCGCTGAAACCGGCGGCGGATTGCCCGATCGGCGTCATCGACGCCGGTCTGACCGACGAGCAGAAGCAGGAGTTCACCGGCCAAGGGCTGACCGTCGTGACGCCGCCCTGGCCGGTGGAGATCCCGGCCCATCGGCTGCGCAACCGCATCCATCTGAAGGCCAACCTCGCCAAGCTGCATTTGCCGACCTATTTCCCCGGCTATGACACGGTGATTTGGATCGACGCCGACGCCTGGGTGCAGGATTGGGAGGCGGTGGAACTGCTGCGGCGCGGTGCCGCGCTGAATCGCTTTGCCATCGTCGCCCAGTTCGGGCGCTTTTCCGAAACCGAATTGCGGCTGGATTGGCTGCTGGGCCGCTTCGCGCGGGTCCGCTCCATCCTGTTCAAGAACGCCACCCGCGCCGGTCTCAGCACCTCGGAAAGCCGGGCGCTCGCCACCCGGCCGACGCTCAACGCCGGTGCCTACGCCCTGAAATCCGACGCCCCGCATTGGGCGGCGTTCCAGCGCTGGCAGGTCCGGGTGCTGAAAAAGGGGCGGCTGTTCACCTCCGACCAGCTCGCCATGGCCGGAGCCATCTATCTGGATGGGCTGCCGGTGGAGCTGTTGCCCGAATGGTGCAACTACATTGGTCCCTGGCGCTTCGACCCGGACCGCCGAGAACTGGTCGAATATTACCTGCCGAACCGCCGCCTGGGCATCGTCCATATGGCTGGGGAGGACGCGATGCGCGCCGACCCGACGGTGCTGCGCCCGGTGCTCGACATGGCCGACCAGCCCCACCACCTCAGCCTGCGTTACCCGGCCTGGGCGGCGGAGCCGGGCTGATCCAGCTCATCAGGGTCAGGCCATCGCCGCCGCCAGATCGGCCAATTCGCGCGCGGCGCGGTCCAAGGCTTCGGCCTCGTGGGCCGCGAAGCCCAGCATGAGACCGTTGCCGACCGGCTCCTCCCCCGCCGCGCGTCGCTCGGACGCCGTGTAGTAATCGGACAGGGCGGGAACCGTCAGTCCGACGCGCTTGGCGAGCGCCGACAGGGTTCGGTCGGGTCTGTCCTCCGGCAAATGCACCAGCGCGTGCAACCCGGCCTCTCCCGCCTCCGCCCGGCCCAAACCGGCAAAGCAGCGGTCGAGCGTGCGCAGGAATCCCGCCCGCTTGTCGGCGTAGAGCGCCCGCATCGCCCGCAGATGGGCGGCGAAATGCCCGTCGGCCATGAAACGGTGCAGCGCGGCCTGCGGCACGATGCTGGTCCCGCCGTCGAAATGGCGGCGGGCGGCCCGCACCGCCCCGACCAGATCGGGCGGAACCACGACATAACCAAGGCGCAACGCCGGAAACAGCGCCTTGCTGAAGCTGCCGACATAGAGCACCCGCCCGGCCCCGTCCAACCCCTGGAGCGCGGCCAGTGGCGGCCCGGCGTAACGGAACTCGCTGTCGTAATCATCCTCGACGATCCAGGCGTCGCGCGCCGCCGCCCAATCCAGCAATTGCAGCCGCCGCCGCAGGCTCATGGTGACGCCCAACGGAAACTGATGCGACGGCGTGACCAGCGCCAACCGGGCGTCGCCGCCGCGCCGCACCCCCTCCTCCACGTCGATGCCCTCGTGATCCAGCGGAACCGGAACCAGGCGCGCGCCCGCCCCCAACAGCGCGGCGCGGTTTCCCGGCCAGCCCGGATTTTCCACCCACACCGAATCGCCGGGGTCGAGCAGCAGTTGCGCCACCAGCGACAGCCCCTGTTGCGCGCCCGACACGATCACCACCTGATCGGCCTCGCACCGCACCGCCCGCACCGCCCGCAGATAGCCCGCAATCGCCGCCCGCAACGGGGGGTGTCCCAGCGGGTCGGGATCGACCGCCAGCCCGCGCCCCGCCACCCGCCAGCTCCGCGCCAGCAGTTGCGCCCACACCGCGAACGGAAAGGCGTTCAGGTCCGGCGTCCCCAGCGCAAAGGGCCGCCCCGACGGGTCGCGCATGTCCCCGCCAACCGCCGCCAACGCCACGCCGCGCCGCGACAGCCCGACACCGCGCCGGGCATCGCCCCGCCCCGGCCCGCCCTGCGGCGGCGCGTCGGGCAAGGCGCTGGCGACGAAGCTGCCCGCCCCGACCTTGCCGGTGATGTAGCCCTCGGCCAGCAGGGTGTCATAGGCCGTGACCACGGTGTTGCGCGACAGCCCCCACTCATCCGCCAGAGCGCGGGTGGGGGGAAGCCGTTCGCCGGGCCGCAAGCGCCCCTCGATCACCGCTTGCCGCAAGGCCCGGTACAGTTGCCGGTGCAGCGGCTCCACGCCGGTCCGGTCGAGCGTGACCGGGCCAAGGCTGGACAGAACCGGGCGGGCGCGGCGCACCATGTCGTGGGACTCCCTGGGCGGGTCAGGTCAAATTGGACCCTACAAAAACACCAATATGGCCCTTTCGATTGGACCAATTTGACGGCAAACCGGGGTCAACGCAACCATTGGACCCGTGCATCGCCATGAGCCTTCCCCCCGATTCCCAAAACGACGACAGCAGCACCACCGACGCCCTCGCCCAAACCCGCCGCACCCGCACCGTGCGGGTGGGGGATCGCGGTTGCTACGACGTCGCCACCATCAACGCCATTTTGGACGAGGCCCCGGTCTGCCATGTCGGTTTCGTCGATGGCAACCTGGACAGCCCCGACGGGCCGGTGCCGGTGGTGATTCCGACCGTGCCCTGGCGGGTCGGCAACGAGCTGCTGATTCACGGCGCGTCGTCCAGCCGGATGATCCGCCGCCTGCAAAGCGGTGGCGACGCCTGCATCACCGTGTCCCTGATCGACGGTTGGGTTCTGGCCCGCTCCGCCTTCCATCATTCGGTGAATTACCGCTCGGTCGTTCTGTTCGGCCGTCCACGCCTGATCGACGACGAATCCGAGAAGCGCGCGGCGCTCGACGCGTTGGTCGAAAAGATCGAACCGGGCCGCGCCGCCAAGGTCCGCGCACCCAACGCGCAGGAGATGAAGGCCACCGCCGTGCTCGCCTTCCCCATCAGCGAGGCGTCGGCCAAGGTCCGTTCCGGCCCGCCGAAGGATGACCCGGAGGATATGGCGCATCCGGTGTGGGCGGGCGTGGTTCCGCTGGCCCTGGTGGCGGGACCCCCCATCGAAGACCACGCGTAAGGTCGTTCCGCTCCCGACCTGAACCCCGGTCCGGGTTGTCCTGGCCGGGGTCTTTTTGCGTCTGGAATCCAATGCGCGCGCACGAAAAAAGGGCCGCGCCGGTAAACCGGCACGGCCCTTTTTTTTGTAAACAAAGGAGGTGGACCGTTCCGAAACCCCCGGAGCGGTCCCCTGTCCCTGATTACTTCGCAACCTTCGGCAGGATCTGCGCGCGACGGTTCGACGGCTCGCGCACGTTCGGACCCGTCTGGACGAGCAGCTGGCTTTCGCCCTTGCCTTCGGTCGTGATGTTGGCGGCGACGATGCCCTTGGCGATCAGCGCGTTCTTCACGGCGGTGGCGCGAGCAACCGAGAGCTTCTGGTTGTAGGCCGGCGAACCCGAGCTGTCGGTGTGACCGACAACGTGGATCTTGGTGGCCGTGCCGGTCTTCAGGATCGCGGCAACGGCGTCGCCGATGACGCGATCAGCGGCCGGGGTGATCGCCGACTTGTTGAAGTCGAAGAACACCAGATATTCGCTCTGCACGGCGGCCGGAGCAGCCGGGGCGGCGGCGGCCGGAGCGCAGGGAACACTGCCCTGGTGGATCACATAACCACCGGTCGAGGTCATGGCGGCAACGCCTTCCTTGACCTGGCCAGTCCAACCGAGAACCGGGTTGCACCAAACGGTGCCCTTACCGACCAGGCTCGCGTCCTGGGCGTTGGCGGCGGCCGCCAGACCGAAAGCAACAACAGCGGCCGGCACAATCGCCAGACCAGCGCGAACAAGAGTCTTCATGTCTTCACTCCCTTCCAGAACCCTTCCCCATCAGAGTGCCTGCGGGGGATGAACCTTTCAATGCAAGCATCAGACCCTACGCAAGCAAGGCAGACGTCTTCAAGCCACAGATTGCACCGTCGGTCAACGGCACAGCAGACTTTGACGCGTCAGCCCCGTTCGCTGGGCTTATGCTCCTCTTCCATATCAGCTTTTCCGATATGTTTCCGCCAAATCCGCATAGCGGCGGGCAGATACCGGAAAATAGCTGAGATCGCGTTCGGTAAGCTCACGAACCGGCTTTGCCGGGCTTCCAGCCCACAAAAACCCCTGTTTCACCCGCTTTCCGGGCGTCACAAGCGCTCCCGCCGCCACCATGGCTCCCGACTCGACATACGCGCCGTCCATGATGCAGGCCTTCATCCCGATGAAACAGCCGTCCTCCAGCGTGCAGGCGTGCAGCAGCGCCATGTGGCCGACCGTGATGTCATCGCCGATGTAGGTGCCCTGCCCGTCCTGGGCGACATGGATGACCGTGCCGTCCTGGATGTTGGTGCGTGCGCCGATTCGGATCTCGTTGACATCTCCGCGCACGGTGCAGCCATACCAGATGCCGCTTTCCGGCCCAATCTCGACCTTTCCGATCACCACCGCCGTTTCCGCGATGAAGGCGGTCGGGTGGATGGTGGGAAGGACGCCGTTGAAGGCCCGAATGATCGCGGACATAAAGCTGTTCCTGTCCCTTGCGTGACGGGGCGGATTGAACCACCACAGGACGGGTGGCACCACCGGAATCCGCCGTTTGCCAACAAAGCGTCGCCGCCTGCGGCCCCTTTGCAACAGTGCGCGTCCAACGACACAGTGTTTGCCGCCGGACGCGCCCCGTCACCACACCGATTGCGGGAACACCTTACGGGAACAGCGGGGCCTGATCGATTCCGGTGGTCTCGCCAAAGCCCATCATGACGTTCATGTTCTGAATCGCCTGACCCGACGCGCCCTTCACCAGATTGTCGATGACCGACACCAGGATGGCGCAGCCCGGCGCGCGATCCGCCGTCACCCCGATCAGGGCGTGGTTGGACGCGCGGACGTGGCGGGTGGCCGGGTTGACCCCGGCGGGGGTGACTCCGACGAACGGCTCGTCGGCGTAGCGCGCCGCCAGCGCCGCGCGCAGGTCATCAACCGTCACGCCATCGGTCATGCGGACATAGATGGTCGCCATCATGCCGCGATTCATCGGGACCAGATGCGGCGTGAAGGACACCGTCACCGGACGGCCCGCCACCCCGCGCAACTCCTGTTCGATTTCCGGCATGTGGCGGTGATGGCCGACGCCATAGGCGGCGAATCCTTCCGACACCTCGCAAAACAGGTTGGCCTGCTTGGCGTCGCGCCCCGCCCCCGACACGCCCGACTTGGCGTCGATGACGATGCGGTCCGATTCGATCAGCCCCTTCGACAGCAGCGGCAGCAGCGGCAGCAGCGACGAGGTGGGGTAACATCCCGGGTTGGCGACGACGCGCGCCGTGGCGACGGCCGCACGGTTGAACTCCGTCAGGCCATAGACGACCTCCTTCTGGAGATCGGTGGCGCGATGCTCATGCCCGTACCACACGGCGTATTCCGCCGGATCGGTCAGGCGGAAATCGGCGGACAGGTCGACGACCTTCAAATGGCTGGGCAGCCCGGCGATGACCTCCTGCGTCGTGCCGTGCGGCAGGGCGCAGAAGATGAAATCCAGGGCGTTCCAATCCAGCGCGTCGATCTTCACCAGATCGGGCAGGCCATAGCCCGCCAGATGCGGAAATACCTCCGCAATCGGCTTTCCGGCCTGTCGTTCGGCGGTCAGCGCGGCGATCGTGACGTTCGGGTGGCGCAGCAGCATGCGCACCAGTTCGGCGCCGGTGTAACCGGAAGCGCCCAGGATGCCGACACGAATCGGCGTGCCGCCGGAAGTGTTGGTCGAGGCCATGGAACCGATGTCCTTTGCTGGAAGGTCGGATGGAAAGAAAATCGACACAAAAAGAAAGGGGTGCCCCCTGCGGGACACCCCTCGCTTGTACCGTAACGGCGCGGGTCCGTGTAGGGCTTAACGCTTCGAGAACTGGAAGCTGCGGCGGGCCTTGGCGCGGCCGTACTTCTTACGCTCGACCGTACGCGAGTCGCGCGTCAGGAAGCCAGCGGCCTTCAGCGGCGAGCGCAGGCCCGGCTCGAAGTAGGTCAGCGCCTTGGAGATGCCGTGACGAACGGCACCGGCCTGGCCCGACAGACCGCCACCGGCGACGGTGGCGACCACATCGAACTGCGCGCTGCGATCGGTCAGGCCGAACGGCTGCTCGATCATCATGCGGAGCACCGGACGAGCGAAATAGACGCTCTGGTCGCGGCCGTTGATCGTGACCTTGCCGGAACCCGGCTTGATCCACACGCGGGCGACGGCGTCCTTGCGCTTGCCGGTGGCGTAAGCGCGGCCCTGGGCGTCGAGCTTCGGCGCGGCCAGTTCTTCGGCGACGACGGTGGCAGCGCCCGTCAGATCCTTCAGCCCGGAGAGGGTGGTGGTAACCTGAGCCATTTGGATTACGCGCTCCGCTTGTTCTTCGAGTTCATCGAGCCGACGTCGAGGACGACGGGCTGCTGCGCCTCATGCGGATGGGTGGCGCCCTTGTAGACCTTCAGGTGCGTCATCTGCTTGCGGCCCAGCGGACCACGCGGAACCATGCGCTCAACGGCCTTTTCAATGACCCGTTCCGGGTACTTGCCGTCCAGGATCTGGCCCTTGGAACGGCCCTTGATCCCGCCCGGATAACCGGTGTGCCAATAGAAAATGTCGGCGTCGCGCTTGTTGCCGGTCAGCTTCACCTTTTCCGCATTGATGACGACGATGTGATCGCCGCAATCCATGTGGGGGGTGTAGGTCGGCTTGTTCTTGCCGCGCAGGATGTTCGCCAGGATGCTGGCAAGCCGCCCGAGAACGAGGCCGTCGGCGTCAACGACGTACCACTTCTTCTCGATTTCGGTCGGCTTCAGATTGAAGGTCTTCATCGCCACACTCGTTGGGTCTAACACGGATCGGCAGGCCGCCGAATCCGGAGGCGCCGAAGCGGGTGGTTTCTACGGTTTTGAGACATCCGTGTCAACACAAAAAATATTCATTTAAATCAGTGTATTGCATTTGCGGTATCATTATACCGCACGCTCAAGGCCATTGATTCACAATAATTTTTCACTGGTCGCCGGATGATTGGTATCCAGATACCGCTATCGACACCGGGTCGTGCGGCGGAATCGAATAGGTGCCGGTGGCGTGGGCGACCGGTGCCGGATCACCCTCGGAAAAGATCAGAATCTCGCCATAAGCCAAGCGTTTGCCCAGCTTCAGGATGCGCGCCTCGGCGATCACGGCGACCGGGGGCGGGCGGCGCAGAAAATTGATGGTCATGCTGGTGGTGACGGCCAGCTCGACCCGGCCGATCAGGCTCAGCACCGCGCCATACAGAGCAACGTCGGCCAAACCGAACATCGCCGGTCCGGTCACGGTCCCGCCGGGGCGGACGAAATCATCCTTGTAAGGCAAACGCAGGCGGATGGTTCCCGCCGCCAGATGATCGATGACGATGCCGAATCCGCCAACCAGGGGAACCCCCTCGCGGATCAACCGGTCAAGCTCCTCCAGCCCGATGGCGGGAGCGGCGGGGGACGCGGATGGGGCGGACACGGTCATGGGGCCTCGGCGGTTGGGTCGTTCGCGCTGTTCAGCAACACAGTGCGTCAGAACCCGACCGGTGGACAAGCCACCTTGCTCCCCACCCCAACGATCCGCCTATTGAACCGTCTTCGCGGTGTCGGCGGTGGTCGGCAGCGGAGCCAGACGCACCGGCCCGTCCACCGGCGATGCGGCGGTGGACGCGGCGGTGGACGCGGTGGTCGCAGCGGCCGGGGCCGTCACCAGAGGATCCACCGGGGGAATGACCTTCGGCTCCTCATGCTTTGCCTCTGCCTGCGGTGCGTCGGTCTGCGGGGCCGCCATCGGAGTCTGCTCAACCGGGAGCTTGGTCGTCACCGATGGCGAGGCGGTTTTCCCGGCGGTCGGCTTGTCGGCAGCGGGTTTGTCAGACGGCTTGTCGGCGGGCTTCTCCGCCGGGGCCGTTCCATCGCCGAGCGACTGGAGATCCGGGATGATGCGGGCTTGGCTGCCGGTGATGACCAACACCTTTTGCCCGATGGGAATCGGCTGCGGTTCGCGCTGGCTCAGCGACAGCAATTCACCGTTCGGCTTGCGGACGATGTATTCCCACCCGGTGGTGTCCCCGGCGATGTGCTCCAGCGAGGTGCCGAGAATGGTCCCGATGGCGCTGCCGCCAACGGTTCCAAGGGCGGAGTTGAAGCCGCCGGGTCCCACCTGCGCGCCCAGGATGCCACCCGCCGCCCCACCGGTCACGGCACCGACGGTCCCGTTGGCGCTGATCGAGATCTGGCGGTAGCCGACGACGACGCCCGGCTCGACCTTGTTGGCCTGCTGGACCGCCGCGCTGGAGTAGGTGTTGGGGGAGTAATCGGAGGTGCAGGCCGCCAGACCACCGGCCACGGTGGCAAGCAGGCCAATCAGAAACGAACGCGACACGGGAATGCCATCCGCTTGATGGGGTGTGTGATCCCTCTTACGGGAGGTGCGGGGCCAAGTCACCCCGCATTTTTTCGAACCCAGCCCCGATTCGCCCAACCCCGTTTCGCTCAGCCCCAGCGCATTTCGCCCTTGGCCACCTTCGCGCCGATCTCCAACCCGATCTCCAACCCGGCGGCCGGGTAGAGGCGCTTCATGGCGGCGATCAGCGCCGCGCCGTCGGCGGCCTTGGCCAGTTCCTCATCAAAGGCGCGCAGATAGGCGCGGGTGTGGGCGATGGCGGCCCCATCCGTGGCGGAACCGGCGGCCATGTGGGCGGGGACCACCACCGACGGCCCGCGCGCGGCGATGGCGTCCAGCGCCCGCAACCACGCCTGGCGCTGCTCCGGTTGAGCGGTGTCGGCGGTCCAGACGTGCAAACCGGCGAACAGCAGCACGCCACCGAACACGCCCTTGATCGACGGGACCCAGACAAAGGCGCGGTCGGGCAGCCCGGCGTCCGGCGTGACGATCTCCAACCGCTCGCCGTCCAGTTCCAGGAACGGGGTCGTCAGCGCGGTGGGCAGTACGACGCTGGTCGGGGTCTCCGCCCCCATCTTCGGCCCCCAGAACTCCCGCTTCTTCTCCACCGTCTTCTGAATGTGGGCGACGGTGCTGGCGGTGGCGACGACACGGGCGTCGGGGAAAGCGGCGCGGATCTCTTCCAGGCCGAAATAATAGTCAGGATCGCCATGGCTGACGAACACGGTGGTCAGGCGCTTGCCGCTGGCCTGGATGGCGGCGACCTGGGCGCGGGCCTCCGACCGGGTGAAGGCTCCATCAATCAGCACCGCTTCGGTGGCCCCGGTCAGCAGGACCGACGCCTTGAAGAAGGAGGTGGCCGCGCCGGGCAGCACGGTCCACGTCACCGGCCCGGCGGCGCGCGCCGTCGTCGGCAGGGTGGCGATGGAGCCGAGCGCGAGCGCCGCCCCGGTGACAGCGAACAGGTGACGGCGGGACAAGGAAACGGTCATGGTGCGAAATCCTTACAGAGCGGAGAGCGGCACGCCGTCGGCGATGCGCCGCAGCGGGGCAAACAGGGCGTCGGTGTTGCGGTAGAGCGCGTCGCTGGGCAGTTGAGCCAGCCCTTCGGGCGTCCGCAGGGCCAGCGTCGGCACACCGTTGCCGCGCGCCTCGGCCAGCAACGCCCGCCCTTCGACGGTGCGACGCTCCACCAGGGCGTCCAGCGTCGGATCGGCGGCACAATCCGCCGCCGCGTCCAGGCCGAGACCGACCAGGATGGACGCCAACACAGCGGCGTCGGTGATGTCGCGACCATCGACGAAACGGGCGGTCTGGATGGCGGCCAGCGCCTC
Organism: Azospirillum griseum; assembly: GCF_003966125.1. Taxonomy (GTDB): domain Bacteria; phylum Pseudomonadota; class Alphaproteobacteria; order Azospirillales; family Azospirillaceae; genus Azospirillum; species Azospirillum griseum. The sequence continues at coordinate 252,955 of NZ_RXMA01000002.1, forward strand.
GGCCTCCCGTTGCGGCGCGATCGCGTGAACGGCGGTCAGGGCGCGGGTGGCCGGGGTGGAGTCGAACGGACGGTCGGAGTTGCCCAGCGGCCCGGTGCGGTAGGCCTCGCTGAAGACCTGCCCGGTGAGCTTGGCGATGCGCAGATCGTTGCTCCAGGCGTAAGCGGCGAAGGCCGGATCCATCGGCCGCGCCCCGCGCCCGCTGAACAGGCCGGTCGGGTGCAGCGTCAACGGCGGCAGCCCCTCGGCGGTGGTCAGGGCGCGCAAGCCCGGAGCCGCGCCGTAGCACCAGCCGCAGAGCGGATCGAACAGGTAATGCAGGGAAGCGGTCATGGCCGGTCAAACGCCCCGAGGATCGAAGGGTGGGTGGTTCGTGATGGCCGCACTGTGCCCCAACCGGATCGTTTGGATAAGACACCCAATTTTTGACAAACTGTCTGCTGGAACCATACAATTTCAGATCACCACGCAGCGCCGGACCGGCCATGTCTCCCAGCTTGAATTTGAATCGCATCGCCCATTTCGTGGCGGTGGTGGACACCGGCTCTTTCACGGCGGCGGCGGAGCGGCTGGGCGTGACCAAGGCGGTGGTCAGCCAGCATGTGGCCCGGCTGGAGCAGGAGGTGCAGGCCACCCTGCTGATCCGCACCACCCGCCGCCTGACGCCGACAGAGGCCGGGGCCGCCTTTCACCGCGCCTGCACCGCCATCCTCGCCCAGGCGGAGGAGGCGGTCGTCCGGCTGACGGAAGCCACCGACACGCCAACCGGCACGGTGCGGGTGACGGCCCCGTTCGATTACGGAACCGCCATCCTCGCCCCGGCGGCGGCGGCGCTGTGCCAGCGTTACCCCGGTTGCCACGCCGATCTTGTGCTGACCGACCGCAGCCTGGATTTGGTGGCGGAAAAGCTCGATCTGGCGATCCGCGTGGGCTGGTTGACCGACAGCAGCCATCAGGCCCGGCGCATCGGTGGCTTCCGGCAAATCCCGGTCGGCGTTCCGGCGTTGGTCGATGGGCTGGAGTTGCGCCATCCCGGCGATCTGGTCGCCCTGCCCTGGATCGCGCAATCCACCTTGCGCACGCCGCTGCGCTGGACCTTCGGCCACCCCAGCGGCGACCGCGCCACCATCGAGGCCAGCGCCGCCGTCACCGTCAACGCCACCCCGGCGGTGCGGTCTTGCGTGCTGGCCGGGGCGGGCGTGGCGGTGATTCCGGATTATCTGGTGATGGCCGACATCCGCGCTGGGCGGCTGCGCCACCTGCTGCCCGATTGGAGCCTGCCCGAAGGCGGCATCCACGCGGTGTTCCCCTCGGCCCGCTATCGCTCCGGCATCGTCCGGGCGCTGGTCGATCTGCTGATCCGCGCGCCGCAGATGGGAACGGAGGAGGAGGAGGAGGAGGAGGAGGAGGAGGAGGAGGAGGAGGAGGAGGAGGAGGAGG
>NZ_RXMA01000002.1:254468-394448 GCF_003966125.1 Azospirillum griseum
TGACGCCACGCCCGATCCAGGGGCACGGTCTCAACCATGCAAGATCAACCCCTTGATCGCCTTGTCCACCGCCTTTTTCGCACCATGCAGGGCGATCCCAACCCAATCCAACGCGTCGGGATCCCCCGCCGCAAACGCCGCCCGGTTGGCGGCGTCGTGGCCGGTGGAGAACATCGCGGCGACGTAGGGAACGATGGTCAAGCCACGCTCCAACGCCACCCGGTGCGCGCCACGCAACCCTTCAAGGTCGGCGGAAAACACCAGAACCGGTTGACCCAGCATCGGGCTGTAGCGCCGCCCCGCCCCATCGGCGTAGGCGTCGCCAATGGCCTGCGGGGCGGAGGCGGCAATTCCGCTGGCGAGAAAAGCGGCGACGTTCAGCTTCTGCCATACGGCAAGGTCATCGCGAACGATCAAGGCAATCTTGCCGTCGAACGACACGCGGGCCGGAATCGGCGCGGACAGCAGAGCGTCCGGGTTGGACGGGGAATGGATCGACACGTCAGGCATGGGGAAGAACTCCTTTCGCCTCCATGCTGATTGGCCCGCCGCCTTCAGTCTGGAAGATTTGTGCAGATTCGCCGATAGACGGCGGGGGTCAAGCCATAGGCGCGGCGGAACCATCGGCCCAAATGGCTTTGGTCAGCGAATCCGACCTCCGCCGCCGCCAGGGCCGGGGCCATCCCCGACGCCAGCAACCGCCGGGCCGCCTTCAAACGCAGGCGGATGAGATAAGCATGGGGAGATTGCCCGTAGGCCTCGCGGAATTGACGGGACAAACGGAAGCGGTCCATTCCAGTCAGAGCCGCCAGTTCCTCCACCCCGACATCCTCGGCCATGCGGTCGTGCAGCGCCGCGCGCACGCGCAACAGGGCGGAGCCGGGCCGCGCGCGCCGGGACACGCCGGGCGGTGCCGCATGCCCGCTCAACCGCTCCACCAGCGCATCCAACCCCGAATCACGGGCCAAGCGACCTTCCGCGCCATGGATCGCGGCAAACGCCGTTCGGATCGCCAACGCCAGACCGGGATCGTCGGCCAAGGTTGCCCGGAAGCCCAAGGGCGACGCACCACCCATTCCGCGCAACCCCTCCGCCCGCCCGGTCAGAACGGGAACCGGCAAATAGAGCATGGTGTAGGTGAAGCCCTCTTCCGATGGACTGTGCCCGTCATGGACCTCCCCCGGCTCGATCAGGATGACCCGGCCCGGCGTGCTGATGTTGGTCCGGCGACGGCAGTGGAATTGCTGCACGCCATGTTCGGTCACGCCGATCAGGCATTCATCATGGTCGTGAGGGTCATAAGCGTGGCCGGTGAAATGGGCGCGGATCGTTTCGATCCCGGTGTCGCCGTCCCGCCGCACCGACAGCCAGTCTGGCATCCGTCCCCTTCCCTCCCGTCCTGCTGGAACACGTTCACCAGTGTTGCGCCCTTTTCAGGCGAACACCAGCGCGCGCGGTGCCTGTCCCAGAAGCTTCGTTGGACCCGCTTGCCCGGCTGTGGTAGGCAGCGGCGAAATCACCCTACTTGATCCTCCCCCTTGCCGGGACACCCGCCATGAACGCCGTTGCCACGCTGATCGCCCCCCGCTCCATCACGCTTGACGAAAGCGCCGTCCTGACCGCCCGCGCGGCGCTGGTGGCGTTGGGGGCCGACGCGGGCGCGCCCGATTGGCTGGCTCCGGGAACCGCCTGCGACCTGCCCTTCGGCAACCTCGCCCCTGAACAGGCCGAAGCGGCAATCCGCAAGGCGCTGGCAACTTTGGACGGGGTAAGACTGGACGTGTTCGCCCAGGCCGCCGCCACCCGGCGCAAGCGCCTGCTGATCGCCGACATGGAATCGACGATCATCGAACAGGAGATGTTGGACGAGCTGGGCGACTATGTCGGGCTGAAGGACCACATCGCCGACATCACCGCCCGCGCCATGAACGGCGAGTTGGATTTCAAGGAAGCGGTGCGCGAACGCGTCGCCCTGCTGAAGGGCCTGAAGGAAACGGTCATTGACGAGGTGTGGCAGCGCGCCACCCTGATGCCGGGGGCCGCCCAACTGATCGCGACGATGCGGGCCAACGGGGCCACCTGCGTGCTGGTGTCGGGCGGTTTCCGCTGCTTCACGGCCAAGGTGCGCGATTGGGTCGGTTTCCACGAGGATCGCGGCAACGGGCTGGAAATCGTCGACGGCGTGATGACCGGCCGGGTCGAGGAACCGATCCTCGACAAGAACAGCAAGCTGGAGGCGCTGGTCGCCTACGCCGGTGAACACCGGGTGCCGATGGCCGAGACGATGGCGGTCGGCGATGGCGCGAACGATCTGCCGATGCTATTGGCCGCCGGCCTGGGCGTGGCCTATCACGCCAAGCCGTCGGTGGCGGCGGAAGCGCGCGCACGGGTCGATCACGGCGACCTGACCGCGCTGCTCTACGCCCAGGGCTACCGCATCGACGAGTTCAAGGACCGCGTCACAGCGGCCTGATCGTCACAGCGCCCTGTTCATTGTTCCCCCCGCCCTGCCCCCGCGCGCGCCGCGCCTCAGGGGGGCAGGGTTGGTGGCGCTCACCCCCAGACACCACGCACATAGGGCGTCAACTGCGTGTCTTGCAGGATGATGTGGCGCACCAGCCAATCGGCGGTGAATTTGTAGAGTTTTTCCGCGTTCTCGTGCGTGGGGTCGGAGGAAAAGCGGTTCGACAGCTCGCTGACCAGCCGCACGGCCTCGCGGTGCTGGTGCACATGCTCCTCGTATTTCGGATAATGCACCTTTTGCATGATCCGCTCTTCGCGGGCGAAATGCTCCTTGGTGTATTCCAGCAGCTTCACCAGGATGCGGGCCACGCGGATCGGTTGGAACCGCTCGCTGGTCAACGCCGCGTCCAGTTCGTTGAGATACCCGATCAGGTGCTTGTGATCGTCGTCGATGGCTGGCTGACCGACGCTCAACTGCCGTCGCCATGTGATGACGCCCATGCCTCCCCGGCCTCCTCCCTTGCCGAACGACCACCCGAACCGGACGGGGGTGGTATCCGGCACCATGCCTGAGGGGGATTATGGTGGGAATTCCGGCCATACCATACCGAGCGCGGCGTCACACGGCAATTTGACGCACCCAAACGATGCATCCGCCGGTACGAACGCAAAAAGGGCGGGTGCGTTCGCCGCACCCGCCCTTTTTCGGTTCATCCCCCGGCGGATCAGCCGATGATGGAATAGCCGCAATCGACGTAGGTCGTGTCGCCGGTGATGCCCTTCGCGCCATCGGTGGCGAGGAACGCGGTGGTGTAACCGACCTCCTCGATCGTCACCAGACGGTGTTCGGGGGTGCGGTCGGCGGCCTTGTCCATCAACTCGTCAAAATGGGCGATGCCCGACGCCGCGCGGGTCTTGATCGGACCGGGCGAGATGGCGTGGACACGGATGCCTTTCGGCCCCAGCTCAGCGGCCAGATAGCGCACGCTGGCCTCCAACGCCGCCTTGACCGGCCCCATCACGCCGTAATTGTCGATGACGCGGTTCGCGCCGAAATAGGACATCGTGAAGAGCGAACCGCCGTTCGTCATCAGCGGCTCGGCGTAACGCGCCATGCGGATGAAGGAGTGGCAGGACACATCCATCGCCTGCTGGAACCCCTCGCGCGAGCAATCGACGACGCGACCGTGCAGGTCCTCTTTGGGGGCAAAGGCGATGCTGTGCAGGGCAAAATCCAGACGGCCCCACTTTTCGCCGATCTTGTCGAAGATGGCCTTGAGCTGCCCCTCGCCGGTCACGTCCACCGGCTCGAAAATCTCGGCTTCCAGCTGCTGGGCCAGCGGTTCGACGAACTTCTTGGCCTTTTCGTTCAGGTAGCTGACCGCCAGTTCGGCCCCCATGGCGCGGAAAGCGCGCGCGCAGCCCCAGGCGATGGATTGGTCGTTGGCGATGCCGAGGATGAGGCCCTTCTTGCCTTCCAGCGTGGCGACGGACGGAATGATCGTGGTCATGGCAGGATCCTGATGGTCAGGGTGACGGGTCAGGACACCGAAGGCGGTTTCCTTTCAGGGCCAGTGATGCCGTAGCCTGAAAGTCGCGTCGATCCCCTTTGTGCATTGCACCATAAACCAAGAAAAAGGTCCAATCAACTTGTTCGTATCGAAACAAAACCGTCTTATTCTTGAGAGTGATTGAGAAAATTAGACGTCAAACTGTACAGTTCAAACATGGATACTTTGGTGATTTCATTGATCCAAATCAAAACCATCGACGGTCCTTTCAAACGGCGGTCCTTTCAAACAGCAGGGCGGGCGGCCCTTGCGAGCCGCCCGCCCCATCGCCACAAAGGGACCAACCCGGCCGATCAGCCGCGTGCGGGCAAGCCGCCGCGCTGGACGATGAAGGACTGGATGGCCTCCAGCCCCTCGCCCGCCTTGATGTTGGTGAAGACGAAGGGGCGCTCACCGCGCATCTTGCGGCTGTCGCGGTCCATCACCTCAAGGCTGGCACCGACCAGCGGAGCAAGGTCCGTCTTGTTGATGACCAGCAGGTCGGAACGGGTGATGCCCGGCCCGCCCTTGCGCGGGATTTTGTCGCCCGCCGACACGTCGATCACATAGATCGTGATGTCGGCCAGTTCGGGCGAGAAGGTCGCAGCCAGATTGTCGCCGCCCGATTCGATGAAGATCAGTTCCAGATCGGGGAACTTCGCGTTCATCGTGTCCACGGCGGCGAGATTAATCGAGGCGTCCTCGCGGATCGCCGTGTGGGGGCAGCCGCCGGTTTCCACGCCCATGATGCGGTCCGGCGTCAACGCGCCGGAGCGGGTCAGGAACTCCGCATCCTCCTTGGTGTAGATGTCGTTGGTGATGGCGGCGACGTTCCACAGGTCGCGCATGCGCTTGCACAGCGCGTCGGTCAGGGCGGTCTTGCCCGAGCCGACGGGGCCGCCGATGCCGACGCGCAACGGGCCGGTGTGGCTCTTTTCGATGGCGGAAACTGCGGCGGAAACTGCGGTCATGAGCGGAACAGCCTTGTGTATTGGGTTTCGTGAATCATCGAGGTCCAATCGATGGCCATGGCCCGGCCACCGAGATCCTCCAGCGGCGTGACCAGCAAGGCCGCCGCCGCCGCGTGGGTGATGGGGTCAAGCGCGGCGAGCGCCCGTTGCCCGTCGGTCTGGCCCAGCGGGACCAGCCGCACCCCGGCGGACACCAGATTGGCGGCGAAGGCGTGGAGATAGGCGGTCAGGGCCGGTCCTTCCGCCACGCCGATCAGGGCGGACACCAGCGCCACCGCCACGGCGTAGGCGGGCGGGCGCTGCGTCGCGCGCAACACGGCGTCCCAGCGCTCCAAACCGTCCAGCGGCCAAGCCGCGCGGATCGCCAGCAGAAAGGCGGTTCCCTGCGCCCGCGATTCCAGCGCGGTTTCGCTGCTGGCCCGCATCGCGTCGGCCCGCTCCACCGCCCAGGCAAAGCCCGCCTCGTTCCCCGCCAACACGGCGCGGTGCACCGCCAGAAACAGCATCCCGTCGGTGCGCCCGGCCCCGTGGCGGACCACCCCGTCCAACCAGCGGGTCAGCGTCGCCCGGTCGCGGACCAGCCCGCGATCCACCGCCGCCTCCACCCCATGGCTGTAGGAAAATCCCCCCACCGGAAAGGACGGCGACAGCCACGCCAGCAACCGCGTCATCGCGTGGCTGGACAGCGCGTTCACCGCAACATCTCCGGCGAGCGGTGGCGACGCGTCAACGCTCATGCCCATGCCCGTGCGTGTGGCTGTGGGAGTGGCTGTGCGAATGGCTGTGGGAGTGCCCGTGGTCATGCCCGTGGTCATGCCCATGACCGTGGTCATGATGATGATCGTCGTGATCGTGCGCGTGGGCGTGGCCGCCGCCATGGGCGTGGCCGCCATAGGCCCCGCCTTCGGGCATGAAGGGCAACAGCACGTCGCGCACCTCCGCGCCCAACCCCTTCAGCATGTCCTCGATCACATGGTCGCGGCGCAACCGGATGGTGTCGCCGATGATCTGCACCGGCAGATGCCGGTTGCCCAGATGCCAGGCGATGCGGGCAAAGGATTCCGCCGGGCCGGGAACCCGGACCTCCATCAGCTCCTCCGGTGCCGCGACGACGCGCAGCCAACCGCCATCGGTCATTTCCAGCCCGTCGCCGTCGTCCAGCGCCACCGCGCGCGGCAGGTCGAGCAGGAAGGCGGCCCCCGAATCGTCGGTCATCGCCATGCGGCGGCGGTGCCGGTCGTCGAACGCCAGGGTCACGGTGCCGGTGGCCCGCACCATCGGCCAATGGCCGCGCGTGTGGGCGCGCATGGCGCGGCGGGTGGAATCGGTGGTCATGGGGACAGCCGTTCAAAAGGGGTCGGATGACCGAAGAAGCGCCCGGCCAACTCGCTGACCAGCGGCGCGGATCCGGTGGTGAAAAAACGCAACCCGGTCTCGCCCGGCTCCGGGCGGTATTCGGGGTGACGGTCCAGATACTGTTCCAGCGACCGGGCGCTGAGGAGCGGTTGCGACAGAATCTCCACGCCGGGCGGCAGCGCCGCGCTGAACAGATGCGCCACCAACGGGTAATGGGTGCAGCCCAGCACCACGGTGTCGAGGCTCTGCCCCTCCAGCCGGTCGATCAGCGCGGCGACATAGCCCGCCACGGCGGGGGCCAGCTCCGAGTCCGGCGCGCCGCGCTCGATCAGCGGAACCAGATCGGGGCAAGCCTGCTGGACCACCCGCACCGACGGCGCGCGCTTGCCGATCTCGCGCGGGAAGGAGCCGGACTTGACCGTCGCCAGCGTGGCGAAGACGCCGACGGTGCGCGGTTCGGCCAGATGATCGGGCGGCACGGTGTCGATCATCCAGGGAACCCGCGTGATCGCCTCCACCATCGGAACCAGCACGCCCAGCACGTTGCGGCCGGGATAGGCGGTGGGCAGCCATTCCTGTTGCAACCGGCGCAGCGACACGGCGGCGGCGGTGTTGCAGGCGATGACGACCAGACGGCACCCCTGGTCAAACAGATGCTCCATCCCCCGCAAGGTCAGGCGGTGGATGTCCTCCTCGTCGCGCGGGCCATAGGGAGCGGCCCCATGGTCGCCGAGATAGACAAAGGGGCGCGTGGGCGCGGCATCGACCAAGGCCCGCAACACCGTCAACCCGCCATGCCCCGAATCAAAAACGCCGATCAAGACCGAAAACCCTGTTGGTTGCACCGTCTCCCCCCTGGGGGACGGTTGGGATGATGGGGGGCGACGCAGCCGAACCACGGTCACGTCCCGCATCCCCTCACCCTACCCCTCTCCCCAGGGGGGAGAGGGAGTGAAAACGATCCGTCAGAACAGGAAATAGCGCTGCGCCATCGGCAGGACCACAGCCGGTTCGCAGGTCAACAGCACGCCGTCGGCCCGCACCTCGTAGGTTTCGGGATCGACCTCGATGTGCGGGGTGGCGTCGTTGTGGATCATGTCCTTTTTGCCGACGGTCCGGGTTCCCTTCACCGCGATCAACTCCCGGTGCAGGCCCAGATGGCGGCCGACCTCGCGTTCGAGCGCCGTGCCGCTGACAAAGGTCACGCTGCTGGCCTGGAGCGACCGGCCGAAGGAGCCGAACATCCGGCGGTAATGCACCGGCTGCGGCGTGGGGATGGAGGCGTTGGGATCGCCCATCAGTGCGGCCGCGATGGTCCCGCATTTCAGCACCATGTCGGGCTTCACCCCGAAGAAGGCGGGCGACCACACCACCAGATCGGCCAGCTTGCCCACCTCGATCGAGCCGACGGCGTGGGCGATGCCGTGCGACAGCGCCGGGTTGATCGTGTATTTGGCGATGTAGCGCTTGACCCGGGCGTTGTCGTTGTCGCCGGTTTCCTGCGGCAACCGCCCGCGCTGGACCTTCATCTTGTGCGCGGTTTGCCAGGTGCGCAGCACCACCTCGCCCAACCGGCCCATCGCCTGACTGTCCGAACTGATCATGGAGAAGACGCCCAGATCGTGCAGGATGTCTTCCGCCGCGATGGTTTCGCGGCGAATCCGGCTTTCGGCAAAGGCGACGTCTTCGGGGATGCGCGGGCTGAGATGGTGGCAGACCATCAGCATGTCCAGATGCTCATCCACCGTGTTGACGGTGAAGGGCCGCGTCGGGTTGGTGGAGCTGGGCAGCACGTTGGGCAGGCCCGCCACCTTGATGATGTCGGGCGCGTGACCACCGCCCGCCCCTTCGGTGTGGAAGGCGTGGATGGTGCGCCCGGCAAAGGCGGCGACCGTGTCCTCGACAAAGCCCGATTCGTTCAGCGTGTCGGTGTGGATCGCCACCTGCACGTCCAGTTGATCGGCCACCGACAGGCAGGTGTCGATGGCCGCCGGGGTGGTCCCCCAATCCTCGTGCAGCTTCAGGCCGCAGGCCCCGGCGGCGATCTGTTCGATCAGCGCGTCCGGGCGGCTGGCGTTGCCCTTGCCGAAGAATCCCAGATTGATCGGCAGCCCTTCCGCCGCCTGGAGCATCCGCTCCATGTGCCACGGCCCCGGCGTGCAGGTGGTGGCGGAGGTCCCCGCCGCCGGGCCGGTGCCGCCGCCCAGCATGGTGGTGACGCCGCTGTTCAACGCCTCGTCCACCTGTTGGGGGCAAATGAAATGGATGTGGGCGTCGATGCCGCCCGCCGTGACGATCTTGCCCTCGCCCGCGATCACCTCGGTGCCGGGACCGATGACGATGGTCACGCCGGGTTGAACGTCGGGGTTGCCCGCCTTGCCGATGGCGGCGATGCGCCCGCCGGTGATGCCGATGTCGGCCTTGACGATGCCCCAATGGTCGATGATGAGGGCGTTGGTGATGACGGTGTCCACCGCACCCTGATGGCGGGAGCGCTGCGACTGGCCCATGCCGTCGCGGATCACCTTGCCACCGCCGAATTTCACCTCGTCGCCATAGACCGTGTGGTCGTGTTCGACCTCCACGATCAGGTCGGTGTCGGCCAACCGGACCCGGTCGCCGGTGGTCGGGCCATAGAGGGCCGCGTATTCGGCCCGGTCGATGCGATGCGCCATGCTGGGTTCGCCCTTATGCTGTCCGGCCCGTCACAGGGCGCCGTTGACCTTGTGGTTGAAGCCGATGACCACCCGGTCCCCGCCATAGGCGACCAGCGTCACCCGCCGGGTCTGCCCCGGCTCGAACCGCACCGCCGTGCCCGCCGGAATGTCCAGCCGGAAGCCGCGCGCGGCCTCGCGGTCAAAGGTCAACGCCGCGTTGGTCTCGTAAAAATGATAGTGGGAGCCGACCTGGATCGGGCGGTCGCCCGCGTTGGACACGTCCAGCTCCACCGTCGGGCGGCCCTCGTTCAGCACGATTTCGCCAGAGGCGGGAATGATCTCACCGGGTTTCATCGCGGGTCCCTTTTCAGCGGATCGGCTGGTGGACGGTGACGAGCTTGGTCCCATCCGGGAAGGTCGCCTCCACCTGGATGTCGTGGATCATCTCCGGTATGCCCTCCATCACCTGATCGCGGGTCAGCACGGTGGCCCCGTCGCGCATCAGTTCGGCCACCGTGCGGCCATCGCGCGCGCCCTCCACCACGAAATCGGTGATGAGCGCCACCGCTTCCGGGTGGTTCAGCTTGACGCCCCGTTCCAACCGCCGCCGCGCGACCATCGCCGCCATCGCGACCAGCAGCTTGTCCTTCTCGCGCCCTGTCAGGTTCATGGAGTTGTTGTCCCTGTTCGCTCAGATTTCGCTCGGTTTCGCCCTGTCCGTTCAACCGATTATGACACGTTGCCGCAGCGCGCCAAGTGCGTCGTATGACGTAGCGGCGGCAATTTCGGTCATCCCATCAAGCGCAAAATCAATTTAAAGATGTGTTTTGAAATTTACACTTTCTCGGTGTTTCTATCATTCTGAGACAGATTTTTACAATTCACGTCGATTCAATACGTGTCTTTATATTTGTGGATTTCCCTGCAAAAGATCGAAAAGTTGTATTTCTTTATGGAGATGAAAATGCTTGGATTCCGCTGGATCGCCACACACGCAGGAGCCCCCGATTCAAAAGATTTTTCAAGTGCTAAAGATCAACTGCGCGACAAGAGCGGAAACACACTCTATCAAGACATTCTCAAATTAAATCCCGGCCTTCCTGAGCCATCATCACAACTTAAGGCCGATGTGTCGGCCTGGGTTCAAAAACTGAACGGCGCTGCAGCGGTTGTTCTGGTTCATGGATTCAGTTACGATCCAAAAACAGAAGAAGACGAAGAAAACAAGCACGACGCTTTCAACACCGTGTACGCAAATCCAAAGGATTTGAAAACTCCGTTCACCAGCTGGCTGCCTCTGGTTGGTGAAACGGACGAAAGCGGGAACCAAGTTCGTGATGTTGCTGTTCCATTCAGTTGGACCACCCTGGGGAAATTGAAAGATTATGGACGTGCTGGCTGGGAAAACTCCTACCAGTATGGGGCCTTTGATTTGACGGTTCAAGCATCGCACGCCTTGGCTCTGATCATCAGCACCCTGTCGCACGTCGGCGCCACCATTGATCTTCTCGCGCACAGCCTGGGCACGCGATTGACCATGCAAACCCTGTCCCTGCTGACCCAAAATGGCCTGGGCAATGCCGTGCGTCGGGTCGTGCTGATGGGTGGCGCGGAACTCAGCATCGACGCGCGCGACGCTAGCCTGGACGGCGGATATGACGTGTTCAGTCTGGTCAACCGAGGCGACACCGTCCTGCATTGGGGAGCCTCAAAGGCCGTTCACCCCTTCCGCCATAATAACACCGAGCAGTCGCTCGTCCTGGGGCGCGATGGCATGAGAGCAACCCCGCATTGGATCGATATCCAGACCAACCGCAAAGATAACGAGACAGGACGGCGTCGCGAATTCGACAATTGGTTCATCGACAATTTCAAAACGACGTTGTCCGAAGATGGTATCAACGGGCGCGGAACCCACTGGAGCTACTACATGCAGCCGGGAAACCGCGAGTTTTTAAAGGCACTTTTCTCAAGGGAAACCATTTCCGCGAGCGGATTGCGCGCAGCCGGTTTGATTGACGGGGTTGATCGCAACAACTATGGCGATCTGACCGCTTCGGTTCCACCAACCCCACAGACGTTTGCGGAACGCCGCGCGATCATTGACGAAGACAGCCAAGGCGAGCGTTGAGTCCAAGGAGGCGTCCGGCACCACCGGACGCCTCCTCCGTCTGCGTTTACCCCAGCGTCTTGTTCAGCGCCTGATCCAGATCGGCGATGATGTCGGCCACGCTTTCCAGGCCGATGGACAGGCGGATCACATCCGGCCCGGCCCCAGCGGTCGCCTGGCCTTCCGCCGACAATTGCCGGTGGGTGGTGGAGGACGGGTGGATGATGAGCGAGCGGCTGTCACCAATGTTGGCGAGATGGCTGAACAGCTCGACGCTTTCCACCAGCGTCACACCCGCGTTGTAGCCGCCCTTCACGCCGAAGGTCAGCACCGCGCCCGCTCCCTTGGACAAATATTTCCGCGCGAGGCTGTGATACTTGGACGAGTGCAGACCGGCGTAGCTGACCCAGCCAACCGCCGGATGGCTTTCCAGGAATTCCGCCACCGTCTGGGCGTTTTCGACGTGGCGCTGCATGCGCAGCGGCAGGGTTTCGATGCCGTTCAGGGTGAGGAAGGCGTTTTGCGGCGACTGGCTCGGCCCCAGATCGCGCAGGCCCACGGCGTGGCCGTGGATGGTGAAGGCCAGATGGCCGAAGGTTTCGTGGAAGCGCAGGCCGTGATAGCCGGGATCCGGCTCGCTCAAGGCCGGGTATTTGCCGGACTTCGACCAGTCAAAGGTCCCGCTGTCCACCACCACGCCGCCGACCGAGGTGCCGTTGCCCGACAGGAATTTGGTGGTGGAGTGCACCACCAGCGTCGCCCCCCACTGGATCGGGTTGATGAGGTAGGGCGTGGCCAGCGTGTTGTCGACGATCAGCGGGATGCCCGCGTCGCTGGCGATGGTGGCGATGGCCTCCAGATCCGTCACAACGCCGCCGGGGTTGGCGAGGCTTTCGACGAAGATGGCCTTGGTCTTTTCCGTGATCGCGGCGCGGACATTCTCCGGCTCGTCGGTGTTGACGAAGCTCGGCTGCCAGCCGAAGGCGCGCGGGAAGCTGGTGCCGAACTGGTTGATCGTGCCGCCATACAGCTTCTGCGAAGCGATCACGTGATCGCCCGGGGCCATCAGCGGGAACAGGGCCAGCAATTGCGCGGCGTGGCCGGAGGAGGTGGCGGTCGCCCCCGCCCCGCCTTCCAGATTGGCCAAGCGCTCTTCCAGAACCGCGACCGTCGGGTTGGTCAGGCGGGAATAGATGAAGCCGACCTTTTGCAGGTTGAACAGCGACGCGGCGTCGTCCACGTCGTCAAAGACGAAGCTGGTGGTCTGGTAGATCGGCGTCTGGCGCGCGCCGGTCGCCGGATCGGGGGCGGCCCCGGCGTGGATGGCGCGTGTCTCAAACCCAAAGCTCTTGTTGGCGCTCATGGCGGTTCCCTCAGATGAGTTTCTTGAAAAACTTCTTCAACGGCTGCTTTTTCGTCTGGATGATGTTGGAATTGACGCCGATGCGGCCGATTTCGCCGTACAGACGCTGAATTTCCATTTTCGGACAGCGGTTCATCACCACCGTCAGCCCGGCGGCCTCGGCCCGCGCGGCGGCCTCGTCGTTGCGCACGCTCAATTGCATCCACACCACCTTCGCGCCCACGGCGATGGCCTCGTCGGTCACGCCCCCGGCGGCGGCGGAGTTGCGGAAGATGTCCACCATGTCCGGCGGTTCCGGCAGATCGGCCAGCGATCCATACACCGTTTCGCCCAGAATGGTTTGACCGGCCAATTTCGGGTTGATCGGAAACACCCGATAACCGTTGTCGCGCAGATACTTCAGCACATAGAAGCTGGCCTTCACCGGGTCGGCGCTGGCCCCGACGATGGCGATGGTTTTGACGCGGTCCAGCACCCCGCGCAGGAACGCGTCACTGTAGTCGTCGTGGTCAATCTTTTGGGTCATTGGCCGCACCACACCGGTTCGCGCTTTCCAATGAAGGCGTCGATGCCCTCGGCGGCGTCGCGCGCCATCATGTTCTGCGCCATCACCTGGGCGGTGTGGGCGTAGGCCGCCTCCACATCCAAATCGATCTGGCGGTAGAAAGCCTCCTTGCCGATGGCCAGGGTCAGCGGCGATTTCGACGCGATCTTGTCCGCGACACCGGCCACGACCTCGTCCAATTGGTCGACGGGCGTCACCCGGTTGACCAGACCGATGCTCTCGGCGTCCCCGGCGTCGATCAGGTCGCCCAGCAGCAGCATTTCCATCGCCGCCTTGCGCCCGACCGCGCGGGTCAACGCCACCATCGGGGTGGAGCAGAACAGCCCGATGTTCACCCCCGGCGTGGCGAAGCGCGCCAGATCGGAGCAATAGGCCAGATCGCAGGTTGCCACCAATTGGCACCCGGCGGCGGTGGCGATGCCGTGCACCTTGGCGATCACCGGCTGGCGAATCCGGGTGATCGTCAGCATCAGTTTCGCGCATTGGGCGAACAGGGCGTCATACGCCGCCCGCGTCGGAGTCGCCCGCATCTCCTTCAGATCATGCCCGGCGCAAAAGGCCGAACCGGCCCCGGTCAGGATCACCACCCGCACCAACGGGTCGTCGTGGATGGCCTCCAACTCGGTTTGCAAGGCGGCCATCAGGCCGACCGACAGGGCGTTGCGCGCCTTGGGTCGGTTCAACGTCAGCGTGGTGACGCCCGCGCGGTCCTCGCGCAGCACCAGCGGGGACTCGGCGTCGTGGCGTGGCGGAGCAGCACTCATGGTCGTCATCCTCCCGGTTTTTGGGTCCGTTGTCACGGTTTGTGCGTCCGACGAAGCTTAACCCGCCAACCCACTGGCGAACATGGCACGCAACGGGATGCAGCCATGAGGCCGCGCGGGTCGGTGCGGCATTCCGCCCCAACCGACAACAACCCATTCAATTGATAGGTTTTGTTCGCTTTCAACCCAACAGCGGGCGTCGGCTTTTCGGTGGAGTCCGGTGGCGTTTCAGCCCATCATCCACGATGTGACAGCCGGTCACTCTGCGGCGCATTCAACACGCGGTCAGGGGGTTGGGCATGGAGCGTGCCGAAACGATTGATTGGCGCGCGGTGTTCGCCGCGACCCCTGCGCCGACCTGCATCGTGAGCAGCGACGGCAGCGTGATCGAGGGGAACGCTCCCTTTGCCGCGCTGGTCGGTCATCCGGTTGATGAATTGCCCGGTGCCCGCATCGACTCGGTTCTGACCATCGACGGCGGCGTGTGGGCCACCGCAAACGCCGGTTCGGCCCGCAGCGGCGTGGCCTTCCTGCGCGCCGTGGACGACAGACCCGGCCTGCCCTACACCCTGTCGCCGCTGCCAAACGGCATGTCTCTGCTGTGGTTGAGCGATGTGGCCGACGAGCATTGCGTCATTTGCAAGGTCTTCTCCAGCCGCGACAAATTCCGCACCGCGATTGACGACCAGTCGGAGGTCATCGTCCGCATCGACGCGGATTTCCGGGTGACGCTGGTCAACCGTGAATTCGCCGCCCTGTTCGATGAACCGCCTCGCGACCTGATTGACCGCGACCTGCGTGATCTGATGCCATCCGTTTCGGCGGACTCGCTGGCCACCTTCGTCGCCCAGGCCAGCCCCAGCGCCCCCACCTCCTCGGCGGAAGAAGCCTGGCCAACCGGTCGAGCCGGCCCGGACCGCTGGTTCAGTTGGCGGCGTTACGCCGTGTTCGACGCCACCGGACGGTTGACGGCGGTCCAGGCGGTGGGGCGTGACACCACACAGCGCCGTGTGGCGGAGCAGGAGCGGCTACGGTTGGTGGCCATGATCGCCCGCAGCCCGGTGATCGGATTGGGTTGGCGCATGGATGGCCGGATGCCGATCGACTACGCGGCGGGCAACCTCGGCGGTCTGGGTCTGACGCGGGATCGCTTGCTCGATCCGGCCACCGGTCTGCTCGATCTCGTTCACCCCGATGATGTTCCGGCCTTGCGCGCCTGGGTCATCACCTGCCCTGACCCCGACAGCCCGGATCCGCACGCGGCCCCTCCCCTGACCTTCCGGGTGCCGACCGGAACCGGGGAACGCTGGTTGACCTTGAGCGGCTGGCGCAGCGGAACCGGGCGGATGGAAGGGGTCCTGACCGATGTGACCGAACAGCACGACCACGCCCGCGCGATGCACGAACGCGAACGCCGTTTTCACGCCATCATCAACAGCGCCAGTGATTTCATGGGTTTGCTGACGCCCGACGGGGTGTTGATCGAGGCCAACGACGCGGCCCTCCGTTACGCCAGGGTCGAGGCCGCCGATGTGTTCGGGCGGCCATTCTGGGACACACCCTGGTGGCACAACTCGACCGACGTTGATCTTCTGCGGGCCGGTCTGTTGCGGGCAGCGGCGGGGGAGGCCATCCGCTTCGAAACCGTGCACCGTCCTCTCAACCAACCGTCGATCCACGTGGATTTCAGCCTGCGCCCGATGCACGACTCCAGCGGTGCGGTCAGCTTCCTGATCGCCGAAGGGCGGGAAATCACCCGCTACAAACACGCCGAAGCCGAATTGTTGAGCGCCAAGCAACTGGCGGAGGCAGCAAACCGCTCCAAAACCCAATTCCTGGCGGTGATGAGCCACGAGCTGCGCACCCCCTTGAACGCCGTGTTGGGCTATTCCGAGGTGATCCAACGCGGCCTGTTCGGTCCCATCGGCAATGACCGTTACGCCGGTTACATCGACGCCATCCACAATTCCGGCCAGCATCTGCTGAACATCACCGACGAGATCCTGGAAATCTCGCGCATTGAACTGGGCGTGGTCGAATTGTTCGAGGAGGTCGTTACCGTCAGCGATCTTATGGCCCGGTCCAGCGAATTGCTGGCCACCCGCGCCGCCGCCGCCGGGATCACCCTGAGCCTGGACATGGACGATGACCTGCCCCGTTTGCGCTGCGACGCCCGGCGCGTTGTTCAGATTCTGGTGAATGTCGGGGCCAACGCGATCAAATTTTCCCCCTTCGGCGGGCGGGTGCGACTGGAAGCGCGCCACCATGCCAAGCCTCCGACCAGCATGGCGGGGCTTCTGTTTGCCATCCACGACACGGGAACCGGCATTCCCACCGCCGATCTTGACAAGGTGTGGGAACCGTTCGGTCAGGCGGGCAACGCCCACATCAGCGGCGCGGGCGGCGTTGGTTTGGGCTTGGCCATCACCAAGGCGCTGGTCGAGGCCCATGGCGGTTCCGCCCAGTTGCGCAGCGAACCGGGGAAAGGGACCACCGTAACGTTGGCGTTCCCCGAAAGCCGGTGTGTGCACGACGAATAACGGCCCAGCCTTTCCGTTCCGGCCACCGGCCCCCTTGCTTCGGCCCTATCGACGAACAGGATTGCGCCCTTCAAGCGGCATGGCATCACCCGCGCCCAAAAGACCGCCGTCGCCTGCTTTCCAGGCGAAATGTCAAGACGCCCAGCGCGCGGCGGCCGCGTCGTCGCTCTCCTTGGCCGCGACCCAGCGCTCGCCCTCCGGGGTGGCTTCCAGCTTCCAGAAAGGGGCTTTGGTTTTCAGCCAATCCATCAAGAAGCGGCAGGACTCGAACGCGGCGTCACGGTGGGCCGACGCGGTGGCGACCAGCACGATGCGGTCGCCCGGCTCCAACCGGCCATGGCGGTGGATGATGAGCACGTCGTCCAACGGCCAGCGCCGCCGGGCCTCCGCCTCGATCGCCTCCAACTGCTTTTCGGTCATGCCGGGGTAATGCTCCAGCGTCATGGCGCTGACCGGCTGGCCACCCGCCATGTCGCGCACCAACCCGACGAACAGCGCCACCCCGCCGATGGCGGTCTTGCCCCGCGTCAGCGCCGCGTGTTCGGTGCCAACGTCGAAATCCTCCGCCTGGACCCGGACCGTCACGGCCTCAGCCCCCCGTCACCGGTGGGAACAGCGCCACCTCGTCGCCCGGCGACAGCGGATGATCGTAGGGGACATGCTCCTGATTGACCGCGACCTTGACGACCTTGCTGTTGGCGAGCGCGTCGGCGTGCTGGGGGCTGCGGGTTTTCAGCCAGTCGACCAGCGCGCCGACCGTCGCAACCCCGGCGGGCGGCTCGACCGTTTCGCTGGCCACACCGATCTTGGTCCGCAACCAGGCGAAATAGAGAATCTTCATCACCGAACCTCTTGCTCACGAAACCGCGTTGAAGGGCAGAAAATCGACCAGCATGCCCGGTTCCACCCGCGCCAGATCCTCCGGCAACTCCACCAGCCCATCGGATTCGACCAGGGAGGACAGCACCCCGGCCCCCTCGCGCGGGTGTTTGACGACGCACAGCGCGCCGTCCGCGTCGCGCCGGACCGAGGCGCGCAGATACTCGCGCCGTCCGGGTTTCTTCTTGTGGGCGAAGGCGGCGCGCAGCGGGTAGAGCGTCGGCGCGTCGTCCGCCGCGCCCATCAGGCGCAGCAAAATCGGGCGGGCGATGCGCAGGAAGGTGACGACCACCGCCACCGGGTTGCCGGGCAGACCGACAAACACCGCCTCCCCCACCCGGCCCAGCGCCACCGGTCGGCCCGGCTTGATCGCCAGCCGCCACACATCCAACCGGCCCGTCGCCTCCACCGCCGCCTTGACGTGGTCCTCCTCCCCGGTGGACATGCCGCCGGAGGTGATGAGCGCGTCGTGACTGCGGGCGGCCTCGGCCAGCCGGTCGCGGATGACCGCCTCCCGGTCGGGCAACAGCCCGAGATCGGTGACGGCGCAGCCCAGCCGGGCCAGCAGCGCCATCAGGGAATAGCGGTTGGCGTCATAAACCGCCCCGGCGGGAAGCGCGCTCCCCGGTTCCCGCACCTCGTCGCCGGTGGAAAACACGGCGACGCGCAGCCGCGCGCGCACCGCCACGTCGCGACGGCCCAAGGAGGCAAGCAGGCCGATGTCCTCGGGCCGCAAGCGCCGCCCGGCGGTGAGCACCACGGCCCCCCGCGTCACATCCTCCCCGGCCAGACGGCGGTTCACGCCGCGCCGGATGCCCGGCGGCAGGGTGACGACGCCCTCCTCCGCCCGGCAATCCTCCTGCATGAACACGGTGTCCAGCCCGGCGGGCATCGGCGCGCCGGTGAAGATGCGCACCGCCTCCCCCGGCTGGGCCGGGCGCGGCAAGGCTTGCCCCGCCGCCACCCGCGCCGTCACCGGCAGTCGGGTCGGCCCGTTGGGATCGAGATCGTCGAAGCGGACAGCGTAGCCATCGACCGCCGCGTTGTCGTGCGGCGGCACGCTGAAGGGGGCGACATGGTCGGCGGCCAGCGCCCGGCCAAGCGCATCGGCCAAGGCGACGCTTTCCACCCCCGTCACCGGGCAAACCCGTTCGGCCAGCCGCGCCAGCGCCCGGTCCACCGTCATCATCTCGCCGCCGAAGGCGAAGCAATCGTTGCTGAGCTGAACCATGATGCGGGCAGTCTAGTCCGCCCGGCCCGGACCTGCGAAGGGGGAAAAGGTCACAGGCGAAAGGCGTCGGCGATCCGTTCCACCCGGTCGAACATGTGATCAGGGCGGCGAGCGGCCAGCGCGTCGGCGCTGGCGTAGCCCCAGGTGACGGCCCCGCAGGCGATGCCGACGCGACGCGCGGCCTCGATGTCACGGGTTTCGTCGCCGATGGCGAGGGCGTGATGCGGCGGGATCGTCAGCGCGCGCAACACCTGGCGGAACTTCGCCGGTTTGCCGAACAGCGAGGCCCCGCAGGCCAGATGCGTCACCAGCGCCGACAGATCCGGCCCCAACACGCGGCGGATGTTGTCCGGGGAATTGGAGCTGACCACCGCGATCACCACCCCGCGCGCGTGCAGCGTCCGCAGCAGATCGGGAACGCCGTCGAACAGGGCGATGGCGTTGATGTCGCTGGCCATCAGGGCGCGCATGTGGCGGGCGATGAAGGGCAGCTTCCACAGCGGAACGCGCAGGTGACGCAGCAGGCTGCGGGTGTCGCAGCCACGCAACCGCTCCTGCTCCTCCGGTCGCACCGGGCGAAAGCCGTAGCGCGCCGCCACGCCGTTGAGAACCGAGACGAACCAGGGGAAGGAATCCGCCAGCGTGCCGTCAAAATCAAAAATCACCAGACGGGGCGGCGTGGGCGGTTGCGGTGGGATCATCCCCCCAGCCCACACCGCGCGACGACAAAGGCCGCCACCGCGTCGGCGTCGTTCAGGTTCAGCACCGGGACCGGGCTGTCCGGCACCGGGCCGTCGCTGGCCACCGCAACGATCCGGGGGTCCTCCGCCGCGATCAGCGGCTTGCCGACCTCGGCGCGCCAGACCTCGATCTTTTCGTGGGGTTCGCGCTTGAAGCCCTCGATCAGCAGCAGATCGACCGGTGACAGCTTCGCCATCAGGTCGGGCAGGGTCAGTTCGGGTTCATCGTCGCGCAGTTCGTGCATCAAGGCCCAGCGACGCGGCGAGCTGACCAGCACCTCGGTGGCCCCGGCCATGCGGTGGTTGTGGCTGTCCTTGCCGGGATGGTCGATGTCAAAGCCCTTGTGGGCGTGCTTGACGGTGGACACGCGCAGGCCGCGCGCCGTCAACGCCGGGATCAGGCGGACGATCAGCGCGGTCTTGCCGCTGCCGCTCCAGCCGGTCAGTCCAAACACTTTCATCGGGGGCGTTCCAGATCAGCCGACGCGGTGGGCGGTGGGAGATGGCGAAGCCTTTTTCGGGGCCTGCTCGGCCATCATGTGGGTCAGGCCCGCGCGCATGTAATCCCACCCGGTGTAGAAGGTCAGCGCCGCCGCGATCCAGATGCCGAAGGTGCCGACGAAGGTGACGGGAAACTCCGCCGGGCCGTAATCGCCGACGATCAGGAAGCCCAGGGCCAGCATCTGGATGCCGGTCTTCCATTTCGCCAGCCACGTCACCGGCACGCCGACGTGCAGCCCGGCCAGATACTCGCGCAGGCCGGACACCAGCACCTCGCGCAGCAGGATGACCACGGCGGGCAGGATCGACAGGCCGTTCAGCCGGTCAAACCCCACCAACATGATCAGCGTGGCCGCCACCAACAGCTTGTCGGCGATGGGGTCCAGGAACTTGCCGATGACGCTTTCCTGCGCCCAGGCGCGGGCCAGATAGCCATCGAACCAATCGGTGATGCAGGCGGCACCGTACAGCGCGCAGGCGGTGTAGGCCGCCCAGGCTTCCGACACATAGAACAACCCGACGACCGGCGGGATCACCGCGATGCGCGACAAGGTCAGCAGGTTGGGCAGGCTGGTCAACATGGTCGGAGACTCGAACCGCTGGTGGGGGCCGCTGGAGGCTGGCCGCTGAAAGGTGCGTGGGCACCGGGCGGGCGCATTCTAACCGTCGGGATGGAAGTGGTCGTATATCTTTTTTGCAACGGTTCGGCTGACTCCCTCCACCGCCTCCAGATCGGCCAGCCCGGCCCGCGCCACCGCCGCCCCGCTGCCGAAATGGTGCAGCAGCGCTTTCTTGCGCGCCGGACCGATGCCGGGGATCTCGTCGATGGGGGATTTGCCGATGGCCTTGGTCCGTTTGGCCCGGTGGGTGCCGATGGCAAAGCGGTGCGCCTCGTCGCGCAACCGTTGCAGGAAATAGAGAACGGGGTCGCGCGGCTCCATCTGGAAGGGCGCGCGGCCTTCGATCAGGAAATGCTCGCGCCCGGCGTCGCGGTCCGGCCCCTTGGCGATGCCGACCAGGGTCACGTCGTCGATTCCCAGCTCGGCGAACACCTCGCGCGCAACGTTCAACTGGCCGATGCCGCCATCGATCAGCACCAGATCGGGCCAGCTTCCCAGCGTGCGTTCGGGGTCCTCCTTGATGGCGCGGCCGAATCGGCGGGTCAGCACCTCGCGCATCATCGCGAAATCGTCGCCAGCCGCCCCTTCGGTGCGGATGTTGAACTTGCGGTAGGCGTTCTTGATGAAGCCCTCCGGCCCGGCGACGATCATGGCGCCGATGGCGTGCGCGCCCTGGATGTGGGAGTTGTCGTAGACCTCCACCCGCTCCGGCGGCGAATCCAGGCCGAAGACGTCGGCCACCCCCTCCAGCAAGCGGGCCTGGGAGGAGCTTTCGGCCAGCCGCCGCCCGTGCGCCTCGCGCGCGTTGGTCAGGGCGTGGTCGACGATGCGCCGCTTCTCCCCGCGCTTGGGTTCGACCAGCTCGACCTTGTGGTCGGCGCGCAGGCTCAGCGCCTCCGTCAGCAACTCCAGTTCGGGCAGCGGGTGGCTGACCAGCACCAGCGGCGGCGCGGCCTTGTTCTCGTAGAACTGGGCGATGAAGGCGGCCAGCACCTCCTCGATCTCGGCGGTCTTGTCGTGGCTGGGGAAATAGGCGCGGTTGCCGTAATTCCGCCCGCCGCGAAAGAAGAAGACCTGGATGCAGGTCAACCCGCCCTCGCTGTGGGCGGCGACGACGTCGGCGTCCTCCACCACCCCTTCGACGTTGATGTCCTGGTGGGCCTGGATGGCGGTGAGCGCGCGGATGCGGTCGCGGTAGCGCGCCGCCGTTTCGAAATCCATGGCGTCGGACGCCGCCATCATCTGGGCGACGAACTCCGTCTGGATGTCGCGGCTCTTGCCCGCCAGGAAGTCGCGGGCCTGCCCGACCTGGGCCTGATACTCCTCCGGCGAGACGCGGGCCACACAGGGCGCGGTGCAGCGCTTGATCTGGTATTGCAGGCAGGGCCGCGTGCGCGAGGCGAAGACGGTGTCGGCGCAACTGCGCAGCAGGAAGGCGCGTTGCAGCGCGGTGATGGTGCGGTTGACCGCCCCGGCCGACGCGAAGGGGCCGAAATAATCCGCCTCCCGCCCGCGCGCCCCGCGATGCTTGGTGAGCTGCGGGTAGTCGTGATCCTTGGTGATCATGATGTGCGGGAAGGTCTTGTCGTCCCGCAGCAGCACGTTGTAGCGCGGGGCCAGCCGCTTGATCAGGTTGGATTCCAGCAGCAGCGCCTCGACCTCGGTGTGGGTCGTGACGAACTCCATGGTTTCGGTTTCCGACACCATGCGCTGAAGGCGAATCGGCAGCTTGGCGACCTGGGTGTAGTTCGTCACCCGGCGTTTCAGGTTGCGTGCCTTGCCGACGTACAGCACCGCGCCGTCGCCCGCCAGCATCCGATAGACGCCGGGCGTTTGCGGCAGGGTTTTCAAATGCTCGCGGATGATCTCCACCCCGCGCGCCAGATCGGCGGGGCGGCGGCGCGCGCGCGGGGCGGCGGGGGCAGGATCGGGGGCCGCCCCGGGCGGGGTGTCGGGGGGGAGGTCGGAGGGATGCGTTGCGGACATGGCCCGACTGTCGTCGAGGCGCTGCCTGCGGTCAACCACCCGACGCGGATCCGCTGCGCATCGGGGACCTGCCGCCCGAGCCGCCACGCCGACTCACCCCTTTTCCCCCGCCCGCAAGACTATCCACGATTCCTGTGGATAAGTGTGTCGATAACATTGGGCCGAACCCCCTGGAACCCAAGCGGCGCAAGGGTTCGCGTGCCTATGCACAAAAAATAGGCATTTATGCTAACCCATTGATTTCTCTTGGTCAGCCCCGAGTCAAGCGGGGGAAATGACGCTGCGGCACAAAAATGTCATTGACCGCAAACGCCCTCTTGCAAGGGGCTGGGCACCTGTGTAAAACGCGCGGTCCTTTTCAAGCCTGGGCACAGATCACCCCAATCAAACCCCTCCACCTGTCACCGGCGGCGGTTGGGATGGCGTGTGTCCACGACGCAACGTTGGGGCATGGATCGCGGGACATCGGACGCTATTCGACCGGGACGAAGCCATGCGCGGGCTGCGCCCATCCCAGATGCTCCCCGCCATCCAGGGCGATCATCTGGCCGGTCATCGCCGGGGCGTCGATCAGGAAACGGACGGCCGCGCAGATCTCCGCCGGGGTCGTTCCCCGCCGCAACGGGGTGGCGTCCCACTGGGCGGCAAAGTCGGCCTCCGTCTGGCGTTCGTTGCGCAGGGTCGGGCCGGGGCCGATGCCGTTGACGCGGATGCGCGGGGCCAGGGCCTGCGCCATGCTGCGGGTCAAGGCCCACAGCCCCATCTTGGACAGGGTGTAGGACAGGAAATGCGGGGTGGGGTTCCACACCCGCTGATCGAGCAGATTGACGATCAGGCCGCGCTCGTCGGGCGGCAGATGGGCGGCGAAGGCCTGCGACAGCACAAAGGGGGCGCGGAGGTTGGCCTCCATATGCGCGTCCCAACTGGCGCGGGTGGCGTCCTCCACCTCGTCGCGCTCGAAGCGGGAGGCGTTGTTGACCAGCAGGGTCAGCGGGCCAAGACGCTCGACGGCGGCGGGGACCAGGGTTTGCACCTCCGCCTCGCAGCCGAGATCGGCGGGCAACGCGACGGCGTCCCCGCCCTGGCCGGTGATCTCCGTCACCACCTCCGCCGCCGCGCGGGCGGAGCGGTGGTAATGCACGGCGACGGCCCAGCCCTGGGCGGCGAGATCGAGCGCGATGGCCCGACCGATGCGTTTGCCGGCCCCGGTGACGAGGGCCGCTTTCCTCTTGATCTCAACCATGCCGCCATAGGTACCTTGCCACCGGCGCGGGTCAAGGGGGATGGAAGGAAAACCGGGATGTTGCGCGAAGCCTTTGAGTATTGGACCACCCCATGCCGCCCGCAGGCCCGCCGCCTGGGCTATCTGGCCGAAGCGGTGGCGCTGGGCGCACGGCACCGCCGCCAGCGGCTGGGGTGGGAGCCGCACGCCGCCGCCTGCCGCCGCTTCATCACCCAGGCGGCGGCGCTGGCCCCGGCGGGCGGGCGGGCGGCGGTGATCGGGTCGGGGCTGTTGATCGAAATCCCGCTGGACGCCCTGCGCGCCCGGTTCGACGAGGTTCTGTTGATCGACATGGTCCACACCCGCAGCGTCCGCCGACGCACCGCCGGGATGCCCAACGTCCGGCTGATCGAGTTGGATGTCACCGGCGCGCTCGACGCGCTGGATGCGGCGCTGACGGCCAAGGCCGGGGCGCTGCCCACCGGCTTCGCCCCGCCCGCCCTGCCCGGCCCGCGCGCCGAGGGGGCACCCAACGGAGCGCCACTGTCCTTTGCGGTGTCCTGCAACCTGCTGTCCCAATTGCCCCTGATGCCGCTGGACGCCATCGACCGGCGCGCGCCGACGATTCCCGACGCGGAGCGGCTGGCCTTCGCCCAGCGGTTGGCCACCGATCATCTGCGCTGGCTGGCCGGGCTGGCGACGCGGGCCGCCCTGTTCAGCGACACCGAAAGCCTGTGGATCCGCAACGGCGTGGTAGAGGAGCGGGAGGACTCCCTGTGGGGCCTGTCCCTGCCCGCCCCGGACGCCGAATGGCTGTGGGACATCGCCCCCGCTCCGGAGCAGGAGCGCGACCGCGACCAGCGCCACCGGGTGGGCGGCTGGCTGGATGTCAGCGGTCTGGTCAATCATCCAATGGCGAACGATCCAAACCGCAACAGACCGCCGCGCGATTGATTGGGCAAACGGATGCCGGACGCGGGGGGCGGCGATGCGCGATGCGCGTTTCTTGGGGCAGTCCTGTTGTCCTATCTTGATGTCAGAAACAAGAAAGTCCTGGGAGGGGACGTCTCTCAATCCTTGAGGAGATTTCCCGCCATGTCCTTCCAAGCCCCCCAATACGAGCGCGATCCCCGCAGCTACGACGAGATCATGCTCGCCGCCCGCCAGATGCGCGCCGACTACATGCGTCACCTGTTCGCCAAGCTGCGCGCGTCTCTGTTCGGCAGCAACACCGACCTCAACCACGGCCCGGCCCTGACGCCCCACGCGCGTTGATTGGCGACGCGTCCGCGCCGGTGTCGGTCGGTGTGTCCTGTCAGTGTTCCCCGTTTGGGACCTTCCCCGTCGGACCTTCTCTGTCTGGGGCGTTCCCTGCGGCGGTGTTTCCTGCTAGACCGTGATGGATCGGGGTTGGCGCTGTTCACCGCCGCGCCGCCCGACCCGTCATCCTATCTTTGCAAGGAACTTCGCGTTGTCTCAGCTCCACACGGGCCGAACCTATGAACTCCGCGACACCCCGGAACGCCTGATGAGCGTCTGGCCGGTGGTGCGCGACACCGACCCCAACGCCGTGATCGTCACGGCGGCGGGCGACAACATCGGCGTGATCGGCACCAACAACCGCGACGCCATGCAGAAGGGCAAGGACGCCCTGGGCTGACGCCTGAGCGCCACGCACAAAGACAAGGGCGAAGACGGTCGGCCACCAGGCCGCTGTCTTCGCCCCTTTTGTTGGTGCAGTTGGCTTTGTTGCTGCGCTCCGGGCGGTGCCGATGCCCCACCCGGTCAGCGCCGCCGCGTCATTGCGCCGAAACGATCTCGCCATGCTTGGTGCAGGCGACCTCGGCCAGATCGACGAACGCGCCGGTGATGGCCTCCGGCTGGGTGATCGTGGTGGGATCCTCGCCCGGAAAGGCCTGGGTGCGCAGCTTGGACGCGACGACGCCGGGATCGAGCAGATTGACCCGCAACGGCGACCCGGCGATCTCCATGGCGTAGGTCTTGACGATCATCTCCAGCGCCGCCTTGCTGGCCCCATAGGGACTCCAGTAGGGGTACGGGGCCTTGGCCGCCGCCGAGGTGACGAAGATCGCCCGACCGGCGTCGGAGGTGCGCAACAGGCGGTCCAGCGACCGGATCAGCCGGTAGTTCGACGTCACGTTCAGATCCATCACCCGCGACCACAGCTTCGGATCATATTGGGCGATGGGGCCGAGCGCCTCCAGCGCACCGGCGTTGCTGACGAGAATGTCGAGCTTCCCGAACCGCTCGTAGATCGAATAGCCAAGCTGGTCGATCTTGTCATAGTCGCGCAGATCCAGCGGGACCAAGGTGGCGTTGCGCCCGGTGGCGGCGAAAATGGCGTCGTCCACCTCCTCCAGCCCGCCGACGGTGCGGGCGGTCAGGATGACGTGCGCGCCCTCGGCGGCGAAACGCTTGGCGACGGCGGCACCAATGCCGCGCGACGCGCCGGTGATGAGAGCGGTGCGGCCGGACAAACGGGACATGGATCGACGCTCGACTGATGGGGACAGAAAACACCCCCTCCGCCCAATCGAATGAAGGGATCGGGCGGAGGAGGAACCGAACAGGGTTAGGCGCGAACGGGCACAGCCGGATCGGGGCTGTCCAGCGCGTCGGTCAACGCGATGGGGTATTCGCCGGTGAAGCAGGCGTCGCAATAGCTGAGCTTGGTGGGATCGCGCTTCTCCTCGCCCATCGCCCGGTACAGGCCGTCGAGCGAGATGAAGGCCAGGCTGTCGGCCTGGATGAAGTCGCGCATTTCCTCAACGCTCATGCGGTGCGCCAGCAGCTTGCTCTGCTCCGGCGTGTCGATGCCGTAGAAGCAGGGGTGCGAGGTCGGCGGGCTGGAAATGCGCATGTGCACTTCGGCGGCCCCGGCGGCGCGCACCATCTCGACGATCTTCTTGGAGGTCGTGCCGCGCACGATCGAATCATCGACCAGCACGACGCGCTTGCCCTCGATCATCGCGCGGTTGGCGTTGTGCTTCAGCTTCACGCCCAGATGGCGGATCTGGTCGGTCGGCTCGATGAAGGTGCGGCCAACGTAATGGTTGCGGATGATGCCGAGATCGAACGGCACGCCCGCTTCCTGGGCGTAGCCCAAGGCGGCGGGAACACCGCTGTCGGGAACCGGCACGATCACGTCGGCGGGCACCCCGGCCTCGCGCGCCAGTTCACGGCCGATGCGCTGGCGGGCCTGATAGACGGAGGTCCCCTCCATCACGCTGTCGGGACGGGCGAAATAGATGTATTCGAAGATGCAGAAGCGGCGGCCCTGCGGCTGGAACGGCCGCATGCTGTGCACGCCGTCGGCGTCGATGACGATCATCTCACCCGGCTCAACGTCGCGGATCAGCTCCGCGCCGACGATGTCGAGCGCGCAGGTCTCGCTGGTCAGGATGTGCACGTCGCCCAGCTTGCCGAGCACCAGCGGGCGCACGCCCAGCGGGTCGCGCACGCCGATCACCTTGTTGGCGGTCAGGGCCACCAGGGAGAAGGCCCCCTCGACCTGCCGCACCGCCTCGATCAGGCGATCGACCGGCGAGCCGCCGCGCGCGGTCGCCATCAGATGGACGATCACCTCGGTGTCGGTGGAGGACTGGAACAGGCAGCCCCGGCGGACCAGCTGGCGGCGCAGGGTCTGCGCGTTGGTCAGGTTGCCGTTGTGGGCCAGCGCGAAGCCGCCGAATTCGAAATCGGCGTAAAGCGGCTGGACGTTGCGGATCGAGGTGTCGCCGGTGGTGGCGTAACGGACGTGGCCGATGGCCGACGCACCCTTCAGCTTGGCGATGATCGCCTCGGAGCTGAAATGGTCGCCCACCAGACCCAAGGTGTGCTGAAGGTGGAACTGGCTGCCGTCGAAGCTGACGATGCCCGCCGCCTCCTGCCCGCGATGTTGCAGGGCGTGCAGCCCCAGCGCGGTGATGGCGCCCGCTTGCGGGTTGCCGTAGATCCCGAACACGCCGCACTCTTCGCGCAGCTTGTCGTCGTCAAACGGATGCGTCGTCAGCATCTCAGAAGTCCTTACGTTAAACGCGCCCCGTGGCGGGAGCGCCGTCAGCGGGCGTCAGCACGAAAAAGAAGGTCGGGCGGCGCAACTCATCGCGCGTTGTTTTGGATCAGCCGTTCAAGGTCGCCGCGTTCGCGGTCCTTATAACCGGTATCGGGTGCCGGTGCACCCCCGGTCTTCGAAGGGCTGGGCACCGGCGTGGACAGGCGGTCCAGCGCCTCCTTGGCCTCGATCGCCTGTTTGGCGCGGTCGCGCGCCATGTCCAGTTGTCCCAGGCTGTCCTTGCGCAGATTTTCCGGGACGATCTGATAGACGAACGCCGCGCCGGTGGCCAGGAAGGGCCGGGTCTTGGCGTTCTGCAACCAGGCCGGATGCTCGTTGGTGTTGGGGACCAGCCAGACGAACAGCAGATAGGCGATCGACACCAGCGCCGCGCCCTTGGCCAGGCCGAAGACGAAGCCGAGCGACCGGTCGAGCGCCGATAGGCTGGAATTCTGCACCCCGCGCGACAGCGACCGCCCGATGATGGTCAGCACGATCAGCGCGACGATGTAGATGCCGATGGACGCCACGGCGTAGGCCAGCATCTCGAACTTGATGCGCTGCTGGACCAGCGGCAGGACATAGGGCAAGGCGTACAGCGTCGCCACGCCCGCCCCGGCCCAGGACGCGACCGACAGCACTTCGGCCACCATGCCACGGGTGAAGGCCAGCAGGGCGGCCAGCAGCAGCACGGCGATGACGGCGGCATCCGCCGGATTGACGGGAAAATTCTCCATGGCCTTACGCTCTCAATCCTCGTCGCGATGGCGCGACCGCTGCGGCCGCGCGCCCGGCTGGAACAGCGGCATCAACTCGCCCAGATGGTGGAGTTCCACCGTCTTCAAACCGTTGTCGCCGCGCCCGCCCCGCGTTCCCGTTCGTCTAGCCGGAAAAATCGCGGAGGAAAAGCCCAGCTTGGCGGCCTCCTTCAATCGGGTGTCGCTTTGACCGACGGCGCGCACCTCGCCCGACAGGCCAAGCTCGCCAAAGACCACGGCGTCGGCGGGGACCGGCTCCCCGGTCAGCGACGACACCAGGGCCGCCGCCACCGCCAGATCCGCCGCCGGTTCGGTGACGCGCAGGCCGCCCGCCACGTTCAGATAGACGTCGTTGGCCCCGATCTGCACGCCACAGCGGGCCTCCAGCACCGCCAGCACCATGGCCAGACGCGCCGAATCCCAGCCGACGACCGCGCGGCGCGGCGTGCCCAGCGGCGAGGGTGCGACCAGCGCCTGCACCTCCACCAGCACCGGGCGGGTGCCTTCCATGCCCGCGAACACCGCAGCGCCCGACACGTCGCCGCGCCGTTCGGCCAGAAACAGGGCCGACGGGTTGGCGACCTCGCCCAGCCCGGCGTCGCCCATCTCGAACACGCCGATCTCGTCGGTGGGGCCGAAGCGGTTCTTCACCGCGCGCAGAATGCGGAACTGGTGGCCGCGCTCGCCTTCGAAATACAGCACGGTGTCGACCATGTGTTCGAGCACGCGCGGCCCGGCGATCATGCCTTCCTTGGTGACGTGGCCGACCAGCAGCAGAACGGTCCCGCGCCGCTTGGCGACGCGAATCAGCTCCTGCGCGCTGGCGCGGACCTGGGCCACCGTGCCGGGGGCGCTGTCCAGACTGTCCACATACATGGTCTGGATCGAATCGATGACGATCACCTCCGGCCCGTTGCCCTCGTCCAGCGAGGCGACGATGTCGCGCACGTTGGTGGCCGAGGCCAGCGACACCGGGGCCGCCGCGCAGCCCAGACGCTGGGCGCGCAACCGCACCTGATCCACCGCCTCCTCACCCGAGACATAGGCGCAGCGGTGGGCCTGCGACAGCCGCGCCATCGCCTGGAGCAGCAGGGTGGATTTGCCGATGCCGGGATCGCCGCCGATCAAAATGGCCGAGCCGGGAACCAGACCGCCGCCGCACACCCGGTCAAACTCGGCGATGCCGGTCTTGCGGCGCGGCGGCGCGCTGCTGACGCCGTCCAGCCCGACAAACTCCAACCGCCGCCCGCGCCCGGCCCCCAACCCCTTGGGGGCGGACTCCGGGGCTGCCTCCTCCACCAGGCTGTTCCACTCGCCGCAGGAATCGCACTTGCCCGCCCATTTGGGAAAGGAGGAGCCGCAAGCCTGGCAGACATATCGGGTGGTGGGCTTCGCCACAGCGGTGGTGATCCTGCGCGGGGTCTGGGAAACGCCCCCTCATATAGCAAGCCGCCCGCCGGATTCCTACGCCGGATGGCGCAAGGCTCCGGTGAGGATTCCGGTGGCGGCGGCCCCTTGGGTCAGTGCACGGACACCTGATGGGTCAGGAAATGGATGGCCGGTCCGCCAAAGCGCGGTTCGACGCGGGCGTTTTCGACGAACCCCTTGCGCAACAGCAGCGCGGCGACGCGGGGGTCGGCGGTTTCGATCGCGATGTTGGGATGACGCTCCAGGGTCTGGTTGATGATCTGGATGCCGGAGCGCCCCTTTTCCTTGGCGGCACCGACGAAGACGCCGTGGGCAAGGTGGCGCAGACCGACATGGCCCTGGGACAGCGCCTGCTCCATCGCCCACATCCGATGCACCCGCCGCCAGGAACAGGCCCGGACCACCGCCGGGATCAGGCGGCTGAGGGTGAGCCAGGAGAAATGATGGTCGGCCTCCACGCTGCGCCCGATCACGGCGCAGGCCTCCGCCCCCGGTGTCAGGTAGAACAGCGCGCCGGACTCGGCGATGGCCCCCAGATAGATCCGCAGATAGTCGGCGATGGCCGCGTCGCGGCGGTCGTCCTCGCGGAACACCCAGGCGTTGTGCGGCTCCCGCCGGAAGGCCTCGACCAGAATGGCGATCACCCGCTCGTCCGGCGCGGTCAGGACTTCCAACCGGTCGGCGCTGGCCGGGGTGTCGGTGGTGGGCGGGATGGTCATGGCGTCGGCTCCTGCGGGACGGTGTCCGGGAAGGAGGCCCCAAAGACCTCCCGGTCGATCCGCCGCCGTTCGGCGACGACATGGTCGTACAGCGGACGGCAGGCGGTGGCGATGCGTTCCCCGGCCAGATCGGGAATGACGTTGTTCAGATACTGGTAAATCAGGGTGTCGCCGCCGGGTTCCGGCGCGTTGGGAAACACCCCGGCGATGCTGAAGCCCAACCGTTCGATGGAGTCCGCCATCACGGCGGTGGCCGGATCGCCCAAGGGCAGTTCCAGCAACACCGTGGCGACGCCATCGGCGCAGAAGCGGCGCAGGAACCCGGCGATCACCGCCACCGCGTCGCGGCCATAGACCTTGACCGTCATCAGCACATGCCCCCAGGCCAGCAGACCGCTTTCGACCGTCAGTTCGGTCGGCTGGTCGGGGATCGCCACCGCAGCCGGGTCCGCGAGCGTCACCGGCTCCCCGGTGGCGGTCAGGATGTCGGCGATCACGTCGCGATGCCGGGCCGGGGCGTAGACCGTGCGCGGCGGACCCGGATGGAATGGGATGTAGAAGGCGACCTCGGACTGACGGACCGCCCCGCCGCCGGACGAGCCGGGGGTCAGCTCCCACTCGGTGCTGACGCTGGCGAGGTGAACATGGATCGGCACGCCGCCGAACCGCAGCGCGCCGCGCTGGGACACGGTGTGCGCCGTCACCGCGTTGGCGAGCGCGCCCAGGCAGCCGCGTTCCCGCGCGATGTCGTTCAGGGCCTGCAACAGGCGCTGAACCAAAATCGGGTTGCCGCGCGCCACCGGGGCGACCACCAGATCCGTGGCCTCCGGTGCGTGGGGCAAGCTGGAGAAATCAAGGCAACTGTGGCCGACGACCGTCCCGGACTCGTCCAGCGCCACCACGCTGGCCATCAGGCCGTCGGCGTTGCGGCGCACCAGTTCCGGCGGGTCATACAGGTGATCGTCCGGCTTGGTGTAGCCGTAGGCCAGCCACGCGCAGCGCGCGACACCGGGCGCGTCCACCGGACGGAAGGGGCGCAGGTCGATTTGGGAACGGCGAGCGGCCTTGCCATCCGCCGCCGGGGCGATGTCTTCCGGAGCCTCCAGAACGGTCAATGGCTGGCCGGGCAGACGGAAGCGCAGATCGAAGCGCTTGCCTTGCCGTCCGAGATTGCGGAACTCCGCCTCGTCGCAGGATTTCCAGGCGAGATGAAGGCCAAGACCGCGCAGATCGGGATCCTCGACCGAATAGGGAACCGCCTCCGTCGGGTCAAAGGGCAGGCCCCAATCCTGAACCTGCACCGAAAACACCGCGCCATCGACGCGGGCCGACACCCGGATCACCCCCAGCTCATTGGCCGGGTAGGCGTGATGGACCGAATTGACCACCACCTCCTCCACCACCAGTTCCAGCCGGGCACGCTTTTCCGGGGCAAGCCCCAACCGGTCGGCGGCGGCCAGACAAGCGGCCTGCGCCACGGCCACGGCGTGTTCACGGTTCGGCAGATCCAGTTGGAACAACTCCGCCATCGCATTCCCTTTCTGCGGTGCACGAACGGACCCTGCCACAGGCAACCGCCGACGGGGAGGCGAAATTCGCGGGACTCCTGCCAAGCCGGGCCGAGTGTGGTAAAAGCACGCTCACTGTTTTGTTGTGAGGATTTTTCGTGGCGGACAAGGAAGGCAAACGCATCGTCCTGCATGGACCCGAGGCGTTCGAGGGCATTCGCAAGGCGTGCCGGTTGGCGGCGGAAACGCTGGATTATCTGATTCCGCACGTCGTGCCGGGGGTCAGCACCGGCCATCTCGACCGGCTGGTCGAAACGTTCCAGCGCGACCATGGCGGCATCCCCGCCACCATCGGCTATCACGGCTACCCCAAGGCCTGCTGCATCTCCCCCAACCACGTCGTCAACCACGGCATCCCCAGCGACGACAAGCGGCTGGCCAACGGCGACATCGTGAACATCGACGTCACCGTCATCCTGGATGGCTGGTACGGCGACACGAGCCGGATGTATTTCGTCGGCGACGCCGTGGGGGTGAAGGCGCGCAAGCTGGTCGATCTGACCTATCGCTGCATGATGGCCGGGATCGCCCAGGCCAAGCCCGGCAACCATCTGGGCGACATCGGCCACGCCATCCAGACCCTGGCGGAGGCCAACCGCTGTTCGGTGGTGCGCGATTACGGCGGGCACGGCATCGGCCGCGTGTTCCACGACGCCCCGCACGTCGATCATTTCGGAAAGCGCGGGACCGGCGTTCTGCTGGAACCCGGCATGGTCTTCACCGTCGAGCCGATGATCAACGCCGGTCGGCACGAGGTGAAAACCCTGTCCGACGGCTGGACGACGGTGACGCGCGACCGCTCGCTGTCGGCCCAGTTCGAACACCAGATCGGCATCACCGAGGACGGGTGCGAGATCTTCACCCTGTCCCCCGCCGGCTTCACCCAACCACCCTATGGTTCCGCAGCATGAGCGACGATTCCGCGCAGGACGAGCTGAAGCCCTGGAAAGTTCTCGCCAGTCGTGATCTTCTCGACGCCAGCCCCTACCTCAAGGTGCGGGCCGAGACGATCGAATTGCCGAATGGCCGCCAGGTGGACAGCTTCTATCAAGTGGAACAGCCCGACTACGCCCTGATGTTCGTGGAAACCGACGACGGCCGCGTCATCATGCTGCGCACCTACAAGCACGGCGCGCGCCGGGTCAGCCTGACCTTTCCGGCGGGAGCCATCGCGCCGGGCGAGGATCCGCTGGAGGCCGCCAAGCGCGAGCTGTTGGAGGAAACCGGCTACGCCGCCGACGATTGGACCGCGCTGGGCGATTACGTCGTCCAGGGCAACCATCGGGGCTGTGCCTGCCACATGTTCCACGCCAAGAACGCCCGCAAGGTGGCCGAACCCGACAGCGGCGATCTGGAGGACATGCGGATCGAACTGCACACGACCAAGGAACTGATCGACGCGGCGGCGCGCGGGGATTACGCCTTTCTTCCGGTGATCGCCATGCTGGGGGCGATGCTGCTGCCCGATCTGCGCGCCGGTCTGGGGCTGGCCGCCAGCAAAACCACCACCACCTGATGGCGGCGAAACGGGAGGGGCTGCGTCCGCTTTGCTCTCAGCGTACCGCCTGACGGACGAAGCGGTCGATGTCGTCCAGCACCGGCGCGTTGCCGCGCAAAGGGCGCGCCAGCGCCAACAGAATTCCCGCGTGGTTGACGGACGGATAGAGGCGCAGTTCGGCTTGCGCCCCGGCCCCGTTCAGCGCCGCATCGAGTTGTCGGCTGTTGCGAGGACGGACGCGGTCATCGTCCTCGCCGTGCAGGAGCAACGTCGGCGGAGCCGCTCGGCTTGCGAAACGGATCGGTTGGGTTTCCTCGGGGCTGGGCCAACGGGAAAAGGTGGCGATGGTGGCCGGATCGTCGAGGGGCAGGAAATCGAACGGCCCGGCGAGCGTGACAAGGCCACGAACCGCCAGGCGGTCCTCCCCCAACCAACGGGTGTCCAGCGCCAGCATGGCGGCGTTGTAGGCACCCGCCGAGTGCCCTGCGAGAATCAGACGCCCGCCATCGCCCCCGAAACTGGACGCGTTGCGCCTCGTCCAGCGCAACGCCTGGGCGCAATCCTCCAGGAACGAGGGGAACCGCACCTCGGGAACGAGACGATAGTCTGGAATGACCACCAGATACCCGCGCGCGGCCAGGGCCTGCCCGACAAAGCTGTAATCCTGCCGACGCCCGCTGTTCCAGGCACCGCCATAGAAAAAGAGGATCACCGGCAGGGATTCGGTCGCGGTCACGGGCCGGTAGATGTCGAGGCGCTGGCGGGGAAGCGCGCCATAGGCGACGCCCTTGCCGACAAGATCCGCCGCAGGGTCCTTTGGAACCAGCAGGTTGAACGCCGTCAGCGGTCGCACCACAGCCAGCCCCACCAAACCCGCAAGGACGGCCAGCGCCCCGACAATCCACACAAGCCTCATGTCCACCGCCTCACGATGCGTCGCCAGACGTTGATTTTATTGCCCGACCACCGTCCGTTGCATCGGGGCCAACAGCGCAATCAGGCGGTTTTGCACGGTGAACGGAATGTTCTGTTGCTCCATCGCCGCTTGAAAATCCTCAGCCAGGGCGTTGAATTCGGCGTTGCGCAGAGTGAGTCCGGCGTGGGCCTGCTCCATCGAACGACCAGCATAGACGCAGGGGCCGCCGCTGATGTGGCAAAATTGCTCGGCCAATTGGCTTTTCAGCCGTTTGATGTCGGTGTCGACGAAACGGCCCTTGATGCGGGAGTCCGCCAGCACACGGTCAACCCCGTCGTTGACGATGCGGACGATGCCTTCCTTGCCGCCCAGATCCTCGAACAGGTTGGCGGCGGAGACCGGGGTGGCGAGGGCAAGGGCGGCGGCGAAAAGTCCGACCAGCAGAGCGGCGAGCCGGGGTGCGGCCCGACCGTGGTGAAGCAAGGTCATGGTGGGGTTCCTGAACTGTGGCAACGTCCGGCCCCGACCGGGACCGGAGGGAAAGTGCGGGCGGTCAGAAGCCGACTTGCAGCGAAGCGTAGACGCCGTTCTGCCGCTTCTTCGTGGCGATGTCGCCCAAATCGACATAGGCCAGCGTCAGCGAGGCGTTCTTGTTCAGGAAATAGGCGGCGAAAACGTCGAACGCCCGGTTTTCCTTGGCAAAGCCCAGATTGTCCGGCTTCATGCGGTATTCCGCACCGACCGCCAGCTTCCGGCTGACGAGATAGGCGACGGACCCTTCAAACTCCGGACGGTACGCGTCGTTGCGGTCGCCGCCAAAGCCGAGCAACCCGTATTGGTTCCCGCGCGTCAACCGCAGCGTGGCGTTGACCAGCAGACTCTGATCGAGAAACAACTTGGTTGCGGCAACGTAATAGTCGATCCCATTGGCGTCCTTGGCCCCGACGGCCTTCAGGATGCGGTCCTGCGTGTTGGCCTTGTACTGGATGCCGAAAGCGGTTTGCGGCAACCAACTGTCCTGATCATACACGGCGTCGCCGAACAGCCGGACCTTGGCCCCCAAAACATTCTGTTCAAAGCGGAAACCGTTGCCGATGCCCAACTGTGCCCCGGTCTTGCCGGTGTCGAAGGTCTGCCGGGCGTAGGACAGTTCCACCCGGTCGAACAGACCAACCGACAGACCGGCGGAATGCAGCGAAAAGTCGCGCAGCCCGACATAGGTGTAATGGGCGTTCGCCCCGATGGAATCGCTGGTCCCATAGCCGGTGACGAGCGCCCAGGGAACCAGGCCACCACCGCCGGCCCCTTCCACTTGCGAGACGCCTCCGGTCGCCAACAGCTTGCCGCTGTCAAACAGATCGGGCTTGGCCATGGTGTCGGCGCGGGCACCGCCGACGGCGACCACCGCCGTCAGGGCTGCCGCCAGAAAGGCGGCGCGCGCGTTGTGGCTGGTCATGGTGCTGCACTCCGTGTGTCTCGTCATGGGGGTCACGGCGACTGTCGTTTCAAAAAGGCGATGATGTCGGCGCGCGCCACCGCGTCGGCGACGCGGTAATTCATGCGTTGGCCGGGAATCACCGACTGCGGATCCGCCAGCCAACGGTCCAGGCTGTCCTCGGTCCAGACGAGATCCGACGCCTTGAGGGCGGGGGAATAGGCGAAGCCGGGAACGCCGCCCGCCTTGCGCCCCACCACCCCGCGATGGGCCGGGCCGATGCGGCTGGTGTCCAGAGAATGGCAGGCGACGCAGCGCTGCTCGTACAGCGTCGCGCCGCGCTCCGCGTCGGCGGCCTGCGCCGCCATTGGCGTGCAGAGCAGCGTCAACGCCGTCCACAGGGCGGCGCTTTGGCACGTTCGTGTCATGGTTGGAAAAACTCCACTGCCCCGCCTGGTGGGGCCAATGCACAATGGCCGGGGTGTCCGATCCGTTTCCGGGGACCCCGGCAGTGAACGCCCGCCCCTCAGGCGCCGAAGGACAGTGGGCCGGTGGGCAACGGCAGGCCCAGCACGCCTGACAGCGCCGTCCAGTGCATGGTTTCATCGGCGGCCAGACGGGCGGCGACCTGCTTCAACATCCCTTCGGAAAAGGATGGGATGACACCGAGATAGGCGTTGGCGGCCCCCAGTTCCAGTTTGGCGGCCAAGCGCAACACGTCGTCCTGCGTCTTCAAAGATCCGGCGTTCAACGCCTTGGCAACGTCGGCCTGACTCTTGGGAGCGACCGGCTTGCCACCCATCTTTTCGATGGTGCTGACCAGCGCATCGCGATGGCCCTTGTGATGGGATTGGAACAGCTTGGCAGCGTCAAGCGCCTTGCCCTTCACCAGGCCGCTTTCGGCCCCGATCTGGTAGGCGGCGATCGCTTCATGCTCCAACCCCAGCGCGACGTTGAGAATGTCGATGTCGCCCTGCATGGGGGCGGCCGAGGCCGATCCGGTTGGCATGGCAACCCCGCCGATCATGGCGACGGCGGCGGCGGACAGCATGGCCTTGCCGGTGTGCCGGAACAAGGTCCGCCGCCCCAGATCGATGTTCGGCAGCGTGACCGGGGCCAACGTGGTGACAAGGGGATTCGACATGATGCACTCCTGCGCGGCGCGGCCTGGGGCCGACGCCGTCCGTGGTTGAGGTCCGATTGCACCACCCTTACGTCCGGGTTTTTCCGCATGGATGCGGTGGCACGCAAAAAAAGCGGTCCGCAATTTTTTCCCATCCAGCCGCCCTGAACGCATCCAAACAGCCCCACGGGACGTAAGGGAGGGTGGGTGTTGCCCTTTGGGGGCGATGGTGCGCGGGGGGCCGCGTGTTCGGGAGTGGGTGACGGCGGTGGCATCAACTGAATTCGACACACCGGAGGGCGCGGGCCGTGCGTCTCTTTCGGCTGATCCGGCGACCGACGATGCCGGGCGGCTGATCCTGCGCTGCGCAGCGGGGGAACGCGCCGCCTTGCACACGCTCTACACCGCCATGGCCCCCATGCTGCTGGGACTGGCCGCGCGGATGTTGGGCGACCGTCGGCTGGGAGAGGAAGCGGTCCAGGATTGCTTCGTTCAGGTCTGGCGCAACGCCGCCCAGTTCGACCCGGCCTTGGGCGGTGGCCGATCCTGGATGATCGGCATCCTGCGTTTCCGCGCCATCGACTTGCGTGAGTCCGAACGGCGGCGTGCGCCCATCAACCCGATGGAAATGGAAGCGGCGGACCAAGCCGGTGCCTTGGGAGCCACACCGCCGCCGCCGATGGACGACCGCATGGCCTTGCGCCATTGCCTTGGCCAGTTGAAGGACGCCGCACGCCACAGCATCATGATGGCCTATGTGGAAGGCTGTTCCCACGCCGAGATCGCGGAGCGGTTGGATCAGCCATTGGGAACGGTGAAAAGCTGGATCCTGCGCGGTCTGGCCTCTCTGCGGGAGTGCCTGGAGCGATGACACGCAACCCTCGGTCCGATCAGGACGCGCAAGACCCGGATCTCCTGGCGGCGGAATACGCGCTCGGCACTCTGCGCGGCGACGCCCGCGCGGCGTTCGAACGCGACCTGACCGGCAACCCGGCTCTGCGCGCCAGCGTCGCCCGTTGGCAGGAACGGCTGTCCGGCCTGCTGACCGGGGTGGAACCGGTGACGCCGCCGACGGAACTCTGGACGCGCATCCTTCAGACCGTTGATGAGGCGGAAACGGTGACGCCGCCCCCCACCCGCAAGCTTTCGCGCGCCGCACGGCTGTGGAACGCGGTGGCGTTGTGGCGCGGCCTGTCGTTGACGGCGGTCGCAGCGGCTTGCGCCTTGGCGGTGATGATCACGCGCCCGGTCGGAACGCCCGATCCATCGGTCACATCCACCCAACAACCGCGCGGTCGAACCGTGATCGCCGTGCTGCAAGACGGCGGGCGTGCGGTCTTCGCCGTGCAGGTTGCGGGGAGCGACCGGGGGCCTGCCTCCATCACGCCGGTTGGCGGGGAAAGCGCACCCGCAGGGCGGAGCTATGAGCTGTGGGCCATCGAGGGCGCGGCTGCACCGGTCTCGCTGGGCGTGGTCGGGACAGGCGTGACCCGCCTTCCGTTGGAGCACCTGCCACCGAACCTGTTGCGCCCGGGCGTCCTGTTGGCGATCAGCCTGGAGCCGATGGGCGGCTCCCCCACCGGTGCGCCAACCGGCCCCGTTTTGTTCACCGGCACCCTTGTGGAAGCTTT
Source organism: Azospirillum griseum (assembly GCF_003966125.1). Lineage (GTDB taxonomy): Bacteria > Pseudomonadota > Alphaproteobacteria > Azospirillales > Azospirillaceae > Azospirillum > Azospirillum griseum. The sequence goes on from NZ_RXMA01000002.1 coordinate 293,138, forward strand.
GTGATGGACGCCGTGTTGGCGGTGTCCTGATCGTTCGATTGGGAAGGTATTGTTGCCTCAAACTGACGGTCGCGACTCCCGTTGGCGGATCGGGCCGGTGCGAGTTCGCCTTTCGCTCGTTCAGATGACGTCGATATCGGCGTTCCAGGTCCGGAATGATCGTGGCCTTCGCCGCCTCCCATGATCTCGGGCCACTGGTCACGACAACTCTCGACGCGCAGCGCATCCCTTTCAGAAACGTCGTGAAACAGCGCTTGGCGGCTGGTTCTGCACGATCAGGTCAAGTGCCCTCCGCCACCTTCAAGAGGTTGAAACCCGCCAAATGGCGGAAATCCCAGGTGAAGCGGCGAATGTCCGCCGCTTCACCGTCCTTTGCGTCCGTCAGCGCGCGCGAATCCGTTTGAGGAAGTCACGAACGGCGTGGTCAAGGGTGGTGGAGCGTTCACCAACCGTGTCGGAAACACCAACCACCTGCGCGACAGCTTCGCTGGTTCGCTTGGCCGCCTTGGTGACGCTCTCAATGGCTTGTGCCACATCAGCCGCTCCACGCGCAGCATCGCGCACGTTGCTGGCGATGGTCTGCGTTGCCTCTGTTTGATGTTCGACCGCACCGTTGATGATGGTGGCGATACCGTTTATTTCGGTGATTGTTCCGGCAATTGCGCCAATCACCGCGACGGTGTCATCGGTTGCCTTGCGAATTGCTTCGACCTGGGCGGTTATGTCCCCGGTCGCGCGCGATGTCTGGTTGGCAAGACTTTTCACCTCGCTGGCGACGACGGCGAATCCCTTTCCCGCCTCTCCCGCACGGGCCGCCTCGATCGTTGCGTTCAGTGCCAACAGGTTGGTCTTGCTGGCGATGTCGCTGATGAGCTTGACCACCTCGCCAATCGTTTTGGCCGCCGCTGACAAGCTGTTGATGGTTAAAGAGGTCCGTTCGGCCTCGGCGACACCCCGCTGGGCAAGCTTGGCCGAGTCTATCGCATGGCGCGCCACATCGTTGATCGACTCCGTCAGTTGGCCGGTGACGGTCGCCACCGCTTCGACGTTGCCCGACGCGCGCACCGCCGATTCGCTGACCACCACCGCGAGCCGTTGGGTTTCCATGGAAATCCCGGCCATCGAATGCGCTGCCTTCTGCAGTTGACCGCTCGACTCTCCCAAGCCTGAAACAATTCCTTGAACGTCCCGTTCCAAACGTTCGGCCAAAGTGTCCCGCGCGTCCGCCGCCTTTGCCTCAATGCCTTCGATGTGAAGTGACAGCGTGTAGTCCATTTCCAGGAACACAACTTCGTTCAGCGCGCCCAGTGTCTGAATCAGCCGGTCGGGCTTTCGGCGAAAATGCCCGACCGCAACAGCCGACAATTCGTTCAGAATAAAGGTGAAGCTGCGGAAATAGGTGTCCATGGTAATACCAAGCGCGGCATGCTCCGCCTGAAGCCGATTGGTCAGCGCCCGGTATTCACCGTTCAATTCGCCCAGCAAGAGTTGGCGGTAATGCGGAACCTGTAAGGCCATCACCCGCTGAACCGCCGTCGGATCGGTGACACCACCCGCCTTGTAGGCGGTGCGCAGAATGCGGTCGATATGGGTGGACAGGACCGGTTCAATCTCCCGCAACACCGACCGGGTTGCCGGAGAAATCGCGGCAAACCGTTCCTGCATGACCTGATCGACCGATTGGATTGACACCGACGCCTCCCTGCTGGGCTGTTGATCGTCGTCTATACGAGCAAACACGGCCATCCGATCAAGCGGCCTGGGAAAATATGGGGGCCGTGAGACGTTGGTGCATCGTTTTGTTTTCAGGCAACGCTGGCTCCATCCGGGGGGATGGTCAGGCGATCTTCTGGAAGACGGACCTACGGAAACCTGGGTCGGTCGGGTCGATGTGACACAGGCGACCAACCGTTGGTGCAAGGCGGCTGGAGATGGTGCTCGTTGTCACCCACGCGTTGCCGCGAAGGTCATGGCGCGGTCGGCATCGGATGACGCAGACACATTTGGCGGCTTCCATCCGTGTTGGGCAGAGCGAGAGGAAGTGCCAGCCACAAATTGGCGGCATTTTTCATGGATAGCGTCTGCGAACGTGGCGGATGAAGAGTCGACCAGCCGGTCGCGAGGCCGAAAGATTGCTATGTGATTGCTGGCCGGATTGAGCGCCAATCTGCGACGCACTCAACCTGTTGATTTCATTGGTGATCCGGGTGGGATTCGAACCCACGGCCACATGATTAAAAGTCACGTGCTCTACCGACTGAGCTACCGGATCATCACCAACGATGTCGGGCGGCGGCGGGTTGTGCCGTCGGCCCGCTCAGGGTGGGCGCACCATAGGGAGACGCGCCGCGAAGGTCAAGCGTGGGATGTGTGGAGCGGTGAAAGAAAATGCTCGGCCGTCCCACGCGGACCCAAAACCGTTACGACACCGGTTCCACCGGCGCTCAGGCTGCTCCTTCGTCCGCGTCCAGAGCGAAGCGTTCGGCCAGACGTTCGGCCACGCGAGGTGACACGAAGTGACGGATGTCACCGCCCAGACGACCGATTTCCTTCACGAAGCGCGAGGAAATGAACTGGTGGCGTTCCGACGACATCAGGAAGATCGTTTCGACCTTCGGATTCAGCCGGGCGTTCATGCCCGCCATCTGGAATTCATACTCGAAGTCCGAGACGGCGCGCAGGCCCCGGATGATGACGCTGGCGTTCATTTCGATGGCGAAATGCATCAGCAGCGTGTCGAAGGACCGCACCTCGATGCTGGCGCTGGTGTTCAGGGCCGCGATGTCCTCGCGCACCATCGCCACCCGCTCGTCGGTGGAATAGAGCGGACCTTTGCCAGCGTTGCGGGCGACGGCGACGATCAGGTGATCGACCTGCCGCGCCGCGCGCTGGATGATGTCGAGATGCCCGTTGGTGATCGGGTCGAAGGTGCCGGGATAGACACCGATCCGGCCCTTGTCACCGGTTGGGGAGACGTTCGTCACCATGAGAGCACCTTTCCTCGCCCTGACATCGGTCCACTGGGTTGTTATTCGCTGGCCTCGCCGGGCGTCCCGGCGTCGCTGGCACCCTCGGCACCGTCGGCGCTGTCCCCCTCGTCCTCGGCAATCGAGGCGACGGACACCACGCGTTCGTCGGCACCGACGCGGAACAGGGTGACGCCCAGCGTCTTGCGACCGGCCACCCGCACATCGTGCAGCGGCATGCGGATCACCTGACCGCCGTTCGTCACCATCATCACCTGATGGCTGGCCTCCACCGGGAAGGTGGCGACGATGGAGCCGTTGCGCTCGCCCATCTCCATGTTCCAGATGCCCTGACCACCACGGCCCGTCACCCGGTATTCGTAGGAGGAGGTGCGCTTGCCGTAACCGCGATCCGACACGGTCAGGATGTATTGCTCCAGCCGCTTCAGCTCCTCATACCGGTCCGGCGTCAGCGTCACCGAATCGGCGGCCACCTCGTCGGCCTCGGGAGCGGCTTCGCCCTCCATCTCGACGCCTTCGTCGCGGCGCATCTTGAAGAAGGCGGCGCGCTCCTCCGCCGACGCGTCCACATGGCGGAGCATCGACATCGACACCACCTCGTCGCCTTCGGCCAGCTTGATGCCGCGCACGCCGGTGGAGGTGCGGCCCGCGAAGACGCGGACATCGTCGACGGCGAAGCGGATGCACTTGCCGCCGCTGGTGGCCAGCAGCACGTCGTCGCTTTCCTGGCAGGTGTGGACGGCGATCAGACGCTCGCCCTCCTCCTCCAGCTTCATGGCGATCAGACCGTTGGAGCGGATGTTCGCGAAGTCCGACATGCGGTTGCGGCGGACGTTGCCCTTCGACGTCGCGAACACGACGTGCAGATCGGCCCAGGCGGCCTCATCCTCGGGCAAGGGCAGCACGGTGGTGATCGTCTCGCCATCGATCAACGGCAGCAGATTGACGAAGGCCTTGCCGCGCGCCTGCGGGTTGCCCTGCGGCAACCGGTAGACCTTCAGCTTGTAGACCATGCCCCGGTTGGAGAAGAGCAGCAGCGGGGTGTGGGTGTTGGCGACGAACAGGTCGCTGACCGCGTCCTCCGCCTTCATCGACATGCCCGACCGGCCTTTGCCGCCGCGCTTCTGCGCCCGGTAGGTGGAGAGCGGAACCCGCTTCACATAGCCGGACTGGCTGACGGTGACGACCATGTCCTCGCGCTGGATCAGGTCCTCGATGTCGGCCTCGAACTCCAGCTCCTGGATTTCGGTGCGGCGGGGCGAGCCGAAGCGCTCCTTCATCTCGACCAGCTCGTCGCGCAGGATGCCCAGCAGCTTGGCGCGGTTGGCCAGCGTTTCCAGGAAATCGGCGATCTGGTCGGTGACGTCCTTCAGCTCCGCCCCGATCTTGTCGCGCTCCAGCCCGGTCAGGCGGTGCAGACGCAGATCCAGGATGGCGCGGGCCTGCTGGTCGGAAATGCGGTAGGTCCCCTGCGGGCTGACGCCCCGCCCCGGCTCGTCGATCAGTTCGATCAGCGGGCCGACGTCGTGCACCGGCCATTCGCGCGCCGCAATCTCCTCGCGCGCCCACACCGGATCGGGTGCGCTGCGAATCAGCTCGATCATGGCGTCGAGGTTGGCGACGGCCACGGCCAGACCGACCAAGGTGTGGGCGCGCTCGCGCGCCTTGCCCAGCAGGAATTCGGTGCGGCGGGTGATGACCTGTTCGCGGAACTGGACGAAGGCCTGGATGATGTCCTTCAGGTTCATCAGTTCCGGGCGGCCGCCGCGCAGCGCCAGCATGTTGACGCCGAAGGAGGTCTGGAGCTGGGTGTGGCGGAACAGCTGGGCCAGCACCACCTCCGGCACCGCGTCGCGCTTCAGCTCGACCACCACGCGCACGCCGTCGCGGTCGGATTCGTCGCGCAGGTCGGCGATGCCCTCGATGATCTTGTCGTTCACGACCTCGCCGATGCGTTCCATCAGCTTGGCCTTGTTGACCTGATAGGGGATCTCGGTGGCGACGATGGCGAAGCGGTCCTTGCGGATCTCCTCGATCTCGGTCTTGGCGCGCAGGATGACGGAGCCGCGCCCGGTTTGCAGACCCGACCGGCTGCCCGACCGGCCCAGGATCAGGCCGCCCGTCGGGAAATCGGGGCCGGGGACATGCTCCATCAGCTCGTCGAGCGTGATGTCGTTGTTGTCGATGTAGGCGCAGCAGGCGTCGATCACCTCACCCAGATTGTGGGTGGGGATGTTGGTCGCCATGCCGACGGCGATGCCGCCCGCGCCATTGACCAGGATGTTGGGGAAGCGGGCGGGGACGACCGTCGGCTCGCGCCCGGAATCGTCGTAGCTCGCCTGGAAATCGATGGTGTCCTTGTCGATGTCGTCCAGCAGGGCTTCCGCCGACTTGGCCAGACGCGCCTCGGTGTAGCGCATCGCCGCCGGGGGATCGCCGTCCATCGAGCCGAAATTGCCCTGCCCGTCGATCAGGGGCAGGCGCATGGAGAAATCCTGCGCCATGCGGACCATGGCGTCGTAAATCGCGCTGTCGCCGTGCGGGTGGTATTTACCCATCACGTCGCCGACGATGCGCGCGGATTTCTTATAGGGCTTGGTCGAGTCGTACCCGCCCTCTTTCATCGCGTAGAGGATACGCCGGTGCACCGGCTTCAGCCCGTCGCGAACGTCGGGCAGGGCGCGGCTCACGATCACGCTCATCGCGTAATCGAGATACGACTTGCGCATCTCGTCTTCGATGTTGATCGGGGCGATGTCGGAGGCGGGAGGCAGGGGCGCGTTGCTCAAGCAGGACACTCATTCTTCGGTCGGCGCGCCGCCGCGACGCGGTCACGCTGGCCCTGCGGGCCGAAGGTTGCACCAGAAACATAGCATCCTTCGCATGCGCAACACAACGGAACCCCCACAGCCCCGCCCGCAGGGGCGGACGGATCAGCGGCGGCTGAGATGCGCGAAGCGCAGCGAAAGGACGCTGACCGATACCACACTGGCGATCAAAATGCCCTCGAAAAGACCGCGCGCCCCCCGATCCAGGCCAAAGACCAGCAGGGCGGACACCGGAATCATCACCACGGCGTAGGACACGAAGTGCAGCGCCGTCGGCATCCAGGAATCATGCCGCCCGCGCAAGGCGTTGGCCATCACCGTCTGCCCGCCGTCGGCGATCAGGATCCAGGCACCAAAGGCGATCAGCGGGGCGACGCTGGCCAGCAATTCCGGGTCGGTGGTGTAGATGGTCCCGATCTGGTCGGGCAGCAGGCGGTAGAGCACGCCGACCACCGCCAGAAGGGCGCTGGTTACGGCCAAACCGGTCCATCCGGCCATCGCCATGTCCTCCCGGTCGCCGCGACCAAAGGCCACGCCCACCCGCACCCCGGTGGCCGATCCCAGCCCGACCGCCGCCATGAAGGGCAGCGCGATCAGGTTCAGCCCGACGGTGTAGGACCCCAGCGCCAGCGGCGACACCATGCCCGCGAACAGGCCAAGCGCGGCGAAGGCCCCGCTTTCCACGCCGATGCTGAGACCGGCGGCGTAGCCGAGATGCCGTTGCTTGCCAGCGCCCGACCACCAGTCGGCCACCGGAACGCGGACTTGCCAACGGGCGTGATCCTGCATCCACCAGACATAGGCGACCAGCCCCAGCCCCATGCCCCAGCGCACCAGCGTGGTCGCCCAGGCCGAACCGACCGCGCCCAGGGCCGGGAATCCGCCCTGGCCCCACACCAGCATCCAGGCCAGCAGCGCGTTCGCCAGATTGCCCAGCACCATCGCCACCATGCCGGGCATCGGCCGCTTGATCCCTTCCAGGAAAAAGCCGGTGGTGATGTAGAGCATCATGCCCGGCGCGCCCAACCCCAGCACCGCCAGCACCGCCGCCCCGCCCTGCGCCAGATCCTCCGTCTGTCCGCCCAGCCGGAACAACGGCACGCCCAGCAGCGACACCAGGGCAAAGATCAGCCCCAGAAGCAGCGCGTAAGGCATGGACCGCCGCCACGCCCGCCCGCACTCCGCCTCGTTCCCGGCCCCCAGCGCATGGGCGGTCAGCATCACCGTGCCCATCAGCAGACCGACGCCGGTCCCGACCATGATGTTGGCGGGCAGATGGGCCAGACCGTAATAGGCCAGCTCCTGCGCCGAATAGCGGGCGACGATGGCGGTGTCGACCGCCATCATCACCATCAGCCCGGCGCGCGAGACGATCACCGGTGCGGCCAGCCGCAGCAGTTCCGCCACATGGGTGCGCAGGCGAAGGGCGGTGGATGCGTCGGCGGTGGTCATGGTCGTTCACCCGAAGGTCGCAGCACAAAAGATGGGCACAAAGCCGCAAGGCCGGTCATTCTGAACGGGTTGACCATCAGGTCAAGGATTGTACACAAAAGCAGGGGGAGGTTGCGCCGCGCGCATGGCCGACCGATAGTTGCCACCGGCAAAGACCGCAGAGATTGCAGAGGCCAAGGATCCCGATGACCGACGACACCCTCGACCTGCCCGGCGGCTTCGCCCGGATCCGCAACTGCCGCCATGGGCGGATGATGTACAACCCGAACGACGCCTATGTCGGCCGCTCGCTCGATCTCTATGGCGAGTATTCCGAGGCGGAGGCGGCGTTCCTGCGCTTTCTCGTCCGCCCCGGCGACATCGTGGTCGAAGCCGGGGCGAACATCGGCTCGCTCACCGTGGTGCTGGCAGCGGCGGTCGGGGCCGACGGCTGGGTGGTGGCCTATGAACCCCAGCGCATTCCGTTCCAGATGCTGTGCAGCAACGCCCTGCTCGGCGGCTTCACCAACATCGAGGCCCGGCCGACGGCGGCGGGGGCGGCCCCCGGAACCATCACCGTGCCGCAGCTCGACCCGACCCGGCCCAACAATTTCGGTGGCCTCAGCCTGTGCCGCAGCGGTGGGGCGGAGGGGTTGCCGGTGGCGGTGGAAACCATCGACAGCCTGGCCCTGCCCCGCTGCCGTCTGATCAAGGCCGATGTGGAGGGGATGGAGGCCGACGTGCTGGACGGTGCCCGCGAGACCATCGCCCGGCACCGCCCGATGCTCTATCTGGAGAACGACCAGCGCGACCGCGCGCCGGACCTGATCCGCCACGTCCGCGCGCTGGGCTATCGGATGTGGTGGCACACGCCGGTCTATTTCAACCCGGCCAACGCGCGGGGGGCGACGGAGAACGTCTTCCCCGGCGAGGGGGCCTTCAACATGTTCTGCGCCCCGCAGGAACTGGCGATCCGCATCAACGCCCCGGAGATCCTGACGGACGATTCGTGGCCGGTAGCCTGACGGTCAGAGCGCCGTGCCTAAAATGTCAAACGACATGGCGCTCTGAGCTTTGATTTATCGAGCAGATTCAGGCGTGAAATCGATTCCGATTTAACGCGATCCGCTCTAGGCCGCCACGCTTCCCGCACCGCGCAGCAGGGCGGGAAGCGCGTCTTCAAAACGTTGGCGCGTCGTCGCGTCGGCGGTGAAGCGCAGATGCAGGGAGTGGTCTTGTCGGCTGACGGTGGTGAAGGGCAACGCCACCGCGCAACCGTCGATCCGCAATTGCCCCGCCTGCCCCGGCTCCAGCGCCGGGCCGCCAACCACCCGCGCGCCCTCCAGCGACAGATCGCGCACGCGCGCCATGGTGTCACGCCCCAGAACCGTGACCGCACAGCCCACATCAACGGTGTGGCGGGGATGGCTGCGGCGGTCCACCTCCTGGGTGGAGGTGCGCACCACCCGCACCAGCGTTTCCCGCAGCGATTCGATGCTGCCGGTCAGCTCAACCGCGATGCCGCGCATGTCCACCGCCCGCTCGCCGTTGGCCTGCGCATCGCTCGACACCTGGGAAATGCGCGAAGCCACCTCCTGCGCGGCCCCGGTGGTTTCCACCACGTTGCGGGCGATTTCCTGCGTCACCGCGCCTTGCTGGCCAATGGCGGCGGCGACCGCGCTGGAAATGTCGTCGATCTCGGCGATGATCCCGCCAATCTCCTCCACCGCCGCAACGGCGGACGCCGTCCCGCTCTGGATGGCGGTGATCTGCTGGGCGATGTCCTCGGTTGCCTTCGCCGTCTGGCTGGCCAGGCTTTTCACCTCCGTCGCCACCACGGCGAAGCCCTTGCCCGCTTCCCCGGCCCGCGCCGCCTCAATGGTGGCGTTCAGCGCCAGCAGGTTGGTTTGCGCGGCGATCTCACCGATCAAATTCGCCACATCCCCGATGCGCTGCACCGCGTCGGACAGGGATTTGATCGTCGCCTGGGTGCGCTGGCCGGTGCCGACCGCCTGACGGGTCACGTCGCTGGCGTGGGTGATCTGGCCGCTGATGGCGGCGATCGAGGCGGTCATCTCCTCCACCGCCGACGCCACGCTCTGGGCGTTGGCCAGCGCCTGTTCGGCGGCGGCAGCGACGCTTTGGGCATTGGTGGACACCTCGTCCGCCGACGACGCCATCGACCCGGCGGAACTGTCCATCCGCCGCGTGCGCTGGGCCACCAGCTCCACCGCCGCGCTCATCTCGCGCTCCACCGTGTCGGCCATGCCCGCCAGCGCGGCGCGCTTGCCCGCCTCCGACCGCTCGCGCAGCCGTTCCTGTTCGACGCGGAGCTGTTCGTTTTCCTGGCCGTTGCGCTTGAACACCGCCAGCGCGCGCGCCATCAGGCCGATCTCGTCGTTGCGCTCAACCCCGCCGACCTCGATGTCGTAACGCCCCTGGGCCAACACGCCCATGGTGTCGGTCATGGCGCGGATCGGGCGGTTGACCTGCGCCGTCACCACCCACACCGCCGTCGCCGCCAAGCCACCGACCAGCAGCAGCAGACCGAGCGCGACGGCAAGCTGTGTTTGCGCCGACCGCGCGTCCTGGTCCAGCCGCGCGCCGACCTGGGTCGAGGTCGCCGCCTGCGCCGCCAAAATACGGTCGATGCCTTCGGTGGCCGCCGCGAACCAGCGGGTTCCATCAACCGGATAGGCGTCGCCACGGGCCGACGCCTCGAACACCGACGCGCGGACCTTCTCGAAATTGCCGAAATAGGCGCGGCTGGTCTCCTCGGTCAGCCCTTGCAGGTCGGTGCCGAAATCCGGGACCAGACGACGCACGGTCTGCCAGCTCGATTCGATGCGGCCACGCGCGCGCGCCACGGTTTCCAACTGCGCCGGGGACATGGGTTTGCCGCTGGCGATCACCCCGCCCATCATCCCGCGTTCACGTCCGGCGAACTCGCTCATCTCCCACTGGGCGTTCTTCAGATCGAAGGCGCGCGCCACCTGCCCCTTGGTGTTGAGCACCACATCCTCATAGGCGTTGCGCAGGGCCTGGCTGCTCATGATCAGGGCGGTGATGGTCGGAAACCAGTCGCGCCGCAAATCCGCCGGGGCGTCGCCCGCCGCCAGCGCGCCGTCCACCCGCCGCCGCAGCCCATCCACCGCGCCGCGCGCCTCCTGCACCGCGCCCCGCAGCGCCGCCGCCGTCGGGTTCGGCAGGGTCTCGGCGAGCGCCAGCGCGTCGGTCAGGGCGGCGTCGGCGGCGCGGCGTTTGGCGGCGATGGTCTCGCGCTGGGCCGGGGTCGCCCCCTTCACGTTGCCCAACACCGTGTTGGTCGTCCCGCGCTCCACCGCCCAGGCCCCGGCGGCGATCAGGAAATGGTCGGACAGGCTGTTGACGGTCTTGACCTGCTCGGTCATGCGCAGTGCCGCCACCGCGTCAAAGGCGCGCTGCACCGCGATGGCCACCACGGTTGCGCCAAGGATGGCGACGAGAATCAAAAGCTTCGCCCGAATCGACATTCCCGCCTCATCCGTTACAAACGCGACATGCGGATGTCACTATGGAAGTCGAGAAGATTCCCAAAAACAATAAACTTCCAATGGAAACTTTTGTCGCAGGACTTTGGTATCGACTTATTAGAGGCCAAGACTTTCGTTGTGACCGGCACCTCCGGCGTCTGAAAGAAACCGCAACAGCCTTTCCCGCATCACAACAAACATTGCGCGCGGCATCGCATACTCTGGTCTTCAGTCCGCGACTCGCTGTTCGTCGTCAAACCGTTCCGAATCCTCATCCCCCCACAGGATGGCGCAGCCGGTGGCGAGAATCGCCGCCGCCCGTTCCAGATCATCGGCGCGGACCAGCACATAATGCGACGCGGCGGTGGACATGGCAAAGAGGGGGATTTGCGCCTGGGCCAAGGGGGCGGCGATGGCCGCCAGCACGCCGAACAGGGCGGCGTCGCCACGCCCGGCCACCGCCCCTCCCTCGGTGATGCCCGGAAGCCCGACGCGGAAGGCGCGCCAGCCGCGATCCGCCGCCACGCCAGCGGGAATTCGCGCCTCCGGGCACAGGATGGACAGCGCCTCCCCCGTGCGCGTCGCCCCGACCAGCGGATCGGTCCAATCGAGCCAGGACGGCAACCCGGTTCCCGGCGGCAACTGCGCCACCGCCAGCCGGTCGGGCAGCACGGTCAGCGACAGGCCGGTCGGCGCGCGGGTCAGCGCGGCGGTCAGGGTCGCCTCGTCCACCTCGAAGGGTTTCAGGATGCGGCGGGCGCGTTCGACCAGCGAGGGCACGCCCGACCGCATGGCCCGGCTCAGCATGTCCGCCGCAATCGTCCGCAACCCGGCGTCGCTCGCGGCCAGATCGACCACGGCTTGCAAAGCACTGCTGCGCACGATGCGACTGGAACTGCCCTCGAACCAGCCGGACAGGCAGTCCAGCGCAGCGCGGCGTTGCGCCTCGTCCAAGGGCAGGCGCGGCAGCATCTGCGCCAACCGCCAGCGCACCTCCGCCTGATCGATGGCGGCCCCCTCGCGCAACAGCCGGTCGCCATAGGGGGCCAGCCGGTCGGCGTCGGCGCGCGACAGCCGTTCCAGCGCGGCGGCCGCGCGCATCCGCACCACCGCGTTGCGGCTGAACAGACACTCGACCAGATCGGGCAGACGGTCGGGATGGGCGGTGATGTCGGCGGCCACCGCCGCCGCATCCCCATCCCCCCGATGATCGCCGCGCGCCAGCCGCCCCGCCAGTTCCCCGGCGCGGGACAGCGCCGCCATCACCGCCGCCCCGGCAGGGGACGGCCGCCAAAGCGCCCACCCGCCTTCAACGACCCCGCCTTCAGCGCGGTCGGGCGTGGCGGCGGCGGCGGTGGGGGTGGTGGCGGCACGGCGTCGGCGCGCGGCACCGCCCCGCCCGCCGCCATCTCCGCCAGATCCTTGACCAGCTTCTGGACGCTGCGGACGCGGGCCTGGGCGTCGGGCCATTCGCGGCTGTAGACCAGCTTGTGATCGGGCCGCAGCTTCATCAGCGTCAGATGACCGGCGATGTAGGTCAGCAGCTTGGCCGGTTCGGCGAAATCATTGTTGTGGAAGGTCAGAACCAGCCCCTTCGGCCCGGCGTCCACCCGCTCCACATTGGCCTGCTTGCAGAAACGCTTGATGGTGACGACGTCCAGCAGATTGTCCACCTCCTCCGGCAGCTTGCCGAAGCGGTCGATCAGTTCGGCGGCGAAGCCGTCCACCTCCGCCCGGTCCACCAGATCGGCGATGCGGCGGTAGAGCGACAGCCGCACCGTCAGGTCGGGCACGTAGCTGTCCGGGATCAGCACCGGGGTGCCGAGGTTGATTTGCGGAACCCACTCCATCGCGGCGGCGGCGGCCACCGCCCCCTCCTGCATCGACGCGCGGGCATGGGCGACGGCCTCCTCCAACATCTGTTGGTAGAGTTCCACCCCGACCTCGCGCACCTGCCCCGATTGCTCCTCGCCCAACAGGTTGCCCGCGCCACGGATGTCCATGTCGTGGCTGGCCAGTTGGAAACCGGCGCCCAGGCTGTCCAGCGTCTCGATCACATGCAGGCGCTGCTGCGCCGTGGAATTCAGCGGCTTGTTCGCCGCGTAGGTCAGATAGGCGTAACCGCGCTTCTTCGACCGACCGACGCGGCCCCGGATCTGGTAAAGCTGGGCCAGCCCGAACAGATCGGCGCGGTGGACGATCAAGGTGTTGGCGTTGGGGATGTCCAGGCCGCTTTCGATGATGTTGGTGGCCAACAGCACCTCGAATTTGCCTTCGTCAAAGGCGGTCATCACGTCTTCCAGCTCGCTGGCCGCCATCTGGCCATGGGCGGTGACGATCTTGACCTCCGGCACCAGGGCGCGCACCCGCTCGGCCACCGTCGCCAGATCCTCGATGCGCGGACAGACGTAGAAGGATTGGCCACCCCGGTAATGCTCGCGCAGGATCGCCTCGCGGATCACCATCGGGTCATAGGGCAGGACGAAGGTGCGCACGGCCAGGCGGTCCACCGGCGGGGTGGCGATCAACGACAGTTCACGCACACCCGACAGCGCCATTTGCAGCGTGCGCGGAATCGGGGTGGCGGTGAGGGTCAGCACATGCACATCGGCGCGCAGCTCCTTCAACCGCTCCTTCTGCTTCACGCCGAAATGCTGCTCCTCATCGACGATGACCATGCCCAGCCGCTTGAACTCCAGCCCCTTGGCGAGCAGGGCGTGGGTGCCGACGACGATGTCGGCCACGCCCTCGGCCAGCTCCTTTTTCGCCAGGGTCTGTTCGCGCGCCGTGACCATGCGCGACAGTTGGACGATGCGCACCGGCAGACCGGCGAAGCGGGCGGCGAAGGTCTTGAAATGCTGGCGCGCCAACAGCGTCGTCGGCACCACGACGGCCACCTGCTGGCCGCTCATCGCCACCATGAAGGCGGCGCGCAAGGCCACTTCGGTCTTGCCGAAACCGACGTCGCCGCAGACCAGCCGGTCCATCGGGCGGCCGCTGGCCAGATCGCCGAAGATGTCCTCGATCGCCTTCAACTGGTCGTCGGTTTCAGGATAGGGGAAGCGGGCGGCGAACTCGTGATAGGTCCCCTCCGGCGTCAGCACCGGGTCGGCCTTTTTCAACATGCGTTCGGCGGCGATCTTCAACAGGGCCTCGGCCATGTCCTTCAGCCGCTTCTTGACCCGCGCCTTGCGGCCCTGCCAGCCCGCCCCGCCCAGCTTGTCCAACTGGACGTTGGCGTCCTCGGAGCCGTAGCGGGACAGCACCTCGATGTTTTCGACCGGCACATAGAGCTTGTCGCCGCCCTCATAGATCAGGCGCAGGCAGTCGTGCGGCGCGCCCGTGACCTCCAGCGTCTCCAACCCGTCGTAACGCCCGATGCCGTGATCCATGTGGACGACGATGTCGCCCTCGTGCAGGGCGGAATGTTCGGCGATGAAGTTGGCGGCCTTGCGCTTCTTCTTGACCGGGCGCACCAGCCGGTCGCCCAGAATGTCCTGTTCGGTGATGACGGCCAGATCGGCGGCAACGAAGCCGTGCTCCATCCCCAACACGATGACGCCGATCACGCCCCGGTCGAAGCGGCGCACATCCTCGACGCTGTTGGCCGGTTCCAGCCCGGGAATGCCGTGGTCGGCCAGCACGCTCGACAGGCGTTGACTCGATCCCGCCGAATACCCGGCGATCAGCACCCGCCGCCCATCGGCGCGCAGGGCGCGGATGTGGTCCTTCACCGCGTCGAACACGTTCACGTCGGGGCGGTTGCGCTCCTCGGCGAAATCGTGGCCGCGCTTGCCGCCGCCGTCGGCGGTTCCCTTCACCCCCGGCGGCACGGCGAAGGGCTGCAACTGCGCCACCGCCCGTTCGCCCAGCAGCGCGTCCCAGCCCACGGCGTCCAGGAACAGCGACGGGACCGGAATCGGCTTGTAAACCGGCGCGCCCGTGCGCTTTTCAATCGCCATCATGCTGTCGCGCGACTGGTGGAAATCGGCGATCTGGGCGATGCGCTCGTCGCGCGCCTCCGCCGCCTGATGGTCCAGCGCCACGATGCCGCGCGGCAGGTAATCGAACAGCGTGTCCATGCTGTGATGGAACAGCGGCAACCAATGCTCCATGCCGCCATAGGACCGGCCCGCCGAAATCGCCTCGTACAGCGGATCGTCGGCGGTGACGGCCCCGAACAATTCACGGTAGCCGGAGCGGAAGCGGGCGATCCCCGCCTCGTCCAAAAAGACTTCGGACATCGGTTTCAATTCGACCCGGTCGCGCTTTTCGGTGGTGCGCTGGCTCATCGGGTCGAAGGCGCGCACCCCCTCCAGCTCGTCGCCGAACAGGTCGAGGCGCAGCGGCTCGTCGGTGCCGGGCGGGAACAGATCGACGATGCCGCCGCGCACGGCGAACTCGCCCGGCTCCCGCACCGTCTGGGCGCGGGTGTAGCCGTTGCCGGTCAGATAGCGTTGCAGCTTTTCCAGATCGATCCGGTCGCGCAGCTTGGCGGAAAACACCGCGCCCTTGAAGGCCGAACGCGGCGGCACCTTTTGCACCACCGCGTTGACCGTGGTCAGCACGACCAGCGGCTTCCAGCCCTCCTTGGGCGGGGTGCCCTGGCGGGCCAGCAGGCGGGTCAGCGTGTCGATGCGCTTGGCGACGATGCCGCCGTTCGGCGACACCCGGTCGTAGGGCAGGCAATCCCAGGCCGGGAAGGTCAACACCTCAAGCCCCGGCGCGAAAAAGGCCAGCGCCTCCGCCAGCAGCGCCGTGCGCGTGTCGTCAAGCGCCACATGCAGCAGGCCATAGGACCCCGCCGTCTTGGCAAGCTCGGCCAGAATGCGGGCGTCCTGCCCTTCCGGCGCGCCGCCGATCAGGAGACGGGCGGCGCGACCGGGCTGGAGATCGAAACGGACCACGGGAGAAGCCTCACCACACGCGACAGACGGAAAACAGCCGGAAAAAGCCGCTCAGACAAACCCGCTCAGGACCCTTGACGCGGGGTGTAGCGGAAGGCGGTCAGCAGCTTCATGATGTCGTTGTCATGCTCCGGCGGCACCGGCTCGCGCCCCGACATCCAGTTGTAGAGATCGGGGTCGCTCAGCTCCAACAGCGCTTCGTAGCGGTCGAGCATCGCCGAATCGAAACCGCCGACATGGGCGTCGGCGAAGCTGCCGATCAGCAAATCCATCTCGCGCATGCCGCGATGCCAGGAGCGGAAGCGCAGCCGCTTGCGGCGGTCGTCAAGGGCGGAATCGGCGGAGTCAGCGGCGGCGACGTGATCGGTCATTCTGTCCCAACATCGAAAGCCCCAGCGCCGCCACGGGCCAGGGCCAGCGACGCGACAGGGGAACCATTCAGGAACCCCATCCTGCACGGGCGGCGTCACCGATGCAACCGCCAGCGCAAACGCACCTCACCGCTTGACCCATCACCCGTCCGGCCCCATATGGGCGGTCTGCCCGGCGGGGACGGCCCCGCGCACCAAACGGGTTCACCAAAACGCGCGGGGACGGCCCTGCCTTCCATCATCGACGGAGGCGCCGTCATGGCGTGGGTCGTGTTGTTTTTCGCCGGTCTGTTCGAAGTCGCCTGGGCCATCGGCCTGAAATACACCGATGGCTTTTCCAAACTCTGGCCCAGCGTGGGAACGGTGGTGGCGATGACCGCCAGCGTCGTCTTGTTGGGCTGGGCGTTGAAAACCCTGCCGCTGGGAACCGCCTACGCCGTGTGGACCGGCATCGGCACGGTCGGCACGGCGGCGCTGGGCATGATTCTGTTCGGCGAACCGGCGGGCGCGGCGCGGCTGCTCTGCATCGCCGCCATCGTCGGCGGCATCATCGGCCTGAAGATGCTGCACGCGTAAACCAGGAACGGGGGCGGGGAGCATCCCCCTGCCCCTTTTGCCCGGTTACGGCGCTTCCACCACCTCGAAATCATGGGTGATCGTCGCCGTCTGCCCCAGCATGATGGAGGCGGAGCAGTATTTTTCCGCCGACAGGGCAATCGCCCGTTCGACCTTGGCCGGGTCCAGACCGCGCCCGGTGACGGTGAAATGCATGTGGATCTTGGTGAAGACCTTCGGGTCGGTCTCGGCCCGTTCGGCCTCGACGCTGGCGACGCAATCGGTGATCGCCTGACGGCCCTTTTCCAGGATCATCACCACGTCAAAGCAGCTGCACCCGCCCATGCCGATCAGCAGCATTTCCATCGGCCGGATGCCCAGGTTGCGGCCACCGGCCTCCGGCGCGCCATCCATGACCACGGCGTGGCCGCTGCCGGATTCGCCGACGAACATCTTGCCGTCCACCCAGGTGACACGCGCTTTCATAATGCCTTTTCTCCGCACGGGACTGTGTGGCCCCGAAGCTAGGCGGTGCGGTTCGCCCACGCAAGACCGGGGGTGGGGGCGAGCGCGCAATCCAGGCGCGCTTTCCGCTTGCGGCACCGCAACGGGCGGCGATAATGCGGGATGGGTTGTGTGTTGTGCGCCCGCCCCCTTCCCGCCCCCCTTCAGCACCGGAGGTGCATGATGCACCGCGTTCCGCCCGCCGTCCGCTCCGCCCTTCTTCCAACGCTGGCCCTCGCCGGGCTGTTGAGCGCGGGAAGCGCCAGCGCGCAGGAGGCCCAGAGCTTCACCGAACAGGCGGTCATCTCCTGCCTCAGCGGGGCGACGGTCAGCGGGCTGACCAGCGGGTTGATCCTGATGCCGCTGGTCAACAGCGGGGTCGCCACCTCCATCGCCGTGTCGGCGGTCGCCGCGTCGGCCACGGTCGGCTGCGGGGCCGGTGTCGCCTACACCGCCGCCTACACCGGCTACAGCTGGGCGTGGCACAGCATGAGCGGCGGGCCGAAGGTCGAGCCGGTCAACGCCACCAAGGGGCTGATCCATGCCGCATGGTGACGATCAGAAGGGTGAGGGCCATCACGGCCATGCGCATGGCGGTTCGGCCAAGGGCGGGCACGCGCACGGCGGTCACTCCCATGGCGGCCATTCCCATGGCGGCCATCACCATGGCCCGGTGTCCTACGACCGCTCCTTTGCCCTGGGGGCCGCGCTGAACATCGGCTTTGTGGTGGTGGAGGCGGCCTATGGCCTGCTCTCCAACTCCACCGCGCTGCTGGCCGACGCCGGGCACAATCTGGGCGACGTGATGGGGCTGCTGATCGCCTGGGCGGCGGTGTGGATGGGACGGCGCGCGCCGAACGGGCGCTACACCTATGGGCTGGGCAACGCCTCGATCCTGGCGTCGCTGCTGAACGCGATGATCCTGTTGATCGGGGTCGGGGCGATCACGCTGGAATCCATCACCCGCCTGAGCAACCCGCAGCCGGTGGCCGAAACCACGGTCATGATCGTCGCCGGAATCGGCATTCTCATCAACGGCTTCACCGCCCTGCTGTTCATGGGTGGCCGCCACAGCGACATCAACATCAAGGGGGCCTATCTGCACATGGCCGCCGACGCCGGCGTGTCGCTGGGGGTGGTGCTGTCCGCCGCGCTGATCGGTGTCACCGGCTGGCAGTGGCTGGATCCCGCCACCAGTCTGGTGATCGCCGCCGTCATCACGTTGGGCACATGGGGGTTGCTGCGCGATTCCACCCGGTTGGCGCTGGCCGCCGTGCCGGACGGGGTGGACCAACCCTCCGTCGAACGCTATCTGGCCGGATTGCCCGGCGTGACCGCCGTGCACGACCTGCACATCTGGCCGATCAGCACGACCGAGACGGCGTTGACCGCCCATCTGGTCCGGCCCGACGCGACTCCTGACGACGGGCTGCTCGACAGCGTGGCCAAGACGCTGAAGGAGCGTTTCGGCATCGGCCACGCCACCGTCCAGGTGGAACGCGAGGGGACCTTCTGCCGTCTGGCCTCGCCGGACGTTGTGTGAGGGGCCTTAGAAATCTGTCGATGACCGGCGATGGGCGGGCTATGTAGGGGGATGAACACCACCGCCCCCTCCCCCGCCGCCATCCCCGACACCCTGGAGCTGTTCCTTGTGACCGCGCCCGGTCTGGAACCCGCCCTGTTGGCGGAGGCCCAGGAGAAGGGCTTTGCCGACGCGGTCGCCATCAAGGGCGGCGTCACCGTCAGCGGCGGTTGGCCGGAGGTGTGGCGCGCCAATCTGGAGCTGCGCGGAGCCACCCGCGTGCTCGCCCGCATCGCCTCCTTCCGCGCCCTGCATCTGGCCCAGCTCGACAAGCGGGCGCGCCGCGTGGCCTGGGGCGACGTGCTGCGCGCCGACGTGCCGGTGCGGGTCGAGGCCTCCTGCAAGGCGTCGCGCATCTACCACGCCGGGGCGACGGCGCAGCGGGTCGAGCGCGCCATCACCGAAACTCTGGGTGCGCCGATCTCCGACGAGGCGACGATTTGCATCAAGGTGCGGATCGACGACGATCTGTGCACCATCAGCCTCGACACCTCCGGCGAATCCCTGCACAAGCGCGGCCACAAGGACGCCATCCACAAGGCCCCGATGCGGGAGACGCTGGCCGCGCAACTGCTGCGGCTGGCCGGGTATGACGGGCGCGAACCGGTGGTCGATCCCATGTGCGGGTCGGGAACCTTCGTCATCGAAGCGGCGGAGATCGCCGCCGGTCTGCACCCCGGCCGCACCCGTGCGTTTGCCTTCGAGCAACTCGCCAGCTTCGACCCGGCGCGCTGGGAACGGATGCGCGCCACCAACGCCGCCGTCGCGCCGAGCCAACGCTTTTACGGCAGCGACCGCGACGGCGGGGCCATCGCCATGAGCCGCGCCAACGCCGATAAGGCCGGTGTGGCCGATTGGGTCCAGTTCGACCAGCACGCCGTCAGCGACCGCACCCGCCCCGATGGCCCGCCCGGTCTGGTCATCGTCAACCCGCCCTATGGTGCCCGCATCGGCGACGTCAAATCGCTGTTCCCGCTCTATCAGGCGCTGGGCCGCACCCTTCTGGCCCGTTTCGGCGGCTGGCGCGTCGCCATCGTGACCAGCGACGCTGCGCTGGCCCGCGCCACCGGCCTGCCCTTCGCCCCGAACCCGCTGACCTTCACCAACGGCGGCCTGCGCGTGGCGCTCTACACCACGGAGGCGCTGCCGGAAACAGAGCCGCCGGAAAGCGCCGACGCGTCGGCGGAGTGACGGCCACACCGTGACCGGCAGCCCATCGGTGCGTGCCCATTGGTGACTGCCCATTGGTGACTGCCCATTGGTGACTGCTTGATAAGGACGCGTCCGAAGGGCTGCGTTCTTATCGACATCCACGCACGCAACCCGCGCACGCAAAAAGCGCGTCAAACCGCGATCCGCCCTGTGGCGGTCCGGTCAAAGCGCTTTTTCAAATCAAAAACTTTTTGAAACACCCAAAGAAAACATGGCGTCCCCGACGGGATTCGAACCCGTGTCGCCGCCGTGAAAGGGCGGTGTCCTAGGCCTCTAGACGACGGGGACCTCTATGTTTTCGCAAGCGGGTGGGCTTGCTCCGCAACGACCCTGCCTTCGTGCTGGTGAAGTAGGTGGCGTCCCCGACGGGATTCGAACCCGTGTCGCCGCCGTGAAAGGGCGGTGTCCTAGGCCTCTAGACGACGGGGACGTCGTTCGCGGTGACGCGCTTTTTAGAGATGACGGCGGGATCGCGCAAGCCCTTTTTTCACCGGATTCCTCTTTTTTATCAGACCGGCTGCGGCGGCCCGGTTTGGCTCAGGCCGAGCGCGCGGGGGCGGCGTCGTCGATCAGAAGCTGGACCGTCTCCGCCCCGTTCCAGCGGTCGATGCGCAGGATGCCCGCCAGATGGAAGGGCGCGCCCTTGGCGGTCAGCAGCGCCTGCCCCAGATCGCTGTCCAGCGCGCGGAAGGCGATGGCCTTCAACCGCCCGCCGTCGTTGCCTTGCAGGATGCAGCGGACATGGTTGGCCCCCACCACGTCGGCGCGCACGATCCGGGCGTCGGTCACGGCAAAGCGTGGTTCGGCGTTGCCGGTCCCGTAGGGGCCGAGGGTGTTGAGCGTGCTGACCAGCCCGACCGACGCCGCCCCCACCGCCAGCGCGCCGTCCAGCTCCAGCGTCGGGACCAGCGGCATCGCCGCCATCTGCTCGCCCACCTTGGCCTCCAGAAAGGCGCGCAGCGCGTCGAGCTTGTCGCCCGCCACGGTGAAGCCCGCCGCCATGCGGTGGCCGCCCCCGGCGATCAACAGCCCTTCCTGACGGGCGGCGATGATGGCGGCCCCCAGATCGACGCCGCGCACCGACCGGCCGGACGCCTTGCCGATCACCGTGCCGTCGGGCTTCTCCTCCAGCGCGATGACGCAGGCCGGGCGGCTGTAGCGCTCCTTCAGGCGGGCGGCGACGATGCCGATGACGCCGGGGTGCCAGCCCTCCCCCGCCACGAACACCAGATCGGCGTCGCGCCCGGCCTCCGCCGCCACCCGCTCCAGCGCGTCGTCCAGCACCGCCGCCTCCACCGCGCGGCGTTCGGCGTTGTGGCCTTCCAGCCGCTGGGCCAGTTCCATCGCTTCCAGCGGGTCGTCGGTGGACAGCAGACGGGCGCCAAGATCCGATGCCCCCACCCGCCCCCCGGCGTTCACGCGCGGCCCCAGCACGTAACCGGCGTGGTAGGCGTCGGGCGTGTCCTTCACCCCCGCCACGTCGGACAGGGCGGCGAGGCCAGGGTTGCCGCGCCGCGCCATCACCTTCAGCCCCTGGGCCACCAACGCGCGGTTCAGCCCGGTCAGCGGAACCACGTCGCACACGGTGCCGAGCGCGACCAGATCCAGCCACTCCATCAGGTTGGGTTCGGGGCGGTCGGCGTAATGGCCGCTCTGCCGCAGCAGCCGGTTCACCGCCACCACGGTGATGAAGGTGACGCCCGCCGCGCACAGCGTGCGGTAAGTTCCGTCCTCGTCCAGCCGGTTGGGGTTGACCAGCGCCACCGCCGGGGGCAGATGCGGTTCAGCGGCGTGGTGATCCAACACCACGACATCCAGCCCGGCCCCCGCCGCCGCCTCCAGCGCGGCAAAGGCCGACACGCCGCAATCGACCGTCACCACCAGCCCGATCCCTTCGGCCTTCAGCCGCAGCAGGGCGGGCGCGTTGGGGCCGTAGCCCTCGGCGATGCGGTCGGGGACATAGACGCGCAGTTCCGACCCGACGGCGCGGAAGAAGCGGCGCAGCAGCGCGGCGGAGGTCGCGCCATCGACGTCGTAATCGCCAAACACCGCCACCGGTTCGCCCGCGCGGATGGCCTGCGCGATGCGCGTGGCCGCCGCGTCCATGTCGCGGAAGCGCGAGGGTTCCGGCAGCAGGGTTTTCAGGCGCGGGTTCAGAAAGTTGTCGCACGCCTCATCGGTCACGCCGCGCGCGGTCAGCACCCGCGCGACGATCTCCGGCAGCCCGCGCCCCTGCGCCAGCGCCAACGCCTGCCGTTCATCGCAGGGGCGGGCCTGCCAGCGCTTGCCCGACAAGGAATGCGAGACGTTCAGAAAGGCGGCATCGGTCATGATCGGCTTCGGCGTGGTGATGGAATGGAACGCGCCAAGCCATAGCAGACAAACACCGCCCGCGCACGGCAACAGCCGATGCGGTCAGTGGGAATCGCTGCCCCGTCCAGACGCACCAAAGCCGCCCGTCGGCGATCCGCCGGGCGGCCCTGCTGGCCCCAGTGGCCCACCCGGTCCTCCGGGTGGTCCGCCGGGACCGAGACTTCCCACATTGGGGCCTGCGGGACCCAGCCCGCCGGGTGGCCCCCCTGGACTGCCGGGACCGGACACCCCCGCCCCGGAGGTGTCTCCGGGGGAGGTGCCACCACGCCCCAAATCCCCGCGTCCAAAATCCCCGCGTCCAAAACCACCCCCGCCCCAGGCACCGCCCATCCCACCGGATGGCGCGGATGGAGCGAACACCCCGGTTGGGGAGGGCATCGACGCCCCATCGGGTGCATCGGCCGCGCGATTGCCATCCACCCGACCGTCATACGCGCGCCCCGCCGGGTGATCCGGTGCCGCCAGCCCCGAGACTCCCGCACCGGGTCCAGGCCCGCCCGGTCCCCGCATCGCACCAAACCCGTCGCCGATAGCCGCCGCGCGACCAAACTCCGCCGCGCGGGCGGCGGGATCCCCACCGGTGGCTTCCCGTCCGCCAAGTCCCGGCGCACCAAAGGCCCGGCTGCCGCCGCCGTCACCGGACCCGCGACGGTCCAGCAGACTGTCGATGACGATCCGGCTGCCTGTTGCAAACGGCGCGATGGACGCGGCGTCCACCGGCAGTTCCGCCGCCAGCGCGTCCAGAGCGTCGGCATAGGTTTCCACCGACAGGGTGGACACGGCCGGACCGAACGGGTTGACCGGATCCAGCGCCACGCTCGACGCCACGCCCAACCGCGTTCCAGCGACACGCAGGGTGCGGCCAAGGGGTTTCACCAGCGCGTCGGCCTCACCCGCCGCCGCTCCCGACCGTCCAACCATCAGACCGGCCACGCGCAGCCGACCGGACTCGGCCATCTCCAACCGACCGCGCAGCACCCAACCGCGCGACGACGCCCAGGGGTCGATCCGACCGGCGACGATCACGCCGTCCAGGCGGCGCAGACCCGACACCGCCACCCACGCCCCAACGCTCAACCGGTCGCGGTCCAGCGCGTCGGTGGCGTCGATCCGCTGCCCCAGCACCACCGCCCCGCCCTGCACCAACCGTTCGACCGGTCCGGCAACGGCGTAACGCACCTCAATGCGGCGGGCCGACAGGCCGGTCGGTCCGGTCGCCGCCGCCGTCACCGCCAGAACCTGCCCGATCCGCACATCCTGAACGCGGGCACCCTGCCCTTCAATCCGCACCGGGGTGTCCGGCGGCACATCAACCCGCAAGCCATTGACCCAGATGCTGCCGAAAGCGGTGACGGTGCCAACGATGCCGGTCCCACCGATGCCACGATCGGCCACACCGATGCCGGTGCCGCCGATGCCGCGATCGGCGTGGCGGGGCGTGAACACACCATCGGTGCAGGCCGCGATCAACAGCAGCAGCGCCAGCGCCCACGACGCCAAGGGAAGCTTGCCGCGTGTCACGCCTTGCCCCCATCGGTCGCCGCCTCAGGTTCGACCGGGCGCGCGCCGTCGTCGGCGCTGAAGGAATAGAGACCGGCGGTGAAACGGTGGATGGCCGCATCCTGGCCCTCGTCCCGGG
This sequence comes from Azospirillum griseum, assembly GCF_003966125.1. Classification (GTDB taxonomy): domain Bacteria; phylum Pseudomonadota; class Alphaproteobacteria; order Azospirillales; family Azospirillaceae; genus Azospirillum; species Azospirillum griseum. The sequence continues at coordinate 317,039 of NZ_RXMA01000002.1, forward strand.
CGGCCAGATCGGTGGCAAGACGGTTCAGGTGGATCAGCATCGCCATGCCGACCTCTTCCATCTCCCGCCGCAGCGTCGACACCGAATCAGCGGTCAGACCGTCATGGAACATCGCCCGCTCCAGGAAGGGGGGTCCCCCTCCCGCCAGATTGTGCCCGGCCGCTGCCAGATGGTCGGCCAGATTCCGCCCGTAATAGTACGACAGCTTGTCGATGTCACCACGCGGAACGTGGGCGGCAACCAAAAGTTCCAGCAGGCCATCGGCCCGTTCGCGCACCAGACCGGCGTGCAGCAGCTCATCCAGCAGGACACGGGGGCGGATGTCCTTGCTCACCCCCGTCACCAGCGATTCGAAAGACACGTCTCCCGCTGCACCGGACGCGCGGGGCAGCGGGCGCGGCGATCCGTCGGCATCCCGGTAATCATCATGCCCCAGCCACAGCCCCAACACCTGCGCGCCCAAGGATGGGGCGGTGGCCGCCACCGCCTCCGCCGTTGGGGTGGCGGTGCGCAGTTGGCTCACGTCCTTGCGGTGCACCCCGGTCAACAGCGTGATCCGGCTGTCGCTCATCGGCTTGCCGGGCAACCCGAAATCCCGCTCCGCCACCTCGACATACACCGCCTTCACCAACCCCGACAGCATCGGCCAGGAGATGCCGAAGCCGATCAGGGTCCGCACCAACGGAACCAGCACCCGGCGCACCGCCGCGATCACCGCCGGGGGCGGTGCCGTGTGCGGTGCCCCCCCGGAACGGGGCGGCGGTGGCATATCGGGCGGTTGCGGTGACACGGGGCGGAATGACTCGATCTGGTCGGGCGCGAGCGGCAGCGCCGCAGCGACGCCGTGGGAGATTTGCCCACAATAACGCACTCACCAGGAAAGGGAATGGAGATTCCGCTTGTCGTGGGAAATTTTCCCACGCATGATGATCCGGTCGATGGGGATGCCTGTCCATGACGTCCCGTTCCCCCACCCGTCCGACCAAGAGCGTGCCAATGGCTTCGCAACCCTCCCCCCACCTCGCCGCCCTGTGGCCCACCGTCCGCCAGCCATTGACGGGGGCCGCGCTGCTGGGGACCCTGGCGAATCTGCTGACGGTGGCGGCCCCATTCGCCACCACCCTGGCCTATGGCGCGCTGACGGCGGGGGACGGCATGACCGCGCCGCTGCTGATCGCGCTGCTGGCCTTGGCGGCCTACGCGCTTCACACCCTGCTGTGGGTGGCCCGCGCCCGCCTGCTGGTGCGCGCCGGGCGCAATCTGGGAACGGCGCTGACCGACCGCTTCAGCGAAGCCGAACGGGCTGACGCGCGCGGCCCGTTCACCTCTGATTCCGTAGGCCTGACCCAGCGTTACCGGGATTTGACGGCGGTGCGCCGTTTCCTGACCAGCCCGCTGGTCGGCCCGCTGCTCGATACCCCGTGGCTGGTGATCTACACGCTGGGGCTGGGGCTGGTTCACGCCGGGCTGGGGGCGATGGCGCTGGTCGGGCTGTCGGCGCTGCTGGCGTTGGGGGCCGCCGACGATCTTCACCAGGACGGGGCGTTTGCCGGATCGCCCGACGCCGGATCGCCCGATGACAGCGCGGCGAACTCCGTCTGGGGCGCGGTGGGCGATGTCACCGACCTGATGGCGGTCGGTCTGCATTTCTGCTGCGTCGTTTATCAGGTGCTTCTGCTGGGCGTGACCGTGGTGCTGATCCAGCGGGGCGATCTGTCGCCCGGTGTCGCCCCCGGCGTCTTCGTTCTGGCCTGGGCGGCGCTGCGCACCGCACACCGCCTCATCGCCGCGCGGATGGAGTTGCGGACGGTGTGGGAGGCCCACCAACGGCTGCACACCTCCCAGCCGGATCGGATCCAGCCGGATCGGGCAAGGACCAGCCGCAGCGGTGGTTCCTATGGGCGCGTCGCGGACGACCATGACGGTGGCGGCCTGATGTTCACCCTGCACCACCGGGTCGGGTGACGCTTCGGAAAACGGGTGAACCGGCTCAGGAACGGGGACGGCGTCACGCGAAGGATTGAAACGACACGGGGCGCACCGGCGAGGGTGCGCCCCGTATCGTTTGGGTGCCGGTCCCGAAAGCGGGGGGGGCCGGTCAGCCGCCGCCCGCCGAAGCTTGCGTCATCCACGGTGCGCCCAGCGTGGCGCGCAGTTGGTCGGTGCGTTCCACCACCGCCTTGAACCCGGCAAGCGGAAAACGCACCTCGACCTTTGTCCCCATCGCGTTCTGGCCAACCGCCGCCACCTCCTGCGCGGTGAACAGTCTCTCGACCAGCTTGCGATTCGTCTCCGGGTCGGTGACGGCGCAGGTGTTGCTTTCAAAAGGGAAGGGTTTGCAGGGAAATTCCGGGCGGAACACCGTCTTGTCGGCCCACACCCGCACCGGCTTGTCCAACTCCATCGTCCCGACCTCCAACCGGAAGCGCAAGCCGTCGAGCCAGCGTTCGGTCGAGCGCAACCAGACGATCCGGGCGTTGCGGTCGGTGCTGCTGCGGGCGGAAATTTCGCATTCGGTGCGCCGGGTGGCTGGCCAGAGCTGGCAATAAAGCTTCCAGCCCTTCACCATCTCCTCATACTCGACAAAGCCGCGCCCATCGGCGGCGTTGGGCAGGCCACCGGCGGGGGGCGGCGGCACGCTGGGGTCGGGGGCGGGTTGGGCCGATTGAGCCAGCGCCGGGACCAGCGACGCGGCCCATAGCCCTAGCGCCAAAGCCGCCACACCCGCCATCCGTCCGGCCCGAATCCGTCCGGTTCGAATCCGCTGCCGCACCGCCCGCGTCATCCCAACACGCTCCGTCGCTGTCGTTCCTTCGCCCTCACGCTACGGGAAATCCCAAACACGGGCAACACGCCCCCTCAACCGCGCCGTTCGGCACTCGGTTCAATCGCGCCGTTCGGCGTTTGACATCAATCGCGCCGTTCGGCGCGGCGGCGCAGCAGGTGGTCGGCCAGCACGCAGGCCATCATCGCTTCGCCCACCGGCACGGCGCGGATGCCAACGCACGGGTCGTGGCGGCCCTTGGTCAGGATGTCGGTTTCCTGGCCATGGATGTCCACGGTCTGGCGCGGGGTGAGGATCGAGCTGGTCGGCTTCACGGCGAAGCGCACCACCACATCCTGCCCGGTGGAGATGCCGCCCAGGATGCCGCCCGCGTTGTTGGATTGGAACACCGGCTTGCCATCGGCCCCGATGCGCATCTCGTCGGCGTTGGTTTCGCCGGTCAGCTCCGCCGCCTCGAAGCCGTTGCCGATCTCCACGCCCTTCACGGCGTTGATCGTCATCATCGCGCGGGCCAGATCGCTGTCCAGCTTGTCATAAAGCGGGTCGCCCAGCCCCACCGGCACACCAGACGCCACAACCTCCACCACCGCGCCCACCGACGAGCCGCTCTTGCGGATGCCATCGAGATACTCGGCCCATTGCGCCGCCATCACCGGATCGGGGCAGAAGAAGGGGTTGTTGTCGGTCTCCGCCCAGTCCCAGCGGCTGCGGTCCACCTTGTGCGGGCCGATCTGCACCAACGCGCCGCGCACCTGGATGGCGCTGCCCAGCACCTTGCGCGCCACGGCCCCCGCCGCCACCCGGCAGGCGGTTTCCCGCGCCGAGGACCGTCCGCCGCCGCGATAGTCGCGGATGCCGTATTTTTCCCAATAGGTGAAATCGGCGTGGCCGGGGCGGAACTTCGCCGCGATCTCGCTGTAATCCTTGGAGCGCTGGTCGGTGTTCTCGATCACCAGCGAAATCGGCGTGCCGGTGGTCTTGCCCTCGAACACGCCGGACTGGATCTTGACCAGATCGGGTTCCTGGCGCTGGGTGGTGTAGCGCGATTGGCCGGGGCGGCGCTTGTCCATCCAGGGCTGGATGTCGGCCTCGCTGAGGTCGAGGAGCGACGGGCAGCCGTCCACCACCACGCCGATGGCTGGGCCATGGCTCTCACCCCAGGTGGTGAAGCGGAAAAGCGTGCCGAAGCTGTTGCCAGCCATGTTGAAAATCCTCCCCGGAAGCGACCGCCGCCCGACAGCGACCGCCGGGTTGTGCGGCCTTTCGCCCGCGCCGTCAAGCCGACGATGCGCAAGGCGGCATCCCGCATGGACCGTGCGGAGACGATGGGGAGATGTTCGCAATGAAGAGGAAGGATGGTGCTGCCAGAGAGGATTGAACTCTCGACCTCTCCCTTACCAAGGGAGTGCTCTACCACTGAGCTACGGCAGCGCCGGGCGATCTGTGTCGGGTTCACCCGGGGGATGGTGCTGCCAGAGAGGATTGAACTCTCGACCTCTCCCTTACCAAGGGAGTGCTCTACCACTGAGCTACGGCAGCGCCGGGGAGGTCTGTGTCGGTTTCACCGGAGGATGGTGCTGCCAGAGAGGATTGAACTCTCGACCTCTCCCTTACCAAGGGAGTGCTCTACCACTGAGCTACGGCAGCGCCGAAAACCGATACCGAACCAGACGCCTGTTCGGCAGGACCGAACCGACACACTCGCGAGGGGCGTCCAGGCTGGCCGCCCCCTGAAGTGGCGCGGGTTATGCCACAGGCACCGGGGGTGTGCAAGCGCGGAAAACACAGGCCGGAAAACTTTTTCCGCTGCCTTCCGCCTCCCGCCACAGCCCTGCCCTTCAGCCCTCCCGCGCGCCGGTCGCGGTAACGGTCGCGGTGGCGTTGTGCGGGGCGGCCATCGCCTCGGCGGGCGGCAGCACCGCTTCGGCGCGGAAATCGGGCACGGTGTTGGTCAAAATCGCCAGGACCCGCGAATCGTCCCCCGCCCGCGCCGCCGTTTCCAGCTCGCCCAGCGCCCGATTCACCAGGGCGTAATCGATCAGCCGGGGGGAGGCGAGGAACACGCCGTCGGCCGCCGTGTGGGTCGGGGCCTCGTTGGCGGTCAGGATTTCCTCAAACAGCTTTTCGCCGGGGCGCAGGCCGGTGAAGGTGATCTGGATGTCGATGCCGGGGCGATAGCCCGCCAGCCGGATCATCTGCCGGGCGAGATCGGCGATCTTCACCGGCTCGCCCATGTCCAGCACCAGAACCTTGCCGCGATCCTCCGCCCGCGTCACCCCGTGGGCCGACGCCTGGAGCACCAGCTCCACCGCCTCGCGCACCGTCATGAAGTAGCGGCGCATGTCGGGATGTGTGACGGTCAGCGGCCCGCCCCTGGCCAGTTGCCGGGTGAAGAGCGGCACCACCGACCCCGACGACCCCAGCACGTTGCCGAACCGCACGGTCATGTAACGGGTGGCCGTTTCCGCCCCGTCGCGCGGCGGCAGAACGTCCAACGCCTGGCAATAGGTTTCGGCCAGCCGCTTGGCCGCGCCCATGACGCTGGTCGGGCGGATCGCCTTGTCGGTGGAAATCAGCACCATGGCCAGACAGCCCGCCGCCCGCGCGGCGTCGGCGACGTTGCGGGTGCCGATGACGTTGGTCAGCACGCCCTCGCACGGGTTGGCCTCCACCAACGGCACATGCTTCAGCGCGGCGGCGTGGAAAACCAGGGCCGGTTTGACCGCGTCAAAGAAGCGGAACACCCGGTCGCGGTCGCGCACGTCGGCGATCACCGCGCGGGTGTCGAGCGCGGGGAAGCGTTCCCGCACCTCCATCTCGATGCTGTAGAGGTTGAACTCCCCGGAATCGACCAGGGTCAGGCTGGACGGCGACAGGGCGGCGATCTGGCGCACCAGCTCGCTGCCGATGGTCCCGCCCGCCCCCGTCACCACCACCCGCCGCCCGGCGATCAGCCCGGCGATGGCGGTGCGGTCCAGCACGGCCTGCGGGCGGCCCAGCAGATCCTCCAGCGCGATGGGGCGGACTTCGATCCCCTTGCCCTCGCCCAGCGCCGATTTGAATTCGGTCAGGCTGGGCAGGCGCGACAGAATCAGGCCCAGCGCTTCGGCCTGATCCAGCAGGGCGCGCAGGGTGGCACCGTCGATCTCGTTCGATCCCTTGGCGACGATCAGGCGCTGCGGGCGGTCGCCCTTGCGCTCCAGCGCCGCGACCACGCTGTCCAGATCGTCGGGACCGCCCAGCACGGAGACCCCGCGCACGGCGTGGCCGACCCGGCGGCCCTTGTCGTCCAGAATGCCGACGACGCGGTAGGCGGCCTGCCCCGACTGGTCGAGCGAGCGGATGAACAGCTCCGCCGCGTCGCCCACCCCCAGCAGCAGCACGGGGATGCGCGGCACGCCACCCCCACCCTCGCGCAGGTTCAGGCGGCGGTCCTTGAACAGGCGGTAGGCGAAACGCGGCCCGCCCAACAGGACGATCTGCACCAGCCACAGGATCAGCGGCAGCGAGCGCGGCAGCGATTCCAGCCGGTTCAGCAGGAACATCGCCAGGACGAAGCACAGCACCGCCACCGTGACGGCGCGGATGACCTGGACCAGATCGGGAATCGACGCGTAGCGCCAGATGCCGCGATACAGCCCGAACAGCATGAAGACGACGGCCGAAATCCCGACCATCATCGGCAGGGCCGCCGTCAGCGGATCGGCGTAAAAGCCGAAGGCGGTGGAGCCAACCCGCAGATAGAGCGCCGCCGCAACGGCGACGCCGGTCATGACCAGATCGTGGAGATAGACGATAAACGCCCGTGCGGACGGGATGCGCATGCCGCTTGCCTTGTGTCGTTCAGCCGTCGTCCGGTCGCCCCCCGACATCAGGACAAGCCTGGAGATCAGGGCAGCTCCGAACTCAGCCGCGTGAAGCTTTGAACCATTCCGCCGTGTGACGCAACCCGGTCGCAAAATCCTGCGGTGGCCGCCAATCGAGCGCGGTGCGGATCGCCCGGTCATCGACCGTCAGCGACCCGGCGATGCGGTCGAACACCGCCTGTTTGCCGGTGAGGCGCGCGCCCAGCGCCAGCAGCCCGACCGGCAGCGGAATCAGGCGCGCGGGCTTGCCCAGCGCGTCGCCGATGGCGCGCACCAGTTCGCTGGTGGACAGCGGCGCGCCGTCCTGCACCAGGAACCGCCCGCCGGGGGCGTTGGGGTGGGTCAGCGCCGTCGCGATGGCGTCGGCCAGATTGCCCACAAAAATCAGGCTGCGCCGGTTGTCCAACCCGCCCAGCGGCAACGGCAAACCGGTTGCCACCAGCCGCAGCAGGCTGCGGAAATTCCCGCCCACGCCGGGGCCATAGACCAGCGGCGGGCGCAGAACCACCGTGTCCAGCCCCGTCCGTTCGGCAACCGCGCCCAGGGCCTGTTCGGCCTCCAGCTTCGACACGCCATAGGGGGAGTGCGGATCGGGCCGGGTGGCGGCGTAGAGCGGGGCGTCCTGGCTTTCGTCCACCAGCGCCTTGACGCTGCTGAGCGACACGACGCGCCGCACGCCATGGGCCGCCGCGCTCTCCGCCAGCCGCCGGGTGCCGTCGCGGTTGACCAGGCGGAAGGCGGCGAGCGGGTCCGCCGCCCGGTCCTTCATCACATGGACGCGGGCGGCCAGATGGGCCACCGCGTCGATCCCGTCCAGCGCGCGCGTCCAATCGGTGTCTGGGCCGATGTCGCCGACGGCCACCACCTCCGCCGCGCCCGGCACGGCGGTGCCGTCCCGGCGCACGGCGGCGCGCACCCAATGCCCGCGCGCGGCCAGCAGCGGAACCAGCGACCGCCCGACGAAACCGTTCGCCCCCGTCACCAGCACGCGCATCAGGCGATCCCCCGCACCGGGCGGGCCAGCGTCGCCAGCAGCAGCGCCACCGCCCCCACCCCCGGCAGCAGCAGCGACCAGCCCATCGGCAGGACCAGCGACAGCGCCGCCAGCGCCACCAGCGCCACGTTCAGCGCCAGCACCAGCCGCACGACCTGCGCGTGGCTGCGCCCGCGCTGGGTGGCCTTCTGGTAAAAATGCTCACGGTGCGCCTGCCAGACCTTCTTGCCCTCGACCAGACGGCGCAGCAGGGTCAGGGTGGCGTCGGCCAGGAAATAGGCGGGGATCAGCAGCGCGGCGGCCCAATGCCCGGACGCCGCCAGCGACAGCAGCAGCCAGCCCAGCGCGTAGCCCAACGGCACGCTGCCGACATCGCCCATGAACAGGCGGGCCGGGTGCCAGTTCCACACCAGAAAGCCCAACGCCCCGCCTGCCGCGACCAGACCATACAGGCCGAAGGCCGGATTCAGCCCGGCCAGCGCCCCGACCAGCGCGACGCCGCCGCCGATGGTCGCCGCTTCCGATCCGGCCAGCCCGTCGATCCCGTCCATGAAGTTGAACAGGTTGACGAACCACAGCCAGCCGACCGCCACCACCAGACGATCCGCCCACAGCGGCAGCAGCCCTTGGAACACCAGCCCGTCGGCGGGCAGCGCGGCCAGACCGGCCAGGACCACGGCGATCTGCGAGAGAAAACGCGGGGCTGGCGGCAGATTGCGGCGGTCGTCGATCCACGACACCGCCATCAGCACCGCCACCCCGGCCAGGATCACCCACACCCCAAAGCTGGGCACCCCAAAGCTGGCCACCCCGAACCCGGCCCCGCCCGGCCCCAGCAGCGCCACCAGCGCCCAGCCCGGCAGCAGGGTCAGCATGATGCCCCAACCGCCGCCGCGCGGGGTCGGCACGGAGTGGCTCGACCGCTCGTTCGGATGGTCCAGGATCGCCTTGCGCCGCAGCCACGCCCCGATCCAACCAGTGAGCGCAGCGGCAACCACCGTGGCGGTGGCGAGAACGGCCAGACAGGACAGGAGCGACGGCGTCACGGCGTGACCTCGCGGGGGGAAGCGGTGGGAGAGCAGCGGGCGATCAGGGCGCGGTAATGGCCGACCACCTGCGCCCCGACCCGGTCGGAGGCCAGATCGGACAGCACCATGGCACGGCTGCGCGCGCCGCAGCGCTGGCGGAAAGCGGCGTCGGTGGCGATACGTTCCAGCGCGACGGCCAGCGCGGCGGGATCGTCGGGCGGCACCAACAGGCCGTTGTCGCCATCGACCACGATTTCACGACAGCCCGGCACATCGGTGGCGATCAACGGACGGCCGCAGGCCGCCGCCTCCATCAGGCTGACCGGCAGCCCTTCCCGGCGGGAGGCGAGCACCGCCGCGTGGCAGCGCGCCCACACCGTTCGTACGTCAGCCACCTGCCCCAGCCATTCCACCATCGGCAGAGCGGCCCAGCGGCGCAATTGCTCGTCCGACAGGTTGGATTGGTTGCCGGGGTCGGGCGCGCCCGCCATCAGCAAACGCAGCGGCACGCCGCGCGCGACGACGCGCTGGTGCGCCTCGATCAGCGTCGCCACGCCCTTGTTGACCGTCATCCGCCCGGCGTAGGCCACCGTCACCGGCCCGTCGGCGGGTTCGGGCAGCGGGGCGAAGCGCTCCACATCCACCCCGGACCCGCGCACCACCACCACCCCGTCCGCCGGGGCCAGACCGCTGTCGATCAGGAACCGGCGATCGTCGCCGTTCTCCACCGTCAACAGCGCGTTGTCCCGCCGGGTGATGAGGCGCAGCGCCAGCCCGACCAGCGTCCGCAACAGCTTGCGGTCGTCGCCGATGAACAGGTCGCCCAGCCCGGTCAGGGTGTTGAGCACGCAAGGGACCCCGGCCAGCCGCGCGGCCAGCCCGCCGAACACCACCGGCTTTAGGGCGACGTGGTGGACCAGATCGGGGCGCACCCGCCGGTACAGTCCGACCAGCGCGGCGATGGCGGCGACGGCGGCGAACGGGTTGGCGCTGCGCCGGTCCCAGCCCAGCGGCAGCAAGTCGAACCCCTCCCCCCGGATCAGGTCGCCGTGGCGATCCACCCGCGTGGCGACGCTGACGGCAAAACCGGCGTCGCGGGCGGCCCGCGCCATCGGCAGGCGGTGCGCCCAGAAAAACCAGTCCTCTGTCACCAGGAACAGAATGCGGCGGCGAGGGGTGGTGAGGGGTGTGTCGGCCATGTTTAGACGGTCTTCATGTCAGGCGATCTTGTGGTAATCCCGGTACCAGGACACGAAGCGCGGCAAGCCGACCTCGATCGGCGTGGTGGGGGCAAAGCCCAGGTCGCGGCGGCTGGCCTCGATGTCGGCGGCGGTTTCGACGACGTCGCCGGGCTGGAGCGGCTCCAGGCTGCGCACCGCCTTGCGGCCCAGCGCGTCCTCCAGCACGTCGATGAAACGGGTCAGCTCTTCCGAACGGTTGTTCCCCAGATTGTAGACGCGGTGCGGCGCGCCGGTCTCCGGGTCTTTGGGGGCGGGATGGTCCAGCGCGGCCAGCACCCCGGCGGTGATGTCGTCGATGTAGGTGAAATCCCGCTTCATCCGTCCGCCGTTGAAGACGCGGATCGGCCGCCCGGCCAAAATCGCCTCGGTGAACTGGAAGGTCGCCATGTCCGGGCGGCCCCAGGGGCCATAGACGGTGAAGAAACGCAGGCCGGTGGCCGGAATCCCATAAATATGGCAGTAGGAAAAGGCCAACATCTCCCCCGCCTTTTTCGTGGCGGCGTAGATCGACACCGGGCTGTCCACCCGGTCCTCCACCGAAAAGGGCGTCTTGCGGTTGGCCCCATAGACGGAGGAGGAGGAGGCGTAGACGAAATGCGCCAAATTCGGCATCCGCCGCGCCGCCTCCAACAAGGCCACCTGCCCGGTGACGTTGGCATCGACATAAGCGTAAGGGTTTTCCAGCGAGTAGCGCACCCCCGCCTGCGCGGCAAGATGAACAATTCCGGTGACGTCGCGCAGTTCCGCCGTCAGCCCCTCGACCGTCGCGCGGTCGCTGATGTCGGCGCGCACAAAGCGGAAACCGGGCCGCCCGGCCAGCCGCGCCAGCCGCGCCTCCTTCAGCGAGACCGCGTAATAGTCGTTCAGGTTGTCGATGCCGATCACCGCCTGCCCACGGTCCAGCAGGGACCCCGCAACAGAGGAACCGATGAAGCCGGCAACGCCGGTGACGAGGATGGTCATGGTCAATGGCCTTCAGCGGCAACGGAACGGGTCGGTGAACACGGTTGGCGAACCGAGCCACCCCGCCCGCGCGTTTATGCCCGACCGACCGGCGGCGCGCCAGCCCGCAAAGCGTGTGTGCGTGGCTTGACAGCCGTGCGCTCCGCCCCTCTACTGCGCCGACTGACGATTCCTTGCGAGACGAACGGTCCACCGCCATGCCCCCGAAGAAGAACCCGCTGAACCTCAACCCGCTGCAACTGCGCACGCTGACGCTGTTGCAGGAGATCGCCCGCCTGGAAAACACCCCGGCGGAGGATGAGGGCGCGTTCGTCATCACCCAACTGCCGCACGCGCACGGCAACCACTTCCACCTCGGCCACGCCGTGGTGTCGGCCAAGGACGCCACCGGCCTGCAGAACGACGCGGTGTGGACGATCCTGGAGCGCAAGGGCGTCCTGACGCGCGAACCGGGCCGCGCCGTGCTGACCGCCGTCGGCGTGGCCTATGACACCGGCCTGCGCGACGTCATCCTGCACCATTCGGATCACTGATCCCCGCAACCGGATCGCCCGATGACCGACGACGCGCCGCCCACCGCTTCAGCGGCCAAGCCCAAGCCAGCCGACGCCCGGCAAGACCGATTGGCCGCGCGGCTGCGTGAGAATTTGCGCAAACGCAAGGACCAGGCCCGCCAGCGCGCCCAAAGCGACGCGCCGGACGGGTCGGACGACACCTGACGGCCCACATAGGAACTGGTCATGAGCGCCCCGCACCCGACGGTCATCAACCTGCCCATCGACGCCGCCGCCCTGCCCGAAGCGTGGCGGTCGCGCGTCGTTGGCCGGGTCGGCCCCTGCGCGATCAAGATCATCCGCATGGACGAGGCCGGAATCGATTGGGAAGACCACCCGGACTATGAGGAGGCGCTCTACGTCCTCGACGGCCGGATGGAGCTGGAGATTCCGGGCGAACGAATCACCTGCGGCCCCGGCGACCTATATGTCGTGCCCGCCGGGGTCCCGCACCGCGTGTTGCCCGGCAGCCACGGGTTGTTGCTGCTGATCGACCGCTGACGTTCAGCCCAACGGAAACTCACACCAGCGGCTTGCGGAACCAGATTTGCGCGTGCCCTTCGGGGTAGCCGTCCATGCGGCACCATTCGGTGTAGCCGCATTTCGGGTAGAAGCCCGGAGCCTGGAAATCATAGGTGTAGAGGCGCGACCAGCGGCAACCGCGCGCCCGCGCCTCCTCTTCCGCCGCGTCGAGCAGGCGGCGGCCAACCCCGCCCCGGCGCAGGCCGTCATCCACCCACAGGTGATCGACGTAAAGCCAATCCCAGTTGGTGTAGCCGACCAGCCCGGCCCGCAGCACGCCCGCCGCGTCGCGCAGCATCACCGCCAGATCGCGGCGGGTGTAGGCCCGGCCCGAGGCCATCTCGTTGTGCGCCTTGAGGCCGACGAACACGCGGTCGGCCTCCTGCGCGTCGATGGCCTCGGCCACCGACAGGGTCAGTTGATCGTTGGTCATGCCCGCGATCCTGCCCGAAACCGCCACCCCGAACCGCAAGAAACGCCCCGCCCTGCGGGCATGGCACGTTTGCTGTTCTTGAGCCTGCCGCCCGCCTCCGCTACAAACCGAACGCACACGCTTTCCCCCCAAGATCGACACGTCAAGGAGTACCCCGCCGATGGGCATCATGCCGGACACCTGGATCCGCGAGATGGCCGAGACCAAGGGCATGATCGAACCCTTCGTCGAGACCCAGAAGCGCGAGGGGGTGATCTCCTACGGCGTCTCGTCCTACGGGTACGACGCCCGCGTCGCTGACGAGTTCAAGATCTTCACCAACGTCGACAACGCCATCGTCGATCCCAAGAAGTTCGACGGCAGCAGCTTTGTCGACCGCAAGACCGACGTCTGCATCATCCCGCCCAACAGCTTCGCGCTGGCCCGCACGGTGGAGTATTTCCGCATCCCGCGCGACGTGCTGGTGATCTGCCTGGGCAAGAGCACCTACGCCCGCTGCGGCCTGATCGTGAACGTCACCCCGCTGGAACCCGAATGGGAAGGCCATGTGACGTTGGAAATCTCCAACACCACGCCGCTGCCCGCCAAGGTCTACGCCAACGAAGGGCTGTGCCAGTTCCTGTTCCTGAAGGGGGACAGCGTCTGCGAGGTGTCCTACGCCGACAAGGCGGGCAAATACATGGGGCAAAAGGGCGTCACCCTGCCCCGCCTGTGACCTGACCCGTCCACCCCCTCTTTTTTCTGATCGCCGGAAGGCCGGAACCCCATGGACAAGATCCGCATTCGCGGCGGCCGCCCGCTGAACGGCACCATCACCGTTGGCGGGGCCAAGAACGCCGCCCTGCCGCTGATGACGGCGGCACTGCTTTGCGATGAAACGCTGACGCTGACCAACCTGCCGATCCTGGCGGACATCAACACCCTGTGCAACCTGCTGCTGCAACACGGTGTCGCCATCCACATGGAGGGGGCGGGCGGCGAGTGCGCCGGGCGGGCGGTGTCCTTCACCGCGCGCGACATCACCAACACCACCGCCCCCTATGATCTGGTCCGCAAGATGCGCGCCAGCGTGCTGGTGCTGGGGCCGCTGCTGGCCCGCTGCGGCGAGGCCAAGGTGTCGCTGCCCGGGGGCTGCGCCATCGGCGCGCGCCCGGTCGATCTGCACATCAAGGGTCTGGAAGCCATGGGGGCCGACATCCAGATCGAAGGCGGCTACATCGTCGCCAAGGCCCCGGCGGGCGGTCTGCGCGGGGCGGAGATCGTGTTCCCCAAGGTGTCGGTCGGGGCCACCGAAAATCTGCTGATGGCGGCGACGCTGGCCAAGGGGACCACCATCCTGGTCAACGCCGCGCGCGAACCGGAGGTCAGCGATCTGGCCGACTGTCTGGTCAAGATGGGGGCCAGCATCACCGGCATCGGCACCGACCGGCTGGTGATCGAGGGGGTGGACCGTCTGCACGGTGCCCGTCACATGGTGGTGGCCGACCGCATCGAAACCGGGACCTACGCCATGGCGGCAGCGATCACCGGTGGCCGTCTTGACATCATGAACACGCGTCTCGATCTGATAAAGGCGGCGGTCAAGGCGCTGGCCCCCGCCGGTGTGGCGTTTGAGGAGATCGAGAACGGAATCCGCGTGTCGCGCGCCAACGGTGAACTGCACGGCGTCGATGTGATGACCGAGCCGTTCCCCGGCTTCCCCACCGACCTTCAGGCCCAGATGATGGCTCTGATGTGCACGGCGTCGGGCGCGGCGATGATCACGGAAACCATTTTCGAAAACCGCTTCATGCACGCGCCGGAACTGACCCGCATGGGCGCCCGCATCACCGTGCACGGATCGTCCGCGCTGGTGCGCGGGGTGGCACGGCTGACCGGCGCGCCGGTGATGGCCACCGACCTGCGGGCGTCGGTCTCCCTCGTCCTGGCCGGTCTGGCCGCGCAGGGGGAGACGATGGTCAACCGCGTCTACCACCTGGATCGCGGCTATGAACGGGTGGAAGAGAAGCTGGCCGCCTGCGGGGCGGACATTGAACGCATTCACGGGCGCGAGGACTGATCCCGGATCACGCTCCCCCGCCCACATGAGAGGTGCCATGAGCGTGACCCCGATTCGTTTGCGCGCGGAAGACGCCGAGGATGTGAACATCGTCTCGGCCTGCCTGCAGGACGCCATCTTGCCCATCGGCAACATGGATTTCCTGCCGGAAGAACGGCGCTTCATCCTGCTGGTCAGCCGCTTCCGCTGGGAAACGGCCGACCAGCCCCGCCCCGGCCCGGTGGCGGACGATGACCATGAATCCCCCTATGAACGGGTGCAATGCGGCGTGCGGGTGGAGGGCGTGACCGGTGTGAAGCGCCGGGGCCTCGACCTCAAGGACCGCGCGCAGATGCTGGAGTTGCTGGCGATCACGCCGGAGGACGGCGGCCTGCTGCTGACCTTCGCCGGGGGGGCCTGCCTGCGGTTGGAGGGCGAGCGCCTGCGGGTGCTGGTGGAGGATGTCGGCGACCCCTGGCCCACCGGCCTGCGCCCCACCCACACCGAGGGTGCGCAACAATCGGCCTGATCGGCGATTGTTGGCAATCCTGATGTTGCGCCCATCGGCGTGATCGCGTAATTTTTCTTGGGAACGGTGGGGTTTGCGACCACGCGCAAACCACCCGCCCCCCCACACCCATGGGACGGGCGCGGTGCAATCCACCCTGTTGCACGCCAACGCGCACCACCCAAGGGAGAGAAACGCCATGCCGAGCCGCGCCATCCGCGCCATCGTGCGCAACCAACGGGTTTACAGCGTCCCGACCAGCGCCACCGTCCGCACCGCCGCCCACATGATGAAGGAGTACCGCGTCGGTGCCCTGATGGTGGTGGACGGCGATCAACTGATCGGCATCTTCACCGAACGGGACGCCCTGTTCCGCGTGCTGGCGGGCAACCTCGACCCCGACCGCACCAGCGTGGGCGACGTGATGACCGCCAACCCCACCACCATCGCCCCCGACCGTCCGATGGGCCACGCCCTGCACCTGATGCACGAGGGCGGGTTCCGCCATTTGCCGGTTGCCGAAAACGGGGTGCCGCTGGGCATGGTGTCGATCCGCGACGCGCTGGGCATGGAACTGATCGATTTCGAACAAGAGGTGGACGACCGCGACGCCATCGCGGAAATCCTGGGCTGACCTCTTCCTCCCCGGCGCGCCCCCGCCATTCCTCACACCGTTGCACCGCACACCGCCGTCCGGCACAGTGGCGGGGCATGGGAAACGCAGACAGAGGGTGGGGCGTGCTGGATCTGACCTTGGCCGAACGGCGGGACGCCGAACGCGGCGTGGAAGTGAAAAAGGTCGCCGTCCATGGGGCGGCGACCGTCCGTTTCGAACACCGCCACGGCGAAACGCGGCTCGCCACCCTCTACCACCACGACCCGCTGCGGGTGCTGCTGCCCACGCCGCGCCGGGGCGATTTGCCGGTCGCCGTGCTCGCCACCACCTCCGGCGGGATGGTCGGCGGGGATCGGATGGACATCGACCTGTCGGTCGGGCCGGGCGCGCGGGCGCTGGTGACGACCCAGGCGGCGGAGAAGGTCTACCGCTCCACCGGAGCCGACTGCCGGATCGACACGCGCGTCGCCGTCGAACCCGGCGGGTGGTTGGAATGGCTGCCGCAGGAGGCCATCGTCTTCGAAGGCTCGCGCCTGCGCCGTCTGACCCGGCTGGAACTGTCCGGCGACGCCCGCCTGATCGCCGGGGAAATGCTGGTGTTCGGCCGCGCCGCCTTTGGCGAGACCGTCACCCACGGCCTGATCCGCGACGCGTGGGAGGTGACGCGCGACTCCCGTCTGGTCTGGGCCGACGCCCTGCATCTCGACGGCGCGGTGGAGGAGGCGTTGCAGCACCCGGCGGGCTTTGCCGGGGCGGCGGCCTGCGCCACCCTGCTCCACGC
Source organism: Azospirillum griseum (assembly GCF_003966125.1). Classification (GTDB taxonomy): domain Bacteria; phylum Pseudomonadota; class Alphaproteobacteria; order Azospirillales; family Azospirillaceae; genus Azospirillum; species Azospirillum griseum. Next base: position 333,368 of record NZ_RXMA01000002.1, read on the forward strand.
CGCCCCCGACGCCGCCGACCGGCTCGACGGCTTGCGGGCGCTGGCTGATAGCATGGAGTCGGACGCCCGCGTCGGGGCGACCGCTTTCGATGGTCTGCTGGTCATCCGGATTCTGGGTGGCGACGCCCGCGCCGTGCGCCGCGCCTACGCCACGCTGTGGTCCGGCCTGCGCGCGGCGGCGGCGGGCCTGCCGACCCGCCTGCCCCGCCTGTGGGAGGTGTGACGCTCCCGCCTCACTCTGCGGCTGGGGCCGCCGCCGGGGCCGGAACCGGGGCAGAGGATGGGGCGGAGGCCGCGCCCGGACGGCTCTTGCGGTCGTCGGGCAGCAGCAGACCGGCGGCAAAGGCCACCGCCGCCAGCAGCGACAGCCCGACATAGAGCATGGTGAAGTCGCCTGTGCGCTCATAGACCACGGCGACGAGCTGCACCGCCAGCGGCCCCGCGCCAAAGGACAGGATGTATTTCGCGCCAAAGGCCAAGCCGCGATGCTTGTCGGGCGTGTATTGCGCCAGCAGCATGTTTTCCGCCGGGATCTGGGTTTGCGAGGCGATCACGGTCAGCGCGGCGGCCACCACCAGCGGCAGCCCGCTCAACGCCGCCACCGCCGCCATCATCGGCACCTGGACCAATTGGCACAGGATGTAGACGCGCTTGAGCGAATGGCGGTCGGCCAGCGCGCCGCCGATCATCTGCGGCAGGGCGGCGATCAGATAGACCGCCGTCACCAGCCCGCCGACCCCCAGCGTGCCGCCGCCCAGCAGATCGCCCAACCGGGCTTCGAACAGCTTGGGCAGCACCACTTGCATGGCGTTGAAGATCAGCCCGGCGCACACCATGGTCAGCGACAGCACGAAGAAGGTGCGCACCACATCCTGACGCGACGGGGCGGGCTGCGGTTTCACGTCGGCGTGCCGGTCCTCGACCACGCCCAACGCCAGCAACGCCGCCAGCGCCACGCCCAGCACGACGCAGACGGCCCCCGGAACCAGGAAGGCGGCGCGCCAGCCGAACCATTGGGTCAGGCTGCCCGCGATGACGGCGGCGGTGGCGACGCCGAAGGTGCCGAACAGGCCGAGATAGCCCATGGATTTGCCCCGGTTGGCGGCGTTGGCCATCACCCAGGCCATGCCGACCGGGTGGTAGATCGACGCCCCCAGCCCCAGCACCGCCAGCGACCACATCAACGCCTGCGGCCCGTTGGACAGCCCACAGGCCACCGCTCCACCGCCGGTCAGCAGGAAGAACACGGCCATCATGCCCGCCGAACTCCAGCGGTCGCCCAGCCACCCGGCCAGCGGCGCGCCCAGCCCGATCAGGAAGGCCCCGAAGGTCCACAGCCGGATCAGATCGTCGTAGGAAAGCTTCCATTCCCCTTCCAGCGCCAGCACCACGGTGAGGTAGAGCGCGGCGGTGATGTGCATCAGCGAATGGCCGACCCAGGCGAAGCCGACGGACAGGCGGGCCGACAGGGCGCTGGGCGGGGCCGCGCTGGGGGACATGCTCATGGAAACCTCTCCGACCGGGGAACTGTTGCGGAGGCCAACCGCTTCGCCCGACGCTCGCACGGGTTGATGGGCCGGTCCAATGCCCGGCGGGTATGGCCGCTATGTGTCCATCGGTCGCAGGCGGGCGGCGAGTCTCACACCGGGGCCGCCGTCTCCGCCCGCAGCCAATCCAGATAGTCCGGGTTGCCCCGCCCCAGCGCGATTTCCACGACGCAAGGCGTGTCGTAGCTGTGCAGCGCCCGCACCCGGTCGACCAGCGCATCAAACAGAGCGCGCCGGGTCTTGACGATCAGGACGGCCTCGGACGCCTCCTCCACCGCGCCCTGCCAGTGGTAGACGGAGGTGACGCCGTCGAGGATGTTGGCGCAGGCGGCCAGCCGTTCGGCCACCAGCGCGCGGGCCAGCCGCAGCGCCTCCTCCTTCGAACCGGCGGTGATGTAGGCGATGACCAGATCCATGGGCGGGGGTGTCCTTTTCGGTGCGCGGGAAACGGCTTTCGCGTAGGATGCGCGCAACGCCGCGCTTGGCAAGCCCGCCGCGCGTGGCCCTGTTTTCTGTCCGCAGCTTGAGGCGATCATGGCCGTGTCGCGCCGTTCCGGTTCCCGCCGCTCCCCCAGCGATGTTCAGGCGGCGTGGCTGCGTCGCGGCCTGGACCAGCCGGGCGGCAAGCTGCCGCTGTTCGACGAGCGCGGCCAGCGGTTGAAAAAGGCGACGGTGGACGCCTGCCTGAAGGCTGGGTGGGCCGAACGCTGGTTCCACAACCCCCTGAAGCCCGATTGGCTGGTATGCCGCCTGACCGACGCCGGACGCGACGCCCTGACCGCCCCCACCCCGGCGGCGAATGAGACCGAAGACGACGCCCGCCAGGGTGCCCTGATCTAACCGCCCCGGATCGACCCCCTCCCGTCTCCAGACACACGAAAGCCCCGGCGATCGCTCGCCGGGGCTTTCGTATGCCCGCATGGTGCCTTTGGGTGTGGGCGGCCCGTCTTCTGCTGGCGTCATCCGGTTGGGGCGAGGAACCGCCCGAACCGGATGACCGCGACCCGACGCCCCGACATCAGCCGATGCGGCCGTGACGGACGGCGTTGTGGATCTCCCCACGGGTCAGGCCAATGTCGGCCAGTTCGACATCCGACATGTGGGTCAGTTCGTATTCCGCACGATAAAGATCAGCGCGGTTCTTGAACCAATCAACGACCCGCTGAAAGAACGACGGGCGGTTTGTTTCCGCGCCAAACAATGCGTCGTTGGCAGAATTCAAAGAAGAAAAGCTCATCGTCAACTCCTGTGGTGTGACCTCGTTGCTGACGAATACTTTATATGCTGCATGTGCGAAATCAATATGCCGGGCGATGCGCTCTTGCGGCGGCAGACCTGCACCGATTCGATGGAAGGAACGCAGACGAACGATTCCACCCGGAACCCACCCGTTCGCGGACACAAAAAAAGCGCGTGACCGAAGCCGCGCGCTGTTTTTGTTCGGAAATCCCGCAATCAGAGGCCCCGCCATCGCAGGCGGGACCGTGACCGGGGCAAACCGCTCACTTCACCGTCGATTTGCGGTGCAGATTGTGGTGTGCCTCGATGTAGCGCACGGTCCCCGACTTCGACCGCATGATGACGGAGTGGGTGTAGGCCCCACCCGGCACCCGACGCACGCCCTTCAGCATCGCGCCGTCGGTCACACCGGTGGCGGCGAACATGACGTTGCCGCGCGCCAGTTCAGTCAGGCTGTATTTCTTGTTCAGATCGGTCACGCCCCACTTGGCGGCGCGGGCCTTTTCGTCGTCGTTGCGGAACAGCAGACGGCCTTGGAACTGCCCACCGATGCAGCGGAGCGCGGCGGCGGCCAGGACGCCTTCCGGCGCGCCGCCGGAGCCGACATACATGTCCACGCCGGTGTGTTCCTGGCTGGTGGCGATCACGCCCGACACGTCGCCGTCGTTGATCAGCATGATGCGCGCCCCGGCCTCACGCACGCGGGCGATCAGCTCGGCGTGGCGCGGGCGGTTCAGGATGCAGACCAGCAGCTCTTCAACCTCGGCCCCCTTGGCCTTGGCCAGCGCCTTCAGGTTGTTGGCCGGGGTTTCGTCGAGATCGACGAGATTGTCCGGCAGACCGGCCCCGACGGCGATCTTGTCCATGTAGACGTCGGGGGCGTTCAGGAAGCCGCCCTCTTCGGCCATGGCGATGACGGCCAGCGAGTTCGGGCCGCCGGTGGCGCAGATGGTGGTCCCTTCCAGCGGATCGAGCGCGATGTCCACCTTCGGCCCGGTGCCGATGCCGGCCCCGACCTTTTCACCGATGTAGAGCATCGGGGCTTCGTCACGCTCGCCCTCGCCGATCACGACGGTCCCGTCGATGTACAGCGTGTTCAGCGCCTGGCGCATGGCGTCGACGGCGGCCTGGTCGGCCAGCTTCTCGTCGCCACGCCCCATCAGCAGCGAGGCGGACAGAGCCGCCGCCTCGGTGACGCGGACGGCTTCAAGCGCCAGATTCCGGTCCATGTTGGACAGGTCAACTTGCTGCGTAGACATGGTGTTGTTCCCCCCGACTCTTCGGTCGTCTTTCAGGCGGTCATAAAAAACAGGTTCAGAACTGCTCGATGCGGATCATGCGCGGCGCTTCCACCACGCAATCCAGCGCGCCGATGGTCGCCAGCGCCCGTTGCATCGCGGCTTCCTCGGTGTCGTGGGTGGTCAGCACCACCGGCACGGCCTCACCGGGCGAATGGCCGCGCTGGAGGAACTGCTCCATCGACACGTTTTGATCGCGCATGGCCGCCGCGATGTCAGCGATGACGCCGGGGCGGTCCAGAACCATCAGGCGGACATAGTAGGAGCCGCGCCGTGATTCCATCGGCGACGGGGTGGCCGCGCCCAACTGGTCGGCCGGAACGCCAAAGGTCGGGGTGGAACGACCGCGCGCGATGTCGATCAGATCGGCCACCACCGCCGACGCCGTCGGCCCGGCCCCGGCCCCACGGCCGACGAACAGCACGCGGTCGGCGAAATCGGCCTGGGCGACCACGGCGTTGAACACGCCGTCCACCGCCGCGATGGGCGCGGATTTCGGCACCATGCAGGGGTGGACGCGCTGTTCCACACCGGTGTCGGTGCGGCGCGCGATGCCCAGAAGCTTCACGCAGAAGCCCAACTGGTCGGCGTAATCGAAATCGATGGCCCCGACCTGCCGGATCCCCTCGATGTGGACGGAGGCGAAATCGACCGGCGTGCCGAAGGCGACGGAGGCCAGCACCGCCAGCTTGTGGGCGGCGTCGATGCCGTCCACGTCAAAGGTCGGATCGGCCTCGGCGTAGCCCAACGCCTGGGCGTCGGCCAGCACATCGGCGAAATCGCGGCCCGTCGTCCGCATTTCGGTCAGGATGTAGTTGCAGGTGCCGTTCAGGATGCCGTGGATTTCCGACACGCGGTTCCCGGCCAGCCCCTCGCGCAGCCCTTTGATGATCGGGATGCCACCGGCGACCGCCGCTTCGAACGCCACGGTCAGGCCCTTGGCCTCGGCCTTGCGGGCGATGTCGGTGCCGTGCACGGCCAGCAGCGCCTTGTTGGCGGTGACGACGTGCTTGCCGGTTTCGATGGCGGTGGCGACCGTGTCGCGGGCCGGGCCTTCGGACCCGCCGATCAGCTCGACCACCAGATCGACGGCGGGATCGGCGGCCATCGCCACCGGATCCTCGTACCAGCGCACCGCCGACAGATCAATGCCACGGTCCTTGCCCTTCGACCGGGCGCTGACGGCCACCACATTGATCCGGCGGCCACAGCGCTGCTCGATCAGGTCGGCCTGCGCCTGCAAAAGCTTCAGCACCCCGGCCCCGACCGTGCCCAGACCGGCGACCGCGATGTTCAGGGGGGCGGCTTTTTGGTCTTTGGACATCAGACTTTCGCTTTCTCGGATTCCAGGAGGGCGGCGCGCACCGCCGGGTCTTGGCTGGCGGCGGCGACACCGGCGTTGGAGCGGAAGAACTCCTTGATGTTGCGGGTGGCCTGGCGGATGCGGTGGACGTTCTCGACCATCGCCAAGCGCACATGGCTGTCGCCATACTCACCAAAGCCGATGCCGGGGGCGACGGCGACCTCCGCCTCCTGCAACAGCAGCTTGGCGAATTCCAGCGAGCCGAGATGGGCGAATTGCGGCGGGATCGGCGCCCAGGCGAACATGGAGGCCGACGGCGTCGGCACCTCCCACCCGGCGGCGGCCAGCCCCTCGATCATCACATCGCGGCGCTGCTTGTACATGTCGCGCACCTGCTGGACGCAGTCCTGCGGGCCATTGAGCGCGGCGGTGGCCGCCACCTGGATCGGGGTGAAGGCCCCGTAATCGAGGTAGGACTTGATGCGCGCCAGCGCGGTGATCAGCTTCTTGTTGCCGGTGGCAAAGCCGATGCGCCAGCCCGCCATCGAATAGGTCTTCGACATCGAGGTGAATTCCACCGCGATCTCGCGCGCCTCCGGGATTTCCAGGATGGAGGGCGGCGGGTTGCCGTCAAAGAAGATCTCGGCGTAGGCCAGATCGGAGAGGATGTAGATGCCTTCCTTGCGGCAGAACTCCACGATCGGGCGGTAGAAATCCAGCCCCACCACCTCGGCGGTCGGGTTGGACGGGTAGTTCAGCACCAGCGCCAGCGGCTTGGGCACGCTGTGGCGCACGGCGCGGACCAGCGTGTTCATGAAGCTGTCGATGTCGGTCAACGCACCGTTCTGCCCAACCGGCAGATGGCAGACCGACGCCCCGGCCAGGATGAAGCCGAAGGGATGGATCGGGTAGCTGGGGTTCGGCACCAGGATCACGTCGCCGGGGCTGGTGATCGCCTGGGCCAGATTGGCCAGACCCTCTTTCGACCCGATGGTGACGATGGTCTCGGTCTCGGGATCGATGTCCACGTTGAAGCGGCGCTTGTAATAGGCCGCGTGCGCCTTGCGCAGACCGGGGATCCCGCGCGAATTCGAGTAGCGGTGCGTCTTGGGGTCGCGCACGGCCTCGACCAGCTTGTCGACGATGTGCTGCGGGGTCGCCTGATCGGGGTTGCCCATGCCAAGGTCGATGATGTCAGCGCCATTAGCTCGGGCGCGTGCCTTCATGGCGTTCACTTCCGCGAACACATACGGGGGCAGGCGCTTGATGCGATGGAATTCTGTGTTGGACATGGGACGCTCCGGAAAACCAGGCCGGTCACGCCATCAACCCTATGAATCCTGCGGACCGGGACCCATCTTCTACCGTCCCATCGCCCGGGATGCGAGGCAAATTTCGCCCCACCCGCCCCGGCCCCGCCAATCGAATTCATCCTTTTGGACGATGCGCATCATCCATTCAGCCGGGATTATGGTTATTCCGTATTGAAAAAGATCGCGTTCCCGGTACCAATCGGTCCCGATGGATCGGTGATGTGTCGATGAGGGAGCACGATTATGTCGGCGTTGGGACATTGGGCGGACCGCCGGTTCGGCAACATCCGCGTCACCCGCAAGCTGGCGCTGGCGTTGTCGATCCCGTTGGCCGGGGTGGTTCTGCTGTCGTCCTTCTCGGTCTGGCAGCAGCGGGCGATCAGCCGCGACGCGCAGGATCTGCAACGCGTCGCCAGCCTGTCCATCGCCATGACCGACCTTGTGCATGATCTGCAAAAGGAACGCGGCTCCTCCTCCATCTATCTCGGCGGCAACAAGACCGAGCCGGACCGCGCCCGCATGGACACGATCCGGGGCGGCACCGACAGCCGGATGGCGGCGCTGCGCCCGCAATTCGACGCCGCCGCCATCGAAAACCCACGCCTGCGCGCGGCGATGGACGGGGCCAAGGCCGCCCTGCCCCGCCTGATGGAGCTGCGCACCGCCGTCAACGGCGGCTCGCTCGCCCCGCTGGAGGTGGTGAAGGGCTACACCGGGTTGATCCGCACCCTGCTGGACGCCGCAGCGCTCGCCCCGATCATCTCCACCCACCCCGACCAGATCCTCGCCGCCAACGCCCTGTTCGCGGTGTCGGAGGCCAAGGAGCGGCTGGGCCAACAGCGCGCCGTCGGCGGCGGGGCCTTCCGCAAGGACCGTTTCCCCAATGACGCGCATGAACGCTTCGTCGAGCTGACCGGCGAGTACCGCGCCTTGCTCAACGGCCTGAAAACCAAGCTGACGCCCGAACAGGCCGCCTTCTTCGACCGCACCGTCACCGGCCCGGCGGTGGCGGAGGTGGAGCGGATGCGCAAGATCGGCACCGCCTCGGCCTATGGCGCGGGCAACCAGGGGGTGGACGCCGGGGTCTGGTTCGACACCATCACCGTCAACATCGACCTGTTGAAGACGGTGGAAAACCGGCTGGCCGGGGATCTGCTGGCGCTGGCCCGCCAGGACGCCGACAGCGCCGCCGCCCGCCTGATCGGGCTGGGGGTTGGGCTAGCGCTGCTGGTGGCGCTGATGGTCGCGGTGGCGCTGCTGGTCGCCCGCAACATCACCCGCCCAATCCACCGCCTGGAGTCCGCCATGACCCGGATGCAGGCCGGGGAGCGCGATTTCACCATCGACGGCACCGACCGGCGCGACGAGCTGGGGACCATGGCCGCCAGCCTCGACGCCTTCCGCCAATCGCTGGCCCGCGCCGACCGGCTGGCCGCCGAACAGACCCGCGCGCACGAGGAGCGTTTGCGCCACGCCGAACGGGTGGAGGCGCTCGTCACCGCCTTCGACAGCCGGGTCGATGGTGTGACCGCCCAATTGGCGACGGCGGCGGGCGGGCTGCGCAGCAACGCCGACCGCATGAACCAGATCGCCCAGGACACCGAACAGCATGTGCTGTCAGTCGCCCAGGCGTCCGAACACGCGTCGAGCAACGTCCAGGCGGTGGCGGCGGCGTCGGAGGAGTTGACCGCCTCCATCTCCGAAATCGGGCGGCAGATGACCGGATCGACCGCCATGGCCGAACAAGCGGTGGCCGACGTGCGAAAGGCGTCGGGCATCATCGCCCATCTGAACGACGCCGCCCGTCAGGTTGGCGAGATCGTCGGCCTGATCCAATCCATCGCCGGACAAACCAATCTGCTGGCCCTGAACGCCACCATCGAAGCCGCCCGCGCGGGCGAAGCCGGCAAGGGATTCGCCGTGGTGGCGAGCGAGGTCAAGGCGCTGGCCAACCAGACCGCCAAGGCGACCGAGGACATCACCGACAAGGTGTCGGAAATCCAGGCGGCGACCACCGAAACCGTGGCGGCGATCACCGACATCGGCCAAGTGGTGGGCCGGATCGAGGAAAACATCTCCGCCGTCGCCGCCGCCGTGGAGGAACAGAACGCCGCCACCGCCGAAATCGGCCGCAACGCCCAACAAGCCGCCCAAGGCACCGACGCCGTGTCCCACAGCTCCAGCGCCGTCGGCGCCCAAGCCATCCAAACCGGCGACATGGCCCGCGAAGTCCTGACCATGGCCGACGGGCTGAAGCAGCACGCGGATGGGCTACGGCAGGACGTGACCCGGTTCATTGCGGATATTCGGGGGGCGTGAGGGTCAGGGGGTAGAGGATTCCCACCCCGTCCCGGCGCGTTTCCCGCAACACCACCGCGTCGGCCGCCAATTCCCCCGCCGGTAGGGTCAGTTCGAGTGTGGTCGGGTTGATCCAGCGGGCGCGGAGGTCGTGTCGGCCGCGCAGGCGCAGGATGTCGGCCTCGGCGGGCGGGGGATCCGGCGTGTGGCCGGGCAGCAGGGCGGCACGCGTGCTGGTGTCGGTGGTGGCTCCGCAATCGTGCCAATAGAGGATGAGCGTCCGCGCGCCATCCGGTGCCCGGTGTTCCGCGATCCGCTCCACCGCGCAGCCGTCGGGCAGGCTCATCGCGCCCCAGACCAGCCAGCCCAGCCCCAGCAGACCGGCCCCCACCAGCGCCCCCAACGCCACCGCGCGGACGAGACGCCCCGTTGCCCGCCCCGTTCCCCGTCCCATCACGCCCATCCTCCACGCCCGCCAGCGGACCGCGACACCGCACCACGCCACCGAACCCTGCCAGCGCCCCGCAAAAGGGATGCCCCGCGCGCGATCCGCCGCTACCCTGCCCTCCACAACCACAAAGCCGCAAAGCCGGAGGAACCGCCCGATGCCGCAACCCGATCACATCATGGCCCTGCCCGTCCCCGACGCCGCCACGCTGGACGAGGATCTGCGCGCCCTGTTCGACAAATGCACGGACAAGCTGGGCTTCGTGCCCAACGTGCTGCAAGCCTACAGCCTGCGTCAAAAGAAGCTGCGCACCTTCGCCCAGCTGTACAACGAACTGATGCTGGGCGAGAGCGGGCTGAGCAAGCTGGAGCGCGAGATGATCGCGGTCGTCGTCTCCTCCGCCAACCATTGCTATTACTGCCTGGTCGCCCATGGGCAGGCGGTGCGCAAGCTGTCGGGCGACCCGGAATTGGGGGAGATGCTGGCGGCCAATTACCGCGTCGCCCCGCTGCCGCCGCGCCAGCGCGCCATGCTGGATTTCGCCTGGGCCATGACGAAAGAGCCGTGGAGCGTGGGGGAGGAGAACCGCGCCGCGCTGCGCGCCGTCGGCTTCACGGCGGAGGAGATCTTCGACATCGCCGACACGGCGGCGTTCTACAACATGTCGAACCGGATGGCGACGGCGGTGGACATGCTCCCCAACCGCGAGTACCACAAGATGGACCGCTGAGGCGCGACGCCCCCCCGTGGGCCGCGCCGCCCACCCGACCGGAGCCGCCTGGATGTTGAGGTTTTTCGTCCGCCTGTTCGCCACCATCGGCTTTCTGGTGGTGTCCGCTCTGGTCGGCGGTGCCTATCTGGTGATCCGCCAGGAACCGACCCTGCCGCGCGGGGTGGTGCTGAACCTCGACCTGACCCACAGCCTGGCGGAGGGCGGCAACGACCGGCTGGGCGGGCTGCTGGGGCACGAGGCGAGCCTGCGCGACGCGCTCGACGCGCTGGAACGCGGGCGGAAGGACGCGCGGGTCAAGGGCGTGCTGGCCCGGCTGGGCGGCGACCAGATCGGCTTTGCCCAAACGCAGGAGCTGCGGGCGGCGGTGGAGCGGTTCCGCGCCTCGGGCCGTTTCGCCATCGCCTACGCCGACAGCTACGGCGACGGCGGGGCGGGCAACCGCGCTTTTCTGCTGGCCAGCGGCTTTGACGAGGTGTGGATGCAGCCGCTGGGCGTGGTCGGGCTGACCGGCCTGTCGGCGGAACTGCCGTTTGCGCGCGGCCTGCTCGACACGCTGGGCGTCCAGCCGCAGTTGCAGCACCGGGAGGAGTACAAGAGCTTCTCCGACACCTTCACCCAATCCACCATCACCCCGGCCAACCGCGAGATGATGCAGGGGCTGATCGGCGACCTGACCAACCAGTTGGTGGACGGGGTGGCCAAGGGCCGCCGCCTGCCCCCGGCCAGCGTGCGCGCCGCCATCGACCGCGCCCCGCTGCTGGAGCGCGAGGCGCTCGACCTCAAGCTGATCGACCGCATCGGGTATGCCGACGAGGCGCGCGACGCCGCCCTGCAACGCGCCGGGGCCGACGCCGAGCTGGTGGAGCTGCCCGATTATCTGGCGGTGGCCGGTGGCCCGCACGACAACGGCCCGACCATCGCGCTGGTCCACATCGTCGGGACCATCACCGGCGGCAAGAGCGAACGCCCGACCTTTGGCGAGATCAACGCCGGGGCCGACACCGTGGTCCGCGCCATCGAAGACGCGGCGGACGACGCCGACGTGCGCGCCATCCTGGTCCGCATCGACAGCGGTGGCGGGGCCGTTTCCGCCTCGGAATCCATCCGCCGGGCGCTGGCCAAGGCGCGCCAGCGCGGCAAGCCGGTGATCGCCAGCATGGGCGATTCCGCCGCGTCGGGCGGTTATTGGATCGCGCTGGCCGCCGACCGCATCGTCGCCTCCCCCGCCACGCTCACCGGCTCCATCGGCGTGGTGGCGGGCAAGATGAGCCTGGGCGGCCTGTCGGACAAGCTGGGCGTGCGCTGGGACCGCGTGTCCGCCGCCCGCAACGCCGGCATGTGGTCGCCGATGCACCCCTTCTCCCCGGCGGAGGAGGAGCGGTTGACCGCCATCATCGACGCCACCTACGCCAGCTTCCTGGAACGGGTGGCGGAGGCCCGGCGGCTGACGCCCGAACAGGCCCGCGCCGCCGCCAAGGGCCGGGTGTGGACCGGCGCGCAGGCCCGCGAACTGGGCCTGATCGACGAGCTGGGCGGCCAGGAGGAGGCGTTGACGCTGGCCCGCAGCGCCGCCGGTCTGGCCACCGACGCGGAGGTGACGCTCGCCCCCTACCCGCCGCCCAAGACCCTGACCGACGAGCTGCTGGACCTGCTGTCCGGCAAGGGCGAACTGGTCGGCGCGCTGTCCGCCGCCGCCCACCTGCGCCCCATCGCCAGCGCGCTCGCCCCCCTGCTCGACAGCCCCGGCCTGCGCGCCTCCATGCCCCCGGTCGGCGTGCGGTGAGCCTTGCCGGGCGGACGGCGGGGACTTATGGTCACGGCATGATACACGAGCTTTCCGAACTCGCGGCCCGGTTGGGCCGTGGCCAACGCCTGCTTGGGCTGGATGTTGGCACCAAAACCGTTGGTCTGGCGGTGGCCGATCCCGGTCTGGTCGTCGCCTCCCCCATCGGCGTGCTGATGCGCACCAAATTCACCCAGGACGCGCGCGAACTGGCGCGGACCATCCGCGATTACAGCGTCGGCGGTCTGGTCATCGGCCTGCCGCTGAACATGGACGGCACCGAAGGCCCGCGCGCCGAATCCGTGCGCGCCTTCGCCAAGAACCTGCTGGAGCGCGCCGATCTGCTGGGTTGGGACGCGCAGATCGCCTTTTGGGACGAGCGGCTGTCCACCTCGGCGGTTGAACGCTTCATGATCGGCGAGGCCGACATGACCCGCAAACGGCGCGACGAGGTGGTGGACAAGATGGCCGCCGCCTACATCCTGCAAGGCGCGCTCGACATGCTGGCCAACCAGCGCCGTCAGACCGAGCAGGACGACGCGGCGGACAGCGACGCGGATGACGACCGTTTCGGCGAGGACCGCTTCAACCGGAGCCGCTAAGGCCGGAACCGCTGAATCCAGGACCCAGCAGGCCGGTCACTCCGCCGGGTTGGCCGCACGGCGGACGGGCTGGGCCGATCCGGCGGCCAGACGGGTCAGGCCGAGAATGGCGGCAACGGTGGCGAGATAGGCCAGGAGTTGCGCCTCCGTCGGGCGGTCGGTGTAGCCGATCAGGACGTGCAGCGCCTGCCCGATCACGCTTTTGTCACGCAGCAGGCCAGAGCTGTCCCACAGGATGGCCCCGCCGCGTTCCAGAACCCCGGCCTGGGCCAGGAAGGACACGGCGGTGGCGGCCATACCCGCCGCCAGCAGGGTCAAAAGCCACGTCGTCACCCGGAACAGGTGGCGGGTGGGGATGCGCAACAAACCCACGTACATCAGGCCCGACATCAGCGCGCCCAGCGCCACGCCGCCCAGCCCACCGGCCAGAACGGTGCCGACACCGCCCTCCTCCGACGCCAGGATGCCGGTGAGGAACAGGACGACCTCCGCCCCCTCGCGCAGCACCGCCACACCGATCACCACCGCCAGCGCGGCGAGCGAGCGCTCCCCGCTCGACACCGCACGGCCCACCGCCGCCATGTCGCGGGCGATTTCCCGCCCGTGCTGGGCCATCCAGGCGTTGTGCCAGGCCAGCATGGCCACGGCGACCAGCAGCACACCGGCGTTGAACAGCTCCTGCCCGGTGTCGGCGAACAGGCCGCTGATGGCGTCGGCGAACCAGGCGACGACGCAGGATCCGAGGATCCCGGCGGCGATGCCCATCGTCACCCAGCGCCCGCGCCCGGCCACCCCCTCCGTCGCCGCCAGAACGATGCCGACGATGAGACCGGCCTCCAGCACCTCGCGGAAGACAATGATGAGACTGGCAAGCATGGGATTCTCCCGCTGCGGGAATCAGAACGCAAAACAAAGATCAAGGAATCGCACGAGCGCATCACTCGGCGATGACGGTGCCCTTGGCCGTGGCCTCGTGGAATTCGCCGAAGAACGGGTATTTGCCGGGTTTCAACGGCCCGATCGCGACCTTGATCTGTTTGCGGCCGCCGACGATCTTTTCGACCTTCAGTTCAGCGCTTTCAAACTCTTCGGAGGTGGCGTCCTGGTTGTCCACCAGCAGCGTCACCCGCTTGTTGGCGGGGACCTTCACCTCGACCGGATCGAACTTGTGATCCTTGATGACGATGGTGATCGGCGCGTCGTCGGCCCACGCGGGGGCAAAGACGGCGGGAGCAACCGGCAGCAGCAGCGCCGCGCTCAGAAACAGACGAGCGATCCGGTGACGCATGATGGGAAACGACCTCAGGGCAGGAAACAGGTGTGCACCTGACAATCATTCTCACCCCTCCCCGACCCGGTCAACACAAAGCGCCTTGCGGTTCGCGCGCATCACCTGCGACCGAACAGCACAGCGCTGGGGAAGGTTCACGCGGACGGGGTGGTGGTCCCGGGAAAGCGGTCCAGGGAATCGTCCGGGATGCGGTAATAATCCCCCTGATCGGCGACAAAGATGTGCCGCAGGGTGGCAAGACCGGTCGGCGCGTCCAGACAACCCGCCGCAACGTCGAGCCGCCCGCCGCTGTCGCCCATCCAGAACAGGGACGAACCGCAGGTGCCGCAAAAGCCGCGCTGGGCGTGGTCGGACGAGCGGAACCAACGCAGGCTGTCCTCGGCGTCGAACACCACCGCCGGGCGCGGCAGGCTGACATAGGCCCCGACATGGCCATGAAAACGGCGGCACTGCCCGCAATGGCAGTTCGCCACCCCCAGGGGCCGTTCGGTCAGATGGAACCGGACGCCGCCGCACAGGCAGCGCCCGGTCAAGTCCGGTGACGGGTTCGGCGCGTCGCTCAACGCTCACCCCCGCCAGAACGGCTTGGTGACTTCCTGTTCGGCGTCGGCGCGCGACAGACCAATGTCGGCCAACAGATGATCGGGCATCTGGGTCAGCGTGCGCCGCTGGCGACGCCGGTCGGCCCAGGTGGCCAAGCCATCGAACAGCGCGGTGACAACCCCGCCAAGGCCACCGCCGACACGCGTCGCGCTGGAACCGGACAGGGTGATGGGGGATTGGGTGCTCTGGCTCATGATCTCGCTCCGTCAAGGATGGGTGGTGGTTGCTTCGGCGGTGGTTGGGGGCCGTTGCTGCGCTCACCCTCGCTCGTGGGACCAACCTTGAACCACCCGGTCCTTGCGGGCAAACGACGCTTTCTCATAGACTGAATTAGGAAAGCTAATCCGATAGACTCCCCATCTCCTCCCTCCCGTTGGTTCGCCATGCCCCGCCGCCTGCCCCCGCTGAACGCGGTCCGCGCCTTTGACGCCGCCGCCCGCCATCTGTCCTTCACCAAGGCGGCGGAGGAACTGCACGTCACCCAGGCCGCCGTCAGCCACCAGATCAAGGCGCTGGAGGAATGGCTCGGATTACCCCTGTTCCGGCGAATGAACCGGGCGCTGGCGCTGACGGAGGCCGGGCAAAGCTACGTCCCGTCGGTGCGCGAGGCGCTGGACACGCTGGCGCAGGCCACCGAAAAGCTGATCCGCAACGACAGCACCGGGCCGCTGACCATCTCCGCCATGCCCAGCTTCGCGTCGAAATGGCTGGTTCCGCGCCTGATGCGCTTTCAAAAGCGTCATCCCGATCTGGATGTGCGGGTGCAGAGCACGACGCAGATCGTCGATTTCACCCGGCAGGACGTCGATCTGGCGATCCGCTTCGGCAACGGCCATTGGCCGGATTTGCAGGTGGAACGGCTGTTGACGGAGGACATCTTTCCCGTCGGCCACCCATCCCTGCTGAAGAACGGGCCGCCGCTGGCCTGCCCGGAGGATCTGCGCCACCACACGCTGCTGCACGACGATTACAACATCTCGTGGGCGGTCTGGTTCCGGGCGGCGGGGATCGACGGGGCGGATGTGGAGCGCGGTTTGCGGTTCGACGATTCGTCCTTCACCCTTCAGGCGGCGATGAGCGGCCACGGCATCGCGCTGGCGCGCGGCGTGCTGGTGGCCGACGACATCGCCGCCGGGCGGCTGGTGCGCCTGTTCGACGTCCACATGCCCGGCAGCCTGGCCTATTACGTCGCCGCCCCACCCCATTATTTCAGCCGCCCCAAGGTGAAAGCCTTCCGCGACTGGCTGTTCGAAGAAGCCGAGCGCACCCCCTGACCGTGGGGTTGTATGGGGGGCTTTCGGGGCGCTTGCGGGCGTCCCGCCCCGCTCCTATAGTCCGCGCCCATGAGCGCGAACCCCACCACCGACGCGATCTTCCCGCACCGCCACCTTCTCGGCATCGAGGGGTTGCGGTCCGCCGAGATCACCCAGATCCTCGACCTCGCCAACGGCTATGTCGAGCAGAACCGCCAGCCCGTGAAGAAGTCGTCCCTTCTCGACGGGCGGACGCTGGTGAACCTGTTCTTCGAGAACTCCACCCGCACGCGCACCAGCTTCGAGCTGGCGGGCAAGCGGCTGGGGGCCGACGTCATCAACATGTCGTCGGACGGCAGCTCGGTGAAGAAGGGCGAAACGCTGATCGACACGGCGATGACACTCAACGCCATGCATCTGGACGCGCTGGTGGTCCGCCACGCCGACTCCGGTGCGGTGAAGCTGCTGGCCGACAAGGTCAACTGCTCGGTCATCAACGCCGGCGACGGCCACCACGAACACCCGACCCAGGCCCTGTTGGACGCGCTGGCGATCCGCCGCCGTCTGGGCCGTCTGGAGGGGCTGGTGGTGGCGATCTGCGGCGACATCCTGCACAGCCGTGTCGCGCGCTCCAACATCCATCTGCTGAACGCCATGGGCGCACGGGTGCGCTGCGTCGCCCCGCCCACCCTGCTGCCCGCCCAGATCGACCGGCTGGGGGTGGAGGTCCATCATTCGATGAAGACCGGGCTGAAGGACGCCGACGTCGTCATGATGCTGCGGCTTCAGACCGAACGGATGAGCGGCCAGTTCATCCCGTCCACGCGGGAGTATTTCTACTTCTACGGCCTGGATTACGAAAAGCTGGAGGTCGCCAAGCCCGACGCGGTCATCATGCACCCCGGCCCGATGAATCGCGGGGTGGAGATCGACTCGGAGGTGGCCGACGATCTCAAACGCTCCATGATCCTCGATCAGGTTGAACTCGGGGTCGCCGTCCGCATGGCCGTGCTTGACCTGCTCACCCGTGACCGCCGCAACACCGACCGCCAGAAAGCTGACCAATGAGCCGCGTCGCCTATCTGAACGCCCGCGTGATCGATCCGGCCAGCGGGTTTGACCAGCGCGCCGATCTGCTGACGGACGGCGGCAAGATCGTCGATTTCGGCACCGACCTGTTTGCGGGCGGTGTCCCCGCCGACGCGGAGGCGGTCAACCTGTCGGGCCTGTGCCTGGCCCCCGGTCTGGTCGACATGCGCGTGCTGATCGGCGAGCCGGGCGACGAGGAAAAGGACACGATCAAGAGCGCGTCGCGCGCCGCCGCCGCCGGTGGCATCACCGCCATGGCCCTGCTGCCCAACACCGACCCGGTGCTGGACGAGGTCGCCGGACTGGAGTTCGTCGCCCGCCGCGCCCGCGAGGCGAAGATGGTGAAGGTCTTCGCCTATGGCTCCGCCACGCGCGGGACCGAGGGCAACGAGATCACCGAAATGGGCCTGCTGGCCCAGGCTGGGGCGGTCGCCTTCACCGACGGCACCAAGGCCATCGGCAGCGCCAAGACGATGCGCCGCGCGCTCAGCTACGCCAAGACCTTCGACAAGCTGATCGTGCAACATCCCGAAGAGCCGAGCCTGGGCGGCGGCATGATGAATTCGGGCGAGATCGCCACCCGGCTGGGGCTGGTCGGCATCCCGCGCGAGGCCGAGATCATCATGATCGAGCGCGATCTGCGTCTGCTGGAGCTGACCGGCGGGCGGCTGCATTTCGCCCACGTCACCACCGGGGAATCGGTTGACCTGATCCGCCGGGCCAAGGCGCGCAGCCTGCGTGTGACCTGCGACACCGCCCCGCATTACTTCGCCTTGACCGAGGTCGATGTCGGCGATTACCGGACCTTCGCCAAGGTGTCGCCGCCGCTGCGCGGGGAAATGGACCGCCGCGCCATCGTCGCCGGTCTGGCCGACGGAACCATCGACGCCATCGCGTCCGATCATGTGCCGCAGGACCAGGACCAAAAGCGCCTGCCCTTCGCGCAGGCCGCCTGCGGCATCAGCGGCCTGGAAACCCTGTTCCCGCTGATGCTGGAGCTGGTGCACAAGGGGGCGATGAGCCTGTCGCAGGCGCTGGCCTGCGTCACCGTGAAGCCCGCCGACATTCTGGGTCTGCCGCTGGGCCGCATCGCCAAGGGTGCCGCCGCCGATCTGGTGGTGTTCGACCTCGATCAGCCGTGGCAGATCGACATCAGCCGCTTCAAGTCGAAGTCGAAGAACTCGCCCTTTGACAAGCGTCCGGTCCAGGGCCGCCCGCTGCGCACCATCGTGGACGGACGCACCGTCTGGGCGGAGGGTTGATCGCCGTGCTGACCGCTCTCGCCGCCGCCCTGCTGGGCTATCTGCTGGGGTCCATCCCCTTCGGTCTGGTGCTGACCCGTCTGGCCGGTCTAGGCGACATCCGCCAGATCGGATCCGGCAACATCGGGGCCACCAACGTCCTGCGCACCGGGAACAAGGCGCTGGCGCTGGCCACCCTGCTGCTGGACAGCGGCAAGGGGGCCGTCGCCGCGCTCGTCGCGCTGGATCTGGCCGGGCGATTCGCCGGGCCGGACGCCGCGCTGTTGGCGGCGGTGCTGGCGGCGGGCGGGGCGATGCTGGGCCACAGCTTTCCGGTCTGGCTGGGCTTCAAGGGCGGCAAGGGTGTTGCCACCGCGCTGGGCGTGCTGCTGGCCGTCTGCTGGCCGGTCGGGCTGCTGGCCTGCGTGAGCTGGCTGGCGATGGCGGTTCTGTTCCGCATCTCGTCGCTGTCGGCCTTGACCGCCATCGCGCTCAGCCCGCTGACCGGCTGGTATTTCGGCGGGCCGCTGGTGGCGGGCCTGTGCCTGTTCATCGCCGTGCTGGTCTTCATCCGCCACGAGGCGAACATCCGCCGCCTGCTGAAGGGCGAAGAGCCGAAGATCGGGGCGGGGAAGAAGGCCGCGTAAGCCGTCCAACCAGCACCACGGCGGCGCGCGCGCCTGCCATTCCCCCCTGACCATCACCCTGAGCCTGCCCGGTTCCCCACGATGGACAGCGCGCCGCCCTCCACCTCCGCAATCCCGGCCCCGCTCATCCCGCCCAACGTTGCGGCGTGGTTCCGGTCGCGCGGGTGGTCGCCGCACGCCCATCAGGTCGCCATGGTCGCGGCGGCGACGGAGGGGGCGAGCGCGCTGCTGATCGCGCCGACCGGCGGCGGCAAGACGCTGGCCGGGTTCCTGCCCTCCCTGATCGAGTTGGCGGAGCGGCCGCGCGACGGGCTGCACACCCTCTACATCTCGCCGCTGAAGGCGTTGGCGGTGGATGTTCAACGCAATCTGGAAACCCCCATCGCCGAAATGCGGCTGCCGATCCGGGCGGAAACCCGCACCGGCGACACGCCGGAGGCCAAGCGCCGCCGCCAGCGCGCCCACCCGCCCCACATTCTGATGACCACGCCGGAAAGCCTGGCGCTGCTGCTGTCCTACGCCGACAGCGCCCGGCTGTTCGGGGGCTTGCGCTGCGTCATCGTGGACGAGTTGCACGCGCTGGCCGGGACCAAGCGCGGCGACCTGCTGGCCCTGGGGCTGGCCCGGCTGACGCGGCTGGCCCCGTTGGCGCGGCGGGTGGGGCTGTCGGCCACCGTGGCCGACCCCGATCACCTGCTGGCCTGGCTGTCGCGCACCGGACTTGCAGGTGGTGTGGCGGGTGGCAGTGATGTCCGGCTGGTCCAGGGTCGCAGCGGGGCGGACCCCGCCATCGACATTCTCGACAGCCGGGAACGGCTGCCCTGGGCCGGGCACAGCGCCTTGCACGCCATGGCGGAGCTGTACCAGCGCATCCGCCAGCAGCGGACGACCCTGGTCTTCGTCAACACCCGCGCGCAGGCCGAAATGGTGTTTCAGGCGCTGTGGAAGGTGAACGACGAGACGCTGCCGATTGCCCTGCACCACGGCTCGCTCGCCGTCGAACAGCGGCGCAAGGTGGAAGCGGCGATGGCGCGGGGGGAGCTGCGGGCCGTGGTCGCCACCTCCTCCCTCGACCTTGGCATCGATTGGGCGGCGGTGGATTTGGTGGTGCAGATCGGCGCGCCCAAGGGATCGAGCCGCCTGATCCAGCGCATCGGGCGGGCGAACCACCGGCTGGACGAGCCAAGCCGCGCCCTGCTGGTTCCCGCCAACCGCTTCGAGGTGCTGGAATGCCGGGCGGCGCTGGACGCCGTGCGCGCCAACGCGCTGGACGGCGACGCGCCCCGCCCCGGCGGGGTCGACGTGCTGGCGCAGCACATCCTCGGCATGGCCTGCGCCGCCCCCTTCCGCCCCGATGAGCTGTATGAGGAGGTGATCACCGCCGCCCCCTACGCCGACCTTGACCGCGACAGCTTCGACGACGTGCTGGATTTCGTCGCGACCGGCGGCTACGCGCTGGGGGCCTATGAGCGCTTCCAACGGCTGCGGACGCGGGAGGATGGGCGCGTCGCCATCAGCGGCGCGGCGGTGGCCCGGCTCTACCGGATGAATGTCGGAACCATCACGCAGGAATTGCTGTTGCGCGTGCGCCTGAACCGTGGCCCGGTGCTGGGCGAGGTGGAGGAGTATTTCATCCAGGGCCTGACGCCGGGCGACACCTTCCTGTTCGCCGGGCAGGTGCTGAAATTCCTGGGCGTGCGCGAGATGGAGGCGCAGGTGGCCAAGGGCGGAACCGGCGAGCCGAAGATCCCCGCCTACGCCGGGGGACGCTTGCCGTTGACCACCCATCTGGCCGAACGGGTGCGGGCGATGCTGGCCGACCCGGCGGCGTGGGACGGGCTGCCCGACGACGTGCGCGAGTGGCTGGCGTTGCAGCGCCAGCGCTCCGTCCTGCCCGACCGCGACGGGCTGCTGGTGGAGCTGTTTCCCCGCAACGGCAAGCGTTTCCTCGTCGCCTACGCCTTCGAAGGGCGCAACGCGCATCAGACCCTGGGCATGCTGCTGACCCGGCGGATGGAGCGGATGGGGCTGGGGCCGCTGGGCTTCGTCGCCACCGATTACGTGCTGGCGGTGTGGTCGCTGCGCTCCCCCGACCGGCTCGACGCGCTGTTCGACCAGGACATGCTGGGCGACGATCTGGAAGCCTGGATGGACGAATCCTCGATGCTGCGGCGGACCTTCCGCAACGTCGCCCTGATCGCCGGGGTGATCGAACGCCGCCATCCGGGGCAGGAGAAGAACGGGCGGCAAGTCACCGTCTCGTCGGATCTGATCTATGACGTGCTGCGCAAGCATGACCCTGGCCATGTGCTGCTGCGGGCGACGCGGGCCGACGCGGCGGGCGGCCTGACCGACGTCCGCCGCCTGTCCGATTTCCTGGCGCGCGTGCGCGGGCGGATCACCCGGCAGGACCTTGACCGGATTTCACCGCTCGCCGTGCCGGTCATCCTGGAGATCGGGCGGGAGCGGATCGACGGCGAGGCCACCGACGAGTTGCTGGCCGCCGCAGCGGCGGAGCTGGTGGCCGAAGCGATGGCGGAACCGCCCGCCCCCCCAAAACGTGAAGGGGCAAACCGGCCAGACGATCGCCGACAAGGACGTCTGCTGTGAGGGGCTTCCCCATGCCCCCGGCGACCGACGACGGTCAAGCCGCGCTGACGCTGGCCGGTGTCCCGTTGCTGGCCGACGCCTCCGGCGCGCTGCTGTGGCGCGATGAAGGGGTGCTGGCGGTCGCCGATCTGCATCTGGAAAAGGGGTCGGCCTTCGCCGCGCGCGGGCGGATGCTGCCGCCCTACGACACCCGCGCCACGCTCGACCGGCTGGCGGCGCTGGTGGAGCGGGAACGGCCCCGCCGCGTGCTCTGCCTAGGCGACAGCTTCCACGACCGCCGGGCGGGGGAGCGCCTGACCGGCGCGGACGCCGACCGCCTGCGGGCGCTGACCGCCGCCACCGATTGGGTGTGGATCACCGGCAACCACGACCCCCACCCGCCCGATGGGCTGGGCGGGCGGATCGTCGCCGAGATCACGCTCGGCCCGCTGGTCTTCCGGCACGAGGCGCAGCCCGGCGTGGCGGGCGAAATCTCCGGCCATCTGCACCCGGCTGCGGCGTTGGCGCTGGCCGGGCGGCGGTTGCGCGAGCGCTGCTTTGTCACCGATGGGGCCAAGCTGATCCTGCCCGCCTTCGGGGCCTTCACCGGCGGCCTGAACGCGCTGCATCCGGCCATCGCCGGGCTGCTCGCCCCCCGGTTCGAGGCGCTGTTGATGGCGCGCGGGCGGCTGCACCGCTTCCCCCGCGACCGTCTGTCACCGGATCGCGGCCTGTAACCCCCTGGTCGAACGGGGCGATCCGCCTATATCCGATGGCCTGCCCGTCGTTTCGCCGCGAGAGCCATCCCCATGCCAGCTTTCACCACGACCAACCCGGTCATCGTCTGGTTCCGCAGCACCGATCTGCGCCTGTCCGACAACCCGGCGCTGCACGCCGCCGCCAGCCTGGGCGTGCCGGTGCTGCCACTCTTCGTGCTGGAGGAGGTGGCGGGCGACCCGCGCCCGCTGGGCGGGGCGTCGCGCTGGTGGCTGCATGGCAGCCTGGAACGGTTGGCGGCGGACTGCGCGGCGTTGGGATCGCCGTTGATCCTGCGGCGGGGCGATCCGGCGGCGGAGATCGACGCGCTGCGGCGCGCGAGCGGGGCCGCAACCGTGCTGTGGAACCGGCGCTACAGCCCGATCCACACCGCCCGCGACGCCGCGATCAAGGACGGGCTGAAGCGCGACGGGGTGGAGGCGCGCAGCTTTTGCGCCCATCTTCTGGCCGAACCCTGGACGGTGCAGAACAAGAGCGGCGGGCCGTTCAAGGTCTTCACCCCCTTTTGGCGCAACCTGTCGGCCGACCTGGCCCCACCCGCCCCCCTGCCCGTCCCGGAGCGCCTGATCCCACCGGCCAGCGCCCCGGCCAGCGACCGGCTGGCGGATTGGGGGCTGTTGCCGACCGCGCCGGACTGGGCGGGCGGCCTGCGCGCGGCCTGGGTGCCGGGAGAGACGGCCGCGCGCGCGCGGTTGACGGCCTTCCTCGAGGGTCCGGTCGCCACCTACGCCACCGACCGCGACCGGCCGGACATGATGGGAACCGCGCGGCTGTCGCCCCATCTGGCCTTTGGCGAAATCAGCCCGCGCCAGATCTGGCACGCCACCCGCCACAGCGCCGACGCCCACCCGGAGCGGCAAAAGGGGGCTGAGTCCTTCCTGCGGGAAATCGGTTGGCGCGAGTTCAACCACCATCTGCTGCACCACGCCCCCCACATGCTGGACCAGCCGCTGGACGACCGATTCGCCGATTTCCCGTGGCTGTCGGACGCGGACGGGTTGGCGGCGTGGCGGCGCGGGCGCACCGGCTATCCCATCGTCGACGCCGGAATGCGCGAATTGTGGGAAACCGGCTGGATGCACAACCGGGTGCGGATGATCGCCGCGTCCTTCCTGGTCAAGGATCTGCTGCTGCCCTGGCAGGTGGGGGAGCAATGGTTCTGGGACACGCTGGTGGACGCCGATCCCGCCAACAACGCCGGGGGCTGGCAATGGGTGGCCGGTTGCGGGGCCGACGCCGCCCCCTTCTTCCGCGTCTTCAACCCGGTGCTTCAGGGCGAAAAATTCGATCCCGAGGGCGACTATGTCCGCCGCTTCGTGCCCGAACTGCGCCACCTGCCAAGCCGCTGGATTCACAAGCCGTGGGAGGCTCCGGCGGACGTTCTGCGCCGGGCTGGGCTGCGGTTGGGCGATCATTATCCCAAGCCGATCATCGACCATGGGCTGGCCCGCAACCGGGCGTTGACCCTGTTTGCCGAACGCAAAGGACAAACCGTCTGACGGCCGCTCATTTCATCGGACCGTTACGCCGTCGCAAAGAAACTGTCATGGAGCCGAACTAGTGTGACGCCAACCCAGAGACACGCCCCGAAAACCGGCGGCACCAGGTGAGGCACAGACGATGAACGGCGAAGAGACCACCCGCAAGGGCACCAAATACCTGACCTTTGACAGCCAGGAAGACATCGGCATCAACCCGACGTCCAACCCGACCCTGGGCGACGTGCTGAACGAGCGCATCGGTCGCCGTGGCTTGATCGGCGGCATGCTGGCGTCCTCCGCCCTGAGCGCGCTGGTCGGGCCGGTCGCGCTGTTCGGCGGCAGCGCCGAGGCTGAGGCCGCGACGCCAAAGGCCGCCGCCGGGTCCGCCCCCAGCTTCCGGTTTGAAGAAATTGCCCACGGCGTGGACGAAACCCACCATGTCGCGCCGGGTTACGACGTGAATGTCCTGATCCGCTGGGGCGATCCGGTGTTGCCGGGCGCGCCCGCCTTCGATCCGATGAAGCAGACCGCCGCCGCCCAGGCGACGCAGTTCGGCTACAACAACGATTTCAACGGCTTCGCGCCGCTGCCGCTCGGCTCCAAATCCGCCGATCACGGCCTGCTCTGCACCAACCACGAATACACCGATGAAGAGGTGATGTTCCCCGGCCTGAACGGGGAGCAGCAGAAGGCCAATTTCGCCCGCATGACCAAGGATCTGGCCGACATCGAAATCGCCGCCCATGGCGGTTCGGTGGTCGAGGTCCGCAAGGTGAAGGGCAAATGGACCTACGACCCCACTTCCAAATACAACCGCCGCATCACCGGTGAAACCGAATGCCGCATCACCGGCCCGGCCGCCGGTCATCCGCTGATGCGCACCGCCGCCGACCCCACTGGGACCGTGGTGCGCGGCATGCTGAACAATTGCGCTGGCGGGATGACCCCGTGGGGCACCTGGCTGTCGGCGGAAGAGAACATCAACGGCTATTTCTGGGGCAAGCTGGCCGACGACCACAAGAACGCCGCCGCGTTCAAGCGCTATGGCATTCCGGGCGGCTGGTACAATTGGGGGGCCTACCACGACCGTTTCGACGTGACGAAGGAAGCCAACGAAGCCAACCGCTTTGGCTGGATCGTCGAGATCGACCCCTACAACCCGACCTCCGCGCCGCGCAAGCGCACCGCGCTGGGCCGCTTCAAGCATGAGGCCTGCAACGTCGTCGTCATGAAGGACCGCACCGTCGTGGCCTATATGGGTGACGACGAGCGCTTCGAGTATGTCTACAAGTTCGTTGCCGCGAAGAAGTACGATCCGGCCAACCGCGCCGCCAACCTCGGCATTCTGGACGAGGGCACGCTCTATGCCGGCAAGTTCGGCGCGGACGGGTCGGTGACGTGGATGCCGCTGGTCCAAGGCCAAAACGGCCTGACCGCCGAAAAGGGCTTCCCCGATCAGGCCACCGTCCTCATCAACGCCCGCCTGGCCGCCGACATCCTGGGTGCCACCAAGATGGACCGCCCGGAAGATGTGGAAATCAACCTGAAGAAGGACACCGTTTACGTTGTTCTGACCAACAACAACAAGCGCAAGCCCGAACAGGTGGACGCCGCCAACCCGCGCGCGGTCAATGAGTGGGGCCAGATCCTGGAAATCACCCCCAACGACGGCGATCACACCGCCACCAAGGCGACCTGGAAGATGCTGCTGCGCGGCGGCAACCCGAAGGACGCCAAGGTCGGCGGCCAATACCACGCCGACACCAGCGCCAACGGCTGGTTCGCCTGCCCCGACAACGTGGCGGTGGACAACCATGGCCGCCTGTGGGTCGGCACCGACCAGGGCGAGAATTGGGCCAAGGCGTCCGGCACCGCCGACGGGATTTGGGCGGTGGAAACCGATGGCGAACTGCGCGGCCTGTCGCGCATGTTCTACCGCAACCCGGTGGGTGCCGAGATTTGCGGCCCCTTCTTCACCCCCGACGACAAGGCCCTGTTCATCTCCGTCCAGCACCCGGCGACCGACGGCGTGGACCAGTACAAGCCCTTCGGCAAGCTGTCCACCTTCGAGGAACCGGCCACCCGCTGGCCCGACTTCAAGCCCGGCATGCCGCCCCGCCCCTCGGTGATCGTCATCACCAAGAAGGACGGCGGCGTTCTGGGGCTGTGATCGCCGCCTGACCGCGACGCGCACGACACCGACACGACACATCCAAGGGGGGGCGGCTCTGCACAGGGCCGCCCCTTTTCCGTTCCGCTGCTTTTTCCCGCGCTGGCGATGAAGCGGGGTTTCCATCGCCCGTAGAGATGTTATAAAATAACATCATGAGCACCGACCACCCCACCCCGACGCTTCACGCCCGGCACGACCACGCCCATTGCGTGGCCGATGCGCTCACCCGCGCTGACGCGCTGTGCGCTCAACGCGGCGCGCGTCTGACCACGTTGCGCCGTCGCGTGCTGGAGCTGGTGTGGTCCAGCCACCGCCCGCGCGGGGCCTACGCCATTCTGGAGGATCTGAGCCAGCAGGACGGCAAATCCACCGCCCCGCTGACCGTGTACCGGGCCTTGGAATTCCTGGTGGAACAGGGGTTGGTCCACCGCATCGAATCGCTCAACGCCTATGTCGGCTGCGCGTCTCCCGGTGCCAGCCATTCCGGGCAATTCCTGGTGTGCGAGGGCTGCGGCGACGCCGCCGAAATCGACGATTCATCGATCCGCACCGCCATCGAGTCCGCCGCCATCGCGCGCGGCTTCCGTGTCCAGCGCCCCACCGTGGAGGTGCGCGGCGTCTGCAAAGATTGTCAGGAGAAACACCCGTGAACTCCCCCCGCCTGCCCGTTTCGGTGCTGACCGGCTTCCTCGGCAGCGGCAAGACCACGCTGTTGCAAGCGCTGCTGCGTCACCCCGGCATGGCCCGCACCGCCGTCATCATCAACGAGTTCGGCGAGGTTGGGCTGGACCATCTGCTGGTCGCCAAGGCGTCGGAAAACATGGTGCTGATGGACAGCGGCTGCCTGTGCTGCACCATCCGGGGCGATCTGGTGGACACGCTGCGCGACCTGTTCCTGAAGCGCGTGCGCGGCGAGGTGCCGGAGTTCGAACGCGTGGTGGTGGAAACCACCGGTCTGGCCGACCCCGCCCCGATCATCCACACGCTGATGACCGATCCGCTGCTCGCCGCCCGTTTCCGCCTGGATGGCGTGATTTCCACGGTGGACGCGGTGCACGGATCCAGCCAGTTGGACCGCCAGCCGGAAAGCGTGAAGCAGGCCGCCGTGGCCGACCGCATCGTGCTAACCAAGGCCGATGTTGCCGACCCCGACGCCACCACTGCCTTGAAGGCGCGTTTGGCGGCCATCAACCCGGCGGCCCCGGTGATCCCCGCCGCCCACGGGGCGATTGACCCGCAGGTGCTGTTCGACGCCGGTCTGTACAACCCGGAAACCAAAAGCCCCGACGTCGTCCGCTGGCTGCGCGAAGAGGCCTACCGCGACCAGCAGGCCGGGCATGACCATCATCATCATGACCATGATGAGCACCACCATGATCATGGGCATGACCACCATCACGACCATGACACGCACCACCATCACGAGCATGGCGAGCATTGCGGGGCGGATTGCGGCCACGATCATGACCATCACCACCACGACGCCAACCGGCACGACGACCACATCCGCGCCTTCTGCATGGTGATCGACGCGCGGATTCCCTGGAACGGCTTCGTCGATTTCATGGAGGCGCTGATCGCCCAGGGCGGGGACAATTTGTTGCGGGTCAAGGGCCTGCTGAACGTGAAGGAAAGCGACCTGCCGGTCGTCGTCCATGGCGTCCAGCACATGTTCCACCCGCCCGTCCGGCTGGAGGAATGGCCCAGCGAGGATCACCGCAGCAAGCTGGTCTTCATCACCCGCGATCTTGACCGCCCGGTGATCCAGGCCCTGTTCGACAATTTGGTCTGGGGAACCGGGTCGGCAACGGCCTGATCCGCCACCCCAGGGCCACACCCCACCCCAGGGCCACACCAGAGTCCGCCTGGAACCTATGCCTCGTCGCGGAGTTCGTCCCAAATGCGGTCGAACTCCGGGTGACGCTCGGCAAACAGCGCCATCAGGCGCGGATCGAAATGGCGGGACGGGTCGATGCGGTCGTCGCCGTCCAGCATGATCGACACCGCCTTCTCGTGGCTGAAGGACGGCTTGTAGGGCCGTTCGCTGCGCAAGGCGTCGTAGCAGTCGGCGATGGAGACGATGCGCGCGGCCAGCGGGATCTCCTCCCCCTTCAATCCACGGGGGTAGCCGGTTCCGGCCCATTGCTCGTGATGGCACAGCGCGATGTCGGCGGCCATCTTCAGCCGGTCCGATGCCATCAGGATTTCATAGCCATAGACGGGGTGGCGCTGCATTTCGGCCAGTTCCCGCTCGTCCAGCCGCCCGCGCTTGTGCAGCACCGCCTGATCGACGCTCATCTTGCCCACATCGTGCAGGGCGGCGGAAAAGCGGATTTCCTTGCAGAAGGCGCGCGAGCAACCCGCCCATTGCGCCATGGCGTGGGAGTATTCGTTGACCCGCAGAATGTGGTTGCCGGTGTCCTCGTCGTGGACCTCGGCGGCCTTGGCCAGCAGATTGACCGACACCATGAAGGCGCGTTCGGTTTCCACCTGCAATTCGGCCACCCGGCGGCGCTCCCGCGTCAGGTCGCGGTTGCGCTCCTTCAGCCGTTCCATCGTCGCCGCACGTTCCAGCGCCCGCCCGACCAGATGGTTGACCGGGGCGATCATGGTTTCGTGGTCGTGCAGAAAGGTCAGCGGCTCCCCCGCACCCTCGGGCCGACGGTTGATGAGTTGGACCACCCCGACCGGCTTGTCCTGCACGCCCTTCAGGGCAAAGGCCATGATCGAGCGGGTGCGGTAGCCGGTGCGCTGGTCGAAACCGGGATTGAAACGGTACGGCTCATCCACCGGGATCGAATACGCGTCGTCGATCAGCACCGTGTTGCCGGTGGCCGCGACGTAACCGACGATGGAGGTGGTGTTGAGCGGCACGGTGAAGGCGGCGGTTTTCGCCCGGATCACGTCGTTCTGGACGCTGACCGCCTCCAAATGGCGGCTGCGCCCCTGGCCGCGCAGCATGAAGACGCTGCCCGCCTCCGCCCGCGTCAGTTCGCGGCATTTGCGCAGCACACGGTCGCTGACCGCCTGCAACGACTGGTTTGGCGATTGTTCAATGAACTCCAGAAACTGACCGACGAGATCCGCCACCCGACACACTCCCCAGCGACGCGCACCCCCATGCGCGAATCCCCCACACACCTTACGCAGGCGCACCCGCCGAGGAAAGGGGTCGCGCGCGTCAACCGACGAACGGCATCCAGCCCCGCCCCCACAGCCACAGCGCCGCCACCGCCATCGACAACAGCGTCATCGGCACACCGCAGCGCGCGTGTTCAGCAAAGCCCAGCCGCACGCCGGACGCCGCCGCCCGTTCGGCGACGATGATGTTGGCAAGGCTCCCCGGCAGCAGGAAATTGCCCGCAAGCGTCGTCAGCACCGCCAGCCCGTACAGCGCACCTTCCGGTGGCGATGGCCAGGCCGCCAGCAGCAGGATCACCGCCGGAACGTTGCCGATGCTGTTGCTGCCCGCCAGCGCCAGCGGCAGCATCACCGACAGCCGGTCGGGCAGCCAACCCGCCGCCGTCAGATCACCGATCAACGCCGCCGGAAGCCCGGTCAGGCCCAAGGCGTGGTTGATGGCGAACAGCGCGGCGAACAGCACCAGAAGATGCCAATCCACCATGCCCAGCATGTCGCGGCTGGCCATGCGGCGGCTGATCATCACCAGCCCCGCCACCAGCAGCACCGCGTGTTCCTGCGGGACCGGCAGGGTGAACAGCACCAGCAGGGCCACGGTCGCCGCCACCGCCTTGCCCAACTGCCAACGGTCGAGCGGAACGGTCGGAACCTCCCCATCGCCTTGCGGTTCGCCAAAGCGCCCGCGCCAGACCAGCCAGACGGTGGCGTAGACGATCACCAGCCCCGCCAGCGCAGGAACCGCGCAGACCTCCAGAAATCGCCAGAAGTCGAGGCGACCGATCTGGCCGATCAGGATGTTCTGCGGGTTGCCGATCATGGTGGCCGCCGACCCGGCGTTCGCCGCCCCGGCCAGACCGATCAGATAGGGACGCGGATCCAGCCGCCGCGCGGTCAACCCGGCGCACAGCATCGGCGTCATGGCAAAGACCACCACATCGTTGGCCAGCACCGCCGACAGCCCGCCACCGACCGCAACCACCACCGCCAGCAACCGCGCCGGAGACCGCGCCGCCCGCGCCAAGCGCAGCGCGCACCAATCATAGAATCCGCTGCCCGCGTATTGCGCCGACAGGATCATCAGCCCCAGCAGAATAAAGATGGTCGGAAAATCGACCGCCGCCACCGCCTGTTTGGTGTCGAGCGCGCCAACGGTCAGCAGCAGGATGGCGGCGACCAAGGCGATGCCGGTGCGGTCGATGCGCAGACCGGGAAAGCGCCCCAGCGCCATGCCCACATAGGTGACGGTGAACAGGCCGAGGATGATGGCGGTCATGACGGGAAAACCAAGCGGCGGGATCGGAACAGCCCCCTATACCCCATCCCCGCCCGGTCGTCGCCCCATCAGGGCGATCCTCAGTCCCGATGAATCATCCGAGCAAACGCCCATCAGCCCAAAACAATGGTTGTGCCCTCGCGGGCGGCAAAGCAGTTGGGAAACTCCGCCCGCGCCGCCGCTTCGATGGTTTCCATGGTGGCGTCGTCGTGGTCGGGGTCGTGGTGGAACAGCCCCAGTTGCTTGACGTGCGCAGCCCGTGCGATGCGCACCGCCTCCATCCAGGTCGAATGCCCCCAGCCGATGCGCTGCGACCACTCCTCGTCGGTGTAGGTCGAATCGTAGAGCAGCAGGTCGGCCCCATCGACCAGATTCAGGATTCGGCTGTCCTGCCGGTCCGGCACATGCTCGGTGTCGGTGACATAGGCGACGGAATGGCCCTGATGCTCGATGCGGAAGCCGGTCGCCCCGTCCGGGTGATTCAGGGGCGCGGTGTGGATGCGCACCCCACCGGCCAGCTTGAAGCTGTGCCCCGCCGGAATTTCGATGAAGCTGATGTCACCGCCCATGGTCCGCAACGGAACCGGAAACAGCGGGCGTTCCATCTGGCGCGACATCACCGCTTCGATGTTGGGGCTTCCCATCAGATGGCCGGACATCACCCGCAGGGAAAAGCCCTTGGTGTAGGCCGGGGCGAAGAAGGGAAAGCCGCTGATGTGGTCGAGATGGGTGTGGCTGAGCAGCAGGGTGGCCGCCGTCACCCCTTCGGCCAGCAGCTTGCGACCCAAGGGGCGCAGGCCGGTTCCGGCGTCCAGGATGATCCGTTGATCGCCCGCCTTCACCTCGACGCAGGACGTGTTGCCGCCAAAGCCCAGATGCGACGCCATCGGGCATGGGATGGTCCCCCGGACGCCCCAAAAGGTGACAGAAAACCCCATGCGTCCGCCCCTTCACACGCGCCGCCGCGCACCATCGTCGTTGATGCGCCGCAGTTTAGCGCAAAGATCGCCCGCCTTACACCCTGTAGGCCACACGCAGACCGCCCCAATGCCGCCCGCGCACCATCACCGGCGCGGAAACATCCTTCATCAGCGCGAATTTTCCGCCCCCCATGTCGCGGCGGTAGGTTTGCAGCAGAAATGGTTTGGTGTTTCGACCGGCGGCCAAGCCGACTCGGTCGTTGAAGATGCGGCGATTCCGGCAATTGGCCGCGTTCCATACCGGGTCACGCCCCTGGGGCTGGCTGAATTTCCGGTTGTGGGTGGGCAGATAGCCGTTCTCGTCCACCGCCACACAGAACACGATGCGGTCGTTGCCGACCAGAACCTCTTCCTGGATGGCGGGCAACAACCGGTCGCAGATTTGGGTGAAACGGGTGGTGAATTGCTGGGGATCGGTCCCCGGTTCGGGGCGATAATTGCGGTCGAACAGGTCGGATTCACCGACGTCGCCACGCGCGACGGCGTCCTCGAGCGCCGCCGACACGCGGGCCGCCGCCGCCATCACCATCTTGATGAAGGGGGTGTCGACCGTTTCGATGTTCAGTTCGGCGGTGATGCCGATCAAACGCTCGCTCATCCCGACCAGCGTGTTCACCCGGTCACGGGCCTGGGACAGGTTGTCGCTCGACAGCTTCACGCCCGCCGCCAGGTCGGTGATTTCATGCTCCAGATCGGCGCAGTTCGCGGCGATGTCGGTGGAGGCCGCTGCGATCTTGTCGGTTTCGCCGTGCAACTCGCGCATCGCCCGGCCAACCGTGTCGATCACCGTGCCGATGGCGGCGGTTCCCTCGCTGACCGCGCGGGCCTTGACACCGCTGGCCGCGCTCTCGGTCATCAGGCGCTGCGCCTGTTCGTTGAGGAATTTCAAGGTGGCGTCGATCTCGGTCGTCGCCTCGCTGGTTTTGGAGGAGAGCGCCTTGACCTCGTTGGCGACCACGGCGAAACCTCGTCCGGCCTCCCCTGCCCGCGCCGCCTCGATCGTCGCGTTGAGCGCCAGCAGATTGGTCTGCTTGGCGATGGCGAAAATCTCCTTGGCGACCTTGCCCACCCGCTCCAGCGCGCCGCGCAGCCCCACAATCTGCTGTTCGATTCCCGTGACCGACGACACCAGGGCGTGAATGTCCGCCAACGACGCCTGAACGCGGTCCTGCGAGGTCTCCACCTCCTGACGCGCCTGTTCGGTGACGGTGCGGGCGACGGTCGAGGCAGCGGAAATCCGCTGCGTGCTTTGCGCCATCTTGGCTCCGGTGGCGCGCAGTTCGGAAAACACCTCGGCCTGCCGGTTCACCCGACCGTTGACATCCTCGATGTGCCCGGCGATGTCCGCGATTTCGATGCCCAGATTGCCCGCTTCTTTGGCGATGTCTTCAATCAGATGAGGCCGAATCCCGAATGCACCATCCATCTTTGTCACCGCATTGTGTGTATTTGTTTGCGAACACGCTCTCCCGCGCACAATTGTTACGCTTTTTGGGTTTTCTTGCAACCGATGGAGACCCCAATTGATGGGCAGACCCCCTATCCATTGGTCGAATACCCTAGCGTCAACCTGCGCACCTGAATTGTACTGAAACGGGCAAAAACACCAAATTCGGGTTGTCCCGGAGCGGGCGCGCGGTGGGCTTGATCGGAGTCGCAACCGACTCGCCTCCACTCGCGCGTCCACCGCGCCACGCCCGGATGGCTCAGGGATAGAGCCGCTCTGTGGCCCAACCGGTCGCCTGCCCTTCGTCGCGGCGGTAGAGCAAACGGTCGTGCAGGCGGAACGGGCGATCCTGCCAGAACTCGATGCGCGCGGGCAGCACGCGGAAGCCGGTCCAATGCGGCGGGCGCGGCACCCGGCCAATCGCGTGTTTGGCGGCGAACTGCGCCACGCGCTTTTCCAACTCCCACCGGCCTTCAAGCGGGCGCGACTGTTGCGAGGCCCAGGCCCCGATCCGGCTTTCACGCGGACGGCTGTCGAAATAGGCGTCGGCCTCGGCGTCCGTCACCTGCTCAACCGTCCCCTCCACCCGCACCGAACGGCGCAGGGATTTCCAGTGAAAGCACAGGGCGGCGTTGGCGTTGGCCAGAAGCTGTTCGCCCTTGCGGCTTTCGGTGTTGGTGTAAAAGACGAACCCGCGCTCATCGATACCCTTCAGCAGCACCATGCGCACCGACGGGATGCCCGAGGCGTCGGCGGTGGCCAGCGCCATGGCGTTGGGGTCGTTCGGTTCGCTCCGCCCGGCTTCGTCCAGCCATTCGGCGAACAGCTCATAGGGGTTGCGGTCGTTCACATCGGTCATCGCGGCTCGTCCTGTTTCATCCGGGCATGGCGGGGGCTGTGAAAAACAAAGGTCAAACGCTCATGCCAATTCACAGCAAGGATAGGCTCGCTTATACCACTGTCCACCACCGCGCCATCGGATAAGGCGCAGGCGGCACCCAAACCTTTTGAGGCAGAGATGCTCGTGAAGAAACTCGTCCCGACCGTTCTGACCGTGGCCCTGCTGGCGGGCTGCACCACCGGCGGCACGAAGGAGACGGTCGGCACCGTGGGTGGTGCCTTGGCCGGCGGCCTGATCGGTTCCCAGATCGGCGGCGGATCGGGCAAGCTGGTCGCCACCGGCGTCGGCACCCTGCTGGGGGCCTTCGTCGGCCGCGAGATCGGCGCGTCACTGGACAAGGCCGACGCCGAATTCGCCAGCGGGGCCGCGCGCCGCGCCTACGCCGCCCCGGTGGGCGACCGCATCGTCTGGAACAACCCGCAATCCGGCAATTCCGGCAGCGTCACCACCACCCGCGAGGGCTACAGCAACGCCGGAACCTACTGCCGCGAATACCAGCAGACGGTCACGGTGGGCGGACGGACGGAGCTTGCGTACGGAACCGCTTGCAAACAACCCGATGGTGCGTGGAAGATTGTGGCCAACCAGTAACCCTATGATGCCCCGATCCAGGGGGCAGGATTGCTTTGCCCGTGGCCACGCGTGACCCCTACAGCGTTCTCGGCGTCAGCCGTTCGTCCAGCGCCGATGACATCAAAAAGGCGTATCGGAAACTTGCCAAGCTGCATCACCCGGATCTGAAACCGGGCGATGCGGCGAACGAGGAGCGATTCAAGGAAATATCGGCAGCCTACACCCTGTTGTCCGATTCGGAGAAACGCGCCAAGTTCGACCGGGGCGAGATCGACGCGTCCGGCCAGGAACGCCACGCCGGGCCGCGCGGCCATGCCGGGCGGGGGCGCGCCTACAGCGGAACCGCCGATGATTCCTTCTTCGGCGGCGGCGGCGGCGACGATTGGTTTTCCGACCTGTTCGGCGGCGGTCGCCGCCGGGGTGCCGCCGGGGCCAGCGCCGGCGGCGGGTCCGGCACCGGGCCGAAGGTGCGCGGCAGCGACATCGCCTATTCGGTCACGGTTCCCTTTGTGGAGGCCGCGCAGGGAACCAAGCGCCGAATCAGCCTGTCCAACGGCAAAAGCATCGACGTGTCCGTTCCCCCCGGCACGGAAAACGAACAAAAGCTGCGGCTGAAGGGCCAGGGCCTGCCCGGCATGGGCGGCATGCCCAACGGCGACGCCATCATCGAGGTCCATGTCGAACCCCATCCCTTCTTCACCCGGCAGGATGGCGACATCCATGTCGAGGTGCCGATCACGCTGAACGAAGCGGTTCTGGGGGCGACGATCACGGTGCCGACCATCAGCGGCAAGGTGGCGGTGAAGGTCCCGCCGGGGGCCAACACCGGATCGGTGCTGCGCCTGCGCGGCAAGGGCGTGGTCAGCCAATCGGCCGGGACCACCGGCGACCAGTATGTGAAGCTCAAGGTCATGCTGCCCGATCCGCCCGACGCCGAACTGGTGCGGTTCATGGAGCAATGGTCCAAAACCCGCAGCTACGACGTTCGCAAAAAGGCGGGGTTGGAGTGACGTCCCCGCGACGATGAACACCCAGGCAACGGATGACACCAACGGCCCGCCCCCACAGGCGGGCCGTTTCCGTTGGAGTTGGATGCCGCGTCATGGGACGGAATCCAGGGATTGCTTTGTTCCGATTGCCGGACAAGACTTTGAAGCAGCGCGGCGGCCCCAACGGAAGGCGCGCGCCGGAAACCGGATTTTCAGGAGAGGTGCCATGGGTTTTGTGGAAGCCATCCGCTCCGTGCTGTCGAACGGCGTTACCTTTTCAGGCCGCGCACCGCGTTCCGAATATTGGTATTGGATGCTGTTTTACCTGATCGTGACCATCCTGGCCGCTGTTCTGGACTTCGGCCTTCTGATGGAGGATGCGGAAGAGTGGAGCGAGTCGGCGGGCATCGTGGAGCGGCTCATCACGCTGATCCTGGCCATCCCCAGCCTGGCCGTGTCCGTCCGCCGCCTCCATGACATCGACCGATCCGGCTGGTGGGTGCTTCTCAGCTTCGTCCCGCTGGTGGGCTGGTTGGTGTTGCTGATCTGGAACGTGAAGAAGGGCGACGCGGTGGACAACCGGTTCGGCCCGCCCCACCCCGTCATGCAGAGGTGAAGGCCCTTCCAACCCGATGGGCAACGCGGCTTATGGGCTGTGCTCCCGCTTGGCGAGGGTTAGGGCTGGCGCAGCGTGCGCGCCGGCGTCGATCGTGGGGGTGGCGAGCAGCGTTTTGATCGGCACCTCCAACACCGCCGCCTGCTGCCCATCGGCGCGGTCGAGCAGAGCGGCAACCCGATCCTGCCACGCGCCGTTCAGCCCGCCCAGGTCGTGAACCGACCCGCGCATCCCGATCCCCAACGCCTTCATCAGGTCAAGCAACGTCGCCTCGGCAAGGTCGCGCGTCACCACCCAGGCGTCCCGCGTGGTGTGGGCGGCCCAATGGGCGTCGCGCAACTGTTCCAGGATGGCGTCGATCAACAGGCTGCCGACCGGGACCCGCGCCGCCAACTCCCGGCGTGGCAGGCCGACTCCGAGTCGGGTCGCCTCCTTCAGCGCGCCCAGCACCGCCAGGGCCAGGGCCAGCCGTTGGGCCGGTGACAGCCCTTCCGGTCCACCGCGCGTGATCTTGCCCGCCCGCCATTCCGGCAGGGAGGCCGCGACCACCGCGCCGAACAGCACGGCGGACCAGGCGATGTAGAGCCAGAACAGGAAGATCGGCACGGTGGACAGCGCGCCGTAAATGGTTTGATAGGCGGGGAAGGCCCGCATGTACCAGGCGAAGATCGCCTTCGACGCCTCCAGCAGCAGCGCTCCGACCGCACCACCGAACAAGGCATCGATCCAGAACACCTCACGATTCGGGATGATCAGGTAAAGCAGCGAGCAACCGACCACCTGCAACAGCAAGGGCAGCAACAGGCCGCCGCCCGACAGCGGCATGGCCACGCCATCCAGGTGGGTGAATTCCAGCGCGGCCCACAGGCTGCTCGACAGCGACAGGCTGGCCCCGACGAACAGCGGCGTCAGCGACACCACCGCCCAGAAGGACAGAACACGCATGACGTAGGAACGCGGTTCCCGCACCCGCCAGACGGTGGCGAAGGCCCCCTCGATGGTCCAGATCAGCAGCACCGCCGACACCGCCAGCCCGACCACGCCGAAAATCGGCATCTGCCCGGCGTTGGCCATGAAGGTGCCCAGATAATTCAGAATGGCGTCACCAATCTCCGGGACCAGATTCTTGAAGATCGCCGTCTGGATTTCGGTCTGCAACGCGCTGAAGGCGGGAAAGGCCGAAAAGATGGCAAAACCGATGGTCATCAACGGCACGATGGCCAGCAGCGACGTGTAGGTCAGCGACGCGGCGGTTTGAAAGCAATTGTCGTTGTAGAAGCGCAGCATCGAATGGCCGAAAAACCCGGCCAGATCGCGCAACCGTCCTCCGGCTTGTTGCAGGCCCAGGACCTGTCGGCCAAGCCCCCGTCGCTCATCCCCGACCATACCGCATCCCTTCCACCATTCCCTGCGGCGGCAACACCACCTGCGACCGCGCCGTCGGTTTGACCGGCGAACGCTTTCGTGTAGGATGCGCCCCACTTTTCGCGACAATAGCGCAGTTCACGAGGAACCGATGACCAATCCGATGCCCCTGATGGCTGGCAAGCGTGGCCTGATTATGGGCGTGGCGAACGACCGCTCGATCGCCTGGGGGATTGCGTCCACCCTGGCCAAGCATGGGGCCGAGTTGGCCTTCACCTATCAGGGCGACGCCCTGCTGAAGCGGGTCAAGCCGCTGGCCGAACAGGTCGGCGCCCGCCTGCTGCTGCCGTGCGACGTCACCGACGAGGCCAGCATCGACGCGACCTTCGCCGCCATCGAAGCGGAATGGGGCAAACTGGATTTCGTGGTTCATGCGATCGCGTTTTCCGACAAGAACGAGTTGGACGGCCTGTATCTCGACACCACGCGGAGCAACTTCCTCCGCACCATGGACATCTCCTGCTACTCCTTCACCGCCATCGCCCGGCGCGCCGTGCCGCTGATGACCGACGGCGGCAGCCTGCTGACCCTGTCCTATTATGGGGCGGAACGGGTGATGCCGCACTACAACGTGATGGGCGTCGCCAAGGCGGCGTTGGAAGCGAGCGTGCGCTACCTGGCTGTCGATCTGGGGAGCAAGGCCATCCGTGTCAACGCCATTTCCGCCGGACCGATCAAGACCCTGGCCGCCAGCGGCATCGGCGATTTCCGCTACATCCTGAAATGGAACGAGTTGAACGCGCCGCTGAAGCGCAACGTCACCATCCAGGAGGTCGGCGGAGCCGGCCTGTTCCTGCTGTCCGATCTGGGGACCGGCGTCACCGGCGAAGTGATGCATGTCGACAGCGGTTATCACACCGTCGGCATGGTTGCCGTGGATGAGGCGGCCAACGTGGCCCAGCTTCTGAATTCGTTGGGTGGCACGCCCAAGGCGGAGTAAGTTCCCGCTTTTGCGGTTACAAATTGCAAAGGGGGGATCCGCTGGTGGATCCCCCTTTTCGTTTGTGCCCGTGCCGTCTATGCTCTGCCCACTCTTCCTGACGTCGGGTAATTTTGATGCGCGCTCGCAAGGTCAATGATTCGGTCTCCCCGATTCTGGAACAGATTCTCTACGGCGGTTCCAGCGTTTCGATGAATCTGATCGCGATCACGCGCGACATTCCCGAAAACGAGCGCATGTTCAAGGCCCAGGGTCTGAACAACAGCATCCTGTTCAAATACCCGAGCTTTAATGGTTTGGACGATGGTGTCGGCGGGCCGATTTCCGGCGATGACGATCTGGCGGAAAGCTCCGGTCGCCCGGTGGAAACCGGCATCTATGTGCCGCACAACGCCCGATCCCCGGAATCGGGCGGCATCGCCATCTATCTGCGCGGCCACAACAGCGATCTGTTGCTGGAAGAGCAGTTCGGCATCAAGGACGGCCCGAGCGAGGCCGGAACCATCAGCGACATGCGCATCCTGCAATTGATTGACGAGGTGCCGTCGCTCGACGCCTTCCTGCTGAAGACCTGCTTCGAATCGCAAAAGGTCACGGTTGATCCCCGCCACTGGCTGATCAGCGCGGAAGAAGATCACCAACTCCGCCGCCTGATCCGCGCGCGCATCGAGCCGATCGTGCGCAAGGCGTTGAGCGGCGGCAGCGGCAACGCCCAGAGCATCGAACGCTTCCTGGAAGCGATCTGGAACCCCAATCTGGAGGAAGCCGGGCTGTTCGTGTCGGCCTTCGGCATTGAGCGCAGCGAAGCCGACACGATTTTCAGCGCGTGGAAGGGAAC
Organism: Azospirillum griseum; assembly: GCF_003966125.1. GTDB lineage: Bacteria > Pseudomonadota > Alphaproteobacteria > Azospirillales > Azospirillaceae > Azospirillum > Azospirillum griseum. The sequence continues at coordinate 372,199 of NZ_RXMA01000002.1, forward strand.
AACCTTCTACGAATACCAGCTCCGCCGGATCGCGCCGCGCGCCCGCCTGATCCTGAACTGGCTGAAATCGAAGGATTGCGTGCCGATCGACATCCGCATGCACAAGCCCTACGAAACCCAATTGCTGATGCACATCGAACGGGTCGGCAAGCTGCTCGACACCACGCTGATGGACATCCGGGGCATTCTGGCCGATTACGAAACCGCCTTCAGCGCCTTCATGGCCGGAAAGCCGGAACCCTTCCGCGAGTATCTGCGCACCATCCGGTCGCGCTATTGGCTGTTGGGCTATTGCGTGTCGGCGTTGACCAGCGTGTCCCACCTGGACGCCCGCAGCATGAAGAACACACCGTCGCGGCGTTTGTATTTCGAAGGCACGCAGAAGCTGCTGCGCCAGTTCGACGTCGCGCTGGACCGTCGGCGCGAGCAGAAGGGATCCTTCTGACCCACGGCCCCTGGCGCTCACACCCAAGCCCCTTGCCAAGGAAAAAGCCGACGCCTGAAAAGGCGTCGGCTTTTTTGTATCCCCGGGGCCGGATGGTCGCCCGTCCCACCACCCCACCGCAGCGAAAGCCCGGTGGGGTGGTGGGGATGGTCGGTCAGGTCCCCTGCGGCTCCGGCCCGACGCCACCACTGGGCGGCACGGAGGAGCGGCGACCGGTGGAGGTCGGTTGACGCGGCGGGGCGCTGGAATAGCTGTCCCGGTCCTCGTCGCGCAGGATCGGTTCGCCACGCAGCAGGCGGTTGATGTCCTCGCCGCTCAGCGTTTCGAACTCCAGCAGAGCCTTGGCCAGGGCGTGCAACTGATCGATGTTCTCGGTCAGGATCGTGCGCGCCTTGCTGTAGCTTTCATCGACGATCCGGCGGATTTCCTCATCCACCATCTGCGCCGTGCGGTCCGACATGTTCTTGTGCTGCGTCACCGAATGGCCGAGGAACACCTCTTGCGTCGGTTCGCCGTACAGCAGCGGGCCGAGTTTGTCGCTCATGCCCCATTCCGTGACCATGCGGCGGGCCATCTCGGTCGCCATCTTGATGTCGCCCGACGCACCGGTCGTCACCCGATCCTTGCCGAAAATCAGCTCTTCGGCGATGCGGCCACCCATGGCGACGCACAGATCGGCCAGAAGCTTGGCTTGCGACAGCGAAATGCGGTCGCCTTCCGGAAGACGCATCACCATGCCCAGCGCGCGGCCGCGCGGAATGATGGTGGCCTTGTGCACCGGATCGCTGTCGGCGCTGTGAACGGCGCAAATGGCGTGCCCGGCCTCATGGTAGGCGGTGAGCTTCTTCTCATCCTCCGACATGACCATGGAGCGGCGCTCGGCCCCCATCATGACCTTGTCCTTGGCGGCCTCGAACTCGCTCATCCCGACCACGCGCTTGCCGATGCGGGCGGCCAGCAGGGCGGCTTCGTTGACGAGGTTGGCGAGATCGGCACCGGAGAAGCCCGGCGTGCCGCGCGCGATCACCTTGGCGTCCACATCGGGCGACAGCGGGACCTTGCGCATGTGGACCTTGAGGATCTTCTCGCGGCCCAGCACGTCGGGGTTGGGGACCACGACCTGACGGTCGAAGCGGCCCGGACGCAGCAGCGCGGGGTCGAGCACGTCGGGGCGGTTGGTGGCGGCGATCAGGATCACGCCCTCGTTCGCCTCGAACCCGTCCATCTCGACCAGAAGCTGGTTCAGCGTCTGCTCGCGCTCGTCGTTGCCGCCGCCCAGGCCAGCGCCACGGTGACGGCCCACGGCGTCAATTTCGTCGATGAAGATGATGCAGGGGGCGTTCTTCTTGCCCTGTTCGAACATGTCGCGGACGCGGGACGCGCCGACACCGACGAACATTTCAACGAAATCCGACCCGGAGATGGTGAAGAACGGCACGTTGGCTTCACCAGCCACGGCGCGCGCGGTCAGCGTCTTGCCGGTGCCGGGCGGGCCGACCAGCAGGCAGCCCTTGGGGATCTTGCCGCCCAGGCGCTGGAACTTCTGCGGGTCCTTCAGGAACTCGACGATTTCCGTCAGTTCCTGCTTGGCCTCATCAATCCCCGCCACGTCGTCGAAGGTGACGCGGCCGACCTTTTCGGTCAGCAGGCGGGCGCGGGACTTGCCAAAGCCCATGGCCTTGCCGCCGCCGGATTGCATCTGACGCATAAAGAAGATCCACACGCCGATCAGCAGCAGCATCGGGAACCAGGACAGCAGAACCGAGAACAGCGACGGGACGTTGCTGTCGTCGGGAACCGCGCTGATCCGCACGTTCTTGTTGGTCAGGCGCTCCACCAGCCCGGCTTCGGGCGGGATGAAGGTGCTGAAGGACCGGCCATCGGTGAAATGACCGGACACTTGATTGCCCTTGATCTGGACATCGGCAACCTGCCCCCGGTCCACTTCGGCGAGAAGCTCGCTGAACGGAACGGTCGTTTGCGGGCTGCGGGTGGAGGAACTCTGGAACAGGTTGAACAGAGCCACCAACAGCAGCCCTATGATGATCCAGAGGGCGAGATTCTTGCCGAAATTGTTCACGTCACACGCCTTTCTGCGAACCCATCGCCGTGCGGTGCGGCGGTGAAGCCGCCCCCCGGTGTGCACGGGCACGTTTCCTGATTAAATAATGCCGCCGCGCGCCGAGACAACCGGAAAAGCTGGCCCCGCCAACGGCAAGGCCGGAGAAAAACGCACCACGTCCCCCGGCGGCTCCCCCGCCCGCCGGAATCCCAGGCTGGGAACCGCCACCACCACCCCGTCCGACCACAGCGCGGGCAGCGTCGGGCGCACCAGCGCCGGGGCGTCGTGGCCGCGCACGTCGGGGTTATCCGCCACCAGCCGCGCCCATCCCGCCGCCCCCAGCGCCGCCACCGTCACCGGAGCCGTTCGGTCGGCGCTGGGGATGACGATAAAGCGGCGGTCCCACCACAGCCGCTCTCCGGGTGTGGCCTGCTGCGGTCCGGCCACCGCCGTCGCCTCGCGGGCGATCACCACGCCCCCCCGGCGCGGCGCGATCCGGCAGCCCGCCAGGGTGCAGCCAGGAAAGGAGGCGCGCCCGACCGTCACAGAATCGCACATGCCCCCATACAGCCGCTCGACCGCCGCGTCGCGCGGTGGATGCTCATCGCCACCAACCACGGTCAAGCAGCGGGTCAGGGCGCGCAAACCGATCTCCTCCGGCGCGTCGGCCAACGCCACCGGATCCAGCCGGATCCACCCTTCAGGGTGCAGGGATGCGGCCCTGGCCAACAGCGCCGCCGTGGCGTGGTCCAGCGCGGCGCGGGCGCGGGCGGCGCGGCGCGCGGTGTCGGCCAGCCGATCAACGCTCAACCCCTCCCCCGCCAGCAGATCGCCCACGGCGCGCAGGCGGGCGCGGGCGAAGCGCGGGTTGCGGTTGGAGGGATCCTCGACCCACCCCACACCCGCCGCGCGGCAGGTGGCGAGCAAGCGCTCGTGGGAAAATTCCAGACAGGGGCGGATGACGCGGACCAGCCCGGCGGTGCCGCTCGCCGCCATCCCCGCCAACCCATCGATTCCCGATCCACGCGACAGGCGCAGCAGCAGGGTTTCCGCCTGGTCGTCGCGGTTGTGGGCCAGGGCGAGATGGAGGCAGCCCGCCTCCGCACAGGCCAGCTCCAACAAACGCCGCCGCGCCGAGCGCGCCGCCGCCTGAAGGCCGGAGGACGGCTTGTCCCCCTCCCAGCGCATCACCCGGTGGGGCACGCCCAACCGCGCCATCGCCGCGCCCACCGCCGCCGCTTCCGCCGCCGACTCGGGACGCAACCCGTGATCGACGGCGACGGCAAGCAGATCGCCCCCCCGCGCCGCCACCCAGCGGCGCAGCAGCAGGGTCAGCGCCACACTGTCGCCACCGCCCGAAAGCCCGACCAGAATCCGGGGCGCGCGTTCAAAGCCGCCCACCCGCGCCATCGCGGCGGCGAATTCCGCGTCGGACACCGGTTCGGGCGAGGCGGCAGCACCAGTCACGTCAACTCGGGCAATTGATGCGCTTGCGCTCCGTGTCGGCGCGCCGCTTCACGCTGGCCGAGGCTTCGGGGAACTTGGTCATCAGTTGGTTGAAGGCGGTGCAGGCTTCGCTCTTCTTGTTCAACTGCTGCAAGGTCATGCCGAGCTTGAGCAGGCTGTCGGGAGCCTTGGGGTTTTTCGGGTATTTCGACAGATTTTCGGCAAAGGCCTGGGCTGCATCGGTGAATTTGTTGCGGACGAAGTAGCTCTCGCCCAGCCAATATTGCGCGTTGGCGGCGTAGGGGTGGCTCTTGTTCTTGGCGATGAACTCCTGCAACGCCTTTTCCGCCTTGTCGTAATCGGATTGGCGCAGCAGTTCGAAGGCGTGTTCGTATTGCTTTTCCGGTGAGGCGTTCGCGGGCAAGGCCGGAGTCGGGGCGGGTTTCTCCGGGGCCTTCTCCGGTGCGCGCTCCGGTTGCTTCTCGGCCGCCTTCGACGGCTTCGGCCCCAGCGCCCCATCGCCCATGGCGCTGCCGCCCATGGCCCCGCCGCCCTTCGATTCCATCTCCTTCAGGCGGAAATCAATGTCGGCGTTCATCTTTTCCAGGCGTTCGCGCATCTGGACCAGTTGATAGGCGGTTTCCTCGTAGCGGCCCGTGACCACCGAGACATCGCGTTCCAGACGCTGCAACCGCACCTCGAAATCGGCGGCGAGCGAGGAATCCTGCGCCACCTGCACCGTGCCGTCCAAGGCCGCCATCTGCACCTCCAACCGCTGGAGGCGGTCGATCTGGGAGGCCGTCTGGGCCACAGCGGAGGTTCCGCACAGCAGACCGCCCATCAGCAGAGCGGCAAAGGAGGAGGCTTTGGTCATGCGCGATCTTCCTGTCCGGGTCGTTCCTGGGTCGTTCCCAAGTCGTTGATGATCCCGTTGCGACGCTGCCCGACCGGTTCGGGCAACGGTGGAACCGTGCCGACCGAAAAAGGCAAAGTGATGACGGCTGTTTAGCAGATCACACCGCACGGTGCACCCACCCCGACATGGGTGCCCCCGCAGAACGGCCATGACACCGCGCGCCACAATGACAAACGCCGCGCCCGGAAGCCCGGACGCGGCGTTTGTCGTCAGACTCGCGGGAGTCCGTCGGTCGATCAATCGACGACGGTCACGCCACGACGGTTCTGCGACCAGGCGGCTTCGGTCGAACCGACAACGGCCGGCTTTTCCTTGCCGTAGGACACGACCTTCACGCGGTTGGCCGGGACGCCCTTGGCGGCCAGGTAGTTCTTGACCGAGTTGGCGCGGCGTTCGCCGAGCGCCAGGTTGTATTCGCGGGTGCCGCGCTCGTCAGCGTGACCTTCGATGGTCACAGTGACCGAACCGTAGGTCTGCAGCCACTTGGCCTGACGGTCCAGGGTGGCGCGGGCTTCCGGGGACAGGTCGTAACGGTCGAGACCGAAGAACACGCGGTCGCCAACGTTGACGGCCAGATCTTCCTGCGAACCCGGACGGATCGAGGAGGAGTTGGAGGCCGCGCCGGTGTTGGCGTCCTTCGGAGCGGTTTCGCAAGCGGCGAGCAGAGCAACAGCGGCCAGAGCCAGGAACTTCATGCGCATGGTGGAGACCCCTTGAAACGACATCGATTGTTTGATCGGGCAACAATGCGAAGACCGGTTTTTCTTTCGCCAACCCCGACGAAAGGAGGGACGTCCGACCAACGTCTTTAACCTTGTCTTCGCGCTGCCGCAAAATAGGAGCAGTTGATTAGGGAATCAAGGGCGACCACGCCGGATCGGAGGCGTCCAGCGGCGTGATGACGCGGCGCTCGTTGGCCCCGGTGATGTCGATGGAATAAAGCTTGGCGTTGCGGCCACGCCCGTCACCCGACGGCAAGTCTTTGAAAAACATCAGAACTCGACCGTTCGGCGCCCAGGTCGGACCCTCGACGTGATAGCCTTCGCTCAGGATTCGCTCGCCGCTGCCGTCGGGCCGAACCACGCCCACTGCAAAGCTGCTACCACGCTGACGCGTGAATGCGATCAGATCGCCGCGCGGCGACCACACCGGTGTGCCGTACCGGCCTTCGCCAAAGCTGAGCCGCTTCACCCCGGAACCGTCCGCGCCCATGATGTAGAGTTGCTGGCTGCCGCCACGGTCCGACTCGAAGACGATCCGTTGACCATCGGGCGAGTAGCTGGGGGCGGTGTCGATGCCGGGCGAGTCGGTCAACTGGGTCTGGCGGCGGGTCCGCAGATCCAGGGTGTAGATGTCGGTGTTGCCGTTCTGCGCCATGCTCATGATGACTCGGTTGCCATCGGGCGAGAAGCGCGGGGCAAAGGTCATGCCCGGAAAATCACCCAACACCTCCTGGCGGCCGGTGTCGATGTTGAACAGATACACGCGCGGCTTCTTGTTGAAGTACGACATGTAGGTGATTTCCTGGGTCGTCGGCGAGAAGCGCGGCGTCAGGACCAGCGATTGCCCATCGGTCAGGAACTGGTGGTTCTCACCGTCCTGATCCATGATGGCGAGTTGCTTCTTGCGGGTGTTCGCCGGCCCGGATTCGGCGACATAGACGATGCGGGTGTCGAAATAGCCGTCCTCGCCGGTCAGACGCTTGTAAATGGCGTCGGCGACGATGTGGGCGATGCGCCGCCATTCCTGCGGCGGGGCGGTGTAGCTCAGCCCCTGCATGTATTGGGCGGACGCGATGTCCCACAGGCGGAAATCCACCTTCATGCGACCGTCGGGACCGGTGGTGGTGTTGCCCGCCACCAGCGCCTGCGCGCCCAACGCCTTCCAATCCTGGTAACGCGGATCGCCGGTGCGGAGCTGTTCGGGCGTTTGCAGGAAGCCGCGCGGGTCGAGCGGACGGAACAGGCCCGACCGTTCCAGATCGGCGGAGATCACCTTGGCGATGTCGGCCCCGGTCTGGGCGTCGCGCCCGCCCGATCCGGCAAAGCTGGTGATGGCGATGGGCAGCGGTTCGACCACGCCCCGCGTGATGTCGATGCGCAACTCGGCGCGCGCCTCCTGCGGAGCGGCAACTCCGAAGGACAAGAGAAGCGCACCGGTCAACCCGGCGAGCTTCAGCAGAAGCCTCGTCTTCGTCGTCATGGTCAGAACATGTCCTTTGGATCGAAATTGAACACGATATAGCGCCATTGGTCGTATTTGTCCGGCGTGAACTCGCTGGGCAGCAACTCCAACGGGCTGGACCGCTTGACCGCGCGGACGGCGGCGTCGGCGGACGCGCGGAAAGCCGCGTCGGTCATGTAGCGCGACCGATACTTCTCGTCGATGTAGGCCTGGATGACCGAGCGGTCCCGGCCAACCTCGACGTGAATCTCGATCTGCATCGACGCCGCGTCCTTGCGACCGGAATCGAAATTCCAGTTCTTGCTGAGCTGGCCACGGATGGCGTCCAGCGCCCGGCCCGACGGCTTGAACGGCTTGTCCGGCCCGTTCACCGCCTTGGCCGCCCCGGAGGGGGCCGCCGAGGCGGTTTGCTGGCTGGGCTTGGCCGCCGCGCTGCTGGCCGAGGCCGCCGGTGCCGGTTTGCCGTCCGCCTTCGGCGCGTCCGACGGCTTCATCTTGCCGACGTTGGACAGCAGGTCCGACAGCGGATCCGTCTTGGCCGCCGCCTTTTCCGCCGGTTTGGCGGGGGCGTCGGTCTTTTTCGGATCGCCCTTGGCCGTTTCGGTCGGCTTGGCCGGTTCCGCCGGTTTGGCGGGCGCGGGCTTCGCCGGTTCCGGTTTGGCCGGAGTCGGGTCGTGCTTGGCCGGCTCATGCTTGGGCGCGTCCGGTTTGGCCGGAGCAGGCTCGTGCTTGGTCGGTTCGGGCTTGGGGGCTTCCGGCTTCGGCGGCTCCGGCTTTTTCGGTTCCGGTTTCGGCGGTTCGGGCGGTCGTGGGGGTTCCGGCGGCTTGGGCGGCTCCGGTTTCGGCGGCTCGGGACGCGGCGGTTCCGGCGGGCGCGGGGGTTCCGGCTTCGGCTCCGGCTTCGGCTCGGGCGGCTTGGGCGTCGGCACCGGCGAGGGTTCCGGCGGCGGCGGCGGGGCCGGGGGTGGAGGCGGCGGAGGGGGCGGCGGCGGTGGAGCCGGAGGCGGAGGGGGTGGCGGCGTCGGCTTGGGCGGCGGCGTCGGCTCACGCGGGGGCGGCGGCACCTGGGCAACCTTCGGCGGCTCCGGTGCGCGCTGCGGCAGGGGCGGCGGCGGGGGCGGTTCGTCCTGGTCGTCCGGCGGCGTCGGGGCGGGCGGCGTCGGTTTGGCGTCCGGCACCGGGGGCCGGGGCGTGGCGGTCGCGGGCTTGGGTTCGCCCTGCTCGACGCGGGCGGCTTCCGTCACCTCGCCCATCTCGACGATCTCGATCGGGATGGACGGGGCGATTTCGAGCTTGCGATCGCTGGGCGGCATGCCGAGCACCATCAGCGCGACCAGCGCGACGTGCAGAACAGCCGAGGCGATCAGAGGCTTGCGCATGGAAAATCCGCCCGTCTCAACGCACCGGGGTCGCGCCGACGCGCGCCGACGGCGCGGCGGGGCCGTTCGGCATCTCGGCGACCAGACCAACCTTCTTGAATCCAGCCGCGCTCATCGTGCCCATCACCTCCAGCATCTTGCCATAGGCGATGGTCCGGTCGCCGCGCACCAGGATGCGGGCTTCGGGGTTGTTGTTGGTCACGGCGATCAGCAGCGGGACCATGTTGGTCAGCTCGACCACGGTTTCCTGCACGAAGATCCGGCCATCGGGCTGCACGGTGACGAACAGCGGATCCTTTTGCTGCTCCAGCGGCGCGGCGTTGGTCTTGGGCAGATCGACCGGCACGCCGACCGTCAGCATCGGGGCGGCGACCATGAAGACGATCAGCAGCACCAGCATGACGTCGATGAACGGCGTCATGTTGATGTCGGCCATCGCGCGATAGCCCCGGCGCTTGCCGCGCCCGTGGGATTTGCCTGCGAGTTGTGCGGCCATGGTTCAGGCGGCTCCCCGCTCCTCGAGATGGCGGGACAGGATCGCCGCGAACTCGCCCGAGAAGGTCTCCAGACGGTCGGCGTAGCGGCCGAGATCGGTGGAGAATTTGTTGTAGGACAACACGGCGGGAATGGCGGCGAGCAGGCCCATGGCGGTGGCGAACAGCGCCTCGGCGATGCCCGGCGCGACCACGGCGAGGCTGGTGTTGCCCGACCCGGCGATGGAGGTGAAGGAGTTCATGATGCCCCACACCGTGCCGAACAGGCCGATGAAGGGGGCGGTCGATCCGACCGAGGCCAGGAAGGTCATGTAGCGTTCGGCCCGCGCCATCTCGCGCCCGATCGTCACCGCCATGACGCGGTCCACCCGCTGTTGCAGCGAACCTTTCATCGGCCCCGACAGGCCACGGTCGGCGGCCAGCCGCCATTCGCGCATCCCGGCGGAGAAGGTCGCCGACATCGGATCGGTCGGGTTCTGGCCGATGCGGTCATAGAGCGTGTCGAGCGAGCCGCCCGACCAGAAGCTTTCCTCGAACGCGTCGGCCTGGGCGTTCAGGCGACGGATGCGCATCAGCTTTTCGATGATGATCGCCCAGCACCAGACCGAGGCGACGACAAGCATCAGCATGACGATCTTGACAACCGCATCGGCCTGCCAGAACAGGCCGAGGATCGTGATCTCGGGGGCCTTGGTGGCGGCAGCGGTGCCAACCATTTGGGCGGTTTGCAGAGCATCCATCGCGGTCAGTCTCGTGATTGCTGGGTGTTGGCCCCATCCGGGCCGGGTTGAACGGTGTCAAAACTGTCGTGTTGCGTCCGTCGCAGCCGTTCGATCGCCGCGCGCACCGCGCCCGGCAGGCGCACGGCCCGCCCGGCGGCGTTGATCGTTACCAATTGCAACTCCGCCCGGACAAGCAGGCGCTCGTTCCGGCGGATCGATTGTGCAACTGCGAAGGATGCACCGCCGATATCGGCGATCCGGGTTTCCACTTCAAGCGTATCCTCAAGCCGGGCCGGGGCGGCGAAGTCAATCGTCGTCCGCCGTACCGCAAATGACACACCCGGCGTGTCGGCGTCGCCCGCCGCCATCGCGGTTTGCCGGAAGCCCAGCAAACTCAGCATCTCCGACCGCGCCCGCTCGGCAAAGCGCAGGTAGTTGGCGTGATAGACGATGCCGCCCGCGTCGGTATCCTCGTAATAGACGCGCACGGGAAAGCGGTGCGTCCCGTCCGGGGCGAACCAGCCCGACAGCGACGGCGTGGCGGGCGACGGCGTGCTGGGCAAAACATCACTCATCGGCGTCCTCCCCGCCCATGCGGTCGAGCAGGTCGAGTTGACGCACCGCCGCGTTGGGCGGCGTCAGGCCGAGATAGCGGAATCCCTGGTCGGTCAACATCCGCCCGCGCGGGGTGCGTTGCAAAAAGCCCTGCTGGATCAGGTAGGGTTCCACCACCTCCTCCAGCACGTCGCGCTGTTCGCCCAGCGCCGCGCCCAGCGTGTCCACCCCCACCGGACCGCCGCCGTAATTCCCGGCGATCAGGCCGAGATAGCGGTGATCCATGCTGTCCAGGCCCCGGCGGTCCACCTCCAGCCGGGTCAGGGCGGCGTCGGCCACCCGGCGGTCCACCTCCGGGACCCCGGCGACGGCGGCGATGTCGCGCACCCGGCGCAGCAGACGCCCCGACACGCGCGGCGTTCCGCGCGACCGGTTGGCGATTTCCCGCGCGCCTTCCGGCGTGATCGCCATGTTCAGCACCCCGGCGGCGCGGCGCACGATCAGTTCCAGCTCCTCCGGCTCGTAAAATTGCAGCCGCACCGGAATCCCGAAACGCTCGCGCAGGGGCCGGGTGATGAGGCCGCTGCGGGTCGTGGCACCAACCAGCGTGAAGGGCGGCAGATCGATGCGGATCGACCGCGCCGATGGCCCTTCGCCGATGATGAGATCGAGTTGGAAATCCTCCATGGCGGGATACAACACCTCCTCCACGGCAGGATTAAGGCGGTGAATCTCGTCAATGAACAAAACATCGTGGGGCTGGAGGTTGGTCAGCAGCGCCGCCAGATCGCCCGCCCGCGCGATGACCGGGCCGGAGGTGGCGCGGAATCCCACCCCCAACTCGCGCGCGACGATCTGCGCCAGCGTGGTCTTGCCCAGCCCCGGCGGGCCGAACAGCAGCACATGGTCCAGCGCCTCCCCGCGCGCGCGGGCGGCCTGGATGAAGATGGACAGGTTCTCGCGCGCCTGCTTCTGGCCGATGAACTCGGCCAGAGTCAGCGGGCGGATGGAGGCGTCGGCCCCGTCGCCGCTGGTCGGCCCCGTCCCCACCAGACGATCCGGCCCGCCGGGTTGCGCCGCGCTCATTGGCTGAGTTCCTTCAGGCCCTGGCGAATCAGGTCGGAGACGCTGGCCTCATCGCCCAACGCCCGCCCGGCGGCGACCACCGCGCCAAAGGCTTCCGACCGGCCATAGCCGAGATTGACCAACGCCGACACCGCGTCGGCCAGCGCCGTGTTCGCCGCCGACGACGCCAGCGCCGGAGCGGCCCCCTTGGCCGTGGCCGGAGCGTTGGCCGCCGCCGGTCCCAGCGACAGATGACCGACCTTGTCCTTCAACTCGTTCAGGATGCGCGCCGCCACCTTCGGCCCGACGCCGTCGGCGCGGATCAGCGCGGTCTTGTCCTGCGCGGCGATGGCGCGGGTCAACTGGTCGGGATCGAGCACCCCCAGGATCGACAACGCCAACCGCGCGCCCACCCCCTGGATGGTGGTCAACAGCTTGAACCAATCCCGCTCGCCCGCGTCGCCAAAGCCGTGCAGGACGATCCGTTCCTCCCGCACAAAGGTTTCCACCACCAGCGAAACCCGCTCCCCCACCGCCATCCGCGACAGCGTGCGGTTGGAACAGGACAGCAGATAGCCGACCCCGTTGACGTCGAGAATGAGCCAGTCGGTGCCAATGGAATCAACGATGCCGGTCAGTTTGGCGATCATGCGCGCTCGTCCTTTTTGCTCCCCTCCCGGTCCGGGAGAGGGAGAATCGTGGCGGAAGACGATGAAGGACGCGCCGCACCGGTCCGACGCCACAAAGTCCAACTGGCGCGGTGGTGGGCGTGGCAGATGGCGACGGCAAGCGCGTCGGCGGCGTCGGGGGTGCTGATGGTGCAGCCGGGCAGCAGCAGGCGGATCATCGCCTGGACCTGCGCCTTGTCGGCGCGGCCCTGGCCGACAACCGCCTTTTTCACCATGTTGTTGGCGTATTCGGCCACCGCCAGCCCGGCCAGCGCCGGGACCAGCAGGGCCACCGCGCGCGCCTGCCCCAACTTCAGGGTCGAGGCGGCGTTCGCGTTCACGAAGGTTTCCTCCACCGCCGCCTCGTCGGGGCGATGGTCGTCCAGCACCGCCGACAGGGCGTCGTGCAACTGGACCAGACGTTCGGCCAGCGAGCAACCGGCGTCGGAATGGACGGCCCCATCGGCGACGTGGATCAGGCGGTTGCCGACCACATCGATGACGCCCCACCCGGTGTGGCGCAGGCCGGGGTCGATCCCCAGCAGCCGCACCGCCTTGGGCGGCGCCGTTCCGTGTCGTCCGGCCTGCGCAAACACACCACGATCCCCCGCTCGCTCCAACCCTGTCCGTGCAGCCCCCGCCCGATCAGGCCCCCGATCAGGCGGTGAGCTTCTGCATCAGCTCGTCGGAGATGTCGAAGTTGCCTTCGACCACCTGAACGTCGTCGTTGTCTTCCAGCACGTCGATCAGCTTCAGCAGGCTGGCCGCCGCGTCTTCGCTGGGGGCGACGGTGTTCAGCGGGATCCAGGTCAGGCGGGCGCTTTCCGGCGCGCCGAACTTGGCTTCCAACGCGTCGCGCACCGAGCCGAAATTCTCGACCGTGCTCGTCACCTGATGGCCGTTCTCGTCGGATTCGACGTTGTCGGCCCCGGCGTCCAGCGCGGCTTCGAACATGGCGTCGGCGGTCGCGGCGGCGACGGGGTAGAGGATCGCGCCGACCCGGTTGAACATGAAGCTGACCGAGTTGGTCTCGCCCAGGCTGCCGCCATGCTTGGTGAAGGCGGAACGGACTTCCGAGGCGGTGCGGTTGCGGTTGTCAGTCAACGCCTCGACGATCAGGGCGGTGCCGCCGGGGCCGTAGCCCTCGTACCGGACCTCTTCATAATTGGCGTCGTCGCCGCCGCCGGGCGTGCCCTGCTTGATGGCGCGGTCGATGCGGTCGCGCGGCATGTTTTGCGCGCGGCCCGCCAGAATGGCGGCGCGCAGGCGCGGGTTGGCCGCCGGGTCGGGCAGGCCGGATTTCGCGGCCACGGTGATTTCGCGGGCGAGCTTGTTGAAGATCTTGGACCGCTTGGCGTCCTGCGCGCCCTTGCGGTGCATGATGTTCTTAAACTGGGAATGACCGGCCATGGGTCGAACGAGCCTCGAACAAAAACGGGTTAATCAGGTGGATCGGCGCAGGACACATGTAACAGGTCCGCCACGCCACCGCACGCTTTCGGCGCGGCAGACGACACCCACCCGATTAGAAAGTCAATATGGCGAGAGTGCGGCGGCGATCACCGCAGCCCGGATTCCGTCACTGCCGCCGTTCCGGCACCGATTGGCTGAGACGCCCGCCGATGCGCACCGGCTCGATCCGCAGGGCCAGCCCGGTGCGGTCGTCGGTCTCGACGTAGCAGCCGCAGACCGTCCCCTCCCCTTCGGCCGGAGACAGGCGTTCGGTCGGCAGCTTGCGCACCATCTTGGCCATGGCGACCTCTTTTTTCATGCCGATGGCGCTGTCGTAATCGCCGCACATGCCCGCGTCGGTCTGATAGGCCGTTCCCTTGGGCAGAATGGTGTGGTCGGCGGTCGGCACATGGCTGTGCGTGCCCACCACCAGCGACGCGCGGCCATCGCAGAAATGGCCCATGATCATTTTTTCGCTGGTCGCCTCGCCATGGATGTCGATCAGGATGGCGTCCACCCCGCCCGCCCCCAGCCGGTGCGCCTTCAACACCCGATCCACGGCGGCGAACGGATCGTCCATCGGCTCCATGAACAGGCGCAGCAGGGCGTTGACCACCAGCACCTTGCGCCCGCCGCGCGCCTGCAACAGCACGAAGCCGCGCCCCGGCGTGCCTTCCGGGTAATTGACCGGGCGGACGATGCGCGGTTGCTGGTCGATGGTTCCGACCAAATCCTTCTGGTCCCAGGTGTGGTTGCCCAACGTCACCACATCGATCCCGGCGGCGAAGAACTCATCGGCGATCTTGACGGTGACGCCATAGCCCCCGGCGGCGTTTTCGCCATTGACCACGGTCAGGTCGGGGTCGAGCCGGTCGCGCAACGTCGGCATGTGCGCGATCACCGCATCCCGGCCCGCGCGGCCCACCACATCCCCGAAAAACAAAATCCGCATCTCGACCCGCCTATCCGCCAAAGCGGAGCGTCTCACGCTCCGTCACAATCCAATCCATCGGTTCGTCGTGCGCGTCGCACGGCACCGCATCCCGTTCCTGCGCGGCAAAGGCCACGCCCACCGCCAGCACCGGCCCACCCGCCCGCAGCGCGGCAAGCGTGCGGTCGTAATAGCCGGCACCATAGCCCAGCCGCCCGCCGCGCCGGTCAAAGGCCAGCAGCGGGACCAGCAGCGCGCGCGGCTGTACCACCGGGCGGTCCGCCCCCGGCTCCTGGATGCCGTAGCGCCCCGTCGCCATCGGCGCGTCGGGGTCCCAGTCGCGGAAGGTCAGCGCCGTGCCGCGCGGACCGGACACCGGCAGCGCCAGCGCGCAACCCGTCTGACGAAGATGGAGCATGGCGGGCCGAACGTCGAGTTCCGAACCCAACGGCCAATAGCCGCCGACGCACCCGCCCTGAACAATCTCAGGAATCCCCAGGGCCGCCACACGGTCGCGCACCGCGCGCGCGGCGTCGGCGCGCAGCGTCGGATCGGTCAGCGCGTCGCGCACCGCGCGGGCTTCCGCGCGGGCGGCGGTCTTGTCCAGCGGGAGAGTCCCCATCGGATAGCAATCCATCGCGGCGGAGCCTTCGCCATCACGGCCCTGCGGCTGGCTCATGCGCGTGTCATGGTGATGGGGAAAAAGGGAAAGCGGAAGGGGCCACCCTGGCCGATGATCATGTGCCTATCCTCCATGGCCTGCATGAGCAGGTGGGCACCGTGTACCCAGGCCAAGGGCCTGGACAGGGACAGTTCCCTAATGGATCAAGGTTATCGGCCCTGGGGATGAATGCGACCTGTCGAACCGGGCAGCGACCTTCCTGACCCCAATCTAGGCGCGCTCGAGCCGAACGGCAACCTCTTCGATGCGTTTTGTGACACGATCGAGTCCGGCGACCACCTCGGCCTGCTCCACCACCGACACCGGAACCACGCCGCGCCCGGTCAGCAGCTCTTGCAACTCGTCGGCCATCACCAGGCAGGTCATCAACAGCATCTGGGCGTCGGAGCCGGATTTCCCGCCGCCGGTCAGGTGGCGCAAGCGGCCATCGACATAGGCCGCCAGTTCGCGCAAGCGCCCCTCCTGCCCGTCTTCGCAGAGCATGCGGTAGGCGCGTCCGTTGACCTCCAGATCGACCTGGGCCATGGCATCAATTCTCCAACACCTGTTCCAGGCGGCCGATCGCCACCTCCAACCGCTGCGACACCGTGTCCGCAGCGGCCTGCGCGGTTGCCCGTTCGGCCCGCGCCGTGTCGAGCGCCTGGGTCAAATCCTGTTCACGGCGGCTCGCCCGCGCCTCGCGCCCAGTGGCGGCGTGTTCCAGGCGGTCCACCGCGCGATTCAAACGCTCCAACGCGGCTTTCACGGAATCCATGGGCCAAAGCCTTTGATGTCTGAGCCGATATCCGAACGGACGGCCAAGCGGGAACCACCACGGCCGGGACACGGGGTGCCCCACCGACGGTTTCCCTTTGCGGGAACCTAGAGTTGGGCCGGGGGGTGGGCAACGTCAACACCCAATCAGCACCCGGCCCGCGCCCGATCCATCCGGGGGGCTGGCAGGGCGGCGGGACCGAACGCCGCGCGGCGTCTGCCATGCCGGACACACCCCCATTCCCATGTTGACCTAGGGGCATCGGATCGGCATGGTGCGCGCGTCTTGGGGAGCCTTGACAGGCACCCGCAAAGATGATGTGCCCCACGCGCGCGCCCCGACGCACGCCCCACGCGTCCGAGCTTCAGGAAACCGCCCCGATGTCCGCTGCCACTGCCCAGCCTTCCCTTCAGACGATGGCGAACGCGATCCGCGCGCTCGCCATGGACGCGGTTGAGGCCGCGAAGTCCGGCCACCCCGGCATGCCGATGGGCATGGCCGACGTCGCCACGGTGCTGTTCACCAAATTCCTGAAGTTCGACCCGAAGAACCCGACCTGGGCCGACCGCGACCGCTTCATCCTGTCGGCCGGTCACGGCTCGATGCTGATGTACGCGTTGAGCCATCTGACCGGCTACGAACGCATGACGATCGACGAGATCAAGCGCTTCCGCCAGTTGGGCAGCCTGACCCCCGGCCACCCCGAGGTCGATCCGTCGCTGGGGATCGAGATGACCACCGGCCCGCTGGGTCAGGGCGTGTCCACCGCCGTCGGCTTCGCGCTGGCCGAGCGGATCACCAACGCCCGCTTCGGCGACGCGCTGGTCGATCACACCACCTACGTCATCGCCTCGGACGGCGACCTGATGGAGGGCGTCAGCCACGAGGCGTGCTCGCTGGCCGGGCATCTGGGGCTGAACCGCCTGATCGTGCTGTGGGACGACAACCACATCTCCATCGACGGCTCGACCGATCTGAGCTTCACCGACGACACCCCGGCGCGCTTCCGCTCCTATGGCTGGAACACGATTTCGGTGGACGGCCACGACATGGCCGCCGTCGAGGCCGCCATCGCGCAGGCCCGCACCTCCACCGACAAGCCGACGCTGATCGCCTGCCGCACCATCATCGGCAAGGGCGCGCCGAACAAGGCCAACTCGCACAGCTGCCACGGCTCGCCGCTGGGGGCCGACGAGATCGCCGCCACCCGCACCGCCATCGACTGGCCGCACGCCCCGTTCGTCGTTCCCGACGATGTGCTGTCGGCTTGGCGCGCCGCCGGTGCCCGCAGCGCCGACGCCTTCGCCGCCTGGACCGCCCGTCTGGACGCGCAGGACGCCGACACCCGCGCCGCCTTCCAGGCCGCCTTCGGCCGCGGCGTGCCCGCCGCCCTGAACGACACCATCGTCGCGCTGAAGGCCAAGATCAGCGCCGACAAGCCGAGCTGGGCCACCCGCGTCGCCTCCGGCAACACGCTGGACGCGCTGGTTCCGGCCATCGCCGAGCTGGTCGGCGGCTCCGCCGACCTGACGCCGTCGAACAACACCAAGGCCAAGGGCAGCGTCGATGTGGAAGGCCGGGGCAAGTTCGCCGGTCAGTATGTCCGCTACGGCGTGCGCGAGCATGGCATGGCCACGCTGATGAACGGCATGGCGCTGCACGGCGGCGTCATCCCCTACGGCGGCACCTTCATGCAGTTCGCCGACTACTGCCGCCCGTCGATCCGTCTGGCCGCGCTGATGAAGCAGCGCTCCATCTTCGTCATGACCCACGACTCCATCGGTCTGGGTGAGGACGGCCCGACCCACCAGCCGGTCGAGCATCTGGCCGCGCTGCGCGCCATCCCGAACCTGCTGGTCCTGCGCCCCGGCGACGCGGTGGAAACCGCCGAATGCTGGCAGTTGGCGGTGGAACGCGTCAACGGCCCGTCGATCCTGGCCCTGACCCGTCAGAACGTGCCGACGCACCGCACCGAACACACGGCGGAAAACCGCAGCGCGCGCGGTGCCTATGTGCTGGCCGAGGCCGAGGGCGTGCGCAAGGCGACCATCCTCGCCACCGGTTCGGAAGTGTCGCTGGCGATGGAGGCCCGCGCCGCGCTCCAGGCCGACGGGATCGGGACCGCCGTGGTGTCGATGCCGAGCTGGGAGCTGTTCGCCGAGCAGGACGCGGCCTATCAGGCGGCGGTTCTGGGCGACGGCGTGCGCGTCGGTGTTGAAGCCGCGGCCCGCCTGGGCTGGGACCGCTGGCTGGGCAGCAACGGCGTGTTCATCGGCATGCCGGGCTTTGGCGAATCGGCCCCGTATCAAGAGCTTTACAAGCACTTCGGCATCACCGCCGAAGCGGTCGTCAGCGCCGTCAAGGCGCGTCTCTGAGAATAAGCGGCGACACCGCCCGGTTCGCATCGGGCGGCGTTCATTTCCAAATTGGAGGAAGACATGGCTGTTCGGGTAGCGATCAACGGTTTTGGCCGCATCGGCCGTCTGGTTCTGCGGGCCATCTATGAGAGCGGCCGCAAGGACGTCGAGGTCGTGGCGATCAACGACCTCGCCGACCTCAAGGCCAACGCCCATCTGCTGAAGTACGACAGCGTCCATGGCCGTTTCCCCGGCACCATCGAGACCCGCGACGGCGTGCTGATCGTCAACGGCCACGAGATCAAGGTCGTGCAGGAGCGTGACCCGGCCAAGCTGCCCTGGAAGGATCTGGGCGTCCAGGTCGCCATGGAATGCTCGGGCATCTTCACCAAGCGCGACGCCGCCGCCAAGCATCTGGAAGCCGGTGCCGAGAAGGTGCTGATTTCCGCCCCGGCGACCGACGAAGACATCACCGTCGTCTATGGCGTGAACCATGACCAGTTGAAGGCGGAGCACCGCATCGTCTCCAACGCGTCCTGCACCACCAACTGCCTGGCCCCGGTCGCCTTCGTGCTCGACAACCTCGTCGGCATCGAACACGGCTTCATGACCACCATCCACTCCTACACCGGCGATCAGCGCATTGTGGACACCAACCACAGCGACCTGCACCGCGCCCGCGCGGCCGCGCTGAACATGATCCCGACCTCCACCGGTGCGGCCAAGGCCGTCGGCAAGGTTCTGCCGGGCCTGAAGGGCAAGCTGGACGGCACCGCCATCCGCGTGCCGACCCCGAACGTCTCGGTCGTCGATTTCAAGTTCAACTCCAAGCGCGCCACCACGGTGGAAGAGATCTCCAAGGCGATCTCCGACGCCGCCAACGGCCCGCTGAAGGGCATCCTTGGTGCCTACGCCGAGCCGCTGGTCTCGTCGGACTTCAACCACGACCCGCACAGCTCGATCTTCGCGCTGAACGAAACCAAGGTCATCGGCGGCAACTTCGTCCGCATCATGACCTGGTATGACAACGAGTGGGGCTTCTCGAACCGCATGAGCGACACCGCCGTCGCCATGGTCAACGCGAAGTAACCGCGTTCCGGTCCGCCGGAGCCAAAAGGGCGCTTCCCTGCGGGGAAGCGCCCTTTTTGTTTGGCCGTTGCGCCCCGTTGTGGGGCGCGCAGGTTTACGCCGCGCGCACGGTGTTGAGGAAGCTGCTGACCTGGCTCTTCAGCCCATCGGCCTGCCCGCTGAGCTTGCCCAGCGCGTCCACCAATTCACGCGCGGTGCGCCCGCTTTGGTCGGAGGCGACGGTCACACCGGCGATGCTGGTGGACACCTCGCCGGTTCCGGCGGCGGCCTGCTGGACGCTGCGGGAGATTTCGGCGGTGGCGGCGTTCTGCTCCTCGACGGCGGCGGAAATGGCGGTGGCGATGCCGCTCAGCCGGTCGATGACAGCGGCCACCCGCTGGATTTCCATCACCGCCTGACCCGTCACCGCCTGGATGCCGCTCATCTGCCCGCCGATTTCGTCGGTGGCCTTGGCGGTCTGGTTGGCCAGCGCCTTCACCTCGCTCGCCACCACGGCAAAGCCCTTGCCCGCCTCACCGGCCCGCGCCGCCTCGATGGTGGCGTTCAGCGCCAGCAAGTTGGTTTGACCGGCGATGGAGTTGATGAGGCCGACGACGGTCCCGATCTTTTCCACCGCGTCGGCGAGGCTGCCGATGCGGTTGTTGGCCTGCTGGGCCAGCCCGACCGCCTCGTCGGCCACGCGGCTGGCTTCGGAAACCTGCTGCCCGATTTCGGCGATGGAGCTGTTAAGCTGCTGCGAGGCCGCCGCCACCGTCTGCACGTTGGCCGCCGTGGTGTCGCTGGCCATCGCCACGACGCCCGCCAACTGGTTGGTCTGGTCGGCGGCCTGGGACATGGCGAGAACCTTGCGCTCCAGCTCGCTGGTGGTGGTTGAGACGGCCTGGATCATGCCGCCGACCGAACCTTCGAAGCCCTGGGCCAACTGGGCCATCGCCTGCCGCTTGTCCTGCTCGGCCCGCTGGGCGACGGCGGCCTGTTCGGCCTCCAGCCGACGGCGGGCCTCGGCGTTCTCCTTGAACACCTGCACCGCGCGGCCCATGTCGCCCAACTCGTCCAACCGGGTGGTTTCCGGCACGGTCACGGCCAGATCCCCGTCGGCCAGAGATCCCATCGCTGCGGCCAAGCGCCGAATGCGGGTGCTGATGCCGTTGCCGACAAAGGCGATGAGCAGGATCACCGGCAGGGCCAGCAAACCAACCACGCCCGCCACCTTCGTCAAATTGTCCTGAAAGCGGGTGTCGAGGTCGTCGATGTAGACGCCGGTCCCGATCTCCAACTGCCAGGGGTCGAAGAATTTCACGAAGCTCAGCTTCGGCAGCGGGGTTTCGGAGCCGGGTTTCGGGTACATGTAGGACACGAAGCCCTGCCCCTTGTTGCGGGCGGTGTCGACCAGCTCCCGCACGAAGTAAACACCGTTGGCGTCCTTGTTGTCGCGCTGGTCCTTGCCGATCACCTCGGGACGGAAGGGGTGAACGACCGTCTGATACTGCATGTTCTGGACAAAAATGTACTCCTTGCCGCCGTAGGTCATCGTGTTGATGTTGGCCTTGAACCGCTCGAACGCCTGTTCGCGGGTCAAGCGCCCGGCCTTGACCTCGGCCTCATAGCCGGTGGCCAGCCCATGCGCGATTTCAACGACGTGCTGAAGGGATGCCTTCCGGTCCTCATACATGCTTTGCTTGTTGAGCCACAGCCCCGCCGCCGCAATGCTGACGGACGCCACGCTCGCCAACGCGACCAAACCCCACAGCTTGGCCCGCAAAGTCAGTTTTGTTCCGCCCATGACGTTCCCCTTTGAACCTGTTCGTGGTCAGGGAAAGCAATCCAGATGCCAATTCAGAAATCTGGATGTCGGGGGTGAAATTGAATGGAAACACCCCCCGGACGCATGACCAGCCGTTTCTCTGAGGGGATCGACGGCTGTGACGCCGCGTTGCGCAACGCAAACACCAAACCGTTTCGTTGCAAAGAGCTTCGCAAAATGCAAAATCACCCCCCCATGCGGGACGGGGAGACCCCGGCCGCCCGGCTCAGACATTCGGCGATCCAGGCGCTGACGCTCTTGCCCTCCCGCTCGGCACAGATGGCGATGGCGCGGTGCAGCATGGGGTTGACGCGGATGGCAAGCTGGCCGGAGAACGGGTGAACCGCCTCGCCGCCCATGTCGCAGGACAGCTCCAGATACTCGTCCACCGCCCGCCGGAAGGCGGTCATCAGCTCGTCCACCGACCGGCCGGAAAAGCCGATGCCGTCATGCGTGTTGATGACCTCGCCAACGAAGGTTCCCGCTTCGGCGTCGAAATCGATCTGGGCCTTGTAACCCTTGTATTCCATCATGACGCTGTTCCCGACCGGCGCGATTTCACAAGGCAGGGACCACCCCGGCGGTCCCCCTGCCCGGTCCCAACCATAGCGCCGCTGCACCAATCGGTGGTTTGACCTGCCTCAATTTTCGCAAGAAGCTGGACATCCGGGGCGAAGACTGCAAAACCCGCGTCACCCATCGGGTCCGATCCACGAGCCGACACCACAGCCGACACCATGCTTGCATCCCCCTCCCTGGTCCTTCCCGTGCGCGGGGCCGACGACGCGCGGGCGGCGGTCGACTCCGCGCGGGCGGCGGGCGTGGGGCTGACGTTGCTGGCCGATGGCGCGCTCGGGGTGCTGTGGCTGGGCGCGCTGCTGGACGGGCTGCGCCGCGCCCAC
Source organism: Azospirillum griseum (assembly GCF_003966125.1). GTDB lineage: Bacteria > Pseudomonadota > Alphaproteobacteria > Azospirillales > Azospirillaceae > Azospirillum > Azospirillum griseum. The sequence goes on from NZ_RXMA01000002.1 coordinate 394,106, forward strand.
CCCGACCTGTCTGTGGCCGGTGTCCTGGATTGCGGCGACCGCGCGGGCGAGGCGCTGGGCGCGTTGACGGCGCAGGGGCCGGGCGTGGCGGCGGTGGCCGTGCTGTTCACCGGCACGCCCGCGCTGGCCGACCGGTTGGCTGACATCGCCGCCGGTGCCGGACGGCGTCTGCTGACCTCCCCGACGCTGGCACCGCTTTCCTCAACCGAACAGGGCTGATCCGTGGCAAATGGCCCCAAAAGGCCGCAAAACCGGGCACGGGAATCGCATTTGGAAAAGATGAGTAGCAGCGTTCGTTGAAATGGATTCTGTATGTCGGCCCTTATGGCGGGAGCTGGGTCGA